>PGZZ01000018.1 GCA_002841545.1 Firmicutes bacterium HGW-Firmicutes-16
TCTTCTTTTCTGACATATTATGTACAGCCCCCAATCGTAGTTATTATCCTACAATTGGGGGCTATCTTACAATGTCCGTTTTTCTTGGTTCAGTGCATAATGGTTACAGGGGTTTATGTTTTATAAATTTACTGTACATAAAACCGCAGTTAAAAATATGGCTGCATCAGAGAGTCTGATGTTATTGACTATTCTGACTAGACAGAGTAAAGTTAACTAAATATGCTGTACGGAAATCTGGCACAACTGAGAGCCGTAAACTTATCGCGCACGCTGATAGCTAAATGTACCGGGAGGCGTCAAGTATTGAAAAAACATACGCTACTGATCAGTAACATGATAATTATTCTTGCTATCGTGGCTGGGTTTTCCGCAATCGTTTATAAAGACACAAGGACTTACCAAGATCTGGCTGAAAATCAACTCGAAAGCATTGTTAATCTTGCCGATATAAATATTTCAAAGCAAATTGATAGCTCCATGTCCAAGCCGGTGATGGTATCTAAAACTATGGCAAACGACGAGTTCCTGAAAGCATGGTTTCTTGAGGAGCCGGAAAACAGTGGAAACGATGCATATCTTAAAGAGTTATATAATTATCTGAAGGCATATCAAACGAAGTACGGATATACGACAGTATTCTGCGTTTCTTCGCAGACAGGACACTATTATTATCAGGACGGTTTCAACAAAACCCTGTCAGAACAAGATGAACACGATATATGGTACTTTAACTTTCTGGAATCCGGTAAGGAATACGATTTAGAGGTCGATACTAACGAAGCAGACAACAACGACGTCAGCTTATTTGTCAACTTCAGAGTAGATGGAATCGACGGTAAACCCTTGGGTGTGATCGGTGTTGGTCTTAAGATAGACTTAATTGAAAATACAATTCAGTCGTATGCACAAGACTACGGTCTGGAGGTATATATCATCAATCATGGAGGTGCTGAAAACTCCTTCTCAGGCAACACAAATATTTTTATTAACGAGGAAGATTTATCGGAGCGCACAGGAATCAGTGAAAATATTGTGCTGAACAAGTCTGAAAAGGCTGAACTGCAGTGGTTTACCTCCGGCAAAGAACGAGAATGTCTGATTACAAAGTATAACGACACACTCGGCTGGTACTTAGTTGTTGAAATGAAAACGAATTCGATTAGCAGTGTCTTCCAAGAGAGAATCACGCAAAATGTGCTTTTGATGCTCATTTCCCTTGCTGCCTGCATTATTGTCACAACGGCTGTTTTTTCATATTATAATCTACTCATAATGAGGATTGAAAACACAGACGATCTGACTGGACTATCTAACAGAAAGCTATTTTTAAAACAATATCAAACATTTGTCCGAAAGCATCACAAGGAAAAAAGGACCTTGTTCATGCTGGATATTGACCATTTCAAAAAAGTCAACGACACATATGGCCACATGTTCGGAAATGCAGTCCTTGCAATGGTCGGAGAAAAACTTCAAACCGCTATCAGCGGATATGGACTTGCATCTCGCTGGGGAGGAGACGAGTTTCTCGGTATATTGGCAGTCGGACAAGCGGAAGCTCAGGAGATTCTCAATAAGTTTATGGACTCTCTTAAATGTACGGAGAATGAAAGCCCTTACTGCGTTACTGTAAGCGTAGGAATTTCCGAGATTAGTGGAAAGCCTTCCCCAGAGCAAATGATTAAAAAAGCCGATGTGGCTTTGTACAAATCCAAGGAAGACGGACGGAACCGTATAACAATCGTGGTGTAAAATTTCAGAATTCGATGTTGCTAACAACTAATTCTTAATTTTATATCGCCTCTAAGCCTTTCGGATTTTCAGTTTTGTGCATACGCTGCTCTTCCAGCGATGAGCTGCGGTTGCGTATATTGTCATAAATCCAGCCTTTAATTGGAAACAATTAAAGGCTGGATTTATGTTTTGCTAGGGCAACACCGCATAATACGGGAATATTAATAGTTTTGGTGACATATCATTGTATGAGTGATATCTCACCAATAAGTATGAACGCACAAGCTGCTCGGCTGGAAGCAATCCGGTTAACTTGTGTACGTCACTTTAATAGCAACATAGACGTGCTGAGTATGAAAATTCACCGCAGTATAGCTTGCGAACATGACCTGAAAATAAAATCGGGAGGCTTGTATGAATACTGGCAAGCAGCACATATCACTTGCAACTCCTCATATGAGTGACGAAGGGTACGAGCAAAAATTCATCAAGAAAGCGTTTGATACTAACTGGGTTGCGCCTATTGGAGCCAATGTTACCGGATTTGAAGATGAAATTTGTACATATATAGGCGCGAAGGCCGCGGCAGCCTTGGTTTCCGGAACCTCTGCCATGCACCTTGCTATTCGCGCCGAAGGGATTGGCAAAGGCGATATTGTGCTTTGCCAATCCCTTACCTTTTCCGCATCTGTAAATCCTGTTGTATATGAAAATGCCACCCCAGTCTTCATTGACAGTGAGAGCGACACATGGAACATCTCGCCCGAAGCTCTTGAACGTGCATTTGTAAAATACCCGAAAGCAAAAGCGGTCATTTTGGTTCACCTATATGGCACGCCTGCAAAGCTAGATGAAATCATTGCAATCTGTAAAAAGCATGGTGCTGTATTACTGGAAGATGCTGCGGAGGCGCTTGGCGCTACATATGGGCACAAAAAGTGCGGAACTTTCGGCGACTTCGGGATTTTGAGCTTTAACGGCAACAAAATTATCACGACATCTGGCGGGGGTATGCTTCTCTGCAATCTGCCGGACGCGGACGAACGTATTGCCAAGGTGCGCTTTTGGGCATCTCAGAGCCGCGACCCTGAACGATATTACCAGCATAGTGAGCTCGGATTTAACTATCGCATGAGCAACATTGTCGCCGGTATCGGTCGCGGACAACTGCTGGTTCTAAATGAGCGTCTCGCGAAAAAGCGATACATATACGACTTTTACAGTCATGAATTGGGCGGTCTTGATGGGCTTGAAATGATGCCAAGAATCAGCGGTCAGAACTGTTGGTTGTCTTGTATTCAACTTAATGGCAGTATATCTTCAACAAATGTCATGGATGCGCTGTTGGCGGACGATATTGAGTCACGTCCTGTATGGAAACCTATGCACCTACAGCCATTTTATAGAAATTGTGATTACATTAACAACGGCGGAGTTGCCGAGAGGATTTTCACCCGTGGTGTGTGCTTGCCAAGTGATACAAAGCTTACCAATGATGACTTGGATAGAGTATGCAGAGTAATAAAAGTGCTTTGGGAGTGAAACTGCTTTGAAAAAAGGAACAACTGGCATCTACTGCCGATACATCAAGCGGATGATTGATATAATTTGTGCTTTGGCAGCGATGCTTGTGTTTTGCTGGCTATACGCTATCATTGCGATTCTAGTTCGAGCAAAGCTTGGCAGTCCTGTGATTTTCAAATCGAAGCATGTTGGTAAAAATGGGAAACTGCTTGCTCTATATAAGTTCCGAACAATGAACGATGAACGTGACAAGGAAGGCAACTTGTTACCCGATGAAAAACGTGTTGTTGGGCTTGGTCGTCTTCTCCGCAGTTACAGTCTCGATGAGTTGCCGGAAGCATGGAATATTCTTTGTGGTGACCTTAGCGTAATCGGTCCGAGGCCACTGCCATCGGAATATTTGAGGTATTACACGGAGGTCGAAAATCACCGTCACGATATTAAACCCGGCTTGTCCGGTCTGGCACAGGTAAACGGCCGAAATAAGCTCCGTTGGGAAGAAAAGTTTGCGTACGATTTGGAATATGTTAAAACGTGCTGTTTCGCGTTGGACGTGAAGATTGTCCTACAAACGGTACATAAGGTTGTTCGGCGTAAGGATGTTGTTACCGGGGACACTGTAGAGATAGACGACTATGTGACAAGACCATTGAATATTGAAAGAAGACCGCAGGTGTTTGATGAAATAGGCAGTGATTTCTTTGAAGAACTAAATATAACTCAAAACATAATGTCTGACTCCGCTGCTATATTTTATCTTGATTCGGGGCGCAGCGCTATTCGTCTTGCACTGGGGAGTATAAACCCGTCTCAGAAGCGAGCAGTTCTTCCTGCCTACACTTGTGAGGCGGTCATACTTCCTTTTATTGAGGCCGGATACTCTTTTGACTACTACAATGTGGATCGAAATCTTCTCGTGAATTATGATGAATTTTGTCAGCTGATAGAGCAGACAAAGCCGTCGGTGGTGCTGCTCCACGCATATTTCGGTTTCGACACAATATTTAATATTAGAGAGTACCTTACACAGTTGAGCAACAGCGGAATAGATGTGATTGAGGATTTGACACATAGTCTTTTTTTAACAAACTGCCGTACTTGTTCTAATTTCTGTGTTGGCAGTCTACGTAAATGGAATGGTGTTCCGGACGGAAGTTTTCTAACGGTTTGTATGGGCGAATACCCCATTGAATCACCCATCATTGAAAATACAAAATATCTAGAATACCGGCGTGAGGCGCAGAAACTTAAGAGAAAATACGTAGAATCTCTGGATATAACCATTAAAAACAAATACCGCTCATTGTTTGCAGCGTCGGAGGCGTATTTAGACGGGCAAACGGAAATATACTCAATGTCCTCAGCAACGCGTAAGTCGATTATGGGCATAGATTATGAGCAGCTGAAACAGCGGAGAAAAGCAAATTACGACTACCTAATAAATGAGCTTTCGGATTTAAGTCAGATAAGCATCCCAGAGACTTTATTTGGTCAATCAAACGCACCGCTGTATTTTGCAATGTATGTTGATGATCGCACTGCTTTGCAAAAATATATGGCAGAAAGAAATATGTATCTTCCGGTAATTTGGCCTATGCCACCGCAGGTGTCTGGGAAATGCTCCAGCAGCGTTGAATATATCTATTCGCATATACTTGCCGTACCCTGCGATCAGCGATACGAAATATCCGATATGGAGCGAATAGCAACGTCAATCAAGAGTTTCTTTTCGAAAGGCAATTGATTATGAACTATCCGGATATCTACTACTTACCGGAATGGCTGTCATTATATGCGCGAAGCGATGGCGAGGATTATGGCTACTACACTCTGCAAGCGATAAATGGAACAGTTATCTACCCCTATGTTAAGAGAAAAGCGCCATATTTGGTTGAAGACAAACAATATTACGACATCATCACGCCATATGGGTTCAACGGTCCGTATATAGTAGAGTGTTCAAACAAGGGCAAATTACTGCAAACATTTGACACCGATTTCTCAGTCTATTGTGAGCAAAACGACATTATCGCTGAATATGTACGCTTTTCACCATGGTTAAAAAACCATGAGGATTTTTGCCGGCTTTACAGTATCCGCGACAACAAAAGAACAATTGCGATTGACTTGACTGTTGCTGATATTTTAGCGGATGAAATTAAATCCAAGCGTCGTAATGAAATACGTAAAGCACAAAAAGAGGGCGTATCAATTAGCCTTGATTTTCACGGAAAAAGCACTGCTGAATTTTACGGTCTATACCAAAACACGGTAAATAAGAATGGTATAGGTTCTTACTATCAGTTTCCATATTCTTTTGTTCAGGAACATTTCTCAGCTATTATAAATAAAGTGTTTATAGCAAATGCGGAAATTGATGGGCGGCTAATCTCGTCAAGTATCTTTATCCACCACGGCGACAATCTGCATTATCATCTTTCTGCAAATGATTATTCAGCGGTGAAGTACCAAGGAAACAGTCTATTACTTTATGAGGTTGCGTTATGGGGAAAAGAAAACGGCTTCAAACATCTTCATCTCGGAGGAGTCGGCGCAGCAGACAAATCATTGATGGACTTTAAAATGTCGTTTACCCACAGCGACGGATTTCCATTTTATGTTGGTACAAAAGTACGCAACGAAGGTGTATATAACGCTTTAGCAAAAATGCACAGTGATAGCAAAACAAATTATTTCCCAGTGTACAGGGGGTAATTCCATGTCTGAAAAAGTAAGTGTTATCAAACTATCGAAGGAACAGTGTGCCCATCACAAGCAAGCTCTTGCATTCTTGTATTTGGATAATGTTAAATCCTGTTCATTTACAACATCATTTTCATATAGTGATGCCGAAGATAAAATCGCTGAATTGATCGAATACGTCGACAATAATTCTGCAATTGTGTTTGGATGCGTTGATGATAAGGGTAAACTCGTCGGCTTTATCTGGGCATATAGTGTAATTTTCAGAGAAGAAAATCGAATGTATGTAAGCGTTGTACAAATTGATGACGCCTACAGAGGCCGTGGACTGGGAACCAAATTGCTGAACGCTGTGGAAAATGAAGCGCGGATAGATGGGTTGCCTGCGCTATACATACATACAGAGGCATATAACCAAGGTGCAATTAGGCTCTATGAACGTGAAGGATATGTAATGGAGCGGGTTCAATTGAGAAAGCCGATTTAGGCCATGCTTGATGTATTTTTTAATCCTTCATACGGGAAGCTTTACGAGCAGATTGAGGGCGGCGCTTTTGATACCTTTGAATACGCCGGCAGGGATGGCACGATATGCAACATGTATATAAAACGGCCTGTTTCGTGGCTCGTTGATGACGTGCAGTATTATGACGTGACCACACCTTACGGATACGGTGGACCGGTGGTGACTGCGGGAGAGACATCTGAGTCGCTGATTGCCGAATATTATACGGCATGGGCAGCTTACTGCCGCGGCAGCAGAATCATAGCAGAGTTCGTAAGATTCCATCTGTATGACAACGCCGATTTGCGGCTGTATTATCCGGGCGAAGTCATTCGAATCTCCGATAATGTAGTTCGCAGCCTTACCCCAACCATGGATGAAATTTGGATGGAGTTTGAACATAAGGTCAGGAAAAACGTTAAAAGGGCTCAAAACAATGGCTTGACAGTAACAGCCGATGCAACCGGAGAACATCTTTCCGCGTTTTTGAATATTTATTACAAGACCATGAAACGAAATAGAGCAAAAAACTACTACTACTTTGAAACATCCTATTTTGAAGATATTAACCGTACTCTGAACGGACAATATATCTATTTTCACGTCTGGCATAATGAACAGATCATTTCGACGGAGCTGGTGCTGTACTCTCAGGATTATGCCTACTCCTTCCTTGGCGGAACACTGGAGGATTTTTACCCGATGCGCCCCAACGACCTGCTCAAATACGAGATAATCAAGTGGTGCAAAGAAACCGGACGGCGGGCATTTATTTTAGGCGGAGGCTATCATTCTGGTGATGGGATTTACCGCTATAAAAAAGCGTTTGCGCCCGGTAATGATGTGCCGTTTTACATTGGCCGAAAGGTTTTTCAAAGTGAAATATACCATCAACTGATTGCTATACGCGCCCAGAAGCCAGATTTCGACTCGGAATCTCAATTCTTCCCTTTGTATAGGAGCTGAAAATGAACATTCTTTTTCTGACTATGAGCCAGTTTGATAGCATTGATATTTATAATATTTATTCCGATTTGATGCCGACTTTCATCGGAAATGGGCATCGCCCATATATCGTATCACCATATGAAAAGCGTTTTGCTCAAGAAACGGAGCTTTTCGAATTTTCTGATTATAGCAACCTAAAGGTAAAAGTCGGGAATATGAGCAACGTATCGCTTATTGAAAAAGGATTGTCAACGCTTAGGCTGGGACGTAAATTCTATGCAGCAATCAATAAATACTTTTCCAAAGTCAAATTTGATTTAATCTTGTATTCAACGCCTCCAATTACGCTTGCAGGTGTTGTAAAAAAACAAAAGGCACGGCAGCACGCAGCTACCTACCTGTTACTGAAAGACATTTTCCCTCAGAACGCAGTGGATTTAGGTATGATGCGCGAAGGCGGGCTCCTGCATCGCTATTTCAGGCGGAAAGAAAAACAGCTGTACGCACTGTCCGACCACATAGGCTGTATGTCCGATGCAAATGTGGATTATCTGCTGGAACACAATCCAGAAGTCGCATCGGAAAAAGTCGGTGTTTCTCCAAACAGTATTATTCCAAAGCAGATTGTCAGAGCTGAAAAAAGCAGGCAGGAGCAGCGTGAAAAGTACGGAATCCCACTAGGCGCTGTCATCTTCATTTATGGCGGAAACATGGGTGCACCCCAGGACATCCCATTTGTGGTGCAGTGCTTAAAAACAGTTGAAAACCGCAGCGATTGCTTTTTCATTATGTGCGGGACGGGAAACTGCTATAGTGTTTTAGAACAATATGTGAAAGAGGATAATCCCAGCAATGTTCTAATAATTAATGGTTTGCCAAAGGCGGAATACGACGCGCTGCTGCAAGCCTGCGACGTTGGGTTGCTGTTCCTCGACCACCGCTTCACGATACCGAATTTCCCATCAAGAATGCTGTCCTATATGGAGCAGTCCATGCCGATATTAGCCTGCACAGATCGAAATACAGATGTGGGCAAGGTAATTGCAGACGGCGGCTTCGGCTGGTGGTGCGAGAGTAGATACCCTGCAATATTTAAAGAGCTTTGCGAAGAAATTATTGATGTCCCTAATAAATACGCAGAAATCGGAGCGGCTGGACGACGATACCTTGAAGAATGCTATACTGCTGACCGCTGTTGCCGTATGATTCTTGAAAGAATCGGCCTATCGACGAAGGAGAATACATGAACATTTCGGCTATGCTGGAGCGCGAGCCATTTTATAATGTGCTGTTCAAGACGACGAGCAGCTATTTTCGACAAGTGCATGGCGTTGAGGTTAATGTCGGCTTCAATAAAACAGGTGACTGCAAGAAGCTGTATTTGTATTGTCTTCCCTCATTCATCGCCGGTGAAAAAATCACAAAAGGGATGCGAGAATTCCTTTACAGCGAGTACAATATCCGCGGCAGTTTATTGAAATACTTAATTGGCAAACTCGGAGTTTTCGCCGTTACAATTTCGCATGGACTTGCAGCCAATAAACGCTTCTACATAGAACCTTCAGAGGCAGTGAAAAAACCAATTTTCATTTTGCCGTGTAACCGTTCAATTCGCTTTTATGATTTTGAGAACGACTATGTGGATTGCATGGTAAAAGAAAGCTATAGAGCGGATTTTATGGAAAATCAAATGAGATTTCGCTTGTCCAATGATTATTTTTTTGTACCCAAGGTTATTGAATATGGATACCGTTGGTATCGGGAACGCATTATGCACGGAAACCCGTTAGCGAGAGTCAGAAATCAAGCTGCATACAGAAAAGGAACTGCCGATGCATTAGCATATATGGGCGTAATTGCTAAAGACACGATTCAATATGTTGATTGCGGGGAATATGTTCGAGGTCTCCGCGATAATATCAGTAGTATGCTCGGAATTCATTAAAAGCGGAGCGAGCGACTCAGGTGTGTTTGCCAGTTATATTGAATGCGCTGCACGCGGGGCGGAATATGTCGAGTTCAAGATTCCGACAGTATTGAGCCACGGCGATCTCCAGAGCGGTAATATCTGGATAAATGCGCAAGGCGATACAATCATATATGACTGGGAGACAAACTGCCGCCGTTCGATTTGGTATGATCCCGCGACCTTGCTCTGGAAACTTCATTCCGATCCATTCGCTTTAGACATTCATGAAATGGTTCAGTACGATAAACGATTCAGTATTAATGACGAAGAAAAAGATTATTCCGAGAGACAACTCAACGCTATTGCATGGATAATCATACTGGAAAACATCGCGTTTTACCTGACCGATATACTGCAGCTACCTTCACAATTTGGTAAGCAGAGTTTTCAGCAGCTGGCGCGAAAATTGCATAAACATATGGAGATGAGGAGTGCGGATGGATCTTGAAGACAGATATTGGATAATGTATAAAGCTGCTTTCAAGCGCATTGATTTGACCGATTATGAGAAAACGGAGATAGCAGAATTATATAATGACGAGGGACGCGCTAAAATTGTTGCCAGAGCAAAGAAGAAAAAAATAGTTCCCGCGACAACCATGCTCATGTGCAAGCTCGGAATTGAGGATGAATTTTGGAAGCCCCTTTCAGATGAATACCGCTCTCAGAATGAGCGGATAGTGGAATGCCTTGACGCGGTGTATTCGGAGCTTCGTGCAATCGGGGTAACCAAGTTAGGCGTGGTCGAAAATTTTGGCGCACTTTTGGCTTCAGGTCAGGATCTGGCGATGTTTGGTTCAGGAGATGTGGATAACTACGCTGATATAACTGAAAAAGACAGAATTCATAATGTGTTTAATAAAATGGGATATACGCTCGAGGAACACTATGCCGGCAGTATTTTGGTTTCCAGCAGCTTTAGAAATGAAACTATGCTTCCCAAGAGCTTTTATTTTAGTATCAACTGGGATGTGACCTGTCGGGTTAACCTTCCCTGCCTAACGGCCAAAGGCCCGTTTGTAGATTGGAACGATAGCCGAACATATAGAAACACAGACATTTTGATACCTCCACCGGAGGCACTAATGTACATATGCATGATGCACATTGCCGTACATGGTTTTTGTAAAGCTCCGGATATACGTTTATATTACGACATCGCAAACGCTGCTGACGATGGACTTGACTGGTCGTTGATAGAAAAGTGGGCGGTGCGCGACGAAACGTGCGTTCGTATATCCACGGTGGCACTCCTATCAAGCCGTTTGCTGGGCGTTGATATACCGGACAAAATTCTGAATCTCGGCAGCTCAAAGGCTAGGGCCAAGCTTCTTCCAATTATATACGATGCGCAGGGTAACCGGCTCAAAGATTTTCCAAACAGGCTGGATGAATTGAAAATTGAATCTTTAAGTGATGACAGGGGCGGCCTTCATGGGCTTGCCGGTGTTGTATTTCCCGATTCCGAATGGGTTGAAAGAAAACATGGCAGTAAGACGCTTGGGCATTTTCTGCACCTAAAAAGCCTTATATGAAGTGATATACCTGAGCGTTTTTGTTCGCTTTGCGGTTGATTTTTCAGTTTTCCCATATGAAGCCGACGGAATAATTATTCTGATTTTCAAATTCTGGCTGCCGGTTAATCTCGTGATTTTCATTTTATTCAATATGTATAACAGAATATGGGAGTTTGCGAGTATAATTGAGGCCCTTCGAATTGTGAAAGCGGCCTTTTGCTCATTTATTTCACTTGTCATTATTGGAAACATTCTCGAACTAACTTCGTATAAAAGCTGCTATCTGATAGCGTGGATTTTTCTGACATGCTTGACTCTTGGTACTCGCTTTTTTTATCGAATTATTCGAACAGCTCGTCAATCAAATATCGCTGGTTCATCTGCAGGTAAAACGCAGAACATTATGATAATCGGCGCCGGACATGTAGGAAACACTCTGATACGCGAAATTGAAAGAGACAGGCGCTTTGATAATTTTAAAGTCGTATGTCTCATCGACGACGACACTAGTAAAATCAACAGATATATTGGCTGCGCCAAGGTGGTGGGGGGACGGGAAAAAATAGTCTGGGCCGCAAAGCAATATGATGTTGATGAGATTATTTTTGCAATACCGTCTGCAGACAATAAAACTCGGCATGAGATTTTCAATAATTGTATTAGTACGTCCTGCGTAATTAAAACTCTGCCAAGTTGCTATCAAATTTTAAACCGGAAGGCTTCTCTTTCAATGCTTAGAAAAGTAGATATTGCGGACTTGCTTGAGCGTCCGCAGATCGAGTTGGAGCTTGACGAACTTTACGGTTTTATTCATGGCAAAGCAGTATTGGTTACGGGCGCGGGCGGTTCAATTGGAAGCGAGCTTTGCCGTCAATTAGCATTATATAAACCCGGAAAGCTCATTATATTTGATATATATGAGAACAGTGCCTATTATATACAAAGTGAACTGAGAGATGCCTTTCCTGAGCTTGAAATAATTACACTTATCGGCTCTGTACGTGATGTGGATAGGCTTAATTACATTTGCTCAACATACAGGCCGGATATTGTATACCATGCGGCAGCGCACAAGCATGTTCCTCTTATGGAAGATAGCCCAAACGAGGCTGTGAAAAACAATGTTATAGGTACCTTGAATGCGGTGTGTGCTGCTAACAAATATGGCGCATCGCGCTTCGTGATGATTTCCACAGATAAGGCCGTTAATCCTACCAGTGTGATGGGCGCGACAAAACGCATCTGTGAAATGATTATTCAGTATTACGATAGACACTCAGCAACAGAGTATGTTGCTGTTCGCTTCGGAAATGTTCTAGGCAGTAACGGAAGCGTTATTCCGATTTTCATGAAACAAATTGAAGAAGGTGGACCAGTTACTGTTACCCATCCCGAGATTATACGCTACTTCATGACCATTCCGGAAGCCGTTTCGCTGGTGCTTCAAGCCGGAACATATGCTCACGGGGGAGAAATATTTGTTCTAGATATGGGTGAACCGGTCAAGATACTTAGCTTAGCTGAAAATATGATACGGCTTTCAGGGCTTGTCCCCTACAAGGATATCGATATTGAAATCACAGGTCTTCGTCCAGGTGAGAAAATTTTTGAGGAACTCCTTATGGACGAGGAAGAAATTATTGAAACGCCGAATAAAAAAATATACACTGGAAAACCAATTGATATGGATGAGATAAAGTTCGTAAAACAGCTTGAACATCTGAAAGCCGTGATGGATGACGAGAGCTATGATATACGCTCTCTTATTCATGAAATCGTTCCAACATATAATTTCGAGATGAACCAAAATCTTTACTCATCTAGTTGTAATGCAGAAGTTACTAATCACAGTTTTAAAAAAACAGAGAGCACCAGTACAATTCTTCATTGAACTCAGCCTTATCTTACATTGCTTAATCAGAATACTAACATGTATTGTTTCAAAATCCTTGTTTATAAACAGTTACACCCTGTTATGTGCTTGTTCCATTTTTTACAGGAAACGAAAAAGACCGTCTCAATCACAGATTGAGACGGTCTTAGACTTTTTTATGAAATAGGTATTTTTCATTTAAAAGGAGTATCTTGCTGCTAATTCGGGCTTATTTGCCGAAGGTACCGTCCTGCAGCGCTTTAACGTAATCGGTAATCTTAGTCTGAGTGTCTGCGTCAACCAGCTCGTCATTGAACTTTCCGAGGTAAACGCAGCCGTTTTCAAGATTTCCGTATACTACTTTGTTGCCGAAAGTGCCGCTCTGGACATCCTTCATGCACAGGCCGATCATGCCGGCGTTATCGGTAACAACCGAGCAGACGACGCAAGGATTCTGTCCGAGCAGGTCAGCGGGCTGACCGATATCAAAGATTCCGATTGCGCCTGTGCCGTTTTTCTGGTCGATAGCCTGACGTGCGCCGGAGTCAACAGCGGAAGCGTCGCCGAAGAAGACGTCTGCTCCGTCATTGATCATGGAAGCTGCAAGCTCCATGCCCTTCGCAGTGTCGTTGAAGGAGCCCGCATATGCGGAAACTGCGCTGATGCTGGGATTAATGGTCTTTGCCGCGGACTCGAAGTTTGCAAGCTTTGCCTTAGTGGTGTCAAGTTCCATACCACCTATGAAGCCAATGACATTGGACTTTGACATCGTTCCGGCAATGATGCCTGCGATGGAGCCAATCTGCTTAGCGTCCGGCAGGATGCTGGCGATGTTGGCTGTGGGCAGTGTTTCGCTGCCGTTGAGGACTGCGAAGAAAACGTTAGGATAGTCCGCCGCTACCTGGACAACAGCGTCGCTGTACTGGTTGCCGGGAGCAAAAATCATGTCATATCCAAGATCGCAGTAGCTAATCATGGAGTCGGCATAAGCGGACTGGTCGATGGAATCTGTGTAAGCAGTTTCCCAGCCGTTGGCTGTTGCGGCATCAACCATGCCGTTGTAGCAGGCCGCGCCCCAGCCGCCGTCGGAAATGGCGCTGTCACAAATCATTGCGACTTTGTAGGTCTTTGCCGGAGTATCGGTTGCGGCACCTGCGCTTGAGTCGGGAGCAGGTGTTTCTTTTGCGCCGCCGCAGGCAGTCAGTGCAAGAGCGAGGCATACAGCCAGAAGCAGTGAGAAAATTTTCTTCATTTTTCTTCCTCCATTTTGGTTTTTGTTATTTTGTAATCGGATACACAAGCACAAATTATGCGCTGCGTCTCCGCAATTACCTTTCTTCGCGGAAATAAGGCTTGCAGTTTGCCTTTGGCCCTGAAATTTTATTACCCAGTAGAGTAAGAGCGAGAAGTGTCATCACATAGGGTATCATCTGGAAAAGCTGATAGGGTATGAGGTTGGAGCCGATTTGGAGCCGGAGCTGCAGCGCGTCGAAGAAGCCAAACAGCAAGCAAGCCATCATAACGCCCGGGGAAGTCCATCGTCCAAAGATTACGGCGGCCAGCGCGATAAAGCCGCGACCGGCTACAACGCCGTCGGAATATGTGTTGACGTAGCAGGTGGTCAGATAAGCTCCGCCAGCGCCGGCGAAAAAGCCGCAGATAATGCATGCGATGTATTTTTGGCGAATGACATTGATGCCCATCGTTTCGGCCGCCTTCGGGTACTCGCCGACGGCTTTGTAATTGAGTCCGGATTTAGTACGGTTGAAATATATTGCTGTTATAATTACGAGCAGATATGAAAGATAAACCATCGGGGTCTGATCGAACAGAAGCTTGCCGAAAAGAGGTATATCCTTGAGAACAGGGATCGCAACGGTCTTCATAAGCGTAGCCTGAGCGAGCGTGGAGCTGACGCCGAACACCACGCGGTAAATGAAAGAGGCCAGCGCCGGAGCAAAAATGTTGATTGCCATGCCATAGACTATCTGGTTTGCGCACAGCGTTATGGTGCAGAAGGCGTACACCATATTGACCCCAACGCCCGCGACGGCTGCGCAGATGACGGCGAGATAGGGATTGCCCGTCCAGTAGCATACGAGAAAGCCGACAAGCGCGCCGAAAGCCATAATGCCATCAAGGCCGATGTTGACCATACCGGCTCTTTCTGAGTAAAGTTCGGCCAGCGCCACGATTAGCAGCGGCGTCGCCATTCGAACGGTGGCAATGATCAGATCAGAAATTGTACTTCCGTCCATAACTATGCAGCCTCCTTTTTCCCGAAGAGGTTCGAGAAGAACACTTTTACAGTCGGCAGATGCATCATTGCGGAACCGGCAACCGCAAAAATGATAACAAGAGCCTGAATGATATCAATAACGCTCGTGGGAACGCCGCTTCCGACCTGCATGGTCGTGGAACCTACGCGCAGCACAGCGAAGAAGTAGGCGACAATAACGGTCGCGATTGGGTCGAGCTGTGCAATAAGCGCGATAGCGACGCCATCGAAGCCGTATCCACTGCCGTAGCCGCTGATTAGGCGGAACTGAGTTCCAAGTATATCGCTCGCACCGCCGAGGCCCGCAATCGCACCGGACACGACGAAAGCCATCAGCCTGTAGCTTTTGACGGAGAAGCCGTTGAACTGGCTGGCTGTGGGGTTGAAGCCAACCGCGCGAAGTTGGAAGCCCTTAGAGGTGTGAAAAAGAAAATACCACGCCGCAATACCGACTAATATTGCAATGACTATGCCCCAGGTTATCCGAAGATTGGGGAAGATGCGGGAAATTTTTGTTAGGTCTGGCACCGCTGCCGTCTGAGGCACCGAGCCTTCGCGCAAAGCACTTGTATAAACGAAGCCCATGAACAGAACGGCAACGTAGTTAAACATGATGGTCGTTATCATTTCGTTAAGTCCGCGCCAGCTCTTGAGGATGCCCGGCAGCAGGCCCCAAAAGCCGCCGGCGAGAATACCGGCAACGATTGCGAGCACCGTGACCCAGGGACCTTCGGCTCCGATAAGTAACGATACGGCCAGAGCCGCCATCGCGCCCATAAGGAACTGGCCCTCGCCGCCGAGATTGAAAATGCCACAGCGGTAGGCAAAACAGGTACATAAACCGCAGAAGATAAGCGGCATGGAGCGGACAACAGTGTTGGACAAATTCGTGACCGTGCCGAACGCGCCCCGGAATAGGAAGCCTATCGCCTGAATCGGATTTGCGCCCATACACAGAATTATGATCATGCCGATGATGAACGCCAAAAGTATGGACAGCATCGGAATAAGCACATTCATGAAGTTTTTCTTTAACATCTCGCGCCTCCCCCCTACTTTCCCGCCATGGCAAGGCTTATTTCTTGGATGGGCGGATTCTTGCCTGAATACTCACCCATTATCTGGCCCTCGAACAGAACGATGATGCGGTCCGAAAGCTGCAGCACCTCATCAAAGTCGGCGCTTATAAGCAGAACGCCGCAGCCCTTGTCCCTTGCTTCTATCATGCTGTCTCTGACATATCTTGTCGCACCGATATCAAGACCTCTGGTTGGATGCACCGCGATGAGCAAATCGGGCTCCGCCTCGAGCTCACGCGCCAAAATAACCTTCTGCTGGTTGCCTCCGGAGAGATTTCTTGTCTCCTGCGCCACCGACTGGCAGCGAATATCGTATTTATCACGCAGCTCCTCGGAATATTGCCTAATAGCATTTTTCTTTAAAAGCCAGCCGTGAAAATTGCTGAAGCGAACATCTTCCGTAGATTTGAATACAAGATTATCCTCGATGCTCATGTCGCCTACAAGCCCCATGAGATTCCTGTCCTCGGGGATAAGTGAGACTCTCTCGTCTATGAAGCCGCGCGGCGCGAAGGTTGAGGGCTTTTTGCCCTTGAGCTTCACCTCTCCCGACTCATTAACGATAACTCCGGCGGCAATCTGAGCCAGCTGGCTCTGACCGTTGCCATCGACCCCTGCGATGCCGAGGATTTCTCCTTTAGCAACGCGCAGGCTAACCTCGCTCAGTCCACCGTGCTTGAAGCTTTTTTTATAGGATACATTAATGAACTCGATGACCGGGTCGCCGGGCTGCGTAACCTTTGAATAAATTGGTTCGGAAAGCTCACGTCCAATCATCAGGTTCGCCAGTTCCTGACTCGTGGTCTTGTCTGCGTCCAGCGTGCAAATCGCTTCTCCGGCACGGAGTATCGTGATACGGTCTGAAACGTGCAGTACCTCGCGCATTTTGTGGCTGATGAAGACGATGCTTTTGCCCTCAGCTTTGAGCTTCTCGATGATGCTGTAAAGCCCCTCCACCTCAACATCAGTGAGCGCGGCGGTGGGTTCGTCCAGAATCAGGAGCTCCGCGCCTCGGTAGAGCGCCTTAAGTATCTCGACGCGCTGCTGAGCGCCGACCGCGATATTAGTAATCTTTTCGTCAAGCTCGACGTTGAGGCCGTATTTCCACGACAGCTCAAGTATTTCTTTCTTTCTCTCCTTGACGTCGATGAACGGCTTTTTTGACCGCCTATCACCAAGGATTATATTTTCAAAGACAGTCATGGCCTCAACCAGCATAAAGTGCTGATGCACCATGCCTATGCCCAGCTTAACTGCATGAGCTGGAGAATCGATCTTCACCTTTTTGCCATGAAGAAAGATGCTGCCCGAGGTGGGCTGGTACAGGCCGACCAGCACGTTCATTAGCGTACTCTTGCCCGCACCATTTTCTCCCAGAAGGGTATGCACCTCGCCCGCGCGTACCTCAAAGCACACGTTGCGATTGGCAAAAAACTCTCCGAATTGCTTCGAGATACCTTCCATTCGCAAAAGCTCTTCCATTGATCACGTCCCCTTCCATAGTTTATGGTTTTTACAAATAATTCTTATATTTTCCACTATTTCATGACGATTATAACAAACGCTCCGTTCGGAAACCGTACGGAGCGTTAAAATATTCTCAATTTTTTAAAATGCTTTCTTCTTTTCGCACATCTGGTAAATTGCACCCTCCGCCCACGCGTATTCCGACATGAATGTTCCGTCAAAACGCGCCACGGCGTCCTTCTTTCCTTCCCAAAAATCGTAATAATCGCAGGAAACAAGCTCGCGGCGTATGCGGCAGTTACCACGCTCGCGCACGAAGATATCCTCCACGTTGTAGTCGCCGAGCGTATCCCGAAGCTCCTTGATGGTACGCCTATAACCGGTGTTGTCGGTGTTTTTGCAGTCGCTGCCCTCCCAGAGACATTCGATTATGTCGTATATAGAAACGCTCCTGCCCTCTTTATAAACGCAGAGGGCCATGAGTTCCTTAGCCTTTGCGGAACGAAAATGTACGGGCCGGTTGTCGACGAGCATTTCAAAGCCGCCGAATGTAAAGAAGCATACCCTTTTTTTCTGCCGATTCTGAAGGAGCTTTGCCCGTTCGAGGACGTCCGCTATATCGTTCCTGTCGAAGGGCTTAAACACCACATAATCCGCCTTCATTCGGAGCGCCTCCACCGCGTAACGCGGGTGCGCGGTCACGAACACGATGATGACGCTTGGCCAGAACGTTCTTATGCTCATCGCGAGTTCCATCCCATTCATGCCCGGCATATCGATATCAAGCAGGGCAAAATCCACCACGTTGTGTAGCGCAAAGTCCAGTGCTTCCCTTGGATCGGTAAATTTGCCGACGATATCAAAGTCCGGCATATCCGCGCATTTCAGCTCGAAAAGCTGCATATCCAGCAGCATATCATCCACAAGTATAGTTTTCATACTTTATCCTCGCCGGAAAGATTACTGGGGTAATGCAGCACTACCTTCGTGCCTTTTCCCGGCTCGCTTTCAACCTTTATGGAGCAGCCGGGATGCTTACCCATTCTGGTCTTTATATTCGCAATGCCTACAGAAACCACGTTGCTGTCTTCGCCGGGCGTGAACCCCTCGCCGTCATCAAGAACAGTCACCTCATAGTAGTCCTCGTCCTGACGAAGGCTCACCCGCACTTTTCCGCCGCCAATATGCGGCTTAATCCCGTGCTCAATGGCGTTTTCCACTATAGGCTGAATAGTCAGCACAGGTATCATAAAATCCGCGTCAAACACATCGTATTCGATTGTGAGCCTTTCTCCGAGCTGAACGACATTCATGTCCGCGTAGGCTCGGACGGAGCGCATCTCTTCTCTAAAGGGCACGAGGCCTTGCTGCAAGCCAACGCTGTCCACCTTAAAGCGGATAAAACGCGAAAAATCCTCCGTCATCTTGTAGGCTGCTTTCGGTTCCATCACGATTAACGCCTGTATGGCGTTGAGCGTATGGTGAAAGAAATGTGAGTTAATTTGCGTTAATAGCACATTAATCCTATCGTACTCAAGCTGTGTCTGTAGCTCTCGGATGCGATATTCGGTCATTTCTTTGTCCATGCTCCTAATAGTTTGAAGGCTTGACGTGACGATCGCCGCGACCGTTGCCAGCGTCAGGCTGACAGCCACGCAAAGCCAGAAGAAGCCGTGAGCATACCATGCCTTTTCAGGATAAACGGTCACATGCCACTCGGCGTTCAACACCGAAAAGGCCTGATCGTAGGAAGGCTTTTTGACTACAGTGTCGGTTGACAGTATGCTCTGATGTTTTCCATTATCCGCATTTATCCTCCAGAGCTCGCACCCAAAGCCCTGTGATTTTATATTCTGCATGGAGCTGATGCCGTTCAGTGCCTCAGGATAATCCAGTGTCATCGAAACGATGCCCCAGAAAGCACCGTCGACATAGACAGGCAGCCGTCCTGAGATACCCATTCCGCCCTGCACGAGCTCAAAGGGTCCCGCCATAATCATCTCGCCCTTGACAATAGCTGTCATCGCTTCCTTATCACCGGCGCCCCGGCCCAAAAGGTTGTACCCGAGGACATCCTCGTTAGCGGTCAGCGGATAGACGTCCGAAACAATTCCTCCCGGCGCTAAAAGGACATTGCGGACGCAGCCTTCAGAGACAAGGAGTCGCGCGACCTTTTCGAAGTCCTCGGTCCCGCCGTCGTTTTTTATTACAAGAGCCTTAAGCGTCTCCACCTTGCTGAGTTTGGCATAAAGCACCTCATAGGTCTGCGCACTGACGTTGCCTGCAATATATTTCATCTGTTCCCACTCACGGGACTCTCGGCTGTACTCGAGGTAAGCGGTTCCAGCCATAAGCAGGATGAACACAGTCAGAAACACGTTCCCAACGCTTCTCGTCAGCCGCCTCTTTTTCATACGCAATCAGCTCCTTTATTCACCTATGTCATACTATAATACATCGTGTCGTATGTTGGCAATAAATAAGACGTATAACTTCGCAAATTACATATATTTCCGACTGCACACGGGTATCAAATCAAATGTACACTGTGAATGGTTTCATACTGTTGTGTGCTTGCCGGGCAGAGCTCCATTGAAGCAAACAAACCCTGTAACCGCATTGGTTACAGGGTCTGTTCATTCGTTTTATAGTGGATTTTGGTACTACTGTCATCTAAGCAATTGCAAGACAAGTTGAGCTTTTCAAAAGACGGACGATATCAGATGCACCTCCAGACTCTTTACTATCGGTTATGCACTGAACCATGTTCAACGGACAGGGAAAGAAAGACCCCTATCGCAGAATATCGAAATATTACGCAGCCTGACGCCGTTTTTCGAGCGGTGTCAGGC
>PGZZ01000008.1 GCA_002841545.1 Firmicutes bacterium HGW-Firmicutes-16
CAAAGCGGAAAAAATGCTCTGTGAAATTACCGGTATGGACGCATTGACTCTCCAACCCGCCGCAGGCGCTCACGGCGAATTCACCGGAATGCTGCTTATCAAGAAGTACCATGAGGAGCGCAGCGAAGGCAAAAAGCGCACAAAGGTCATCATCCCGGACAGCTCTCATGGCACAAATCCAGCTACAGCCGTTATGTGCGGTATGACGGTCATCAGCATTCCCTCCGGAAATGACGGCTGTGTAGACCTCGAAAAGTTGCGCGAAGCAGTTGGAGAAGACACTGCAGGACTGATGCTCACGAACCCCAACACGCTCGGCATATTCGATAAGAACATCCTAGAGATAACAAAAATCGTCCACGACGCGGGCGGACTTTGCTATTACGACGGCGCGAATCTGAACGCCATTATGGGCGTTATACGTCCCGGCGACATGGGCTTCGACTGCGTACACCTTAATCTTCACAAGACGTTTTCAACTCCGCACGGCGGCGGCGGACCCGGCGGCGGAGCTGTCGGCTGTAAGGCGTTTCTTGCGCCCTATCTGCCGAAGCCGCGTGTCGTTTCCGAAAACGGACAGCTCTCCCTTGAAACAGACTGTCCACAAAGCATTGGAGCCGTCAAAGCATTTTACGGGAACTTTCTCATAGTTGTGAGAGCGCTCTCCTATCTTCTCACGCTTGGTAAAGAAGGCGTTCCCGACGCAGCAAAGCACGCTGTTCTTTCGGCAAACTATCTGAAAAAACGCCTGTCAGAAAAATACAAGATGGCGTTTGAAGGTATCTGTATGCACGAATTTGTAATGACGCTTGAGCATGAGGCTAAGGAGCACGGCGTGACCGCAATGGATATTGCCAAGGCTCTTCTTGACAAGGGAATCCATCCCCCCACAATGTACTTCCCGCTCATCGTACACGAAGCTCTCATGGCTGAACCCACCGAAACCGAGAGCAAGGAAATGCTGGATGAAGCTGCGGATATTTTCATCAAAGTCTACGAAGAGGCGATGAAAGACCCCGAAAGGGCTCACGCAAGTCCTTTAACGACAGCTATACGCCGTCCGGACGATGTTGAGGCGGCGCGCAATCCTCATCTGCGCTGGAAGCCCGATGAACAGTAATCCTCATTTATAAAGGAGAACCCAATGTCGCAAAAGTATGATCTTGTTGTGATAGGCGCTGGACCGGGCGGCTATACGGCGGCTATCGCCGCCGCTCAGCATGGGATGAAAACCGCTGTTGTTGAGTCGCGTGATATCGGCGGCACCTGCCTAAATCGCGGCTGTATTCCTGCGAAAACCATGCTGCACTCCGCCGAACTCTATCGAGAAATGCAAGACAGCGCAAGCCTTGGAATCTACGCAGAAAACACGAGTTACGATATGGAGGCCATTTACCACCGAAAGGACGAGGTCGTCTCCGGCGTCAGGGACGGCATTGAGTCGCTTATAAAAGCCAATAAAATAGACTTCTTTTACGGAACGGCAAAAATCCTTTCCGCGGAAGAAGTGTTTGTGTCAGGTTCTGATGAAGAAACAATTTTAAATACTGCCAAAATTATAATCGCCACAGGCGCCATTCCCTCCCGTCCGCCGATTGAAGGAATCGACCTTGTCGGCGTTATAACGAGCGACGAATTGTTGGAGAGTAGGGCGGTCGATTACAAGAGCCTAATCATTATCGGCGGCGGCGTGATAGGCGCGGAATTTGCTTCTGTTTTTAATGCACTCGGCTGTGCGGTCACAATTATCGAGGCGCTTGAGCGAATTGTTCCGACGCTTGACCGCGAAATTTCTCAGAATCTTACGATGATACTTAAAAAGCGCGGTGTGGCGATACATACCGGCTGTTCTGTGGAGCGCATAGCCGAAACAGACAGCGGGCTTTGCTGCCGCTTTACTGGTAAAAACGGGGCACAGGAGCTTGCAGCGCAGGGCGTTCTCGTCTCCACGGGCAGAAAACCAAATTTTAGTGGGCTTTTTGGCGAGGGTGTAAATGTTAATATACAGCGCGGAATTGTCGTTGATGAGCACTTCAAGACAAGTGTCGAGAGTATCTACGCCATAGGAGATGTGATTGATGGCAGCATACAGCTCGCCCACGCGGCATCGGCACAGGCGCAAAACGTCATTGCCTATATTACCGGCGATACGCCCCCAATCGACCTTTCGGTCGTGCCGAGCTGCGTCTATACAAGTCCCGAAATCGCCTCCGTCGGCATCACGGCGGAGCAGGCAAAATCCAGCGGCATCGAGGTCAAAACAGGCAAATACGCTATGAGCGGCAATGCAAAAACAATCATCGAACAGCAGGATCGAAGCTTTATTAAGCTCATTTTCGACGCGGAAACGGAGGTTCTGCTGGGCACTCAAATGATGTGCGCGAGGGCGTCCGATCTTGTGAGCGAATTATCCTCTGCCATCGTGAACAAGCTGACGGTGAAACAGCTCTCGGCTGTCATCCGTCCCCACCCAACTTTTACAGAGGCCGTGACAGAAGCTGTGGAGGATGTCGAGGGGCGGGCTATCCATACCATGCCCACGCCAAAAAGGTGAAAAAATGAAACTAAAATTGTTGATTACAGACTGCACGGACCCATATCGGAATCTGGCTGCAGAGGAAATGCTGCTGCGATATGTTAAGCCCAATGAGGTGCTTTTATATCTTTGGCAAAACAACAACACCGTCGTTATCGGCCGCAATCAGAACGCGTGGCGCGAGTGCAGTCTTGAAGCCTTCGCTTCGGAAAACGGCAGGCTCGCACGGCGGCTTTCCGGCGGCGGTGCGGTTTATCATGATTTGGGAAATCAAAATTTTACTTTCTTGGCCCATGACGATTTATTCAATACACAAAAGCAGTCGGAAGTTATCTGTCTGGCGGCACGAAATTTTGGCATTGATGCTGTACTCAGCGGCAGAAACGACATTCTTGCCGAAGGACGTAAGTTTTCCGGCAACGCCTACTATACATCGGGCGATGCTCATTACCACCACGGAACGATACTCCTTAACTCCGATATGTCAAAACTGAGTCAATTTTTAACACCGTCAAAGGAAAAGCTGCAGGCCAAGGGCGTTGAGAGTGTTCGCTCACGGGTCGTTAATCTGTGCGAGCTTAACCCGAATCTTACGCCTGAGAGTATGCGGCTCGCGCTCATCTCTTCTTTCGGAGAGATTTACGGAACTTTAGTCGAAGTCGTTGACGAAGCGGTTCTGGACGTATTAGAATGGGAGAAGCTCACCGAGCATTACGGAAGCCGCGAGTGGACGCTCGGCAGACTTTCTGACTTTGACAGGCAATTTCAGACGAGATTGTCCTACGGAGAAATCGAGCTGCGGCTATCGGTGTCGGATGGCATGATACAAGACGCTACCATGTATTCCGACGCGATGAACGCGGACTGGGTCGACGCCGTAAGCGTCGCGCTGAAAGGCTGTCTGTTTGATTCGTCTGCTATTCGAGAGCGACTTTTGTCGCTTATTGAAAAAGAACAGACTGCGGAGCTTTCCGACTACCTATGCACTCAAGTTTTGCAATCGTGATATTCCCTACAGGAGGCGCTCAGGATGAAACGCTCACAAATAAACGCACTTATTGAAAACACAATTGCATGGCTCGGCGAGATGAGGGTTTATCTCCCGCCCTTCGCCTACTGGACTGCCGAGGAATGGGCGTCGAAAGGTCACGAATATGACGAAATCCGCGAGAATATGCTCGGCTGGGACATAACTGATTACGGTCGAGGAGATTTCGATAAGGTCGGTCTACTGCTTTTCACGATAAGAAACGGGAATTTGAATAATCCGAATTACGCAAAGCCGTATGCAGAAAAAATGCTGATTTCCGAAGTAGGACAGCTCTCCCCCAATCATTTTCACTGGCACAAAATGGAGGACATCATTAACCGCGGAGGCGGCACTCTGATGATGCAGCTCTGGAATTCCGCTTTGGATGGTGAGCTAGACTATACTGAGGTCACCGTCCGCATCGACGGCAAAAAGTGCACGCTGCCTGCCGGAGGGAAGGTTTTTCTTAAACCCGGCGAAAGTATAACCTTAGGTCCCGGAGTATACCACCAGTTTACCGCCGTGGACGAAAAAGTCCTTGCGTGGGAAGTTTCCATGGTGAATGACGACCGCACCGATAACCGCTTCTATGAACATCAGGCACGCTTTACGGCTATCGAAGAGGATGAGCCCGCAAGGTATCTGCTTTGCAACGAATATCCGAAGTGCGTATGAGTATGTTTGATATTACTGCTTTCGGCGAACTGCTGATTGACTTTACTCAGGTCGGGGTTTCACCCTCCGGCATGGTTCTGTTTGAGCAAAACCCCGGCGGCGCTCCAGCCAATGTGCTTGCCTGCGCCGCAAAACTGGGGCAAAAGACCGCATTTATCGGGAAAATCGGCGCGGATATGCAGGGCGAGTTTTTGAGAAAAACGCTTCAAAACGCAAAGATTAATACCAACGGACTTGTCATTGACGAAAACTTTTTTACGACGCTTGCCTTCGTAAGTCTGAATGAAAACGGAGAGCGGAGCTTCTCATTTGCGCGAAAGCCCGGCGCGGATACACAGATTTGTTGGGAAGAAGTAGATATCTCAATTGTCAAAAACAGCAGAATATTTCATTTCGGCTCCTTATCATTAACGGACAGCCCCGCTCGCGAGACGACTCTGTTCGCGCTTGCGGAAGCGAAAAAAGCAGGCTGCATTATTTCGTATGACCCAAATTACAGGCCTCTCCTTTGGAAAAACGAGGCGGAGGCAAGGCAGCAAATGCGCTCCGTGCTTCCCTATGTGGACATGATAAAGCTCTCCGATGAGGAAACTGCGCTATTGACTGACTATACCGATTCGCAAAAAGCGGCAAAGCATTTGATTGATAACGGAATACAGCTTGCGGCTGTGACCCTTGGCAAAAGCGGCGCGCTTATTGCAACCAAAGACGGCTTTGATATAATTCCCGGATTTAATGTTGACGCAATCGATACGACCGGAGCCGGCGACGCATTCTGGGGAGCCCTCCTGTATTCCGTGGAAGCACTGGGCAAGAAAATCTCTGAGATTGATTTTTCGGAAATCCGCAGTATAGCAAGATTTGCAAATGCCGCTGCCGCTCTTTGTGTTACAAAGCGCGGGGCTATTCCCTCCATGCCGGTGCTTTGTGAGATTAAAGAATTATTGAAGACGCAGTAGCAAATGCTTATTTAGCATAATATCTAGAAAAGCAAAGAGGGCGCACAACATTCGGAGTTGTGCGCCCTCTTTGCTTTTTATAAGCTTTATTATATCCTTTGCAGGATACTCCTCGCGGTGGGCTCATCGGTAATTAGGGTTTTTATATAATTATTATTGGCCGCGCTTATTATTGAACCAACCTTTTGTTTGCCGCACGCGATGCAAATCACGTTCTGCGTCTTTTCCAGAAGCATTAGGCTCATACTTGAGATAAAGTAATCATCAGATAAACGAAGATACTCTTTCCCATCGTAAAAAACATGTCCCAAAAGATTGCCGTGCGGACGTTTCAGAGCCTCGGCGATATCTACGCCCCGTTCCATGCGGGAGAACTCCTCGAGGTACGGATATTCGACATTAAAAGGCCCGCCGATAGATAATACCACCGCATCCAGATTCTGATAAGCCTCCTGCAGCTCGCGGTAGCGATTAGTATCAAACTGAGACATTCTGTTGCGATCAAGGCAGATGGGGAAATTGTTGTAATGGCAGCGTCCGTTAAAAGGACGCGCAAAATTGTCAAGAATTACACTGGCTTGCAGATAGGGGTTGTCGGTGCCGGAGGATCCTGCAACGGAATAAAAATCCGGTCTTTCATCGAGCTTTTGAGCGGAGAGCTGAGACGCCACATTGTATAGCGTTTTCCCAACTCCGATACCGATTTTTTTGCTGTGAGAGAGGAGCTCCTCCAGATATCTCGCGGCGAAAAAGTAAAGAGAATCCTCCTGCTCTGTCTGCGGCGTCAACGAAGGTGCGATATAAACCTCACTCAGCCCTGTTTTATCCTTTACTTGTTTTTCCAGTGATTCCGAAGAATAACTTTCAGGGCCGCAGATGCGGATTTGAACATATCCCAGATCGCGCGCCAGTTTCAGTATTCGCGAAATTTGAGAGCGGTGTATGTTTTCTTTGTCTGAAATTTCCTGTTGGCTCAAGTTGTCGAGATAATAGTATTTTGCGATCCGCAGAATCGTCAACTTATCATAGTTTGGCGTCAATTTTATCCCCCCCGTTCAAGCTATACAGATATCATGATATTATCTGCACATTTGTGATTTGTCAATGTGCAGAGTAATTTGTAATAATTACAGAAGAGTATAACTGTTAAAGCTTACGAAAGTTAATCACATATGTGCGCTGTTGCTTACAAATATTGACTTATAGAGAGAAACAATATATAACATTTGTACTGATACATTCGTGATTCACAATTGTGATTTTGTTAAGGAGACGATGGAGTATGTCTGACAACGCAAGCGCAGGAACCTACAAGCTTGAAAGCCTGGGAGAGCCTCTGTTTACGAGCCGCTCCTCACAGATTTTTTCCTGGCAGGGAAACACCTTGCTTAAGCTATTCCGTTCCGATGTGGATCCGGTACTGATTGAAAACGAAGAGATCAATACTACGGAAACATATGATAAGGGCGTGTCTCTGGTCAAATGTTATGGCCATGTGCAGGTCGAGGATAGGACAGGCATAATTATCGAGCGGGTTGAGGGCAAAACACTTATCAGCCTTGCCGGCTCAAAGCCGCTTACTGTATTCAAGGTTCCTAGCCTTATGGCGGAGCTTCAGCTTAAGATGCACAATACACACACCGATAAAATTCGCAGTTATAAAAAATTTGTGCTTGACGCTCTTGACTCCAAATCTCTCGGCTTTTTAACGGAAGAAGAAAAGCAAATCGCACTAAAACAGCTTAGCGCCCTACCCGACGGCGATTCCATACTGCACTTTGATTACCATCCAGATAATATCATGTCGGACGGTAAAACGACCACGATTATCGATTGGATGACCGCGGCGCGCGGAGCTCCAGCGGCGGATATTGCCGCAACGCTTTATTTGCTTAACGAAGGGGAAATGATTCCCGGACTTAGCAAGGCTGTCGCGACCATACTCGAAACAATTCGGAAGACAATATGCAAAAAATACTACGCTGCCTACAAAAAGAAAACCGGCATGACCGATGCCGACGTCGTGCCGTGGCGCCTGCCCTTTTTGATTTTCCGCCTGAGTGTTTGGCACATAGACAGTGAGATATGTGTTCTTCAGGATAAAATCAGGGACGAACTCCGGAAATAGAGGATAGAAATGAGCAAGTATCAGAAAATCTGCAAAAAAATCGCACAGCTTTCGCCTGAGGTAAGTGTTAAGGAAGAGCGCGGCTGCATTGTGCTTCGGGGCGAAGTGGACTCTTGGGAAACGGCGGTTAATGCCGGAAAGCTCGCCGCAAAAGACGCGCAATACATAGGAGTTGTTAACGATATAAGGCTGAAGGGCTTTGTCGAGCATCCCCGCCTGCCTTTAGAGCATGATGCAAGTCTCGATGAGATGCGTCCCGATGTGCTAATAATCGGCGGGGGAATTACCGGCTGTGCTATAGCCCGTGAGCTGTCCAAATGGAAGCTCAATACCGTACTGGTCGAAAAAGGCCCTGATGTAGCGTATGGTCAGTCCCGCGCGAACGGCGGCGTCGTTCATGTAGGAATTAACTTCTCCAAGCATTCGCAGAAGCACTACTACAACATCAGAGGAAACTCTATGTATGCCGAGCTGTCAAAACAGCTGGATGTACCTTTTGAGCAAAAGGGTCAAGTTCTGCTCTGCTGTAAGAAGTGGGAAAGACTGCTTGTTGGGGCTCTGAAGCTGCATGGAAAGTCAATGGGAATACGAGGAGTATGCTGGCTTGGGCGAGAGGAACTGCTAAAGCACGAGCCCTGCGCGCCGGATTTCGTAATCGGCGGTATGTATATGCCTACAGGTGGCATCACAAGCCCCATGGAGATGACTGCGGCTCTTGCGGAAAACGCCTCAGCAAACGGCGTCCGACTCTTTCTTAACACAGCCGTGCTGGACATGGAAACCAAAAACGGACATATAGTAAGCGTGGACACGAATCGCGGTAGACTATACCCAAAGCTCGTCATAAATGCTGCAGGCGTCTACTCCGATAAGATTGCTGAAATGGCTGGCGACCGCACCTTCACCATCCATCCACGCCGCGGCACAGACATAATAACGGATAAAAAAGCCGGTTATATGGTCAAAACCAGCATGGAGAAATCGCCCTTCAGCATTCTTCCGTATCAAAACTCGCAGATTCCCCGCGGACCTCTCGGTCGAATTAAGTTTATGATGAACATCCTGCACAGCAACACCAAGGGAATAGGACTGATTCATTCCATACACGGCAATATGCTTATCGGCCCGAACGCAATTGAAACCCCTGACCGCGAGGACACCGCGACACGCCGCGAGGAAGTGGAAGAAATCATAAAGGTTCAGCAGCACGTTGCCACGGATTTGAAATTCAGCGATATTATCGCCTACTTCACCGGTGTGCGCTCCGCGACCTATGAGGAAGATTTCGTTGTTCGCCGAGGCATTTTTACTGACAACATCATTGAGGCGGCAGGGATACAGTCCCCCGGAGTCACGGCGGCGCCTGCTATTGCTGTGGATATATCCAAGTGGGCTGTGGAAGCCCTTTCAAGCAACATGGCAGTTAAGAAAAACGATTCCTTCGATCCGGTGCGTCACGCACCGCCCCGTCTTGCCCATATGAACGAGCAGGAAAGAAACGCTCTGATTCTTAAAAATCCCGATTACGGCGTTATAATCTGCCGCTGTGAAGAAATAAGTAAGGGCGAGATTCTCGACGCTCTGAATTCTCCCCTCTGCGTACCCACGCTGGACGGTATTAAGCGGCGGCTGCGCCCGGGTATGGGAAGATGTCAGGGCGGTTTCTGCTCTCCGCTCGTGATGCAGATAATTGCCGAACATGAGGGCATACCGCTCTCAGAAGTAAAAAAGAGTTCGGTGGAGTCTGTCGTAACCTTTGGCGAAACGAAGGGGGCGGCGGTATGACAAACACAGACGTTATTGTAATTGGCGGAGGTCCTGCCGGTCTTGCGGCAGCGATAGCTGCAAAAAAGGCCGGCGCGGAAGTCCTTCTCATAGAGCGCGAGGCACGCCTCGGCGGAATACTCAAGCAGTGCATTCACGACGGTTTCGGGCTCGTACGCTTCGGAGAAAAACTCTCCGGTCCCGAATATGCGGAGCGGTTTATTCAAAAATTCGATGAAGCGAACATCGAAGCGCTGACCCTTACCTTCGTGACAAAGATAGAAAAAACACCGGAGGGTATTCGTCTCACTGCCGTCAACCGTAACGGTGTTGTACAGCTCTTGTCAAAGGCTCTCGTGCTTGCAACGGGCTGCAGAGAACGCACTGCAAAGCAAATTTTCATTCACGGCACACGTCCCTCCGGAATTTTCACCGCCGGTACAGCTCAGCATTTCATCAATCTTCTCGGTCAGATGCCTACGAAAAAATGCGTCATCCTCGGCAGCGGAGACATAGGGCTCATCATGGCGCGGCGCATTACGCTCGAGGGTGGAAAAGTCGTGGGCGTTTATGAGGCAAAGTCCACTCCCTCCGGTCTGACGAGGAACATATACCAGTGCCTGTACGACTATGACATTCCGCTGTATCTCTCCAAAACCGTCACCAGAGTGTTCGGCGATGACCGCCTGGCCGCAGTCGAGGTCTGCTCGGTCGACGAAAATATGCGTCCGATTGAAGAGACCTTTGAAATCGTGGAATGTGATTCGCTGATTCTGTCGGTTGGGCTCATTCCCGAAAACGAGCTTGCCGAGAACCTCGGAGTGGAGCTTGACCCGCGCACCAAGGGGCCCGTCTGCGACGAGCACCTCATGACCTCGGTGGACGGGGTTTTCTCCTGTGGAAATGCCCTGCATGTGAATGACCTTGTCGACTATGTCTCGGAATCGGGAGAATGCGCCGGCAAAGCGGCGGCGAACTTCTTGCGCAGAGAGCGGACTGAAATCGAATTAATTATTGGCAAGAACGTGCAGTATCTGATTCCTCAGCGTCTCGACCTGAACGCGGAGGATTTGAAGACTGTGCTCTATTTCCGCAGCCGCGAGGTTCTCCAAAAGAATTCTCTCATTTTGACCGTAGACGGCTGCGATGTTTACCGCAAATGGTTTTCCGTTCTGCGCCCGCCTGAAATGGAACGGGTTGAGTTCGACTTCGGACCGCTCGGGCTCACGCCACAGTCGCAGGTATATTTCAGAATTGAGGAGGTCGAGCGCACATGAAAGAGCTTGTTTGTATCGTCTGCCCCAATGGCTGTGTGATGACGGTAAATTCGGACGGGCAAAGCATCACCGTAACCGGAAATAAATGTCCTAAAGGCGAGCAGTTCGCGTATGCTGAGGAAACAAACCCTACTCGCACCATCTGCTCCACGGTTAAAACCGCGTTTCCATATGCGCCTGTTCTGCCTGTTCGAGTCTCTGCGGAGATTCCCAAAAACCGCATTTTTGACGTGATGTGTGAAATAAACAAGGTCGTGTTGAGGCAGCCCATCGCTTGCGGCGACGCGGTGATAACAAATGTTCTCAGTCTTGGAGTCGACATCATTGCAACGAGCAATATTCTCAAACAGTCATCCTAATTTTCATAAGCGCGCATTTTACAAATCGAGCCCTGATACAGAATCAGGGCCCGATTATTTTCTATTATCAGCTACCCTGCTTCACACAGCTTACGTTGGTGTGATCCATGGAACCTGTGTGCTTTTCGTAATTTGCGTTTATAAGCGCCGTAAACAGCACGTCTATCATGTTCAGCGTTGAAATGCGGCTCGACATACCGCCCAGACGGTCCCATGATTCGCTTGCATCAACATACAGGTTATATCTGCAAAGCTTGCTAAGGTCATTTTCACCGAAGGACGTAAGCGATACGGTCGGCACTCCGACCCTGACAAGCTCGGACGTGACTTCGATTATTTCATCGGTCATGCCCGTATACGAAATGAGGAAAGCGAGAGTTCCCTGTGTATATGCCTTAGCGTTTATAAGCATCGAAACGCGGTCCTTATAGGCCGAACTCGGAATTCCAAGACGCATACATTTAATCTGTGCGTCCTCCGCAACCACGTTCGACGGACCGACACCATAAAAATCGATTCTTGCCGCTCGCGACATCTCCACTATTACGCTGTCGAGAGTCTCTGCGCTGTTAAGGTTCATAGTATCGATTATAGATTTTGCGTTCTGGTTTGAAACCTTCTTGATAATATCGTCGGTGGAATCATACCGTCCGACCGGAGTCGTCGCGGATTCCAAAATAGAATCCGTACTGTAATTCGACATTTCGGAGGACAGACGAAGCCTGAAGTCGATGTAGCTATCCACGCCGAGCTTTTTGCAAAGCCGCTTCACAGTCGCAGTTGATGTAAAAGTCTTTTCAGCGAGATCCACAATACCGATATTGAAAATATCGTTCAAATTTTCAAAAATATAATCGACAATATGCCGCTCCGACGGAGACAGATCCTTGATCTGCCGCATCTTCACCAAGAGGCTCATAAATCCATCCCTTTCGCTGTCCGCGATGCGGGCAGCATGTACTTGAAATATATGTAGTCTGAAATAGTATTTACTTTATTTCAGAGGTTTTCCGACTGGAATATACCGCGGATAGCGTCTGCGAGCTCCTGCTCGTTTTCTCCTTCGACGGAGACTGAAATTGTCTCCCCCTGATTTACCTGCAAACCAAGGATGGCGAACATCCTTTTTCCGTCCGCTGATGCTCCGTTGTGGGTGACTGTCACTTTCGTATGCTTATATGGGGCAGAGGCCTTCACCATTATTCCCACGGGACGGGCATGCAGTCCCATTGAATCCTTAATCTTATAATCAAAAGACACCATGTCTTTTTCTCCTTTGCTTTTACTTGGTTTCGAGGATTTCGGGCGTTATGAGCGCCTGCTTTATAATTTCTTCATAATCTGTACCGGAAAGAGGTTTCGAGGCGGTATTGAGATATTTTTCTCTCTGCGGTGCGTCGCCCTTGAAATGTGCGAGCTTTGCAAGTCTAAAATACATCACGCCGCGCATAACTGGGTGCTCGGTATTTTCAGCCTTCTTCTTAAGCTTGTCCATATATGAGACATCTTTGTCCAAATAAACTCGAATTATCTCCTGCCCCTCTTCCAAAAGGGTGCGGTATCTGTCCTCTTCGTCGGCCTTGACAGAATGGAGGTACGTTTGCAACTTCTCAAAGCTTGCCTTTGCCTCGTCTGCTTCTCCTACCGAAACAAAAAAGGACATGCGCTTCTGGTAATACTCCACCTTGTCCCTCGGCTCCAGCCTCATCATGTCGAGCTCTTTAACGAGGGAGCGTATAGCGTCATCATTGCCGGTTTTCAAATAGCCGTCGAGCTTTAAAAGGAGCATTATTGGCTTTCTAAAGACAAAGCTCAGCCTCTTGTTATGCTCAAGTCGCTCCAGATAGAGCTCGGCATCGCTTTTAAATAGCCTATCTAGCTCAAGCTCCGCCTGTCGTCTGGCATAAACCAGAAATTGCAGCAGAACGAACGCCAAAACCACCATAACGGCAAAGCCTATGATGAAAGGCTTATATTGGACCCAGAACTCTCCCGCCGAAATTAACTTGATCATTACTTTTTACCCGTAGAATAAATTAGTATGCTTGAACGTGCCACATCCGCCGCCTGCTCCGCAAGCTCGATGGGCGCAAGGTCCAGGCTGTAAACCATATCGGTATAGGCGGAGGTGTTGAGTCCCGCCACAACAGCATAGTTTTCTTTCTCGGAGCAGATAATCGCGGCCTCGCGGAAGGGCGAACCGCCAGAAAGGTCGCAGGCAAATAGCACATCGCAGCCTTCTGTTTCCTTAAGCGCCTTTGCTATGTTTCCCCGCAGAATTTCAAGGTCATCCTGCTCATTGAAGTCCACAAAAAGGAAATCGGGCACATCTCCGACCAGCATATTTATATTTCTTTTCATGGCCGAGCCGTAACCGGCGTGGCCGATGACTATTACCTTCGTCATAATAAAGCCTCCGTTTTTCCTCAGAGTATAATAATATTAACACATATAGATTGAGATTTAAACAAAAACAGGAGTCTGCCGGGGCAAGCTCCTGTTTTTGTTTAACCCGCGTTTCTCACATATTGTGATTTTTAAATACGGTTTCGGTATATGAGGCATAAACCTCGTTCATATAATCCTTGGGAACCTCGGTGACGTTGGGAGAAACGAAGATAAACATCTTGTGACCCATCTTCTGGAGGCGCAGCGCAGTTTCCGAAGCGATGCTCTGGGAGATGGTAATAACCGCCACAGTCGAGGATGCGCCGACCTTCTGGTAATAATCGGGTATCTCCACTAGGGCGTCTTCGAGCGGACAGCAGTTGTCAATAAGGACATCCGCAAGATCCCCGAGCTTTTTGCCGGAGGAATGTGCCGGAGCGGCCTTTTTATAGTTCTCGCCGCTTGTTATGGCAATAACCTTTAGTCCGTGCTCCTTGGCGTACATTGCGGCCTCGATGGGAGCCGCGTTGAGTCCTCCGTGGGAGTACACTATTAAAGCCTCGCCCTGCTGGAAGTTGTAGCTCTGGAGGAAATTCTTTATATATCCCTCCTGGCGCTCTATCCAGAGAAGCTCGCGCGCGCCGCCGGGGCCTATGGCATTCGACCACATGAGCCTTGGGTCCATGCAGGGGTGCCAGCCGACAAGTCCGCCGTAACGAGGGAACACATCCTGTACGGGCAGAACGCTGTGCCCGCTGCCGAACAGGTGCACTAGCTTACCCGAGCCTATGACCTCAGCGCAGATGTCGGCGGCTTTTTCGATGTTCTGAGTTTGTTCAGCGCCGATTTTGTTGATTACTTCTGTAATTTTCTTTAGATACTCCAACTGTGACATTTTTTTGTTCTCCTAGTTTTACTATAGTTATCCGACAAATGCTCCGATTCCGGGGATATATCCAACGGCAGTAAACACCGCAGCCAACACGAGGATAAGGAGCATGATGACTATTGGTTTCCAGTTCTTTCTCGTATACAGCCAGTAGACGAAGATGGTCAGAGCCAGAGGAACGATTTTGGGGAATACTGTGTTGAGCAGCTTATCAAGATTGAAAACAGAAATGCTGCCAGGTATATATGCCTGCGTTGCCTCATCAAACACCTGAGTGGCAGTCTTAATGTCGATATTCAGGTTAGCGGTGACAAAGCTTGCCGTCAGTGCACCCACTACGAGAAGTCCGAGTATCGTGACAGCCCTAATGATCTTATCGAGCTGACCTGACACCATGAATCTTTGAACGCCTTCAAGTCCTGCCCTGTAGCCCAGCTGGAAGATCTTCCAGCTCAGAAGATAAGTGCCGAGAGGATATACGATGATATAGATCAGCGGCCCAACCCATGGCGTTTCGGCAAGCGAGCTGGATATTGAAAGGCAGATTGTGAGTAGCAGAGGGATTATCGTCGCGACCCAGAGGGAATCGCCGATTGCGGAGGTGGGGCCTATGAGGGCGACTTTTGCTTCCTGAATTGCTTCGGGTGTGCCGACACCGTTTGCAAGCTGCTCTTCCATGCCGATTGCGATACCGTTGCAGACGGAACCGACCTGGGATTCGGTGTTGAACAGGGTTATATGCCGTCTAAGTCCGGCAGCCTTATCTTCCTTCTTCTCATAGAGCTCATCGATGACGGGTGCCATGGACTGACCAAAGGCCATACCAAGCATTGATTCAGCCTGCTGAGAGCAGCCGTTCCAGAAGAACCAGTTGTTGAAGGATTTTCTAAGAGTTTTTCCGTTAAGTGTTTTCTTTTCATGTGCTTTAGCCATCTTAAGCAACCTCCTTTCTGTCAATTATCTGATAGAAGATTATTGCGGCGAGGACGCCGATTACAGCGACAGCCATCGTTCCGAGACTAAAATATGTTACCAGAACAAAACCGATGAGGAAGATGGCCCAGTCGTACTTTTTCCTTATAAGGAAAGAGAGAATGATGCCCATACCTAGTGCAGCCATCATACTGCCGAAAGTGGAGATGCCCGTAATGAACCAGCTGGGAATATTGATGCCTTGTGATGCACCCGCTCTTATTGCCAACAATACGATGACTGCTGGGATGAAGCGACAGGCAAATCCGATTAGCTGACCGCCGAGTAGGTTCGGCATCCACATTTTTTTAGCATCGCCGTTCAATGCAATTCTTTCAGCCCAGCGATTGAGCAGAACGTTGAGAGCATAATGGACGTTCCACATCGTGCCGCCGATAACACCGCCGATACCTGCTCCAGTGAAAGCAAGCCCGATGAGAGCCTCATTGCTTATATCTGGAGTCCTCATTGCCAGCGCCATAGCAGTACCTAAATACGTTGCATAGGAAAGGTCCCAGGCGACCGCGCCTCCGGGAGTGACATTTGCCAGATAAGCAATCTGGAGGGGTATGCCGACGATCATAGCGGTCTGGACATCGCCCATGATAATACCAACTACGAATGACGCAACCAGCGGTCTGCCAAGGCAATACCATCCGATCGTGTTGCCGACAATTGATCCTATCGCACCAAGGTAAATGAAAAGCGCAATCAGGATCACTTGTGCCATTGTCATGATATATTCCTCCTCAATTCTATTCTATAAAAGCTTTCGCCATTTATAGTTTAATAGATTTCCTGACCTCGGGCCAGGGGCGCGCTGAAGTGTTTGGAACCGTTTGGGCGATAAGCTTAATGCCGGCTTCGCAGAGCTCGTCAAAAAGCTTAACATCCTCGACGCTTGCAAAAAATACACCGCCGCCGCCTTTTGTCAAATTGAATTTCGTTTCCGGACGCTTTGCTGCGTTGCCGATGAAAACGGTATCGCACTTTAGCAGTTCCTCCCGCAGATTGGCGAGGTCCTGCGGCATACGCGTGACGAATAGTCTGTTGCCTTCGCCCTGCTCCGCGAAAATTTTCCGTGCCTGATCGAACGTCACCACATGATGCCTGTAGTTTGAAGGAATTCCCATCATCATAATCGACTGCAGGGTTGGGTTTGACGCAAGTTTGTCATCGATTGCGACGATTTCCTTGATTTCCAGAGCTCTGCACCATGCTGTCACTATCTGACCGTGAATGAGCCTGTCGTCTATGCGCAGATAGTCTTTTCCCATACTTACCTCCAAAATAGTATTTCGGATTTTACTGAATTAATTAACATTAATTGATTGTAATAATTTACATATACTTTGAGTTAAAGCTTGTCCAACCTATTAATAAGATCGGCTATGGCGCCCTCATTGTTGCTGCAGGTAATAATTTTTGCCATCTCAAGTACGCGAGGAGATGAATTGATGGGACAGGCTGAGATGTCTGCAAGCTCCAGCATACCGCAGTCGTTATCGTAATCACCAATACAAATCAGCTTTCGTCCGCCGGCGTTTGCCAGCCTGACAGCTTTTTTGATGGCCGCGGCTTTGCCTGCTGATTTGTCCAGCACCTCAAGAAAAACCGGTGACGACTGCATGAGAATAAGCTTGTCCGCACTTTTGAATTTCATGATATCGGAAGCGACCGAGGTCAGGTCCGATTCATTAGCTATTACAAAGCAGGCCTTAACAAGCTCAAGGGATAGATATTGTTCCTGTGTAATTGGTTTTCGGGGAAGGTCTGTAAGCAACGAATCACCGGAGTCATCGCCGACAACGACCTGATAGAGATCGGTTTCATCCGCGGCGATGAGCCGGACGCCCTTGTTCCGTCTGCTGTATTCCAGACATTCCAGTGTCACGTCTTCTGGCAGCGCGATTTTTTCAAGAATCTCTCCTCTGCCGGAGTCGTATATCACGGAACCGTTATCCTGCACCATCGGAACGGTAAACTTCATTCCGCCGAAAAAATCCAAGGTCTCGCGAAACTGCCTGCCGCTTGCGATGGAAAACAGACCGCCTGCGGAAATGAAACGCCGGATAGCCTCAAGATTGGCGGCGGGGATATACGGCCCAAAGCTCCAGTCGGAAAGCAGTGTCCCGTCCATATCTGAAAAAATGATTACCTCTTCAGCTCTCATGTCAAAATCCTCCGGTTGAGGCCATTATAATATGATATTTGTAAAATAAAAAGGGATTTCCTTGTTGTTTTTCGTCAATTTTTAACAACCTTTGATGTTGATGAAAATATATGTTATATATAGACTAAAGCAGAAAATAACTAACGGAGGTGCAACCTATGTTCGAAGGAGAAAAGAAGCATCCGGTAAAGCCTGGCCCTCTGCAAAGGAACAAAGAGGTAAAGCAAGTATCCGGAACAGTCCTTACTAGCTGCTATATAGCAAGCGCCGCAATTATCATTATTTCGGTGAGCGAAGCAGTAAAGAGCTTTGGCTCTAATGATTCCAGGACAGGCGTTTTCTACGTCGCTCTCGCGGTACTCGGTCTGCTGTTTTCGGGTTTCATAACCATCATGAACAATCGCAACAAAAAGCTTCTCGATCAGCAGAAAAGCATTAAATCTACGAATAAAAAGAGCAAATAATAACCCTGAACCTATAAAATATTTATTAGTAAGGAAGGATGACGGCAATGCTGCTCAAAGGAGTTGGAGCGTCTGCGGGCGCTGCTATTGCTCATATATTTTATATTAAACAGCTCGATCTGTCTGTCGAAAAACAGGAGGGCAGCAATCCGGAGACGGAAACGGGGCGTTTCGAAAAGGCAAAAGAGCAAGCTTTTACAGAACTCGACGTGCTTTTCGAAAAAACCGCAGTAACCGACTCCGCCGCTGCTCAGGTGTTTGATATCCATAAGCTGATGCTGGACGATCCTGATTTCTGCGACGGCGTTGAGGACGCGCTCTCATCGGGGCTAAACGCCGAGTATGCTGTTAAAACTTCGGCTGAGGCGCTTATCAATTTTCTCGGAACACTAGAAAACGAGGTCATGCGCGCCCGCGCCGCTGACGTTCGAGACATCTCGGAACGGCTCATCCGCATACTCAAGGGACTTGAGGAAAATGACGACGGACCCAATGAAGAGGTAATAGTTTTGGCGGAGGATCTTCTGCCGAGCCAAACCGTACGTTTGGACAGAGAAAAGGTGGCAGGCTTCGTGACGAAACGCGGCAGCGTCACCTCTCATTCGGTTATTCTCGCAAAAACAATGGGCATCCCCTGCATCGTCGGCATGGGCGAGAGCTTTGACGAGCTTCCGAAAAGCGGAGAGCTCGCCATCGACGGCAAAACAGGCGAGGTGTTTGTATCTCCTTCGGATAACGAAAGGAACGATTTTCTCCTAAGAGTAGAAATATTCAGACAACAGAAAGAGGACCTCGAAAAATATCGCAATATGACCGCCGTGACTCCGAAAGGACACACGGTTAAGGTCTGCGCGAACATTGGCGGCGTAGCCGATGCGGATGCGGCAAAAACCTTTGGCGCGGACGGCGTCGGACTCTTCCGCAGTGAATTCCTGTATCTCGAAAGCCCGAGCTTCCCGAGCGAGGAAAAGCAGTTCGAGGCATATAAAGCGGTACTAGAGAAATTATCCCCCAAACCTGTCGTAATACGCACGCTCGATTTGGGAAGTGACAAGCAGGCGCCGTATTTCGATATACCCGAGGAGGAAAACCCCGCTCTCGGCTATAGAGCGATACGAATTTGCCTCAAGGAGCCGCAGATTTTCCGCACCCAACTGCGAGCGCTGCTGCGAGCCTCGATCTACGGCAAGCTGCAGGTGATGTTCCCGATGATAACCCATCTCGGCCAGGTGCTCGAAATCAAGGAAATCGTCGGGCGGATTAAAGGGGAGCTTGATAAGGAAGGCGTTCCCTACAGTAAAGATATCGAGTTCGGTATAATGGTAGAAACTCCTGCAGCTGCCGTTATGAGCGACGAGTTTGCAAAGGTGGTCGATTTTTTCTCAATCGGAACGAACGATCTAACTCAGTACACTATGGCGGCGGATCGCATGAATTCACGTATCAGAGACACTTTCAACCCCGCCGACCCCGCCGTGCTCCGCCTTATTGAGATGACCGCCAAAACCGCCCACGAAAACGGCATCTGGGTCGGAATCTGCGGAGAATCTGCGGCGGATACCGCTCTCACCGATTTTTATATGTCAATCGGCATAGACGAGCTTTCTGTGTCGCCGGCTTCGATTCCGGCAGTCAAAAAAGCGGTTTTGTCGAGCAACAGTTGAAAACAATTTTACGGTAGAGGGCAGACAAAGCGATTCGAAAGAAGGGATAAACGATGAAAATAATAGAAGCTGCCGACTATCGCAGCATGAGCCGAAAAGCGGCGAACATCATATCTGCTCAGGTCATTTTGTACCCTCGAAGTGTTCTGGGACTTGCTACGGGTTCGACCCCCGTCGGGGTCTATCAGCAGCTCATAGAATGGTATGACAAGGGCGACCTCGATTTTTCGGGCGTGCAAACTGTGAACCTCGACGAGTATTACGGGCTCAAGCCCGACCATCCCCAGAGCTATCACTATTACATGCACACCAATTTCTTTGATCATGTGAATGTACCAGCGAAAAACATCCATATCCCGAACGGTCTTGTTCGGGATATAACTGCGGAGTGCGCCGACTATGACAGGACTATAACCGTACTCGGCGGGATTGATTTACAGCTTCTCGGACTTGGAAACACGGGTCATATCGGGTTCAATGAACCTAACGAGAGCTTTGACAAAACGACTCACAGAGTGGCGCTGAAGCAAGAAACTATCCTTGCAAACTCAAGGTTTTTTGACGACCCGAAGGAAGTTCCGCGCTTTGCGATCACAATGGGCATCAAGAGCATCATGCGGGCAAAAAAAATCCTAATGGTCGTGAGCGGGATTGGTAAGGCCGACATTCTGGAAAAGGCTCTTTTCGGACCGGTGACACCGCTTGTTCCCGCGTCAATACTGCAGCTTCACCCCGACGTAACCGTCGTTGCGGACGAGGACGCCCTCAACCTTATGCGCTCGCACGGTTTAAGTTGATTTATAGCCATAAATATTGAAATCGATACAGAAAGCAGGGGAACGAAATTGCTTTTTAAAAATGCGGAAGTCATTAACAAGGACTTTGAACTTGAAAAAGCGGATATTGCAGTCGCGGACGGCATCATTACGGCGGTAGGGCGCGGACTTTCCGCATCCGGAGAGGTTTTTGATCTTGATGGCTTCATTGTCGTCCCCGGACTTGTGGACATTCACATACACGGCTGCGCCGGTTTCGACGCCTGCGACGCAACTACGGAGGCAATTTCTGAAATTGCAGCTCATCTTGCAAAGCATGGTGTCACATCGTTTTGCCCTGCGACCATGACCGTTTCCTCCGAGGAAATCGAAAATGCTCTTGTGAATATCAGATACTGCATGGAGAGCCCGCCTGAGGGTTCTAGAATACTAGGAGTTAACATGGAAGGCCCTTATATTTCGATGAATAAAAAGGGCGGTCAAAAGGGCGATTATGTCAAGAATGCCGACTGGGAGCAGTTTAACAAATTCTATGATTTGTCCGGAGGCATTATAAAGATCGTTGATATTGCGCCGGAATGTGATGGTGCGGACGAATTCATTGAACAAGCATCTAAGCTATGCACCGTTTCGATTGCCCACACAGACTCGAACTATGAGCAGGCAAAGGCGGCGTTCAGTAAAGGTATCTCGCATGTTACTCACCTTTTTAACGCCATGTCCGGCTTTAATCACCGTGAACCCGGCGTTGTCGGCGCTGTTTTTGATGACGAGCGCGTTATGGCAGAGCTTATCTGCGATGGTTTCCACATCCATCCGGCTGTCCTACGCACAGCATTCCGTATTCTCGGCGAGGACAGAGCCGTAATCGTGAGTGATTCCATGCGTGCAGCGGGACTTGAGGACGGAAGCTACGGTCTGGGCGGTCAGACCGTCTTTGTCCAAAACGGTCAGGCACGGCTCGCTGACGGGACAATCGCCGGCTCCACTACGAATTTGCTGCAAGAAGTCAGAAATCTCGTCAGTTTCGGAGTACCGTTCAGACAGGTCATAAAAGCCGCGACCATAAACCCCGCGAGGGCGGTCCGCGAGGATGGGCGTATTGGCAGCATCGACGCGGGAAAAGCGGCGGATTTGGTCGTCCTCGACAAGGAGCTTAATCTCAAAATGGTAGTCGTGCAGGGGAAAATTATTAAGAACAATATATGAAATATCGGGTCAAAATAATAAATCGGAGCGGTAATACCGCTCCGATTTATTATTTTACTTATTTCTTAATCGGGAAATATATCTCGGTTACGTACTCCTCCGGCTTGGTTGCGGCATCGCAGCCCTTGACGTATAGCTCGATTGCTGGCCCTGAGACCGTGTAGCCTTCGCTCTCCATCCACTCGGCAAGCGCCGTGTAGCAGGGGGTGAAGTCGTCGTAGGGTCCGATATGGGCGGCATAGCAGCAAAGACCGGGGTCGAGTCTGCGAACGCCCTCGCCACTTTCCTCCGCAACGATGACACCTACTTCGATGTCACTGCACTCACGGTCAAACTCCTCGTCGTAGTATACGGATAGGCAAGGTCCCGCTGGTCTCAGGTTATTCTTTCCCAGACCAGCATACAGCTTACCATAGACCTCTCCAAATTCGCTGAGGGCCATTTTCTGTCTTATCGAAAATATATTCCTTGGCTCGAAATCTACGGTTTTGACTAAATAATTAGATTGCATAATGTTCTCACGCCTTTCAATTTTTTCAATGTCCTGCTCCATGAGGAACAGAATGTGCTGCTGATTGTCAATCTGCGATGCAAGCTGAAGCTTTTTCTCCCGAATAAGTCCGGCGAGATAAACGTCATCCTTTTTTGCAAGGACTGCGGCTATCTCCGGTAGGGAAAACAGATACTGCTTGAGTCTTGAAATAAGCAGCATGTCGTGTAACTGTGAGGCATCATAAAAACGATAACCGTTTTCACGGCTCACATATCTTGGCTTTAAAAGTCCTATCTGGTCATAGTAGCGGAGTGTCTTCGTGGACACTCGGCTGAGTCCGGAGAATTCTCCTATTGTTAGCATAAAATCACCGCCAAATTGGTATAAGAACATGTTCTAAATTTAGTATAGGGCTTCCAGTAAGGGTAAAGTCAAGGGGTTTTTTAAATTATCTCGCAAAATAATCAGCATTGTAATAAAACACATGAAAGAGTTATAATATGGTGAAAACATATTATAGAAAAAACCGAAAAAAACCTACAACGGAGGGCGGAAACTATGTGCGATACTATGGTAGCAGTCGGCAGTGTTACAAAATCTGGTAAGGTCATTTTTGCAAAAAACAGCGACAGAGAACCAAACGAGCCGCAGGTCCTGCTGCGTATACCCCGCAGAAAATATGATTTGAGCGTCTGCCCGAAGCTTAAAACCACATACATCGAGCTTGATCAGGTTGAAGAAACGAACGAAATCGTCATCAGCAAGCCCTCGTGGATGTGGGGCTGTGAGATGGGCTTCAACGAATACTCCGTCATGATCGGAAACGAGGCTGTCTTCACGAAGGAAAGGTATTCAAAAACCGGTCTTACCGGCATGGATATGATAAGGCTCGCACTCGAGAGAACAAAAACGGCAAAGGAAGCAGTGGATTATATTATCTATCTGCTTGGGCGCTTCGGTCAGGGAGGTAACTGCGGATATACCAAGAAAATGCAGTACCATAATTCTTTCATCGTCGCCGACAAAACAACCGCCTATGTGCTCGAAACAGCGGGCAGCTACTGGGTCATGAAAAAGGTGAAGGATTTTTATTCCATATCGAACGGTCTCACAATCGAGAATGATTTTGACGCCTGTCATCCCGAGCTTATTAAGGACAGCATCTCGAAAAATAAGTGCACTTGCAAAGAAGACCTTAACTTCAAAAAAGCCTATTCCGATCCCCTATTTACTCAGTTTTCCGGATGCAAGCAAAGACGCCCGCTCTCGATGGAGCTTCTCGAAAGAGCAACGGGAAATGTAACAGTCGAAACCATGATGTCGACTCTTCGAAGTCATCAGGAGGGTTCAGATGATAACCACAAAAAAGGCTCTATGAAAAACCTCTGTATGCATGGGGGCGGGCTGGTTTCGAGCCAGACTACGGCAAGCCTTGTCGGGGAGCTTAAGGAAAAAAGCGAATACTTTTACACAGGCTCGTCCCTTCCCTGCATTTCTATTTTCAAGCCCTTTGTGTTCGAGTCTGATTTTGCGATTTTCAAAGAGGAGGAACAGGAAAAGGGTATTAAATATTGGACAAAACGCGAAAATATTGCCCGCATGCTTCTCAAGGGACAGCTCATTGAGGCGGATTACATAAGCGAGCGCGACGCTGTCCAGCAGGAGATTCTCGAGCTATACGGCAGAACAGACCTGTCTGCGGCATCGAAGGAAGAAATCGGTGAGGTTCTAAGACAGTGCATGGAGCTTGACGAGCGCTTTGCCGACGCGATGCTGATAAGGGGCGAATTGACCCAAGCCCGAGGAATTAGAGGAAACCCATATTTCAGACATTACTGGGCAAAAGAGAACGCAGCATTGAAGGGCTGAACATGAAGGAAATTAATAAAATCATTGTCGTTCCGGATTCGTTTAAGGGCGGAATAAGTTCCGAAAAATTTTGTGCTATCGCTAAAAAGGCAATTTGCAAAATATACCCCTCGGCGCAGGTCGTAGCTATTCCGATTGCTGACGGCGGCGAAGGAACAGTCGATGCTTTTTTGGTGTCCGTTGGCGGAAAAAAGGTCAGGGTAGTCGTAAAAAACCCGTTTTTCGAGGATATGGAGAGCTTTTACGGCGTTTTGCCCGACAAAACGGCGGTTATTGAAATGGCCGCCTGCGCCGGACTGCCGCTCGCAAAGGGCAGGGAAGATCCACTAATTACGACCACCTTTGGCGTCGGACAGCTTATTAGACATGCCTTCAAAAATGGCTGCGAACGTATTATATTGGCAATGGGCGGCAGCGCGACTAACGATGCGGGCTGCGGAATGGCATGTGCTCTTGGCGCAAAGTTCTATGACACTGATGGAAACGAGTTTATCCCGACTGGCATCACTCTGTGCAAAATCCAAAAAATCGATACAAGCGGACTTTGTCTCGGCGTTCCCGTAACGGCAATGTGCGATATTGATAATCCATTATTCGGTGAAAACGGTGCGGCATATGTGTTTGCCCCTCAGAAGGGCGCGGATAATGAAGCCGTAAAGCTGCTAGATGACGGGCTGAGGCATTTTGCTCAAATAGTTAAAAGTGAGCTCGGTGCCGACTTTGATGATATCAAAGGCGGCGGAGCGGCGGGCGGTCTTGGCGCAGGCGCTGTCTGCTTTTTAAACGCCTACTTACAAATGGGTATTGATGTCATTCTTGACACCGCGGGCTTTGAGTGTCAGCTCGATGACGCTGACCTTGTGATAACCGGCGAGGGCAGAATTGACACGCAGTCGCTGAGAGGAAAAGCGGTTATTGGTGTTGCGAAACGCGCGAAAGCGAAAAAAGTTCCCGTGATTGCGGTCGTCGGAGACATTGGAGACGGCATCGAAGACGCGTACACACTCGGAGTCAGCGGCATTTTTTCAATAAATCGCGTTGCCGTTGCTTACGATAGGGCAATATTGCGCAGCGAAAACGACCTTCTTCTCACAATTGAAAATATCCTTCATTTTATAAAGAGCATCGCTAAGGAAAACGGAAACGCCTCCTAAAACAAATATTAATAGAGCTTCAAATATAACAAGCCCTCGAAAACCTTGGTTTTCGGGGGCTCATTAATGGGAAGTGTATCAGGAGCAAGTCTCCTGTGCTGTGATAGTATCATCGTATTGGGGACTAATCCTGTCCGTTTTAGCCGCACTCTCATAAACGGCATCTGTATCCGCGAGCGCAGCCTGCTTCTTGAGCTGCAATTCCATAAGTGTCAGCTTCGAATCGGCCTCATCCAGCTTTCGAGCAGCTTCAAGTCTTGCCATAGTTGCGGTGGAGCGCTCTTTGATAAGTACAATCGACCGCTTGTACTCGCTTTCAAGCTGCTCTGTCAGAGCCTTGCACGCCGCCAGGTTTTTCATGCTCTGATGGCTTAGCTCCTCGCAGTTTCTTGAAAGCTCCGCGATGCGCTGTTTAAGATTCTCGTTCTCGCCAATTAATGCTTCTATAGTCTGCTGCTTCAGGCAGCTCTCATTATTATAGGTGACCAGCATTTCCGACTGAGTTGAGAGCTGCTCCGTGAGCTCATTGACCTTTGAGACGAGCTCCGCGACCCGCCCTTCGGAAAGAAGCGAATTGAGGAAGCTTACCTCTTCGTCTCTTTCCGCAATAGTGCCGGAAAGCCTTGAGATTACAGCGCTGAGCTCCTTTTCCTTCTGCAGCTCTGCTTTGATAAGCTCTTTTAGCGAGAATTTTTCCTGCTCTGAGAGCACTAGCTTCTGCGAAAAATCGTCACAGGCGCTTTTCTGATGCTCAAGTTGTTTTTCAAGAAAATTTTTATCGTTTCCGCTTTTTATGAGTTCGTCCTCGAGAACTGAAATTTTGCTTTTCAGAGCTGATATATCGGACGGCGTAAAATCACCGTTTTCGATTTCGTGAATTTTGATAGAGTCCGAAAGCTCGCAATAATTGTTCTCGGACCGCACGAGCTTCGATTTAAGGATTTCGTTCGCCTTACGAAGGTTTTCCTTTTCATCGAACAGTAGCTGCTGATTACGTACAAAGGTATCCGCTGTCGATTGCTGCTGTTTCCGCAGAAGATTCAGATAATCAAGGACGGAGCTTTTTGTGTATCCGCCCAGAGCACTCTTCAGATACTGCTTGATATCGGACTCCTCGACTTTAGAGCGCAGCGCTCCCACAATACTTGCATCGCTATTTGTTTCCGTCATAGGGTTTACCTCCGTCACAATTAATTTCTAAAACTTCTCCGGATGAGACGAGAGCTCTGCCCGCTTTTAGCTCGAGTACATTTGCCGTACCTTTAATATACCGTCCTACACGCCAAGGCTTCAGCGTTTCCGTTCCCAGAACGGTCATGTTTTTTGATAAATACACCGCGTCTATCGGTATTTTCATAAAAAAGCAGTGTATGGAGCTGCAGCGCGTTAGAAGAATCCCCTCCTCGTCACCGAGGCTTTTTTTGCCCATGAGTCCCCAAAACCTTGACCAAAAACTGTCGACAAGATGCACGTTTTCGGCTATGACCCGACCATCGCAAATAACCTTCATATAAGCACCTTATTTCAGCGAAAATATAATTGAAACCAGAGCCGGCCCCAGCAGAACAATAAGAAGCACCGGGAAAATGAGCCCGACCATCGGAAAAAGCATTTTGACCTGAACCTTCTGCGCCTTTTCCTCAACTTTGCTGCGCCTTGATGCACGCATAGCAGCGGACTGAGTGCGAAGGATGTTTTTAATTGAAATTCCGAGCTGCTCGGCCTGTATGATTGCACCAGTAAACGACTTCACTTCTTCGAGCTCGCAGCGTTCGGCAAACAGTAGAAGCGCGTCTCTCCTCGTTCTACCCATTGAGATTTCCCGATATGTAACGGTAAGCTCCTCGATTAAGGGACCTTCAAAATGACCAATGACCATTAAAAGCGCCTGCTCGAAGCCGAGTCCGGCCTCGACATTGACACTGAGAAGATCGAGTACATCGGGAAGCTGCCGCTCCATGGAAGCGCGCCTTGCAGAAATTCTTAATGTCAGATTAAAGCGCAGCGCTACAAAACCGCCATAAACTCCCAAAAGCGCGCCGAAGGCTGAGCGGTATCCAAGACCGAGGTAAACGGAAAAAAGGGTAAGAATTCCGGCGGCTCCCACGATAACGAAAACCCTTATCATGGAATATTCGTCCACGCCCATGCTGATGCCGGCCTGTCGCAGTGATTTTTTGAGTTTTTCCGACTGCTTTCCCGTGTCCGATTTGAAAAGCCTCCCCTTCGGCGCATGCTTTGAAAGCTTCGCGGAGAGGGATTTTAAAAGCGGCATTATTACGCGTATATACAGGGACTTTGACATATCCTCGTCATAGACGCCGGCGTATTTTGCGTCGCTGTTCATAATATCGGAGACCCGCTTTCGTACACGGTCTTCGCGCGTGCTGCTCGTGCCGTTCATCAGGACAATCAGCGAAAATATAAAGATACCCGAGCAGATCGCAACATAAGCTTCCATTAAAAAGTCCCTCCCATATGCGCTTTGTTTAGCGGGTTTGAATCCTCTCCTCATATGGGAGGATAATGGCAAGTGTCGCTCATGCCGATCGCCAATAAGCGGCACACCTTATCTCGAGGCTTCTTTTACATATAGCCTTAATACTTTATGTCCACGATTTTTCTGATCGCGAGAAAGCCCACCGCTTCAAGTATCACTGACCCCGCGAGCATGGCTTTGCCGATACCGGACTCCGCAAAGGAATTGAAATAGTGAGGATTTAGCACCATCAATATCAGTATTATAAAAACCGGAAGCAATCCTATTATTATGCCGGAAAAACGTCCTGAGGTTGTAAGAACACGGACCTCGGATTTTATCTTCAGCCTGTCGCATACAGTGTCGGCTATAATCTCGATTATATCGCTTAGATTTCCGCCGACCTGCGCCGAAATGAGTACTGCGGACACCAACAAATCAAGATCCTTGTTATTGACTCTGTCCACAAGATGCTTGAGCGATTCCTCCATGCTGATTCCGTAACGCATTTCCCGCAAAGTCTTTTCAAATTCTGTCGATATTGGAGGCGGCATTTCTCTTGCGATGCTCTCCATGGCTTGCTGAAACGAAAAACCAGCCTTAATGCAGTTTCCCATCACTGAGAGGGATTCGCCAAGCTGCTTGGAAAACTCTCTCTCTCGCTTTTTCCTCGACCGCTGTACGAGTAAGGGCGGAATGGAAAGCCCGATTATCCCGATGCCCAGCGCCGTGATAAGGCTTTCACTGATAAAAAATGCTATTAGAGCGGGCAGCGTTGAGGACAGCACCCATCCTACAACGAATTCCGTCGGGCGCAGTCTGACCCCCGACATCACGAGATAGGACGCAAATTCCCTGCTGACTAACTGGAATCTGTGCCGTTCATTCTTTTTTCTTTTTCTACGCTTTTCTTTCAGCACCTCGACCTGTATCTCATCAATATCGGCTTTTTTGAAATACTCCGTTAGCCTTTTTCGCATAATGGCTTTCGGACTATAGCAGAGCGCAAGCGTCAGAGCTGAATAGACAAGTACCCCGCCGAAAATTGACAGTAAAATTATTTCCATAGTCCCTCTCAGTTGAAAAACCATTCGTCTTTTATCGGAACTCCGTTTTCGGCGAGTTTTTCCGTAAAGCCCGGGCGGATACCGGTGGAAAGGAACGCCCCTTTGAGCCTGCCGGAGGAATCCAGTCCCTCAGACTTGTAATAGAAGATGTCCTGAAGGGTTACGATGTCCCCCTCCATACCAACGACCTCGGTGATGTTTGTAATCTTTCTCGAACCGTCCCTCATACGCGCCTGCTGAACTATGATGTTCAGTGCGGAGGAGACCTGCTCTCTGATGGCCTTCACCGGAATCTCCATGCCCGACATGAGCACCATTGTTTCAAGTCTTGATATCAGATCCCTCGGGGTGTTTGCGTGGGCGGTCGTAAGTGAGCCGTCGTGTCCTGTGTTCATGGCCTGAAGCATATCCAAAGTTTCACCGGAACGCACCTCGCCGACGATTATCCGGTCAGGACGCATACGCAGGGCGTTTCGTACCAAGTCTCTGATCGTAATTTGCCCCGCGTGCTCAAGGTTAGGCGGTCTTGATTCGAGCGTCACGACATGACCCTGCCGGAGCTGGATTTCCGCCGCATCCTCGATTGTCACAATGCGCTCGTTGTCAGGTATATAGCCCGACAAAACGTTCAGGAGCGTTGTTTTGCCGCTGCCGGTGCCGCCGGAAACGATAATATTCGTCCTACCTTTGACACAGGCTTCCAGAAATGACATCATTTTCGGCGAAACCGAGCCGAAACGTATCAGGTCCGTATCCGTAAACGGCGTTTTTGAGAATTTTCTTATGGTTATCGTCGGCCCGTTCAGCGCCAGCGGAGGGATTATAGCATTGATACGCGAGCCGTCTGCCAGGCGCGCGTCCACCATGGGGCTTGCCTCATCGACGCGCCGTCCGACACTTGATACTATGCGGCTGAGGACGTTTAACAAATGCTCGTTATCCTTAAAGACTGTTGAGGACAGCTGGAGCTTGCCCTTTCTTTCCACATAAACGCTGTAGGGACCGTTAACCATGATTTCCGTTATTTCGGGATCGGCGAGAAGCGGTTCGAGGGGTCCGAGGCCCACCACGTTGTTATAGATATCCCTCACGAGTCTAATGCGCTCATTGCGGGGTATGGCGCTTCCGTTATCGTCCACAAGCCCCTCTATTGATTGCAATATGTACTCTTCGCTGACACCTTCGGTTTTCCCCCTTGAATAGGCGTCTTGATTGATAAGCTCGATTATATCGCTGTGGATTTTTTCCTTCAGGTCGGAATACTCGTCTATGTAAGAGGCGCCGCCCTTGCCCGAAAATGTCTGAGCTTCGGGAACTGTATTCTGCGGAGACACCGCTTTTTTATTTTCGATCCTTTCAAGCAAACCCATAATAAGCTCCGTCCAATATGCCGCAATCGCGGGATCCATAGTTACTGCGCTTTTCCGGATAGTTGAGCCCTGCTTCCTTTACCTTGAAGCCCAAGCTTCTTTTTCTGCTTCGGACTGAGAGTGGTAATATCCTGCGTCCCTTCAAGGAGCAGGGATGCAACCATCGTGACCGCCTGACTCAGCTCGGCTTTGGGGGCACCGATTACGAAGGGTATTCCGAGGTTCAGCGCCGTCACCGCAACCCTGTAATCGCTGGGTATCTTCGCCCATATCGGACAGTCGATAAGCCTTTGTACATCGTCCAGCGTTATCGCGCCAATGTTCACAGCTCTGTTGACTAGAATCTTCACCTTGTCAATCTGCTGGAGAGACTTCAAAATATTAAGGCTCTGCTTCGAATTTTTGAGTATTGAGATGTCGAGTCCCGTCACGAACAGAATCATGGTCGAGATCTCCAGCGCCGTTATCGTGACGTCCGAAAAGGTCGGAGGAGTATCGATTATTACATAATCGTAATAGGTTCGTAGCTGCCCCAGAATACTCTGCACCTTTTCGGGTGAGACAAGCTCCGCAAATTCGGGACTTTTCGGTGCGCAAAGCACGTGCACTCCGCTGGAGTGAACGGTCATATAGCTTCTTATGAGGTCAATATTGGGAGATGAGAGCTCCTGTGAAAGCTCGGAAATTGTATCAACAGGGTCAATGTCCATAAACACGTTAGCGTCCCCGAACTGAAGATTCAGATCAACTAGCGCGACTTTTTTCCTGCTTTCCGCAAGCTTAACAGCGAGATTCACTGCCAGCGTTGTTTTTCCCAGCCCTCCTTTTGCTCCGAAAACGGTTATCACCTTCGATATCCAAGAAAGACTCTGCTTCCCGCTCAGCGATTCTATTCGGGCGCTCTCATTATGAAAGACAGTCTTTATGTAATCACAAAATTCCTTTGAAGACTTCGGATACCCAATCACATTGTGCGCCCCAACCGAAAGCGCACTTTGAAGCAAATCCACATCCAGATACTCGCAGAGCAATATGACATGGGAGCGCGGTCTTGAGAAGGTAATTCTTTCGGTCAGGCTTAGGACGTCGTCTTCCCCAGCACCATAAGACATTATGATGATGTCCGGCGAGAGGTTTTCGATACGCTCAAGTGCGTCTGTCCCGCCCGAAGACTCTCCGAGGACTACGATTTCCTCATTGTCTATCATGCGCCTGAGCGCTCCGAGCGTGCGCTCAAGCCTGCTTATCAGCAAAACATTAATTTTCATTTCTCGCTACCCCGCCGCTCATCTTGCCATGACGTCGTCGAGCGTAATGCTCGGCTGCTTAGTTTCATCAGTATCGATAGGTGATCTCAGAATTGCACGAAGCTGCCCTTCAAACTGCGCCTCAGAAAGCTCCATGGCCTGCTTGGGAGTGACTTCGAGAGTCAGCGTCGTATAAACCGGTGTGTCGCTGCTAACTTTCCCGTCCTTGGAAAGCACATTATCAACGGCGAGAACATTGATGTTTTCGAGAATCATCGTGGTATGAGAGACCTTGGCGGAGCTGTCGGCGGCTTCATCGGACGCCGTAATCAGAAATTCGCCGATTATATCAATGCGATTTCCCGGAGCAATCATGTAGGCGAGACCTGCGGTTTCGTCAACTGCTATCGTTATTGCGCGCAAACCCGGCTTAATCGCATAGGCAAGAGTCTCGTTTCCGTTTTCTCCTGTCGAAACGAGCTTTGCGCCGAGTATTTGTTCACCGGCAAAGATTTCTGCGTTCGAGACCTTCCCGATGATTTTAGACTGGTCTGTTATCGCGCCTGATATGACAGCCCCCAACGGCAGTTCCGCCATCTGAATCATCGCAGCCGTAATCGGTGTATCCGCCTTAATATTCAAGGCAGCAACGAAAACGGTCATCGTTTCGGTATCTGTGGGTCGGTTCAGCGAGCTTAAAAACACAAACAGCAGTAACCCTGTCACAGCAGCCGAAATAATAGCCAGTATCCTTACTTTTTTCACGACGCGCGACCTCCCCTTTATGCAAAAGCAATTTAGTCCAGAAGCTTAGTGACGTATAGTCCGAAATCCTGCCCGCTTTTTCCTACTGCGGAATTCGGCAAAGTAATATCCTTAATATAAGTAGCCTCGATATATGAGTTGTTGCCGCTTCCGCCGCACGTTTCAAGGAAAAATGCGGCAAAAGCTACAATCTTCACTTGCTTTCCCGGGAGCACTTCAATCACCGGCACATATACGAGTCTGGGGCAATCCGGAAGATAGTTATCAGCGGTGCAGCCGTCCGTGCATCTTGAAACGCGAGTCGTAAAGCCATCCATCGTCGGTCCCGACATATTGCCACTTTCCATATCAAGTACCTGCCCAACGGCAAGTGTGCCGCTGTATCCGTTTGCAAGAAGCAAGCTGTATGTACTTGCGCCCGAACCATCGATTCTTACGGCACCAAACCAGCCGCTTACCGTGCCGGTGTCAATGCCAATCAAGTCTGTATCAGTACTGCATTTTATCGTCAGGCCTTCAATAACCCCGGCGGCTATTGCCGAGCTCAGACCGGATTCGGATATGCAGAGAGGAACGACTCCTTTAACCCCGCCGACAGGTGAAAGTCCCGCCGACGAAGTACGCATGACCGTACCGGAATCGATACCGAGGACTTTAATAAAACTGTATTTGACCGTGATTGTCTTCGTCGCCCTGATCCCGATAATCTGGTTCTCGGGATTGTCATTTGCATATAAAGGCTCAATATCATCACGCGTAATTTCAAATTTATTTAATGAAGCATAGGCTATAGCTTCATTTTCCGCCAAAGCCCATGCAGTGGAACTGACGCTGCTTGCCGGAAGCTCCTTGACCGCCGCGAGAACCGCGCTGTCCAACGAATTCTGCAGCTCTGCCCCCTCGCTGTAATAGACGCCTTTATCCACCACGAAACCGGTGATTCCAATCAGAACCGCTAGTATCACGGCGATAACAATCGAGACCGAGCCATGCTGTTCACTGTAGATTCTTTTAACAAGTCTGAGCATACTCACCAGTCCTTTTAGCCAAATAACAATATTTACTCCAGCCTCATAACACATTGAGTTGTAATCGTACATTTTCCGTCCGGAAATAGTTCCGAAATGAGTGGTGTGAGCAGCTTGACACTGCTGCTTACTTTGACAGTAATTGTGTCGCCCGTAACGGATAGTGTCACGACGGGAGAATCAATCGTCGGGGCTCTTGAAGTAACGATGCCGGCGGCTACTGTCCTGTCGTCATCTGTGCTGCTGTCATAATAGTGTATAGCGGTGTATCTCGTAGCCTCTCTTGCTGCGTTTTGAGCCAACAGCTGGTTTCCAAAAACCCAGCCGAAGTTCAGGATGCCGCTTATGAGCAACAAAAGTATCGGCAGCACCAACGCAAATTCAACCGTGGCCTGTCCTCTTTCGCTTTTCATCCGAACATCACCGCCCCATATGTAATCTTGAGACAGACCGCCGCGGTCTGCCCGCGCGTTAATATTGTTTGCTCTATTTCAGATTAAGAGAGTAAAGGCAGGCTCAGGCCATAAATGCTTGAGCCTGCTTTCTCTCTTCGCCTCTTTGTGTTTAGGCGAGTATTACGACGTCGGGAGCGCTACACCATTGAATAATCCCATGATTTTGTCTTTGAGAAGAGCGATTGCCGCGATGACAACTACCGCGATGAGGCCGATAATCAGACCGTACTCAACCATACCCTGACCGCTTTCTTCGTTTTTGAGCCAACCTAAAAACTTTTTCATGCTAAAATACCCCCTATAAAAATTTGTTTATCGATATATGTAAACACCACCGAGATGGTATTTGCCAAAATTAAGTGGCCTGCCCATGACTAATAAATAGTATATAAGAGAGCAAAGACCATTCCGGTCATCATAAACGGGGCAAAGGGCACCATGGTTTTCAAGGTCAGTTTTTTTGTCAGCAGTCCCACAAGGGTGAAGAGCAGGAATACAGCGCTCATTATTACAAGTCCAGAAATTATGGCGGGATAACCGAGAGCAAGTCCCATCCCTCCGGCGAGCTTCACGTCTCCCGCTCCCACTTTATCAAAACCAACAAACCCAGCAACCGTAGAAAACAGGAACATCATCGCTACCGTGCATAGGATAGCAGGTATTATCGCCGCAAAGCCAAACTGCGCCGCCTGAAACGCAAGTCCCAGAATAATTAAGACAAGCAGCAGCTCGTTTGGGACTATTCTGATTCGAATATCCACAAGCGCCATCAGCAAGGCTGTCGAGAAAAGAACTGAAACTAAAGCGGCGATAAGAAAGTTATCAGCGAGATACCCTGCGAGGAGCCATGCGGCTCCGTTAAGTACACAAAGTCCAACTTTTACTGGTAAAACCGTGTAACGTGAATCAACTTCGAGTGACATACCTTTTTTTCGATATTTGTATAGGGCGAGCTTCTGTGCGATATTAGGAATTACATAGCCCAGAGCCGCTCCCATCAACAGAAACATAGCTTTCAGATAAATATTCATCAAATCACCTTGCCTTTATGTAGGCTCATTAGAAAACAAAAAAACCCTATCCTGCAACCCAAGGGTGCACGAATAGAGTCATAGCGAAAGACAGCTATAAAAAACAATTCGGCAACCGGGCTGTCATAGTCAAAGACCTTAGACCCCATGGCTTTGCGTCTTTACCTTTCGGTAAGTTTGCTATTGTCGTTGTTAAGTTGTGACCATAATATGCGAAAAAACTTTAATATTCTTCCGCTCAGTACAGAAATCTATGTTATCTTATTAAAAATTATCATGCAAAGATTAAAATACGATTAAATCCACCAAAATTTTTTATGCCAATTTACGACAATTTGTATCTTTTGTTGACAATACGTAAACAAAATTATAATCTTAATATAAATATTCTATTTGAAGAGAGGCTGACTATGAGACTGCTCTTGGTTGAAGATGACAAATCAATATTAACTGCAACGGCAAAAGGTATCGAGAAAAGCGGGTACAGTGTTGATATATGCGGCAACGGCCCCGATGCTCAGTCCTTGATTTTCCTTTGCGAGTACGACTGCATCATTCTGGACATTATGCTGCCGGGCATTGATGGGCTGACTATACTCAAAAATATGCGAAACAAGGGCAATCAGACGCCGGTTCTTCTTCTGACAGCAAAGGACACCGTTGCAGATCGCGTTAAGGGACTTGACTGCGGTGCTGATGATTATATGATTAAGCCCTTTTCTCTTGATGAACTGATGGCGCGGCTGCGCGCTCTTATGCGCCGACAGAGTTCCGAGCGTAAAAATGAGCTGTCGATAGCCGATCTTACTGTGGATTTATCAAATCACTGCGTCCGGCGCGCAGACAAAGAGCTTAAACTTACCAGCAAGGAATTTGCGATACTTGAATATTTGCTCCGCAATAAAAACCGCCTGCTGACAAGGACTCAAATTGTCGATCACGTCTGGAACTACGATTTCGACTGCTCTTCCAACATTGTGGATGTTTACATACGCTATCTGCGCGAAAAGATCGACGACGGTTTTGAAAAAAAGCTTATCGGAACGGTTCGTGGCAGCGGGTATATCATTAAGGAGTCTTAATGAAAAGGCTGAATATTAAATGGAAAATCATGCTATGGCACAGCCTTGCGCTCTTACTCATTTTTATTGCGGTTCTGCCGATAATGTACCTTGTGATTTCAGACCATCTGTACAAGGGCGCCGAGACTCTCCTGCTGTCAGAAGCGGGGAAAATAACCGGATTGCTACGGCTGGGTGAAGGAATGGATGAGCCGAACACCGGAATTGATTTGATCCAGACGGGCACCTACATAGCCGTATATTCTGATGCTAATGAAATAATTTCTGGTAGACTTCCGGAAGATTTTGACCCGAATGCACAGCCGATTTTCAACGACGTACATTATGAGGGCTTTGCCGAACATAAATGGATGGTATTGGATCGCGAGCTGATTGTTCATGGCAAGAGAACCGGCTGGTTTCGAGTAGTCAAGCCGCTTGACGCGATTAGCAGTGCGCTCGCTTATTTTAAAACCATGATTTATATTGCAACGCTTATTATTATTTGTTTCTCCGCTTTAATGATGATTAGCGGCGGCTTCATAACGCGAGCGCTTTCACCGGTAAAGCAGATCACGAAAACGGCACAGCAGATCGGGCAGGGCAACCTGTCAAAAAGAATTAATTTTGAGGGTGGTCACGACGAGGTTGGCGTATTAGCCGCGACCTTTGATAAAATGCTCGACCGTCTCGAGGATTCATTTGACCGAGAGAAACGTTTTTCAGCCGATGTATCTCACGAACTTCGGACGCCCGTCACGGCAATCATAGTCAACGCTGAGGAGGCACTTGTCGGAGACAAAACCGCTGAAGAATACAGGGAAAACCTCAAAACAATACTTCTCGAAGGGAAAAAAATGAACTCCTTAATCTCTCAGCTTCTTATGATGGCAAGAAGCATAGACGGCAACTATATTCAGGAAATGGAGTGCATAGATCTGAGCGCTCTGACCCAGACGATAGTCGAAGATGTAACCGAAAGAGATGAAAACTCCGGCATTACGATCTCCGCCGATATTGATAGTGGCATCATAATGCTTTTCGACCAGACACTCTTTATGAGGTTACTCTATAATCTGATTGACAACGCTCTGAAATATAATGTACCCAGCGGGTGGGTCAAGGTGTCTCTGAAAAAACAGCAAAGCACTGTTCTTCTATCCGTTGGGGATGGAGGTATCGGCATATCCGAGGAAGACCTGCCAAGGATTTGGAACAGGTTTTATAAAGCGAATCAGTCGACAATAAGTTCAAGTCCCGGACTCGGTCTGTCCATTGTCAGATGGATAGCGGAGCAGTTCGGAGGAAGCGTCAGTGTGATGAGCGAACTGGGCAAGGGAAGCCTGTTTGAGGTTCGGTTTGAGGTGAAATAATTCTTATCGGCATCGCGGCGCTCTCAAGTCACTGTTATCTAATCATCAAGCTTGTGGATAATTTAAAGGTGTAAATAAGTCCTTACAGTATTTTTCAAACGAAAAGGGACGCACATCAAAACTTACAGTTTTGATGTGCGTCCCTTTTTATGCATTTATTCTGCTTTTTCTCCGGAACCGCGGAAAGAAATAAACTTACTTAAAATGTAATTCAGAATAACTATTGCCACGGATATTAAAATTTTGGCCGGCAGACCGTCGATGCCAAAAAGCTTCATATTGAAGCCCCAGCTCACGAACGCAGGCACGGCTAATATTTCAAGTATTCCCGTCAATATACGTCCTCCAAAGAACGTAATTGCTTCTATCCAGACAAGCTTGCCCTCCCAGCTTTTGCTTTCGAAAACCCAGAGCTTGTTCGTTACAAATGCGACAGCAACGGCGATGACCCACGATATCATGCCGGAAAGTGTTATAACTACAAACGTGTTGACGTCTGTGTTGTCTCCGGTTATCTCGATTATCCATGAGACAAACTTCACCACTCCCGGATTAGTTACATGAAAAGACGAAAAAGCAAGTTCACAAATGCTGTATACAAGCCAGCTGATAATCGTTGTAATCACGCCAAAAACACAGTACATAACTATCTCACGATACTTATAAAAAAGTACGCTGAGCACCGAAGGTTTTTCTTTCATGGGAATACCCCCAAATTCAAATCGCCGTTATATGCGCCCAAAGTTTAATATACAAACGCATATCCAACGCAACGCATATTTTACCACAAAACAGCCACATGTCAACAGCAGCGATTCGACAGGAAATAATAAATAAATACCTTGCAGAGAATTAATATCCTTACAAGGTATTTATTTGCATAATATTATCTGTACTCGAGAATTGCGCCCTGGGCGGCGCTTGTAACGAGCTTTGCATATCTTTGTAGATAGCCGGTTTTGATTCTCGGTTCGGGGCAAATCCACGTTTTTCTTCGAGCTTCGAGCTCCGCATCGGAAACCAGAAGCTCAATCTTGCAGGACGGAATATCGATGGAAATCGTGTCGCCTTCGCGGACTAAGGCAATATTGCCTCCCAGCGCCGCCTCGGGCGAAACGTGTCCGATTGAGGCTCCTCGAGTCGCGCCAGAAAATCTGCCGTCAGTAATGAGAGCCACTGTAGTATCAAGTCCCATGCCGGCGATTGCAGAGGTCGGGTTCAGCATCTCGCGCATTCCGGGGCCACCCTTCGGTCCTTCGTAGCGGATTACGATAACGTCGCCGGAGACGATTTTGCCGTCGATTATAGCCTTAATTGTCTCGTCCTCGCTGTTAAAAACCCTTGCAGGTCCCTGATGAACCATCATCTCAGGTGCGACAGCGGATTGCTTAACAACACATCCCTCAGGCGCGATATTACCCTTGAGCACCGCTATTCCGCCTGACGGTGAATATGGATTTTCGATGGGACGGATAATTTCAGGGTCCAAGTTTTTGACGCCTTCAAGGTTTTCGCCCAACGTTTTGCCTGTGGCCGTCATGACGTTTGTGTCGAGAAGCCCCTTTTTGTTCAGCTCCGCCATGACAGCATGGACACCACCGGCACGGTCAAGGTCCTCCATGAAGGTTGACCCAGCCGGAGCGAGGTGGCAGAGATTCGGAGTTTTTGCGGAATATTCATTCGCCATGTCAAGACTTATCTTGATGCCGGCCTCGTGCGCGACGGCCGGTATATGAAGCATCGTGTTTGTTGAGCAGCCAAGCGCCATATCGACGATTTCAGCGTTATGGAAAGCCGCTTCCGTCATAATATCGCGCGGACGAATATTCTTTTCGAGCAGCTCCATGATTTTCATGCCGGTCTGCTTCGCGAGACGGAGCCTTGCGGACATTACAGCGGGTATTGTGCCGTTGCCGCGCAACGCCATGCCGAGAGCCTCGGTCACGCAGTTCATGGAGTTTGCGGTGTACATGCCCGAGCAGGAGCCGCAGGTCGGGCAGGCAGCCATCTCATATTCTTCAACTTGCTCGCCAGTCATCTTCCCCGCATGGTAGGCGCCCACTGCTTCGAACATCGAAGAAAGACATGTTCGCTTGCCGCTCAAATTGCCGGAGAGCATAGGCCCGCCGGAAACGAAGATGGTCGGAACGTTCACGCGAGCCGCCGCCATGAGAAGTCCGGGCACGATTTTGTCGCAGTTTGGAATCATGACGAGAGCGTCAAACTGATGGGCAAGCGCCATGCATTCGGTGCTGTCCGCTATTAAATCTCTCGTAACGAGAGAATACTTCATCCCCTCATGTCCCATCGCGATACCATCACAGACACCAATTGACGGAAACACAATCGGTGTACCGCCTGCCATGAGAACGCCGGTCCTAACTGCCTCGGTAATTTTGTCAAGATTCATGTGACCCGGAATTATCTCGTTATATGAGCTCACGATGCCCACGAGGGGGCGCTGCATTTCCTCTTTTGTCATACCAAGAGCATAAAACAGACTCCTGTGCGGCGCCTGCTGGATACCTGTTTTTACATTATCACTTTTCATTTTTCATTACTCCTTGTTAGAGAGTTGTCCACCATTCTTGAATGATGGACAGTGCGAAAATCATTTATTCTTACCTGAAGCCGAAGCTCCTTGACCGTTGCTTTTCCAGCGCGACTACGAAGTGGAGCGCGGTGCTTTCCGCCGTCAGGCGGCGCAAGGGGGAAGCGAATCGTAATTTAACTTTGGGTTTCCAAAGGGCCGGAGCCCTTTGGCGGCTTTTCTCTACGGAAATTGCTAAAAACCATTTCTCTTTTCTGCGTTGGAAAAGAGAAACGGTTGTTAGCTTGGTTCGCAAGCAAAATGCTTGCTTAGGTTCTGCAAGCCTGTAGGCTTGCTATCGGTTAAACAGAAAAGCTTATTTCTTCAGCCAGCTCATCATTTTGCGCAGCTCTTTGCCGACCTTCTCCAGCGGATGCTCACTCTCGAGCCTGCGGGTCGCAAGGAACTTTGCCTGTCTGCCGGAGGAGAACTCAGACATGAATTCGCTTGCGAAGGTGCCGTCCTGAATCTCGCGCAGTACCTTCTTCATTTCCTTGCGTGTATCCTCGGTGACAAGGCGTCTGCCGGTGCGATAGTCACCGTATTCCGCGGTGTTCGATACGCTGTAGCGCATCATCGCAAAGCCGCCGCTGTTTATTAGGTCAACAATCAGCTTCATCTCGTGGATACACTCAAAATATGCCATCTCAGGCTCGTAACCAGCTTCAACAAGTGTGTCGAAACCGGCTTTCATAAGCTCAGTAACGCCGCCGCAGAGAACGGCCTGCTCGCCGAAGAGGTCTGTTTCAGTCTCTTCGCGGAAACTTGTTTCAAGAATACCCGCGCGGCCTGCGCCGATACCGGAAGCATAGGCCAAAGCATAGTCCTTAGCCTTGCCAGTGTAGTCCTGATAGATGGCGATAAGGCTCGGAACGCCCTTCCCCTCCTGATACTGGCTGCGGACTGTGTGACCGGGTCCCTTGGGGGCGACCATTGCCACGTCTACATTTTTGGGAGGAGCGATGAGGTTGAAATGAATATTAAAGCCATGCGCAAACATTAGCATATTGCCTTCGGAAAGATTGGGCTCGACTTCTGCATAGTAGATGTCGGCTGCCTTTTCGTCGGGAACGAGCATCATGACCATGTCACCCGCCTTCGCCGCCGATGGAACGTCCATGACGGTGAGTCCTGCGGCTTCAGCCTTCGCCCAGCTGGATGAATCACGACGAAGTCCAACGACGACTTTTACGCCTGATTCCTTGAGGTTCTGTGCGTGTGCGTGTCCCTGGCTGCCGTATCCGATGATGGCAACTGTTCTGTTTTTCAGAAGCTCCATGTTGCAGTCCGAATCATAATATTTGTTGATCATTTTGGTAGTCTCCTTTTGTATTTTAAAAACTTATAAACTTAATAATATAGATTATGCCCTGTGGCTTTCCTTGTTCTCGCAGACCATTATCTTGTTGCCGTGATCCATCGCGGTTACGCCGGTACGGCAAAGTTCGAGGATTTCATATTTACCTATAATTTCGAGAAAACCGTTTATCTTGGAGGGCTTTCCTGTCAATTCGCAGACGATGCTCGCTGGGGAAAAGTCGACTATGCTGGCCTTGTATATTTCGCAGATATCGCGAATAGCGGCGCGCTGGCTTTCGTCTGCACCAACCTTGACAAGCAGCAGCTCGCGCAGTATCGCCTCGTTTTCATCCTCGAGCCGGACGGCCTTGACCTCGACCATTTTTTTGGTCTGGAGGATTATCTGCTCGATGATTCTGTCGTCGCCCTGTGTTGTAATGGTGATGCGCGATATCATCGGGTCGTTTGTTTCCGAAACTGTGAGAGAGTCAATGTTGTAACCGCGCTTGCCGAAAAGCATGGATACGCGCGTGAGAACGTTCGCGTTGTTTTCAACAAGCATTGCTATGATAGCCTTTTTGCCGTTCATAATTACATCCTCCCTCTCTAAATAAGAATCGCGTTGCGAACCGTGCCGCCGTTGGGTATCATCGGCAGAACCTTCTCGTTGCGATCAATGGGGCAAACTATCCATGCGGGGCCTTCGCAGGCGATGGCTTCGTCGATGGCTTTTTCAAGCTCCGCCTTTGTCTCCGCCCTAAAGCCTTTCGCGCCAAAGCCTTCCGCGAGCTTGATGTAGTCGCTCTTGCGCTCAGGCTCTGTCGCAACAAAGTGCTTTTCATAAAAATCGTTCTGCCACTGGTGAACCATTCCGAGCACCTTGTTGTCGAAGATGACCGTAATGACTTTTAGATTATTAGAAACTGCCGTGCAGGCTTCGTTCATGTTCATGTGGAAGCTGCCGTCACTCGTTATATGAAAAACTGTCGCGTTCTTGAGTGCAACTGCCGCTCCTATCGCGGCACCGTAGCCGAAGCCCATTGTGCCGAGTCCTCCGCTTGTTAAAAAGCCGCGGGGTCTTGTCTTTTTGCAGAACTGCGCCGCCCACATCTGATGCTGACCGACGTCGGTCGCTATAACGGCGTCGTCACCGCATTTTTCACCGATGACTTCCATGATTTCGAAGGGACGTATGCCATCTATACCTTTTCCGTCTATTATATCATATTCCTTCTGCCATTTCGAGATAATTCCAAGCCAGTCCGGTCTTTCCTGACTCTCCACAAGCGGAATAAGGCTTTGAAGCTCCATTTTCAGATCGCCGATGATCGCGAGATCCACCAAAACGTTTTTCCTGATTTCGCTTTCGTCGATATCGAACTGTACTATCGTAGCGTGCGGAGCGAAGTCGCGCAGGTTCAAAGCAACGCGGTCGGAAAAACGCGTTCCCATCGCGAGCATGAGATCTGCCTCATCAATAGCGTGATTTGCAGTCATACTGCCGTGCATACCAATCATTCCGAGGTCGAGGTCATCGCCAAAACCGATGACACCCGTTCCCATAATTGTATGGCAGGCGGGTATCCTTGCCTTCTTTACGAATTCAAGAAGCTCCTCGCTCGCTTCGCTGCTAATAACGCCGCCGCCAAAGCAGACGACGGGGCGCTTAGCCTTCGCAATGAGGTCTGCAACCTTCTGTAGCTCGCTCTGCGGGGCGCAGGCAGCCTTGGGCTCCTCCCACTTCGGCGCGGGAGTAAATTCGCAGCTCGCTGCCGTTATATCCTTAGGTATATCAATGAGTACCGGTCCGCGTCTGCCGCTGCCGGCGATTTTAAACGCGTTGCGGAGCGTGTCGGCAAGCCTTGTAATGTCTCGTACGGCATAGTTGTGCTTTGTGATGGGCTGGGAAATTCCCGTTATGAATACTTCCTGGAAGCTGTCCTTGCCGATGAGAGAGGTTCCGACGTTTGCCGTGATAACTACCATCGGGACGCTGTCCAGATATGCTGTTGCAATACCGGTTATCGTGTTTGTAGCACCCGGGCCGCTTGTCGCCAAAACTACGCCCGTTTTGCCGGTTGCTCTTGCGTAGCCGTCCGCCGCGTGCGTCGCTCCCTGCTCGTGGGCGGTGAGGTAAAACGCTATTTCGTCCTGTCTGTGATACAGCGCCTCAAAAATGTTGAGTGCGGCTCCCCCGGGGTAACCAAACATGTCCGAAACACCTTGCTCGATCAGAACCTCGATAATTATTTCTGCTCCCGTCAGTTTCAAATCGCATTCCTCCTATTAGTGGTCAAAATTCTTTACCAGTATAATACTTTAAATCGGAAGTGCCTGCTGATAACAAAAAAAGCCCTGTCTCTTTCATCTGAATATCAAGAGACAAAGGCAAAAACTCCTCTGCGGTACCACTCTTATTGCTCTTATAAAGCGCTGCACTGCCCTAAAAGAACCACTCTGGGACGTCTATTAACGTCTGACGCTGTAACGGGCGTTACCGTTTATGCTTACACAGACGAGCCTCATCGTCCTTCTGCAAACTGCTCCGGGATGATTTTCTTTCGAAACGCGGCGCTGTCTTTCACCATCCGGCAGCTCGCTGAAGCTCGAGTCTCGAAATACTTGTTCCCATCAAAGCATTTATTAAAATATTTGATTGTTTTCATGTTACATCACAAAAATACCTGTTGTCAACTGTTTATTTTCCTAAAATACATCGGGCATAAGAAAATATTTATATACATTATAGCTTTCCATACATATGCTGCACTATCTACACAAGAATCCACAAACAAAACGCGCCGCATTTGGATGAAATCATAATACTTTTGTTAAACCGGAAATATTTTGTATTGCCCCTCTTGACAAATGCTGAAACTTCGTGTAGGCTTTAGCACAATAAATCATAAATGCAGTGACAGGGACAAAGCCTATCAAAAACATTCAGAGAGCCGTTGTTTGGTGCGAAACGGTATGTATAGACAAGGCGATCTCACCCTCGAGCAGTCAGCTGAAAGCCCTTAGGGTCGTAGGTGTGAACGGGTTTCCTCACCGTTACCAAAGAGGCGATATTTCGTTTGAGATGTCGTAAGTGGACAGGATAACTGTCAATTGAAGTGGTACCGCGGAGTTTCAGCTCCGTCTTCTCAGGAAGACGGAGCTTTTTTGTATTCATTTTTGAATTAGGAGGATAATAAAATGAGAAAAATCAAGGTGTTCGACACCACCCTGCGCGATGGCGAGCAATCCCCCGGCTGCAGCATGAACCTTTCGGAAAAGCTGCAAATGGCAAGGGCGCTTGATGCGCTAGGTGTTGATATAATTGAAGCCGGCTTTGCAATTGCCTCTCCGGAAGACTTCAAGAGCGTTGAAGCTATAGCCAAGACTGTACAGAACTGCAAGGTGGCAAGTCTCGCCCGCTGCACACAGGGAGACATTGACGCCGCATGGAATGCCGTGAAGGGCGCGAAGTACCCGCGCATCCACGTTTTCATCGCAACAAGTGACATACACATGGAATATAAGCTGAAAATGACTCGCGAACAGGTTCTGGAGAGCATTGCAAAGCATGTTGCCTACGCAAAGTCCTTCTGCGAGGATATCGAGTTCTCCTGTGAGGACGCCTCTCGCTCCGAATGGGCTTTCCTCGTCAAATGCTGTGAAACGGCCATAAAAGCCGGCGCGATGGTGCTGAATATCCCCGACACCGTGGGCTATTCCTCTCCGCAGGAGATGTTTGACCTCATCACCTACCTGCGCGCGAACACTGAAGGCATTGAAAACGTGGACATTTCCGCCCACTGCCATGACGACCTCGGCATGGCTGTAGCAAATTCGCTTGCCTGCATCCGCGCAGGAGCAACTCAGGTGGAATGCACGGTCAACGGCATCGGCGAGCGCGCTGGAAACGCGAGTCTTGAGGAGATTGCCATGGTGCTCAAAACCCGCCATGAATACTATCAGGCGGAGACGGGCATCAACACACGGCAGATTTACAGAATCAGCAAGCTTTTGTCCTCAATTACGGGCGTACCTATAGCGCCCAGCAAATCAATCGTCGGTGCGAATGCCTTTGCGCACGAAAGCGGCATCCATCAGCACGGAGTCATAGCTAACGCTCTGACCTACGAAATTATGAAGCCCGATGATGTGGGCATCCCCCAAAACACTATGGTTCTCGGCAAACACAGCGGAAAACACGCCTTGCGCGACCGCCTCAGTCAGCTCGGCTACGAAGTCTCCAAAGAACAGCTCGATGAGATTTTTGTCCGCTTCAAAGCGCTTGCCGATAAGAAAAAGAACCTCACCGACCACGACATCGAGGCTCTCGCACTCGTTGATACGCACGCTGTCGCGGCGACCTATGAGCTACTCAGCCACCTCGTCAGCACGGGCACGGACATCACGAACCTCGCCTGCGTGAAAATCAAAAAGAACGATGAAATCATCGAGGAAGTCGCAATCGGCACAGGCCCGATTGACGCGTCCTTCAAGGCTGTCGATAAAATTACCGGACTCGACATCACACTCGAAAACTTCAGCCTAAACGCCGTTACGGACGGTGAGGACGCGATGGGTGAAGCAGTTGTGAAGCTCCGCTGCGGAAATGCGCTGGTCACAGGCTGTGGGCTATCCACCGATGTAATCGAGTCTTCGATACGTGCGTACATTAACGGAATAAATAAGATCGTAGGCTCAAAAAATTAAGCCCTCCCGAAAGGACAAAAAGCTATGGGAATGACAATGACACAAAAAATACTTGCCGCGCACGCGGGCTTAAAGTCTGTCACGGCAGGGCAACTCATAAAAGCAAAGCTCGACCTCGTTCTCGGTAATGATATAACGGCACCCGTTGCGATAAACGAGTTTGACAAGGCGGGCTTTGATAAGGTCGCTTGCGGCGCGAGGATTACCCTTGTCATGGATCACTTCACGCCGAACAGGGACATCAAAGCGGCGGAGAATTGCAAGAAGTGTCGCAGTTTCGCCAAACGCTTCGACCTTGAGCATTTTTATGATGTGGGCGAGATGGGCATTGAGCACGCACTGATACCCGAAAAGGGTCTCATCGCTCCGGGAGAGGCCGCAATCGGTGCGGACAGCCATACCTGCACCTATGGTGCGCTGGGCGCTTTTTCCACCGGCGTCGGCTCGACAGACATGGCGGCGGCGATGGCGACGGGCGAAACTTGGTTCAAGGTGCCATCCGCAATCAAGGTCAATCTTACAGGTAAAAAGGGGAAGTGGGTCAGCGGCAAGGACGTAATTCTGCATCTCATAGGTATGATAGGAGTGGACGGCGCTCTCTATCAGTCGCTTGAATTCTCGGGCGAAGGGCTGTCTGATTTGACCATGAGCGACAGACTCACAATATCCAATATGGCGATTGAAGCCGGTGCTAAGAACGGAATTTTCGCCGTAGACGATATTACGCACAAATATATGGAGGGTCGCTGCGACAGGAGTTGGAAAGCTTTTGATGCCGATTCTGACGCCGAATACGCGAGAGTCATTAATCTTGACCTTTCAAAAATTCCCTGCACCGTTGCGTGGCCGCATCTGCCCGAAAAGACGCATCCTGCGACGGAGGGCAGCGACATTGAAATCGATCAGGTCGTCATCGGATCCTGTACGAACGGCAATATCGAGGATATGGCGGCGGCGGCAGAAATTCTCAAGGGCAGACACATTAAAAAAGGTCTGCGTGGAATTATAATCCCTGCAACGCCAAAGATTTATATGGAATGCATCGAGCGCGGCTACACGCGGATTTTTGTGGAGGCGGGCTGCATAGTATCGACACCGACCTGCGGGCCCTGTCTCGGAGGGCACATGGGCATACTCTGTGCAGGCGAAAAGGCTGTTTCGACGACAAACCGCAATTTCGTCGGACGAATGGGGCATGTTCAGAGCGAGATTTATCTCGCATCTCCCGCTGTTGCCGCTGCGAGCGCGATAACGGGACATATAAGCCATCCTAAGGAGGTTATGGGAGAATGAACGCACACGGAACAGCGATTAAATACGGTGACCACATCGATACGGATGTCATCATTCCTGCCCGACATCTTGCTACCCAGAACCACAAGGAGCTTGCCTCGCACTGCATGGAGGACATCGACAAGTCCTTTGTTTCAAGGGTTAAGCCGGGCGACATCATGGTTGCGGGCGTAAACTTCGGCTGTGGCTCCTCGCGTGAGCACGCGCCGATTGCTATTAAGGCAAGCGGAATTTCCTGCGTCATTGCAAAGAGCTTTGCGCGCATATTCTACAGAAACGCGATTAATATCGGACTTGCTATCTTAGAGAGCGATAAAGCAAGCGAAAATATTGCCGAGGGCGACGAGGTGGACATCGATTTCGATACCGGTGTCATAACAAACGTCACAAAAAACGAAACTTATCAGGCCGTGCCCTTTCCCGATTTCATCAAGGACATGATAGCAACGGGCGGACTTATGGCTTCTATTACCGGAGGTGCGAAATGACCAAACGTATAGCGATAATACGCGGTGACGGAATCGGTCCCGAAATCATCGCGCAGGCTTTGGCGGTGCTTGATAAGGTCGCGGAAAAATTCGGGCATACATTTAATTATACGGAAGCGCCGATGGGCGGCGAGGCTATAGATCTCTTTAACGATCCTCTTCCGAAATCGAGTCTCGACACCTGCCTTAATTCCGACAGCGTACTCCTATCTGCTGTCGGTGGCCCGAAATGGGACAATGTTTCAAAGGAACTTCGCCCCGAGCGTGGGCTTCTGCGTCTTCGCGCGGGACTTGGGCTCTATGCCAATCTGCGCCCCGCCCGACTTTTCGACGAACTGCGCGACGCGAGTCCCTTAAAGTCCTCAATAATTGATAATGGTATCGATTTCGTCGTGGTACGCGAGCTCATCGGAGGAGCGTACTTCGGCGAACATACAACCGAAAAGCGTGACGGCGAAGATTACGCACAGGACATCATGGGCTATTCTGAACACGAGATTGAGCGTATCGCTCACGTTGCGTTCCAAACAGCACAGAAGCGCCAAAAAAAGGTTTGCTCCGTCGACAAGGCAAACGTGCTTGACAGCTCCAAGCTCTGGCGCAAGGTTGTGACGAGAGTCGCCGAAAACTATCCTGATGTGATACTTTCGCATATGTATGTCGACAATTGCGCGATGCAGCTTGTCCGCTCCCCCTCTCAGTTTGACGTCATCGTTACAGAAAACCTCTTCGGAGACATACTTTCGGACGAAGCGAGCATGATAACAGGTTCAATCGGCATGATACCCTCCTCTAGCCTCGGCGACGGTACGCGCGGACTGTATGAGCCCATACACGGCAGCGCTCCGGACATCGCGGGGCAGGATAAGGCAAACCCCATCGGCATGATACTTTCCACCGCTATGATGCTGCGCTATTCCTTTGATATGCCTAAAGAGGCGGATGCTATTGAATTGGCGGTAGATAAATTCTTGAAAGAGGGCTTCCGTACAGGTGACGCGATGAGCGAGGGAAAAACGCTCCTCGGTTGCTGCGATACCGGAAGAGCAATCTGCGCAAAAATCTAAGCTTCAATAACAATCAATATATATGTTGAAAAACACTTGCGATGTGTTACAATAAGCATTACAGTATTTTTTGTGAGGCGTCGCAGCTATGAGATTTGCAACAAACGAGTATACCGATAAGACTCAGCATCTTCAATATGATGTTGTTGTGATTGGTGCGGGCATCGCTGGGCTATATACCGCTTTGCATATTGACCACAAGCATTCCTGTTGTATCCTTACAAAGGAAGACGCTGAGGTCAGTAACTCCTGGCTCGCTCAGGGAGGGATCGCCGCGGCGATTTCGCTCGACGACGCGCCTATCTACCATTTTGAAGACACTATGATCGCGGGCGCGGGGCTTTGCGACGAAAACGCAGTCCGCGTTCTCGTTTCGGAAGGCCCTTTTGACATTCGAAGTCTCGTCGATATGCAGGTGCCTTTCGACCTTGATAACGAGGGCGACCTCGATATCACAAAGGAGGGCGGTCACAGACGCAGAAGGATAGTACATGCGGGTGGAGACGCCACAGGTCGCGAGACTGTCAAGGCTCTGGCTCATCTTGTTTCGCTCAAGCAGAACGTCACCTTTATGCCGCATAATTTCTGCGTCGATATCCTTACGAATGACTACGGAGCTGTTTCCGGCTGCGCTGTTCTGGATAAAACAGATACCTTATATATAATCGACACGCCGAACGTCGTTCTTGCGACGGGCGGCATCGGTCAGGTCTATAAAATCAGCACTAATCCCTCCGTCGCCACGGGAGACGGGCTCGCCGCCGCTGTACGCGCAGGGGCAAACCTCAAGGACATGGAGTTCATCCAGTTTCACCCCACAGGACTCTGGTCGGGTAAGCACGAAAACCGGGCATTTTTAATTTCCGAATCCCTCCGCGGTGAGGGCGGTCTCCTTAAAAACTCAAAGGGAGAGCGCTTCATGCTCGGTGCGCACGAGTTAAACGAGCTTGCCCCGCGCGATATCGTCGCAAGGGCGATAACAAGAGAGCTGATGATAAGCGGTGAGACTCATGCGTTTATTGACGCTACCTCTGAGCCGCGCGAGTATCTTGAGCACAGGTTTCCCACTATTTTCACCGAATGCCTGAAACGCGGCATGGATATCAGCAAAGTCTGGATACCCGTCTGCCCCGTCCAGCACTATCTCATCGGCGGTATTCAGACAGACCTTGACGCGAGAACAAAGGTCGAGGGGCTATATGCTTGCGGCGAGGCCGCCTCCACCGGAGTTCACGGCGCGAACAGGCTTGCCTCGAACTCGATGCTTGAATGTCTTGTTTTCGGCAGACGCGCCGCCGCAAACATCAACGCTCGTCTGGCGGATATGGGTAAAATACAGTCGTCAGAACTTCCTACTGACGAAAATAGAACCGTCGTAAATAGAGATTTTTCGGCACTTAGAATTGAGATACAGCAGCTCATGAACGACTTCGGGAGCGTCCTACGCAACGAAAAGGGCTTGAATCTTGCGCTGACCCGCATATCGGAGATTGCGAGTGAGCTTCAAAACAGCTATTACCCAGGCAGAGAATATATCGAGACTCTCAATATTGCTACTCTGGCGGTCGATATTCTGGCAGCTGCGCTCGCGAGAAAAGAAAGCGTCGGCGCTCATTACAGGGAGGATTGACAGCATGGACTACTTGGGACTGGACGAGCTTATCCGCTCGGCGCTGAAAGAGGACGTCGGCACCGGCGATATAACCACAATAAGCTGTATTTCGGAGGAAAACCGCTGCGAGGCATTTTTTCTTGCTAAAGACACCGGCATTATCTGTGGTATCGACATCGCGGCAAGGGTATTTCACCTTGTGGACGAAAGGATTGCCCTTATTCCTAACATGAGGGATGGCGTTTCTGTCAAAAAGGGCGACATAATTGCGGCGGTCAGTGGCCCGGCGAGAGGGATTTTGACAGGCGAGCGCGTTGCGCTGAACCTTATGCAGCGGCTTTCTGGCACCGCGACCGCAACCGCGAAGGCGGTTAGCGAGGTTTCGGGGACTAAGGCTAAGATTTGTGACACCAGAAAATCCACTCCAGGTCTGCGCGTGCTTGAAAAATACGCCGTCCGAATTGGCGGCGGACATAACCACCGCTTCAATCTGTCCGATGGAGTTCTGATTAAGGATAACCACATCGCAGCCGCGGGCGGAATCGCCAAAGCGATTGAAGCCGCGAGAGCTGTTGTTCCTCATGTAATGAAAATCGAGGTTGAGACCGAAACGCTTGACGAGGTGAGGCAAGCCTTAGATGCCGGAGCGGACATCATTATGCTCGACAATATGAGCATCAAAATGATGGCGGAAGCCGTTTCAATTATCGGGGGACGCGCACTCACTGAGGCCTCCGGAAACATGGGAGAAAGAGACCTTTTGGAGGTCGCAAAAACCGGCGTCGACTATATCTCCATAGGTGCTCTGACGCACAGCGTGAAGGCTCTTGATATCAGTCTAAAATTCAAATAATGAAAGATAAGCAACAATAATACCCGCAGTGACGTTTTTTTACGTTTCTGCGGGTAATTTAGCGCAAAATAGTTTACAATTTAGTAAAATACAGGTCATCAAATACACTTGACAGCAAAATATGGTGATTTACAATTAATACTATATCATATAATTTCGATAATTATATTCTTTCGCATTTATTTGACAAACCAGACACAGCAATAGGCGGGAATATCCCGTTCGGGCAGGAGAATTATATGGAGAGCTTCGTTCATTTTGATAACGTCTGCAAGTATTACAGAACCGGAGAAACAAAGATCGCCGCCGCTGACCACGTCAGCTTCGATATCGAAAAGGGCGAATTCTGCGTAATTGTTGGCCCCTCCGGCGCCGGAAAGACCACCGTTTTGAATATACTCGGGGGAATGGATGCGTGTGACGAGGGCTTAATCCTGCTTGACGGGCAGGAAATCAGTTCATATTCTCAGCGGAAACTCACGATGTACCGACGTTATGATGTGGGCTTTGTTTTCCAGTTTTATAATTTAGTTCAAAACCTCACGGCTCTCGAAAACGTCGAGCTCGCGGGCGAAATCTGCCGTGACCCGCTCCCCGCAGCCGAAACACTGGCAAAGGTCGGGCTCTCTGAACGGCTCGACAACTTTCCCGCGCAGCTCTCCGGCGGTGAACAGCAGAGAGTCTCAATTGCCCGTGCGCTCGCAAAAAACCCAAAAATTCTCCTTTGCGACGAGCCGACGGGCGCACTTGACTATATGACTGGCAAACAGGTTTTGAAGCTTTTACAGGACACCTGCCGGAACACAGGGCGAACTGTAATTGTCATTACCCACAATACGGCTATTACCGCGATGGCGGACAGGGTAATCCACATTAAAAACGGACGGGTCACAAAGGTTGAAAAAAACGAAAACCCAGTACCCGTTGAAGGGATAGAGTGGTAAATGCGCAGAACGTACGGGAAGAACTTTCTGCGCACCGTTAAGGATACGTTCGGGCGCTTTGCAGCTATTTTTGCGATTGTCGCACTGGGAGTGGGCTTTCTGGCTGGACTTTTGTCCTCCACACCCGATATGCGATATTCGTTTGATAAATACTTCGACGATAATTCTATGTACGACATACGCATTCTGGGCGATCTTGGACTAACGGACACAGATATAGAAAACCTGCGCTCAATTGAGGGCGTTTCAACAGTCCAACCGGGTTATATCGCAGATGCGTTATTGACCTCCGGCAAGGATGTTGATTACACCACGCGGTTGCACAGCCTGAATCTGGAAAGCGATACCGTGCTTAACCGCCCTGAGCTTACCTCGGGGCGCTTTCCCCAGAACTCGAATGAATGCGTTGCAGTGAATATCCCTCTCAGCGGCAAATCAAAGCTCCACATAGGAGACACGCTTTCGGTTTCCGAAAACAGTACGAACTCAGACGAACTCCTGAACTCAAAGACGTTTAAGATCGCCGGGTTTGCGGACTACTGTCCGTATTTCTCTGCCGAAAAGGAGTATACGAAAATCGGCAGCGGAACTATTGATGCTTTTCTGCTGGTGGCAGAGGAAAGCTTTAATACCGATTTCTATACAGATGTCTACATCACGGTCAAGGACGCGGCTGCGCTGACTTGTCTGACGGACGAATATCAGTCGCATATAGACAAAACCGCCGGTAAAATCAATTCAATCTCGTCCGAGCGGAGCAGGCTTCGCTACAATGAAGTCGTGAGCGACGCGAATACGAAGCTGAGTGACGCCAAGGCGGAATATAACGATGCTAAATCAGAGGCGGACGACAAGCTCTCAGACGCCTTGAGGCAGCTTCAAGACGGCGAAAGGCAGATTTTTTCCGGCGATAAGCAGCTTTCGGATGCAAAGAAGCAGCTCGACGAGAACGAAAACACACTTAATAAAAACGAAAGAACGCTCAACAGCAATGAAAGCGATATGAAGGTGCAGTTTGCCGATGCGGACGCACAAATTCGATACGTCCAGCGCGAAATCGATGAGAACCGCGAAACGGCAAACAGCAGCTTTGCGTCCTCGCAGAGCGAACTATCTTCCTACAATCTTGACGGGCTACAGAAGGCACAATTCGATAAGCTCCGCAAGCTCCCCATCACGTATCCAACGCTGCCTAACCATCTTCAGACGCTTTCGGACGATCGCGCGAGGCTCGATAAAATCGCTGTCCGACTTGCCGAAATCAGCGCTCTCATAGCCGACGGACATGCGGAATATGCCGACGAAGCGGCAGGGCTGACAGTTGAAAAGGGGACTCTGGAAGCTGAAATTCAAAACATTACGTCAAGCGATGCGTATAAAGCCTTCGCTCAGGGTGTCGGTTATCTTCAGATGACTGGCGCATACTCCCCCAATCTGCCTCCGCTCGCGCTAGCGCTCGGAAGCATTGATGCGGCATTCATACAGCTCGATGAGGGGCAAACTGAGCTTAACGCACAGCGCACGGAGCTTGCGGCAAAAAAGGCGAGCGCCGAAAAAGAGATTTCGGGTGCCCGCGAGAAGCTAGCCTTTGGAAAAGCGGAGCTTGAAAAAGCTAACAGCCAATACGAAGACGAGCTTGAAAAGCTGAACAACGCGAAAATCACGCTCACGGAGAACCGGAAAAAATACGATGATGCGAAAGCGGAGGCCGACAGCGCCCTTGCGGATGGTGCGCAGCAAATTTCAGATGCGGAAAAAACGATTTCCAAAATCAAAATGCCGAGCTGGCATGTCTATACCCGAGCAAGCAGTATCAGCTATGCTTCAATTTCGGCAAACATCGAAAAGGTGAACGCGATTGCGAAAATATTCCCATTTTTCTTCTTCGTAGTTGCGGCACTTGTCGCCCTCACCACGATGACTCGAATGGTCGAGGACGAAAGGCTCCAAATTGGTACCATGAAGGCTCTGGGCTACAGCCGCAACGCCATCATGGGCAAATATATCCTCTATGCGCTTTCAGCCTCGGTTTTGGGAAGTATCGTCGGTGTAGTTGGTGGGCTCAGGCTCTTCCCCGCGGTCATATGGAACGCCTATACGATGATGTATGAGCTGCCGCGGTTTTACTATCCGTTCAACTGGGTATTCGTGTTCGGTACCAGCGGAGCGGCAATTATCTGCACTCTTCTTGCGACGATGAACGCCTGCCGCGCGACCTTGAAGGAAAAGCCCGCCCAGCTCATGCTCATCAAAGCACCCGAGCCCGGTAAGAGAGTTCTGCTGGAGAGAATAACGCCTATCTGGAAACGCATGAAATTTACCCACAAGGTGACGGCACGAAATCTTTTCCGATACAAAAAGCGGTTTTTGATGACGACAATCGGCGTTGCGGGCTGCACCGCCCTTTTAGTGGCCGGCTTTGGGCTGCACGATTCGTTTTCCGATATTGCCGACAGACAGTTCAGTGTGCTTCAGACCTTTGACATCATGGCTCCTTACGATAGTGAGGAGAGCTTGGATGATTCAGAACTACAGGCTCTGCTTAAAGACAGTGATAACATTTCCGGCAGCACGGCTGTGAATTACGAGGCCGTCAAGGTCTCGAACGCCGGAAAATCTCTGGAGGTATATACCTTCATTCCCGAAAACGCCTCAGGTCTTGACGGTTTTGTCACCCTCCGCGAGAGAGAAAACGGAAAAGCCGTCGGTTTTGAGGAAGACATCGTCGTTATTACCGAAAAGGCGAGCGAGATTTTGAAGGTAAGTGTCGGGGACACGGTCACCTTGACCTCCAAGAATGGAGATAAGGGTACCTTTACAATAAGCGGCATTTGTGAAAATTACCTGCGAAACTATATTTATATGACCGAGGGCACATACAATGCGGCCATGGGGCTTAGCGCGCCGCAAAACCTTCTGCTTGTGCGCTTAGCCGAAAATGGACCCGCATCGAAAACCGATATCGGCAAAAGCCTTCTTGAGACAGGCGCCGTCAGCGGTATCAGCTACACCGCGAACTCGAAGGACGCTTTCGAGCTGGCGCTCGACAAAATTGATACCATCGTCTTTGTCATTATACTGAGCGCGGGGGCTCTGGCCTTTGTTGTGCTTTATAACCTGACTAACATCAACATTTCTGAGCGTGTCAAGGAGATCGCAACAATCAAGGTGCTGGGCTTTACTGACCATGAGGTCAATTCATATATAAACCGTGAGTCTCTCTTGCTGTCTGTCATCGGCACGGTCATCGGGCTTGTGCTGGGGATATTCCTTCATAGGTATATCGTAAGCAGCGCGGAGCTGACCAGTATGATGTTCGGACGCAATGTCAAGGCACTGAGCTTTGTTTACTCTGCCGCATTCACTATGCTCTTCAGCCTTCTTGTGAATCTCATTATGAGCAGAAAGCTGCACAGAATCAGTATGGTCGAGAGCATGAAGGCTCCGGAATAATTAGCTTTAATGGCAGGCGAAAACTTGTTTCGCCTGCCATTAATATGTATATTTTTTAAAATCCCATCGATTTTAATTCACCGACCAATTGAACGTAAAACTCTCTAACGTCAAAGCCGTCTATGTTTTCACGATTGAGGTCGATAACATCTGCGTGTGTAACTCCTCGTTTTCCTGTTACGCAAATCAGATTAAATTTTGTGCCCCATTTTGCAGACTCAACCGAAACCAGTCCATCATTTGCCCCATCAAAGTGCTGAACAAGCGGGTAACTGATATTCAGCGGAAATTTCCCACTTCGCACATTGTTTGATTTTGAACTTACGCTCTGATAGAAAACACTGTCACAGTCCGTTGCGACGGCGTTTATTTCGGAGCAGCGCGAGGCTGTAAGGTCGTTAACCGCCGCTAAGAAGTGGGGACTTTGATCGCCAAGCTTTTTGAGGGCTTGATTGTATCTGTTGGCGAGAGAGTTTTTAAGCTTTTCGGGTGCCTTGTTGAGCAAATATTCGGCAAAAATGCAGCCTCTGTGCGGCGTGTTTATTGTAGTCAGCGAGGCGACTACTTCATCCGCACCAAGACAGCTTATGGCATAGCGTGCATCTAGTCCGCCCTTCGAATGGGCAATAATATTGACTTTTTCGCAGCCCGTCTTGTTTGTAATATATTTTATTCGCTCCAAGATCTCTTCTGCGCTATTTTTTACCGAGGCTGCGGACTGCTGCTTTCCATAAAAGATATTTGCTCCGTTTGCCTTCAATTCCGCAGGTATTCGACCCCAATAATTTAGATACTTCATGTCACGAAAGAATACTCCGTGTACAAGCAAAAGCGGATACTTGGTTTTGCATATCTCGCTTTCGCGACGGACTTCGTTAATACGTACTTTTTTTATTTCAACAGCGCATTCGCGAGTTGTAATAGTATATATTTTGATGAGCGCGACTATGTTCGCAATCGGTATCCAGCCCACTAAAATTCCGATGACTCTTATTTTTATTCCGAGTTGAACGGATGTGCAGTATACGCGGATAATTCCATTCCAGAAGACTATTGCTTCAAAGACGATTATAATCAAGCAATTTATAAAGAGTACAGATAGCTTGACATTCTCCGGCACAAGCAAAATGTACGTTAGTATAACACCGGCTAGATTCAAAAGGGACGAAAGCATGAACAGAAGGAGAAGCTCCGTACCACCAAGCAGGACTCGATATCTTCCTTTCGGACAGCCCGTGGCGGATGGCATGATGTTTATCCCAATAAAGGCAATTGCAAGCGCGGCGCACATGGCTACCTTCCATCCCGATATTATCGGGACAAGGTAATATAAGAGAAAGCTGTTTGAAACGGCGAGTATAAGCATTGCATAGGAAACTCTTCGTAATAATTTCACACTATTCCTCCTTTCTGCGCCCTAATTCTACCATATATGCATCAGTACTGCAACGCGAGGTTTTAAGCGGAGATATTAAAAGGGAACGGGCGAATGCCCGTTCCCTTAGTTTATGTGTTGTATACGTCTCAGTCGGCATCAGAAATCAGACCGTAGCCGCCGTTTTTGCGGCGATAGACGATTGCAAAGGCATTACCTTCCGACTGGTTTTTAAAGGCAAAGAACTCATGTTCCAATAGATTCATTTGCAGAATTGCTTCCTCCGGCGTCATGGGCTTTATCGGGAAGTGCTTTGACCGGACAATATTGAAGTCGGTTTCTTCATCTTCAGGAATGAAGCTGCTTGTGAATTCCTTTTCGAAGGCACCCTCTCGCAGACGTTTTTCAAGACGGGTCTTGTTTTTCCTAATTTGGCTCTCTATAGAGGCACAAGCTGAGTCAATTGAAACTCGCATATCCCCAGTCAGCTCGCTGACCCTATAGTACATGCCGTTATTTTCAAGGGTGACCTCTGCTCTGTATCTGCCCCTTTCGGAGCTGAATGTAATAAAGGCCTTTGAATCTCCACGGAAGAAGCGATCAATCTTACCGACCTTGCGCTCGGCATATTCCATGATCTCGTCTGGTACTTTGATTTTCTTTTCTGTGATTGTGAATTTCATAATGTACAACTCCTTCTTGTGGCACAATGCCGGTTTGTCAGAGGAGCCGATCCGGGGGAGCCGAAACTGCCCCTCCTGTATATTAATTATACCATAATTTCTCCGGAACACAATTGTTAATATAGCTAAATCACACTAACCCAAATAGTGGAACAATCAGAGGCGTGGGATGAATTCACTTTCAACCGTTTCGCCCCACTTATAGCGGCAGATAAGTAAATATGAAAATATTTGAAATTCAATCCGGCATATTTGACTTTTTATTCCTGTTAAGTGTTGAAAAACGGTAAAAAAGTGTTAATATATAAGTTACGCTATATTTTCTCAATTGCTAGGAGGTAACTTTAAGCTATGTCAAAAAAACAGTTCAAAACGGAATCAAAAAGAATTCTGGACCTGATGATCAACTCCATCTACACGCACCCTGAAATCTTCCTGAGAGAGATTATTTCCAATGCGAGCGACGCCATAGACAAGCTCTGCTATCAGTCTCTCACTGATGAAAATGTCGGGCTGCAGCGCTCCGATTTCAGAATCAAGCTCGGCTTTTCTGAAGAGGATCGCATCATCAGCGTTTCCGACAACGGCATTGGCATGACGAAAGAGGAGCTTGAAAACAATCTCGGCATCATTGCAAAGAGCGGCTCGCTCAAATTTAAAAGCGAAATGGAAAAAACCGGTGAGGCTTCCGATCTTGATATTATCGGGCAGTTTGGCGTCGGCTTCTACTCCGCTTTCATGGTTTCCGATAAGGTTACCGTTATCACAAAGGCATATGGCTCCGACACAGCCTATAAGTGGGAGAGTGCCGGTACGGACGGCTATACGGTCGAGCAGTGGCACAAGGACAGCGTCGGAACGGATGTTATCATGCACATAAAGCAGGACGTTGAGGACAGCGAATACACCCGTTTCCTGAACGATATGTCCATAGGACAGCTCATTAAGAAATACAGCGATTTCATCCGCTGGCCCATTGTTATTGACGCAACTATCGCAGAGGATGTCGAGACAGGCGAATTGGACGCCGACGGAAAGCCCGTTATGACGCAGATTCCGAAGACCGTTGAGCAGATCATCAACAGCATGGTCCCTATCTGGCAGCGCTCAAAGGACGAGGTCACGAAGGAAGAAAGCGACGAGTTCTATAAAAACATCTATTACGACTATGAATCTCCGGTATCGACGATACGCGTAAGCGCCGAAGGTCAGGTCTCCTATAAGGCTATGGTCTTTATCCCGGGCAGAGCGCCCACGAACTTCTTCTCCGACCTTTTCGAGCCGGGTCTCCAGCTCTATTCAAACGGCGTTATGATAATGGAACGCTGCAAGGAAGTTATTCCCGACTGCTTCCGCTTTGTTCGCGGTGTCGTTGACAGCCCCGATTTCCCGCTCAACCTTTCCCGCGAGACATTGCAGAACGGCAGGCAGCTCAAGATAATTCAGACCAACCTTGAAAAGAAGGTTAAAAACGAGCTCCGCCGAATGATGGACGAAGAGTCCGAAAATTACGAGAAATTCTACAGCGCTTTCAGCATGCAGCTCAAATACGGCATAGTCGATAACTACGGCGAAAAGAAGGACATGCTTATGGACCTTCTGATGTTCTATTCGAGCAAGGAAAAAGAGCTTGTCCCTCTGCGTGAGTACAAGGAAAAAATGTCCACGGAACAAAAGTATATTTACTACGTCTGTACAGACAGTGTTGTACACGCGGATAGTCTGCCGCAGGCGGAGCTTGTACGCAACAAGGGCTTTGAGATATTCTACATGACCGACGAGGTTGACGATTTCATTATCCGTCAACTTAAAGAATATGAGGGCATTAAGTTCTGCAACATCACAAGCGATGACCTTGGGCTTGAAACCGAAGAGGAGAAAACCGAAACCGATAAGAAACTTGAGGAAAACAAGGAGCTTATCGACTTTGTGAAGGAAACTCTCGGCGATGGCATATCGGACGTTCGTCTGAGCCACAAGCTTGTTAGCCATCCTGTTTACCTCACCTCCGAGGGGGAAATTTCCCTCGAAATGGAAAAATATTTCATGCTTATGAAAAACGAAGCGGCACAGAATATTAAGGCAAAAAGGGTTCTGGAGCTTAACAGCGAGCACCACGCCTTCAAAGCCCTTAAGGAAGCCTTCGAAACCGATAAGGACAAGGCCTCAAAGCTTGCGAAAATACTTCATGTTCAGGCCCTGCTGATTGCCGGTCTGCCCCTTGAAAACGCAGCCGAATACACCGAGCTTATCTGCGAACTGTTTTAGATTTTAACATTTTTACGGGCTGACCGATGACCGTTTCTCCGACAAAAGGGGAACCGGTCATCGGCGGCTACTGCAAATCCCATTTCTTCCGATACATTACATTGACATAGCCCTACATTTTATATAAAATGAAGTGTCTGAAATTAATGAAAGGAGCGCAATTCATGGAGCGTATGCTCGGAGTCTACATACATATACCATTTTGCGCGAGCAAATGCTCATACTGCGATTTTTACTCTCTTGCGGGTCAGGAAAGCAAGATGGAAAAATACCAGAGCGCTCTTATTAAGCATATTGAGGAAACCGCTCCTCAGATGGAACCGTACTACATAGATACGCTATATTTTGGCGGCGGAACGCCCAGTTTTTATGGGGCAAAATATATCTGCGAAATTTTCAACACGCTGAAGCGTACGGCGAAGGTCTTGAAATCCGCTGAGGTCACTGTTGAAATGAACCCCGACACCGTGACGACGGACGAGTTGCGCATGCTGAAAAACGAGGGCATAAACCGTATCTCGTTTGGCGTCCAGTCTGCAAACGACGATATTTTAAAGCTCATCGGCCGCCGTCACAGCTTCAAGCAGGCAGAACAGGCGGTGCGACTGGCGAAGGCCGAAGGCTTTGACAATATTAGTCTCGACCTCATCTACGGATTGCCGAGCCAGACCAAAAACGACTGGGCTGACACGCTTTCAAAATGCATCGCACTTAGGCCTCAGCATTTTTCCTGCTACGGGCTAAAGATTGAGGACGGCACGCCTATTTGCAAATACCGCGGCTCCGCATTTTTGCCTGACGACGATGATCAGGCGGACATGTACCTCTATATGACGGATATCTTGGAGCACTACGGCTATCCGCAGTACGAAATATCGAACTATTCCCTACCCGGCAAGGAGTCCAAGCACAACCTCAAATACTGGCGATTGGACAATTATATGGGCTTTGGCCCCGGCGCCCATTCCTTTGTCGAAGGTGTTCGCTACAGCTTTGTCCCCGATCTTGACCGGTACATCGAAGGGATATTCGGAAACAGAGATATCTTGGATGAATACGAGGAGACAAACAAGCTCGGCAGAGCGACAGAATACATCATGCTGGGCATGAGGACAATCCGCGGCATCTCCAGAGAAGAATACAACACCGTTTACAGAAGTAATTTCGACAAAATCGAATATCTTTTGAGCGAATACGAGAAAAAGGGATGGACTAGGCATAGCGGCAAGAGATGGAGTTTCACTTCATCGGGCTTTCTGCTTTCGAACATTCTGATAGGCACCCTACTCGAAGCACAGTCACAGGCAAAAATGAACGCAAATCCGTGGATGATTGAAAATCCCAACGAGCCGCTACCCGAAGATCCAATTTTAGAAGGCGCGAGCGAGGAAAATCCACCGGAATAGTCAATAATATATACAAAGCTCGACATAGAAAATTTCAGGGGAAGTGGACAACATTAAACTGGTCAGTGGGAAATCAAGAGAAAACGGAAATAACGAAAGATCCGGCACAAATCACAAGGCTGCTCCAAGCGCTAACCGCGCGGTTAGGCCTGCGCAGAGCGCGCCGGCAAGACCGCCGGAAAGACCTGCCAAAAAGGTTCAAACGACAAAAAAACAGAATGGAGCCGGAGGCAGAAAAGCAATTGTTGCAATTGCCATAGCTCTGGCTGTTGTTTGTGCGGGCATTGCCGGACTCGGCATATACGCAAATTCGCTCGAAACCATTTTCCCCAATGTCAGTATGGCGGGCCTGGACCTCTCGGGGATGAGCTCCTCCGAGGCGGCTGATACACTTATCGCAAACAACATCGGGACGGACGATGACAAGACGCTCACCGTTTCCCTTCCTGCGGGCTACGACTTATCCATAAGCGGTAAGGATGCGGGGAGCTATCTTTCCGCGCCCGATGCTGCAGTCTATGCCTACGACGCCTGCCACGGCGGCTCCTTTCTTGCGAACACCTTCAACTACATAAAGTGCGCTTTGTCCGGCATGAAGCTTGCGGCTTCAAACGGAGAAAGCTTAAACGAGGACTATCTTCACAGCAAGATTGACGAGGGCGCAAAGCAGTCGAGCCTTTTGCTTATGCAGTCCAGCTTGGATGTCAGCGAGGACAGCATCACAGTCGTCAAGGGCGCAAGCTCTATTCAGATTAATTCAGACGAGCTCTATAATACGGTCAAGGATGCACTGGTAAGCGGAAATTATGACCCGATCAAATATACCGCTCAGGCTGTCGAGGGTTCAAAAGCTGAGACAATCGACCTTCAGGAGCTTTATGACACCGTTTTCGAAGAGCCGGTCAACGCAGAATATGACCCGGAGACCAAGCAGGCAACTGCGCATGTGACGGGCAGGAGCTTTGACATCGATGCCGCGCAAATACTCTGGGATGATGCTAAGAACGGCGACGAGGTCGTTATCCCTCTAATTAAGACTGAACCTGAAATCACAACCGACAAGCTGAATTCCATGCTCTTCGCGGATTTGCTTTCTCAGAAGAGCACGAGCCTTCAGGGCAGCTCGGCTAACCGCATTAATAACGTCACAAAGGCAGCAGCCTCCATCAACGGCATCATTTTAAATCCCGGCGAAGAATTCTCATACAACAAAACCCTTGGTCAGCGTACAAAGGCGGCAGGCTATCTTGAGGCCGGAGCTTATTCTGGAGGTCAAGTAGTTCAGGAAGTCGGCGGCGGCATTTGTCAGGTGTCCTCTACGCTTTATTACTGCTCGCTAGTCGCGAACCTTGAGATTACCGAACGATACTGCCATTACTTCGGAGTCAGCTATCTGCCCGCTGGTCTTGATGCAACCGTCAGTTGGCCGACACCGGACTTCAAATTTAAAAACAACGGCACGTATCCAATAAAGATACTGTCGTCTGTTGATAAGACCAAGAACACTGTCAGCGTTCAGATTTACGGCTCGAACCCCGATGGCATAAGAGTTGAAATGACAACCAGCTCCTGGCAGCTCGCTGATGGCTATGGCGCGCAATCTACCCGAAATGTCTATGACAAGGACGGAAAACTTATTAGCAGTAAGGCTGAGTCGAAGAGCAGATACTATTATCACACGAGCCCCAGCCCATCTCCCAGTCCTTCCGAATCCGCTTCTGCCTCACCGAGCGTCTCACCTTCGCCGAGTGTAACCCCGACACCGACCCAGCCTGTTACTCCTACACCTAGCGGACCAGTCAATCCGGTATCGGGAACGGATGTTGTCGGGTAACAGCCGTTTGATGTCCGAATATAATAATCTCAATGCGTTTTATGCAAAAAGCACACCTACAATATACAGGAGGAAACAACATGAGCAAAGGAACATTCTACATCACAACTCCGATTTATTATCCGTCGGACAAGCTACACATCGGGCACGCTTACTGCACCGTTGCAACGGATACTATCGCGCGCTATAAGCGAATGTGCGGCTATGATGTTATGTTCCTCACAGGCACTGACGAGCACGGCCAAAAGATTGAGGAGAAGGCCAAGGCCAAGGGCGTTAGCCCCAAGCAGTTTGTCGACGAGATCGTCGAGGGCAAGGGAGGAATTTTAGACCTGTGGAAGCTCATGAACATCTCTAACGACCGCTTTATCCGCACGACAGATGACTATCATGTCGAAGCGATACAAATGATTTTTAAGCAGATGTACGACAAGGGCGATATTTACAAGAGCTCCTATAAGGGCAAATACTGCACTCCCTGCGAGAGCTTCTGGACGGAGAGTCAGCTCAAAGACGGCAAATGTCCCGACTGCGGGCGCGAGGTCCACGACGCGGAGGAGGAGGCCTATTTCTTCCGCCTTTCCAAGTACGCGGACAGGATTCAGGCGCTTCTGGAAACCCCCGGTTTCCTTGAGCCGGCTTCCCGTGTCAATGAAATGATAAACAACTTCATTAAGCCCGGGCTTGAGGATTTGTGCGTTTCGCGCACGACCTTCACCTGGGGTATACCGGTGACTTTCGACCCCGGACACGTCGTTTACGTCTGGGTTGACGCGCTATCGAACTACATCACGGCTCTCGGCTACGGCAACGACAAATATAACGATTTCGGCAAATACTGGCCTGCAGTCCACATGGTCGGCAAGGAAATCGTCCGTTTTCACTCAATTATCTGGCCCGCAATGCTCATGAGCCTTGAACTGCCGCTTCCAAAAAAGGTCTATGGTCACGGCTGGCTGCTGATGGACGGCGGCAAGATGAGTAAGTCCAAGGGTAACGTCGTTGACCCTTATCTGCTCTCGGAGCGCTACGGCGTGGACAGCCTGCGTTATTTCCTTATGCGCGAGTTCCCACTCGGCTCGGACGGTAGCTTCTCGAACGAGCTGCTGATAAGCCGCATAAACTCTGACCTAGCAAACGACTTTGGAAACCTTGTTTCTCGCACCGTTGCGATGGTAATCAAGTATTTTGATGGCACTTTGCCATTGGAACGCTCGTCCGACCCAATCGACGACGAGTTAATCGGTATGGCAAAGGCTCTTCGTGACATCTATGAACAGAACATGGAAGGCTTTTTAACGCAAGCCGCGCTTATCGAGACCTTCAAGGTCATCTCCCGCGCGAACAAATATATTGATGAGACAGCACCCTGGGTGCTTGCGAAGGACGAAGCGAACAAGGCTCGCCTTGCTTCCGTCATGTACAATCTTCTCGAGACTATCAGAATAACCACGACGCTTTTACAGCCCGTCATGCCCTCAAGCTGTGAAAAAGCCTTCGCGCAAATCGGCGCAGTCGAAAAAGACAAGGCTTGGGACAACGCGAATATTTTCGGCGTTCTATCTGCAAATGTGACAGTACAAAAGGGTGAAACCCTTTTCCCGCGTATAGACCTCGAAAAAGAGCTCGCCTACCTTGACGAGCTGCTTGGAGGAAAGACTGAACCGGAAATCCCTGAAGTACCAACCGTCACGATTGACGAATTCGCCAAGGTTCGCATGACCGTATGCAAGGTGCTGGAATGTGAAAACGTCAAGAAGTCCGATAAGCTCCTGCGCTTCAAGCTGGACGATGGCTCTGGAACACCGCGCCAGATTTTTTCGGGTATCGCGAAATTCTATAAGCCCGAAGAGCTCGTCGGCAAGACAGTTGTAGCCTGTACGAATTTGCCCCCGCGCAAGATGATGGGAGATGAATCTAACGGCATGCTTCTTTCCGCAGAAAAGGACGGAGCGCTCAATCTGCTCATGCTCGACGATACCGTCCCTGCGGGATCAACCATCTGCTAAGGATAGTATTTTAAATAGTATTCTATAATAAAGATAAGAAACGGCGTCATCTCAACAATTAAGATGACGCCGTTTCTTATCTTTATTCGTACGACTTCTTCCCGTCCCTGCGGCTCTCAAGGAAAACCATCAGCGCGGCGACGTCGGCGGGCGACACACCGGAGATTCGACTAGCCTGGCCGAAGTTTTCGGGACGTATTTTTGTCAGCTTTTGCCGAGCTTCAATACGCAAGCCTAACACAGCGCTGTAATCAATATCGGTCGGCAGCTTGCGGTTTTCCATCTTTGAGAACTCTTTGACTTCCCTGAGCTGACGGTCGATGTAACCCGCATATTTTAATTGTATCTCGACCTGCTCTGTCACGACGCGCGGAAGCACAGGTCGTTCCGAATCAAAAGACGCAAGGTCGCTATATTCGACTTGCGGGCGGCGCAGTAGCGTTGCGAGATTTATACCCGAAACCGGAGGAGTAGTGCCCTTGGAAATCAGCATTTCACAAAGCGCGTCCGTCGGCGGAATATACGTGTTCTCAAGCCTTTCGGCCTCTTTTTCAACAGCTTCATATTTCTCGAGAACGGCATTATATTGCTCCTCGGAAACAAGTCCGATGAGCCTGCCGAAGTGCGAGAGTCTGATATCGGCGTTATCCTGACGGTGCAGGAGTCTGTATTCTGTGCGCGAGGTCATCATGCGATAGGGCTCATTTGTGCCTTTTGTGACCAAATCGTCAATGAGCGTACCGATGTATCCGTCGCTGCGCTTAAGAATCAGCGGTTCCTCGCCCCTTATCTTCAGCGCGGCGTTTACGCCCGCGACAAAGCCCTGGGCGGCGGCCTCCTCATAACCCGAGGAGCCGTTAAACTGCCCTGCGCCGTAAAGTCCCAAAATTTTCTTGGTTTCGAGCGTAGCATAAAGCTCCGTCGGATCAACGCAGTCGTATTCAATCGCATAGGCCGGACGGGTCATTTCCGCGTGCTCAAGTCCAGCGAGTGTGTGGAGCATCGCAATCTGCACCTCCTCCGGCATCGATGAAGAAAAGCCCTGAATATAGACCTCCTCAGTGTTGAGCCCCATCGGCTCGACGAAAAGCTGATGCCGCTTCTTATCGGCAAAGCGAACCACCTTGTCCTCAATCGAAGGGCAATATCGCGGGCCGATGCCCTCGATCACGCCGCTGTAGAGTGGACTTCGGTGCAGGTTTGCTCTTATTATTTCATGCGTTTGTTCGTTTGTATAGGTAAGATAGCATACCGCGAGATTTTCAAGCGTTTCAGTCGTGCGAAAGGAGAATGGGACGATAATGTCGTCGCCTGGCTGGATTTCCATTTTCGAAAAATCGACCGTCCTGCGGTTTATTCGGGGCGGCGTACCAGTTTTAAACCGCCTGATTGAAAGTCCCAAATTTTCAAGGCAAGTACCCAAAGGTACGGCAGCGGCATTGCCGTCCGGCCCTGATTCGCGCAAAACATCGCCGATGATTATTCTTCCCTTGAGGTAAGTCCCTGTGCAGATGACAGCGGCCTTGCAGAAATAGGCGGCGCCGGTCTGTGTGCGAACAAAAGAGACCTTGCCGTTTTCTGTACCAATCTCGACGATTTCTGCTTGCTTAATTCGCAGATTTTCCTGAAGCTCCAGTGTGTGCTTCATTATGGCCTGATACTTCCACCTGTCAGCCTGTGCGCGGAGTGAATGTACGGCAGGGCCCTTTCCGCGGTTTAGCATACGGTACTGTATACAGGCCCTATCAGCAGCAACAGCCATCTCTCCGCCCAGAGCATCAAGCTCACGGACAAGGTGTCCCTTTCCGGTACCGCCGATTGCGGGATTGCACGGCATATTTCCGCAGGCATCCATATTTATCGTGAAGATCATCGTGTCGAGTCCCATACGGGCGCAGGCAAGAGCTGCCTCTATCCCAGCATGACCCGCTCCGATGACCGCAACGTCGCAATTTCCTGCGTCATAATTCATAGTATGTGAGCCCTCCCCGTGCTTGACCATCAAGACATCTAGATGATATTATAGTCCAACATCGATGTGGGTGCAAATATTTTTATATTACCATTTTCTGCTCAATAAAAGGTGAAAATTCGAAATTAGCTTGACAATATAACCCAAAGGTAGTACGCTGACTGTGTTAGTACAAATAGTACAGACAAAAAAACGGTCATAGGGGGTGCTTGTTTGTTTTCTATAAATTACAGAGATCCGCGTCCCATATACGAACAGGTCAAGGATAGTCTGCGCCGGGCAATAATTACGGGCGTTATCAATGCGGACGAAAAAGTCCCCTCGGTTCGCGACCTGGCGGGTCAGCTTGCGATTAATCCGAACACTATACAAAAAGCCTATCGCGAGCTTGAGACCGAGGGCTATATCTACTCCGTTCCGGGCAAGGGAAGCTTTGTCGGCGAGTGCGGAGAAGCGTTTGAGGCGCGTAAAGCGGAGCTATACGGTCATCTTGATACAACGGTGACGGATATTATGCATCTCGGTGTGACTCAGGATGAGATATGCGGTCACATCAGGAATTTCAGAAGCAGGGAGGACAGGGAATGATAGAGGTACGGAATGTCACAAAGAGCTTTGACGGCTTCAAGGCTCTGGATGATCTTTCAATAAACGTTCCGACAGGCGCGATATACGGGCTGGTCGGACCGAACGGAGCGGGTAAATCGACGATAATTCGCCACATAACGGGTATCTTCCATCAGGATACGGGCAAGGTGCTTGTAAACGGTAAGCCGGTGTATGAGAACCCCGAAATCAAAAAGGACATAGCGTATATTCCCGACGACGTGTTTTTCTTCACGCAGTCGACAATTAAGGACATGATGAAGTTCTATAAGGGCGTCTGCCCCAATTTTTCAGTCGAGCGCTTCGATAAGCTTCGAATAGCCTTTGATTTGAATGAGAACGCAAAAATGCGCAGCCTTTCAAAGGGTATGCAGAAGCAGGCGGCTTTTTGGCTGATGGTTTCCATGTGCCCAAAGGTGCTAGTGCTGGACGAGCCCGTGGACGGGCTCGACCCTGTAATGCGCCGTCAGGTCTGGAGCATACTTATGGCAGATGTCGCGGAATACGGAACGACAGTTCTGGTATCCTCTCACAATCTCCGCGAGCTGGAGGACGTCTGCGATCACGTCGGCATTATGAACAGAGGAAAGCTTCTTCTCGAGCGAAATCTTTCCGACCTTCAGGATAATATTGCGAAGGTACAGCTCGCCCTTCCGGATGGAAAAACCTTGCCGGAGAGCCTCAAGATTCTTCACCAAAGTACTACCGGAAGGCTCCAGACGATTATCGTCCGTGGAAAATCGGAGGAGATAACAAACAAGCTAGCGACCTGCGAGCCGCTGTTTATGGATGTTGTCCCCCTGTCGCTTGAAGAGATTTTTATTTACGAGTTAGGAGGCGAGCACTATGAAGTCAAAGACATCATACTTTAACAAAACTTTGTTTTTGAACCTTCTGAAGCGCAATTGGCCGATTTTCGCGATATATCTAATTGTATGGCTTATTATTCTGCCGATCTCGCTGGCAAACATGATTCAATATAACAACTTGACGATGACGTACACCGACGATATACGCATCTTTGTCGCGGCAATGGGTCGTCATATTCTGTCAGCCGGGCTCTATGGCGGAGTCATAATGTCCGGTATCTTCGGAATGCTCATTGCTATGGCAGCGTTCAATTATCTCTATAACGCCCGCAGCGTGTCGATGATGTGCTCTCTGCCGATAAAGCGCGAGGGAGTTTTCCTCTCCGTTTTCACCTCAGGTCTCACGGCAATGTTCGTGATCAATGTCATCGTGTTTCTCATCACGCTCTGCGTTGAGGCGGCCTATGGCATGCTTGCGCTTGGTGCGGGCTATGCTCTTTCGTGGCTTGCAATGGCATGCTTGACAAACCTGTTCTTTTTAGGCTTTGCCTCCCTGTGCGCGAGCTTCACGGGTAATATTTTTACCCTGCCGCTGGTTTATATAGTTCTTAATTTCACGGTTTATGTTGTTGAATTACTTGTGAAAACCGTAATGAGCCTGTTCATCTACGGCATCAGCATGAGAGACGCAGACACCTTCACGACACTATCTCCGCCGATGTACCTACTTTTACGTACGAATCCGGAGAGTATTCTGGAGCCTATGGGCAACGGCTCCAATTTCGCAATTGGCTATTGGTACAACGGCTGGATTGCGCTTGTCGTCTATGCCGCAGTCGGTATTGTTTTCGCGTTCCTCGCGATGGCGATCATCAAACATCGCCGTATGGAAGCTGCCGGTGATGTGGTTGCACTGAAGCCTCTCAAACCCGTCTTCAAATATTGCCTTTCGGTCGGCTGTGCGCTCGTTCTCGGCATAGTCATATATCAGACTGTGTTCAGCAGAGTGACTACTCTGTACGGTGTTGAATCAATGCTGTTTATGTTGCTGTTCATGCTTTTCGGAGCTTTTGTCGGATATTTTGCCGCCGAAATGCTAATGCAGAAAACACTCCATGTTTTTTCAGGCCGCAACTGGGCTGGGATGGGCGTAACCGCGTTTCTTATAATTTCACTGATGGTATGCGGAGAATACGATGTTTTCGGGATTGAGAGCAAACTGCCCGACGCCAATGAGGTGAAGGGTGTTTCGATTCAGTGTGCGGGCGAGCCTTTGCTTTTGGAGGAACCGGAAAACGTCAAGGCGGCAATCACGCTGCAACGCGACATCATCTCGCATAAGAATTTGAATGAGGCTTATACCGGAAACTACAATGAGGCCAGTAGTTATGTCTCTTTCGTATATACATACCAAAACGGAAAGACGTTTTCCAGAGACTACAACATTTATTCCTCGGCCAGCAAGGATATTTATACGTTGAACGATCTGATGAACGTTAAGGAAGCCGTTGATTACCGCAAGGAGCTGGATGTCCCTGTAAATGTCGATACGATTGCGGACGCCTATGTGAGCTATTTTGATATAGCCGATAGCACATACAAGGACTTTGAGCTTTCAGCAGAGCAGGCATATCAACTATATACGGAATGCATTCTGCCCGATATTGATGACGGCACGCTTGGGAAAGTATGGCTTGTTACCGACGATAATTACTACGCCAGTGTTTATGCCTGCACAATTAATTTTTCTGTCGAGAAGCGCCTGTCGGACAATAATTATAAACGCGATTACTTCTACACTACCCTGACTTTAAACTCTGAGCGCACAAAACAGTGGTTATCGTCCAATCTGAGTTTCGAGCCCTGCACCATGGGTGAGAGCCGCGATATCATGAATGCCGCGACTGACAGCGAGTCAAAAGCATATGCGGAAAAATACGGCACAAGGACAACGACTGCCATTCCGGCACAAGATTAAACTGCATCAAAACGAAAAAGCGAAGCCTTTCGGCTTCGCTTTTATTATGTCTTCTCCGAATTATTCTTCGTACATTGCAAGCTTGGATCTTACGCCGTTTGCCTTGCAGACGGGGCGGAACTTCTGGAAAAGCTCGGTTTCGGAATGAGCCTGCAGATCATCAAAGCTCTCCCAATGTTCAATGAGCATCATGCGCTTTGAATCCTCGGTGTTGATGAAGAAATCGTACATTATATTGCCCTTGTCGGCACGGGAGCCTTCCACAAGTCCCTCGTCGCAGAGAATCTTGTAAAAGTCCTTCATGTCGGTGGTTTCGCTTGTGAAAAGGCAGTTGCAAATAACCATATTTGTATCCTCCGTAAAATTGTTGCCGTTTAGGCTTTGATGATAATATGATAGCACTAAATTTTAACATTTGCAATTCAATTTGGATAGTTATTACTTTAATTATTGCCGAAATCCTAACAAAAACCGGCATGGAACAGTTGGTATAATGAAAGCACTCCCAGACGTTCCAAATGGAACGCCGGGAGTGCCCGATAATTGATTTATTACGACTTATTGTTCAATCTTACTTTTCTACGTTATCGAATAGATCGTAATCCACAAAGTCGTCTTCCTTGATGATAGCAGTTGTGCAGATCTTATCCTTAAGTTCCTGCCTATAATCAGGATGCGCTATCTTGAGCAGTGCCTTGACGCGATCCTTAAGAGATCTGAGGTAAATGTTGGCAATTCCATGCTCGGAAACGACATACATAACATAGACCTTCGGGGTTGTAACTATGCAGCCTTCCGGCAGCCAAGCATGAATGTTTGTATGGCGCTCACCGTCATGGTCCGTGAAGGTGGAGCGCAGGCATAGGAAGCTTCGGCCATTCTTAGCGCGGATTGCGCCGTAGAGGTAAGCAAAGGAGCCGCCGGGGCCGGAGAACGGAGTCATGCCCTGAGCTTCGGAGCAGGCCTGCCCGAGAAGGTCGATCTGGAAGGTGGCGTTAATTGAAACAAGGTTATCGCAATGCATAGTACCCAGAGGGTCGATCATATACTGCTGCGGACGGAGCTCTATACGTGGGTCATCACGCATGAACTTAAAGAATTTCTCGGAGCAGGAGCCGGGGCTGGAAGCAACGATCTTTGTGATTTTGCCTTCCTCAACGAGATCCTGCATGTTGTCGCAAGCGACCTCGGAGTAAATCTGGAAGGTTCCCTCTGCTTTTCTAAGATTTCTGAGGATTTCTTCGCCCAGACCGCCAAAACCTATCTGAACATTGTCACCGGATTTAATGTGGGGCATGATGAAAGAAGCAATCTTCTCATCAACAGGGGTAGGCAACGGAGAAGGAATGAAGCTGGGCTCGGTGTCGAGCTCGCATATGTAATCCATCTGAGAAACGTGCACATAGTGCGACTCATAGGGGCCGGGAACCGGATAAACACCTGTACGGTCGATGAAATAAATTCTCTTGGTTATGCGGGGATCAAGGCAAATGATTTGGTTCGTGGTAACACCATAGGCGCAAACGTTGCAATATCCGTTTTCATCGGGAGGAGCAACATGCATTGCAATTGCATTGCAGCCATACTCAAACGGAGCATACTGCAGAGTATCATAGGTGCATCCGCCGGGCTCGATGGTGTTCATTCCGATTGCCATACGCTCAACGGGCAGGCAATAAGCACTGATCATTTTGAAGTGCTTTTTGGTATCGGTGTCAAAAACCATAGATGCGGGTTGATTCATAACGTTGTAGTAAATAGTTACGTCATGATAGTCTTCCATGTGTGCATACAGCTCTTCCAGCCATGCATATGGAATGGTAGAGGCCTGGCCAAGCCAGAAAACATCGCCGGGTTTAACAGCTTTTGCTGTACCTTCCAGTGTTACCAAATGATCTTGATAATGCTTTTTCCAGTCGATACTAAGATTTTTCTCTGCCATAGTAAAACTCCCTTATCGAATAATTTTGTGTATGATGTGTTAAAATTAAGTCAACACAACGCTAGAATAATTTTACATCACAAAAAAGTAATTTGCAACGAAATTTAAGTGATTAAAAAGCCAGTATTTGTGCGAATAATTGTACAATTTTGATATAAATATATATTAAATATGATAAGGGAGCCGATGCATACTTTGCCGTCCCTGAGGTTTCAGGCACAGTCAAGCCGCAACGGCTCCCTTTGGGTTTGTATTTTATTTCATAAACTGTTCGATAGCCTTGTTCAGATCAGTCAACTTCTGCGTATCGTTATGAGCAACCGCTTCGGTGATGCATTCTGATATATGATCCTGCAAAAGAACCTTTCCGGCGTTGTTAATTGCAGATCTGACCGCAGCCAGCTGTACAAGTACCTCTGCGCAATCCCTGTCATCGTCAATCATGCGTATCACGGATTCCAGATGTCCCTTTGCCTTTGAAAGGCGGTCATGGACTGCTTTTTTGTTGGTGTGGACATGAGGATGCGCCGAAACGCTTTCATGTTCCTCACCGTGACAGTGAGCACTCCCGTCGGCATGGACGTGGTAGCCAAGTTCTTCATGTTCCGTTCCGTCATGCATTGCGGTCACTCCTTTTGGGCTACGGTTTAATACTCAGGAACGAGCTTCTTCACGATTGCAAGGACTGCCTGCGGGCAGGCGCCATCCATCGGGAGGTCAAAGAGAGTTCTATCTTCGCGGTCAAATTTGTTGACCATTGCGTCCTCGGGCAGTTCGCCGAAGACTTCGAGTCCAACCTTCTTCAAAAGCTCTTCCTTTGGCTGATCTTCACGGACGCGGTTCAGAACAAGACCTGTCGTTTTGACATCGATGTTGTTCTCACCGGCTTTTGCGACAGCGATGATACCGGCTGCGGTCTGGAGGCTTCTCGCAGACATATCCGCCATTACAAGCAGGCAATCGACGCTCTTCATGACGCGGCGGTTGAGTTGCTCAGGGCCTGCTTCACCGTCGACTACGACATAGTCATAATCGCTCATAAGAGTATCTATACCAAAACGGAGCAGTTCATTGCAGGCGCAGAAGCACCCGGGCTCCTCCGGACGTCCCATAGTAAGAAGGTCAAAGCCTTTTCCGTGCGCGAGAATTCCGCGCATAAGATCCTTTGTGGGGCCATTGTTCAGTTCTTCTCTTGCCTGACGCATGCCAACAAGCTCACTGCGCAGCTGGCTGACCGTTTTATCGACCTTCAGACCGGTCGTATAGCACAGGCTCATCGCGGAGTCTGCGTCAATGGCGAGTACTCTGCCGGGAAAACGGTCAGCCAACAAACGGATGAGTAGCGTTGAAACGACCGTTTTGCCTGTTCCGCCTTTTCCTGTGACGGCTATTGATTTTATTTTTTCCATATATTCCACTCGCTTTCCAATATGAATAATATGAATAATCCTCGTCCACGACCGCAGTAAAATTACTACGGTCGTGGACGTTGATTAATTGTAAGTGCTTATTTTGTGAAGTTCTCTGCTCCGACAACGGATTCCATGTATTCGCCGATTTGGGCGCGGAGTTCGTCGTTGGACTTGTAGCGCGGGTCGATAGCATCGACATCGACGTAAAGGGTCGGGATACCGTACTTCTCCTGGATGTAGTCGGTGACGATCTTGCCGGAAGCCCAAGTGTGCTTGCAGCCGACGTGACCCATGAAGATGGAGACGTTGACTTTGTACTCATCGTACATCTTGTCGATGACCTTGAGCCAGTACTCTGTCGGGCCGGTTGCGCCGTGGATCATCGGGGTGAGCAGCATTGACTCTGCGGTCTGACGCTTTACCATCTCCCAATTGTCGAGGTCGCCCATGATAACGCCGTCCTGATAGCCGAAGCCGTCCATTACGGTCACTGCGCCATAGGTCTTCTCCATCCAGTCCATGATGCCGGTGTTGGACCACAGCATGTTCTGCATGAGGCAGACGCGGTAACGCTCTTCGGGGCAGCGGGTTCCGCTCATGCCCATATCGGCAAGCATATTGCCCATCTCGAGCTGAGTTGCAAGCATTGCGGTGCACTCTTTAGTGCCGGCAAGAGGAGCAACGATCTCGTTCAAAACGAGCATACGACCGGGCAGTACGCACGGAGTCTTCTTACGCAGGTTGCCGAGCTCTGTTAGGAGTGTATAAGATCTGTTGGACTCCTCGTTTATCTCTCTGAACTTCGCTTTACGGGCAGCGTCCCACTTGAGACCGGTGAGCTGTTCCATCCAGGGGACGAAGGCTTCAATCTGGTCAGCGACATATTTGTAACCCTTGTCATCATGGCGGAAGGGGCAGTCAAAGGTGAAGCAGGGGCAGCCGAAGAGGCGCTCCATCATGGGGTATGCAATACGAGCGGAGTCGCAGGGTACTGTTGCGTGTACGAAAGCATCAATATTGACGCCGAATTCGTTCTTCAGAGCAACGCCGAGCTGGACCTTATCTATGGCGCACATGCTGGTCGGCGCGCATTTCTCGGTCTCATCGATGAAGCGGCCGGCGAGGTCTTCCATTGAAGCGATACGGGTGGGGATAGTATCGAGGAAGAAGGGGACGCAATCAAATGCGCGGATAATTGTTACGGGGACAGGACCGCCGAAAGCGACAAGCTTCTTGCCGTTCTTATGAGCGTCGCGGACTTCTTCCCATACGAATTTCTGGATGTCAACAGTCCACATGACTTCGGGCATGCCCTTAGAGAGCATATGCTGATAAATGCTATCAACCTGGTTGCAGGTCAAATCAATCATGTTAACCGGCTGAGTAGGATCAAAGTTCTGAGTTGCCATTGTATTGTCCTCCTTCTCTTATTTCTCAATCATTTCTACGAAAGCTTCTGCACGGATTGCAAGCTGTCCGGCATTGGCCATCTGCTCTTCGCGCTCGACCTGAAGCATCGGGACGCCGACTGCCTTGAGGTCTGGCTCGAGGTAGTAAGCTTCGCCGCCCCAGCATTCGCAGTTCTGCATCTTCTCATAGATAACGCCCTGTACACTGTATTCCTTGCAAGCGTCAACGATATTCTTGTGGATAGCGGGACGGTTATCTAGAGAGCGGGGACAGACATTACGGTTAAGGTAGTAATTCGCTATGGATCCGAGAACATCCTTATCGTCAACGACAATCTTGTCTCCGAACGCCTTAACGCCAAAGCAAAGATCGTCAGCAACAACGAGACCACCCTTGTCCTCGATGACCTTGATGTATTCAGGGTTATCGAGAGCGGAGCCGATGATCATGAGGCGTGCGCGGGATTCGATAGGCTTGCGGCCCTTCGCGTCTGCAAGGAACTCCTTGACAGCGGCGATGTACTCGTCAATTGCCATATCGCAGTTAGCCAGCATAACCCTAAGAGCCTCTGTGCCGGAAACCTTTGCTTCCTTACGGAGCGCACTTAGCTGGGCAATAAGGTCACGGACCTCGTTCGTCTTGGCAATAGCGGCCTTCAAGCTCTCGTCGGTAACTTTTTTGCTGGAGAACTCGCCGAGCAGGTCTGCGAGTGCCTGAAGCTCGGCCTTGTAGTAGCCGATTGAGGTGTCGTTTGTGATGCGGGGAGCACCGATCTGATGGATAAACTGAGCCTTGTTGTTTTTCTTAGCGATGTGCTCCCAGTTATCTAGGATACGGGTCGCCATCATGCAGCCGTCAGACTGTACAAGACCGTCAAGGTCATATGTACCATTCATCAGATACTGAAGGATGCTTCTTGCATAGCTGCAGCTGAAGCTGGACATCCATGCTTCTGCATCGCTTGAGTCAACGCAGTTGGTGGCTCTAAGACGTATGGGCATAACATCAGCCGCTAAAAGGATCTCTGTAGGGACATGGCAGCATACATAGCCTACCGCCTTCTTGCCGGAAGCTTTCCAGGCTTTTGCAGATTCGCCTGAAATGTTGGTCTCGAATAATTTTTCGTAACTCATGTGTCTCCTCCTTTAATTTCTTAGGAAAAATAATTTAAATCTCATCGGATACGCTATCCGCATCGTGAGACAAAAATTCTACATTGGGCTCCTCACCAAGAGAAGCCGATTGCGTCAGCGGTGCAGGCTTTCGTGCACAGTTCTATTTCTCCGCTGGCCTTGCATTGCGAGCAACTGTTTTGCAAGGTGTTGCGGGCATCTTCCCTTATCAGCACTACCTCATCGTCAAAATCGTCAAGCTCTGTTGCGAAAAGTGTTTCAGGGCAGGCTGAGATACAACCCTTGTCCTTGCAATCCGCGCACTTCGAGGTGTCAATTCTAATGTAGTAGTGGCCGGAACCATCTTCGTAGCCATAATTTGCTATCATGACATTAGCCTCCTTCCGACTTTTCGCAGCACATCCGGAATTTCATCCCGTGTATGCTGCACGATATTTACTGATTTTCTTTCGCCCTTTTCTTTTCTACGAGTTCTTTTCCGATTAAGGCGGCACCGAGTGCGCCAGCTATCTGAGTGTCCATGGTGGGGGAAAGAGCCTTTATATTCATAAGGCTTTCGATTCTGCGCGTTACGCCGATGTTTTTTGCGATGCCGCCGGTTATGGCGAAATCAAGCTCCATGCCGTTACGCTCGAGGAGACGCACAACGCGAAGTGCCATTGCGTGGCAATAGGCGGCAAGAACCTTTTCCTTTGTCCAACCGGAGCGCATCAGTTTCGTGGCTTCGCTCTTTGCGAAGATAACGCAGGTTGAGGAAACAGGCGCGGGCTCTTCGTCAATCTGGAAAGACATATCGCCGATATCTTCAACACGGACAGCCAAAAGGTTCGCGATGACTTCCATGCCGCGGCCGGTTCCGGCAGCGCACTTGTCGTTCATCATAAAGGATGTTACTGTGCCCTTCTCATCGCAGTGGATGGCTTTGCAGTCCTGCCCGCCCATGTCGAGGATGGTGCGTACGGTAGGTCCATATATGTAGTTTGCGCCTCTCGCATGACAGGTGATCTCTGTGACCGTTTTGTTTGAAAACGGTACATTAACACGGCCGTATCCGGTTCCTATTGTATAGGTCAGATCTTCCAGTGTCAATCCGGTATCCTTCATTGCCCAGTTGATAGCGCCGATCGCGGAATCAGGGCTGTTGGAGCCGGTTCTCATGTTAGAATATGCATAGGGCACGCCGTCCGCCAGAATAACTGCCTGAGTGCTGGTCGAACCTATGTCGACTCCGGCGGTAATGAGACTGCCGTGCCAATCAGGAATTTCAGGGTTCTTCCAATTGGACTCGGTCCATCTCCAATAATCTACTTTTTTTTCAGTTTCAACCATTATCTTTTCCTCCGTTTACTGATTCTCAGCAGCATAGATCGCCGCGCCAGTTGCACTGATAAACTGGTTGCCTTCAGGAACCGTTATATCTCTTCCGAAGACCTTTGACATGCAGCTGACAAGTCCCTTGTTGTATCCGGGCCCGCCTATCATCGTGAAATGATCCGTAAGGCCAACTCTGCGAATCATTGAAGCAATGCGGTTTGCTATGCCCATATGTACGCCGTAAGCAATGTCTTCTCTGGTCTCTTTGGCATGAATCAGAGAAATGACTTCGGACTCGGCGAAAACAACGCACTGAGCGTTGGTAGCCAGTTCCTTTGTGTGACGGAGAGAGAAATCTCCCATTTCTTCCGTTGTAATCTGAAGCGCACGAGCCATTGCTTCGATAAACGTTCCCGCGCCGGATGCGCATTTATCGTTAACTTCGTACTTCATGACGGAGCCGTCGTCATTTAGACGGATGACACGGCAGCCGTCTGCTCCCATGTCGATAATTGTGTCGGTGTCCGAAATAGCGTATCTCGCGCCCTTAACTGCCGCACCGACTTCGTTGATTTCGCCGTCGCCCCATTTTACGATTTCGCGGCCGACGCCTGTAATAACGAGGCGCTGGACGTCTTCTTTTTTGATGCCTGCTTCTCTAAGAGCAATTTCATATACTCTCTGAGCTGCCAGATCGGCGTCGAACTCCGTAGGGAGCAGCGCTTTTCCGAGGACCTTTCCGTCCTTCATGATGGCGGCCTTTGTGTTCTGACTGCCACAATCGATTCCTGCGGTTATCATATATGTTCCTCCTTAATATGCTATGCCGTCAAATAAATGGAATTATCTCTATCTACGGCATCTGATCCATACAGTGAATATTGAGCAAAAAATGTGCCAATTCAGCATTTATTTACAAATTAGTAAGCTTCACACAAATAGTCGCATGACATTTTGTGAATCTTGTTCATTCAACCGCTTTTCCCATCGCCGAATTTAATGGTAGCGGCTGTATAAGGCCTGCCCTGATGCTCGTTTTGAGAGAATCAAGACGGCTGTTGTATCACTGTTGTAGCATTGTTGTGTCACTCTTGTTTCCGTCCTGTTCAAAAACATGCTTTCTAATGGGACAGAGAACAGCTCTCCGCCTGCCTTTTGCTGAAATCGCGGGACTTTTTATCAATTAAGTGCCGAAAAGACCTTACTGAATTTTGCCTCACAGTTTTATTGCGAGTGCAGTACGCGGTCCAAATCTGGACTTACTTTGCCAACAATCATGGCGTAGAGCTAGGGTGCCTATTCGTTCAAAATTCATATACGGACACAATGAATAATAGGAGCAATCGGTGAGCCAAATTTTCATCTTCAGACATTTTAGTAGTTTAATCACAAATTTACGTAGGGCTCTTTAGCGTTATCGCCGAATTTTTTTCCCTTGTCGTGAAGATTTTAGAAATTGTTTATTGCTTTTTCCGAGAATCACAGCGCTGACGCCCATCAGTTCTCTCGCTTTAATTTGATCCAACTGTTGTTCCATACTGTTCCACAAAAAAAGGAAGAGCGGAGGCAGCGTAATGCCTCCGCTCTATTAATGCTGAAAACTTCAGTTTTCGGCTTATTACTTGTTGACGACTGTGTCGAAATAATCGCCAAGAGAGCCCTTCATTTCGTCCAAAGACTTATAACGTCCATCGATACCGTCGATATCGAGATACAGGGACGGAACGCCATACTTTGTCTGAATCATGTCGGTGACGATCTTTGCGACTGCCCAGGTGTGCTTGCAGCCGATGTGACCAAGGAAGACGGACACGTCGGGCTCGTATTCGCTGAAGATCTTGTCTACGAGATAGGTGTAGTTCTCGACCGGGCCGGCAGCACCGTGGATCATCGGGTTGTTCTGCATTTTTCTGCCCATGACAGCAAAGCAGTCATGTCTATTGTTAAGATCCTGATAGAGATCGCCGTGCTGGAAGCCGAAAGCGTCCATGATTGCGACTGTATCGTACTCTTTCTCCATCCAGTCCATGATGCCGGAGGTGGACCAAGGCATATTCTGGAGCAGAGCTGCGCGGTGCTTCTCGCCGCCGGGGCAGGGGCCCATTTCGAGAGCGATCATCATTTCACCGACTTCAAGCTCTTTCTCGAGCAGATTGGCCATTTCGGGATAGCAGGCCATCGCATTGGAGGTTCCGTTAAGAACCAGCATACGTCCGGGCAGCGGGCAGGGCTTATGCTTGCGCAGATCGCAGCACTTTCCCTGAAGCTCGAATGTGTTGTTGGAGTTTGTCATGGCTTCTTTCATCTTGTCCCAGTCAAGCTTTGTGCCGGTGAAATCTTCCATGAACGTGACAAATCTTTCAATCTGGTTGACCATGTACTCGGAACCGCGCCAATCTCTGCGGTACGGGAAGTCAAACGCGAAGGTCGGAACATTCATCATTCTCTCCATGTTGGGGTAAACAACACGGGAGGAGTCACAGGGAACGGTGGAATAAACGAAAGCGTCGGCCTTGACGCCGTACTGATCTTCAACCAGTGTGCCGAGATAAGTCTTGCACAAACCGCAGGTCGTAGCGGGAACATATTTCTCAGCTGCATCGATGAATTTGCCGGTTAGAACCGGGTTCGGGGAAAGACGGATGGGGATAGTGTCCAGATAAACGGGAACACAGTCAAAAGCAACAATAATGTCAACAGGAACCGGGCCGCCGAAGAAAACGAGCTTCTTGCCGTTCTTATGAGCGTCACGAACCTGATGCCACATATCGTACTGAATCTGGAGAGTCCAAAGGAGGTCGGGATTCTTCTCTCTCATGCGTTCAATCTGTCCCTCGACTTTTTCGCAGCAGAAATCGAAAACGGACATTTCTCCCGCCATTACGGCATCTTCTAATCTTGTATCCTTAGCCATTATTTAGTCCTCCTTTTCTATCATTTCAACAAATGCTTCTGCGCGGATTGCAAGCTGTCCTGCATTTGCAAGATGCTCTTCGCGCTCGACTGTCAGCATCGGGATGCCGGCTTCCTTGAGCATGGGATCAAGGAACATACTCTCTCCGCCCCAGCACTCGCAGTACTGCATTTTCTGATAAACAATGCCGTCAACCTTGAATTCCTTGGCAGTGTCAACAACCCACTGCTGCATTCTTTCGCGGTTGTCCATCATGCGAGGACATACGAGACGGATCAGATAGTAATCGGCGATGGAGCCGAGAACGTCCTTATCGTTGACTTCCATTGTGCTGTTGAAGGGTCTGGAGCCGTAGCAGAGAGCGTCGTTTACGAACAGGCCGCCCTTATCTTCGATAACCTTGAGGTAACCAGGCTGATCGAGAGCGGAGCCGATGATCATAAGACGAGCGCGCTTGTCGGTGATGGGAGCGCGGTTGCCTGCGTCTGCGAGGAAAGCCTTGAGGAGCTCTATGTACTCTTCAACGGGAACATCGCTGTATGCGAGGGTAATCTTGAGGCAATCTTCGCCGCTGATTACAGGGTGCTTTTCCTTGCGCAGCTCATAAACCTTCATAACCAGCTCACGGGCTTCGTTGTACTTCGCGATAGACGCCTTCAGCTTCTCGTCGGTGAGCTTGTTGCCGGAAAGCTTCTCTAGCTCGACGATGAGATCCTTGAGCTCGTCGACATAGAACTCATGTCCAAGGTCTTTGTAGGTTCCGTATACGCGGGGAGCAGCAAACATCATATGGAACTTGCCGTTATTCTTGAGCTCGTCGGTATACTTTGCGTTATCAAAAGCACGCCATGTCATCATGCAGCCGTCGGTTGCGACCACACCGTCGAGATCACTGTAAACGCCATCCAGCCAGTGCTGAAGAATGCCTCTTGCATAGCTGCAGCTGAATGTGGACATCCATGTGTCTCCATCGGGGGTTTCAGTGATACCTGTTGCTCTCAGACGAACAGGCATAATATCCAGCGCATGCAGGATTTCTACCGGTACGTGACAGCAGAGAACACCGAGTGCTTTTTTACCTTGTGCCTTCCAGGCTTTTACTGATTCGCCTGAAATTTCTGAATTGAATAATTTCTGGTAATCCATGTGTCTCCTCCTTTTATTTCGTGGGCAATAATTTCAACCCTGTGAAAACGGCTCGTCGTGCCAGTCAATCCGTAACCGTACCACAAGATAAAATTTAAATTACTTATACGCTAGGTATCGAGTAATTCTCGGGCTGTCCTAACCCGAAAGCGTATGATTGTCCTATATTACAGTCAATCATACGAAACATATTCTACAATCGGATAATAAAAAAGTCAATTCTTGAAAATATTTCTGTTGATTAAACGATAATTTGCATGGTGTTTTTGTGCAATTGAGCCATGGTTTATCTTATAAAAAACCCAATATATAACCAAACGATTATGTATACATCTCACAAATTTTATGAATCGCTTCTAAACTATATGTACATATTCTGCCAATCTTACCTCATTACGACGGTTTCAAAGTACTCAGCAATTTGCGCCTTAATCTCGTCACCGGACTTATAGCGGCCGTCAATAGCGTCAAGATCGAGGTACAGAGTCGGCAGTCCGAACTTTTCCTGAACCATATCAGAAACCATTTTGGCGGACGCCCAGGTGTGCTTGCAGCCGACGTGACCGAGGAACATCGAAACATTGGGCTCGTACCGCTCGAATATCTGCTCCACCAGCTTGACATGGTGCTCGCTGGGGCCCGAAGCGCCGTGAATCATGGGGTTGTTTTGCATTTTTCTGCCCATGGTTTTGAAGCAGTCGCGTCTGTCGTCCATATGCTCATACATGATATCGCCCTGGAAGCCGAAGGCGTCCATTACCGCAACGGCATTATATTCCTTCTGCATCCAGTCCATTATACCTGCATTGCCCCAAATCATGTTCTGAAGCATCGCTATACGATATTTTTCATCCTCGCAGACGCCCATCCCGAGATCGACCATCATCTGTCCGGCCTCGAGCTCGCTCTCATAGAGGTCACCCATGATTGGATAGCAGGCAACAGCATTTGTTGTTCCGTTCAAAACGAGCAGACGTCCGGGCATAGGGCAGGGCTTATTTATGCGTAAATCCGCACACTTTTTCTGAAGCGTGAAGTTGCGGTTGGCGTTTTCCATGTAGTATTTCAGCTTGTCCCAGTCGAGCTTGTGGCCCGTGTGCTCTTCCATGAAGGCGATAAGATCTTCCATTTGATCGGCAAGGTATTCAGCTCCGCGCTCATCTCTGCGGAACGGCATATCAAAGCTGAATGTAGGAACGCCGATGATTTTTTCCATCGCAGGATAGGCAACGCGTGAGCTGTCACAGGGGACGGAGTTATATATGAACATGTCGGGCTGCAATCCGTAAGCGCCGCTGAGCCATGCACCTAGCTCCACTTTGTCGAGACCGCACATCGAAGCGCCTACGTATTTTTCGGCTTCATCGATGTATTTCGCTGTCAGCGAGGGATTCGTCGAGAGGCGGAAAGGAATTGTGTCCAGATAAAATCCGACGCAGTCGAAAGCGGCGATTAGCTCCGTCGGAACCGATCCACCGTAGAAAACAAGCTTTTTGCCGTTCTTATGGGCATCACGGAAGCCGTCCCACATGAACTTTTGGATTTCCATTGTCCAGAGCAAGTCGGGGTTTCTTTCCTTCATACGCTCTATAGATGCGTCAATTTTGGTGCAGGCGAACTCGGTGATGGTCATTTCTCCCTTTAACACGAGTCCTTCAAGGTCTTTTATGTCAGCCATTTCTTAGTCCTCCTTCTCTATCATTTCAACGAACGCTTCGGCGCGAATTGAAAGCTGACCGGCGTTTGCCATATGCTCTTCTCTTTCGACCGTAAGCAGGGGGATACCCTCGTCCTTGAGTCTCTGTTCAAGGAGAACATTCTCGCCGCCCCAGCACTCGCAGTTCTGCATTCTTTGATAGATGACGCCATCAGCCTTGTAGTCCCTGACAGACTTGATTATGAAGTCGTGCATTTCAATATGCTTGTCCATCATTCTCGGGCAAACGAGTCGATCCAGGTAATATTTCGCGATAGAAGTGAGAACATCCTTATCATCGGTGACGAGAGGCTCATTGAAGCCCCTTGCCCCAAAGCACAGCGCGTCCGCTACAACAAGACCGCCCTTTTCCTCGATGACCTTGATGTATTCAGGGTTATCGAGCGCTGAGCCAATCAGCATTATGCGTGCGCGTGAGTCTGTTATGGGTGCACGATTTTTAGCGTCCGCAAGGAAAGCCTTGAGGAGCTCTATGTATTCGTCGATGGGCATATTGGTCGCAGAAAGTGTCAGCTTAAGCATATCGGTACCGCTGATAACGGGGTTTTTCTCACGGCGGAGTTCGTAAACCTGATTTACCAGAGCGCGAGCCTCATTGCATTTTGCGGCGGCAGCCTTGAGCTTTTCATCCGTTATTTTATTGCCGGTGAGCTTTTCAAGAGCATCTATAAGATCCTGCAGCTCCGCTCTGAAGAAGGGGACAGTTCTGGCGTTTGCTTTACGCGGTGCGCCGATTTGCATAATGAACTTGCTGTTGTCGCCTCTTTCGTTGATGTACTTAGCGTTATCGTAAACGCGGGATGCCATCATGCATCCGTCAGAAACCACTAAGCCGTCAAGTTCATAGGTTCCGTCAAGCCAATACTGCAGGATAGATTTTGCAAAACTGCAGCTGAAACTTGACATCCATGTTTCCGCCGCGCTGCTGTCAACGCAGTTTGTAGCCCTCATGCGGACGGGAAGAACATCCGCGGCATAAAAAATCTCCTCAGGTACATGGCAGCAAATAACACCCAAAGCCTTCTTTCCCTGGGCCCTCCAAGCCTTTGCAGCCTCGTTTGAAATGTCAGATTCAAACAGCTTCTCGTAACTCATGTTTCTCCTCCTTATTGTTGTGGGACAGCACTTTTTTCGCCATTCGGCGCTGAAGCTTATAGTATCACAAATGGATTATAACACCGAACTTTAAGGAAATAAAGTAATTTTGTTTCTGATGCGGCTACACTTGTTCACAAAAATAATACGTTTTTTTCGCCATTTTGCCTCGTTCGAAACGTTTGGAATTAAGTCATTTATGAAAAAAAGGCCCGAAAATTCTAATCTTTACTGTTCCATTTCTATATCGAATGAGTTATAATAGCAGCTAAGCTGTGCAAAATCGACTGGTTTCGGCATTTTAAGCCCTTATTATCCCATAATTTGTATATTTTTCGTTGCCATCGACCAACGAAGTAAGTATATCATTCTAATACTTGGAGGAACCCGCATGCTCACAGATACCATTTCCGAAAAAGCCAAGGAGCGAATCCTATCGCCCGAAATGCTGGACCTTGTTATGAGTGCCGAGGAAGCGGCTTCAATGATTAAATCCGGCATGACCCTTTGTACCAGCGGCTTTGGTACAGGCTATCCAAAGGCTATTCCGACCTCGCTTGCCACAACTAAGCACGCAACTGACCTCACCCTTATTAACGGCGCCGCCCGAGGCGAGATGCATCTGGGCGCTCTGGCCACAAGCGGGGTACTTAAAAAGTTCAGCGGCTTTCTCTACAACGAGAATGCCCGCAACGTAGTTAACGCCGGAGATATGCAGTTTGCCGATTATCATCTGGGGCAGCTCTCGACAAAGATCAAAAACGGAGTCTACGGAGAAATTGACTACGCAATTGTCGAATGCTGCAAGATCAAAGAGGACGGGAGCCTTGTACCCACTCTGTCCGCCGGCATCTCCGAGTCTATTGTCAAATATGCGGAAAGGATTCTTATAGAATTGAATCTAAACGTCCCCGCTGAGGTCGACGGTTTCCACGATTTCGGTGTTGATCCCTATACTATTATCCAATCTCCCTCGGATAGATTAGGCGTGCCATATATCAAGATTGACCCAAGCAAGGTCGCTGGAATCGTCATTACGGATATTCCTGACACGGATCTCTTCTATCCCGATATCGCCCCGATATATAACCAGATTGCAGGCAACGTTGTATTAATGCTCGACAAGGAAATCGAGCAGGGACGCATTCCGGAGCAGTTCACTTTCCAGTCCGGAATGGGTGTTGTCGCAAACTGCGTAATGCTCGGTCTTATGAACAAGGGCTACAAGGGACTTAAAATGTATACCGAGGTTCTGTCCGACCAGGCTCTTTATGCCATCAAGGAGGGTATCATCGAGGAAGCGACTACCACGGCGCTCGACATTACGCCGCTTTTCTTTGATGATGTTTTCAACAACCTTGAGTTTTACAAAAAGCATCTTGTGCTCCGTCCCGTAGACCTTACGAACGGAGTTGCGCAAATCGTTGCCAATGAGCTTGTCTCAATGAATACAGCTTGGGAAGCCGACATTTACGGAAATGTCAATTCCTCTCATGCGATGGGTACGCAGATGATCAACGGACTCGGCGGCTCCAACGATTTCAGCCGCAATTCGAAGATTTCCGTCTTCACAACGCCTTCAACCGCAAAGCGCGGGCTGATTTCCTGCATTGTTCCCATGGTTCCGCATGTGGACTCAACGGAGCACGATGTCGACATTATCGCCACCGAATGGGGCTATGCCGACCTGCGCGGTAAATCACCCAAAGAGCGCGCCACCGCGATTATCGAAAACTGTGCTCATCCCGATTACAGGCAGCAGCTTCGAGATTATTTTGACGGCGCTGTAGCACTCTGCGGCCCCTGCCAAACTCCTCATGACCTTTCAAAGGCTCTTTCATGGCATCAAAAATACCTTGAAACAGGGTCTATGCAGCAGGACTGAGTTTTTTAGGCAGCCGTAAGAATCAAAATCTACATAAAGTGCAAGGTGAAATATAGTGTATTGTGAAAGAATGAGATGCGCAGGGCTTGAGGATAAAATAATGAGCCCCGAAAAAGCAGCCTCATATATAAAATCCGGCATGACAGTCGGACTCAGCGGCTTCAGCACCGGCGCACCTAAGGTTATTCCTATTGAAATTGTGAAGCCGGGGAAGGTCAAGAATCTTACCGTTATTCAGGGAGCTGGCGTCGGTCTGCTAAAGGAGCTTGCCGAATCGGGCTCTGTTTCCCGTTATGCCGCATTTCAGTGGAGTCGCGAGATGCACAACTCAATAAACAGCGGCAATATTTCTTTTACAGATATCCACTTGGGGCAATTGTCGAGTAAGCTCCGCAACGGGGTTTTCGGAAAGATGGATTATGCCATCATTGAATGCTCCGGTATAAACGAGGACGGAGGTATAGTGCCGTCGATCTCTCTGGGCATAAACAATACTCTTCTGGACTGTGCCGAGAAAGTTCTTCTGGAGATTAACCTCGCCGTGCCTGCCGGGATTGAGGGTATGCACGATATATATAAAAACGATTTCAAACCTCTTAACGGAATCCTCGAAAGAAAAGGCGAAACCGTCTTCCGCTGTGATCCCGAAAAGATTGCGGGTATCGTAATTACAGACCATTTAGAGCCTAAAATCAACTTCCGGGATACTAATGAGGTCTATCAGGACATCGCGAGACAGGTTCTGACCCTTCTGGATAAGGAGATACGCGCAAATAGACTGCCGCGAGACTTCACTTTGCAAGCCGGAGTTGGTGGGGTTGCGAACGCGGTGCTTCAAGGTCTCAGCGAGGGCGGCTATCGAAGTCTTAAGATGTTCACAGAGGTTTTGGCGGACGGTGCGCTCGACTTTGTAAAAAGCGGCGTCATCACCGAGGCTTCGACCACAACGCTCGACCTTTCTCCCATCGGACTCGAAACCTTCTTCGGAAACACGGAATTCTATAAGAAGCATATCGTCCTGCGTCCGCTTGAAATTTCGAACGGCGTTGCGCAAATAAGCGCAATGGGGCTTGTTGCTATGAACACGGCGCTCGAGGCCGATATCTACGGCAATATTAATTCCACAAACGCGATGGGGATGAAAATGCTCAACGGCATCGGCGGTTCAAATGATTTTTGCCGTAGCGCCAAGCTTTCAATTTTCATAACGCCCGCCACCGCGAAAAACGGCGCAATATCGAGCATCGTCCCGATGGTATCTCACGTTGACTCGACTGAGCACGACGTTGATGTTATCGCTACCGAATACGGCTATGCCGATCTGCGCGGTAAATCTCCGAAGGAGCGAGTGAAGGAGATTATCGAAAACTGCGTGCACCCCGATTACAGGCAGCAGCTCTGGGATTACTATAAAGGTGCTCTTGAGCTTTGCGGTCCCTGCCAGACCCCACACGATCTTTCTAAAGCTCTCTCTTGGCATCAGAGATTTATTAAAACAGGCTCTATGAAGCAATTCTGAAATTAGATAAAATAATGCGCCGTCAAAAGACGGCGCATTATTTTATCTAATTGAAGATTATTTTGCAATATAATATCCTATCGGGATAATTCTTTGCTAATTTTATTTAACCGCAGCTGAGAGGGTTCTTCATCTGTACCCTTAAAATGTCTTTTTTCGAGATCGTTTCTTTGCCCCTCATAAATCGGCGAAGCGCTTTTGGAACCTCGACAGAGCCATCTGCATTCTGATACTGCTCGACAATAGCAGGCAGAACGCGGCTCGTTGCAAGTCCGGAGCCGTTGAGGGTATGGCAGAACTCGACCTTGCCGGTTTCCTCGCGGCGGAATCTGATCTGTCCGCGGCGCGCCTGATAATCACGAGCGTTGCTGACGGAGGAGACTTCCTTGTATCCGCCCATCGAGGGGATATAGACCTCGATGTCGTAGGTTCTTGCCATTGATGCGGAGCAGTCGCCGGCGGCGAGCTTGACTGTACGGAACTTAAGTCCAAGGTTCTTCACGAGCATTTCCGCCTTTGTAACGAGTTCTTCAAAAGCGGCATCGGAATCCTCGGGTTTCGTTACCTGGAACATCTCGACCTTGTTGAACTGATGTCCTCTAATCATTCCGCGTTCTTCGGCACGGTAAGAGCCGCCCTCGCGGCGGAAGCATGGGGTGTAGGAAATATATTTTCTCGGAAGCTCGGCTTCTGTCAAAATCTCGTCTCTATGAATGCTCGCGAGCGCTGTTTCAGCAGTGGGGAGCATGAAGCGGCGCTGCTGATCCTCAGCTGTCTCCACCCAATACACCTCGTCTTTAAACTTGGGGAACTGTCCCGCAGTGAGTCCGCATTCGTAATTCAGCATGTGCGGAACCATCAGAAGCTCATAGCCCTCGAGCTCGTGCGTTTCGATAAAGTAGTTGAGCAGAGCCCATTCAAGACGAGCGCCCATTCCACGATATATCCAATAGCCGTTTCCAGCGAGCTTCGTGCCTCTCGGATAGTCAATTAGTCCGAGATCGGTGCAAAGATCAACGTGGTTTTTAGGCTCAAAATCGCAGACTTTCGATGAGCCGCAAAAACGTAGGGGAGCATTGTTTTCCTTGCCGCCGGGCTTGAGGTCTGGATCAGGCAGATTGGGGAGCGAAAGCATAAGCTCTGTGTATTCATCCTCAACCTGCTTAAGCTCGTCGTCAAAGGCTTTAATCTCGTTTTTGAGCGCGTTCATGCGTCCAAGGATTTCGGTCGTATCCTCTCCGGCCTTTTTGAGCTGAGGAATATCCTTGGAGACCTTGTTCTGTTCACTTTTCGCGTTCTCTGTTTTAAATATCAGTTCACGGCGCTGCCCGTCGAGAACCATTATTCTGTCGATTGCAGTGTCACAATCAACAAGCTTGCTTTTGAGCCGTGTTTTAACTTCTTCAGGGTTATCTCTAATAATTTTTATGTCCAGCATTTTAGTATGCTCTCCTTTATAATATAATTATTTGTTTTTCTTTTTCAGACTGTTATATTTGAGTATTCTGCTACAATGTTTTGCGGCGTTTCAAAAGTGCCCAGCTCATCCTTGTTGCGAAGCTCCACCAAATATGATAGTAAAACCAAAACGATTACAGTTACAAAAAGTCCGATAAGATATGGCATTACAGGATATGCCCTTTTTGTTGCTCTGCTCTCCGGCTTTTTCATTGCTCACGCCCTCCTCTAGAATTTCCAAATTCCATCAGAGCGTCGATTAGGGCTTCTCTGTCATCATTACCATAATATTCCAGTTCTATGCTGCCTTTTTTATTGCTGTCTTTAATTATTATCTTTCTGCCAAGCGCAGTTTCCAGGCGTTTTTCGGTATCGGCAAGATAATTAATCTTGATTGAGAAACTTTCTACCGGCTGCTTCTCTTTTTTTGAGGCCATTGAGGCCGTCTTTGATGCCAGATTCTCAGTCTGCCGGACAGAAAGACTCTCCGCGACCACCTTTGTAGCAACGCGAAGCTGATCGGCTTCGTCTTTTATTGTGAGCAAGGCCCTAGCATGGCCCGCTGAGATGTCTCCGTCCTCAACCATTGCAATAACAGGGGGCGTGAGGTTAAGGAGCCGAAGTGAGTTTGCAATCGCCGGCCTTGATTTTCCGATGCTTTTGGACGCTTCTTCTTGCGTCATCCCGTATTCTTCAATTAAAGTACGGTAGCCTTTTGCCTCTTCAATCGCGTTCAAGTCCTCGCGTTGCAGGTTTTCTACCAGTGCAAGCTCCATTGCTCTTTTGTCGTCGGCAGCTATTACTCTAACCGGCACATCTGACAATCCGACGAGCCTTGCGGCACGCCATCTGCGCTCCCCCGCTATTATCTGATAGTAGCCGGAATCGAGCTTTCTAACTGTTATCGGCTGTATCATACCATATTGCTTAATCGAATCCGCAAGTTCCTGTAGAGTATCCTGATCAAAAACGTTTCTCGGCTGATCTGCGCGCGGCTCCACCTTTTCAATCGGTACATTTAGTGCGCCTGACAACTCATTTCCGAGAGAATCCTCTCCAAATAGTGCTCCGAGGCCTGTTCCCAGTCCTCTTTTATGTAATTTTTCGGTCATAGCGACCTCCTAGATGTTTTTTCGGTGATTTACCAGAATAACTTCTGCTTCTCGCCCTGTGCCGTAAGAAATTCACTCGCGAGCTTTAGATATGCCTTGCTGCCTTTTGATGATTTGTCATAAGCGATTACCGGCATACCGTGACTCGGTGCCTCGCTAACCCTGACGTTCCTCGGGATTCTCGTAAGATAGACTTTTTCGCCGAAGAACTTCTTGATTTCTTCCTCGACTTCAAGTGATAGTTTTGTACGCGGATCGTACATTGTGAGGACAAAACCCTCGAATTTTAGAACGGGATTAAGACGCTTATTAACTGTTTTAACAGTATTTACAAGGTCGGTTAACCCTTCCAACGCGAAATACTCGCATTGTACAGGCACAAGAACGCTGTCCGCCGCGCACAAGGCGTTAAGCGTCAGCAGTTCAAGCGAAGGAGGGCAATCAATAAATATGTAATCATATTTATCTTTGATAGAGGCGAACGCCTTTTTCATAACGAATTCGCGTTCATCGATACCGACCAGCTCAATCAAAGCGCCGGTAAGCTCTCTGTTTGCCGGGATAAGGTTTCCGAATTTTGTTTTAATAGTAGCGTTCTCGGGGTTTTCACCATTCATGATAACGTCGTAAATGTTTGGTGTAGAACTTTTATTTATTCCAAAACCGGAAGTGCTATTGCCTTGCGGGTCACAGTCACATAAAAGCACCTTTTTACCACGAAGGTGCAGCGCATAGGAAAGGTTCAGGCAGGTGGTCGTTTTCCCGACTCCGCCTTTTTGATTTACTATTGCTATTATTTTGCCCATATATTTCTCCCTAAAGCGCGCCTTCTTTATATCGTTGCCTATTATAACAGTATAAGTATAAGTTTTCAATGCTTTTTACCGCGAATTGCAATTTTATGTTAACAATTATATCTATAAAATGTTTCACGTGAAACATTTCGTATACCTTCCACAAGCAGAAAGCATTGTTTCACGTGAAACATTTTATTCAGCCAACCATCATATCGATATCTTCAACCGTCAGGCCTTCATGGAGAGCAAGGTTAATTGCATATGCAACAACACGGCTTGCACAGACTACTTCGCTGTCGATATTTCTGGGCGTGACAATCATATCATTGGTGCTCGCAGCTTTCTCAGAAACTTTTCCATCTCCCATATCAACCAGCAAGCTCCGAATATCAACGACCGTTGGAATCCCAATTGCAATTACGGGAACTCCCAGCACATCCTTGTTTATTGCGCTTCGCGAATTTCCAACGCCAGAACCCGGTGTGATTCCTGTGTCAGTTATTTGAACAGTCCGACATAGGCGATCGAGATTTCTCGCCGCCAGCGCGTCGATTGCGATAACTCTTTCCGGCTTCAAGTTGTCGCATACCCATTTAATGTAATCCGCGCTTTCAATTCCGCTCGTGCCTAGGACACCGGGACTAATAGCCGCGACAGGACTTAAAAATTCAAAATCTTTTGGCGCGTGTTCCTTCAAATGCCTCGTAACCAAAACCGACTCAGTACATAGTGGGCCAATAACGTCCGGAGTAATGTCTCTGTTACCGAGTCCAACAACGAGTGTACAGCCCTCGCCTTTTGTCTCGCCCAACAGGTTCTTAATTAAAGCTGAAACTGCGCCAACCGTATCGGTGAAAGTTTCGCTCTCCCTCCTGAGAACTGATGCGATTTCCGCCGTGTAATACGTTCCTATGGGTTTACCGATTGCATTCTGACCAGCCTCGTTGAACACTTCCAGTTTCTGGTATTTCACTTCGTGATCTTGGCCTTCTTCAAATCTCGTTCCTTCTACGTCATCCGCTTTCCCGCTCATCGCAAGTTCTCTGGACTCAGCGGCAAGGTCGGTTCTCTGTACAAATCTTTCCATACTTATGTCTCCCAATCAACTATAATTTGTGGTTATTTTTTGTATCAAGCCTCAAGTTATACAAGTAAAATCGAAATTTAAAAAAATGAAAATATTACTTGCAAAACACCACTATTGGTGGTAGAATTAATATCCGCGGAACCTCAGGTGACGCAACTATTATAGGAGGAGGTGGCAACTAGTGCCCAATATCAAATCTGCGGCTAAAAGAGACGCCCTTGCCAAAGCTCAGAACGCGAAGAACAGGGCGGCAAAGACTGTGCTTAAGACAAATCTTAAGAAGTTTGAAGCGGCAATTGCTGAGGGCGATCGTGAAACAGCCGTCAGCGCCTATAAGGTCGCTGTCAAAACTGTCGATCACGCCGCAACAAAGCATCTTATTCACAAGAACAACGCTGCTAACAAGAAGTCTCAGCTCACAGTCAAGCTGAACGAAATGCAGTAATTTTGCTAAATCGTCACTTTATCTCATATTAAAGTACATGTTTGTTTGCAGTAAAGTCCGAGAGAAAGGCTAATTTCTCTCGGACTTTACTGCAAACAAAAAATTAATTATGTAAATCGACGCGAAATTATGTTATTTGGGCTCATATCAAAGATATTCAGGTTGATTCTTCAGATATTATAATGTATAATTTAATATTAGCAAAGGAATTTGCTTAATTACACTCCGTAAGAGTTTCCAATTTACCGTTGACACTACCGGTTTTACGTCTGTGCGGATACCACTCCCAACGCCGTTTGTTCGCTGTCCATAAATTTCAGATGATGCGGAGAAATTAAAATGGTTCCGAAAAACAAGAAATACAGGCTCGGCGACATTTTGATGCAGCAGGGCTATATATCCGATACCCAGCTGAAATCCGCGCTGGACGCCCAAAAAAAGACCAAACAGCGTTTAGGAGATTATCTTATAGACTCGGGTATCGTTTCCGACAAAGATATTGCACAAGCGCTGCACATCCAGCTCGGGATAAAAATCGTCGAGCTTCGAGGAATCGATATACCCGAGGATGTCATTACTCTTGTCGGCGGCAGCGTGCTAAGACGGCATAATGTACTGCCGATAGCCTTTGTGACCGGCTCTCGAAACACGCTTATACTCGTCATGTCCGACCCTCTCGATATGGTCGCTCAGGACGATATTTCGATAATTACAAATTGCTTCATTGAGCCACGCATATCCACCGCTCGTGAAATAAACGCAGTGCTCGACAGATACTTCGGCTCTGACGAGACCCTTTCCGCAGCTGAAAAATTCTCAAAAGACAAGGCGGTCAAGGATCACGATCTTGCGGCGGCCGCCGCTGAAGAAGCACTTGACCTCAGCTCTGCGCCAATCGTCCAGATTGTTAGATCGATAATCGAGCAGGCAGTGCGCTCCCGCGCTTCCGATATCCATATCGAAGCCCTTGAAAAGCAGCTCCGCATCCGTTACAGGATAGACGGAGTGCTGATCGAAAAAATGGTTTATGACATTACACTACTTCCCGCGCTCTCAGCGAGAATCAAAATACTCGGCGGAATGGACATCTCCGAAAAGCGCAAGCCGCAGGACGGCCGCATTACGGTGACCGTCGACCGCTCCGAATACGACATACGCGTCTCGGTCCTGCCATCCTATTTCGGCGAAAAAATCGTCATGCGTCTGGCGGACAAGACCGCGCTCACAAAATCCAAATCTGAACTTGGTATGCGTGAGAGCGAGCTAAAGCGCTTTGACCGTATCCTTTCCAGTCCCAATGGTATCCTGCTCGTTACGGGACCAACAGGAAGCGGAAAGTCAACAACACTATATACCGCGCTGTCCGAGTTGAACACCGAGTCCGTCAACATCATCACGGTCGAGGATCCGGTCGAGGCCAGCGTCACAGGCATAAATCAGGTTCAGGTCAATCCAAAGGCAGATTTGACCTTTGCAACGGCTCTTCGCTCAATCCTTCGTCAGGACCCCGACATCATTATGATTGGCGAAATTCGCGACTATGAGACTGCTTCGATTGCGGTACAAGCCTCCATTACAGGACATTTCGTTGTATCAACCCTGCATACAAACAGCGCTGCCGCAACGGTCACCCGCCTCATGGATATGGGCATTGAAAGCTATCTTCTGGCGGATTCACTTGTTGGTGTTATCGCTCAGCGTCTTGTGCGCAGGCTTTGCCCCCACTGTAAAAAGGCGAGGCTCACAAGTCCGGAGGAAAACCTCATGCTGAGCAAGGATTTCAACGACCATATAACGATATACGAGCCGGTCGGCTGCCCGATGTGTGCCGAGACGGGATACTTCGGGCGCATAGGCGTATATGAAATCATGGAAATCTCGCAGAACCTCAAGCGGATAATCGCTACCAAGGGCTCCACCGCAAATATTCAAAATACCGCTGTCACCGAAGGCATGAAAACGCTTCATTCAAGCGCAGCAGAATACGTTCTGGATGGAACAACGTCAATTGCCGAAATGATGCGGGTTTCTTTTGAAGAATAGCTGTCGAAATACCTCGGTTTATTTGTTAATTAACATCTTCAACAGGAGAAAGCTATGCTGACTTTTCAGGAACTCATCGGTAAAGCAATTGAAAACGGTGCTTCCGACCTTCACCTGAGCGTCGGCGTTCCTTCTTGCATGAGGATAAACGGTGCCATTGTCCGGATGGAGGACACTGAGTCCCTGATGCCCAAGGATGTAGAAGATATCGCATTAAGCATAATGGACGAAAGGCATCGCGCGGTTCTTGAGGAAGCGGGCGAGGTCGATTTCGCATATTCAATCCCTTCTCTCGGCAGGTTCCGTGTTAACGTCTTCCGCCAGAGAGGCAGCTTTTCAATGGTGGCGAGAATCCTGAACCTCAGGATTCCAACACCTGAAGAACTGGGCATACCGGGGGCGGTCGTAGAAATAACCGAAAAGCGCCGCGGGCTTGTTCTCGTAACCGGCGCAACCGGAAGCGGTAAATCAACAACTCTGGCTTCACTGATTAATCTTATCAACCAGAGACGCAGCGACCATATCATCACACTTGAAGATCCCATTGAATATCTTCACAAGCACAACCAATCCATTGTCAATCAACGTGAGATGGGAGCGGATTCAGTCAGCTATTCCGCAGCCCTTCGCGCCGCGCTCCGTCAGGATCCGGACGTTATCCTTGTCGGAGAAATGCGCGACCTTGAGACTATTGCAACTGCGGTAACTGCGGCGGAAACAGGGCATCTCGTGTTTTCAACCCTCCATACGAACGGAGCGGCAAATACGATTGACCGCATAATCGATGTTTTCCCACCACATCAGCAACAGCAGATCAGAACTCAGCTTGCGGACGTTTTGCAATGTGTAGTTTCCCAGCAGCTCCTTCCCAGAAAAGACGGCAGGGGACGTGTCGCGGCTTTTGAAGTCATGCTGGCAAACAACGCAATCCGAAACCACATCCGCGAGGCAAAGACCTATCAGATACCCACTGTCATGCAGACGAGCGGAAAACTTGGCATGAAAACAATGGACGACGCATTATTCGAGCTCTATATGAACGGCGCAATCAGCGAGGAAATCGCGCTGATTTTCGCGCAGGACAGGTCGATTCTCGCAAAGCGGTTCGCCTAAAGCGCCCCGACACTTATCCCATTTCAGGAGAGTGATATTTTGGCCGTATTTTCTTATCTCGTCATAGACAAAAGAGGCAAAGAGATAAAAGGCACTTTGGACGCCGCAGGGCGTGAAGAAGCGCTCTCATCTCTTAGACAACGGGGCGACCTCGTAATATCCGTGAACGAGGTCGGCATACTCAGCAGAGATATTAAGCTCTCAATTTTTACAAAGAAGCCAACGGCGCGCGACCTTTCGGTGTTCTGCCGCCAGTTTGTCAGCATCATTGACGCAGGCGTGCCGCTTGCCTCAGCTCTTGAGATGCTCGGCGAGCAGACAGAGAACAAACTGCTAGCGAAGGCTATTAATGAGTGCAAAAGAACGATTGAGCGAGGCGAAACCCTTTCCCACGCTATGGATCAGTGTCCGGATGTCTTTCCTAAAATGTTTGTTACAATGGTCGAAGCGGGCGAAGCCGCCGGAACTCTGGACGTCTCCTTTACCAGGATGGCGGTGCAGTTCGAAAAAGAAGCAAAGCTCAAGGAAACCATCAAAAAAGCTACTGTTTATCCAACAATCATAAGCATTGTGGCTCTTTTGGCAATCATTGTTCTACTAACCTTCGTTGTTCCGACCTTTGAGGACATGCTCAATCAGCTCGGGGTGAAGCTGCCCACGATAACCTCTGTGGTTCTCGCAATCTCAGGTTTTTTACAGCATTATTGGTATCTTGTCTTGGGCGGCGTGTTAATATTTGTATTTATACTACGCGAATATAAAGAATCAAGTTCAGGACGGTACTTATTCGGCAAACTCGAGCTCCGTCTTCCGCTTTTTGGCGATCTTGCGAAAAAGACAGCTTCGGCGAGGATGGCAAGAACTCTTGAAAACCTTCTCGGTTCCGGTCTTCCGCTTGTCGACTCGCTCAGTATAGTGTCGAACACGATGACGAATATCTATTATAAAGGCTCGCTTCTAGCAGCGCGTGAAGCCGTAACGCTAGGCTCGCCTCTCGCGGCACAGTTCGCAAGGGATAATCTCTTCCCCCCGCTTGTCCGCCATATGATCAGCATCGGAGAGGAAACGGGCTCCATTGAACACATGCTCACAAAGCTCGCTGATTATTATGAGGAGGAGGTTGAGGGTGCAACGGAAAGGCTCATGGCCGCCATCGAGCCCGCCATCATCGTGGTGCTTGCCGTTGTTGTCGGTACGATTATTATTTCTATAATGCTGCCTATGGCATCAATGTACAATGGTATCAGCGGTATGTAACAAGTAAAGAACGTCTTTGCGGAATTAAACCGCAACGGCGTCTTAAATAAAATTAATGGGAAGTAAAAGAAAAGGAGAATTAATCACTATGATCCAGAAACTCAAAAAAAGCAACGCTGGCTTCACCCTCGTAGAGCTGCTAGTCGTCATCGCAATCCTCGGCGTCCTCTCGGCAATCCTCGTTCCTCAGTATCTCCATTATGTTGATCAGTCTCGTCAAGGTGCTGATAGAGCGACTTTAGGCGAAGTCTTACACGCAATTGAAGTAGCAGGCGCTCAGACCGGTCTTACAGGTACAGTTACTGTTGATTGGGATGATGCAAATGATGTGATAACAATTGCTAACGGCTCTGCCGGAGAAGATGTCGTTGATGCCGTTGAAGCTATTGTTCCCGCCGCAACCCTCCAGTCAGTAACGGCCCAAACTCTCATCGCTGCCGGTCAAACTGTTACCATTTCAAATACTGGTGCAGCATGGACTACAGCAGGTACGGAGGCAGCGATTGCTGCTCTTGGCTAAAAGTTAGACGGCATTGCTTGCTAAGCAATTATTCCAGCTTGAACACTAGACTCCGAAAGGACACCGTTGAATGGATACTCTCACCGTTCTGATGTACACACTTGTATTTCTGTTCGGCATCGCGGTCGGCAGCTTTCTAAACGTCTGCATACTGCGTATTCCAGAGCATGAGAGCATTATAACGGGTCCTTCACATTGCACGAGCTGCGGCAAGAGGCTGAAATGGTATGAACTCATACCGCTATTCAGCTTTCTTGCCCTGCGCGGGCAGTGCTCGGAGTGCAAGACCAAAATATCATTGCAGTACCCTCTTGTCGAGGCACTGAACGGCTTGCTCTGGTTGCTTGCGTTTTATGTACTGGGCTTCACGCCCGTCGCCGCTATCGCCTGTCTGCTCGTCTCTGCGCTCATCGTTTTATCCTTTATTGACGCGCGTACGCGCGAGATTCCCTCAAGTACAACGATTTTCATTCTTGTACTAGGCTCTCTGGCAACGCTTCTCGACCTGCCAAACTGGCTTTCGCACCTCATCGGCTTTTTCGCAATGTCCTTGCCGCTGTTCCTAATTTTTGTCGTGACAAAGGGGAAGGGCATGGGCGGAGGCGATATCAAGCTAATGGCGGGCTGCGGACTCCTTCTCGGCTGGAAGCTCGTTATACTGGGCTTCTTCTTCGGCTGCTTTGCGGCCACCCTTATACACCTGACGCTTATGGCGTTAAAAAAAGCGGACAGAACTCTATCGTTCGGTCCCTATCTATCCGCAGGAATTTTTGCGGCTCTGCTCTGGGGAGAACCCCTTATTAACTGGTATCTGAATATGCTTCTATAACTATCTGCGCCGCGTTATCGGCGCATTATTGGCATTTTCTGCATTGATTTTGATTTTACTGCCCGTTATCGGGCTTTTGGATATTTTACCTGAGCTTATCGAGTGAGAGGAGAATTTTATGGCGGCTAAGGTACTTAACATTGAGATATGTGACCAGACCATATCTATATGCCGTACCGCACGAAATGGAAAGAGCGTGCGAGTCTTCGACTCTTTTGTTTTCCCCACGCCCGAAGGCTGCGTTTCGGATGGAGTTATTTTAAACCCCACGCTACTGGCTAACGAGCTGAGGATGCAGCTTGCGTCACACGGAATTACCAGAACGAAGAGCACAATTTTTTCCCTGGCGTCGAGCAAAATCGCGGCGCGCGAAGTTAAGCTCCCACCGATGAAGAATAAACTAATAGCCGCCGCGATTCGCACGAACTCCACGGATTATTTCCCGATTGACCTCAAGAGCTACCATATTGCATACTATGTTTTGGACACGGCCTCTTCCGCAAAGCCTTATAGTCGCATCCTCGTAATGGCTGTTCCGGTTTCGATGATAGAGGGCTATTTCCTGCTTGCCGAAAGATCGGGACTCTCCATTAAAGCCATCGACAGCAGCGGAAACAGCCAGTATCAGGCGCTCAAGCAGATTAACCTTAAGGGCGTCACGGTGTTTGCAGATGTCGGCAGCGCTTCGAGTGTCGTCAGCTTCATGCGCGACGGCAAGCTCCTGTTGCAGCGCACCTTTGCTTTCGGCGCGGACGAGCTGACAGCGCACTATATGAGTCTTAGCGGCAAAACCAAAGAAGATTATCTGGAAGTCCTTCACGAAATGGATATCACTCATTCAGAGTTCGCAGCGGATAAGCTACTGTCGCTTGGCGATATACAAAGTGATCTTGAAAGACTCGTGAGCGGTGTCATGCGCTCAATCGATTATTTCAACTCGAGCCAGTGGGATGCCGCAGTTACGAGAGTTGTTCTCATTGGGCTTAACCGTCACCTTGTAGGTCTGCGCGATCTCATCGCAGAAGCGACAGGGCTTGAGACCCTGTATCTGGACGACATTCCCGATTTTGCCCAATTCACAAATACCGCGCCTGATGCACCCGCCTTCGTCAACTGCATCGGCTGCTCAATTGCCCCGCTTGACCTTATCCCGAAGCAATTTCTTCCCTCCCGCAGGATTACAGTCGATGATGACGATTCCTCGGTTATTCCTGGTGTTATTATGTGCGGAATAATCGTCGTGGGAGCGATTCTGTTATCCGTATCCTCATGGCTCAGCTATGCCACGACGGTGGATGATTTGAGGGATGTCCAAACGGAGATCAACAGTCTTCAGTCCGCGGTGCAGACTTACAATCAGTATATCTCCTATCAGGAGAGTCAAAAGTCGGTCGATTCTCTCAGCTATATAGCTGTTAATCCGAACACGAAGCTCGTCGGTTTTTTTGAAGAGCTTGAGGACAAAATGCCTTCCAGTATTCTGCTTTTGTCCGCCACCTGCACAAACGATGGCGTTTCACTGAATATAACGGTCGGAAGCTATACTGACGCCGCCTCCGTTATTTCATCCCTGCGCGAATTCGAGAGTATCGCACAGATTCAAATCAGCGGACTTAACCGCAGTTTAAACGAGGTCGGCATCGAAAGAGTTTCGTTCTCCGCGAACTGCCTCTACGGGGCAAACCCGTATAAAAATAAGATTAACCCCTACAGTGAATTTATCTATTCCGATGGTACACCAGTTGGTACGACAGATACCGCAACAAATACTGCACCGAGCACGACAACGGACGCGGCAGCGAGCTCAGCGTCTGATTTACAGGGTCAGTAGTCATAGGAGGTAAAGCTATGAAAATTTCCAAGCATGACCAGAAGCTGATACTTGTGCTGTTGGGCATTGCCGTATTTCTCGCGGCCTATTTTGGAATCTGTAAATCCTTCAACGACAGAAAGGCCGATGCGGAGGCGCAGATTACTCAGTTAGAGGCAGAGGTCGAGATGCTGAGCGCTTATTCCTCGTCTCAGGCAGCTTATCAGGATGAGATAAATAAGATTGGGGACAGCATCGCAAACGAGCTGGCAGCTTATCCCTCCGATGTCCGCAGCGAGGACCTGATAATGTATGTAACAGAGCTTGAAACAGAGATCGGTCTCAGTGTCAACGGTATCTCCGTAGCATCGCCCGAAGTGGTTGCAAAATTCACGGTTCCAAATAAAGGGGTCGGCTCTTATCAGCTTGTTCCCGTCGTCGCCATTAAAACGGCACTTACCATAGAATGCAACTTGAACTATACGCAGCTTAAAAGCTTGATAGACTATGTCAATTTAAACTCCTATAAAGCGGGTATCTCCGATGTCTCTGTTAGCTATGACAGTCAGACCGGCGGGCTATCAGGGTCGGTCACGATAGACAAATATTTCATAAGCTCGGCGGATTATACCTATACACCGACCGTTACACCCTCGATCGTAAAGGGCACTAATGACCCGTTCGGAACTTTTACGAAGCCGGTAACCACATCTCCCTCGCCCTCGCCGACGGGGACAAACTAAATTGTTTTCCCGCCCCGTCAAGGGGCGGGAATAGTGGATTTTTAGACTGTTTTTTGCAAAGGAGGGGAGCTCAATTAATAGGTCAGCATTTAAAGATAACAGGGGCTTAACCCTCGTTGAGCTTCTGGTCGGCGTTGTTATACTGGGCATTATCACAGTGCCCTTGCTCCACACATTTGTAACCGGAGCGAACACGGAAAATCGGGTTCGTAGATACGGCGAAGCAACGAATGCGGTGCAGAACCTTTCCGAACAGGTTCAGGCGCTGGACGCTGATTCGATTTTTTTAAACTCACAAACCATTGCTACAGGCGCGACCTTCTATACTAAAATCGGTTTGGCATATACCGCAGCAGGTACAACTGTGAGCGCACCCACGTCAGAAATATATTATATCGGAATTCCTAATTATACCTACGGCAGTTCAAGCTATGATGCGCTCATCACGCTTGACTCAAGCGGCGGTGTAAACACTGACCCTGTTGTCGTCGGTAATCATATGGACGCTCTACTTAATATGGCTCAGGCAGATGTCAACGCTCTTGCTGCCTTGCAGTTTCAATGCAACAGCTCAGCGGCAAGCGGATATACACTGGTATCTAATAATCTTGAGCGTTCCATCACCTTTAATGTCCCCGAACTTACAAATTCATTAGATCCATATTCAATCTATGTTAAGTTTGAATATTCCGCGGACGTCACCTACACTGATAAGGATAGCAACACACATACTCTTACCTTTACTGACACTGAACAATCCTCGGCAAGCGTCGGTTCGGTAGTCGTTCCGGCAGACGGCAGTCCGATTTTTTCTGTATTCTTGTTTTTCGATGCATATTACAGTAGTGACATGATAAATGAAGACATCACTATTAATAACGATACAGGTTCCGATATTAACTTCTTTCTCGTGAACACCAGTACTGCTTCAATTCCGGGCACCTACGGCAAAGCTCAGATTGCGTATAAAAATCAGAATTTTACCGACACCAGACCTGTAAATAATCTTGTTTTCACGAATCTCCCAACGAACAATGTTGCCTATACGGCATGGAAAGACGCATATGTAAGTAAGTCAGATGTGGATGTGACCGGATATTTGGTTGAAACGGAATCGCGAAACAGGAAATTTAACGTCAATATCCAGCTTTTTGAGGGCGGCTCAGGCTTTACCGGCACCGCAATCGCCGAGATTAACTCGACAAAGCTTAGCTATTGATTTCTCACGAAGGGAGGGAGCTTTCATGCATGACAGCAAGCGCATAAGCCATCTATTTAAAAACGATAAAGGCAGTGCCATTGTTACTGTCGTTGTATCCATGCTGTTCGTAATGGCGCTTGGCGCGGCTCTCCTTTTCGCCGCACATACCGCTTATTCGATTACAATCACCCAGCGTGGAGATAAAGAAAATTTTTATAACGCAAGCTCTGCGATGGATGACATGCGCCTCGGCGTTCAAACGCTTCTATCAGAATCAATTGAACAGGCGTATACGAGTGTACTTGCCTCATACATCGCTCAACCCGCAGACTACGATCCGCAAGCAGATTTCAACCAGGAAATTATCGTTCAACTTGCTGATGAGACCAGAAAAGTCGGCGGTGTGGATACAAAAGTGTTTACTTCCATTACCGTTTCAGGTGAGACGGTAATCACCGGCTTCAATGCCGCCGCGATGGCAACCTTCATAGATGCTGCTCCGTCTAATACGACTGTAACGGTAACCGGCAGTGCAGCAGTGAGCGATTCCGGCACGGTGTCAATCAAAACACTTGGTGTGAAATATGTAAGTTCGACCGGCTTTGAATCGGAAGTCACAAGCGATATAACCATAACGATGCCTTCATTTTTTGCTAGCTCGAGAGCTCTTTCAAATATCACCAACTACGCAATCGTCGCAAACACAGGTTTGTATGATAGCATGATGGGCACCGAAATCTCCGGCAGTGTTTTTGCCGGCAACGGAGGCGTCTCTGTAACCGGAGGCGGCACCCTTACCTTTACAGGCGGCGATCTCATTAGCAAGGGGCCTCTGAGTATTGACAGCGGCTCAATAGTAGATTTCGACTCATCCGCAAATGAGCTTTGGGCCAGCGAAATAACGGTAGGTTCTTCCGGTACGGCAACCCTAAACGGAAATATCTATGTCGCCGATGACCTGATATTGAACGCTAGCACTAATGTTACTCTCAAAAACTCATATTTCGGCTTCGGCGACAACACTTCTTCTCCGGAAGGCAGCAGCTCTATTCTTATTAACGACAGAGGTTATGCTCCATCCGTACTTAATATCAACGGACTAAATAAGCTCTCTCTGGCAGGCATAAGCTTCATCAATGTTTCAGGAAAAGCTTTGGACGAATCCGACTACAGCTCCAGTATTAGAATGGGTCAGTCGATGTCCGCAAAAACCGACCAGCTGGCCTATCTTGTGCCAGTGGAATGCATAAGCAACTATGCGTCAAATCCTTTTGTTTTTGAATCCGACGCTACCGTCGCCTCTCCGACTATTGACGTGAATACCGTCCTCTGGAATCTAAACGGCACCGATAAGCGCCTATCCGACTATATCGGCACTAATGTCAGCGGATATAACTATAGCAAGGGTCATATTCAACCTGTCTATAAGAACTTGGGTGACGGCGCAAAAATAGTCTATGTTTTTTTGGTTTTCAGCGACAAGTCATATGCAAACGCTTATTTCAAAGATTATTTTGCGGCGAACCCCAACGATATTTCTCAATATCTCAAGCTCTATGTAAAATTGAGCAATAACGCGGCTTCCACCAACACCGCCGGAAACACATTTTACGCGCTTGATAATTCAACCCCGAGTGATAATACGGATGATATAGTAAACCTTAGCCCCGCAAGCGATACGGAATTTGCAGCTGGTGCACAGCAGACTTACGCCAACATGGAATCGCCATACACAAGCTTTGTGGATACGGCCAACTTCGCAAATCTTGGAGCTGCGGCTCGCGAGTTTGTTTATGAAGGTAAGACAGTCGCGGTTGTATCTTCCGTGGATTATACTTATTATCCGACTTCGTCAGATAATATTCGTCTGATTATTTCTTCGGGTAATGTCACTATATCGGACACCTTTAAAGGCATAATCATAGCCGGAGGCAATGTCACCGTTAACGGAAATGTGACCGCCGCTCCGTTTGATTCTAAAATGCTTAACGCGAGCTGCATAGTCAGCGGTACTATCTATTATCTGTCCGACTTTATCCAAAACAGCGCTCAGTTTACCGGAGAGACAAGCTCATCTGAAGACGCTTGGGATCTTGATTCTCTGGTCTATTACGAGAACTGGTCAAAATAATAAACATCCTGCAAAATCAACGGGGAGGGGGGCAAGGTCTTGAAAAATAACAACAAAGGCTTCACTTTGGTCGAGCTTATTGCAGTCATGGCAATAATGGTTTTATTGACAGGGCTTGTCTCGCTGTCCGTCTCCGCGGTAAACTCCGCAACAGTCAAGCAAAGCGCGACCTCGGTAGATTACCTCATTTCGATGTGCAGGGCGGGCGCTCTAGGACGTTCGGGCGATGTTCATCTCACTTTGTCCGTGGATGGCAACGGAAATATAGTCGGCGAGTATTTCGAAAACGGCACGCTTGTCAGCACCGATACCTTCCCCGGGCAAAGCATTATAGTTTCATGCACGACCACAACCAGAACGTATGAGCTTTCAGATGAGTCGCTCACACTCTCGTTCGATCGTTCTACCGGAGCTCAAAAATCTCTGAGCACAGAGGATGAAATATACTGTACATCAATCAACTTTTTAAGCGCGCGTTCCTATACCATCGAGCTTTTCCCTTTAACCGGCGCCCACAGGCTGGTATAGGAGACCATATGAAAAATGATAACAAGGGCTTTACGCTCATCGAACTGATGATATCCCTCACGATATTCGCAGTCTTGGTCACTGCAGTTTTCAGCTTCATGCTGGCGGGCTCACGCTCATACAGCACGGTGACAAACAGGCTCAATCTGAATGTCCAGTCGCAGCTTGCTCTCAACCAGCTTGAAAGCTATATAATCGACTGCAACGCGGGTCTATATTATGCAGATAACACGCTCTATATTTTTAATAGAGGCAGCAGTGACACCCAATACGACGTACACGTTTTTAAGTACGACGATGCAAGTAAGCAAATTAAATACGGATATGGAAAAAACTCCGCAAATCTGGTTGGCGGAAACTTTTCCTGCACTGTTACAGCCGAAGATTTGCTTGCGGAGAACGTGACCGCTTTCTCAGTGACAACGGTTTCTGACGGCACAAGGCTTACATCAGCTACCGTTTCGCTAGTGCTGACCAGTAATTCCGCCTCTTTCAACGCTCAAAAAACGATTGCTCTGCGAAACAAACCAGTGGCAGCCACATTAAACTGACCGGATATTCCTTGATTATTTTTGTCCTTTTATTCGAAAGGAGCTGCGATAGATGAAACAAAAACACACATTTCTGCGGAGAGCACTCTCACTGGTGCTCAGCTTTGCCGTAGTTTTTCCAGCGACCCTAGCTTTGATAGGCGACAGCGGAACAGCACAGGCAGCCGGAACAAAAACAAGCATAAGCGTTCTGGCGATTGAACCGAGCGACAGCGACCTTTTGACGAAAGCGACGATTGCGGGATGGACAGGCTATGCAACAAGCGCAATAAGCATCACATATGTATCCACTCTCGAGTTTAACGGCATTTTGGAGGATCTCTCCGAGAACTACGACCTTATCTATGTCGGCGACAACGGCGGCAGCGGCAATGCCGACTTGAATCTTGACGCATCTTTTTTGTATGCAAACATCGGCGCGGAGTATACTATGCCCGAAGGTGCTGTTGGTCTTACCGACGCTGAGTATCAAAGCACATATTTAACAAGCCCATATGGCACATATCACGATTTAAAGAATCCATCAGCTACGCGCTATTCAGGAAATGACCTGACTGCAGCACAGCTTGCGGCTCTGAACAAATACGCGGTTGAAGGTCACCCCGTCTTGTACGGCAGCGGGCTTACAAGCGGCACAGTGCAAGAGGCAAGTCCTGCTGTGACATTTACAGCAAACATGTCATACGAAATAGCCGGCGCTTATGTTAAGCTGACAGCAGCTCCCGTCGTAATATCCGGGACGCTCCCTACATCGACGCCGACATATACGTGGTATCGCGGCACAACGGTGGTCGGAACAAACTCCGCCACATATACTGTGACCACAGCGAGTATCTACCAATATTACTGTATGGTAAGCTACACTGTTAATGGTAACGTTTATTACGCAAATAGCAATCGTCTTTCTATTAGAATTACCACTCCCACTCGTTCCACTCCCACGGGCGGTGCCACCGGGACGGCAGTTTGTGGTGCCGGTACATATAGATATACCGGGACTGAGTCTATCTCATTAGGCATTCTAACGGCATCTGCTTCAAGGGCTTCCGGGCTTAATATTACCTCAGCCGTTTACACATATCAGTGGTTCAACTATAGTTCTGGGGCGGCTTTAACCGGCGTAAGCTCCGATAACACCTATATTCCAACGGTAACGGGAACATATTACTGTAAAATAGGAGTTACATCGTTGGTTTATTCCGGAACCACTTACTCTGTAACCAGCAACTCTCCCCTCTGCAGTTCGAGAAGAACTACAGTTACCATTACCGCCCCTACAATAACCGCCGTTTCAAGCCCGCCGGCTACATCGATTGTTATACCGGCGGTTACCGCACAAAACTTCACGATAAATAAAACAACGGTTGATGACTGCTCCAATATGTTTAGGTTTCTGGATGATAACAAGAGCAGGGTAAACATCATGCGCACAACCGATATTTTTACCGCCTCCCTCTTCAGCGCAATAAACCTATCGAAGGCAAGCATCAATTTAACGGCGTATCCCACCGACTATACAAGCATAACCGGAGCGACTCTTACCGCCGATTCGGGCAGCAGTCCTGCGACTTATACGCTTAGTTACACCTTTTCCATTTTGAACGATACCGACCCGACTCCGGCGAGCACGAGCTATTATTGCTATCTTGCCATCGATTCCAACGCGGACGGCGACTTTAGCACCGGTGAACGTCTTTCGGACCTTGTTATCAAAGCAGGGGGCACGGTAGTGGCTTCCGGCAGTCTGAAATCCGGCACAGTATATACTGCCACGCGTACCTTGCCGGCAGGAACATACGGCATTATTCCGTGGCAGCTTAAGGTGATTGATACCGGCGCCGGAATCATAAATGCATCCCGCATCGGCTATACTCGCTTAGCTCCTGTCGCCGGAAAAGCGAAAGTTTTAGACATACTTCAAATCAACAGCAGTAGCGGGCTTTCTCTAGACAACACAACGAATGCCTCGCTTAACGGGTCGGGTACTCTCAATACCACATGGTTTACTTTTAATACACTTTTTTCTGCGGTTTCCGCCGACTATGATATTAACATCCAGACCGTTACCACAAGCGCTTTAAATTCTATCGGTACGACAGCGATAAAAAACGAATTTATTACGGGCAAGCCTTCTTACTCATCCGCCGCAGATTTTATCAATTCCTACGACATGGTAATCATGGGTATCGGAGGCACTGATACTGGGCAAACAAATCAAGCCAATGGTACTCTTAATTCTGGTGATGGTATCACTGACTACAATCTGAACGAAGCAACGACCAATGCGATTGCCGAATATCTAGAAAACAAGCCCGTTCTGTTCACTCACGATACGACCTCTTGGATGAACCTGCCGTATCCGTATGAGGCAACATGGAACGGTAATAACAACGTCAATGGATATTATCCTTTTTTCGGCTACTTTATCAATACTGCTCTGCGCGATCCCTTCGGGCTTGACCGCTATGGGGTCACGAATGATACCTATGGACACACAAAAATGTCCGAGCCGGGTTTGTCTTCAAGCGGACTTGTGGCGAGAGGATATTCTGGGATAACCGACGATGACAAAACGGCACTTCTGGGCGACGGCTACAGCATAGCTTATTTGCCCGGATCGAATAAAGCGACATATGTAACATCGACGCAAGGGTTCTCGAATTATATTTCCACAATTTCTCATAGCTCGACTACTACCGCCACCACTGTGTCGCAGGTCAATGAGGGACAAGTGTCCAGCTATCCGTATGACATTAACTCCGGGACTTTTGCAAGGGCAACCACCGCTACGGCGACTGTAGCCAGCACACACGCTCAGTATTACCAGGTCAACATGAATTCTGCAGATACCTCTGTATTCTATTGTCTTAATAATAGTGCCTTTAAATTCAATGACGTTTCAAACGCCCCCTACATCTATAGACGTGGCAACGTCACATTTTCCGACTTTGGTAATACTGTCGGCAGTTTATCAAGCTCCGCCGAGACACAGCTTTTTGTTAACACCATAATCGCGGCTTATGGAACCGCCACCACCGCTTCGGAAGTCAAGTTTTCTGACGCCTCTGGCTCAAAAATTCTGACGAATTTCCTAATGCCGACAGATGATTTTGGTATACTGACGACATCCGGTTCTACCGGCAAAGACAGAAACCTTTACTTTACTATCAGCGGCGGAGCCAGTATCGTATCCGCGACTATCTGGTACGATCCTGATGAGCCCCAAATCCCCGCTACGATTTACGACTCGACAGGTACGGCGGTCGTTTCATCCTCAGCGCTGGAATCTAATCAAAAATACTATGTGAAAATCGACGACATCTGGAATAATCTCCCTTCCGATTTACAAGACGACTTTAACTCAGACAGCATAAATGTAATACCAATAACAATAACGGTTAGATCAGGCTCGATAGATACTACTGCTAAGGTATATTTGCGCAAGCTGCTACTATTCAATTTAAGCTAAAGGAGATGTTCAACATTCAAGATAACAGTGCTCAGTCGCTTTTTCAGAAGCTGATAGACTACTCAGGGTGCGGCACTACTCCGATGCATATGCCCGGACATAAGCGCAATTCCGAAGGGATAAAGTTTCTGGAGGAGCTCGGCGCAAAATATGATATTACGGAAATTGATGGCTTTGATGATCTCCATCAACCTGAGGGCGTACTCGGTGACGCAATGAAAAAGGCTGCGTCTCTATGGAAAAGTAATAATTGCTTCTTCCTTGTGAACGGCTCGACCTGTGGCGTGCTCGCCACAGTCAGCGCAGCTTCCAAGCTCTGCGGGAGCGGTAAAATCATCATGGCGCGTAACTGTCACAGGTCGGTTTACAATGCTGCCGAGTTGAATGACCTGACGCCGATATATATTGCTCCCCAAACGGTCGAGGGCTTCGGCTTTTGCGGAAGCATTGCGCCAAAAGACATAGAATTGTCTGTTAGGGATAATCCCGGCACTCCCGTTATCCTAACAAGCCCAACTTACGAAGGCGTGACATCAAATCTCGCCGAGATCGCTGTTATTTGTCATATGTACGGCTCACCGCTTATAGTTGACGAGGCGCATGGCGCTCACCTTGACCTATCGTCGGTTTTTGTGGGCGGCGCGATTCACGCGGGCGCCGACATTGCAGTGCAGAGCCTACATAAAACTTTGACCGGACTTACGCAGACGGGACTATTGCACCTCTCCGGCGGCCTCATACCAAAGGAAGACATACTCCGTGAGCTTGCCGTTTTTGAAACGAGCAGCCCGTCCTATCTGCTAATGGCGTCTATTGACGGAACAAGAGAGCTTATTGAGGAACGCGGCAGCGAGCTCTTCAAGGCCTGGAAAAATCGGCTCGACCGCTTTGATTCACTCGTTACGCCGCTGCAGAACCTTCGTTTGCCCGGACATAGCGACCCCTTCGACTGTCAGAAAAAAACTAACAAAGCGGGGTACGTCAGGCGCGGCATCGAAACGGGTGCGGTCTATGGCTTTGACCGGAGCAAAATCCTTATTTCCTGCGAGGGAACGGATACCTCCGGAGCTGTACTAATGGATAAGCTCCGCTCTCGCTTCGGCATCGAATGCGAAATGGCGGCCTGCCGCTATGTCGTTGCAATGACGGGGCTTTTGGACAGCGACGAAAACCTTGAACGGCTCGGCAGGTCGCTCTGCGAGCTTGACAAAGAGATACGCGGAACAGCGCCTCGAGTGCCCTTCACTGCACCGAAAATACCCCCAAGGCGCACTAGCGTTTCTGAGGCGCGCAAGAGTGAAACGAAAACCATTCTCCTCAAGGATGCGAGAGGCAGAGTTTCCGCCGAATTTGTCTGGGCCTATCCTCCCGGGATACCGCTTATCGTTCCGGGCGAGGAACTGACGGACGAGACTATAAGGAGCCTTGTAATTCAGCGTGAATCGGGCGTTTCACTTCATAGTACCGCAGGTGGTATGCCGAAAACGCTTTGTGTGCTGATATAAAGCAGTTTGTTTTAGCGGTTCAAAAAAGCCTCCCACCCTTGACAATTGCCCCAATTTAATCTATATTAAAGCGTAAGCAGTAATTCATTAAGGAGTTGTCACCATGAAAAGAATAAAAACTCTCATTACCCGCGACCTGAACAAGACCCTCAAGACGGGCGGCTGCGGCGAGTGCCAGACTTCCTGCCAGTCCGCATGCAAAACCTCCTGCGGCGTTGCCAATCAGGTCTGCGAGAAGTGCAAATAAGCCTTTGACTTAGGTATTAAATGCTGTTCGGTCTGTTTTTGGTCGAACAGCATTTTTCCCTGTCTGCACATATCAGGATAAACTGTCATTTTTTAGAGGTAGCTATGATACATCAATATAAACTTAACGGCTGTAACATCGTACTCGATGTTTTCAGCGGCGCCGTACATTCGGTGGACGAGCTGGCATACGACATAATAGGGCTTTTTGAGACCTACTCCGAGGAGGAAATCGTGTCCTGTATGCTCGAAAAATACGCTTCCGATTCAGAGATTACCCGTGAGGAGATACTTGATTGCATCACGGATGTCCGTGAGCTGAGAGACGAAGGCAAGCTTTTCACCGAAGATTGCTATGGTGAGCATGCCTGCGATTTAAAGAACAACAACCACGCAATCAAGGCTCTGTGCCTGCACGTAGCGCACACCTGTAACCTTAGCTGTGAATACTGTTTTGCGGCACAGGGAAAGTACCACGGCGAGAGAGCTCTGATGAGCTTTGAGGTCGGCAAAAAGGCACTTAATTTTCTGATAGCGAATTCAGGGAATCAGAAGAACCTTGAGGTCGATTTCTTCGGCGGGGAACCGCTTATGAACTGGGACGTATGCAAAAAGCTTGTCGCCTACGCACGCTCACGCGAAGAGGAAACGGGAAAGTCGTTTCGTTTTACTCTTACGACGAATGGTCTACTTGTTGACGACGATGTTATCGAATTTGCAAACCACGAGATGCATAACGTAGTTATGAGTCTTGACGGTCGGCAGGAGGTCCACGACCGCCTGCGTAAAACCCCAAACGGCAAGGGTAGCTATGAGCTGATTGTCCCGAAATTCCAAAAATTCGCGAAAATGCGCGGAGAGCGAGATTATTACATTCGCGGAACCTATACTCATAACAACGTCGAGTTCACAAAGGACCTTTTTCATATGGCGGATTTAGGCTTCACCGCGCTGTCGATGGAACCCGTAGTCTGCGCGCCGGACGACCCCTATGCGCTGACACAGGAGGATTTGCCCATTCTCTTTGAACAGTATGAGATACTTGCAAAAGAGATGATAAAGCGCGACAAAGAGGGAAGAGGCTTCATCTTTTATCACTATATGCTAGACCTTGAGGGCGGACCCTGCATTTATAAGCGCATCTCCGGCTGCGGTAGCGGAACCGAATATCTTGCCGTTACCCCCTGGGGCGAGCTTTATCCCTGCCACCAGTTCGTTGGCGACGAAAAATACAGCATGGGCAATGTCTGGGATGGAGTCATCAATACCGAACTGCGCGAGAGCTTTAAAGGCTGCAACGCTTACGCACGCCCCTCCTGCGCCGACTGCTGGGCAAAGCTATATTGCAGTGGAGGCTGCGCCGCAAACGCCTACCATGCCTCCGGCGATATAACAGGCGCCTATGAATACGGCTGTGAGCTTTTTAAAAAGCGAATGGAATGCGCGATAATGATTAAAGTCGCCGAAAGCGACGAAGAATAACAAAACGTATCCGGCACATTTCTTCGTGCCGGATACGTTTTGTTCAGTCTTCAAGTATAAACTGACCTTTTCCGTTGTTTTTTGCTTTGTACAGTGCATTGTCCGCGCGCTTGTAAACATCTTCAAAGGTGTCGCCCTTGCCTGCAAAACAGCAGCCTATGGAGCAGCTTGGGGACGGAATGTCTATATCGCCGCTTATGTTATCCTTGATTAAGCTGTCCATAAGCTCACAGAGCCTGCGCTCGACGCTCTTTCTATCCGACGTAAGCGTCATATATACCACGAATTCGTCTCCGCCCAGGCGGCCAAGAATATCGCCGAACCTAAAGGTGCTTCTCAGCTTACCGGCAAAATGTATCAAAGCCCTGTCACCGCAATCGTGCCCGAATTTGTCGTTGATGTCCTTAAACCCGTCCAAATCGAGCAGAGCAAAAACCGAATGCTCGTTTTCTTCTAACCTCGAGAGACACGCATTTACCGCTTGTTCTGTCTCCGCTCGGTTTCGCAGACCCGTAAGGCTGTCGGTAGTCGCCTTTTCGCGCAGAATCAGCCGCTCATTCTCTTGTTCGTCGATGTCTTCGACCGTCCCGATGGTCAGAGCCTCGCCCTCACCTTTGTCTGTCAGTCTTGATCCGGTGACACGATACCATCTGTAGACGTCTCTGCCGCAAAAGTTAAATATACGCACTATAACAGACGTCTCACCCTTATTTCGCAGGTCGGATACCGATTGGTAGTATGTGGGGCGATCGGCCGGATGAACATATGTTCCGAGCTCCATAAGAGAAACATAGGGCTTCGGGAGTTTTACATGCTCGGATTCGCTTATGAATACAAGCTTGTCCGTCCTCCTGTCATATTCAAACGCAGCTCTTGCCGATTGTTTTGTTGCAATGCGGAATTTAATTTTGAAAAGGTCCATGCGCCGCGCCGCGCGATCGGCATTGAAAACGCTAAAAGCGATTAAGCCCAAAATCAATAGAACCGCCACTGCGCTGAACAGGTTGACATTTGCAAGCGCTCCATCCATATACAAATTTATTTCTTTCGTGGGCTGCATGTAAACGACCGACCAGTTGTTTATTCCCATCGCTTTTATATATGCTGTAAATTTCTCGCCATCTGTTGTTCGTGTAACGGTCAGCAGCTTTTCTTTCAAATCCCCACTTTCTCCGAAGCTGTAAAGCCCATTTTTGAACCATGATTCTTCTGAGCTCTGACATAATAACATACTGCCATTTTCATCGACTATTCCCAATCTTCCGTTATCATTTAAGGGGGGACTATCAAGCATATTTTCAAGTGACGCTTGACTAAAAAGCAGCATTATAGCGGCCAACGTGCCGTCCGGCGCTGAAAAACTGGAGGCAACCCCCATCATATTAAGCCCGTCACTGCTTTGCTTAACCTGAGAAACAGCGGTTTCTCCCGAATTAAACGCTTCTCTCGCCGTTTCAAGGAACAACGAACCATATTTCATTTTTCCGTACGTCAAACTTCCATCGCCTGCAAAAACCAAAATTTCATCTGCATGCGAACGGTCGTACAACTCGGTAAAATAGCGTTCTTCATTCTCCGCGTTGATGACTATAAGTGACAGTGTAAGTCCCGCATTATATACCATTTCTGTCTTTTTTTCTATAAAGCCAAGGATACGCAGTTTTCCCATTTCGGTCAAATCTGAAAAATGCTTGTTCTCATAATCTAATGAGTTTTCAGTATATTTCGCATAGGTCTGGCGCACAAATAATGCTTGGGGAACTAGTAACAGCAAGGTTGCTATTACGGTAATAATGAGCGTAATAGCTCCTCTGAACGTCTTCTTGGTTTCCAAATCGTTTTCCTTCCCTACCGTTGTATAACAATATTTGTAATTCGCCATTTTTTTGTATAATAACACCAATTTTGATATTATGCAAGGAACACGAACAGGCTAATAACTATAAATACTCATTGGTAATAACTATCTGTACTATATTTATCCCCTGTTTATATCCTTTAAGTAAATGCTTTGGCAAATTATCTTTCTCTGAGCCATGTTTACTTTTTATACCTTGACTGGAATCAAAAGAAAAGGTATTCTAATATAATATGAAACTGTATTTATTTAACCATGACTACCGCTATGCAGTGGAACAAATACTGCTGACTCTGTTTCCCGATGAACGTCCCGAGTATCCTCAGGAGGAACCTACGGGGGACAGGGCGGAGCTTTATCTATTTACTGCAAGTTCAAGGCACACAGCCGTATGCAGACTCTATTTGAATGGCAAGGAGTTCCGAGGCAGGGCAAATGTTTCTTCCTCGCAGATTACGGATGAAATTTCGAAGTCTAAATATCTTCAAAGGATAATAAAGCTCTCTTTTTATCGTGCTGCGCTAATATCAGGGAAATCGAAACCTGTATGGGGCGCTCTTACCGGGATACGCCCGGGAAAACTTCTTTCAAATCTGCTTGAATCTGGTCTGAGCGACAAGGCTGCGTTATCCAAATATATTCACGATAACGATGTCAGCCCCGAGAGGGCTCTATTATGCCTTCACACCGCGCATGCGGGAATGGATTGCGCGAAAAGCCTCGATAAAAACGACATTTGTATCTATCTCGGGATTCCCTTTTGCCCGACGCGCTGTTCCTATTGCTCATTTGTAAGCCAGTCTGTGCAAAAAAGCATGAAGCTGATACCGGACTTTCTTACGGCGCTTTACCGCGAGATTGATGCGACAGCGGAGGTCATAAATAAGCTTGGTTTACGTCCCGTATCTGTCTATATGGGCGGCGGCACCCCAACAACGCTTTCAGCTTTGCAGCTTGATGAGCTTTGTTCAAGGCTTGAAACCACCTTCGATTTCTCCGCTATTCGTGAATATACAGTTGAGGCAGGCAGACCGGATACAATAACGCGAGAAAAGCTTGAAGCCCTCAAACGGCATGGTGTCACTCGTGTAAGCGTGAACCCGCAGACGATGGACAACGCTGTTCTCGCGGCAATCGGCAGAAAGCATACGGCACAGGATATTCTGGACGCACTTAAAATTGTTTCCGAGGTCGGCGGCTTTGCTGTGAATATGGATCTTATAGCGGGGCTTCCTCTCGATACTCCCCCGGGCTTCAAAAATACGCTCGATAAGGTTCTCGCGCTCCATCCCGAGAACATCACAGTCCACACGCTCTCGCTCAAAAAGGGTTCACGCATAACGCTGGGCGACACCACGCGGCCTTCGGCGGAGGACGTCGGCAAAATGATAGACTACGCGAACAGCGCGCTGTTTTCCGCAGAATATGAGCCATACTATCTCTATCGCCAAAAATATATGTCCGGCGGGTTCGAAAATATCGGCTGGCAGCGCTCTCACACCGAGAATATTTACAACATATGTATAATGGAAGAGCTGTGCTCAATAATTTCAATGGGCGGCGGCGCCTCGACTAAACTGTGCCTCGGTAAGGGCCGCATCGAACGCATCTTCAACCCGAAATATCCTGCGGAATATATTGAAAGTATCAACAAAATTGTTGATGCCAAAATAATAATTCCGGAACAGTTGAAGTATTAACTATATTTAATACTTTTGATCGATAATAAAACCAATCAAACAGCATGGGAGGAAACCCAATGGCGTTTATACTGGATGATATTAACTCAAGAGCAAAGAAGGATCCGGCCGCTTTTATCCGCGAATGCGACGCAGAGTATGACGCGAAGATTCGTCGTGCCGCCGACCTGATCGAAAAACACCGTGAACAATGCCCTATAGTTCTCATGTCCGGCCCCTCCGGCAGCGGCAAAACGACCACCTCGAAAAAAATTGAGGAGGAGCTTTTGCTGCGCGGCATAACGACTTATGCACTGTCAATGGACAACTATTTCCGAACAGTTGACGATACTTCGCCCAAAATGGCGGACGGATCCTACGACCCCGAGTCACCCAAATGCGTTGATATGGGGCTTTTGACGGAGCATTTTCATCGGCTTGCTCAGGGCGAGGCAATAGACGTTCCAAAGTTCAATTTCACAAAGCAGCGTCGTGCCGACGAGCACTCCGCTACCATTAGGCTCGGCAATAACGACATTGTCGTGGTCGAAGGCATACATGCCTTAAACGACGAGCTGACGACGGCAAACCCCGAGGCGCTGAAGCTCTATATCAGCGCTCGCACGAATGTTATAAATGATGGTGAGTACTGTTTCAAGGCGACGTGGATGCGCCTTGTACGCAGAGTAGTGCGCGACAATCTGTTTCGAGGAGCCACACCGGACTATACCCTCAGCATCTGGGCAAACATTCGCCGCGGTGAAAAAAGTTATATCAGTCCATTCAAGGAAAAAGCCGACTTCAAATTCGACTCATCCTTCCCTTATGAGATATGTGTTTTAAAATCCGCAGCGCAGAAGCTTTTCGCAAATATTCCTGAGGGCATAGAACGCTATCAGGAGCTTTGCAGCATCGGACCCGCGCTTGAAAAGTTTGAAGATATAGACCCGAAGTTTTTGCTTCCCGATTCACTACTCACGGAATTCCTCGGCGGCGGCAAGTATAAATACTAAAAACGCGTGGCGCGAACTTCGTGCCAATACAAATAAATACAAAGCACTACAGCTTGGAAAGGTGGATGACACTATGTCCACAAAAATCAGTTACTATTTTTCAAAGCTCGACAAATTTCCGGTCCCTGACTTTTTCGATGGTCTCACCGAGACATATGAGATTCTTCAAAAGGCAAAGACCTACTTAAAAGAGACTTTGGTAACACCGGATGTAAAAGAGAACAACGGTGAAATCCGAGGCGACGCGCCGAACCTGCACGGGAACTACTACATCGGCGAAGGAACGGTCATCTATAACGATGTAACAATAATCGGTCCCGTATATATCGGACGAAATTGCGAGATAATGCCCGGTGCGGTTATCCGACCAAACACGATAATTGCGGATAGCTGCAGCGTCGGCCATGGAAGCGAGGTCAAGCACTGCGTCCTGTTCGGCGGGTCAAAGATTGCGTCGCTCGCCTTCGCGGGGGACAGCATTCTGGGCGCGTCTGCGCGCATTGGCAGCGGCGTTATCACTGCAAACCGAAAATTTGACCAGTCGACCGCTACCCTCAAGGTCGAGGGCAAGAGAGTCGATCTCGGAGACAGCTTCTTTGGCTGTATCCTCGGTGACAGCTCTAGGCTCGGCGCAAACGCGGTTTCGCAGCCGGGAACGCACATCGGACCTAACACCTGGGTCTTTCCCCTGACAAACGTCCGTGGCTTCATTCCGGCCTGCAAGAGAGTTTATCACGAGCACAAGACTGTGATGGACGAAAACGAAATTGTTGAGCTGAAGCCTTGATAGCAGCGATACAGAATTTTGACACGAGCGCTTTGTTATATATTCAGGATTTTCTGCGCACCCCTTTTTTAACCCCGATTATGGTGTTTTTTTCGAAGCTAGGCAACATCGGGTTTATCTGGATATTCACAGGGCTTCTTTTGCTCATTTCGAAGAAAACAAGGCGGGGCGGCTTTGATTTGCTCATCTGCCTTATCGCGGCTTATATCGTAAACGACCTTATAATTAAGCCGCTCGTCGCTAGACCGAGACCTTACGACACAATCGAGGTGCTGCAGATACTTGTAAAGCCCCTGTCCTCATACTCCCTCCCCTCTGGGCACACGAATTTCAGCTTCGCTGCAGCTTTGGCTCTGACGCTCGCCTATGGTAAAAAGGGAGCTCTTGCCTATATCCCCGCCGTTTTAATCGCTGTTTCACGCTGCTATGTCGGTGTACATTATCCAAGCGATGTGCTGCTGGGAATGCTCTGTGGCACGCTGGTCGCTCTTGCCGTATACCTGCTTCTGCAAAAATACATCAAAACAGATTTTATCAGGAAGAATATGTTGTGATAATAAAACCGCCGCAGTCGGAATAGATTTGCGGCGGTGTTATACTTTTCGCTTTTCACAATACGGAAAGTCGAAAGTGATAACTTGATAAAATCGAGTTTTTATGATATAATTTTATAATATAAGTCCAAATGTTCTTAACTTTCGACAAGCTTTTTGATTCTGAAGGATAGGAGGTAATGCCAATGGAAAACGGTTTCGGTGCACATCAGCTGCAGGAGCAGGAACAGGTTCAAATTCTTTCCCCACGTATGTTGCAATCCCTGCGCGTTTTGCAGATGCCGTCCACCGAGCTTTACGACTATCTTATGAAGGAGTTAGAGGAAAATCCTGTAATAACCTTTGATAGCATAGAATACGCCGAAAAATGCCGTCGAAATTCCCACTATATATCCGGTTCGAACGATGAGTCGGCTCTAGCGGATATAATTGCGGACGACAACTCCTCCCCGATGGTATTGCTGCGCCTACAATTCGCGATGCTTAAGTCCCCTCCGGCAATCGAGCATATCGGCTACGCCCTTATCTACCTTCTTGATGAGAACGGCTACCTCTATTACGACGATGTCGAACGTCTGGTTCAGGCCACAAACATTTCTCTCGACGATTTAAAAATTGCGATTGACCTTCTCCATACCCTTGAGCCGGCGGGCGTCGGTGCATTTAACCCTCGTGAATGCATTTTGCTACAACTGGAGCGTAAAGGGCTCAAAGACAGTGACGCCTGGAAGATCGCGCAGAATCACCTTGAGCTGCTGGGCAAGAACCAGCTTCCGCAGATCGCGAAAAAATCCGGTATTCCGCTGCATCGGGTCGTAAACGCCCAGCAGCTTATACGAACACTGAACCCAAAGCCGCTCATGATGGAGGCGACGCACAGGAACAGCGAATATATAGCCCCTGACATCCGCGTTTTTAAAAAGGAAAAGGCCTTTGTGGTTGAGCTCAACCAGCTCAATTCAGACAGCATCATAATTGACAACACTTATTCAAAGATATATAAGGAAACGGACAATGATACCGTCCGTACCTTCTTGGGCGAAAACATGAAGAAGGCCCAATGGCTGAAGGACAGCATCAGGCAGCGCTGCGAAACTCTCATGGCCTGCGCTACAGAGCTACTAAAGAGCCAGAGGGAATTTTTTGAGTACGGGCCGGAATTCCTTCTTCCATACAGCCGCAAGGATATGGCGGAACAGGTTGGTAGGAGCGAGTCAACTATCAGCCGCGCTCTCAAGGATAAATATGTCGAGTGCGATTGGGGTATGTTCCCGACGGACTATTTTTTCCCGAAGTCCTCTGTGGAAGCACACCCGATGATGACAAAAAACACTATCGAAAACAGTATCCAGATTATCATCGGCAAGGAAGACAAGCTCTCTCCCCTGAGCGACGAGGCAATCGTCGATTCGCTAAAACGCCAGGGCATTTCCGTCAGCCGCCGAACCGTGGCAAAATACCGTGACGAGCTGGGTATACCCGCCTCCTCCCGCCGCAGAGTCTACGCCTGAGTTGTCGAATAACATAAAAAGAAGGACACCACAAATTGCGGTATCCTTCTTTTTATGTTGCATTGCATTCTTCATACAAGGACTCCAACGCGTTCATTCTGCATTGCCCGAATCATCTCGCAGTCGCAGCCTCCGGCGATGTCCTTTGTGATACGACGCTCCATTATGACAGTGTTTCTCCACATCCCGAAGCGATCCTTTGCAATGCGTTCCCTGTAGCCCACAACGCGGAAACCGCACTTTTCGTGCAGTCTCAGGCTTGCTGCGTTCGTTTGGAATATGCTGGACTGAAGAGTCCAGAAGCCGGCCTCCTCGGATTCTTCCACAAGTGCTTTAAGAAGTAATCCACCGACTCCTCTACCTCTGTGATTCGTATCGACGTAGACACTGACCTCAGCGACGCCCTTATAGCATTCACGGGACGAATAGGGAGAAAGCGCCGCCCAGCCCGCGACCTCACCGTCAAACTCCGCTACCAAACGGCATTCCCTGATATGGGCTGCGTCCCATGCCTCAAATGATGGGCAGGAAGAGTTGAAGGTTGCATTATTGGTTTGTATTCCCTGATAATAAATTTCAACGACTTGACTCCAGTCGTCTTTTTCCATCGGACGGACGGTATACTCCATCGTCATCCCTCCTAATTGTGACATTGCTCACATTATAGCAGAAAAAGCGCAAAATACTATAGGGGAATATGCTGGGAAATGAAAGTATTTATCTTGATATTTATCTGTTTTACGACTGAAATCGACCTACTAAAAAACAGAAATTAGTTGAATAATCCATTTAATATAGACATTACCTCGCATTGAAAAGTCTCAAAAACAGAAGGCCTAATGTTTTCTGTTTTTGAATTTGCCGCATTTTTAATAGGTTTCTAATATTCGTTTAATGATTTATTGCTTGAATTAATCATTTTAGCTATATATAATTACCCAATATGGTAAATCCAGCTATCTAATATGTTCCAAATACGAAAGGGACGAGAACGAAAAAATCGGCAAAACTAAAGACATGGATTTTGCCGAATGAACAGAGGTATACATCTTTTATGGAAACAAGCAGTTACAAGGAACGCCCCGATACCGAACCGGAGGCAGCGGAAGAACCTGCGAAGAAAAAAGGCAGTGCAAAAAAATATGTATTAAGCGGTGCCTTTCTTGCCGTTTTAATGGCAGTCACCTTCTATATAATTTTCAGAGACACCTCGATTGATGAGGTTTGGAGTCTGCTTAAAACTGTAAGGCTTCCCTTCGTTTATGCGGGAATGCTTTCGATATTGGCATATATCTCAGTGCAGGCGTTCATTATCGGCATGGCAGCCGCGTGCATACACATTAAACTCAAGCCGTGGGAAATGCTCCAATATTCCTTTGCCGGTTTCTTTTACAGCGGTGTGACCCCCTCTTCAACGGGAGGCCAGCCGATGCAGGTCTACCACATGTGTCGCGACAGGCTGAGCGCTTCGAAAACGACTCTGGTAATGTTTGTGACAAACATTACCTATCAGTTCGCCGTTGTTCTAATAGGTGTTATCGCGTTTTGCTTTAAACTCAATTACATTGCAAGCATCCACGGCGGTATCATTGCGGTCTTTATTATCGGTCTTTCCATTAACCTTGGCATGCTATTATTCTTAGCCGGTGTTTTATTTTCCGAAAACACTCTGAAAAAAGCACTACGGGGCATAGTATCCTTCCTGTGCAGGATCAGAATAATCAAAAAACCCGAAAAAGCTCTCCGTATCATCAACAAATATCTGGAGGAGTTCGAAGAAGGTGTCAAACTGATAAAAGCAAACCGAGGACGGTTTTTAATAACACTGCTTGCATCGATTCTTCAATTCCTGTTTTACCACGCCGTACCTTATTTCGTATATAAGGCCTTCGGGCTTACAGGGTATACGTTTATCGATTTTCTCTCCATAAGCGCGTTTCTTTATGTGGCAGTCTCGATGTTCCCGCTGCCCGGCGCGGTCGGCGCTGCGGAAAGTGGCTTCGTTCTGTTGTTCGGCCCTCTGTTTGGGAAAATGATATTGCCTGCAATGCTGCTTTCAAGGTTCATAAGCTATTATACAATGCTGCTTTTAAGCGGCGTGATTTCTGCCTTTGCACAGCTGCGCAAACCGTACAATCTTACAAAAGAGCATAAACTGAAAGTAAAATAATAAACGAGCCTGCAAGAGTGAAATGACCCCAAAAAGTTAGACGAATAATTTGTTAAGCAGCCTCGAGGGCTTGTTGTCTGTGAATTGCAGGCGGCAAGCCCTTTAGCTTTGCCTTT
>PGZZ01000009.1 GCA_002841545.1 Firmicutes bacterium HGW-Firmicutes-16
GAAAGGCAAAGCTAAAGGGCTTGCCGCCTGCAATTCACAGACAACAAGCCCTCGAGGCTGCTTAACAAATTATTCGTCTAACTTTTTGGGGTCATTTCATAAAGACCGCCTTAAATAATTCTGTTTTATAGCGCAAAGCCGCCGTCCACGCCGATAACTTGACCCGTCACAAAGCCGGCTTTGTCGGAGGCGAGGAAGGCTGCAAGCTCCGCAACCTCAGAAGTCCTGCCGATACGGCAGAGAGGGGTTTGATCAATTAACCGCTCCTTTTCGTCAGAAGAAAAGCCTGACATCATGTCAGTTTCGATAACGCCGGGCGCTATGCAGTTTGCTCTGATGCCCGAAGGCCCGAGTTCCTTGGCAAGCGATTTCGTGAGGCCTATCACCGCGGCCTTGGAAGCGGAATATGCCGCTTCGCATGAGGCACCGTGAATCCCCCAGACGGACGACACGGTTATAATGGAGCCTTCTTTATTGGTAACCATAGACGGAAGAGCGCATTGTACGCAGTTATACACTCCATCTACGTTGACAGCGAAGATTCTGCGCCATTTTTCAGGAGAAATGTCCGAAAAAAGGCCGTATTCCGAAATTCCTGCATTGCAGACGAGAACATTTAGCTCGCCGATTTCGTCAAACATTGAACGAACCTGCGCAAGGTCCGAAACATCTGCCCTGACGGCAATTCCTCCGATTTCCTCCGCGAGAGCGAGGGCTTTTTCGCGTGAATTCAGGTAATTGATATAGACTTTTAAACCGTCCTTAGAAAGCGCGCGGGCGATTGCCTCGCCGATACCTCTCGAAGCGCCTGTGACAAGAGCAGTTTTCATGTTTATAAACCTTCCTTTCGCGAAACTCAAGGCGAAAATAGCGTTAAACTATTATAACATATATTGCGCTTTGTGAGAATTACTGCATGATAATAGATGTTTGAAAAATACACATATGTGTGATAAAATACAAGCTACGGCGGTTTGGCGCAAGTACACGCCGCTATTAGGAGGTTAACTGTTATGCGGACAATCATCTGCAAAAAATGCGGAAAAGAAATAGACGCTTCTTTGGGCGAATGCCCGAGCTGTGGAGCGGTGTACTACATATTGCCGGATGAAGACAAAAAGCTTGAGTGGGCGATGAGCACCGACTCTGATATAGACGACACAAAAATTCTGCGAGCAGTAGAAGCAAACCCCAGCCACGGCGCAGCGAGTCACAGCACTCGAGATATTTTCAATGCGGACAACGACGAACTGTTCAATACCCGTAGGTGGAAACTGAGCGAGGAGCAGGAGCTAGACAATGCCAACCGTCCGATAACTGAGGAAAGAGCGGCTCCGCCGGTGCAGCGTCCCAGTCAGCCGCGTCCTGTCCGGCAGACTGCGAAACCCGAGATTTCACGTCCCGTTGCCTTAAAGAGCCAGCCGACGCAAAAGGATAAAGAAAAGGAGCTTCGAAAGAAGCAGCTCATTGTTTCCGCTGTCGCGCTACTCGCTGTTTTGACGCTCGTGCTTTCTTTCATGGGAGGATTGTTCGATTTCAGTGGTAGCGAAAACAAAGAAGAAATGCAGAAGCTTGTTGGAATGCCGGAGGAATCTGCAATCACAATACTTGACGCTTTGGAGCTAAAGGTCACCACTAAGACTGAAGCAAGCGATGAGGCTGTCGGAATAGTCATAAAGCAGAGTATAGACGAAGGCGAAAAAGTCAAGAAGGGCGATAAAATAACCATCACCGTTTCGTTGGGACAGCCGGTGTCTGCTTCCGAAAGCGCGGAATACATCGAAGTGCCGACGCTGACGAAAAAAACATATGACCAGGCAAAGCAAATTCTTTCCGATATGGGGCTTAAGATAAATCGTGGAGAGGACGTTTTCAGTGATGAGGACATCGGCCTCGTGGTTTCCCAGTCACCGATGAAGGCTGCACAGATTAAAAAGGGCGAAACGGTTACTGTCTCTGTTTCAAAAGGACTTGAGCCTTCTCCCTCGCCTGAAGCTCATACGATCAGCGTTACTGCGGGCAAGGGCGGCAGCATAAGCCCCAAGGGAGCCGTTTCGGTTGCAGACGCAGAGGATCAGACGTTTACAATTACTCCGGAGTCGGGCTATGAGATATTCGAAATCAAGGTCGACGGAACAAGCATAGGTGCGCCTTCAAGCTATACGTTTACAAAGGTTACCGACAATCATACGATATATGCGGTTTTCAGGCAGACAACTTCAACATCACCCACACCGTCTCCGACACCAACGACAAACCCGGTTTCAAATACCGACATCGGATAAAATGAGCAAAAAGCTAACTCAGAAAGAAAAGCTGAAGGTGCGCTTCAAAGCCTGAGTATACGGCAGGATATTTCGCCCTTGTCGTCTATAATGACTTCCGCATAGCTCGGACTTGGAGCAAAGCCGCAGGCACCCGGATTAAGGACATATATCCCTCCGGACGTTGAGCAGTTTGCTACATGAGTGTGACCGAACATCACAAGGTCGGCGCCTCTGGCACAAGCTTCGTCAATGAGCGACTCAAAACTCCACTTCACTCCATAGATATGTCCGTGAGTAATGAATATTTTTGCTTTTCCAACCGGAAAGAAATCTGTATCCGGAAGGATGGAGCCAATATCGCAGTTTCCCCGAACCGCTCTGAGCGGAATTTGGGGGAACTGCGTTTCTATTTTTGAAACATCCCTGCCGCCATCACCGAGATGGACGATCATGTCGGGTTCACTGCTCCCGATTGCGCGCAGCATTCCGGAGGAGTTCCCGTGAGAATCAGAAAAAACCAAGAGCTTCAATACAGCATCTCCTAAAAAATATACTAAGCTATAACGGATTTGAATTCAAAGGTAACCGCTGCGGATAATCTGAATATACTGAACTGAAAGAGTATCTTCGGGAGGTGCCGGTATGAATAATTTTGACAAAATGAGCAAGGAACTGCTCAAAGGCGGAAAAGCAGGAGAGATAAATAAGGTCGTAAACTCGCCGGAGGGTAAGAAAATCGGCAGCATGGTGGACGGAAACGCGCTTAAAAAAGCTGTAGCCACAGGGGATAACGAGACCATGAACCGTATCCTCGGCCAGTTTCTGTCGACCGATGAGGGCAAATCTCTTGCGAAAAAGATAAGCGAGAATTTCGGAAAAAAATAGGACTGGGAGGGTCAGGCTATGAGCGATCTGGAGGGAATGATTAACGGGATACTTTCAAATCCCGAAGAAATGAAAAAAATCATGGATATGGCCGGCAAGCTTATGGGCACGGAAGACGGTCAAACGCCTTCAATGCCCTCGGGATCCGCGCCGAGCGAGACTCCGTCGCTTGAATCATTACTGCCGGGAGTAGACATAGCCAGTCTGGCTTCGACGGCGCAAACTCTGCTGGGCAACGACACAATCAGAAAGCTGCTATCAGGACCCTTGGTTAAAAACATTATTGGTGAAACATTACATCCGAATAACGACAAACGCGAGCTGTTTAATGCATTGAAACCATGGCTTTCGGTAGAAAGAAGAGCTAGGCTCGAAAAAGCGATAATATTCGCAAAAGCCATGCGTGTTGTGGGAGTAGCAACGCCGCTTATCAGGGGAGGGTAGAAAATGAAAAGATATATCGGTAACACCGGCGTATACGAGAGATTGCCGGAACCGGATACTTTCATAGTTTCTCAACCTTTGCAGGAGTCCGGCGCGGTGAGTGAAATATTAAGAAAACCGTCGAGTCAGTCGGGTAATCTCGGCGGACTCGAAGGTTTTCTCGGTGGTCTCGGAGCCAAGCCGGGCGGCGGATTAGGCAATATACTCAGCGGCCTCAGCGGAAATTCGGGTGGTGGACTGGGCAATATACTCAGTGGCCTCGGTGGAAGTTCTAGTGGAGGACTGGGAAGCCTGCTCAGCGGCCTTGGTGGAAAATCAGGCGGTGGGCTCGGTAGTATACTCGGTGGACTCGGAGGCGGACAGGGAGGAATACTCAGTGGTCTTGGCGGCGGACTTAGTGGTATACTTGGCGGACTCGGCGGAAAGCCGGGCGAAGGAGGGGGAGGAATACTCGGAGGCTTACTCTCAAGAATTACAAGACCCAACCTTGAGCTTGAGGATATAATCCTGGTCGCTGTTTTCTACCTGCTTTACCGTGAGAGCAAGGACATTGAGTTCCTGCTGATTGCAGGAGCTATGCTATTTCTTTAAGGTACATCAAACACGCTTTCGGAGGGAGTTGAAAGTTCAGTGGATACGGATTCCATTGAATAGATTAACTTACCTCCGTCGTATTTGCTTGCGGATACGAGAAGTCCTGTATCAATCGCAACAAACAACTGGTTTACATAATCAAGCGTGCCGCTTTTATATTCGACATATATGCAGGGTTGACCAGACTGCGCGATATAGTAAGCGTCAATAATGTCCTCCTGCGGGATATCCATAATATACTCGTAGGTGATAAGACCGGAAAATCTATCGACTTCCTCAGCTACGGTGCTTTCCCCGAGCTTTGATTGAAAAACTCCGGAAGAACCGTCATACCAGACATAAAGGTCGCTTCCGCGTACAAGTATATTCCTGACAGTTTTATTCTTTGAAATACTGAGTCTTATGTTTTCACCCGATTGCCAGTAGTTGAGGGTCTCTTCGCTGTGACCTCCGTCCCAAACGGACTTAACAGTATAGGAGCGCGAAAAGCTCTCCGGACGCACCAAAGTTCCGAGGGCTGTCTTGACTGTTTTGGGATTTACCTCAATGCGGTCGACGCCGTCATTGATAAAGCCTCCGCTGCTTTCGGCTGCAGGTGAGGGCAGAGAGACCACATGAGAATTGTCTTTCTGCGTATACGATATTACAAGAAAGGCGGCCGCGGCAAGTATTACTGCGACCATTATTCCGATAATGATACTCTTTCTCATGGGCAGAAGTCCTCAGTGCGCTTGTCTCGTGCGCCAAAGCAGAAAAGTATTGCCTCCGCAATTCGAGGACAGGCGTTACCATCTCCGTAGGGGTTTACGGCCTTTGCCATGCGGTCATACACCGCAGTATCTGTAAGAAGCTCACAGGCAAGTGAATATATGCGCTCTTCCTCGACACCGGCGAGCACGACTGTTCCGGCTTCTACCGCTTCGGGCCTTTCCGTTTCGCATCTCATAACGAGGACAGGCTTACCCAGAGCGGGAGCTTCCTCCTGAAGTCCGCCGCTGTCGGTCATGATGAAGTAGCTTTTCGACATGAGTCGGTGCATTTCCATGGCATCAAGCGGTTCGATGAGGCTGATGTTCGGCACACCACTCAAGAATTTTCCGGCGGTTTCGCGGACATAGGGGCTGAGATGCACGGGATAGACAATTCTCACATCGTTAAAGGTTTCCGCAACGCGTCTCACCGCACGGAAAATGCTCTCCATCGGCTCGCCGTAGTTTTCACGGCGGTGACAGGTCATCGCAATCACACGACTTGAGCTGAAATCGAGCTCTTTGAGAGTCGCTGTTTTAAAAGCGCCGTCTCCGACAGTATATTTCATCGCGTCAATAACGGTGTTGCCGGTGACAAAGATGTTTTCGATTGTGTTTTCCTTGTTCAGGTTTCGTGCGTTCTGTGCCGTGGGCGCGAAGTGGTAACTCGCGAGACTTCCGATAAGGCTGCGGTTCATTTCCTCGGGGTAGGGCGAATAGCGGTCATAGGTGCGAAGTCCGGCTTCGACATGACCGACAGGTATTTTCTCATAGAAAGCAGCAAGAGCCGCCGCAAACGCCGTAGTTGTATCGCCATGAACGAGAACAAGGTCAGGCTTCGCTTCTTTGAACACTTTGCCAAGGCCGTCAAGGACGCTGCTCGTGATATACGACAGGGTTTGACCCTGTTTCATCACGTCAAGGTCATAGTCCGGCTTAATTCCGAAGCAGTTCATCACTTCGTCCAGCATCTCGCGGTGCTGTGCGGTAACGCAGGCAATGCAGTCAAACTCCGGTCTGCGCTTGAGCTCAAGGTATAAAGGCGCCATTTTGATGGCCTCGGGTCTTGTGCCGAAAACCAACATTACTCTAATGGGTTTCATTATCGTCCTCCACACACTTGGCAGCTTTCTCTTTTATAGGCGTTGCCTTCTTTTCGTCAAAGGCTTCTTTCTTGTCGTGATGCAGCTTGCCATAGACGAAAGCCCACAGAAAGGCGCATAGGCAGAAACCGAGAATCAAAATGAGCGCTTTTATCTCGCCGCTTGTCGTGATTACAACGGCGGCAAGCCCCAGTATAGCACTGATGGAATAAAGCACAGCCACAGCCTGCTTCTGGCTCAGCCCCATATCAATGAGACGATGGTGGAAATGTCCTCTGTCCGGATGCATAGGGCTCTGACCTTTGAAAAGACGGCGGCAGAATGCGAAGACCGTATCAAAAAGCGGAACCGCAACCGCGAGAAGCGGAACGGCAAAGGACACAACAGCGTAAAACTTAAAAAGCCCGAGTATGGACATGGTCGCGAGCACATAACCCAACAGGAGCGCGCCCGTATCACCCATAAATATTTTTGCGGGATTGAGGTTATAGGGCATGAAGCCGATGCAGGCTCCGGCAAGCGCCGCAAGAACAACGGCAACGCTGCCGTCCGAAACCAGAAGCGCGATGACGAGCATTGTAAGACTGCTAATTGTCGAAACGCCGACAGCGAGTCCATCCAGTCCGTCGATGAGATTTACGGAATTAGTTATTCCGACTATCCAAAGTATTGTTATGGGTATCGACAGGTTGCCGAGGATGAGGTAAGCCTTTGAGCTCCACACGGCAGGGTTCGCCAAAACATTGATTTCGACCCCGTGCAGGACGGCAACGACTGCGGCTAGAATCTGCAAAGTGAGCTTAACCCATGCGTTAAGTGAAATTATATCGTCAATAGCCCCCGTCGCGACGATGATGACGCAGCCGAGAAGGATGCCCTGCATCTGACGGGTTATATCTGCGAAAAGAAGTACGCTCAGAAGAAAACCGAGGAAAATTGCTAGTCCGCCCATTCGGGGTATCGGGTGGTCGTGAACTCTTCTCGCTTCGCCGGGTACATCCATCGCTCCGACTCTTTGAGCAAAGCCTTTAACTATTGGCGTTGCGGCGAAGCTGATGATGAAGCCAACCGCAACAGTTATTAATATTCTTATCGCAAGCGTTGTATCTAAAGGCATAGCAATATGTTCCTTTCACTGTACGGAGCTATCCGTGCAATTACTGTTTCGCGGAAATTCTATCTCTCTACGAACCCGACTTTTTTATATACCTTCCGCAAGGTTTTTGCAGAAGCGTGGGAAGCCTTTTCCGCACCTTCCTTGTAGATGCTCTCAAGGTAGGTCTTGTCCGCGATTAGACGTTCTGCCTCCTCGCGAATTGGACGCAGAAGTTCGACAACGGCTTCGCCGACTCGTAGCTTGAAATCTCCGTAGCCCTTGCCGCAGAATTCGTTTTCAATCGCCTCGAAGCTTGCGCCTGTCGCGACGGAATAAATCTGCATCAGGTTCGAAACACCCGGCTTATCAGACGGATTGCAGCGTACACATGTTTCGCTGTCTGTTACCGCACGCTTAAAGGAACGCATAATCTCATCGGGTTTCTGCATTATATAGATGCAGCCGCCCGGGTCCTTGTCGGACTTCGACATTTTGCAGTCGGGACTAGACAGGCTCATGATACGTGCGCCGACCTTAGGAATGAACGGTTCTGGCATTTTGAAGACGTCGCCATAGATGCCGTTAAAGCGAGTGGCAATGTCGCGCGTAATTTCGACGTGCTGTTTTTGATCCTCACCTACGGGCACAAGGTCTGTATGATAAAGTAAAATATCGGCCGCCATAAGAGCGGGATAGGTGAAAAGCCCTGCATTGATGTTGTCGGCATTCTTTGCGCTCTTGTCTTTGAACTGCGTCATGCGCGAAAGCTCGCCGAACATGGTGTAGCAGTTCAGAATCCACGCAAGCTCCGCGTGCGCCGGAACATGGCTCTGAATGAAAATGGTGTTCTTCTGCGGGTCAAGGCCGCAAGCAATGTACTGCGCAAGCTGATTGACCGTGCGTCGGCGAAGCTCCGCCGGATTCTGGCGCGCTGTTATCGCGTGCAAGTCGACTATGCAGTAATAGCAATTATAGGTATCCGAAAGCTCAACCCAGTTTTTAATAGCTCCGAGATAGGAGCCGAGGGTTAGATCCCCCGAGGGCTGGATTCCGCTGAATATAGTTTTCTTGTCGAGTGCTTTTTCGTCCATTATATTTGATTCCTTTGCAAAGTTTAGAGTGACAGCTCTTCCGCAAGCTTTTTGAAGCCCGGGAGCGAGCCCTCGATGGTCTTGGAACTCACACAGTAGGCGATTCGGACATAGCCGGGGCAGGCGAAGGAAGAGCCCGGCACGACGAGGATGTTGTATTTCTTGGCAAGGCGGCAAAATTCCTTATCTTCGCAAGGTGTTTTGACCCACATATAAAACGCACCCTGCGGATATGCACATTCAAAGCCCGCATCCTTCAAACCCGCATATAGCATTTTACGATTGTTATCATAGGAGCCGATGTCTGTTCTCTCGTCCAAACAGTGCATCACGACTCTTTGCATGAGAGATGGAGCGTTCACAAAGCCCATTATGCGGTTTGCAATTGCGGCGGCGTCAATGATGAGGGAGCTGTCGTCCGCTTCCGAGGGTATAACGAGATAGCCGATGCGCTCGCCCGGAAGGGAAAGAGACTTCGACCATGAATAGCCGACTATAGTGTTGCGGTAAAACTTTGTGAGCCACGGAACCTCGGCACCGTCATAGGTTAGCTCCCTGTAGGGCTCATCGGAAAGAATGTATATCGCGTGTCCGAATTCCTTCTGCTTTGCTTCAAGAACCGCGGCGATTCTTTTTATGGTTTCCTCTGAATAAATAACGCCTGTCGGATTGTTGGGTGAATTCACAATGACAGCTTTCGTCTTAGAGGTCAGAGCTTTGCCAATGGCTTCGGCATCCGGCTGAAAATCCGGAGCATTAGGCGGTGCGACAACCAAAACACCGTTGTAATTCGCAACATAATTGCCGTATTCAAGGAAGTATGGCGCTATTACTACGACCTCGTCACCGGGATTCAGGAGCGTTTTGAGAATTACGTTCAGGCTTCCGGCAGCGCCGGCCGTCATAACAATGTTATGAGCGTCAAAAGCTGTACCAAAGCGGTTATTCAAAGAGCCCGCGACAGCAGCGCATACATCGGGATAGCCCGCGGTGGACATATAGCCGTGTACCATTGTAGAGGGCTCGTTATTTAAAACATCGAAAACTGCGTCCTTCACCTTCTCGGGGGCGGGAAAATTGGGGTTTCCGATGCTAAAGTCATAAACGTTTTCCCTGCCGTATAATGCGGCAAGCCTGTTGCCCTCCTCGAACATCTCGCGGACAGTCGAATTATTTTGAGTCAGCCCGAACATTCTTTCAGAAATATTATGCGCCATAACGATACCTCACAGACCTTTTATCAATATTCTAATTAAGTATTGTACCACGTTTTAACATTGCTTGACAATCCCTGCGATATAAAATATTATACTGTATAGCTCAATCAGACACAAAGGAGAAATCGAAAAGCATGGACATGAAATGGTTTGAGGACATGGAAAAACGCATTCCGCATGGTGAAGTGAGAACGCGTTTTGCTCCGAGTCCCACGGGATATATGCACGTCGGCAATCTGCGTACTGCACTTTACACATATCTGATTGCAAAAAAAAGCGGGGGGAAATTCATTCTCCGCATCGAGGACACAGATCAGGGAAGGCTCGTCGAGGGCGCGACCGACGTTATTTACAAGACACTCAGCGACTGCCATCTTACGCACGACGAAGGCCCCGATATCGGCGGACCAGTCGGACCTTATATCCAGACCGAGCGCCGCAAGCTCTACGGCAAATATGCCGAGCTTCTGCTCGAGAAGGGCGGAGCTTACCGCTGCTTCTGCCAGAAGGAAGAAAATGACGAGGACAACGGCGAATTTAAGAAGGTTGAAAACCCCTGCGCGCGTCTGACGAAGGAAGAATCGGACGCGAAAGCCATAGCGGGTGAGCCGTTCGTCATACGCCAGCGTATCCCTCGCAAGGGGACAACAACCTTCCGCGACGAGATTTTCGGTGACATCACCGTTCCGAACGACACGCTGGATGACAACGTGTTAATGAAATCCGACGGACTGCCGACCTATAATTTTGCAAACGTTATTGACGACCATCTGATGGGCATCACGCACGTTGTTAGAGGCAGCGAATATCTGGCCTCCGCGCCGAAATACAATCTGCTTTACGAGTCCTTCGGCTGGGAGATACCCAAATATGTCCACTGTTCGCCCGTCATGCGCGACCACCAAAACAAAATGTCGAAGCGGCACGGCGACCCAAGCTATGAAGATTTGCTGAAACAAGGCTACCTAACGGATGCCGTGCTAAATTACGTTGCGCTTCTGGGCTGGAGTCCCGGCGGGGAGCAGGAGATTTATTCGCTTAACGAGCTTTGCGAAGCATTTGATATTTCAGGCATTTCAAAATCCCCCGCGATTTTCGATATCGAAAAGCTCACATATTTTAACGCGGAATATATCAAGGCTCTGTCGCCGGAACAATTTACGGAGCTTGCCGGTCTTTATATTCGCCAAAGTGTGAAAAATCCGGCCATTGACATTTCACTTTTTGCCTCGATTCTTCAGCCGCGCACGGATAAGCTCACGGACATATCTGAAAAGATTGACTTTTTCGACGAGCTGCCCGAGTATGACACTGAGCTCTTTACGAACAAGAAGTCTAAAACAGACGCCGAAGTTTCTCTCGATATGCTGAATGTAGTGCTGCCCGTGTTTGAAGCAATGGCCGATTGGACGGAGGAAAATATACACGACACGCTAATCGGACTCGCTGAAAAACGCGAAGTGAAAAATGCAACTCTCATGTGGCCGCTGCGCATCGCGGTCGCTGGAAAAGCTGTTACACCGGGCGGCGCGGTCGAGATTTGCCATATACTCGGCAAAGACGAAACCATACGCCGTATAAAAATAGCAATTGAAAAGCTAGGCTAACAAACATTATTGAGTTAATAATGGGGGGAGTATTATGAAAGCTGTTAAGATTGTTCTAGCTTTGGTTGCTACGCTATTTGCAATAATGCTTGTTGGATGTACAAAACAGCGAGCTGAGCCTTTGCCATCAGATAATGCTTCACCAGCAGTAAGCGCAAAATTAGATTCTGAGAACGAATTGCCGGAACCGGAAAGCTCTTATGGATGGCCTGAACCCCAATATGGAGATGCCAAGGATTTTGTGATTAATATAGAAGGTCAGAAAGAAACGGTCACAATGACTTATGCGGAAATTGACTACTCTCTTATGGCTAAGGTTAATGTTGGACTCTATATAGACTTAGATAGGTATAGATTTAGGGCGTTTGAGGCTGAATATGACATTTTGCCTGTCGCAACAGGAGAATATCCAGTGTGCAGTGTTCATATATTTCCGTGGGCAGGGAAATCTGTTGAGGAAGCTGTTGCGGAGTCAAAAAATATAATTGCAAATAACGAAGACGCGACGATCGAAGAGGGCGAAGTAGAGCTTGATAATTATACCGCATATTATTTGGAATCTGAAAACGCTTGTTCATATTTCATCGAATATGACGGAGGATGTTTAGGGCTTTATTCAAGCTATGAGAACACCGAGGCAAAAAACCATCAGCCAAGGCTCCTGGCAATGATAAAAACGGTAATGATTCTCAACTGATATAAAGAAAAAAATAACACAACTAAAAGCGCCCCTTTTGTGTAAAAATATGCACATAAGGTGCGCTTTGTATTTTTTCTAAAAAAAGCAAAAATTACTTGCTTTCGTTCTAAGGAAACATACGCAAAGTATGCGCTTACCCAATATATAAAAATGCGCCGGGCGGCGCGAGGGAGGTCAAATGAGAAAAAGAACAGCCATAACTATAATTTCATTGCTTGCCGTGGTTGCCGTGGCAGCTGCAGCATTTGGGGTCGTTACAAAGCAAAAGCTAGATAACGATGATCAATATATCGCTGCGAATTATCGCCATGCCTTTGCCGAGGTCGTGTCTAGCGTAAGAGATATGGACACGGCGCTGCAAAAAAGTCTGCTCGTCACTTCTCCCTCAATGGCTGGAGCCGTCTGCACCGAGGTATACGGTAAGGCCTTGCTTGCCAAGATGGCGCTCGGCGTTATGCCTTATTCCGCAAGCGAAATGGAGAAGACTGCGGGCTTTATCAGCAGAGTGGGTGACTACGCATATGCTCTTTCACGAAAAGCCGCAAAAGGCGAGGGCTTCTCTCAGGAGGAAAAGGACAATCTGCGCGCGCTTTCGGAAACGACAGCTTTGCTCGCCCAAAACCTTAATTCATTGCAAAACGAAATGGGCAGCGGACTCGTAAGCATTGATCAGTATGCAAAAACGGTTGCAGAGCAAGACAAAAGCGAGGAGGAGCTCCTGCCGCAGACTTTAGGAGACGGCTTAAGCTCCGTTGAGCAGGAATTTCCCGAAATCCCGACGCTGATATACGACGGACCGTTTTCGGAGCATATCGACGGGTTAAAGCCGCTGATGCTGGAAGGGCTCAATGATATAGACGATACTGCGGGGCGGATGGCTGCGGCAAAGTTTCTCGGTATGCGTTCGGAGCAGATATATCCCACGGGTGAGCTCAATGCGGATATAGTTTCTCTGTGTTATGAAGCAAAGCTAAATAAGGATGTTACCAGAGTGACAGTCAGCAAAAAGGGCGGATTGGTCTATCAGGCAGTCAGCTCAAGGCTTGTCGGACAAAGTATAATTAGCGCTAAGGAAGCGCTTGACGTCGCGAAGAAGCTTTTAGAGCGCAAGGGCTACAGCAATATGCGCGAAAGCTATTATATGATAGACAACAATATCCTGACGGCAAACTTCGCTTATAATGATAACGGCGTTGTCTGCTATCCGGACCTCATTAAAGTCGGTATAGCAATGGATGACGGTTCGCTGCAGAGCTTTGACGCGACAGGATATATCAAATCACACACGCAGCGTTCTATCCCCGCAGCGACACTTAACGAGGAGAGCGCGAAAAGTAAGGTGCCGAGCGATTTGAATATTGTAAACGTCAATAAAACGATTATTCCCAGTGCGGGAAAGAACGAGACTTTCTGCTACGAATTCGAGTGTGAGGACACGAATTCTCAACGCTTTCTGATATACGTCAACGCCATGACAGGTGAGCAGGAAAAAATCTTCATTCTCTTGCAGGACGAGAACGGAACACTGACGTTATGAAATGAAAACATGAGATGCCGTCCAAAGAGGATGGCATCTCATGTTTTTGCTTTTATTTCATGTACATTCCAACGACAGCAAGGTCCTTATCCAGCGAAATTGTAAAGGTGCGGGTCGCGTTCTCATAGGTGCAGACGAGCACACAGACCGCATATTCCTCACTTGTAGATTTGCTTTTCTGTCCATATGCAACTACTGTCTTATAGTCCTTGAATACACCGGATTCGTCAAGCATAGGCTTCCAGACGCTTTCAAGACTATCCGCTGTGAGCTGGCTCTGCAAGTCTTCACGGACAAAAGCTACAACTGCGTCGTAATCCTGCGTGTTAATGGTCTCAACGACGTTTTTAGCTTTGGCAATCACCTCGTCCTCTTTGTAGATGTCCGCAAGCTTGTTAGACGAGCATGCGGCGAGCGATAGGATTAAGATGACTACGAGTATGGGCAACAGAAGTTTCTTCATTATTTTTCCTCCTTATTATTGGTTTGTCTGCGATATAAAAGATATGAATAGATAACGGGAAGCGCCACCATCAACGCTATGACGGCAAGCATTATGTAGAAGCTGCCGATGAAGGTGTTGACAATAACCGCAAGTCCGCCGAGGACCCATACAAAACCGCCGAAGCGATGGGTCTTGTTCCAGTTTTCCTCATTGTTGAGCGTCCATGGCAGTCTTATGCCGACCGTATAGCTCTGGCGGCTTTTCGGCAGGTAGTTGCCGATTATTATGAAGAGCAGCCCAACAAGCGCCGAGCAGATAATTACAATGGGTAAATCATAGCCAAGCCCTTTAAAAAGAGTGACAGGCACGAAAATCAGCGATGCTATAGGAATAGCCCAATATCCTACGTTCCTGATGACGATGTTGGAGTTCTTTCTTTTCGGGTCGGCATTCATGATAAAATGGGTAAACAAATTAATGAGGGCAAGCCCAGCTGGGAAAGCGAAGCAGGCGACGGCTTTTGCCGAGTAGGAGTCAGGATTGCCGTTCATATCGAAGTGTGTGGGCAGCCGCGCAGGGAGCTTGTCGTATAACGCGAGCGCCAGAATAATCGGGAGAAGGCAGATAAGCGTTGAGAGTATGACCTGAGATTTAATCTCATTTTTCATCCTTATTTCCTCCAAACTGTGAAAACCATAGCATGACTTCCTCGAATACCGAGGTGTTGAGCTCATAGTATATATAGTTTTTATATTTGCTTTCGATGATTAGTCCGGATTTTTTGAGCTGCGAAAGGTGGTATGAGATTGTAGCGCCGGTCATCTCAAAAGCCTGACCGATTTCGCCGGCGGACATTTTTCCCCGTTTTAGCATTATAAGGATTTCGCGCCGAATGGGATCTGAAAGGGCTTTGAAGGTCTCCGGAAAACTCATTATACTCACCTCCGCTATTTAGATTTATTTCGAAATAGAATATACTCCTATTTTTGAAAATGTCAAGAGGGTATTTAGAAATATTTCTAAATACCCTCTTGTAAATTATTCTGTTATATCGATGGCTTATATCAGCGAAAGAATTTTCTCTTTCGGAATGACGCCGACCGATTTGTTTTTAAGCTGTCCGTTTTGAATCACGACAAGAGTTGGGATGCTCATGACGCCAAAGCGTCCGGCAAGCGCCTGCTCGTCATCGATGTTCACCTTGCAGACCTTAATATCATCGCGCTCCTCGGCGATTTCGTCAACAATAGGGGAGAGCATTCGGCAGGGCCCGCACCAGCTTGCCCAGAAGTCTATCAGGACAGGTTTCTCGGAGGTGGCCACTTCTTCTTCATAGTTTTGGCTTGTAACTGTAATAACTGACATAATTTTCTCTCCTTTATTATATTAGTAAAAATTATTATACCCATATTCGTATTCGAAATTTGGTTGCTAACGAGTCACAGCGGGGCTTTTTTAATCCGCCCGAACTGGCGTGGGTATTCCGTCGGAGTGGGCTTAATCTTCTTGATAATAACAGCACTGTGAACTATGTCGATGCCAGGAATCGTGTATTTTTTAATCTCGGGGGTTTTACCGCCGAGGATTGCGATTGCTCTAGTTGCCTCCTTGAGCTCCTCCTCGCAGTCGGGTCCCTTCATGGCTATGAAGACCCCGCCGACATGAACAAAGGGCATACAAAGCTCGCAGAGTATGTTTAAGCGCGCCACGGCGCGGGAAACGACAACTTCATAGCTGCCGCCGATATCGTCGACTGTTTCCTCCGCCCTTTCACAGATGCAGCGAACATCGGAAAGACCGAGCCTAAGGCAAGTCTCTTCGAGAAAATCCATGCGCTTCTTGTGACTATCAAGCAAAGTGAGCGAAATAGAGGGCTCGGCTACCTTGAGCGGAAGCCCGGGAAAACCCGCGCCGGTCCCAACATCGATAACAGAGGCATTGGAAAAATCAAAAACCGAGCATAGAGCCGCGCAGTCCAGAAAATGCAGGCGCGCTGTAGCCTCCACACCTTCAATGGCAGTCAGGTTCATAACTGCGTTTTTCTCTGTCAGGTAATCGTAGTATTTTTGAAAACGTTCGGACATTTCTTCTGTGAACGGTAGTCCAAGAGCTTCAAATCCGTCTTTTAATATCTGCTGCATTAATTCCCTCCGGGCGTTTAGCGGAAAACAGATTTTGTCTTATGTTTTCCCGCTGAATTTAAGCCCGCACTTCGGGCAGGTTATGCTGATTTTTCCCTTGCCGCGCGGCAAACGCAGCTTGCTTTTACAATCAGGACAGGTAATAAAACGATACTGCTTTTTCTGTTGTCTGCGAAATTTCCATTGCGTGAAGGAGTCTTTAGTATCGCCGGAAATACGGGTGAAGCGATAGTTTTCCTCTCTGCGTTTCGCAAGGTTTTTCGAAAAAGCGCGCCAAATTGCGTAAGCAGCGATGCCTAGGGCTATAACCGCGATAACGGGAGATAAAAAGGCAAGGGTGTAAAGAACGAACGCCAGAACAATAAACGTTATACTCAGCCTGTCGAAGCCGTTCCTACCGGCCATAATTTCACGAAGCCTATTGAACATTGAGGATACTCCTCCTTGGAGTGATGTTGAAAGGGCAGACACTGAAGCCCTCTTTGGCTTAAAAATACAAATGTCTAAAATTATAAAGCTTGGAAAACAAACAGGGCGCATCGTTCGATACGCCCCGTATATTATCATATTATTTCATTTTAGTCTACTGCTATGCATAGAAATCATGCTGACCGATGTTAACGATGAATACGCGGGTCTGCGCAAACCAGGAGGATACACCGACCTGCGGGTTCACGAAATATATTGAATCTCCAACTATATTGTAACCCTCAAGGCAAATCTTTGCCGCGATGACGGATTCCTCGTTGGGCTCTTCGTAAATACCGCCCTCCGTAACGCTGAACTGGACGCCGTACTTGTTGTCAAAAATAACGCCGTATATAGTATTCGGGCAGGAGGGATTTGCTACACGATTAATAACTACGTCTCCAACGCCTATCTTGCCTTCGAGAGATTGGTTGCCTGCTTCCGCATTAATTAGGTGCGACAACCAATAAAGGTCCTCAGAGTTATAAAAGCTTTCGCCGTCTTCAATGACCGAGGGATCATCCGCAGTTATGCTCACAGCGGAGGCAACAGTGTCCCATTCTAATTGTGCCTGAAATACCTTTGTCAGTTCGCGGACGGGCAGACAGAGAGAGCCGTCAATTACAAGCACACCCTTGGGGAGATAGAAGCAGCGGCCGTTAACCGTCATATAATTTGTTCCAACGGTTGCCGTCATTTCAAGATTCTTGCCGGTAACTGTCACCGTGTCAGGTTCTGAATCCCATGCGATATCAGTTTGATCTCCAATGACGCTTAAAAACGCTCTTAGAGAAACGTATGTAGTATCTTCGACTTTGATGCCGTCAGCCATTCTCATTCCGTTTATATACATGGCAACAGCATTGGAAGCAGTTGCATCCTCGGCGGTGGTTGTGTTTTCGGCGGTATTGCCCGAAATTTCAAGGTGGCCGTTTGTGCTTTCAGCGAGGCTAGACAATCAAACAAATAGCGCATATTATGGAAATTTTCTTAATTATTAGCTTTTTCATAACACGCTCCTATTCTCGAATATTTATCGATAGAGATAATTACAGTATTACGGTATTCTGACATAATTATATTCATTTGCATGTACAAAAATCAAGAGCAAAATTGTACAATATGACATATAAAAAATAATGAATTGTACACATAAGCCCAAAATGATGAGAAAAACCCTGTATTTTCAAGGGCTCAGCACAAAATGTTGTATGTGCAAATAAGAAAAATATTTTCTTAAGAGGGGATAAACAGGGGAGCGGACCATGAAAAATGCAAGATGGTTGTCAATAATTTTTCATTATGTAAAGCGTTCTTTTCCTGCATCAGAGATTTTTGGCAAGGGTTTAGACAAATTGCTATACTCTGGAGCCCACTCACCCTTTCGGTTATTAAAACTCGAAAGGACGCATAAAATCAATATACGGAAAGAGAGAGGAGGGGCGCGTTGAATATCAAAAAAGGCATTGCGGTCACGACACTGATAATTTTCGGGGTTTACGCTGTGCAGAGCGTTGGGTCCGATCCTCATACCAGAGATTTAATTTCTCGCTTTATAAGCGAAAGCGGCTTGACGCTAGCTGGGACAGAGCCGGAATCTTCATCCTCCGGCGGCGATGATGCAGACATCACCCAAACAGCTGAGACTAATTTGGAGCTCACTAGCGAAACACTCCCCCCGTTTCCATCTGAAGTGGAGGTACCGGAAACAGAGCCGCCCGAACCTAAGGAATCTCATGCCGTTCTCCCGACGACAATTGAGGGCGGAATGGTGATTTCCAACGACACAAGCTATGAGCTCGACCTTGGTACTCTCGTTACGGCTGGGACATCGGTGAAGCTTGCTTCGGACGGCCCACAAATACTAATTATACATACCCACGGAAGTGAATCATATACACAGGATGATACGGACTGCTATGAGGTTTCCGATACATTCAGGACGCAGGATACCGAACACAGTGTTATCAGAGTCGGAGATGAGCTTGCTTCCTGCTTTGAAAGCTACGGGCTTTACGTGATACACGACAGGAGTATTTACGATTATCCGAGCTATACCGGCAGCTACGCAAAAAGTCAAGCGGCAGTTGAAAGCTATTTGAAAAAATATCCTAGTATTTCCGTTGTTCTCGACGTTCACAGAGACGCCATCGGGGATAACGACGTCGTGTATAAAACCGTGGCGGAGGCGGACGGAAAGCCCTGCGCTCAGTTCATGCTACTTGTGGGAACCGGAGAAAATGGTTTGGAGCATCCAAACTGGCAGGAGAATCTTAAATTTGCGCTTTATCTCCAGTCGGATGTCGTTGAAAAATATCCATCACTTCCAAGACCGATAGCCCTTAAAAAGGAACGTTACAATCAGCACCTGTCTACAGGCTATTTGATTTTGGAGGTTGGGAGCAGCGGCAATACTTTATCGGAGGCACTCAATGCTGTAAGGCTCTTTGCGGATGCCGCAGCTCCCGCTTTGAAGGAACTGAGCCAAAGCACTAATTAATAAGGAACGAGATAACTAACGGTGACTAAATACATTATTAATATGTAAAGTTAAAATTCAGTTAAAAATTTGAGGAACTGGTAAAAAGCATATTTTAATTTTTACCTTGCTGAGACGAATAATTGTGCCCTGCCGGGACGATACTTATTTCATCGGTACATCAAATGATAAAATAAGGAGGAGAAAGCGTGAATATCAGCGAAATCATGACCGAACATGTTATTTCGATCAATGAAGACGAGCCGGTGATCGCGGCGGCGAGGCTCATGAAGCAGCACAACATTGGATCCTTGCCGGTACGGGACGGAAAAAACAGACTTAAAGGTATTGTTACGGACAGAGACATCGTTCTCCGCTGTGTTGCAGGGAACATTAATCCTCAGGAAGTCAAGATCGGAGAGGTTATGAGCCGCAGCCTAATAACCGCCTCACCGTTCGAGGATACTGAAAAAGTCGCAGAACGAATGGGTATGAGCCAGATACGCAGGCTTCCCGTCACTGAAGACGGCATACTGGTCGGTATTGTCGCGCTGGGCGACATCGCAAAAAAGGACGAATTCAAAATGGAAGCTTCTGAAGCACTGAGCGAAATCTCCGCAAATTTCAGAAGAAGGTAATTTTATAGCTACCAAAATAAGGCCGTCTTTTCTAGCTGATCAGAACTACTGTAAGCCTTTCTGAAGCTCGGAATGTACGGCTTTATCCATTCGCGGCGGTTGCGAGAAGGGGCGCCACCTCGGCATATATTGTCCCGAACTGTGAAAGCGGCAATGGGCTTTCTCCAAGCCCCATCTCGACGGTATATCCAGGGCGGCCGAAATCCTGAATGAACCAGTCCTTATAACCCGCGTTGTCGCTTTCGGGAGGAGTCTGCGAAAGCTCATATCCGCTGACCGCAGCAAGCTTTAGTCCGAGCTCATACGCACCCCAAGTCTCGTAGTTTGCAAACTTCCAATAGATGACGTTACCCTGGCTATGGAGCGCCACAACTATATCTGGGTTAAAATTCTGCGTAAAATTAGCGAGCGCGCGGCTTTCTGGAGCTGAGAGAGGAGCTGTGCCGACGTAATCCCGCGGAGCGGGACTAACAAAGCCCAGATCGAATTTAATTTGCTTTGCCTTTTCCCAGTTGGCCGGATACTGGAGATTCAGGTCCGTTCCCTCGATATTAGCCTTCCAGCCCAAAGGAAAAGGAATGGACGGATAGTCTCCAGCTATTTTTTTTGCCTGCTCGAAATATTTTTCACTTGAATTTTTTTCCAAAACAAGGTCGACACCGTCGGGATTTATCAGCGGAATAAAACAGAGAGTGGTTCTGTTCAGTAGGTCTTTTGCGTTAAAAGCTCCGATTCGACCATTGATCCGAGACATCTCAAAAAGTTCGTTCATGAATTTCAGAAGAACGAGCGTAGTTATCCATTCGTTTGCATGATGAGAAGCGCTGTACAGGACTTTCCGCTTTCCACAGCCCGCACAAATTTTTAACAAAGGTTTTCCCATAACGCTTTTACCGAACTCAGAAAGCTTCACACAAGTGTATTTTCCGGCGAGCCTGTTCATCTCATTATAAACAGCGTCGGAGCTAGGATGTTCTGGAGGCGAGCCGTCTGTAAAAAAAACTTCGCCCTTATCTGGCGGATTAAAACACGGACTGCACTGTTTCATAAACACCTCCATTCGCTCAGTGCGCTGATAACTGCTTGTTTCGACAGACAGCAATTTCCGTGATTTTTAAAAAATCCCCCGCGCTAATAAAATTACCTTTTTCATAATACCCTTATTAATGTGCGAAAAAAGCCGAAAAGGTAATTGAGAAATATTTTGTTACGAAAATTCGCGCTTATTTTGCGCTTCATCGAACATAATGATACTGCGATTTTAAAAATCGAGAAGCGGGGGAAGCAGGGATGAATTACAAAAACAAAAATAAATACAGAAATGCCATTATTTCGGTGGCGCTCACAATCTGCATATTTTCACAGTCAATACCAGCTTTTGCGGCACAGGAAAAGATGCTCGTTCCGATGGGGTGCACGGTGGGAATACAGATGTTTACTGACGGGGTAATGGTTGTAGGGCTGTCTGCAACACAAAACGGACAGGCGCCCTCTCCGGCAGCAATCGCGGGAATTCTTCCGGGAGATCTGATAACTGCGCTGGGCACAACAAAAATCGGTTCCGCGGATGAATTCAAAGCTGAGATGTCGAAGCTGACAGGAGATCCGATATCGGTAACTATTAGAAGAAAAGGCGAAACGCTCCAACTTACAATTGAACCAAATATGAAAAGTGGCGTTGCCGAACTGGGCATTTGGCTGCGGGACAATGTTTCGGGAATTGGAACGATGACATTCTATGATCCGCAAACCAAAATGTATGGCGGCTTGGGGCACGGAATTAACGATTTTGAATCTGGCGTAATCATGCCACTGGGGAAAGGTGATATCTTCCGCTCGACTGTAGTTGAAATTAAGAAAGGCTGCTCCGGCGCGCCGGGGGAGCTGTGCGGAGATTTTAGCGGAAAGAGCGCCTGTGGCAACATTCTCAAAAACACGCGCTATGGTATTTTCGGCGTTCTTTATTCCGAACAACCGGATGCAGGAAAGGCTCTACCGGTGGCTTCTGGCGATGAAATCGAGCTTGGAAAAGCCACAGTCATTGCCAACATCGAAGGTATGGAAAACAATGAGTACGAGATTGAGATTACAAGAGTGTACAGAGGTAATGCCGACGGAAGATGCCTGATGATTTCTGTAAAGGATAAAAGACTTCTTGAAAAAACTGGCGGTATAGTGCAGGGAATGAGCGGCAGCCCGATTATTCAGAATGGAAAACTCATAGGTGCCGTGACGCACGTAATGGTGAACGACCCTACAAAAGGGTTTGGCGTATCAATTGAGAAAATGCTGGACGAAGCCGGTGACATGGCGCTGGGTAAGGCAGCTTGACTCTATAATTATGAAGAGTGCCGCAAATGCTCAGCAGAACATTTGCGGCACTCTTCTTTAATTATAAGGCCTATACGTAAACAGAGAATACTAAGCATTATGTAAACCGTGAAAAACAATCGTAAGTCAGGCGGCTCAAAGTTTTTTGTGCGTCTTAGCACTACAAATATCCACATAAAAAGCACAATTGGAGACAAAAATAGCGCAAATAGCACGAAAAACAGACATAAATACTAAACAAAGTTTTATGGATTTATTTGTAAGTCATGCACATAAAAATAAAAGCATCATGCGAAAAAAACTGCTGAATTATGTCGATTTACATAAAACGCCGTCAAATTAGTTGAATAAGTCGATACAAGTCGAATTATGTAAACAAAAAGCTGTTAATATTTAGCACTATTTTGTTGCACTTTGGGGGAAGATATGTTAAATTAGAGTCGTTCGGCGGTAATTGTGCTTAAAGATAAAGACGGCCTACCGTGTATGTATTTTAACGGAGGGGAATATTATGGAAACCAAATCAAGGGTACTTATCGCAGATTCCGGGGAGGATTTTCGTTTTTTAATGGCGGATACAATTTCTTCAGAGGAGGATATGGCAGTCGTAGGTGCCGCAGGTGACGGTATCGAAACGCTGGCACTCATCGAGCAAAAACATCCAAATGTTATCGTTATGGACTTAGTTCTTACAAAGCTGGATGGTTTGGGCGTTCTGCAAAAGCTTTCGCAGATGAATCAAAAACCTGCAGTCATAATTGTTTCGGGCTTTTTCAACGAGCACGTGGTACAAGAAGCCGCGGAACTGGGTGCATATTATTTTATGCCCAAGCCCTGCGACATTCCGGCGCTACTGAGCCGTATACGGCAGGTGACGGCCGTCAGCCGTTCTGCGTCGGCAAGTTCAAAGCAACAGGGTGTTGATATGTACCGCCGAGAGGATAATCTTGAAGCGGTGGTCACTGAGGTCATACACGAAATCGGTGTTCCCGCGCATATTAAAGGCTACCAGTATCTCAGAGAAGCAATAATACTCACAATCAACGATATGGACATCATAAATTCGGTCACTAAGGTACTTTATCCCACCGTGGCAAAGCGCTTCAGTACTACTCCTTCAAGGGTGGAAAGGGCCATTCGGCACGCCATTGAGGTCGCATGGGATAGAGGAGACATTGAAACTCTGCAGAAGTTTTTCGGATATACGGTATCAAATGTAAAAGGCAAGCCGACGAACAGTGAATTTATAGCAATGATAGCTGACTGCCTGAGTTTAAGACGCAAGGTAGCCGAACGCTAAAGCTGACCATATTTTACAATAATAACCGCGAGATATACGGCTGCGGTTAAAAAACGCTCTGCGCAGTAAAATGTGCGGGGCGATTTTTTATATTATTGGCAAATTAATATAATGATTTTCAAATAGCCATGGAACAATTAAATAATGTATGATAAAATACATTTGCAAAAGAACTTTATTGAATTCATAAGCTAGTTGCCTTAATTCGGGCAAAAGCAGGGGGAAAATAACATGGAAAGAACAGTAACTGAAATAAATGAGTTTCTGCGTGGGATATCTATGCACCCGGACCAGACAGACATTCATGCTGCGACGAAAGAGTTCCTCTCCGAACTGGAGAAGGGACTTGACGGTGAGGATTCGTCTCTGAAAATGATTCCCACTTATATTTCGGCTTACGGCACACCCCCTGAGAAGATACCTGTGATCGCAATCGACGCAGGCGGAACGAACCTGCGTATCTCGCTTGTCACATTCGAAAATGGGAAACCTATTATTTCGCGAATGGAAGTAAATCCGATACCGGGTAGCCAGCGCGAAATTTCAGCCGACGAGTTTTTCAGCGAAATTGCCGATAAAATATTGCTGCTTACCGAGGTCAGCAATAGAATCGGTTTCTGCTTTTCTTATCCTGCAGAGATATTTCCCGACAGGGACGGAAAGATACTCCGGCTTTCAAAAGGCGTTTTTGTTAAAGACTCTGTAGGGCTCATAATCGGGCAGGAGCTTAAAAAGAAACTGCGTGAAAAGGGAGTTTCAAATGAGTTAAATTTTGCACTCCTAAACGATACGGTAGCAAGCATGATGGGCGGCGCTGCGGAATTCTCGATAGCGGGGTTCGACGGTATATGCGGACTCATACTTGGAACGGGTTTTAACACCTGCTATACGGAGAAAGGTGCAAAGATTACCAAGCTTCGAAGCGCACCGGATATGACGATAAACTGCGAGTCCGGGAACTTTTCAAGGGCGCTTCGCGGAGCGCCGGATGAGATGACTGATCTTGCCTCCGAGAATCCCGGCATCGGTCTTTTTGAGAAAATGATTTCGGGAGCCTACCTTGGCAAGGTAATTACAAATACGGCAATACTTGCCTCAAGAGAAGGACTTCTTTCCGAGGGCTTTATAACCATTGAACCGCCTTTTTCACTTCCTGAGCTCGACGACTTCCTGCGCGGCAAAGAAAACCGCGTAACTAGTCTCTGCACGGGTTCGGATACTTCGGTGTTGAGAGAGATAATTGACAAGTGCTTCGAGCGAGCGGCAAAGCTTGCATGCGTAAACATTGCGGCGATTTGCCTTCAATGTGATGGCGGGAAAAACGCGAAACGTCCATTCTGCGTCGTAGCGGAAGGCTCAACCTTCTATAAATCCCTGCTTATGCGGGATAAGATTGATAGATATGTGAAGGAATACATCGAAGGCAGGCTGTCCCGCAACGTTGTCTTCAGAGGAGCAGAAAATCTCACGCTTACGGGCGCCGCACTTTCCGCGCTCATCAACTGACGTCTGTAAGGTTTACTTTTTACTGATAATGTGATAAAATACCAATTTGGTCGATTTGAATTATACGAATGACATAACAGATGATATAAGGATGAACAATATATGCTTGAAAAACTCAAGGAAATTGAGGAAAAATATTCAGAAATTGAAAAACGCATGACTATGCCGGAGGTCTATACGGACAGCGCGGCTTATGCGAAGCTTGCTAAGGAACAGAAGGAGCTTTATGCAATTGTCGAGACTTACCGCCGCTACAGTAAGTTTGCGGATACGATGGACGAAGCAAAAAAGCTCATCGAAAACGGAGTTGACGATCCTGAGTTCAAGGATATGCTTCGCGAAGAGATCGAGGATGCGAAAGACCAGATGGCAAAGCTTGAGGGGGAGCTTACGGTACTGCTCCTGCCAAAAGATCCGAACGACAGCCGAAACGTCATCGTCGAGATACGCGGCGGTGCGGGCGGAGAAGAAGCGGCGCTTTTTGCAAGCAGTCTCTATCGCATGTATTCCATGTATGCCGATTCAAAGCGTTGGAACACTGAAATCAACTATGTTTACGAAACCGAAATTGGCGGTATAAAGGAAGTCAGCTTCATAATTGAGGGCGAGGGCGCTTATTCGCGCCTCAAGTTCGAAAGCGGAGTTCACCGAGTTCAGCGTGTACCCGATACGGAGTCTTCGGGACGCATCCACACAAGTACGGTTACAGTGGCGGTGCTGCCGGAGATAGACGAGGTAGAGTTTGCAATTAATCCCGCTGACCTGAAAATTGATACCTTTCGCTCCAGCGGAGCGGGCGGTCAGCACATCAACAAGACAGAGAGCGCGATTCGCATAACGCACCTGCCGACTGGTACGGTCGTTGAGTGTCAGGATGAGCGCAGTCAGCATAAAAATAAAGACCGCGCAATGAAAATCCTCACCTCGCGTCTTTACGAGGCCGAACAGCAGAGGCAGAGCGCAGTGCTGGCCGCAGAGCGCAAAAGTCAGGTCGGAACTGGCGACCGCTCCGAGCGTATTCGCACCTATAATTTCCCGCAGGGTCGCGTGACGGATCACCGTATCGGACTGACGCTTTACAAAATCGACCAGATTATGAACGGCGATCTCGATGAGGTTTTAGACGCGCTCGTGACAGCTGATATGGCGGAAAAGCTAAAAATTTCGACCGCCGAATAAACGGAGACGAAATGATGAAAACACAGGAGCTGAGCGGCAGGATTATCGAGGCCGCTGAAATTCTGAGAGCGGGCGGACTTGTTGCCGTCCCGACTGAAACAGTCTACGGACTTGCGGCAAACGGCTTTCTTGAAAACGCTGTTACAAAGATATATGAAGTCAAGGGCAGGCCGGAAAACAAGCCCTTGAGCCTTATGGTGAAAGGTGCGGAGGCAATCGCTGAACTCTGCGAGGACGTTCCGAAAGCGGCATATGTTCTCGCAGATGTGTTTTGGCCCGGGCCTTTGACTATTGTCCTGAAAGCAAAAAAAACCATACCGGATATTGTACGCGCGGGCGGAGACACCGTCGGACTGCGCTGTCCCGACCATCCTAAGCTTTGTGAGCTGCTGGGTGCAATCGATTTTCCGCTTGCCGCACCTTCGGCGAACCCTTCGGGAGAAAAAAGCCCTGTGAAGGCGCAGGACGTTCTTAAGTATTTCGACGGCAAAATTGAGGGCATAATAGACGGAGGAGAGTGTACGCTGGGAAGGGAATCTACCATCGTCGATTTGTCCAAAACACCCTATACCGTATTGCGTGAGGGCGCTGTTTCCTCTAACGACGTTTTTATGGCGCTCACAGCCTCGCTCACGATTATCGGTATAACCGGCGGTACAGGCAGCGGAAAAACTACTGCACTGAACGTAATTCACGACATGGGCGGACTTGTTATTGATACGGATGAGGTTTATCATACGCTCCTTAATGAAAGCGAGCCGATGCTGGATGCACTTAATGAGAGATTTCCCGGTGTTATTCCCAAAGGGACACGCGACACAAAGGCACTGGGAGAAATCGTTTTCTCGAATCCCGAAGAGCTACGTGCGCTGAACGCGATAACGCATAAATTTGTCGGCGAAGAAATTGCTAGACAATTGACGAATTGGGCAAGGCAGGGTAATACTCTGGCGGCAATCGACGCGATTGCCCTGATAGAGGGCGGTGCAGGGAATATCTGCAAGGCAACTGTAGGCATAACGGCGCCGACGGAGATTCGTATAGAACGCCTGATGAAGAGAGAAAGTATCTCCCGCGAGTATGCGATATTGCGTATATCTGCACAGAAGCCCAATGAATTTTTTGAAAAAAACTGCGACTTTACCGTTTCCAATGACGGTACGGAGGATAGTTTTAGAATAAAATGCAGAGAATTATTTGATAGTATTGTCAGGAGGTAAGCATTATGGACACAGAAAAGTCTGCGAGAAAAGACAGGCTGTTTTATAAGCAGAAAAACGGCTATGAAATAATAGACGAAAAGGAGCTGGAAGCGCTCGAGAGCTACTGCAAGGGCTATATGGACTTTTTAGGCGGTGCTAAAACTGAGCGCGAAGCTGTTGCCGCGGGTATTAAGCTCGCCGAGGCGAAAGGCTTTGTCCCCTATAAATTAGGCATGGAACTTAAGCCCGGAACGAAGATTTACCATTCAAACAGAGGCAAAGCGCTCCTGCTTGCAGTTGTTGGCAAAAAGTCTCTCGGAGAAGGCTGTGTCATCGCGGCGGCGCACGTCGATAGTCCGCGCCTCGATTTGAAGCAGGTGCCTGTTTATGAGGACAGCTCAATCTGCTATTTCAAGACGCATTATTACGGCGGTATTAAGAAATATCAGTGGCTGACCATTCCGCTTGAACTGCACGGTGTTATCGTTCTAAAGGACGGAAAAACAGTCGATGTCTGCATAGGCAAAGACAAGTCAGACCCGATTTTTCAAATTACTGACCTTTTACCGCATTTGGCAAAGGAACAGAGAAAGAAATCCTCCGACGATTTTGTACCCGGCGAGAACCTTAACCTGATTGCGGGTACAATACCCGATAAGGAAGACGTTAAAGACAAGGTCAAGCTCGCAATAATGGATCTTCTGAACAAGAAATACGGTATCATCGAGGAGGATTTCCTCTCCGCCGAGCTTTCCGCCGTTCCCGCTTACGATGTCCGCGAAGTCGGTCTTGACCGCAGTCTAATTGCGGGCTACGGGCACGACGACCGCGTCTGCGCCTATGCCGAACTTGCGGCAATTCTTGAGGCTGAGTCTCCCGAGAAGACGGCAGTGTGCATTCTTGCGGACAAGGAGGAAATCGGTTCCGAGGGCGTTTCGGGCATGAAGAGCATGGCGTTTGAGCGCTTTATGAGTGATCTCTGTGATTCGCAGGGTGTTAAGCTCACGCACTGCTTTGCAAACAGTTTCTGCATTTCGGCGGATGTCACGAACGCTTTTGACCCTATCTATCCCGATGTTTCGGAAAAGCGCAACGCCGCAAAGATAAATTACGGCATCAGCATTTGCAAATTTACCGGACACGGCGGCAAATCCGGCTCCAGCGATGCTTCGGCAGAAACCGTTGCGCGCGTGCGCCGCATTTTTGCCGAAAATAATGTTGTCTGGCAGATGGCGGAGCTTGGCAAGGTCGATCAGGGCGGCGGCGGCACAGTCGCAATGTATATGGCAGAGCGCGATATTGATACAATCGACGCCGGAGTGCCCGTACTTTCCATGCACGCACCTTATGAAACCGTTTCAAAATTTGACTGCTATATGACCTATAAGGGAATTAAAGCGGCCTACGCTGAAAAATAGTATTGTATCGTTTTCAAATAATAAAACCCCCGATTTTGCAAAGACTAATGCAGAAACGGGGGTTTTATTTATGAGTGATTTATTTAACGGCGACCTCGAAAAAGACGACGAGGATACAACGACCGGAAACATAAACAACTATGGAAGTGTCGTGATTGGACCGGAACAGAGTCCGATACACTGCCTTACAATTGTAGGGCAGATTGAAGGACATCAGATACTCCATGAGAGCACAAAAACAACGAAATACGAGCATGTTATGCCTATAATTGCGGCGGTCGAGGAAAGTCGCGACATTAAGGCGCTGCTCATTCTGGTCAATACCGCGGGAGGAGACGTGGAAGCAGGGCTTGCTATAGCCGAGCTCGTCGCGGGAATGAAAAAGCCGACGGCATCGATTGTCCTTGGCGGAGGCCATTCTATCGGAGTTCCGCTAGCGGTGGCCGCTAAGAAAAGCTATATTGCGCCGAGCGCGGCAATGACGATACACCCAGTCAGGCTAAACGGCGTTGTCATTGCGGTTCCGCAAAGCTTCAACTATTTCCAGCGCACACAGGAGCGTGTCGTGAAGTTTATTATTAATAATTCGCACATCGCAAGGGAAACACTGATGGACTATATGCTCCGCACAAGCGAGCTTGCGAACGATGTGGGCAGCGTTATAGATGCGGAGGACGCCGTAAAATGCGGGCTTATTGACAGCATCGGTTCTCTATCTGATGCACTGTGTTATTTGCACGGCGAGATTGAAAAAGCAGCTAACAGCGAGCATCCAAAAGAGTAAGATTTAATTTCATTAAATACAACAAGGCAGCCAACCGAAAAGCGGTTCGCTGCCTTGTTGTGCGGTTTACATAATATTACAAAACAATTTTAATAATAAATCAAAGTCTCTTATTCGCAAGGAAGAACAAAGCGATTGTACCTGGACCGGAGTGGGAGCCGATTACGGGGCCTATTGGGTTTATGTATACAGTCTGCACGCCCAATCGTTCTCGGACGAGCTTTTCAACATATTTCGCGTCATCCAAAGCATCGCCGTGGCTGATGAAAACCGTTTGCTCAGAAGGGTCAATCGCTGTTTTTTCCATTCGAGCTACTAGCTCCTCAAGGCTTTTTCGGCGTCCTCTTATTTTGTCAACAGGGATGAGATGACCCTCGTCATCAACGTGCAGGACGGGCTTAATGTTCAGCATTGTTCCGACAAAGGCGGCAGCTCCGGAAACGCGCCCGCCGCGCTTTAGGTGGTTGAGATCGTCCACCGTGAACCAATGCGCGAGGTGCAGTTTGTTTTCCTCGACCCAAGTGGCAACATCGTCGATGCTCATACCCTGCTTTTTTCGCATAGCGGCATGCCAGACGATGAGACCCTCTCCCATTGAAGCCGCCAATGTATCGACCAGCACAATCTTTCTGTCAGGAAATTCCTCTTTCAAATCTTCCGTCGCAAGCATGACGGAGCTGAAGGTGCTGGATAGTCCGGATGAAAATCCAAGGTACAGTACGTCGAGCCCATCTAGAAGATAGGGTCTTACTTCGTCCTTGAAGATTTCGCCGTTTATCTGCGTTGTAGTCGAGGTCTTGCCCGCTCGGAGCTGCTCGTAGAAATCGTGCGAGGAGAGATACCTTTCATCGGGGGTATTCAGAAAGTCTTTCCCGTCGACGGTATACAGCATGGGAATAACATGGAGTTCTAGCTCTTCTGTGAGAAAAGCCGGCAGATCTGACGTTGAATCAGTAACAATTTTATAGTTCGACATAAAAACTGCCTCCTTTCCGGGGATAACCGGATGTATTTGTTTTTTTTGTTATACACTTAGCATTTTACTTTCCCACCGAGCTTAAATACGTCGGAGGCTTTGCCAATGACTACTAGGTGATCAGCTTCTTTAAAGATATAGTCGGCGCCGGGCGCAATCGAAAGAGAGTTGTCACGCTTTACAGCGATTATATTGACGTTGAACTTGTTGCGAACATCCAGATCTCTAACGGTCTTGTCGGCCCACTTCGGGCAGCAGGGTATTTCATATATCGAGTATTCCGGTGTGAGCTGAATATAATCGAAGATGTTATCCGCGTTATAGCGTATGGCGAGCTTTTCAGCAAGTTCACGCTCTGGATATACGACTTCGTCCGCTCCAATTTTATAGAGCAGCTTTGTTTGACGAGCAGTATTTGCTTTTGACACAACATGGGCTGCGCCTAGCTCCTTGAGCATCGCGGTTACTTCGAGTGAAGAATGGAAATCCTCGCCGATAGTAACGAAGCAAATATCAAAGTTGTTTACGCCGAGAGATGACAGCACCGCCTCGTTGCAGCAGTCGCCAATATGAGCGTCTGTAAACTCATGCGCAATTTCGTCGATGACGTCGGGGTCTCTGTCAACTATCATGACATCGTTTCCGAGCTCTTGCATACGTTCAGCAAAATAACGGCCGAAACGACCCATCCCTATAACTAAAATCGATTTCATGTTTATGACCATTCCTTTCGATTTGCTTAAGACACAAAATGACCACATAATAGGATGGCCATAAATTGTGCATGTGTTGCGGTTGCCCACAGGGTGAGCAACACGCATTTGAAATCATAGAAAGTTTGAAACAAGTTTCAAACTAATTACTCCTTAGCCTATGAGAATATGTGTTGTCGGTCTGCTTATCGGAATATTCTTTCGCCTTTCGGCGAGAACCAGCATAAGAGACAAGCCGCCGACCCTGCCAGTAAACATCAACATTATCAAAATGAGCTTTGAAGCTGAACATAACGTCGGGGTGATGCCCAACGTCAGTCCGACAGTTCCAATTGCCGAAACGGACTCGAACAGCACCTGCGTAAACGAATATGGCTCTATCGCGCAGATGATGAGTACAGCGGTAAACAGGCAGGCGGCGTAGACGGTAAAGATCGAGCTCGCCTGAACGATTGTGTTATCATCGAGCTTCCGCTTGAATACCGTCACACCGCCGTGTCCTCTCGCCGCTGCAAGAGCACTGAGGAGAAGAACTGCGAAGGTCGTCGTTTTGATACCGCCGGCAGTGGAACCAGGGCTGCCGCCGATGAACATCAGTACCGTCGAGAGCAGCTTGCCGGACTCCGACAACGCCGCTTCGTCTATCGAGTTGAAGCCCGCCGTTCTAGGCGTCACGGACTGGAACACGGAGGAAAGTACTTTCTGCCAGAACGTGAAGCCCTTGAGGGCATGATCATGTTCAAAGATGAAGAACAGTATCGTACCGCCAACTAGCAAGACAGCGGTGGTCACAAGAGCAATCTTAGAATGTACCTCGTACTTCTTGAAATTGAATCTGTGCCGTGCAATATCAGTCCAGACAATGAAGCCGATACCGCCGATTAGGACAAGTGCTACGACTGTAAGAATGACTACCGGATTGAATTGCAGTCCTGGAGTTGTAAGTGAGCTAAACTGCCCGTATTTGCCCATCAGATCAAAGCCGGCGTTGCAGAAGGCCGAAACGGAGTGAAACACAGCATTCCAAAGACCGGGCATAAAACCCATTCGTGGGATAAAAACGAACGCGAGTATGACTGTGCCAACGCACTCGACTATTGCGGTTCCTTTAATAATACGGTGAAGCAGCTTTGCAATTCCGCTTATATGGAGCGAGCCCGCAGACTGCATGATGAGACGTCTTTGACCGAGGGAAATGCGCCTTTTGAGTACGAGCGCAATCATCGACATACTAGTCATAACTCCGAGTCCACCGATCTGGATGAGTAGAAGCACGACCACCTGTCCGAAAACGGACCAATGGGTGTACGTGTCCACAACGACGAGCCCAGTAACACAGCTTGCAGACGTCGCCGTAAACATTGCGGTTATGAACGGGGTCCATTCGTGTGTCCTCGAAGATATCGGTAAGCAAAGTAAGAACGCGCCCGTAATAATCAGACAGAAAAAACTCATGACAATCACTTGAGTGTATGTGAGTTTGGGAAGGCGAAACTGCTTTTTCATAGCTGTCCCTTCAAATATTCAAAGTTATAACTATCGCTTTTCTCATTGAAAAACCGTGATTGCAAGTATATCATAACGTTCACAAATTATCTATATATTTTTGGCGAAAAGAGCAATATTGTGCAATTTGCAGACGTTTGCACAAAAGAGTACATTTTCGTAGTGATTTCAAGGTAATTACGAAGGGATGATGAAAACGGAGGGGCTTATGAATACGGAAATAGTATATGTTGCAGTCATTACGATAATCAGCTATCTCGTGGCGCAGGGAGTCAAGGCAACCTCGCTCGATAATAAGTGGATACCTGTAATTTGCGGAATTTGCGGCGCGATTATGGGCTACATCGGGCTTAAGGTAATGCCTGGTTTTCCCGCGGACGATCCGCTGACGGCGATTGCTGTCGGAGTCGTTTCGGGACTTGCCGCGACAGGTTCGCATGAAATCGCCAAGCAGCTTTCGGTGAAAACAGATGAAAATAATCAGCAGTGATTTTAAGTGGGCTTTCGCGCTGACTCCGAGAAGCGTCACTACGCATCTAATTCTGCACCACGCAGGTGTCTCGAGTGCAAGCACCGCCGGAATCCATGCCTATCATCTTTCAAAGGGCTGGGCAGGGATTGCTTATCACTATTTCGTCACAAAAAGCGGCGAGATTTACAGCGGCAGACCGGAAAACATGCGCGGAGGACATACGACGAACTGGAACTATTGCTCGATCGGAATCTGCTTCGAGGGTAATTTCGAAACAGAACATATGCCGGAGGCACAAATTGCGGCAGGCAGGGAACTTGTTGCGGACATTGTCGCGCGCTATCCTTCTATCGTTATCGGGAGACACTCGGACTTCGGTCAGACTGCCTGTCCCGGAAAGAACTTCCCGCTTGACAGGATCGAGTGCTCAAAGAACACGGAACCTCAAAAGGATGCAGAAGTATCTGATTCACCTTCGGATTGGGCAAAGAGCGCTTGCTTATGGGCGGTCGAGAAGTGCCTTTTTCAAGGCAAAGGCGACAATAGATATCACTGGCATGAAGGCGTGACAAGGGAAGAGCTTGCAGTAATTATGGAGAGAGCCTCAAAGCTCTTTATGGCTTAATAATATAATATACAGCATGCTGCCGATGTCCAGTAAAAAATCGTCCCTTCCTGACATTGGCAGACATATGAAAACGCCACGGATGAATTTATCTGTGGCGTTTTTTCGTTTTGAGGGACAGTAACAGTATAAATGAAAAAGACATAATATAAGCCGGAAGATAAAATATTAGAACTGTTTTTGCTTGTTTTAATGCGCTTCGGGCTTTCTCGCCGCACTGAGGAGCCGAGAAAAAGTTTTGTGCGGAGAAAGGGAATAACTATATGTGCAACAATAATGGATTCAACGGCTGCCTCTGGGTCATTGTTATTATTGTTATCCTGGCCTGCTGCTCCGGAAGCTTCTTTGGCAATAACGATTGCGATTGTTGACGTATTGCAAGTGACGGCTTCTGCCTGCGGAAGGTAAACAGAAATTTATAGTTCTGAGTTTGGACAGCGGGGGATCTATTGAAAACTCTGGTTCGCTGTACATAGAAAAAGGATAACGCCATAGATGAAGAGTCATCTATGGCTCTTTTTTTATTTCAGTTTTCGCAATAATGAGAGAGGAGCGCAGGATTTTGGAAGCTTCATGCGCAGTTCCATCATAGGGTGAGGCGCGGAAACGATTGCTTCGCCTTTCCGATTCATAATCTCTTCAACAGTGAAAGGAATGGGTGGACCGTCGTTCGTTAGGAGCTCAAGTTGATCGCCGAGCGAGAATTTGTTTCTCTGCGTAAGCGTCGCATTTCCATCTGAGCCGTAGCTTTCCACTACTGCACAAACATCGGCGGAGGCAAAATAAATGCTGTCGCTTTTTGAATAGTACTGCCCCGGCTCACCGAAATAGAAGCCTGTACAGTAGTTCCTGTGGCTGATCTTTTCAGTTTCATCTATCCATACCTGTGAAAGAGGCTTCCTCTCGATTGCCGCATCAAGCGCGTGCCTGTAGGCGTTTGTAACCGCGGCGGCGTAATAGGCGGACTTCATACGGCCTTCAAGCTTGAAGCTCGTTATGCCTGCGTCAATGAGCTCCGGCAGGTGCTCAATCATGCACAAGTCGTTACTGTTCATGATATAAGTACCGCCATCTTCGGTGATTTCATGATACTCACCGGGGCGTTTCTCCTCGACAAGATGGTATTTCCAACGGCAGGGCTGAGCACACTCGCCGCGGTTCGCATCACGGTTTGTGAGATAATTGCTGAGTAGGCAGCGTCCCGAAAAGGAAACGCACATTGCGCCATGCACGAAGGCCTCGAGCTCCAGCTCTTTCGGGCAATTTGCACGGATACTCTCAATTTCCGCAAGACTAAGTTCTCTAGCTAGTACCGCGCGGGAAGCCCCCATATCGAAGACCGCCTTGCAGGTTTCACTGTTTACGATTCCGAGCTGCGTGCTTATATGAAGCTTTGCGTTAGGCGCATATTTCTTCGCCATGGATATTACGCCGAGATCGGCAACGATGAGGGCGTCGACTCCTGCGTCGTCAAGAAATTCAAGGTAAGCGGGAAGACGCTTAAGCTCATTTTCACGCGGAAGCGTGTTGCAGGTGACGTGGACCGCAACATTGCGCTCGTGGCACAGCCGCACAGCCGCACGCATATTTTCATCGTCAAAATTTCCGGCGGCAGCGCGCATTCCGAATTCCGATCCGGCAAGATAGACGGCGTCGGCACCATAATGGAGCGCCATTAATAGGCGCTCCATATCACCGGCAGGAGCCAATAATTCTGGTCTCAAGAGTATCCTCCTGTTATAAGTCAATAGTTCTGGGTTGCGACGAAGGCATTAAACTCGGATGCGGTTTTAAAGAATTTGTGGGTTTCGGTCGCCGTGTCGAGAGCATAGTAAATATAGGTCGTGGTTGCAGGCTTCAAAGCCGCCGTGATTGACGGGAAACCGGGGTTTGCAATCGGCGTGAGCGGCAGCCCTGTGTTCTTTCTGGTGTTATAGGGACTATCCATGTCGAGGTCTTCCTGTGTGAGCTGCTCCTTATGCTCAGGCAGAGCATATTGTATTGTGGCGTCGATTCCGAGAGGCATGTTTGCCTTAAGACGATTATAAATGACGCTTGAAATCGTGGCTCTCTCTTCGTCGTTTGCCGCTTCCTTTTCAATCATCGAAGCGATGTTCACAATGTCTCGCATTGAAAGATTCCTTGCTGCGGCTAGATCCCACATCTCAGCGGTGAGCTTGTAGTGGAAAATCTGCAGGAAGGTGTCAATCGTGGCTTCCGGAGTTTCGCCCTCATAAAATTCATAGGTGTCGGGGTACAGGAAACCTTCAAGCCTTGTTGCATCGCCGAGCGCGATGTTTTCAAGGAACTTATAATTAAACTCAGTGTTGGCGGCACACTCCATAAGGTCGTCATACTTGCAGATTTTGTTTTCTTCAAGACGCTTGAAGATATCCTTCATTGTAAAGCCTTCAGGGAAGGTTACCATGGTGCGCACCTGAGAATCGCTGCCGAACTGCATCTTTTTTATGACAGCGCGGTAGTCATATTCTGTTGACAGGGTATAGGTTCCGGGATCCATTTTCTTTTTAGCTTCGGAGATACTGGAGTAGAATTCAAAAAGGGCCTTGTATTCGATTATACCGGCATCCTTAAGTATCGTGGCAACCTTGCCAATATTCGCTACGTTTACCGTGCTCGTCTTGACAGTGCCGTCCTTGCCCGTGGTCTCAACCTTTTCCTGAGTGAAGATCTCCTCCGGCAGAGTGACGTCGACAGATTTGACCTCCTTGTTCAGCGCGAGGACATCACTTGCTGCCATCCATCCGACACACGCCAGTATAACACTGATGCTGACGATGAAAATGAAATACAGCAGTCCGCCGAGACAGCCGGTTTTCTTATCGCGCCTTTTGCTGACGGGAGAAGCTTGCCTCCCATAGTACCCGTCTGTATCGTTCCCGTCATCGTCATAGGACGACAGATTATTATCGCTGTAGTTTTTGTCTGACATCGGTAAACTCCTTAATTGTTATGATTGATATGCTGTAACCGCGAATCGCTGAGAGGCATATTATGGGGCGTAAGGCTATATGAAGGTTTGAGCCTTAAGCCTTCTCGTTTCTGAACTTAGAGCCTACTCACCGTGCAGAGTGGCAAAAAAGATAGTCGTGTGCGGAGAAAGGGATAATTATATGTTTGGTGGATGTGGAATTAATGGCTGCCTTTGGGTAGTTATAATTATCGTTGTCCTAATGTGCTGCTGCGGCAACAACAACTGCTGTGAGCGTGAGCGTTGCTGCTAAGACTTAAATATCAATAGAAATAATACTTTATTATTTGCGGGGCCTATTAGGGCCTCGCAATCCTTTTGTCGGTAATTATTATGTCCGCGCGTCTATCGTAATCGTCTGTCGGCACCGAGGCGACAACTAACTCTTCGCGGCAGAGACCAATGGAGATGAGGGGGTGCGTTGAAAGGTATCTGTCGTAATATCCGCCTCCGTGACCGAGACGGTAGCCCTTTTCGTCAAAGCACAGAGCGGGAACGATGATTATATCGCCCGCCTTCGGGTCAAGTCTTTCCGCAGCTTCAGGCGGGATTGGGATTCCGTAGACTCCCACGGACAGCTCACCAATAGGTTGTTCGAGCAGCGCAAAGCTCATTGAACCATTTTTCTCGCAGTCACAGGGGAGTGCAACAGTTTTCCCGAGCTTCACGCAATAGTCAATAAAAGCTCTCGTATCCGGTTCGCGTTCGATGCTGAGATAGGTGAACACGCGTGAAGCCAAGATGAATTCCGGCAGCGATATGAGGTTTTCGAAGATAGCATGGTCACTTTTTGTAATATAGCTATTGTCAAGAGCGGCAATGCGCGCCTTGATTTCTGCTCTGAATTTTTTCTTATCCATAGCTTAGTATACCAAATCCGCGCTTACTTTTTCCGCAATCTTTTCGCCCTTCAAATGAGAAAGTAGCGCAAGAGCGAAATCAATTGCCGAGCCGGCAGAGCGTCCCGTTATAAGACCCTCGTCCGTAGTTATCGGCTTTTTCGTATCGCAGAGCGCCTTGCCCATTAGGCTCTCGCATCCAGGGTAGCAGGTTATGCGTTTTCCGTCAATGAGTCCAAGCTTTGCCAGAACGGAGGGACCCGCGCATATGGCTGCGAAAAAAGCGCCGGAATTTGAAGCAGTTTCGAGGAGCGTCATAGTTTTTGTGTCAGCTATAATAGAATTAACGCCGCCCGATCCGCCCGGGATGACAAAGATGTCGTCCTTTGTGGGCGCGATGTCGGCTGTCAGGACATCGGCGAGAACCGAAATACCGCGGCCGCCCGCAACTGTTTTTGAGTTTCCGATAGCGGCAAGCCTAACCGAAGCTCCGCCGCGGCGGAGAATGTCACAGGGGACGACGGCTTCAATTTCTTCAAAGCCCTCGCCGAGTATGATATATACCATTACTGCAAAACACCTTTCACAGAATTATACACATCCTCATGTATTTCCGAAAAACCTCGCATTACGCCGTTTTCGAGACAGCGGACTTTCATCCAGCCGAGGCGATGTGCCGCTCGCTCGCCGGTTAGAAGGCAGGCAGCGAGATAGTCCGCATTTGTTTCATGTATATCGCCGGTTGTTTTTGTTTCGACCTGTCTTGCTTTCATCTGGGAAAGGCAGGTTTCAAGGTCGATATCCATATATAAGACGACATCGGGCTTCGGAAGTTCCATTAAACGGAATTCAAAATCATAAAGCCAGTCCAGAAATGCGTTCAGTTCGTTTTCGGGGAGCTTTGCGCCCTGATGAATCGCGTTCGAGGTCGTGTAGCGGTCGCAGATGATGGTGCCGCCGTTATTATAATATTCTCCCCAGTCTGTCTTGAATGAGGCAAAGCGGTCGACAAAGAAAAAGGTTGAGGCGGCAAAGGCGCTGACGTCGCCGGGTTCTTTTCCGAATTCTCCGGAAAGATATGAACGCAGGAGAGAAGAGGAGCTTTTTTCGTAGCGCGGAAAGACGAGTTTGCGAAAGGGCACGCCCTCTTTTTCGAGCCGCTCTGTGAGAAGCTTGAACTGCGTTGACTTTCCGCTTCCGTCTATGCCTTCGAGCACTATGAGCTTTCCCTGCATCGCTTTTGCCTCCATATGTTAAGTAGATTTATTTTCTGAACAATCTTTTCCCAATGACTTTGAAACCGAATTTCGGCAGATTCATCATTCGCCCCAGACGTCTCGGGTCTTCTTTGAGACGGTAGAGCCACTCGAGATTGAGCTTTCGCCAAGATTCGGGCGCGCGCTCGGCAACGCAAGCGAAAACGTCCATCGAGCCGCCAAGCCCCGCCATAAGACCGACCTTCAAAGAAGGTGCGTTTTTCTGCATCCAGAGCTCCTGCTTCGGAGCACCGAGACATACGAGCAGTAAGTCCGGGGAGGTTTCGTTGATTTTATCAATTATCGGTGTATCGTTGACAAAATACCCGTCGTTTGTGCCGACTATTTTCAGACCCTTAAAGCGGTCTGAAAGCTTTAAGCCCGCAGCATCCGCAACACCGGGCTTGGCTCCGAGGAGGAATACTGTCATACCCTTTTCCGCCATTAGACCAAAAAGCGTTTCCGCAAATTCGATTCCGGGGATCTTTTCCCGAAGCGGAGTGCCGAGTATCTGCGCGCCCTTGATTATGCCTATACCGTCCGGCAGAACGAGGTTTGCGGAGTTCACCGCGCTCAAAAGACAGGAGTCGTCGCGGCAGAGCATAACAATCTCGGGATTGGGTGTGACGACATAGGCGGCGTTACGGCATTCCATGAACGCGAGAGCCTTATTAGCTGCCTCCGTCATCGTAACACTGTCAAAAGAAACGCCCAGAACATCGATTCTGATTGCAATCAAATCCTTTCCAGTAAGTGCTTCAATCATCGGATCTGCGAAAAAACTTCGCCGATCTTTTCGCCTATGACGAGATTTGCATAGCCATCATAGGGAGTTGGCTGTTTGTTTATAAGAACGAGCTTTTTGCCCTTGTAGTAATTGATTAGTCCGGCCGCGGGGTATACATTAAGCGAGGTTCCGCCGACTATGAGCATATCCGCAAGGCTGATATAGCGCACTGACTCGGCAAGCACACGATCATTCAGTTGTTCTTCATACAGAACGACATCTGGACGGATTATACCGCCGCAGGAGCAGCGAGGAACATCCGTACAGGCGTTTACCTCATTTTCGGGCATCTCTTTGCCGCAGGAAACGCAGTAAAATCTGTGTATCGTGCCGTGTAGCTCGAGGACGTTTTTACTGCCCGCAGCCTGATGAAGTCCGTCAATATTCTGCGTGACGACAGCTTTGAGTTTGCCTTCTTTTTCAAGCTCGGCAAGTCTCAAATGCACGCGGTTTGGCTTGACCTCGCCGACAACCAGCTTGTCTCGATAGAATTTATAGAATTCGTCGGGATTTCTTCGAAAGAAGCTGCAACTGAGTATCTCTTCGGGCGGATACTTGTATTTTTGGTTATAGAGACCGTCCACACTGCGAAAATCGGGAATGCCGCTTTCTGTTGAGACACCCGCGCCGCCGAAAAAAACGATATTGCCGCTTCCCGCTATCATATCGCGAAGTATATCGATTTCTGCGCTCATACCGAAACCTCCTATACTCACTTACAAATACATTTTAAACCAAACTTCATTATACACACAAGGCACGACTTTCGCAAGATAAAAAGGGCTGCCCCAAGAGATCTTGAGGCAGCCGATTGCTTATTAATTCGGGCTCATGGTATAGTTCGGCGCTTCCTTGGTGATATAAATGTCGTGCGGATGGCTTTCCTTCAGACCCGCACTCGTTATGCGAACAAAGCTGCTGTTTTTTCGCAGAGCGTCGATGTTCGGTGTTCCGCAATAGCCCATACCGGATTTGAGACCGCCCATAAGCTGGAAAATCGACTCCGAGACAAGGCCGCGGTAGGGGACTCTTCCCTCAACGCCTTCAGGTACGAGTTTCTTGTTATCTGACTGGAAATAGCGGTCACGACTGCCACTTGCCATTGCGGCAAGGCTGCCCATGCCTCTGTAGACCTTGAACTGACGACCTTGATATACCTCTGTATCTCCGGGGCTTTCCTCGCAGCCGGCAAAAAGTGAACCAAGCATAACGACAGATGCACCCGCGGCGATTGCCTTGACTATATCGCCGGAATACTTGACGCCGCCGTCCGCAATTATGGGTATACCATATTTGCCAGCCATTTCGGCGCATTCCAGAACTGCTGTCATCTGCGGAACGCCGATGCCTGCCACAACGCGAGTTGTACAAATCGAGCCGGGGCCGATGCCGACTTTGACGCAGTCCGCTCCAGCCTTGATGAGAGCTTCCGTACCTTTGGCTGTTGCGACATTACCGGCAACGAGTTGGATGTCGGGAAATTTTTCTTTTACAAGAGCAACGCTTCGAAGAATGTTTTCGGAGTGACCGTGGGCACTGTCAAGCACGAGCACATCCACGCCGACATCGACGAGAGCCTTTGCCCTATCGAGAATGTCGGGAGTTGCTCCAATTGCCGCCGCGCATAGCAGACGTCCGTGAGAGTCCTTCGCGGAGTGCGGATAAGTGAGCGCTTTTTCGATATCTTTTATCGTAATTAGCCCGCGCAGGCGACCGTTATCGTCCACGATGGGAAGTTTTTCGATTTTATTTGCGTGGAGGACTATTTTTGCTTCCTCAAGAGTGGTTCCGACCTTGCCGGTAATGAGCCTGTCCTTCGTCATAACGTCGACGATGAGCTGGGACATATCTTCCTCAAACTTCATATCGCGATTTGTTATGATGCCGATCAAAATGCCATCCGTGTCCACGATGGGGACGCCGGATATGCGGAATTTTGCCATAAGAGCGTCTGCTTCGCCGATTGTGCGGTCTGCCGTAAGGAAAAAGGGATTGGTTATTACTCCGTTTTCTGAACGCTTAACTTGATCTACTTGCTCAGCCTGAGACTCGATGCTCATGTTTTTGTGAATGACGCCAATGCCGCCCTCGCGAGCAAGAGCAATCGCCATGCGGTATTCCGTGACGGTGTCCATTGCGGCGCTGATAAGAGGAATTCGAAGTGCGATTTTCTTTGTCAATTTGGTCGCAAGGTCAATGTCGGCAGGCAGTACGCTGCTCTCTGCGGGGACAAGAAGGACATCGTCGTAGGTGAGTCCCTCTCCGATAAAGCGATTGGCATATTCCTTTTTGTTTTCCACTTTAACCGCTCCCTTTCTTTAAGATGAGGAGAACCGGAGACGGCACTCATCTTATATATATTTCGAACATTGTACTCCATCGTCAGATGGGCTGTCAATCGTTGAATCTGCAAATATTTTGTGTGCTTTTCTCGCAGCTTAGTACAGCGTTATTACCAAAACGAGTTTTCCGCTCACGAACACTCTAAATTGTCCGAGCGCTCATTAGTGCGGGCGTAATAAAATATGTACTGCTGGGCAAGCCCGGCATAGAGACCGAGTATCTTCGGGTCGAAGTTTTTCGGAAAATACCGCTCCAGCGCGCGTTTCATCCAGACGTCAATCGGGAACCTGTCCATTCGGTGAAGCCCATAAAGCATGAAGCAGTTTGCGACCTTGTCTCCGATGCCGCGCAGGCGCCTAACCTCGGCGAAGGCGTCCTCGGAGGAGAACTGCGAGAGTTTGTCAAAATTAAGTTCACCACTTACGACAGCTCGGGCGGCGCAGAGGATATACTCCGCGCGGTAGCCGCAGCGGAGCGGAGCAAGAGCCGTTTCATCGAGTGCGGCAAGCTTATAAGCGGAGGGAAAAGTGAACAGTCCGCAGGGGAGCTCTTCGCCGAAACAGGCGCACAGCGTGGATATAATCTTTTTAATCCTCGGAATGTTGTTGCATTGCGAAATTATAAAGCTAATCAGCGCTTCCCATGGGTCCTGACGCAGGATGCGTATGCCACGGCCAAAGTTCGCGCACATTTCAAGATAAGGCGGCTCGATAAACGGTCCTGACATTTCTACGTAATCGACGCCGAGATCAAAATAATCGCGCCAGAAGGGGATGTCCGTGTCTTCAGCGTCGCACAGAATTAGCCCGTTTTCTTCACGAATCGCAAGGGCTTTTCCGCATACAACGCCGTGATAGACTCCGCTCTCATCCGCGCTCCAGCGGAAGCACTGACCGCACTCAAAGGTCTTTTTCAAATCAAGCTCTGTTACGAAGGCCAGAACATTTTCGGTTTTCATTGTTTTCTGCATAGCTTTGTCCCCGCTTATCGCTCACAATGGGAGCGACTTTGCAAAAATCCCGCCCCAAATGAGGCGGGATCAGTGTTTAAACTTAGTTAAAATGAATGCTTATTTTTGTTTTTTCTAGCGGCCTCAGATTTCTTGCGGCGCTTTACGCTGGGACTCTGATAGTATTCCTTTTTTCTGAGGTCCGACAGAACTCCGGACTTTGCGCAGCTTCTCTTGAATCTCTTGAGAGCGCTGTCCAGAGATTCATTCTCTTTTACGCGTACTTCTGACATTTTATTTCCCTCCCTCCAAATACGCCCAAAGGCGCTTTAAGGGCCATCGTCCATGGCTTTAACATGATTGATTATAATTGTTTCTTGGATCATTGTCAAGATATTTCACTGTGCTCCAAATGCAATATACAGCACCTGTGCGCAGTATAACCATATAAAATCATATATATGCTTATATTCGACACGAAATATAAGCAGACAGCCTTATGATCTGAATGTGGCTTCGGTTTTTTTGGCAAAGCGGAGGACATTAAATAATGCTTGTAATATTTATGTAATTCGCTTATACTGATTATAATGACATGTTAATTGGGGGTCATCCGGTGGAAACAAATCCTGTATTGCTCAGCACATTATCGCTTGACAGCGACATTCCGCTCTATTCTCAGCTTGTAAGCATCGTAAAACGAAATATCACAGCTGGTACACTTGGTGCCGGTGAGCTTCTTCCTTCCGAGGCGGAGCTATGCAAAACCTTCAACATCAGCAGAAGTACGGTTCGTCAGGCAATCGGCTCGCTGGAAGCTGAAGGTCTTGTTGTTCGTAAGCAGGGCAGAGGAACCTTTGTCGCGGAGCCGAAAATGCGGCGCAAAACTGAAAATGTATATTCCTTCACTTCAGAAATAAGCTCAATGGGGCTCACGCCTTCATCGACGCTGATTGAGTTCGATATCATAACGCCCACGCCGGACCTTATGAAGGTGCTTGAACTTAACTCCGCGGACAAGAGCGTCTATCGCTTCACGCGTATCAGAAACGTAGACGACGCTCCGCTAATTCTGGAGACCTCGTTTTATCCGCAGTATATCTATCCGAAGCTGACTCGTGATCTTCTAAGGACTCATAGCTTCTATAGCCTGCTTTACGAAGTTGGAATAGCCCCCGCGTCGGCGGTGGATTCCTATGAGGCAGTTATACTCGGCCGTGAAGAGGCAGAGATACTAAAGTGCAGACCGGGCAGCTGTGCGTTTTCCGTTCAGAGAAGAACAAGAACTGAAACCGGCATGATTTATGAGTATACTCAGAGCCTTATAAGGGCAGACAGAGTTACGCTGGACGTCTATTTGCATAAGGACGGTGTTTCATTTACTCGAAGTGTGGATAAGTAGTTGCATAATTTAGGTGAATTTTTCTAATAATTATACTTATAAGTGTTTACAAAAGGAAACTCTTGTAGTATATTAGATGTAACAGACGTACCATACGTTTATAATGTGTATCAAGGAGGACAAAAAATGTCAAAAATTAGAGTAGGCATCAACGGCTTCGGAAGAATAGGGAGACTTGTTTTTCGTGCCGGACTGAATAACGAGAACATCGAGTTCGTCGGTATCAACGACATGATTACGGCCGATTATATGGAGTATATGCTCAAGTACGATACTGTCCATGGTAACTTTAAGGGCGTAGTCAGCCACACAGATAACAGCATAATCGTAAACGGAAAGAGCATCCCTGTTTTCAGCGAAAAGGATCCCTCAAAGCTTCCCTGGGGCAGCCTTGACACGGATTTTGTCGTTGAATCCACCGGACTTTTTACAACAATCGAAAAGGCGAGCGCACATCTTACCGCCGGAGCCAAGAAGGTTGTTATTTCAGCTCCGTCTGCAGACGCTCCTATGTTCGTAATGGGCGTTAACAACAAGGCCTATAAGCCCGAGATGAATGTCGTTTCCAACGCTTCCTGCACAACTAACTGCCTTGCGCCACTTGCGAAGGTCATTAATGATAACTTCAGCATTGAATCAGGACTTATGACGACTGTCCATTCAACTACAGCTACTCAGCGCACAGTTGACGGTCCTTCCGCAAAGGACTGGAGAGGCGGCAGAGCTGCTGCGGCAAATATCATCCCGTCTTCCACCGGCGCCGCAAAGGCAGTCGGAAAGGTTATACCAGAGCTTTCGGGCAAGCTCACCGGCATGGCGTTCCGCGTTCCCACTCTGGACGTTTCCGTTGTTGACCTCACAGTGAACCTCAAGAAGGGCACAACCTACGAAGAAATCTGCAAGGTTATGAAAGAAGCCGCAGAGGGCGAACTCAAGGGCATTTTGGGTTACACTGATGAGCTTGTTGTTTCCTCCGACTTCATCGGCGATGCTCGTACCTCGATTTTTGACGCCGACGCAGGCATCATGCTCACAGATAAGTTCGCCAAGCTCGTTGCTTGGTACGATAACGAGTGGGGTTATTCCAACAAGGTCGTTGACCTAATAGAGTATATTAACACGGTTAAATAAACCGAATACCGTTGTTATTGCTACACTATTTGGCTACTCAAAGCAGAAAAAAGTTTTGACAATATGACTCAATTGTGAATAGACCGTATTTGTTATGATAACGAATTCGCTTGTAAATCGGTGAATTGTGAAATACTAATGCGAGTAAATCACTAATAAATTGACACCTCTTATTTAGGTATTTTTGTACTTGAATGAGGGGTGTTTTTATGTTGCTCAAAGACTTAGCAGAGGAATTTCTATTCAATTGTCAGTGTCGCAAGCTTTCAGAAAAGACAGTACACAATTACAGACTACAGGTAGGCTATCTATTGGATTATCTATCTCAGGAACATGAGGTTACTGAACTTGAAAAGGTAAAGCCACAAATGATTAAGCAGTACATGGTTTCAATGCAGAAGAAGGGGAGAAAGGCACAGTATATAAATGATCTCCTTAAAGCGTTCAAGTGCTTCTTTAAATATCTGTATGAAGAAGAATATATCGATGAACTGATTACTGAAAGAATAAAGAATCTGAAAGAGCCAAAAGTAATTATTCAGACATTTTCAAATGATGAAGTGCAGAGAATGATTAACTACTATTCCAAGCATGATTATTTGACCATAAGGAACAAAACAATCCTATGTATGCTTTTTGATACAGGTATTCGCCTTAATGAGCTTATAACATTGACAGAAGATAAAATCTTTAATGATTATATTCTCATTCATGGTAAAGGCGATAAAGAGCGAGTAGTTACTAAAAGCCCTTATTTATCTAAATGCCTATTCAAGTACAATATCGTGAAAAACGGTTACTTTGAAAACAAGACTAAGAAGTATGCTAATGTTTTTCTAAGCAGAAATGGATTACCGCTCACGCATGAATCAATAGAAATCATTGTAAAGGAAGCTGCCAAAGCGTGTGACGTTGATAGTGGTGTTCGTTGCAGTCCTCATACCTGCCGCCACACCTACGCACAGATGCAATTAAAGAACGGCTTAGACATATACAGTTTATCAAGGCTCATGGGACATGAGAGTATATCTATAACACAGCGATATTTAGAGGGCATAAGGAATACCGATGTTATTAAAGCGGGGACAAAAACAAGTCCGTTAATGAATTTATAAAATCAAGACAATGATAAAAGGAAAACTCCTACCTTTGATGGTAGGAGTTCTTAGATAAACTACCAGAAGACTTGGATATGTTCGTTAGCAGACACAATAATGTAAATTCTCCTGAAGGTTCTCATGCAATATTTTCAAGTCGAGGAAGGTCTGAAGTTGAAATTGTATTACGTTTTATCTTGTTCTTCTTTTAACGGAAAGCCATATTTGCTTTGACCGCACTCTTTATTAATCAGATATCTAAGCACCTGAGCTGTAGTCATATGCTTTAGTTTCTTGATGGCTTCCAAATTTTCAATTACATACTTAGAGAGCTTAACAGTTATTTCTTTTGGGTATTCCTTGCTTGGCATTAATATCATCCTTTAAAAATAATCTTTACTTATTCTCAGCACTATTTAAGATGCTTATCTGCAATCTTCTCGTTCCATTTTTTAAACTAGTGTTTTCAACATTCTTCCATTAAAGTCTAAATGACTTCAATTAATAAACAGACTCCCGCTGATATGTTGTAGTGTCAATTCTACCATCTACAAAATTGAAATTCAAATTCAAATAACTGTCAGAAAACGAAAAATAATACTCATTTCCACTTGGCAAACTGGTTTTTTCTGTTTCATTTCCAATTAACCTAAGCTTTCCAAAGCTACCCAAATTGAGAAATACAGCGTTACTTTCGTCAAAAACAACCTTCACATCACAGAATCCATTCGAAGAAACTATAGACTCAACTTCTTTCCACCTACCGCTCATTGAAAGATAGGGTTTAATTTGAGCTATCCGTTCCTGTACATTTTTATAATCAGGTAATTTCATATACAAATTCATATACAGACCATATGCGGAATTTAATTCACCCTTATACAGATATTCTTCTGCGTAAGCATAATTAGATTCATCAATCAGCGATACAGAATCTTTATAATTATCTAATTTTGAAAATATTTCAAGAGCATTTGCATATTGCTTCTTGTCCATTAAAGTCAGCGCATTCTGATAATTACATTCATTCATTATATCGGCACTGTCTTTAAAATTACCAAGTTCTGTAAGCAACTCAACAGCCTCAGTATATTTTTTAATATTGTAATAATCCACAGCTTCTTTGTATTTATTGTTTGGAATAATAATGTTGTTATTAATTACGACAAATGCAGTAGCCACTAATATAATTGATACTGCAATTACCGAAATTCTTATTGCAAGTTTCTTATTGCGACTTTTCCTTTTTTCCTCTGCAAATTTGGCTTTTTCAATCTTTTCTTTTTCGGCAATTTTATTTTTTTCAATCCTTATTTTCTTTTTTTCAGTCAATATCGGAATATCAAGATTTTTGTTCAATATACCAAAAGAGCATTTGCAAGCACAGCATTTTGCTTCGTTCTTATGATTTATAGCTCCGCATGAACACATCCACAAATCATTTGATTCTGCCGGAATGTAGTTACTTTTGTCGCTTGTTTCTATTAAGTACTGCGTGACAAGTTCGTCATCTTTTAACACAATTGATAGCTTTTGCTGAGCTGCGAGAGGAAGCCACTCTGCATCATCTGATGCTTCCCAGAGTGAGCCATCAGAATATACAACGTTTATTATTTTAACGCTATAAGACCGAATAGTATCTAAACTCAAAGGTATAGCTTCTTTTGAACCGAATTCATCATTTCGTTTGACATTCAAATCCAGATACTGATACTCAACTTTTCTCCCAACTGGCACATTAGTTATGTCAAACGTATTAAGACTAATTTTTACCGCCTTAATCGGTTTGTCCGAAATGCTCTTAAACTTAAGTTGCACCAGAACTTTGCTGGTTTGGTTGTCCTTCAGCAAGGCACCTGCCGATATAATTAATGGACTCCCACTTCTGTACAGATTTCCGGTAACTTTGAATAAAGTTGAAAAACGCTCACTCAAGGTTTATTTCCCCCTCTTAATCGGTGTTTATAGCTCAGGCAGTTCATCAGGATCGGGCTTATCTGATGCAATTGAAGGTTGTTTATGTGTATTGATTTTAATATCGTGTAATAATTGCACAACTTCACCAAATGCAAATATAACGAAATTTACAACTAAAGAAACAGCGAAAAAATATATTCCCATACCATCAAAAATATTGCCAATATTTACTGATAAGACTAAACAAACTACGAAATTAATTAGTGCATAGATTTTTAATACTTGAGCGACTGCGTTTTTTGTTGTCATATTGAATCTCCTTCAGTTTATATTATTATAAAAAACCCTGCTAAACGACAGGATATATTCTAAGTCTGATTCGGCGAGTAACCGAATCGTTTATTTATTACTTATTTTATCCAGCAGTTTAATTATTTCGGCAAAACCTAATACCATTGTTCCTGAAACCAGAGCAGCCCCCCACCAAATGACGATGAATGAGAATTCGAGTTGATTACCAAGAACAAGACCTAAGATAAAGCCTACAATATATGTAAGCACGGCTATTACTGTCAGAGCTGTGGCTACGCCATTACTATTACTCTGATTTTGAGATTCATTAATTTTTTCAGCTTCAAGTATTTGGCTATATTCTTCATCGGTTACTTTAATTGGCACTGTTTTGAAATATTTAGTTCGTTGTTCTTCTAAATTATATTCAGACATATTGTAATTTTTAGTGTCTAAGCCATCCGGAGAGTAAACTTTTTCATACAAGCAAAGTTCGAGTAAATGTTTATCCTGTTTCTCCGTCTGCAATGATTTTGCCTTTAAAAGATATTCTTCAAGTTTTGAGTTCATGTTTTCAGACCTCCTATAAAATTTCAATTCAATAATCTCAAACAGCCAGTCCCACAAACCGGTCTACAATGGAAAAAGTACAAAATAATGCTTACAATACCTTAATCTTACAACTTTCAAGTGCTATTTACAATTATTTACTTTACTAAAGATTCTTGATAATAGTGTACAACATTACAAAATAAGTCGTTATCATGGTAGAGCTTGTTGTTTAATTAGACTTTTAATATGATAATCAATTATAAAAAGCAGCTAACTGACCGGATCGATCTCCGGAAGGGAGCTACTTTTGTTATGGATCTATGTTTACAATTCTTGATTCTGAGAATCCTTATCGATAATGTTCAAACTCTTAATGCGATCAAAACCAGTACAGCCGCAGCTTAATAGGCATAAAAAAAGGAGAGCAAAAATTGCCCTCGAACTTAAATAGAAAGATATAGATAACCTATTGACAAACCAATCAGACTAGTGTAGAATACTTCCGTAGCAATATAGTTGAATAATGCATATAACTCTACTAAGTATCACTCTATCTCATAGAATACACGTTTTATCAGGTTTTGTCAATAGTAAATTATATGGGTATTTAATTTTATTTTAAAGGAGGTTCTTCTATGCCCTTTACTTAGCAATAGACAACAAATAGCAGATCAATACAAATAAAAATATCGAAAGGAAATGAAAAATTATTAAAACATTGACCATAGAAGCTGGACAAGTATTTAAGAATTATAGACTTCTATGTGCGGAATTAGGTGAACCAATTAAAGAAGGTGATTCAAAAAAAGCTCAATTAAAAGAGTTTCATAGATTCTTCGATTTTGAAAGAGTTGGACAAAAGTATCTTATTACGGAGATATTTGATAATCCTCTCCCTAAAACTGATAAAAGAAGTTTAGGTAATACTGCGATTTATATAAAATACATTGAATTAATCACCATGCAGCTCTTGGTTAAACAAAAAGATTATACATATACAACTACAAGAAACAATTTATATAAATCATTAGGAATGGTAAATCAAAAATTTTCTAATCAACAATATTACAGGCTTTTAATTGAAAATAAATCAATAAAATCTTTTGACATTAATCATTTTAATCAGAGAGTGAATCAGAAGCTTAATGTAATATTGTTTAGTGCATTAAATAACCTGAAAAACCGATGCCTACTAAATTATTATGAAGAAATCATAATTGTTGAAAATGGTAATATGCATCATAAAGCAAATGATTTTGAGATTAAGCAAATTATCAATGTACAAAAGCAGGTATTAAATGAACTTGGTCTATTAAGTTTAAACCATGTATTTCTTAAATTCAAAAATGATCAGTTTTATAGTAGAGTAAACGAATTGCTTTATGATAAATGTGGATGGCTTTATACCTTTAAACAGTACAAGATAATTTATACAAAAGCAGATATTATAATAGAAATTCCAATTACTGAGTTGCAATTGCAGAGACTAATTCTAAACGAAAACGTTATTAGTGTAATAAATCAGCAAGCTGAAAATAACTATGAAAAAAATCAGATCAAGTATGAAAAAGAATACGAAAATTTCATTAAAGATTATATTGGATTTGGAGAACCACTAGAAAGTGATTTTAAATTCTTTAAGTATCGTGATGATTATATTGAAATTCAAAAAGAATTATCAGAATTCTATTTGAAAATATAAATTTGAATACTTAGAACGTATATTAAATGATAAAAATATTATGCAGACTAAATATTCAAATTAACAGTTAAGTGTTTTTCAGTGGGCGATTGCTTGCCAATTGAACACTGACCCTTAGGGAAACTTGTTTTCCCTAAGGGTATCTCCTGCGCCACAGCGCTACAAAGAACATATGAATAAATGATTATGCCCATGCGGGGGGACGGTGGACTGTTGCGTATTAGCTACGCTAATCCACAACATTCGCTTTGGGTTTTGGCTACGCCAAGAACCCTTCAGCGAAAAATAATATTTTATATTACAAATGTTATGAAAAAAGGGCTTTCCATAATTGGAAGGCTCTTTTTTATGAATTGGTATCATATATGTGTAGTTTCTCTCTCACAACCGGAAATTATCACCGCCCGAACACATTAAAATGTGGTGATTTAACGCTTTATTATGGTGAATATAATAACTACAATTTTCCTTGATCCCCTGCAAATACTAGATAATATTAATTTTGATAGTTTGGGTATTAAGCAAATACCGAACCGCTTACCGAACATTTGATTATTACACTATAATACGATAAAGAAATTGATTTACTTCATATACGCCAATAATGCAGGTATAAAACAAATACACACAAAGAATATCCATGAAAACACTTTCTTAGGTATAGAATCTATGGGTTTTAAAAACACTTCCCAAATTGCCGACCCTATTCTAAATAGTAAAGCAAAAACAATTGTCGCAATTATATAGTAGATTATAAATCTAAAATATTGTTCTTGTTCTATAAGATTTCTACTTTCAAAAATCATAATAAGAGAAGCACCTAGCAGTCCACCTGCAAAATACCTACCATCTGTTTTATCGTTTGTTATCATATTTAACCTTCTCACCAATCAAATTAGTTGTTCAATATTTTACCATAATCATATTTAGTTATCAAGGCGTTCAGCGTTCAGAAAGGTATGCTCTTGCGAACTATAAAAATAACACAATTACCAGGATATAAATGTTGGAAAAACAAATAAGGAACGTTCGTAAATAACATTCAACCTCTCCTGCTGAGCGTACTTTGCAAGAGGGGTCTTTATATAATTAATAAAGACAAGGAAACTATTGGAAACATTTTACCTTGTAGGTAATAATTATAATAAAGAGATGGACATAGTACAGACGACCAATAGCGCAACTATGCCATCAGAAGTTCAAGTAGGTTTGATTTCTAAGCTGGAAAATTAATGATAAAAAGTGACGATGCTCGGCACTATATACAGAACACTCGAATGTTAGGTAGATATTTTACTGACAAACATCTTATTTTCTAACTTATGATGTATGCAGTCATATAATGTCCTATATAGCATCAGGAGTGATTAAATTGGCAAGTTGGATTATTGTTACCACTTCAAAGCACATTCTTCAATTGTTTGAAGGTAAGGAATTAGTTAAGACATATCCCATAGGTGTAGGAAAAATTCTTACACCAACCCCAGTAGGAGAATATACAGTTATCAACAAGCAGCGCAATCCGGGAGGTCCATTCGGGGTGCTCTGGATGGGGCTATCAAAGCCTCATTATGGAATACACGGTACAAATGACCCATCTTCTATAGGGAAAAATGTTTCACTTGGGTGCATCAGGATGCAAAATCACGATGTACTCGAACTGTCTTCGAAAGTACCAATCGGAACTTGGGTTTTTATCAGGTCATAAAAATAAGAGGTTCAATAGCCATTATGCCAAATTCCGAACACTATAAGCATATGTGACAAAAAGGTACTATAAGGGAAACGCCGGATGAGGGGTAATGTAGACATTAGGTAGACATTACATCATAATACCGTAAAATATCACGAGAGAAAAACAGAGACGGTGAGGGATATAGAAAAACCAAATCTTGAATCATTGTTTTGAAAAACTTAGAGAATAAGATTACAGCTTAGGCTATTTTGCAGAAGGGCTTTCCTTAGTTGGAAAGCTCTTTTTCTACTTCATTTCGAAAGTTTTCAACGCTCAATACCTTACTACATTACAGAATCTAATAATATTATTAAAAACGATTGTTTGTGATAAGAAATATTAATCTCATTTTCCAAAGGGAAAAGCACCTAATTAATTATTAAAACTTCTCTCAAAATCACATTGACAATAACACCCGTTAATGATAATGTATTCTCAGATAATGTTTTAGGAAGTGCTTTTATGATTATAGGGTATGCACGAGTTTCAACAGAACAGCAAAACCTTGATAGACAAATAGATGCTTTAGAAAATTATGGCGTAGAGCAATTATTCACCGAGAAGATGACTGGTACAAAAACTCATAGACCAGAACTTGACAGTGTTAGATTAATTGCAAGAAATGGCGATATTGTTGTTATAGAGAGTTTATCTAGGTTAGGACGTAGTTCAAAAGACTTGCTCAATTTAATAGACGAGTTTGAAAAAAAAGGCGTTCAATTGGTTAGCTTGAAAGAAAACATTGACACAGCATCACCAACTGGAAAATTGCTAACGACTGTATTATCTGCTTTAAGCCAATTTGAGCGAGATTTAACTGTCCAGCGAACTAAAGAGGGCTTACAGGCTGCAAGAGCAAGAGGGCGAAAAGGGGGCAGACCTAAAGCAGATACAAAAGCAGTTAATAAAGCTATAAAACTATATCAATCGCAAACTCATAGTATAAAAGAAATTGCTGCTATTACCGGAATATCACAGGCGACATTGTACCGAGAGCTTAACCGCATAAAAGTAGAGAGTGGGAATTAAACCCCTCTCTCTTTTATTTTTATATAATAGGTTACTATTTGCCTTCTGGCGAATTATCTCGCTCGATAGTATCATCAATTGCCCGATTGATGAACCCGTTCAGGCTTTCATTGTGTGCTTCTGCGTGTGCTTGTATAAGCTCCTTTTCGCCCTTTGGAACACGTACTTTAATCTCATCATAATTATTTTTCATATATTTAGCTACAGCTTTTTGTCCTGCTTTTGTAGTTGGCATAATAATTCTCCCTAATATTAATTTATCAATATTATACACCTTAAATATATCGTACACAATATATTATTTACATAATTTAATAGGTGTATTATTGGTGCAAATGCCAATTGATGTATTGGGTACGATATAGTATACTAAGACCATAGAGAGACCGCCTCTAAGGGGAGCGATACAAGAAAATGCTTCACCGAGTGGAAAGACAATATACCTGTGACAGAGCCGCGAGCTGAGAATAGTCAGGAAGATTACTTTTCCGCTCCCCGATAATCAAACGAAAAGGGGATCAAAGATAATGTCAACTAATGAGATTATAGCGAAGGTAAGAGAGCTAAGAGAACTGCAATCCCTCTTTGATGAAGCAACAGCAGAAGCAGAAGCGATTAAGGACACTATAAAGGCTCACATGGGCGCACAGGAAGAGCTAAGAGCCGGAGATTATAAAGTAACGCGGAAACCAGTCGCAGCCACTAGGTTTGATTCAGGAGCCTTTAAGCTCACACATGCCGAGTTTTATAATCAGTATACAAAAGAAACTACCTCACACAGATTTAATGTTGCTTAAAGGAGAATTATTATGAAATTATTCAATACAAACGAATTTGAAAACCTTGTTACAGAAAACATTCCCCTGCTTATGTCCAGTATTAAAGAAGTCCACTATGAAGACCTTTTCACGAAGTCAGGTGACAACAAATCATATTTTCTGGTTTACATTGATACACCGCTGAATGATGTGGACAAGCATACATGGCTTCAAGTAACAATACCTTTTACTTATGCAGAGCATAACGGCAAAGTTATACCAGTGTATGAAGAAAAAATTACAAGCCATGAATTGCACTTGAATGAGGATGACGAAGCTGTGAGCTGTGAATTAACGGAAGACGAAAAGCTAATGCTGATTAACGTCTGTATCAGAGCTTTGTTGGAAGATTTTATTTGTAGCGAACTTATAGCAAAGAAAGCATAATATGTATTTCTCAAGCCCTGTGCCTAATTGGTGCAGGGTTATTTTTATGCTCAACAGCAATGATTAACACGTTAAATTTGCGTTTAATTTTTCGGTGCTATACTTACTACCCCCTGCCCCTTGGAAGCAAAAATACGCTGATTTACATAGGTAATACAATAGAAATAAGAGCATATAAATGACGGTTTCATATGTGGGGGGGCATATTTACATTATTTTGCATCAAAACAAAGTGTCAGAGCGGGACAGTACTTATGCATCAGTTTCAAGCATCTTTTTAGCTTCCGAATAAAAATGAACGATATTTCCCCAATGCAAGATTTTTTTATACTTCATATGTTAGTAATAAAACCTAATAACGATATAAAAATGCAGAAAGAACTCTCGAAGCGGCTTGTTTTTTTGTTGTCGTATTTGCGTATTGTGGTATAATTACTTCATTAGTGCGTTTTAGCAGCAAAATAGGTATTAAATACACTGGAAATGTCGAGAGGACTATAGACCTGCGACTTAAAATCTTGCTATATTGAGAAATTAAAGGTGGATTTTGCTATAATGGAAAATACTATTTTGATTGCGGCAAACTTTATTGCCTACCTGCTTTTCATTAATAAATGCTTTACATTAATGGAAAGTATGCTTTTGGGGAAGCAATATGGTTTATTATTTCGGATGTTTATAGGAGTAGTAAACGCCGGACTGATGGTTACAATGGCTATGAACATCCCGATAAATATTGGTTATTTTGTTACCCTATTGGTTTTATACGCCGAGTTGTTGATAATATTCAGGAAATCGTTGAAAGATACGCTCTTCGTGTCCGTGGCGGTAATGATGAGCATTATGTGTCTTAGGGGAATGATTATTTCACTGGTTGCTTTGACGTTAGACGAAACACTGTATGCGGTGTGCAGCAACGCAAACCTGTTCCTCGGCGTTTTAATCGTCTCAAACATGCTGGGGTTGTTGGCAGTATACGTAATTCTGCGTTTTATGAGCATGGAAAATCTGCGATTTACAATGCAAAACAGAACTCAGTCCAGGTACATAATTATTTGGGCATCCTTGTGTGTTTTATTCATGTTCAGAAGCTCAGTCGTTTATGTCAGGGATTACAGTATTCCTAACATGTTTATCGACCATTTGAGTTTTTGTTTCATGCTACTTCTCAGCTTCTATTATTTACTGGTTTATACTTTCAAGTTAAATAGGGCAGCTAAGATTCGCGAAGCCAATAAAAGCCTGTCTCATGAACTGGGAAATCAAATAGAGCTTCAAAGCGCATTGACGCGCGATGCGATCTATATTTCGCAGGCAAATTTGACCCGGAACAAAGTCATTAGTGGTCTAGAATTTTACAACGAACCACTTGAACGTCTTCACGACGAATATGATGCATGGTTTGAATATGCAAAGTTGAAAGTCCATGTAGATGATTACGATATCTATTTCAAATCTCTCGAACGTCAGAATCTGCTTGATACTTTTAGTAAGGGTGTTGAGCCTAAGCCTTTCGAATACCGACGTTTAAACACAGATAATAATTACCATTGGGTCAGGCTTGTTCTTCGAATGTTCAATGATGTTGAAACTAATGATGTGTATGTGTTTGCTTATGGGTTTGATATTGATAAAGAAGTGCATGACAGACAAGCGTTGATGCTTGATGCTCAAACTGACATTTTCACCGGGCTTTACAATAAAGCAACGACCGAAACACTGATTGGGGAAGAAGTCGGAAAAGGCGCAGGAATTATGTTTTTACTTGATATTGACGACTTCAAGAGTGTCAACGATAGATTCGGACATGAAGCCGGAGATTGCGTTCTAAGATATTTTTCGGACTTGCTTATAAACATCTTCCGCAAAGGTGATATTGTCGGCCGAGTTGGCGGAGATGAGTTTATGATTTATATCAGAGACACAGCAGATATTTCAATTGCGAAGGGAAAAGCATCTGAAATATTAAAAGCGTTGAAAACCGGAGTCGACTATGAAAATATTAGGATTATTGTCACCAGCAGTATTGGTATTACTGTTATAGATGAAAAAAATTACAGTTTCTCTGAAGCTTATAACCAAGCCGATAGCGCATTGTATGAGGCAAAGTTCAACGGAAAAAACGGTTATGTCATATATAATAACAACGCCGAATGTTCAGCCCAGTGAAGACATCGATGCAGCCATAAATTCCCTTCAAATTTTCCCATATTTTTTCCCTTTAGGGGGTTTAACGCATCAATTAGCTTTTTTGTCTTTTGACAAAGCTCCATTGCTATGATAATATTAGCTTAATTATGATATATGTTTTCATCTAACGATGACAACTGTTCATGAAAAATAGGCAAAAATATCAGAATAGGAATTGTCAAAACCCTTTATATTGCTAGCTTTATTGCTTTGAAATCTTCAAAAATGTAGACGTAACGAGTGGGGTTATTCCAACAAGGTCGTTGACCTAATAGAGTATATTAACACGGTTAAATAAACCGACCCAATATAGAAAGGGCTGAAGCAAAACGGCCCGAAAAAAAACAGAGCCGAAGTGACTGCGAAAGCAGACACTTCGGCTCTGTTTTGGTATACTTGAGTTGTGAATAGCAAAGTAAACCGCTTCATCAAATAAAATTACGGTTTCCGGTAATTTCTGCTTCGCGGGAACAATAAGGTACTCAATTTTCGATAAATGTTCTCGTATTAATTTTTACAAAGGAATATTATGGAATTTATAATAGAACGTAGCAACTTTTATGTTTTGATTATCCACATATTATGTAAACCTATTTGCAAAAGTGTCTGAACTTATTCGGTGTATTAGACAAAATTCGTTTCCCCGTATTATTCATACCACTAAATCTATATCTAAATAGACATATATTTGACTTTTGTCAGTTTTTCTTGTTGATTTAATTGTGAATGAGTAATAAAATACTCTCATAATGTTGTAATAAATGCCTTGTTTTGACGCATGGATATATGCGGCTTTCAGAAGTGGCTAAAACAACAACAAAGCACGCAGCTGCTTTTGCGACGTGAAGGGCATAAGGGGGAGACTGGAATGTACGATTCTGAAACATTGTTTAATATGGGCAAATATCGGGTGCGTTTTTCCGGTAAGCACGAGGCGATTTATGATTACGACACAGGAAAACACTATACTTATTTCGAGATGGACAAACGCTCGGATAAGCTCGCGTGGTTTCTGACTGAGAAGCTTGGACTTAAAAAGGGCGACAGAATAGGATTTTGCGCAACGAACTCCGTGGCTTTTTTTGATGCCTTTTTTACTACCTACAAGACAGGCCTAATAATTACCACATATAACTGCTTGCTCCGTGAGAAAGAGCTGTTTTCATTGATTGAAAACGAAGCGCCGAAGGTGATATTTTATTCGGGTGAATTCACCTTTACTGTTATGAGCCTGCGCGAAAAAGGCTTTACTCAGGAATTCATATGTCTTGACGAACCCTGTGAGGGCGATACTTATTGCTATTCGGATATTATGAATAACGAGGACTACAAAGAGCCTGTGAATCCCGGACTTGATTATGAGGATATTCAGATGCTCATACATACGGGTGGCACGACAGGTACGCCCAAAGCGGCAATGATCTCCTTCCGCTCAATTTTCTATAATTCAATGGCGGATTCGACGGGATTTCAGCTCAGCGAAAACGACACTGCGATTCTTACGCTTCCTCTTTTCCACACAGCGGGCTGGAATGTCTTTACCTTACCGCTTCTTTCAATCGGCGGAAGAATTATTATTATGAGGGGCTTCAACCCCACAAAGGTTTTGAGTGCCATTAGAGAGGAAAGACCGACTGTTGGAATTTCCGTTGAAACGATGTATAAGGCTCTAGCCATGCAGCCCGATTTTGCGGAAACCGATTTTTCGTGCTATCGTATACTTGTCACGGGTGCCGCGCCAACGGGAAGAGAGCTCCTCGAGCTTTTTTGGGCGAAGGGTGTTAAGATGGTCAATGCCTACGGCATGACAGAGGTTGGCCCTAACAACATGTGTCATCCGGTCGGACTCATCGAAATTGAGGATGTCCGCGCAAAGTGGAACTCCTGCGGCATACCTGCGCCCTTTAATCAGGTGCGTTTTGTCGACGATGAGGGCAAAGACGTTCCGAAAGGTGAGCGCGGCGAGCTGGTTTTCGGCGGCAAGCTGCTGTTTTCAGGATATTGGAACAATCCCGAAGCTACAGCTGTGATTATGCACGACGGCTGGGTTCATACCGGAGATATGGGATATCTCGACGAGGACGGCTTCTGCTATATCAGCGGAAGAAAGAAGAATATGTTCATTTCTGGCGGAGAAAATATTTTCCCTCAGGAAATTGAAGACGTTATAATGCTTGTCCCGGGCGTGCTCGAAGCCTGCATAGTCGGTGTTCCCGACCCAAAATGGGGAGAGGTAGGCCGTGTCCTGATAGTCAGAGCTCCCGGCGTCAATGTGACGCGCGAGGAAATCATTAAAACGGTCAAGACGGAACTTTCGAGTATAAAAGTCCCCAAATACGTCACCTTTGTCGACAGCGTTCCAAAAAACGCCGTCGGTAAGCGTGACCTGAACGAAATCAGAAAATTATTCGGTAAGCCGGAGGATTGACCTGCGGCCCGTTACCTTTGAGAAAATGGGAAAAATGCCGCAATATTGTGCCGTTTATGGGTGTTTTTGAAATAAAATAAGTGGTATTTATCTTGACAAGACCAAACTCCCATGATAAACTAACAAGGCCGCGTTGAGAGGGCTTCCAAGTGAAACGCAAGTTTCCGCCCATAGAGCGAGACTCCGAGAGAGGTAGGTGCATAGAGTTTATGAAGCACGCAATAATCGAAACAGGCGGTAAGCAGTACCGCGTTGCAGAAGGCGAAGTCCTTTTCATTGAAAAACTAGAGGTCGAGGGCGGCGATACAGTCACTTTTGATCGCGTTCTGGCAGTCATCGATGATAACGCAAGCAGCTTCGGTTCCCCCCTAATCGCGGGTGCAACCGTTACAGCAAGCGTCGTTAAGAACGGCAAGTTCAAGAAAGTCCGCGTATTCAAGATGAAATCCAAAAAGGGTTATCGTAATACAAAAGGACACAGACAACCATATACTCAGGTACAAATCGGTACAATCACCGCTTAGTTCCGTAGATTAAATGACACTTGGAGGTGTGAAGCATGGCACATAAAAAGGGAATGGGCTCAACCAAGAACGGCCGCGACAGTGAGGCAAAGCGTCTTGGACCCAAGAGAGCTGACGGTCAGTTCGTACTCGCCGGCAACATCCTTGTCAGACAGCGCGGAACAAAGATTCACCCCGGCACCAACGTAGGCCGCGGCGGTGATGACACACTTTTCGCCCTAAGGGACGGAATTGTGAAGTTTGAGCGTCTTGATAAGGACCGTAAAAAGGTCTCAGTTTACGAAGACATGGCACAGTAAGCTTCAACGGGTGAGCGAAAGCGCTTGCCCGTTTTTTATCGTTTTTAACAATATCCATGTATTACCTGTGAGAAGCAGGGAATATTAGTTCGGGATGCGTTTTCGCATGGAGGGGTTTATGTTTATTGATAAGGCAGCCATATCCATCAAGGCCGGCAAAGGCGGAGATGGCGCGGTTGCGTTCCACAGAGAGAAATATATTTCAACAGGCGGACCGGATGGCGGTGACGGCGGGAACGGCGGCAGCGTTATCGTTGTCGCGGATGACAATATGACAACGCTCATGGACTTTCGGTACAAACGCAAATATGTTGCCGAAAACGGAATGAACGGTATGGGTTCCAGGATGAAGGGCAGAGAAGGCAAGGACATTGTCATTAAAGTACCTCGTGGAACGCTCATCAGGGACAGAGAGACTGACGGCATTATAAGAGATATGTCCGATATGAAGCCCTTCGTTCTCGCAAAAGGCGGAAGAGGAGGCTGGGGCAATCAGCATTTTGCCACTCCGACGAGGCAGATACCGCGCTTTGCGAAGCCGGGAACGAACGGAGAGGGAAGAGAGATCATCCTTGAACTTAAACTGCTCGCGGATGTCGGACTTGTAGGCTTTCCGAATGTCGGAAAGTCAACGCTTCTTTCCGTTGTCTCCAAAGCTAACCCAAAAATCGCGGATTATCATTTTACAACGCTGTTTCCGAATCTAGGAGTAGTCTATGTCTCCGAGGGAGTATCCTTCGTGATGGCGGATATCCCCGGCATAATCGAGGGAGCAAGCGAAGGTGCGGGTCTGGGACACGATTTTCTTCGTCATATCGATCGTTGCCGTCTCCTCATACACCTTGTAGATGTTGCGGGCAGCGAGGGCCGCGACCCGATTGAGGATTTTGAAGCAATCAACAAGGAGCTTCGGGAATATAGTCCCGAGTTTGCGGAAAGACCGCAGATTGTTGTTGCAAACAAATGTGACCTCCTGCCGGAGGGAAGCGAGCTTTTGAACGAGTTTCGCGATTATGTGACGGAGCTGGGCTGCGAATTCTTCGCGATCTCGGCCGTTACGCATTCAGGAACACAGGCGCTGATGCTGGCCGCCGCTGAAAAGCTCAGGAATCTTCCCCCAATCAAATTCTTTGAAGCTGATTATGTACAGCCGGAACTGGTTATCGATACCTCTGCGGCCGTTACTATCGAGAAAATTGACGATGTTTGGATTGTCGAGGGGCCGTGGCTTGAAAGGCTCGTTGCCTCCGTCAATTTTACAGACTATGAATCCAGAATGTATTTTGACCGTATCTTGCGCGAAGCGGGTATTTTTGAGAGAATGGAAGCTATCGGCGTCAAGGACGGCGACGTTGTTTCAATGTATGAACTTGAATTTGAATATCAGTCGTAAGACAGCAAATAAAATGCGCGGAGATGTTTTTCTCCGCGCATTTTATTATTATTCTTCACAAACCTTGTGCGGATTCAGAATGTTATTCGGGTCAAATACTTTTTTGATTCCGCGCATGATGTTCAGAACCTCCGGCGGAAGTGCTTCTTTCAGATAGGGCCTCTTTGCAAAACCGATTCCATGTTCGCCGGAAACCTGCCCGCCAAGCTCACGGCCCTTGGCATAGAGCTTCTCCATCGCGAGAGAAAGGCGCGTTTCCCATTCCCCATCTGGAAGATCGTCCTTTAGAATATAGGCATGAAGGTTGCCGTCTCCCGCATGGCCAAAGCTCTTAATTCGAACGCCGACTTCCTTCTGAAGGCCGTGGGTGTATTCGACAAGCTCATTGACGCAGCTGCGCGGTACTACGATGTCTACCTCGTCCATGTAGGTGGTTGAAGCCTTAATTGCCTCAAGGAAGACACCGCGCATATTCCAGATGGATTTCTCGCGTTCCTCCGTGTCGGAAACCAGCGCGTCTATCGCGCCATTATCAATGCAAAGCTCGGCAACGCTTTCATAGGCTTTTTCAACCTCTTCGGATGTATTCCCGTCAAACTTAAGAAGCAGATAAGCGTCCGACTGATTATCCGGAAACTTTTTGCCTAAAAATGCTTCCGCGTCTATAATGACTTCTCGTTCCATAAATTCGATTGCGGTCGGAACGGTTTTTGATTTTAAGATAAGCGGCACAGTTCTAATTGCCGTTTCAAGTGTTGGAAAGGAAATTAAAAGGCTGACGGTTTTGCTCGGCAGTGGAAGCAACTTGAGCGTCGCCCTAGTTACGATTCCGAGCGTACCTTCCGAACCGATTATCAAATCCTTCAAATCGTAGCCAGAGCTGTTTTTAACTATTTTACCGCCCAGCTCCACAATTTCGCCGCGTGGGAGCACCACCTGCAAGCCGCGCACATAGTCGCGGGTTACACCGTATTTTACCGCGCGCATCCCGCCCGCATTTGTTGAAATGTTTCCGCCGATGGTGGCGGATTTCTCGCCAGGGTCGGGGGGGTAGAACAGATTCTTTTCCTCAACATAGGCGGCAAGATCCATTAGCAGCACACCGGGCTCAACAGTTAGAGTTAGGTTTTCCTCGTCAAGCTCAATGAATCGGTTCATGAGGCTCAAATCTATCATTATGCCATGCTCCATGGCAACGGAGGCGCCCACAAGCCCTGTTCCCGCGCCGCGTGGCGTTACTGGTAGGTTTTGCTCGTTTGCATATTTCATAATTTCGGAGACTTCCTCCGCGGAAAGAACCTTTACAACGACGTCTGGGAAGCTCGTAGTTCCGCTCAGCTCATCGTGGCTGTAATCCTCATTCATAATGTCTCGGGTCAATATTCGTCTGTCATCGGAAATCAAATTCCGCAGAAAAGAAAGATCATTTTGATCCAAGGTTTTATAGATCATTTGAAAAATTCGCCCCTTCCTGTATTCGGATTGGCTTTGTGATTGATTCATGTAACTCACTGATTAAATATCTATTTAGAACGTAGAGGGTACCACACAAAAACACTATATTACTATTGTAGCTAACGCGAGATGCATTGTCGAGCCAAATTCTAGGATTGACAAAAATTATTGATTTTACACAAAAAGGCGTACTTTGCCTGTAGGACGTAAGTCAGAATATAAAAATCGCTTGCAGACTCGAAGTATTAATCTATACGTTAAAAAGAGGAGGGATAAATCCCTCCTCAATTCAGTCGATATGCTTAATTACTTGCCGTTCTCGTAAGCCTGAACCATCTTTTTGACCATCTGGCCGCCGATGCTGCCGGCCTGACGGGAGGTGAGGTCACCATTGTAGCCCTGCTTTAGGTTTACGCCTACTTCGCTGGCAGTCTCCATCTTGAAACGATCCATTGCTTCACGAGCATTCGGATTTACGAGCTTGTTGCTACTTGCCATTTTCTTTGCAACTCCTTCAATGTTATTTGTCTATCTTCTTCGGCAATCATCTTGCCTGTCAATATCTTTTCCCTGTGGATTTTTGATATTCAGACATTAACGATGTAATTTTTGTAACTTAAAAGGCATATTATTCATAATATCTCAGAATTTTCAATAGCTTAAGTTTTATGCGATTATGTGATTCGTAGTTTCAATACATCTATTATGTGTAAACTGATTGAGATAAATTAGCTTAAATTTTGCATAGAAAAATGGGGAGACTATCCGAAAGGGAAGCCTTCCCATTTTTAAATATGACAGGTGCTAAGCTATGAAGTTCCCGTTTTTTTGAGAATCAGTCGATTACTTCAACGGCAAGCGGGAACTTTGACATATACTCACAGCAGTCCTTTTTGATAAGTATCGGGTTCTCGTAGCGGAAACCGATGTCCTCTTCGGGGCAGGCGTACTGCATTGCGCAAATGAGGACTTCGTTCTCCTGATAGCAGTGATCCGGGTCCGTCCAGTAGGGGAAGGGCCCGTCGTGCCGTCCGATGCGCCATTCGTCACCGAGCATGCCGATGCCGTGTTCAAAGCCAGGCACCATAAAGTCCGCAAAGCCACGTTCTTCGGCAAAAGCCATCATTTCCTCGGCAAGGGAGGACGGAGATATTCCTGCGCGATAAGTTTTTAGCGTCAGATCAACGATATCAACAAAGTTTTTCGCGTGCCAGAGCTGACGCTCAGTTGCAGGTCCTATAAGGTAGTTGTGGGTGTGATCGCCGCAGGCAAGACCGTACAAGGCGTGAATATCGACCATGAGCGGCTCTCCTGCCACGATTTCTTTTCCTGTCGGTGGCGTGCATGCGCCTCCTGCAAGACCTGTGCGATAACCGCATGCAATCTCGTTTCCGCCGGTGAAGCTCCATTCCCAAACGCTTCCGGCCTTTCTCATAGCTAGCGCGGCAATACCGGCGACAACGGTCTCCGTCATGCCCTTCCATCCGCCGTTTTTGATAGCTGCCAAAACTGCCTCATGCCCGACATCCACGATGCGGGATGCCTCGCGAAAACGGTTTATGGTGCCAATGTCCTTTATCATTTGCAGCCTGTCGATAATCTCATGCGCATTCACAAACTCGCATTCCGGCATGGCTTCCTTGAAAGCGTTGTATTCGAAATAAGTAAGATAGCCTTCTGGCAGGTAGTTGGACATTCCGGCTTCAACGCCGACGCGTCCGCCGTTCGGCAGGAGCTCATTTATCATGTCGGAAATTTGCGTAATTTGATCCTGCCCGCCCATGGGCGCAAAGCCCATGACGTGGTCCTCGTCGAGCCAGCTGTCATCAAGAGCACGCGCCGCGTCGATCACGAAGGTGAAAGCCGTCGGCATGCCCTCGGAGGGAATAACGATGAAGCTACGCCAAGGGAAAAAAGCGTCGGTGCACCAGGATGTTGTGCGAAGGCGGCTTCCGAGATAAACATCAATGTTCTGCTTTGCCATCTCTGCCTGAACGGCCTTAATGCGTGCGGGATAGTCTATGTAATAAAGACCAGTATTTTCAAACTTCATATTTTCAGACCGTCCTTTCTCAGAATTCAGTTTCGATGGTTGCGATTATCTTATTAATCCTGTCGCTCAGGGAAGCCAGCTTAAGAGCCTTTACCATGTTGCCCTTGAGCTTTAGCATGCCGCCCATGAGAGCCTTCTGCGATCCGAGCTCCGCGCGCGAAATCTTAGCGAAGGTTTCATAATCGCCGGAGATGCAGAATTCCGCAGTAGGACCGTCACCGTCTCCTGCGAGAACCTTGTCGACATTGCCGTTTGAGAAACCTACGAAAAAGTGCTTTTTTCCTCCGTCGGGGCAGTTGAGATAGCGGCTGTTCATGGAGGAGGTAATTTTGTTCATCTTCTCCGGATCAAGCTGCTCACGCAGGCGTTTTTCAACCTCCGCCCGCCATTCTTCAGACAGATACTTTACCATTGCTGTGCTCCTTTCGAATTTTCAATTATAAATTTCGGCATGGATACACCCGCTGCCGTTACTTCTTTTCGATACCGCGCAGTATAAGATCAAGTGTCTGGGGCAGATTCTTCTCAATAAATTCCGATTCGCCCTGTACATAGGCGTGGATGATGAAGCCCTTGTACATTGAGAATAAGACTTCGGAAACCGTTTTTGCGTCCAGCTCTCGGAACTCTCCGGTTTTCATACCGAGTGAGAGAATCTCTTCTATAATGCCGACAGAAGCGGCGTTTATATCTTCGTATGGGTCAACCGTTGGGAACATCGGAAAAATGGAGGGGTCGCGCTCGAGAAGGGCACTGAAGTCCTTGTCCTCGGCGAGATAGAGGAGCGCACTGCTGCAAAGAACAGTGAATTTAGAGCTCGCAGCTTGTTCCTGCGAAACCGCATTTTTGACCCTATCCTGCCAGCGCAGCATGGCAAAGCTCACGGTCTGTTCATAAAGCTCGCGTTTGCTCTCCGCATACGCATAGATGCCCGCGGCGGTCATATTGAGCTCACTCGTAATGTCCTCAAGTGTGGCTTTCCTGTAACCATAGCGTGCGAATACTCGCAGAGCCGCACCTAATATAACGTCATTTTCAATCTTTTTACGCATAATGACCTCTTATAACTAAATAATTAATAGAATGATTAAATTATATACTTACTAAAGGCGTGTTTGCAAGCCGCAATACTTACCATAAAAGAAGTCGCGCAATTATTCATTACGACGGTCGAACCCTAAGCATTATTGCTATCAGTTAACGATATATATCTTGCGAGCACAGTATATAAAAACGTTACTCATACAAAACAATATTTTTTCGCGCCAAATGCGACTTTGAGCTGCAAAGCCAGAATAAAATGGAGCTTATCCCCATACACATTACTAATCATCATTCTTAGGGGGAATAGGCATGACTGACAGCAGACTTTATGAGGACATCGCGCTGCGTACCGGCGGAGACATATATGTTGGCGTGGTCGGTCCCGTCAGAACGGGCAAATCGACATTTATTAAACGGTTTATGGAAACGGTTGTTATACCCAACATAGACAACATCTATTTAAAAGAACGGGCAAGAGATGAATTGCCCCAGTCCGGCTCGGGGAAGACTGTGATGACTGCGGAGCCGAAGTTCGTGCCGGAGGATGCGATTCAGATTAGCATCGGAGAAGATACCATGCTTTCAGTGCGCCTTATAGATTGCGTCGGTTATATGGTGCCCGGAGCGGCAGGACTGACGGAGGACGGCGAGGAACGCATGGTCACAACTCCGTGGTTTGACCATGAAATCAGCATGACCGAAGCCGCCGAGGAGGGTACTCGCAGAGTTATCCGGGATCATTCGACAATCGGACTTGTAATCACGACCGACGGCACAATCTGCGGAATACCTCGCGAAAACTATGTAGCCGCAGAGGAGCAGGTGATAAGGGAGCTTAAGGAGATAGGGAAGCCGTTTCTGCTTCTGCTCAACTCCGCAGAGCCAAATTCCGAAAGAGCGCAGAGCATTAGGGCGGAGCTAGCCGAAAAACACAATGTTGCCTGCATTTGTGTCAACTGCCTGACCCTGCGTGAGGAAGACGTTGAAAAAATACTACAAAAACTCCTCAGCGAATTCGGGACTGAGGAATTCTATGTGTATCTTCCGGAATGGGTTGAAGCGCTACCGAACGGTCACGCCATTAAGACAGAGCTTTATGGAGAGATTTTAAACGCATCAGGCGAGGTCAAAAAGCTGAGAGATTCTCAGCTTCTCACGCAAAGACTCAAGACGATCGAAAATGTATCGGACGCGCGAGTCGGAGATATGATGATGGGCAAGGGCTGCTTTACCCTGCGTATTGAGCTGCCGAGAGAGCTTTATTATCGTACGCTCAGCGAGGAGAGCGGACTTGTGATAACCAATGACGGCGACCTTATCTCGCTGCTGTGCGATCTTTCAAAGACGAAGACCGAATATGATAAGGTGTCGGCAGCACTCAGGGACGTACGTGAAAAGGGCTACGGAGTTGTCATGCCGTCCGCAGACGAGATGGTGCTTCAAGAACCGGAAATCGTCAGACAGGGCGGCAGATACAAAGTCGTTCTGCGCGCGGGTGCCCCGGCGATACATATGCTGATGACAAAAGTCGAAACCGAAGTTTCTCCCGCCGTGGGAGGAGAGCACGCGTCGGAGGAAATTCTGGGCTTCCTGCTTCAGAATTTTGAGGGTGACGCAACGAAGATATGGGAATCCAACATCTTCGGAAAATCGATGTACGACATCGCGGGCGAAGGGCTTATGGCGAAGCTCAAGCGTATGCCCGAAGAAACAGGTCTTAAGTTACGCAACGCGCTCCAGAGAATTGTAAATGAGGGCAGGGGCGGGCTTATTTGTATAATTCTATAGGAAAAAGTGCGACCTAAAATAAGCCGCGCAAAAAGAAAAATCGGGTATCTGACTTGCAGATACCCGATTTTTTATTTCAAATTTCGCATTATCTCGCAGATGAGGTCTGTTCGCATAAAGGGGGTTATCATGTAGTACCCGTCCACATAGGGCGCCATATTCTGCGCAATTTCTGTTGTGAGCGATACTGCGAGCCGCGACGCCTGCTCTTTATCAAGTCCCTCGTAACGCTTAACGATTTCATCGCTGACGCTGATTCCGGCAATTTCACTGTTCATGTAACAGGCGTTGCGGTGCGACACAATGGGCATAACTCCGCCAAGAATTTTTCCCGATAGCTCTTGCCTTGCAAGCTTCAGATTCTCCAGCGCTCGGGGCGAGTGAACGGGCTGTGTCAGAAATGCGTCGACCCCGTGTTCGAGCTTCTCCTTTGCGTGGCGTAGTTGACTTTCAAAGTTGAGTGCGTTGAGATTCAGCGCACCGAAAACGCGGAAGGGTCCTCTGATAAATTCCTCGCCCAAATCATGTATGTAATTCGCGAGAACGACTGAATTGAAGTTGAAAACGCTTTTTATCGTACCACGCTCGGCTGTCGGCACGGGATCGCCCGTGACGACGAGAACATTATTTATGCCCTCGATGTTGAGCCCAAGAAGGAGGGCTTTTGTGGCGATTATATTGCGGTCACGGCAGGTCATGTGAGGAATAGTGTCCATATCGAGCTCGCGCTTGAGTTTACAGGCGAGCATGCTGCTGTCTGCTCGCGCCCGAGAAATTGGACAGTCGGCAATCGTTAAAGCATCTGCCCCGGCGTCGCGGAGAGCCCTCGCTCCGTCCATGAAAGCACGAATATCAGAATTTGCGGGAGGGTCAAGCTCGACGGCAATGATCTTTTTTCCGCTTTCGAGCTTTGCCCAGAGCCTGTTCTCGGCTTTTTCAACCTCCACAGTCTGTTTCGGTGCCGCTATATGACGGACAGTTCCGTCCTTTTTATCGAGTAGCCTGCGCGTTTTCGAGATATGTTCAGGCGTTGTTCCGCAGCAGCCTCCGATAATTCTAGCGCCAGCGTCCGTAATGTCGACAAGCCCCTGTGCGAAATAATCGGAGTTATTTTCAAAATAGACTCGAGAGCCGACAAGGGTTGGATAGCCGGCGTTTGGCATTGCGATTATCGACTTTTTAGGTGCGTTTATCTCCCTAAGCAGCTTAATCATGTGGTTCGGACCGGAGCTGCAATTGAGGCCGAAAACATCGACTTTTTCGTCTGTGTTCATTGCCTGACATATCCGTGCAAGGGAAACACCCTCGCGCGTGAATCCGTCAGGTGATACAGCGAACGAACAGATGACAACAGCATTCGGATTTTTGGTTTTGATATGTTCAGTAACAGAACTCAAACCTTCAAGCGATGAAAATGTCTCAAAAATAAAGTTCTGAGCGCCAATTTCAAGAAAACAATCTGCAATTTTCAGATATTGCGCGGTGTTATCGACATTCTCGATATGAGGTATCGGCCCAATATCTGCAAAAACTGTGACATCCGTTCCGGTTACAGCCTTATTTGCAACGTTCCAGCCGCTTTCAATAATTTTCGCAACCGTATCCCAATCACAGTCCAGCCCTTCCATGTTAGCTCCGAAGGTGTTGGTCGTAATCGCGTCTGCGCCGGCTTTAATATACTCACGGTGGATATTTTCAATTCTCTCGGGCTTACTTAAATTTGCAAATTCGCAGAATTCGGGGTCTCGTCCGTACTTCTCGGAGTAATAAGTCCCCATGCCGCCGTCAAATAGTACGGTCCCGCGCTTCAGTTTTTCTAAAAATACCACGTCTTTACCTCTTATCCCAATACTTCCTTCGCAATGTCAACTGCGCGTTTGGCGTCCTTCGCGTAATAGTCCGCGCCGATTTCTTTTGCATATTCTTCGGTGAGCACGGCGCCTCCGACCATTATTTTGCAGTCATGCCCGCTATTTCTGAGAGCTTTGATGGTCTGCTCCATTGCGGGAAGAGTGGTCGTCATAAGTGCGCTCAAGCCCACAAGGCGCACATCTTCACGGATTGCAGTTTCAACCACGGTTTGAGTGGATACATCTCGCCCCAAATCGAGGAGCTGATAACCATAGTTCGCAAGTATGGTTTTCACGATATTCTTGCCGATGTCGTGGATATCGCCTTTCACGGTGGCGATTATGATTTTACCCTTTGACACCGAGTTTCCGCCATTTTTCGCAATACTCAATTTCAGCACCTCAAAGGCTTCACACGCGGCGTCCGCCGAGCGCATCAGCTGTGGCAGGAAAATCTCGCCTTTCTCGTAGCGCTCACCGACTGCGTCGAGTGCGGGAATGAGCAGTTCGTTGATGATTTCAAGCTCTGATTTTGTTTCAAGTAGACTCTGTGTAATTGCCTTTGTTTCGGCTTTCAAGCCTTTTGCGACGGTCTCGGAAATATCGCTCGAAGTGGAGATTGAATCAGTTGGAGCGGTTGACATAACATTGGAAAAGCGCTCTACATAACTCTGGCAACCCGTGTCAAAACCGCGAAGCAGCTTGAAAGTCGCGATGGCGTCCGTCATAGCAGAGATATTAGGATTGACTATCGGCAAGTCTAAGCCATTTTCCATCGCGAGCGTGAGAAAAGTGCTGTTTATCAGCTCACGGTTGGGTAGACCGAAAGAAATATTTGAAACTCCAAGAACGGTATGAAGTCCTAGCTTTTCCTTGACCATACGGACTGCCTTAAGCGTTTCGGCGGCAGAACTTTGTGATGCCGAAACGGTGAGGCACAAACAATCGATGAATACGTCCCTTTTCGGAATGCCGTAACTTTCGCAGGCTCTCAAAATGCGCCTTGCAATTTCAAACCGTTCTTCAGCGGTCTCCGGTATACCATGCTCGTCCATAGTTAGCCCTATTACAGCTGCTCCGTATTTTTTCACAAGCGGCAAAACTTTTTCAAGCCTTTCCGCTTCGCCGTTCACGGAATTGACTATCGCTTTTCCGCAAAAAGCACGCAAACCGGTTTCAATAGCTGTCGAATCGTTCGAGTCTATCTGCAAGGGCAAATCAACAGTTGATTGAAGCCCCTTGACGCAGTTTTTCATAAGCAAGACTTCATTAAGTCCCGGAACACCGACATTGACGTCCAATATGTCTGCACCAGCGTCCGCCTGCGCAACGCCCTGTGCTAAAACATAGTCAAGGTCGTTTTCGCGAAGTGCCTGCTGAAAGCGCTTTTTACCGGTCGGGTTGATGCGCTCGCCAATTATTCGGACTTCGTCAACGGTGACAAGTTTTGTTATACTGCACAGGCGTGTTTCGCGGGAAATGGTGCGAGGCGCACATTTCCTAGTTAACATAATATCTCGAAGAGCCGCAATATAATCGGGGTCAGTGCCGCAGCAGCCACCGATGAATCGGACACCGATTTCCGCGCACTCAGCCATCTCTGCAGCAAATTCGGACGCGGTAATATTGTAATGCCCGTCACGCGCGTCAGGAAGTCCGGCATTTGCCTTGACTATGAGCGGCAGAGGAGAGACAGCGCCGATGCGGCGGATAATGGGCATGAGCTTTTGCGGCCCCATTGAACAATTAACGCCGATGGCATCGACGCCGAGACCTGTCATGGTAACCGCGAAGGCTTCGGCAAGAGCTCCTGTGAAGGTGCGTCCCGATTCCTCGAAGGACATAGTTGCGAAAATCGGAAGAGAGGTGTTTTCTTTAGCCGCGAGGACAGCAATGCGCAGCTCGGCAAGGTCGGTGAAGGTTTCAAAGGCGATAAGGTCCGCTCCCGCCTTTTCGCCCGCAATCAGCATTTCTTTGTGAAGTTCATAAGCTTTCTCGAAGGTAAGCGTGCCAGAGGGCTCGAGCATTTCTCCGATAGGCCCCAAGTCAAGCGCGACAGGAACTTTTCCGTTTGCCGCTTTTTTTGCCGCGGAGACGGAGGCCATTATCACTTCTTCGACCGTGTGATCGCTATCCTTGAGCTTATACGCGTTTGAGCTGAAGGTATTCGAGTAGGCAATTTGGCTTCCGGCTTCAATATAGGCCTTGTGTATGCTTTCAAGTATATCGGGATGCTCGAGCGTGAAAAGCTCCGGCAGCATCCCCACGGGCAGACCCGCGCGCTGGAGCATCGTGCCCATGGCACCGTCCAGAATCACGAATTCACTTTTAAAGAGCTCGTCCATAGCAGGTCACCCCGTTTTCTCTGTATTTGCAGGATTTAATAAATTCACAGTCACGGCAGCCGGTATCGAAATGCCGCTGCGGATTCTTCGAAAGTCCTATTATAGCGGTCACACTTTTTAGCGGCGTCATCAGGCGATTTTCGCTAACTACAACGCCAATTTTACGCGCAGTGTCCAAAACAGAGCAGAAAGAGGGCTGTATCGCCAAAGGCAAATCACCGTAGCCGGGGCTGAAACGGTCAGTGATAAATAGACCCTGCGCGCCGTATTCCACCTTTAGCTCGGATTCAAGAGCGTCGCAGAGGCTTTCAACAGCGCTGGAGGCGCAGGCGTCAAGCATGGCGGCAAAAGACATATCCGTTATCTGACACTTTCTGACGAGAGCGTCAACCTCGTTTCCTATTGTTGCACAGAGGATTATACACTGGTCACAGTCGTGCAAAAGAGCGGCAATCGACCTGCCTTCAAGGCAGAGGTTAGTACCCTTAAGAAAAACGCCGGAACTTCGGCCGATATCACAAAGCTTCACGACAAAGCGCGGCGAGACCGCTTCTTCAATAGCTGTAGCGGCACGCTGAAGCTCGTTTTTAATACTTGATTCGGGGGCACCGACTCCGCCCATATAACGGTATGCTTCAGAAATATCCGCGTGAATATTGAGCTTTTCCATAGCATACCTCCATAATATGATTTAAATAGTATATCTCACTTAAGCAAATTTGTGAAGCAAAGAATTGATAGCCAATGTAATTTATGACAATCGTATGAATTACGTTGACAAGAGGTAAAATGAGTTGTAGAATTTATCAGCGAGTAAGCCGAACGACCGCGGGCATAAGGCGAAAGCCTGTGCGTGAGGAAAGTCCGGGCTCCATAGGGCAAGGATAACGGGTAACGCCCGCCGAAGGCAACTTCAGGAAAAGTGCAACAGAGATATACCGCCTTGTCGTCATCCCCCGTTACTCCAATCGAAACCGTTAGGTTTTGATTGGAAGAGGAGGAGCAGCGAAATGAACGAGCTTTCGCGCTTGCGCGGAAGCGAGCGATATGCAGCTTGCGACGACGAGGCAAGGGTGGAAAGGCGAGGTAAGAGCTCACCCGACGGCTGGGAACAGTCCGTCGCTGTAAACTCTATCCGGAGCAACACCGTGGGAGGACAATAGGCTAGCCCGGCCGTCCTCGGGAGGTGGCTATAGCGTATTGGCAACAATAAGCTTAGATAGATGGTCGTTTAAGACAGAACCCGGCTTACAGACTTACTCGCTTATAAGAAAATGAACCGCGGACGAGAAATCGTCCGCGGTTTACTTATTCGCCTTTATACTTTTTTCTGGTTGCGATGCCACCTCTGATATGGCGCTGCGACTTGTTGTATTCAAGAAGCTCCTTGACTTCGCTAAACAGTGCCCTGTTCGCGTAATAAAGCCTCTCTGTCAGATCCTTATGTACCGTTGACTTACTGACCCCGAATTTCTTCGCGGTTGCGCGGACGGTAGCCTTGTTTTCTATTATGTAATTTGCTAGCTCGCAGGCCCTTTCCTCTATGTTCTCTCTCAAAAAACATCCCTCCCGGAAAATTTGCTTCCGTATCACATCCTATGTTCAGAGGGCTGTCCGTTATTCCATATTAAAAGAAGAAGCAAAATTACAAGTGATTTGCGAGGTAAATATTGACTAGTCAAGCGAGTGATATTTATACATTATATTAAAATAATAGTAATGAGTTAGTATTTAACGAACAGAGGTATTCAAATGTTTGGAAAAACGCAGCGGCGTAAAAGAGAAAATAATTCGGATGAAAACCCAATGCCCTCGAGTGAACCGAAAATAGCGCCGGAAGAGATCGTCAAAATCGAGAGCATAAAACAAAAGTTTTTGGACAGCACAGATATTATATTCAATGAAGTTATCATTGATGAAAATAGAAAGCTCAATGTTGTCTTTGTCGACGGCATGGTCAATTCAGAAATTATCGATAACTTCGTATTAAAACCTCTAATCCAAGAGACGATTTTAAAAGAAGCAAAAACCGAGAAGGATATTATTGATCTCATAATGCTGGGAACCGTCTATCACTGCCAAAGAAAACTGCGCGACAAGCTGACCGATTGCTATCACGATCTGCTAATAGGATCTTTGGTCTTGATATTTGAAAATTCAGAAAAAGCCGTGACATTTGAAACAAAGGGATTCGAAAGGCGCGCGGTAAGTGAGCCCACCAATGAGAACGTATTAAAGGGGTCAAAGGAATCGTTTGTCGAGGTGCTGAGAATCAACACAGCGCTGATCAGGAGAAGAATACCGTCAAGCGATTTAATTATTAGCCAGCTTCAAATGGGCCGGAGGACTGATACTGCCGTTTCGGTTATATATTTGGAGGGTATCGCCAACAAAAGCATTGTGGAAGAAACAAAGAAAAGGCTTAATAGTGTTGATATCGATGGAATCTCATCCTTAGGAATAATTGAAGCTTGCCTCAGGGGCAGAAAGTACTCATTGTTTCCGCAAGCTTTATATACAGAAAGAACAGATAAATTTTGTGGAAATGTCCTTGAAGGACGAATCGGAATAATTGCTGACGGATTTCCTCTGGCGATAATTGTACCTGTTGACATCAACTCCTTTTTACAGGCACCGGAGGATTATGCGCAAAACTATTTTTACAGCTCAATGTATAGAATGATGCGCTATATATCCGCATTGGTATCCCTCGTTTTACCGGCGTTTTATGTTTCTATTACAACGTTTCATCCGGAGATGATACCGACAAAACTTGCCATGGCGATTATTGCAAGTAAGGAAGGCGTTCCGTTTCCTTCCTATATTGAGGTTTTACTGATGCTGGGCGCCTTTGAAGTGCTTCTGGAGGCTGGTATGCGACTGCCAAAATCAGTCGGACAGGCTGTATCAATTGTCGGTGCGCTTGTAGTCGGACAAGCAGCAATTTCGGCAAAGATATTATCTCCAGGAGTAGTCATTATAATAGCAGCCGCCGGTATAACAGGCTTTGTAATCCCGTCACAGGACTTTTCAAATACTATAAGAGTCTGCAGACTGATACTTGTCGTCTGCTCGATTACGAGCGGCTTATATGGCGTTAGTATTGGTTCAATCGTCATTTTATATCATCTGTGCGACTTGGAGGTGCTGGGCGTACCTTATTTGTCACCGTTTGTCTCGAACGAGGGAAAAGGAATGTTGAATGATACAATTATTAGAAAACTTTGGCTAAAACAGAAAGAGAGACCAAGCAACATCTATCCCGAGGATTCAATAAGGCAAAGGTGATTCAGATGAAAAAAGTCGTAATTCCGATAATAGTTATGTTGTTAACCACATTATCAGGCTGCGAAGGTTTTTTTCCTGCTGCGAGTGAAATTGAATCTTATGATACGATTCAAATAATTGGCATAGATGTGAGCGAGGATGATCCCTCACAGATTGAAGTCACTTTAATAAGCAAAGCCGAAAAATCAACAGGCTCAGAAACCAGTGGGGGAGTGACAATCAACACTTACTGGGCCTCCGGCCCGACTGCTTTTGAGACTCAGCGTGGGTTAAGGGCAAAGGAAGATAAAGTAACATTTTTAGGTTATGTGGATTATATTCTTATCGGTGAAAAGGCAGCGCAAGAAGATTTCACAAAATATTTTGATTATGTTGTTCGTGACCATGAAACAAGGCTTTCGCCGAAGGTGTTTGTTATAAGAGACTGTACGGTTAAGGACTTCATAAAAAAGACCAGCTCAAGCGAAATGTTTTTGGCTGATAGATTGGACAACATTATTAACGGTAAGGATATTTTGGCAAATACCACGGAGACCAGAGCTATAAAAGTCATGGGGATGCTTGATAACACGAAAGCATCCACAGTAATTCCGGCGCTGGAGTGTGATGAACGCCATAATCACGATATTACAGGCGAAATGCCGGAAAAACATGTTGATGCGAATGGTTATGCAATTATCAAGGACTTTAAGCTTGCGGGCTTCATCGAGGCTGACTGCGCCTCAGGCTTCAATTTCCTTACGAATGTAGTCGATTCGTACCCCGTAAGCGTAAAGGACAACACAGGGGCATACGTTGGACTTGAGGTTGTAAAATCTGATACAAAAATGGAGGCGCATTTCGACGGGGACAAGCTAGAAGGTGTCACATATAAGACATTTGTAACGAGCGCTTTACCGGAGCAGCAATCCAGACAAAAAATCGCGACCAGAGAAGGAGTTGCCTTTATGTGTTCTGAGCAGTCTCAAACAATCAAGCTTTTAATGGAAGATGTAATCAAAACATCAAAAGAATTAAAAACGGATTGTATCGGACTCGGCGAGAGAATTAGAATTCAATATCCTTATAAATGGGAAAAGATAAAGGACAAATGGAAAGAGATGTATCCTGAGCTTAAAGTTGATGTCAGTGTGGATTCTGAAATAGTAAGATCATATGATTTCATTCTGCCAAACGGGTATCAAAAAGGAGAGGAATGATTATTTGGAGCTTTCGGTATTTTTTGCAATACTGATAGTATTCAGCATCTTTGATTATCGATCGATGAAGAAAGCAAAGCTCAAAAAAGAGATGGTATCTTACCTGATATTAATGGTGTTAGCGGGTGCGTTTGCCGTTTTTTATCTGACAAATCCACACCAGGAAAGCTTCACATACCTCGTTATCAAATTATTCAAATTGAAAGGCTATTAAAATTAAAGATAAAGGACCTTAATATGCTTAAGAGCAACGGTAAAATTTCGGTCAGACAAGCGTTTATTCTGTCTATCCTAGCGATGCTTTCACCAACAATAAGAATTTTCCCAAACAAATGTGCATGGGATGCAGAAACAGCTGCATGGCTTACTCCGATTGCAGCCTCGATATCACTTATCATTCTTTACTCAGTGCTAAGCGCTTATTTTCAAAACAAAAATTTAAAAAACCTTGATGATGTATTCAAAGCGGCATTGGGAAATGCAGCTGGCAAAATACTACTCATTGTTTTTTTGTTATGGTTTGTTATAATTCTCTGGTTATATATCAGATATTATGCGGCAAGGCTTTCTAGTACAATTTATCCAAATACAGACGTAAGATTCTTTATTCTAGCGATGGTTTTCTTAGCTTATTTTGCTGCTAAAGGCAAAATTGAAACATTCTGCAGATTTGCCGAAATCATCTTTCTGAGTTTTACGCTTGTTCTTATAATTCTGTTTATATTTTTGCTGCCGGAGGTTGAAATCGGGAACATCTATCCTGTCACCTACTATGACATTATTCCAGTATTAAAAGCAACCCGGAATATATCGCCGATATGGGGGTATATACTGCTTCCGTTTTTCTTTGGAGATAGCATTTTTAATAAAGATGAGATAAAAAAATTTGGAAAGCAAAGTACAATCTACCTTGTGGTAATTTCGACACTAATATTAATAACAATCGTCGGAGCATTAGGACCTACTGTTGCGCAAAGAATGTCATTTTCGTTTTTTAACGCAATCAAGGTTATTACTTTTATGGAGTCGTTCGACAGGTTTGAATCAATAATGCTGGCAATTTGGGTGGCGGCGGATTTTATAGTAATTACTTTACTACTATTCGTAATAACTACAATAATTAAAAATTTGTTCTCTTTATCTGAAAGAAAATACCTGACGACGCCGATAGCTGCAATCGGTTATATCGGGAGCAGATATTTCACCGTAAACAGGTTTGAGATTGAAACGTTTACATCTCAGTTCTTCATTTACGTTAATATAATTCTTCTGTATATAGCCCCGATAGCTGTTTTTCTAATAGGAAAAATAAGAAAGAAGATTTAAAAGCCTTAAAATTAATCAGGCAGCAATCAAAAAAGTCCTGTGAGTTCACAACTCACAGGACTTTTTTAATAACAGCTGTTAGAATTCCTCGTAGGTATTGGGATCCTGATTATTTGTTCTGCCGTCTTCGCGCGTCAAAGCGCATAGAGCGGACATTTCGGCTCCCGTGAGGGAAAAATCAAAGACCTCAAAATTCTCGCGCAGGCGAGCGGGAGAAGAAGATTTGGGAATCGGAATCGTTCTGAGCTGTATGTGCCAGCGAAGAATGACCTGAGATATGGTTTTACCGTGGGCTTTTGCAATTTCCGCTATCACGGGCTCCTGAAGGACGTTGTTCGCGCGTCCCAGCGGACTCCAGGATTCAATTACAATACCGTGCTCCGCGTTCCAAGAGCGCAGCTCCTGTTGATTATAGTACGGCTGCAGCTCGATTTGATTAACGCTCGGCAGAACTCCCGTTTCTTTCGCAAGTCGTTCGATATGATGAGGCAGGAAGTTGCACACGCCGATGGAGCGGATGAGCCCGCGCTTTTTTGCTTCTATCATAGCCTGCCAGGCCTCAACATAGAGATCCGTTATCGGATTCGGCCAGTGGATGAGGTACAGGTCGTAATAATCAAGTCCAGCCCGGAAAAGCGATTCTTCAACTGTATAAAGAGCCTCGCTGTACTTGTGATGTCGGCCGGGTAGCTTGGAGGTTATAAGAAGCTCGCTTCTTGGTATCGAGCACTCTTTTACGGCTGCGCCAACAGCGCCCTCATTTTCGTAGTTGAATGCGGAATCAATCAGACGGTAACCGATGCTGACTGCAGTTTTGATGGATTCAACGCCTTCGCGTCCGTTCAGCCTGTAGGTTCCGAGCCCTATCGCGGGCAGTTTTAGACCGTCGTTCAGTACATATTCGGAAATAGTATCATTCATAGCAAGCACCTCCAGAAAATTATCAGTTGTTGAGCGCAGGCACAAAATTAAGCCTTCACATTCTTATTAAAAGTATAGTACAAACTGCACGAATATTCAAGGAGTTCGAATCAGAGACGTACCTATAAACTTGACTTGATATTCCATTAATTATGATTTAAACTCTATTCAGTGAAGAAACACACGAAATGCGAAAAGCTAATTAGGGAAGGAGTCCAAGACCTTATGAGAAAACCGAGTATTGACTTTTGGGTTAATAAGCAGGAACATTTGAAAAAAGCGACTGTAATGGCTAGTAACATCATTAAGCTCATAGGTGTGTTGGCTCTTTGTACGCTTATTTCGATGCTGTTTCGGCAGATGGGCGCACATGAAACTAACATTGTATTAGTTTACCTGCTCGGGATACTGCTATACTCATATATGACGGGCGGCTATCAGTACAGCCTTGTCGCGTCTCTTTTTGGAGTGCTTTGCTATAACTTCTTTTTCACTGTGCCGTATTATACACTTCAGGCATATAGGCCGGATTACCCGATTACTTTTTTAATTATGTTTCTAGTCGGAGCATTTACCAGTATGCTGACGATTCGTATCAAGAGAGAAACCCTTTTGGCAGAAGAGCGAGAAGCTCGAATCAAGGCTCTGTACCAAATCGGAAGACGGCTGCTCGGCGTGAAAAGCAGCGCAAATCTTACCGAGGTTTCGGCGGAGGAGCTCGCCGCTCAGTTTTCGGCGGATGTCATGGTGCAGTTTTATGATACTGCTGGTAATAATCGCAACAGATTCGTTAAAGGGAAGGATGTTTTCATAGATGATAAAGAGAAAATTGTCATCTATGAGGTATATCAATCCGGCAATCCTTGCGGAAGGGGAACGAAGCTTTTTTTCGATGCAAGGGCATACTATCTGCCCATTATTAATCAAAACGGAATAGTCGGCATAATAGGAATAGCGCTCCCTCAGCCTCAAGTCTTATCAAGCGTTCAAATGGAGTTCCTTGATACGATCTCAACGCAGATTGCTGTCGTGCTAGAACGCGAGATGCTATATCAAAAGCAGGAGGAGACTCAGATACAGATACAGCGAGAGCGCCTTCGTACAGACATGCTTAGGACAATTTCGCACGACCTTCGAACTCCGCTGACAGGTATTATGGGCTCTGCCAGCACAGCTTTTGATAATTTTGATTCAGTAAGTGACGACATCAAAAAGAGCTTTCTGAAAAACATATACGACGATGCAAGTTGGCTCAGCGACTTAGTTGAAAATGTATTGAACATGACGCGCTTTGATGAAGGAAAAATCAAGTTGAACATCGGGCAGGAAGCGGCGGAGGAGATTGTTGCGGAAGCCGTTGGCCACGTACGACGACACGCGGACGGACATAAGCTGACAACGATAATCCCTTCGGAAATTATCCTGCTTGAAGCTGACGGCGTTTTGATAACGCAGGTGCTTGTAAATCTTCTCGACAACGCGATAAACTATACACCTGATGGAAGCGAGATAACAGTTTCAATCGGACGTGTGGAGGAACAGGTTGTTTTTGAGGTGAGCGATGATGGCCCCGGAATTTCAAAGGAGGACCTGCCGCATATGTTTGAGCGCTTGTATACTCGGCACAGCAAGGCTTACGGCTCGCGGCGCGGGTTTGGTCTGGGCTTGTCGCTCTGCAAATCCATTATTGAAGCGCACGGCGGGACTATAGCAATAAAAAACATAGAGCCTCTCGGCACATCGGTTACAATCAGTATTCCGGCGAAGGAGGATAAAGACAATGCAGCCCCTTATTTTAGTTGCTGACGACGAAAAGACAATACGCAGTTTTCTAAAGGTCTCGCTCGAAACTCAAGGCTACAAGTGCATTGAAGCTGACTGCGGCGCCGCTGCGCTTATGCTTGCCGCCTCGCACAATCCCGACATTCTGATTCTCGACCTCGGTCTGCCCGATATGGACGGGGTGGACGTTATAAAAAAGCTGAGGAGTATTTCGCAGATACCGATTGTCATCGTTTCGGCTCGCGGGAACGACCGCGAAAAGGTCGAGGCTCTGGACGCCGGAGCCGACGATTATTTAACAAAGCCGTTTAGTGTATCAGAGTTGCTTGCGCGTATACGTGTTATCATTAGGCACAGATTTACCGAGTCTGCTGCTGGATTACCCGAAACGCGTCTCCATACTGTCGGCGGTTTGACGGTCGACGAGGAAAAGCGCAGGGTCTGGCTTGACGGAGAGGAAATACACCTGACTCCAAATGAATATAAGGTGCTGACACTGCTGATGAGACATCAGGGAAAGGTGCTTACGCACAGATTTGTTATTGAAAATGTCTGGGGTGGTATGACCTTGGACGACACGCAGTCTCTGCGGGTCTGCATGGGAAATCTTAGGCGTAAGCTTTGCGAGGACCCTACACAGCCCAAATACATCATAACCGAAATTGGAGTCGGTTATCGTCTGGCAGACGAATAGAGAAAATACTGTTAAAAGGAAACCCTAATGGGGTTTCCTTTTTTCATAACAGAAAACTTACACGGGGTTTGAAACCTTCACACCAAAATTATTCGTTTCGAGTTATGATTAATATGCAAGGAGGCGAATGAAATGAAAAATTCCGTAATTCTAAATGACCAGTTTTCAATATATATCGCTCAGGCGGCGCAATGCCTCCGAAACAATGAATCCGAAAAAGCATTCGATATAATAATAAAAGCAATGCAGCTGGAGCCTGATGCTCCACAGCCGCATAATTTGCTCGGCATATTGTATGAACTAAAGGGCGACGGTAACAGAGCGCGACGTCATTACAGAGCGGCATATTCACTTGATCCAACGTTTAAACCGGCGTGCAAGAATCTTGAACAGATTTGTACCGTGCTCGATGATAAAAAGCCGCGTGTCTATGATTTCGGCGATCGGCCTGAAGATAGCGGAGCTGCATTTACGGATAACAGTCGGGGTTTTAGACGCGCCTGACGTCAAAAGGAGATTAATATGTATATCATAATTGTTGGCTGTGGAAGACTGGGCGGCACACTTTCAGAAGAGCTCTCCGATGCGGGGCATAACGTCTCGGTCATCGATAGGGAAGGTTCAAGGCTCGAAGCACTCGGGAGCGGGTTCAACGGACTCCGTGTCAAGGGTATTGAATATGACAGCAAAGTACTAAAAGAGGCGGGGATTAGTCGAGCGGACTATTTAATAGCCGCTACATCTGATGACAATCTAAACATTACGGTATCTCTTGTAGCCAAAGAAACTTTTAAGGTTCGTCGTGTAATTGCAAGAGTCAACGAACCCTCAAAAAAGAGCGTGTATGAACTGCTCAATATCCAAACTATCAATCCGACGGAGCTTATATCCTATATCATTAAGAGCAGGATCGAGGGGAATTCAAGATGAAATCAATTGTTATCGGCGGAGGTAAGATTGGCTCAAACCTTTTAAAAACGCTTAAAGAACGCGGCTATGATGTTACACTGGTCGAAAAAGATGAAGAAACCTGCCGCAGAATTGCCGAGGATATTAACACGAGTATCATCTGCGGAGACGGAACAGATATTGATGTGCTAAAGGATGCGGGCATAAATGACGCGGATATAATCGCGGCGGTCACGGGGCTGGATGAGGAAAATCTCGTTATTTGCCAGATTGCGAAAAAGGGTTTCAATATCGGCAAATCAATTGCAAGAATCAATAACCCCAAAAATATAGAAATGTTCAAGGCCTTGGGCGTTGACCAGACCGTATGCAGTACGGAGGTCATCGCGAACCTCATCGAATATGAGTTTGACAGAGATATCTGCAAAATAGTCCAGACCTTTGATCGCGGAACTATGATACTTGTCGAGGTAAGTGTCAACGAGCAAAATCGCTGGCTTCACAGCTTTGTAAAGGATCTTCTTCTTCCTTCTGAGTGTGTCATTGCCTCCATCCTGCGGGACGGGAAAGTGATATACCCGAGAGGCGACACGCAGATAATGAAAAATGACAATATTCACATTGTAACGAACCGTGCAACGCTTTTGGAAATTAAGAAGCTATTGCATAACGGGGGGGCTCAGCATGCGAAACAGAAAAAATGAGCTTGCGGGATTAATAACGGAACTGCTTTCCGTGCTATTGTACTGTGGCGCGTTTTTTGCCTTAGTATTCCTTGCTGTAAGGTGATGGTATGCAGAATATAAAAACTCGCTATCTAAGCTTCTATATAATCAGTTATTACACAGGATACATAATAGTCGGTACCGCGTTTTTGATGGCGATTCCTCTTATCACCTCGCTGTTAATGGGCGAGTGGAATCCTGCTCTGGATTTTGTAATTAGCATGTCCGTCGCCCTGATTGTCGGATATCTGATGATGACATTAGGCAGAAGAACTCGTAAAGGCGAAGTACAGGTAGACTGGAAATACGGCTTTATAATTGCGGCTCTATCGTGGATTGTGCTGATGTTTCTTAGCTCGATTCCCTATCTATTGAGCGGACATTCCAAGAGCCTCCTTGACGGCTGTTTTGACGTCATGAGCGGGTTCACGACCACGGGACTTGTTTTGACTCAGGATCTTGACCATCTTTCAACCGGACTCAACATGTGGCGGCACATACTCACCTTTATCGGCGGGCAGGGCATGGTCGTTCTTGCGCTCAGCTTTCTTGGGAAACATATGGGCGGCGCTTACAAGATGTACTGCGGAGAAGGAAAGGACATAAAGCTCGTCCCGAACGTGAAGGACACCACGCGTATAATATGGAAAATAAGCATGATTTATCTGCTTGTCGGAACCGTGGCGCTTTGGATATGTGGCATGTTTATCGGTCTGAAGCCGCTTTCCGCATTATTCCACGGACTAAATATGTTTGAGTCCGCATGGAGTACAGGCGGCTTTGCCCCAAACACACAGAACATGATGTACTACCACAGCTTTGCATATGAAATAATTACAATGATACTTTTTGTCCTTGGTTCGCTGAACTTCGGGTTGCACTACGCGGTCTGGCAGGGTAAAAAGAAGGAACTTTTAAAAAATATCGAAATCCAGAGCTTTGTTATAACCTCGTTCGCACTGACGGCTTTTGTGGTGTTGAAGCTTTCGCAGAGCGGCGTGTATACGGACGCGGTATCGGCTTTCAGGAGAGTGGTCTATAACGTCTTATCAGCTCATACGACCACAGGCTTCGGAAGTGTTTACGCTCAGCAGTTCGCCCACGAATGGGGAGATTTCGGAATACTAATTATGGTCATAGCAATGCTGATTGGCGGATCTGCCTGCTCAACTGCGGGAGGCTTCAAGGGCCTTAGAGTTGGAATTGTGTTCAAAGGCATCATTGCGGATATAAAAAAAATACTTTCGCCCGAAAGAAATATCAGAGTGGAGAAATATCACCATGTTAAGGACTATGTGCTGGAAGATCCTACCGTAAAAGGCGCTGCTCTTATTATCGTGTGTTACATGGTATTGTTCGGGATAACGACTCTGCTTGGGACATTTTACGGGTACCCGCTTGCTCAGTCGGCGTTTGAAGCCGCATCTGTTTCGGGAAACGTAGGTCTTTCAATCGGTGTCACGTCGGCATCAATGCCTGCAATGATGAAGGTTCAGTATATACTTGCAATGTATCTGGGCAGGCTTGAATTCATATCTGTCTTTGCTCTGTTCGGATTTGTGATCGGAGGGGTTAAAAAGCTTTGTGTAAAACATTAAAACCGATGATGATAGCCGCAGTGATCTCCCTCTGCTTTATCATTTCAGCAAATGCCGAGGAAACGGTTTCGATTAACAGTCTTGTAGATGACGCAGAGACATACGACAACCAAAAAGTAACCGTAGAAGGCGAAGCAATCGGCGAAGTACTCGAACGGGGAGACTATGCATGGGTGAACATAAATGACGGAACAAATGCGATTGGTATTTGGATGAAAACCTCCGACGCGGAAATCATCAAATATTTCGGCGATTACAAGCATGTAGGGGACACCGTTCGTATTACGGGAGTGTTTTCGAGGAATTGCACTGAGCACGGAGGCGATGTGGATATTCATTCCGTCGCGATTGAAATCGTGAAAACAGGAAGAGCGGTGCAAGACGAGATATCCGACGCAAAAATTGTAATCGCAGTCGTTTTGCTCTGCACCGCCGCCCTTATTACGCTGATATATTTGAAAATTACAAAAAACAAAAAGCAGTAGTACAAGATTACAAGAGAAAAAATTTAATACGGCCGGAGCAATAAAGAGCTTTTTAACCCATGCATAGGGGATGTGACACATCTCCAGCGCATGGGTTTTGGCTTAAACTGGATTCGAACTTGACAAACTAACAGTGTTAGTATAAACTTATCACGAAAAGTTGTAATGGAGATGAGAGCTTGCCGCACCGTACCTCGAACAAAGAATTGATCTTTCAGACAGCCGTAAAGCTCTTTGCGCGCGAGGGTTATGAGAATGTCACGATGCGCGAGATTGCGAAGGAAGTCGGCATTAAAGCCGCTTCGATATATAACCACTTTGCGAGTAAGGAAGACCTGTTAGATTCCATTTTTCAGTATTTTAGAATGATGTTGGAGTCAGACGTATTTTCACCTATACGAAAAACTGACTATCTGAAGCTGGATGACTTTATAGATGACAATATGCGCCTGAGCGGCGAGTTGTTTTCGCGCGGAATAATAATGGACATTTCCAGAATAGTGCTTCGTGAGCAGTTTCGGAATGAAAATATAAGGCAGATGCTTTTGTCTGAGCTAATCCGAAAGCCGCGGGAAATTTATTCGAAGGGCTTTGAAAAGCTGATGAATGAGGGAAAAATGAGACGAGCGGACCCGATTCTAACGGCAAAGGAATTTCATGCCTATTATATATACCGATTTTATGAAATTAGCCTTCAGGCCGGACTTGATGAGCCGCTTTTCATCGTTGACGAAGACGAGGAGAAAAAACATAAAAAGCAGTTCATAGAACAGTACGGGCTTTAACAAAATTCTAATAAAAAGGTACGGTAAATCGATAGTATTTACTTAGTAGAAAGATAGAAATTATTAATTTAAGGAGTTGAACAAAATGGGAAAAAAGATTCTGAAGGGCGTCCTGATAGGACTTCTTGTTTTAGCGCTCATTTTTGGAGGGCTCATGACCTTCGTGTTGCTGGGCAAAGAAAAAGTGATGGGCACCGAGATAGGAACAATAGATCTTTCAAGTGTTGCGGACGGGGTATACGAAGGCAGCTTCAGTGGATACAGATGGTCGAACGAAGTAAAAGTGAGTGTAAAGGACCATCAAATAATTGAAGTTGAAGTAATCAAGGCACAGATCTTTGCAAAACCGGAAACGATTAACAAACTAACGGAAGAGGTAATTGGTGCGCAAAGCCTTCAGGTGGATTCTGTGTCGAGCGCCACGGCAGACAGTAAGGCATTTCTCAAGGCAATTGAAAACGCTCTGAGTTAATAGCAGTACATAAACACAAAAGACGGCAGCCGGATTAACCGGATGCCGCCTTTCGTTTTAAGAGGGATGCTGATAGTAATTTAGTTTGTAAGATCACCGGCAGCTTTGATCTTTACGCGGTTAGTGTTTCCGGCAAAGTAAGAGAGAGGCATGTCCTCGACCTCGATTATCTCGACCGTTTCGCGCTTTGCGCCGGCCTCGACCGCCATATCGATAGCCTCGCTCTTCGCCTGTGCGAGAGCTTCATCGCGCGGGGTCTTGTCATAGTCGATGAGCTTCTCATATGTACCGCTGACTTTCGATATTGCGGAGCCGATAGCGTTTGCCGTTCCAAAGTGATCGGGCTTAATTACGGACGCAGCGCCCGAAAGCTTCTCGGGCAGGATTATGGAGCCGCCGCCGACGAGTATTACATCGACGTCGCTGTTCGATACCTTCATTGCGTCAAGAGCGTCCTCGGCAAGACGGCGGATTGCGTTCATAGCCACTTCCGCTGTATTGTCGCTGATTGAGATTACCTTGCTTCTATCGCCCAGCTCGAACATACCGAGACGTACGGCGATATCAGTCGCGGTCATCGTGTCGCCGCCAAAAATGAGAGCCTTTTCGGTTATCCTGTATCCGACACTGTCGGGGCCGACAGTAATGGAGCCATCGTCACGGACGCGCACTATTGAGCCTCCACCAAGACCGATTGTAAGCACGTCCGGCATACGGAAATTTGTACGCACGCCGCCGATTGTAACCGCGACGCTGGACTCGCGTGGGAAGCCGTTCTGAATGACGCCGAGGTCGGTGGTCGTGCCGCCGACGTCAATAACAAGAGCGTTCGGCAGATTTGTAAGATAGCTTGCGCCGCGAATGGAGTTCGTTGGGCCGCAGGCAATCGTGAGTATCGGATAGCGTCTCGCGTATTCCATAGTCATCAGCGTGCCGTCGTTCTGTGAAAGATAGATGCTGGCGTTTGTAACGCCGAGCTCCGCAAGAGAACGGGCAAAGCCATCTGTGAAGCGCTCCGCCACGCGATAGAGAGCCGCGTTGAGGATAGCGGCATTTTCGCGCTCGATGAGACCCATTGAACCGATTTCGCTGGAAATTGTAATGTGTACGTCGTTTCCCATGATCTCGCGGCAAAGCTCCGCCGCTATAAGCTCGTGGTCATTGCGTACGGTTGAGAAGACCGAGGATATGGCAACGGAACGCACCTTGCCCTTGACTCCGGCAAAGAAGGCTCTTGCTGCGTCCTCGTCGAAAGGCCATAGCTCCTTGCCGTCACATTCGAAGCCGCCGCAGATTATGGTTTCCGCTACAACGATTTTCTTAATGTCGTCCATCCAGTCGGTCATCGGAGGAATGCCGAGGGTTGCCGGAGCGCCGATGCGCATAACAGCAATGGGCTCCAGCTCCTTGCGCTCGACTATCGCGTTTGTGCATTGCGTGGTGCCGAGCATGGCCTGCTTAATCTCGGAGGGATTAACGCCTGAGACCGCAAGTATATTTTTGATAGCGCCAACGATGCCGTCGTAGATATCGCCCGAGGTGGGGTTCTTGATTTCCGCTACGACCTTAAGGTCTTTGTCAATCAAGACAGCATCTGTATTCGTGCCGCCTACGTCTATTCCAAGCTTATACATTACTCAAACACCACCTTTGAACGCTCCTCGACAGGGATATAGTCAGTGTCGACACCAAAGTATCTTGGACCGACAAGCTCCAACCCCTTTTCGCAGCGCCACATTTCAAAACACTTGAGACCAACGACATAGACGCGCTTGCCGTATTTCATTGCGTCTGTTGTTACGGGTGTGAAGGTTTCCGTGTCAACCAAGCAGATAAGGTCAGGAACAGTACAGGCAATCTTGCCGTCGACTACGGCGATAAGATTTTCGTTCTGGAACTCCACAAAGGCGCTTCTGCCCTTAAATTCGCCCAGACCCTCAAGCATGACCTTGCCGAAGTTGAACGCTCCGCGAGTTTCACGGAGCACATCGGAAATCTTGCCCTTGAACAGCTTATATCCGTCTGTCGCTTTATAGAACGCCTCTTCAGGAGTGCCTTCAGTGCAGTTTTTGAGGTCGCGAATGGCCTTGCCGAGCTGCTCTGAACGAGTGATGATGTTCTTGACGGCGTATTCCTTGAGCTGCTTTCCGTTCATGCAATACAAACAAACGGATACGCTTCCGCCGCAGCTCATCGTGACAGAGCGAGCAAGCTCCTCCGTCCATTTGTTTGTAATGGTATCAAAGATAACGCTGTTGCCCTTCTCATCGGTCAGAGCCATAGGTGTCGCTCTCATTCCGCCAATTGTGAAGGTCACCATCTGAAGCTCAGGGAAGGCCCTGCCCATGCCGTCTGCATCTACCATGGGCTTACCAAGGCGCGCGCAGGCCGCAATCGGGAGCATACTGTTGACGCCGCCTGCTTCAATCGGCATGAAGGCATATATCTCCTTACCGTAGAAGCGTGATATCATTTCAAAGAGCGTTTTGTATTCGCTTCCCCCGATGGCTTTTTCACTGAGGACAGTGGGCGCGCCCATCATCGCAATAGGCACGATAAGAGCGTCGTCGGGTACTTCCTCGGGATCGAGCATCGTGACTTCACCGCACTCGCGGACAGCACCGATGGCAACAAGTTTACCGACATAGGGATCACCGCCGCCGCCCGCGCCGAGAAGAGCCGCGCCGAGAGCGATGTCCTCAATTTCGTTTAAACCGATTTTTCGCAATTTTCTATACTTCCTTTCAGACTGACTCTGATGTTTTGTTTTTTAATGCGACCTTTCCGAGAATGGCATAGACGATGAAGGAAACCGCGATGCCGTTAATCGGGCCGACAAAGAACACATAGCCGGCAAGGCTGGGGAAATATGAGGCAAAGGTGCCGCCGGTGAGGCAGGCAACAACAACACCGACGAGATAGGCAGTCATGCCGGGCCAATAGAAACCGTTTTTAATGCTGAAGTTTTCCTTCTTGCCCTTGCCAACTATCCAGTAGTCAGCAATCATCGTTCCGGCAAGCGGAGGGATGAAGGCACAGAGAATAGTTAGGAACTGCTGAAATACGGAATAGAAGCCTGCGGCGGCAAGTGAACCGATTAGCGCGACTATGATGCCGACAGCTCCAGCAATCGCGGTCGGGATTTTCTTCTTTTCTTCGCTGAGTCCCAGAAGAACGGAAAGCGCAATGCCTCCGGTGTATGCGTTTGTGACGTTTGTCGTCCATGTTCCGGCAATTAGAGCAAGTAGTCCGAGGATTCCGAGGATAGCGGAGCCAAAGGACACGAATACAGTGGAAATATCATACTGTCCGGTGACAACGGTTAGAATTGCGCCGATCATGAGTATCAGGAAACCTGCGGGGATAACTCCAATAAAAGAGCTCTTGATAACGTCGGCACGGCTCTTTGCGAAACGGCAGTAATCGCCCGCGATAACTCCGCCGAGAGCGAAGGTTGCTATCGTGTAGTTGATACCAAACACAAGACCCATTTCTGTAACAGGCTTATAGAGCTTAATGAGTTCCATGCCGTCGTTTTTGACAATAGCAAGAACAAGACCGTAAATGCAGACGATGACGAGCAAAGGAACAGCTACAATATTAAGAAGCTTGAGTCCCTTGAAGCCATAGCAGGCTGTCAGAAGCATGATGACGCCCCAGAATACGATACTTACCCAGACGGGAATGTTAACATTGAAGATTACGGCGAACATGGTACTGAACGAAATTCCGCAGACTGCGGACTGAACGCCGAACCAACCGATGCAGGCAATAGCCAAAAGAACGCTGATTATGTACTTTGCGCCTTTTTGACCTAGTGAGGAACCTGCCATGACTGAAGTCGGAAGACCTAAATCGCAGCCTTGCATTCCGATTAAGGACATATAAAGAGCTACAAGACCGTATCCGATTAGAATTGCAATGGCACACTCTCCAAGTGTTAGATATGAGCCGAGAAGCCCTCCGACCATCAGACAGGACACGCAGATCATTGCGCCTGCCCACACCATTGTGATTGAGAACCAGCCTTGACGCTGATTTTCCGCGATTTTGAAAGCATTGTTGTTTTCTTGCATTAAAATTACCCCTCTCTTCAACACTAATTAACTAATTGGTTAATAATTTAAATAGTGCTGCTATATTAAAGCTATTATACAGATAACGCCCTCTCGCGTCTTTATCTCCAAAGCAAAATGGAATCCCCTGTATTTTGTCCTTTTGGACAAATACAGGGGATAACTAGAGTATAAAAGCGTTAGATATTACTTTATTCGGATTGCATCAGCCGCTGCACGGCAACTGCCTCAAAAAGACGGTACGAAGCGGGCATCTGACCGATTGTAAAGCCGATGCAGTCCGATATGCACTTGAGCCGATATTTTACAGTGTTTTTATGAAGAAACAGCAGCTCTGCCGCGACCTGAACGCTCAAATCAGAGTCGAGCAGGAAAACAGACAGCGTAAGTTCAAGGTCCTCGCTGTAACGTCTGCGGTGCAAAGCGTTAAGAGGGGAGAGAACCTTTGCGACAGCCTCCTCGCCGGATGAAATTGCGCTTCTGCATATTCTGGCAAAAACTATTTCGTCGCCTGTAAAACACAGACGTTGCGGCTGAATTCTTTTAGCGTCAGCAAGGAATTCCTTGTTTGCTAGATAGGCCTCGCGAACATCCGTCGGGTTTTCAAGATTGGTAAATGTCGAGAGGTATACTCCATCGGGAAGATGCTCAGTTATTGTGTCTCTGAGGACTTCAGTATCCGATGATGTGCAGGGCCCGTCCATAAACAAAACAAGATAACTGTCATAAATGTCGGCAAAGGCGGTCTTGCAAAAACGCGCTGCGCAGTCGGCCGCCGCATCTGCGTGTTCGGCGGAAAACTTGTTTCCCGAAAAAACCCACATAGTATGAACCGAGGCAATATCGATATTGAACAAATCCGCCAGACGGCGCATTTTTAGCGGCTCATCAAGCAGTATCGCTTTGACAAGCTCCGCAACGACTGTGCGCTCATGCTGCTGACTCCACAGACTGACCGCAAGCTGAACACTCTCCGTTGCTTGCTGTAGTTCATTTTTGTTAAGCGGCTCACTGTCTCTGATTATAAAAAGCTCCATGTTAGTCGAGTCCTCGGTCTTTATCCACTCGCGATAGAGAAGCCCATTTGGAACAGCTGAAAAGCCGCAAGGCGCACCCGAAGGCTTAGGCAGCTCAGATGCCTTTAAATAGGCGTGCAGTCCGCTCGAAGTACGAGGCCAAGCTGCTTCATTAAGCACACGAAGCTGTGAATCGGTGAGGATGACCGTCGCGCGTAGACGGTCGGAAAGCATCTTGAGCACGGTATCCACAGTTTGCTGATACTGCGGAAGCTTTGCAACACGCTCGAGTATCTCAACAACCAGCGAGGTACCGGAGAGCTGATCCTTGATTATCGCGCCCATCACGTCGCAGATAACCTCGCTGTAGCGCAGATCAACACGGTTTTTGGGCATGCAGATCAGCGTGAAGTCAAGCTCATCAGCAACCTGAATAAGGCTTGTGTCGATGCTTTTTAAAAATACTCCGACATAATAGAGGATAAGCCCGACCTCGCCGCCCTCAGCGAGACGGCGGATATTGCGGCACTGAAGCTCAAAATCGTCGGTCACGTTCATGAAGCCGGTAATAACTATTTCGCTGCCGAAAAACTCGTCGTTGTGGAACATGGCGTCGTTTAATATTTCGGGGTCAGCAGCTTCCAGAACAGAGATGGACGAGACAATCTTTTTAAGACCGCCGCGTCCCGCAATAACTTCAGCATCGCGCAGGGACGGGAGCTGCAGTAGGTCTCCTACCGTTACGCTCATATGTAAATCCTACTCTCTCTGCATTTTTGTCTATTATAACAAATCGAGTTGCAGAACACAATAAGAAAACACTGAGTCTAGTGAGTAGTTATGTAAACCATTGTTGACAATACATATTTTTAGTTTATTATTTAAAGAGAACAAATCAATTATTTCGAAGTGAGAAGGATACATGAAGAAAACACGCGAATATCCAGTGATTACGATTACGCGGAAGGCTCAAGCCGCGCTTGAGGGTGGGCATCCTTGGGTCTATGACGAGGAAGTCCTCACATCCACGGACGGCGTACAGAACGGGATACTTGTCGACGTCGTGAGTGATAAGGATAAATTCCTCGGCACAGGCATCCTGAGTCAAAAATCAAAAATACGGATACGAATCATATCCCGAAACGCAAACGACAGCTTCGATGAGGCTTTTTTCGAGCGCCGCCTTCGCTACGCATGGGAGTACCGAAAGACGGTAATGGCTGACGATATAAACGCCTGTCGAGTAATTTTCGGCGAAGCGGACGGCTTTCCCGGACTGACGGTCGACCGATACGGTGACCTGCTTGTGACGCAGACGCTTTCAATTGGCATCGAGAATATTAAATCTATGCTGTTTCCGTTAATATATAAGGTTCTAACCGAGGACGGGCAGAAGATAAGCGGAATATTTGAGAGAAACGATGTCGCAATCCGCGAGCTTGAGGGTATGGAGCAGTTTAAGGGCTGGTTTCCACTTGAAGGCGTACTACAGCTAGAATCCGCTGTCACCTTGATACGTGAGAACGGTATAGAATACGAGGTCGATGTCGAGAACGGACAGAAGACAGGTTTTTTTCTTGACCAGAAATATAACCGCCTTGCGGTTTCAAGACTGGCGAAGGGAAAGCGAGTGCTTGACTGCTTCACCCATACGGGCTCCTTTGCGCTTAATGCTGCGCTCGGCGGAGCTGAGAGAGTCTGCGCCGTTGACGTTTCAGCAAGTGCGATTGAAATGGCTCGGAGGAACGCGGTCCGCAACGGACTTGAAGGCAGGATGGAATTTCTTGCCGCTGACGTGCTGGATTTGCTTCCGGAAATTGAGCGAAAAGGGGAGAAGCCCTATGATTTCATCATCCTTGACCCGCCGGCTTTTACGAAATCACGGAAAACCGTTGAAAGCGCTCTGCGCGGCTACAACGAGATTAATTATCGGGCGATGAAGCTCCTGCCTCGTGGCGGCTATCTTGCGACCTGTTCCTGCTCTCATTTCATGCCGGATGAGCTTTTTAAAAAAATGTTAAAATCGGCGGCACGCGATGCATCTGTTGAGCTGCGCCAGATTGAAGCCCGTCAGCAGTCGCCCGACCATCCGATACTTTGGAATGTACCGGAAACGGATTACCTGAAATTTTATATTTTCCAGATAGTATAAAGCTTGCGGCGGATACATTTTGGTATCCGCCGCAAGCTTTTATTATGTAATGTGCTTACAAGCAGTTAATAATTGCACTTCGCGCCGCAAAGTTCCGGCGATTGTCTTTATAGAGGTTCTTGTAAATCTCAAAGCCGGTGTCATATAGCGCTCTGTGTGCGCTTTGCGGCAGATAGGTGCAGTTGGCAGTGACAAGCTTTGCGGCTTGCCCGAAGCCTTCAATCAATCCAAGACCCACAGCTGCCGTTACTGCCGCACCTACGGCTCCGACATTCTGCGGATTCTCAACAGTCTCGATTTCGCGGTTCAGAACATCAGATAGGATTTGGCAGGTGACAGCAGACAACGCACCGCCGCCGACGAAACGTATGGTTTTAGAGGTTTTTGTTTTCTTTTCCTGTGATTCAAGCATCCAGCGCATATGATAGCAAACGCCCTCGAGCACCGAGCGAATTAGCTGAGTCTTTCCTGTGTCTAGTCCTATGTTAATGAACATACCCCTTGCCTGCGAATCCTCGAACGGACAGCGGTTTCCGTGCAGCCACGGAGTGAAGATAACACCGTTCGAGCCGGCGGGGATTTGCGCGACAACAAACATCATATAATCGTATAGGCTTTTATATATTGCTTCCTGAGAATCGGAAACGTGCTTTTTTTCAAGATAAATATCGATCTCGTCGAGGGCAAGGTGGTCCTTGACCCATTCAAGGCATTTTCCGGCCGTTTCAAGCTCCGCGAAATAGTTGTAGAAACCGGGATTCGCGCCAACAACAGCCGCAATCTTGGCAGAAACATCGACCATCGGCTTATCGACAACCGTCGAGACCCAGCCGGAAGTACCGCAATAAATATGCGTGTCGTGGAGTTCAACAGCCCCCGCACCGACGCCGATAAGGGAGGCGTCACCGCCACCTCCGAAAACAGGTGTTCCGGGACGAAGTCCTAGTTCTCCAGCGGAAACGTCAGTGAGCGTGCCCGCGCAGTCGGTCGATTTAATCAGAGGAGGTAAATGCTCGTATTGAACGCCGAGCATGTTACACATACTGCGGCTGAAGCACTCATGGCCTTTTCTTATATCATAAAGCATTGTTGAAAAGGCAGAGTCTGCCGTCATAACAAATTCACCGCAGCTGCGGTGGATGAGATATTCCTTTACATCCAGCCAATATCGAACCTTTGAAAATAGCTCCGGTTCATTCTTTTCGACCCATTTATATTTCCAGACCGTATCCTTCACGCTCGCGGCGACGGCTTTTGTTATTACAAGGGATTTAGCGAGCTTTAGGACATTGCAGCCGTCTACTGTCAGACCGCTGCTCAGACCCTCTTTGAGTTCTTTTACGGCACGCTGATCCATATAGTTCATTGCGGGACGCAACGGCGTTCCATTTTCATCGACGAGAACGAGCCCCTGCATCTGGGTACAGAAGGATAGACCCGCGACTGCTTCCGCAGAGATTCCGGACTGAGCAATAATCTGCTTTGTGGTAACGCACATAGCGTCCCACCAATCTTCTGCGTTCTGTTCTGCACCGCCGTTTTGCAGAACTGTAATAGGGTAGCTTTTTCCAGCGGAGGCAATCAGCTCAATGCTCGAATGTATGTAATATAGGCAAGTCTTGACAGCTGTCGTGCCTAAATCATATGCAAGTATATATGCTCCGTCCTTCACGACTATCCCCCCCTAAAATTTCAACAATATTAGTTCAAAATCAATCTGCTATTTTGAAAAAGCGGATTTAATAAACTTCATCATCTGTTCGACAACAAAATCGTCTCTCTGAAGTATATCGGTACTGACGTAAACCTTGAAACGTTCTTTGTAGTAGTCACAGGTATAGGAAAACTGGAGCATCATAAAGAGATTGTCGAGCATAAACGCAAACATTCTGGCATCGCAGTCAGGACGTATGACGCCGTCTGACTTTGCCTTTTCTATAAGCTGAGCGTAGAGTGTGGCGGTAAAGGATTCCAGCCAGTCAACCTCCTGAAAAACAAGAGTCGGGCTGCCGTGCGCCGTCATCTCATTGTATAGCCTTATCATGCTTTCATTTTCTCGAGAGTGCTGCTGAACAGTACGGAGCACCTTCTCGACCTTTTCGAAAACGTCCCCCTCCTCATCGGCAAGAGACCTCAGCTGAGCTTTAAGATCCGCTGCGCCGTATTTAACGGTTGAGATGAAGAGATCCTCTTTGCTCTCAAAATACTTAAATAGACTTCCGACGCTGATGTCCGCTGCTTTTGCCACACGGTTCGTATTCGCGTGTTCAAAGCCGTTTTCTGCAAATTCCGCAATAGCAGCCTGCATAATTCGCTGCTGCTTTTCTTCTGGAATTCTTAAATATAAATCAGTAATAATTATCACCTCTCATATGAGTGAGCAATCGCTCACTATTTACAATGTTAACAGGTTTATACAAAAAAGCAACTGTTTTCGAATGTGAATTAGTGAAGAAATCACCCGTTATTATCGTATAATTTGCATAATATTTGAAGCGACAGAGCAAAAATGTGTTTTGTTCGTTGACAATCAATAGGGTTATGCTATACTCGAAATTGAAAGTGAGTGGTGACTCACTTATAAAAGATTTTTCGCTTTGGAGGAATGTTCATGGACACTCGTTATGCGATTTCCGAATACCCGGATGCGGCAAAAGTCTCGGCAGAGCTTGATGCCCTTATAAAGAAGCCCATTCACAGTATAAGCAAGGAGGCCCTTGCGCGTTACGAAGAAGACTACTTTGATGCAAAATGCGCGAAGTCGAAGGAAATAATCGTTAAGGCACAGGAAAAAATCCCCGGAGGAGTACAGCACAACCTTGCCTTCAACTACCCGTTCCCGCTGGTGTTCACAAAAGCGGAGGGAGCCTATCTTTACGATTTGGACGGGAATCGCTATTATGATTTTCTGCAGGCCGGAGGCCCGACAGTTCTCGGAAGCAATCCACCCGAAGTACGGGAAAAGGTCATCGAGCTTTTGAATGAGTGCGGTCCTTCCACGGGACTGTTCCATGAGTTCGAATACAAGCTTGCGGCAAAAATATCTGAAGCTATGCCGAACGTTGAAATGTTCCGCATGCTCGGTTCGGGCACAGAAGGCTGCATGGCGGCAATCCGCGTCGCACGTCTTGCGACGAAGAAAAAGAACATCATCAAAATGGGCGGAGCTTATCACGGCTGGAGCGATCAGCTTGCCTATGGTATTCGTATTCCCGGCTCTAAGTGGACGCAGGCACACGGCGTTCCCCATTTTGTTTTCAGGGACACGCAGGAGTTTTTCCCGAACGACCTTGACGATCTTGAGCGCAAGCTGAAGCTAAATCAACTCCGCGGCGGTACTGCCGCCGTTATGATTGAGCCGCTTGGACCCGAAAGCGGGACGCGGCCCGTAGATAAGGACTTTAACAAAGGCGTCGAGGCACTCTGCCGCAAATATGACGCACTGTTTATATTTGACGAAGTCGTTACGGCGTTCCGTATGGGTATGGGCGGTGCGCAGGGCTATTTCGGCGTTTCTCCCGACCTTACCGTTTTCGGCAAGGTTGTTGCGGGCGGTTATCCCGGCGCGGGCGGACTCGGCGGCAAAAAGGAATATATGCAGTATCTCTGTGCGGGTCTTGGTGGCAAGAGCAAAAAGGCCTTGATCGGCGGAACTATGGCGGCAACACCGCTCAGCTGCGTCGCCGGCTACTATACGCTTTGCGAGATCGAGCGCAGGAATGCGGCGCAGGTCGCGGGACAGATGGGCGACAGGATGACAAAGGGACTTCAAAATCTAATCAAGAAGCATAAGCTGCCTTTCGTTACATTTAATCAGGGTTCAATCTGCCACCTTGAAACAGTCGGTACTATGCACTATTCAATTAATTGGTCGAAGCCGTGGACCATCCCTGAGGTTATGAAGCAGACGACCATCCGCAAGACGGAGATGGAGCACATGGGTGCTGCCTATATGGCGGAAGGACTTGTCACGCTTGCCGGAAGCCGTCTTTATACAAGCGGAGCCTATACAGAAGCAATGATTGACGAAGCGCTTGCGGCATTTGACCGTGTCTTTGATAATGTGACCGTAAACGCATAAGAGCATAGGGGTATTTAAATGGACGAATTGAAAGCCAAAGAGCTTGTAGTGCAGGCGGGCTTAGAGCTTGTCAAAAACGGCCTGATAGCAAGGACGTGGGGTAACGTAAGCTGCCGTTTGGACGACAAATACTTTGTTATAACACCCAGCGGACGCGAGTATGAAAGCCTGACTTCTTCTGAGATTGTTAAATGTAAAATTGAAGATGGCTCCTATGAGGGAGATATTAAGCCCTCGTCTGAAAAAGGCGTGCATGCACTCGTTTATCGCAAAAGACCGGAAGCCACTTTTGTAATACATACTCATCAGCTACAAGCATCGGCCGCGAGCGTTCTGAATAAGACAGAGATACCTGCTAGCCTTTCATCCGAGGGAGAACCTATTCCGCTTGCGGAGTACGGTCTTCCCAGCACGAAAAAGCTTGTCAACGGTGTTGAAAAGGCACTTGAAAGAACTAAGGGTCGAGCGGTCATAATGTCTCACCACGGTACAGTTTGCTTTGGAGCAGACGACAGGAAAACATTTGACAGGGCTCTTGCACTCGAAATAGACAGCAAAAACTACATCGAAAAAATCTATGAGGAAGCAAGCGGTAAAAAGCCGAAAAACGAAAGAGATATCTATTCACAGTATCTCGGGGGAAAAGCAAAGTTTCCCGACAAGCCTTTGATGCTTGGTAGTAGCAGGCGCACAGAAAACGGGTTTATTTTGTCGCTGAACGGACAAGAGTCGGAATATAAATTAGAACTTAAAGTGATGCCTTTGGAAGCCGCATTACACGCGGAGATTTACAGAAAGCGCAAGGATATTAACTATATTGCATATGCTGACAGCGCTCCGCTGCTTGCAGTATCAGCCGCGAAAACTTCGCTTGTTGCCATACTCGATGACTTTGCTCAAATCGAGGGCAGGAGGGCGAATTGTTCAAAAAGTGCTGCGCCCTTTGATGTCGTCCGCGCACTTGCTAAACGGGCTGGAGTCCTTGTTTCCGGAAACGGCGCACTTTGCTGCGGCGCAACCGAGTCGGATGCGCATGCAGTTTTGCTCGTGATGGAGAAAAATGCTTATGCTCAGATTGCGGCAAGCCTTATGGGAAAACCGCGCTCGCTTTCATTTATTGATTGCTTGATAATGAGAACTGTGTATAAATTGAGTTATTCAAAGAAAAAGTAATGTAATTATGTAAACTGCAATATTTATATAGTAAGAGCGCCCTTCTTCCAATTTAGATTGGGGGGGCGCTCATTACTATAACCCGATATAGACAAAGACATCAGTATGTGTGAAAAACCAACAAAACAATAAGAAAGTCTGAAATCACAACACAAGAATACGGATGTCCGAAATATAACCAATATAAGCATATTGCCCAAATTTGAAACAGGAGAGAGCAGATTGACTGTACAAAAATAAACAATCTTTTCTTATAATAGTGTCTGCAGATATGCAACGTGTCCATAGCAGAGCGTATTTTGTAGACATTAAAAATTAGGAGGAGTTATTGTGTATTACAGTAATGGCAATTATGAGGCTTTCGCTCGTCCCGAAAAGCCCGAAGGCGTTGATAAAAAGTCGGCATATATTGTAGGATCCGGTCTTGCCGGTCTGGCAGTTGCTGCTTTCCTTGTCCGTGACGCTCAGATGCCCGGATCGCATATCCATATTTTCGAGGCTGATCCCGTCTCCGGCGGCGCCTGCGATGGTGCTTTCCTTGAAAAGTATGGTTTTGTTTGCCGTGGCGGACGTGAAATGGAAAACCATTTCGAGTGCCTGTGGGACCTTTTCCACTCCGTTCCCTCCATTGAGACGGAAGGCGTATCAGTCCTTGACGAGTACTATTGGCTGAACAAGCACGATCCCAACTTCTCACTTGAACGTGCTATCATATCTGGTGGCGAGAGCGCACATACCGACGGCAAATTCGACATCACCCCGGGCGCAGCCACACAGATACTCAAGCTCTTCATGACTCCTGACAGAGATCTTAATGACAGACCCATGACCGATTTCTTCGATGATGAGTTCTTCAGCACAAACTTCTGGCTTTATTGGCAGACCATGTTTGCATTCCAGAAGTGGCATTCAGCACTTGAGATGAAGCTTTATATTCATCGCTTCATCCATCACATCGGTGGTTTGCCCGATTTCAAGGCTCTTAAGTTCACAAAGTACAACCAGTATGAGTCGCTTATCCTCCCGCTGCAGAAGTATCTGCAAGACAAAGGCGTTATTTTCGAGTTTAACTGCGTAGTCAAAAACATACTCTTTGATTGCACAGCTGAAAAGAAGGTCGCAAAGCAGATCGTTCTTGCTCGCGCAGGCAAGGAAGAGAAAATTAGCCTCACCGAGAACGAATATGTATTCGCAACGCTCGGCAGCAACGTTGACAATGCGACACTCGGAAACAACACCGAAGTTCCTGTTCTCAAGGATACCCCGGGCAGCGGCGTATCGTGGGAACTGTGGCAGAACATCGCGGCTCAGGATCCCGCTTTCGGTAAGCCCATGAAGTTCTGCGGCAACATTAAGGAAACCCTTTGGGAATCCGCCACCACAACAATTGATAAGGAAATCATTCCATATGTTGAAAAGCTCTGCAAGAGAGACGTTCTCTCAGGCAAAGTTGTTACCGGCGGCATCATCACTGTCAAGGGTTCCAGTTGGCTTATGAGCTTTACCTTCAACCGTCAGCCTCACTTCAAGGCTCAGCCTAAGGACAAGGCCGTTGGCTGGATTTATGCTCTCAACAACTATGTCCCCGGTGATTATATCAAAAAGCCCATCATTGAGTGCACCGGCATCGAGATTTGCGAAGAGTGGCTGTATCACATGGGCGTTCCCCAGGATAAGATCCATGACCTGGCTGTGAACCATGCCAACACCATTCCCTGCATAATGCCTTATGTTACTACATATTTTGTAAACAGAGCTGCGGGAGATCGTCCGAAAGTCGTTCCCGAAGGTGCTGTGAACTTCGGCTTCCTCGGCGAGCACGTCGAAACACCGCGCGACACCGTTTTCACCACTGAGTTTGCTGTTCGCACCGGTATGGAAGCAGTTTACACCCTTCTCAATGTTGACCGCGGCGTTCCTGAAGTATTTGCGTCCGTTTACGATGTACGCGTACTGATGGAGTCGACAATGAAGCTCATGGATGGCAGAAAGCCTCTTGAAGTATTCCTGCCCGTGCTCTTGCCGATTATCATTATGCTTAAGGAAAAAATCGACAGCAATGTCGTAGTTGATCTCATTAAGAAATATGGCATCATGTAATTTTGTCTCGCGTATTAGCTTTGTTTATGTTAATTGAACCTGTTGGATACTGTTGCAATGGGTTCGCTTTGGCAGAGAATATAAACAACTGGGGGAGTAACGGCGTTAGCCCTTACTCCCCATTTTTAAAAACAATTCCTGCGACAAGCTTTCCAAAGCTTGTCGTTTTTTTGTACAGTGTTAAAAATATTGGTTATAATGTATTGACAAGTAGCTGACTCTTGTAATATCATAATCAATATTAGATGCAGTAATAATAGTTACCAGTTGATTTGTGTTGATACGTTCATATTTAAATGTTATTATGAAATTGTCGAAGTGTAAACTTAAAGCCATTCTTAAAAATTAGAAGGTTTATAAATGGTAAATTTATATGCAAATTAGCAATAATGATAATGTTTTATCGTTCCCTCCGCTCCTTCCGCTTGATAATGCAGCAAAAATATATCCCGCGGCTAAAGGCAGAAGAAGCCCATCAATGTTTCGTTTGTCAATGGAGCTTACGGAGGAAATTAATAGAAAAGTTCTTGAGCTGGCCCTTGGAAGAGCACTTAAACGAATGCCAAGCTTTTGCCAGCACCTTAAACGTGGCTTTTTCTGGTATCACCTGGAACATCGGCAGGACATTCCGCCTATATCTGACGACATCAGAAATCCCTGTGTTTATCTAAATGAAAAGAAGAACATGGGCTTTCAGCTTCGTGTCAGCTGCTATAAAAAAAGAATTTCCGTTGATTATTTTCATGTCCTGACAGACGGAACCGGCGGAATGGTTTTTCTGAAAACACTTGTTGCCGAATATATATCAATAAGGTATGCGATAATAATACCGCGGGGAAATGGAATTCTGGACTGTTCAGAAGCTCCGCAAAAAGCGGAATATGAAGACAGCTTTTTCAGATACGCGAAGCCGATGGGGATTAGCAGACTCGAAAAACCCGCATACCACATTAAAGGAAAGCGCGAAGAATACGGGATAATCAATATCACAACCGGAATTATACCTCTTGATGAAATCCGAGCGAAAGCAACGGAATACGATGCCACGATTAACGAATTTCTGTCCGCTGTCCTTATTCAGGCAATTTATTGTATTCAGCAAAAGGAAAATGTACCTTTCAGGAGGAAGCAGCCGGTTAAAGTCTGTATTCCAATTAATCTACGACGGCATTTTCCTTCTAGCACGTTGCGTAACTTTACTTCATATGTTAATCTTGGTATAGTTCCGACTTTGGGCAGCTATACGCTTGAAGAAATTATTACCATAATAAAACATGGAATGGCGCTTGAAGCAAACAAAAAGATGCTGACAGCTAAATTCAGCTCCAATGTAAAGTCAGAGAAAAACACATTTTTGAAACTGGCTCCGCTTTATCTGAAAGACCCCATTATGAAGATGTATTATATAATGAACGGTGACAGGTATAACAGTGCAACTCTTTCAAATCTTGGCTTAGTTAGCCTGCCTGACGAAATGACAAAGTATATCGAGCGTGTTGGATTTATGCTCGGCGCAGGTCTGAACCCTGTATCCTGCGGCTGTGTCAGCTTTCAAAATAAGCTTTGCTTTAACATTTCAAGAACGATTAAAGAACCATTTGTTGAAAAAAAGTTTTTCACAATGCTCTCAGGTATGGGCATACACATTACGCTGGAAAGCAATCAGAGGTGACATTTTGAAACAACATTATTGCTCAAAATGCGGGGTGTATCTCGCGCATACGGAAACCTCTTGCCCGCTTTGCGGGACGCATATGATTCATGAATCTGCCGCTTCGGAGCGAGCTTATCCGGCAAACTGTGAAGAGGTACCCTTGGCCAGCAAGCATGTAGCGCTGAAAGGGCTTATTCTTCTTCTGTTTCCTGCATTGTGCTGCTTTGTCATTGATATTCTGGTAGACGGACGGATTAGCTGGGGAGCGTATATCTGGGGAGCCGAAGCCTGTTTGTTTGTATTCGCTTTCTTACCGAAACTGTTCGATAGACCGAAGCTGAGTTATTGTCTGATTGCCGACACGGCGGCTACCGTAGCGTACCTTTTTCTAATAGGCCATTTAGATGGATCTACTCAATGGGTGTTACCGTTGGGTCTTCCCCTTGCAGCTTTGGCAGGCATGTTGGTCTTTTCAGTTGTAACAACAATACAAATGGATAAGATATCGCATTTATTCAAATCCGGAGCTGTATTCTTCACAGCAGGAGTGTTTACGCTTGCGGTTGAAATTGTAATTGATATGTATAACTTGGGAATGCTTACTCTCGGTTGGACGTTACCAATTTTCCTGCCACTACTAGTCACTTCGGCAGCTATGTTTTACGTTGAGTATGACTGCGGACTGAAGGCGCGAATTGTTCGGGCAGTATTCCTCTAATAGAAATATTATAAAAGGAAAATAGCATGGATTTAAATAAATATATTGAACAAGGGATAAGCTCAATCGCTTCAGCCTTATCAAATTTCTATATTTCTGAAGGTGAGAGTACCGATTTTCTAGTTTCACTTATTCCGTCGCTTACACTTAGCACGGAAAGGAGACAAAGCTACGAGGAGAGCGGTCACCACATTCCACCATTTCTGATAGCGAGCATCGCCTCTAAATGCAATCTTCGCTGTGCGGGCTGTTATGCCAGAGCGGGTGGCATCTGCTCCGAAAACCAAGGGGAAAAGGAGCTGAGCGTAGACGAATGGAAAAATGTTCTCACGGAAGCATCTGAGCTTGGTATATCGTTTGTCCTGCTTGCCGGGGGAGAGCCCCTGCTTCGTCGGGATATTGTCGGTTTGGCGGCGAATTTTCCGAACATGATTTTTCCGATATTTACAAATGGGACACTTCTGGACAAAGAATATATTAAGCTTTTTGAAAAGCATTGCAACCTTATCCCGGTTTTCAGCATTGAGGGAGACGCGAAGGAGACTGACCAGCGTCGCGGTGAGGGTGTGTCTAAGAATGTCCAGAAGGCAATGGACGATTTACATACAAGAGGAATTCTTTTCGCATCGTCAGTGACTGTAACGAACCTGAATCTATCAACTGTCGTAACTGAGAGCTTCCTCCAAGACCTGCGAAGCAAGGGCTGCGGCGCTGTATTCTTTGTTGAATACGTGCCCGCCGAGAAGGGGACGGAAGCTCTCGTACTTTCAGAGGACGAGGCCGAGAGTCTCAATAAAGAGGTCGGACGATTTAAGGCTCAATTTACGGATATGAACATTTTCGCCTTCCCGGGTGACGAGAAATACATGGGCGGCTGTTTAGCTGCCGGACGCGGCTTCTTTCACGTGAATCCCTTCGGAGGCGCGGAGGCCTGCCCCTTTTCACCGTTTTCAAAACTGAATGTAAAAGAGCATTCGATACTTGATATACTCGGTTCCCCCTTTTTTGAAGAGGTGCGAAGAATAGGAAAGGAAGATGCAATGCAGCATTCCGGCGGCTGTGCGCTCTTCAAGCACGAAAACGAGATTAAGCAGCTTCTTTAAAATAGATACATAAAAAAGTGCGACGGTTATCGAACCGTCGCACTTTTTTTAAAACAAAGACTGAAGCTCAGTTAAAACCATCGAAGATTTCTGCGCCCCTCGTCGATATCCATTTCTGAGATATGAACCAGCCGATAAATAGAAGCAAAGTATAAGCGACCATGAATATGGTAGTCGAAACCATAGAGCCGAACGCCACGAAGTAGAGTACGCCTGGAACAATAACGATTAGAGAGGTGAGGAACATTGCCATAAGCACACTCATGCTCTGCTTAATAACCTGCGTTTCATTTATCCAATCAAATCTAGGGCTTTTTAAATTGCAAATCAGACCGATATTTGCAGAGAGCATAACATAAAACACAGGTGCCAATAAGAGAATAGCGACATCCAGAATCGAGGGGACTATAACATAAATGGCAGCGGCTGCAGCAAGGAAAATTGCGGGAGCGGTGAGATAAATGTGAAGATGCAGCTTGGCATTAAGTACGTCTTTAGTTGCAATCGGAAGCGACTTGACAATCCAGAGCGATTTTCCCTCCAGAGAAACAGAGGGCGCAGTAAAGAGCACTGTTGTACACAGCAGGCAAAGAGCAAAAACCGCAGCGGCTGATGCTGTTGAACCGCCAAAATTCATCTGTTCCGCAAGAGCTAAAATGGTGTCTTTTTTTATCACCAGGGCGATTGCCGCACCAATAATAAAAATTACTCCTAGTCCTGCGTTCAGAATATATACGGGGGAGGAGAGCAGATGCTTCATCTCGCGTCTGAAAAGAGCGGAGGAGAGAGACGACGAGTGCATAGCTTTTTCTTCGTACTTTACCTTCGCCGCGCCTCGCTTAGCTGTTGCGACTCTGATAAAGGTTACCGTAAGTAAATAATACATAAGAACAAAGGGCAAAAGCATTATCAGAACCGACAGAACAAGTTGAAGCACGTTAGGTTCGGCAACGGAGTTTCCAATCCAGAACAGGGGAGCAAAAGAGCTGAGCGAGCCTGCAATCTCTTTGCCGTTCATTACAAGTTTTTGGATATAGACATTTGCCTGACTGAAAAAGACAAAGTAGAGTCCGAGGAAAATGACTGAGAACAAAACAGTCATTAAAGACTTGTTACGGACTCTTCCGGTGGATAGAGCAATCAGCCAGCCGAAAACTCCGGAAATTGCTACTGAAAGGAAAGGCAATGCAAGAATCAAAACAACGAATGAGAGCAGCTGCGACGACGTGGCCGGAACGGCCCTGACCCACATCACATAGGCTGGAATAGCGACAAGCAGCTCAAACACAAAGTTCAGAATCATAATCATTATCATGCGGCTGCCCAGAATAAGGCGCGGGGGGATGGGCAGCGACAGCAGAAGCTCGTTGTCCTTTGCCTCATATAGCTGAGATTTCACCGTGAAAACGCTACCAATGAACATCAAGGCGAAAGCTGTCATTGCGAAAAGTGTAAAGTACAGCCAGCCATATCCCGCTTGGAAAAAGGGCTCTGCGAGTTGCTGAAAATACATCGCGAACATCATCATAAAGGCAAAACACGCATAAAGCATAAGTACAGCAAAACCGACAAGCTTAAGCTTTGAGGACTTTTTATTCTGCTGACCACCGCCTCTCAGAAACAGAAATGCGCCAATAGCAGCGAGCCTTGTTTTGAGAAGAGCCTTAAACATTGCCGTCACCTTCCAGTTCAAGGAATACGTCCTCCAGTGAGCTTGTGCCTTTGACGTCCTCCATAGTGCCGGATACAATCAGCTTGCCGTCTTTTATTATTGCAACCTTATCACAGAGTTTTTCCGCGACCTCAAGTACATGGGTCGAGAAAAATATTGCTCCGCCCTTAGCGCAGTGCTCGCGCATCAGCTCCTTTAGCATGTGGGAAGCCTTCGGGTCAAGACCGACGAAGGGTTCGTCCATAACGATAAGCTTAGGCTCGTGAAGGAATGCGGATATAAGAGCGAGCTTCTGCTTCATACCGTGCGAATATGCGGAAATCGGCTGGGCGAGATCGCTTGTTAACTCGAATAGGTCGGCGTATTTCTTAATCCGTTCCTCGCGCTCTTTTGTAGGAACACCGAAAATATCTGCAACAAAATTCAGGTACGCTATGCCGGAAAGGAATTCGTACATATCGGGGTTGTCGGGTATATAAGCAAGTCTCTTTTTGCATTCAAGTGGATTCTCCTTGACGGAAATCCCATCAACGAATACTTCACCCTCCTCAAAGCGCAATATACCACAGCAGCACTTAATGGTTGTTGTTTTGCCAGCGCCGTTATGACCGATGAAGCCGTAGATTTCGCCGGGTGCAATATGTAGGCTCAGCTTGTCGACTGCCCTTTTGTCTCCATAGATTTTTGTAAGTCCCGTTATATTTAGCATATAAAATCCTCCTTGGTTGTAAAAAAAATTATACCATATATATTACGATTTTCAATGGTTCTATTTTGATTAATTTCGAAATAGAATATATACCTTATTTCAAATTTGTCAATAGGGTATTTAGATAAATTTCTAAATACCCTATTTTCATCTTATTGATTTCAAATAAACTGCGATAAATTGAAGCCGGACGCTTGTCGTAAAGACAAGCGCCCGGCTAAAGGGAGGGACACTATGGAGGAGAAAACGATTATATATTGCAAGCAAATTACTGCTTGACAAACGCGCTTTTTGGCGCACCGCATAAGGGACATTTCCAGTCGTCGGGTAAATCTTCAAAGGGAACATCACCATCGTAGACATAGCCGCAGACAGTGCAGACCCACTTTGCGTAAGTGGAAGGGGCTTTTCCCGTCTGCTTGTACTGCTTGAAGGCTTCGAGTGTTTTAGGTTTCATGAACTTCTGATAGTCGCCATAGATAAGCGGCTCACCTTCGCCGCGCTCGGCGCCGATAACATCGCAGAAAAAGACTGTGTGCGTGGATAGCTCTTTAAAATCCGTTACCTTACAGCGAAAATAGGAGACTGCCTTATCAAGTACAGGAAGACCTTCAACAAACTTGTGCGGTACATTCGCCCATTTGTCGACATCTCTTCCCGACTGGAAGCCGAAGTTTCCGATTACAAAGGGATCAACATCCGCAGAAAGTATGGAGACCATAAATTCGCCAGTTTGCTTAATCGCCGCGTTTGTCTGATTCGCTTGTATACTGCAAAGAATGACAGTGGGAACAGGAGCACTTGTGGACTGAATAAATGCGTCAACAATGCAGCCTGCGTTTTTACCGTCGATTTTAGTACCGACAACGTATAGACCGTAAGAAATGTTATATAGAGCAGCATTATCCATAACTAACCTCCGTATAAATTATTTGGACCGGAGTTTATGCTGTTTCTTCGAAATCTGATTTTGAAGCGCCGCAAACGGGGCATACCCAACTATCGGGAATATCCTCAAACTTGGTTCCCGGAGCTATTCCGCCATCGGGATCGCCTTTTTCCTCTTCGTAAACATAGCCGCAGACAGTGCAGGTATACTTTTTCATAAAAAGACCTTCTTTCAGAATTATTTTATTGATCCAGTTTTATGCATCGGCCTTCCAGAGCCCGTGTAGGTTGCAGTATGCGAAAGCAGAAACAAGCTTGTCGTCGTCCGTTAGCATGAAGGAAACGGAGGGAGTGCCGATATGGTCAAGATTTTTACGCTGACCGCCATTTTCCGTCATGATATAAACCCAGCTGATGTGATGCTCTTCGGTCATTGGATGGGGAGCAGAGCCAATATCAATGGTGACCTTATTTCCGTCGACCTTGATTACGGGAACATGTTTTTCTTGGGAGGCATCGGTTGTGTTGGGAACAAGCTCGGTCATGGTATCATTGCAGCATACGGGAGTAACTCCGGAGCTTTCGATCATACCGATAATATTGCCACAATGCTTGCAAATATAAAATTTCTGAAGTTCGTTTTTCATTTTGACCAACCTTTCAACAATTAATATTATGTACACATATATTTTATCTGCTAACGATAATAATTACTATTATCAGTTGCAATTAGAATATAGCACATACCATAAAATTTAGCAAGAGTTTTTAAAAATTATTTCAAGAAAACATTATATGCGAAATGATGAAAGACATTTTAATACATATGATATATATCGCAAGTCAATTACCGCATGATATATAAAAATACAAAAGAGCGGCAAACATTTAGTTTGCCGCTCTTTTGTAAGTAGGCTTATTCAGCTAACTCTTTAATTTCTTTATACTCCTTGAGGTCGGTATAGATATCGTTAGTATACGGATTCTTTTTTGTCTTTATGACCTTGTAAATCATGTACACAAACACGGCAATGTTTACCGCAAGCGCAAGAGCGCTGACTATCGTGTAAACTGTGGGATTGTAGCTTGAAACAACAGTAAACTTGCTGTGATCCTGGAACATTGGGAAGGTCTGAGCAAACATGCACCAGAGTGCGAGCGTCTGAGCTCTATGCTGGAGCCATGCGCCCTTGCCGACTGTGAAAGCACAGAGGGTCGGCGCAAGCAGAAGAGCAAGACCGCAGTAGAAAGCATGGTGAGGCAGGCAGTTATATGTATATGCGAAGTTCCAGAGGTCATATGCTATAATCCAGAACCAAAGCATATCCGGCCAGAGCATATCATGGCTGCCATCTTTCTTTGTCTTTTTTCTTATTACAATTCCAAACCATCCGGTGATTGTGATGATGTTCAAGAATCCGGCGACAGCATTCATTTCATTCCACGAACCGCCCATCAGGTAGAACTTTGTGGCTCCGTTAGTTCCTTCTTCCTCAATGGTCTGAGCAAGATTACCGGCTAGACTATAAAGATTTCCAACCTCCAAATCCTTGATGCAAGCTTCGAGGATGTTAATGGCGAGAATAAGAAACGCAAGGAATAGGAAGCCTTTCTTGTCAGCAAGCCTCCATTTTGAGCCGTCCTTCTTCGTTCCGCCGACGAAACGAATGCACCAGAAAATGATGCAGCCTGCGGTGGAGGAGTAGACCTTGAAAAGATGGAACCAGTCCTTATAAACTTTTCCGTCTAAAACAGTGAACCACAAAACTGTAAGAACGATAGGCATTACAACAAATGCGGCAAAGCCTACCCATTTGAATCTGCGAGTAAACTCGTTCGCGGCGAACAAAGCTGCGAATACAAGGAGCCACCCTAGTATAGCGGTTACTACACCGCCTCCTTGTGTAAAATCAAACATAATACAAACCCCTCAAAAAACAATATTATCAGCGTATCTGCATATCTCACTGACATTGTTATTTTATTATTTAAGTGGTTTGTTAATCAATAGACAAATATCGAAATGTGTCAGATTATAATTGAAATATAGTTATTTTTGTGTACAGGACTTTTCATATTCAACAAAAGCTGCAACCGAGCGCGGGATGCTTCCTGAGATCATCAGCAGAAGCTTTTGGAGCATGGTTTCTGGTTCTTCCTCCATGCCCTCATTTATCCAATCAACATAAAGACCGTTAAAGACGCGTCTGTAAAAGTTGATTATAAAGTTTTTGTTTTTCTCAGTGATTTTGACGCCCATATTTTCAATGCACTCATCGACCACGTCAAGCATCAGCTTGTTCGAAAGATTTGTAAAAAACGCCTCTGCCTCAGGCCTGAAGGAGGAGTTATAGACATGCAGTATCATCTTTGAGTTATTTTTCAGATAATACATTGTAGCGAGAAAACCGCCCTCCCAAGTCTCGAATGTCCTATCCTGAGCAATATCTCGAGACATCTCCTTGAACATTACATACTTAAAGATGCCCATAATGTCGGTAAAATGATAGTAGAAGGTCTGTCTGTTCACATCGCAGCGCTGACAGATTTCCTTAACTGTTATTTTATCGATTGACTGCTTTGAGAGCAGTTCCTTGAAAGACTTGATTATCGCGTCCTTCGCCCATTGCGTCATAGGGTTTCCTCCTGTGGGACTAAATGCTGATGCAGGTAATATCTCGTTTTTCGAAAATAAAAATATCACATATTTAACTATCAGTCAATCAAGATAAGGCTCTGGCACCACAGTCTAATATTCCCCAAATATAAAAACCGCCCGAACTTAATCGGGCGGTTTAATATATGTAGTGTTAGCTAAGTCTTTTCTATTTTACATTTTCTTTCTTCTCGCCAATGCCGAGGATGAGGTTCAATACGATGCCGAATATAGCAGCGCCTGCTATGCAGGGAACCTGAAGACCAAAGAAGGGGATGGAGCCGCCGAAGGCATACTGCCCGCCGACACCGATAACCATAACAGTGGCGATAACGGCAATGTTTTTGGAGTTGAACATATCGACTTTTTTGTCGATCATAATTGCAATACCTTGTGCTGCTATAGCGCCGAAAAGATAGATTTCAAGTCCGCCTATAACTGCCGTGGGAATTGCATATATGACTGTTATCAGAGGTGTAAAGCAGGAAATAACCATTGCAATTACGGCCGCCGCTATCATGACGGCGATGGAAAAGACCTTGGTAATTGCCATTGTGCTTATGTTTTCACCGTAGTTTGTTCCGGCGGGTCCGCCTACAAAGCCGGTGATCATATCGCAGATACCATCACCGATGAGGTTCCTGTCAAGCAAACTTGCAATATCAGATTTCTTCTTACCCTTTTTCTCGGCAAGGTCGTTTACATATATATCAAGCTGATATATATGAGCAGTGGACTCGGGAATTGTGGCAATCGCAATCGGCATGATTGCAGCGACTGCTGCCCACGAAACCCTTGGCATTGAGAATGCGGGGAGGGCAAAAATACTGCCGTCTCCAAGCTTCCATGTCGAAGCTGCAAGAGCCTCGGCGGGGAGGCTGCGGAAAAGGTTCATATCCGCTCCGCCGGCCCAGTAAAGTATCGCCGCGAATAAGCAGCCGACACCGGCTCCGAGAAGCAGAGGAAGCTGTCCGAGAAAACCTTTGAGGTATCTGGAGAAGATAACGGTTGAAAGCAGGGTGACAAGGGATACTGCCCAAACCCAGCCGCCGTTAATTACCGTGGCAGCCGTGCCTTCAGCAATGGCTTGAGGAGCGGCATCGCCCAACGCATTTTTGGCAAGGGTAAGACCGATTATCATAGCGATAGAACCCGTAATCGTTGCGGGCAGGACTTTCTCAACGGCATTCTTGCCGGAGAATCTTACCAGAAAACCGGCGGCAATAGAAACAAGACCAGAAGCGATGATGCCGAACTGAGCAATCTGGATGGCTTCTGTCGGAAGTATTCCGTTGACCTTAGAAAATCCCTGAGCAGCTGTAAGACCTGCTATTGCAGAAAGGTAGGAGAAGCTGGAGCCGTAGTACATTGGAATCTTTTTGCCTGAAATAAATACGAAGCAAATAGTTGCAAGACCGCTGGCAAAAAGGGTGGTGGAGACCTGGAAACCGGTGATTAGTGCGACTGCGATTGTCGCGGGGAACATTACGATGACCTGCTGGAGTGCGTAAAGCAGGAGCTTAAGGGTGGTTGGTTTCTCATCTGGCAGGTAGCCGATGACTGCTTTTTCTTTGTTCATTTTTTTCTCCTCTATAATTATTTTTCTTTTATACAAACATCAGTATAACCGTCGTGTTCGGAGATGTGGACCGAGATGACTTCATTTTGAGAGGTCGGTATGTTCTTTCCGACATAGGTTGCCTTAATCGGAAGCTCGCTGTGCCCTCTGTCTATAAGGACTGCAAGCTGTATTTTTGCCGGACGTCCGACTTCCATAACGGCTTCCAGAGCCGCGCGAGCAGTTCTTCCGGTGAAGATTACGTCGTCAACAAGCACGACTGTTTTGTCCTCAACCGAAAAAGGAATTTTAGTCTGGCTGACGACAGGGTTTTTTGAAATCAACGACAGGTCGTCCCTGTAAAGCGTGATATCCAGCTCACCGACGTCTATTTCGGAGTCGTCAATCTTTTTGATGTTTTGCGCAAGCCTGTAGGCCAAAGGTATCCCTCGGGTTCTGATGCCGATCAGGCACAAGTTTTGCGAACCGTGGTTTTTTTCAAGAATTTCGTGTGAAATCCTAACGAGGACCCGATTAACGTCCTCCTCAGTCATAATTTGAGCTTTGAATTTCATAATGATATCCCCAGCAAAAAATAGTCTAATCGAAATCCAACAAAAAAGCCTTGTCTGAACATGCAGACAAGGTCACAAAACGACTAAAATGTATAGTCGTATCACGTATAACAACCTTGCCGGCATCACAGTACCGTATTTAAAGATTCTGAAGCTATAATAGCCCATATCTGGTAATATTTCAACTGTTAATTTACAATTTCGACATATTTATTACACGTTAAAGCGTTAACTGGATAAACACGGAATCGTGATATATAGTAAAACATCCGGTGAGTATGTATATATGTTGTAGTATTCTTTAGATAATCAAAATTCAAGTCAAGCTGACTTAATGCCGCTTTAAACTAGCAGGGAATTTGCAATTTATCAAAAAAAATTATTCAGATAAATTGACTTCGATGCTTCAAAGTGTTATTCTTAACAAAATCGGCAAATATTCCGTGTCTGTCTCTTGCACAACTTTGTCCACACTGTGGAAACGGTTTGTTTGCTGATGTTTGGGCTAACGCCCAACGGAAAGGAGAAAATTAATGAAATTAACTAAGCAAATCGGCGTTATTGTTCTTGCACTAGTGATGGTGATCGGTCTCATCGGCTGCGGAACCAAGGGAGCAGAAACGTCACCTGCGGCTGATGCGTCGGCAGCACCCGTGGCTACAGGCGGCACACTCAACGTTATGGTAGAGGTTGAAGTGGCGAGCCTCGATCCCCAGATAGCGACAGACGGAACAAGCTTTGAAGTCATTGCGGACTTCACAGACGGTCTTAAGCAGATGGATGCTGACGGAGCGGCAGTCAACGCGCTCTGTGCGGAGGAAACTGTCAGCGATGACGGTCTTACCTATACTTTTAAGATTCGCGATGACGCTAACTGGTCCAACGGCGACCCCGTCACAGCCGACGATTTCGTATTTGGCTGGCAGCGCGCCGTTGATCCGGCAAACGCTTCCGAATACTCCTACATGATGAGCGACATCGGTCAGATTAAAAACGCTGCCGAAATCATCGCAGGTAAGAAGCCCGTTACGGATTTAGGTGTCACCGCTGTAGACGAGAAGACTCTGAAGGTAGAGCTCAATGTCCCTGTTTCCTACTTTGACAGCCTTCTCTACTTCCCCACATATTACCCTATAAACCGTGCTTTCTATGAAGGACTTGCAACCGGTACTTTCGGCACAAGCCCCGCGACCGTTCTTTCCAACGGCGCTTTCATCCTTGAGAGCTATGAGCCCGCAACCCTCAACTTCACTCTCAAGAAGAACCCAAACTACTACGATGCTGACAAGGTCCAGCTTGATGGTCTGAACTATCAGGTCATCAAGGACAGCCAGCAGGCTCTCATGAGCTATCAGAACGGTGACCTCGACATCGTTAAGCTCTCCGGCGACCAGGTTGACCAGGTCAAGGACGATCCCGAACTCAACGTTGTCGGGGCAGGATACCTCTGGTATCTGACAATGAACGGTCACGATGTTGAAGCTCTTGGAAACGCTAATATGCGTCTTGCTATCACCAACGCAATCAACCGTGAAACAATCGTAACAGATGTTGTCAAGGACGGCTCTGTCGCTACATACACCGCTGTACCTCCTCAGTTTGCTGCAGGTCCCGACGGCTCTGACTTCTCCGGCGACCAGACAAAGTTTGCCGACGTCTGCGCAGACGACACCGCAAAGGCTGCTGAGTATTACGCAAAGGCCTGCGATGAGCTTGGTCAGAACTCCTTCACCTTCGAGCTCCTCGTCGAGGATCAGACCGAGACTCAGAACGTAGCGACAGTTCTCAAGGAGCAGCTAGAAGCAGCTCTGCCCGGCGTTACACTAAACATCAAGGTCGAGCCCAAGAAGCAGCGCGTCGAGGACATCCAGAGCGGTAAATACGAAGTCTGCCTCACTCGTTGGGGTCCCGACTATGCAGATCCTATGACCTATCTTGCTATGTGGGTCACCGGAAACTCCAACAACTATGGTCTGTGGAGCAATGCCGACTATGACGCCATCATTGCCGACTGCACCACCGGTAAGTATGTAACCGATCTTGAAGGCCGCTGGAACGCAATGTACGATGCTGCAAAGATCGTTATGGATGAAGCCGTTATCGCACCTATCTACACCAAGGCTGACGCCAACATGATAAAGAGCAACATCACCGGAATTGAATTCCATCCTGTTGCTTTGAACAGAGTTTACAAGAACACTGTTAAGGGTTAATAGATTTAAGCCCGTTTAAGACCTTTTTGCCGCGCGGTGGCTTTGAGAATTATCAAGGCTTTCGCGCGGCATTCAGGCATAACTCGCGCATACGAACCCGTAAAGATTAGGAAATCCCTATACCTGAATCGGGCTCATATGCGTGTGTTGTGCTTTTGTTCATTTGTTTAGAGGAAGGGAAGAAGATACGACTTGAAAAAATACATTTTTAAACGTGTACTTATTTCCATATTTACGATGCTGGCCATTACTCTGGTGCTTTTCATCCTGCTCCAGCTGATGCCCGGCTCGCCGTTTAACGACGAAAAGCTTACTGCAACGCAGAAAGCGGCGTTGAATGCGAAGTATGGTCTCGATCAGCCTTTAATAGTGCAGTATGCTAAATATGTGTTTAATATGTTTAAGGGCGATTTCGGAGTAAGCTACAATATCAGCAAAAACACGCCCATCAGTCAACTCATACAGTCGCGATTGCCGATTAGCATAGCCATAGGCGGCATGGCGGTCGCGCTTGGCGCAATAGTCGGGCTGTTTTTAGGTATTGTTGCGGCGCTTAAACACAACACCTTCTGGGACACGTTCTGCACGATAATCTCCGTTTTGGGCGTATCTGTTCCGAGCTATGTTTTCGCACTGGGATTAAGCTATACTTTTGGCTTTAAGCTCAGCTGGCTTCCGATGCTATATACGCAGAACAGCCCTATCGCGAGTTCTGTGATGCCGAGCATTGCGCTGAGCCTGTTTACGCTTGCCTCCGTGGCTCGATTTACAAGGACGGAGATGATGGAGGTGCTGGGAAGCGACTATATGCTTCTGGCCGAAAGTAAGGGTGTTTACGGCGGTCCTCTGATTGTTCGCCACGCGCTGCGTAACTCTCTTATTCCAATAGTCACTGTCCTGGCTCCGCTAATCGTCGATCTTATGACAGGAAGCCTCGTTGTCGAGAAGATATTTTCGATACCCGGTGTCGGAAGCTTGCTTGTTACGGCAATACAGTCGAACGACTACAGCGTGGTCATTGCCTTGAGCTTTATTTACAGCGCGATGTACATAGGCATAATGCTCGCCGTTGATATCCTCTACGGCATAATCGATCCTCGTATCCGTCTTGCAAAGGAGGGCACAAACTGATGGCAAAGATTAAGAAGAAAAGGCTGGCAACGGTTTCCGGCCCCGAAATCTATAAGGATACATATGAATTCCAGCCTGATGACTTTACCTTGCGCGGAGACGTTGAAACGACAAGGATTGATACAAACTTTGCAAGCCAGAATTACTGGCTGGAGGTTCGCCGCCGCTTCTTCGCCAACAAGGGCGCTTTTGTCTCGCTTATTCTCGTAATAATCTTAGGGCTTCTTGCGGCTTTTGGACCGCTAATGACGAATTATTCCTACAAGGAACAAAACCTTTCTCAGAAAAATTTCGCCCCGAGAGTACAGGGGCTCGAACACTTTGGCATTTTCGATGGAGACGAATCGCTTAAGACAACCACGGGTGTTAAGGAAATTAACGGTTACGAGGAAAAAGGTCTTACCGATACATATTATTGGTTTGGTTCCGACGTTCTGGGGCGCGATATATGGACGCGCGTTTGGGAAGGAACTCGTATTTCCCTCGGGATTGCTCTCTGTGCTGCAATCATCGACATGTTAATTGGCATGAGCTACGGCCTCATAAGCGGTTACTTTGGCGGAAAAGTCGATAACATCATGTGCAGGATTGCGGAGATCATTAATGGGATTCCGCGCCTTGTAATCGTAACGCTTCTTATGCTCGTTCTGCCACGCGGCTTTATCACCATCGTCTTCGCTTTGATGATTACGGAGTGGATAGGCATGAGCCGAATAGCACGTGCCGAGATGCTGAAGCTCAAGGAACAGGAATTCGTTCTGGCGTCAAGAACGCTTGGTGCCAAGCACTTTTTTATAATATTCAGTGAAATACTGCCGAACATTATTGGACAGATAATCACTCAGCTGATGTTCTGCATTCCAACTGCAATTTTTACGGAGGCATTTTTAAGCTTCGTCGGACTCGGTATACCAGTTCCGATGTGCAGTCTCGGAAGCCTTATCAGCGACGCTTTCAACAGCTTTACGACGCATCCGTATCAGATAATCCCGCCGATTCTTGTCCTTGCTCTTCTGATGCTCTGCTTCAACATGCTTGCGGACGGTCTACGCGAAGCGTTTGACCCGAAGCTCAAAGAAATGTGAGGCGAGAGGTATGAAAAAAACAGGACGTGAAAAAGTGCTAGAGATGAGGAATCTCTCCGTCTCATTTGTTTCTTCAAGTGCGACAGTCAACGCTATACGCAGTGTTGACCTTGACCTTTATAAAGGAGAAACTCTCGCGATAGTGGGCGAATCCGGAAGCGGCAAGTCGGTCACGATGAAAGCTGTGATGGGCATACTCGATAAAAACGCCGTCGTGAATAGCGGGACTATAAACTTCACTTATAACCGGGAAGCAAACGAAAATGCAACCATAGACCTTCTGACTCTCTCAAAAAAAGAGATGCGCAAGCAAATAAACGGTAAACGTATCGCAATGATTTTTCAAGATCCGATGACGAGCCTTGATCCCACAATGTCCGTTGCAAAGCAGATTATGGAGGGCATGGTATGGCATTACGGCACATCAAAAAAAGAGGCCTATGGAAAAGCCCTAGACCTTCTTAAGGAAGTCGGCATTGACGACCCCGACAAGCGCATGAAGCAGTATCCGCACCAGTTATCAGGCGGTATGCGTCAGCGCATAGTAATCGCAATTGCGCTTGCCTGCGACCCAGAGCTACTCATATGTGATGAGCCGACGACCGCTTTGGACGTAACGATTCAAGCCAAAATCATAGAACTTATACAGAGAATTCAGCGCGAACGCGGCATAAGCGTTATCTACATTACACATGACCTCGGCATAGTCGCGAAGGTTGCGGACTATGTAAACGTCATGTACGCGGGCAAGATTGTAGAGAAAGGCAAAGTGGACGAGATTTACTTTGACCCAAGACATCCATATACATGGGGACTGCTTTCGGCAATGCCCGATCTTGATACCGACGACAGCAGACTTTATACAATACCGGGTTCGCCTCCGAGCCTCAAGAACGCGATAAAGGGCGATCCCTTTGCGCCTCGCAACATCTACGCTCTCAAGATCGACGAGCGACTGGAGCCGCCGATGTTCAAGATTTCAGACACACATTACGCTTCGACCTGGCTGCTTGACGAGCGCGCGCCAAAGGTCGATATGCCTGTGGAGCTAAAAAACCGCATAACCCGTATGCAAAAGGAGGGTGAGCGAAATGTCTGATGAAAGAAAGCCCCTGCTTGAAGTCAAAGGGCTAAAGCAGTATTTTAAAATGAACCGCACTTACACTGTTCGTGCGGTCGATGGTGTCGATTTTGTATTATACCCCGGGGAGACCTATGGGTTGGTAGGGGAGTCCGGCAGCGGCAAAAGCACGATAGGCCGCAGCGTCATACGCCTATATGACCCGACAGAGGGGAAGATCACCTTCGACGGCATGGACATATCGGGGAAGCTCACAAAGCGCGAGAATGAGCTCCTGCGCACTGAGATGCAGATGATTTTTCAGGACCCTATGGCATGTCTAAACCCGCGTAAAAAGGTTGAGGACATCGTCGCTCAAGGGCTGGATATTCACCATCTGTACTCGTCCCGCGCGGAGAGAAAAGAAAAAGTTGCCGATATTCTTGTCAAGGTGGGGCTTGACCCTGAGCACGCAGAGCGTTATCCTCACCAGTTTTCCGGCGGACAGCGTCAGCGTGTCGGTATTGCCCGCGCCCTTGTCATGAATCCGAAGCTCATCATCGCGGACGAGTGCATAAGCGCGCTGGACGTATCAATCCAAGCGCAGGTTGTAAACCTCATGAAGGACATTCAGAAGGAGACAGGAACAGCCTATCTCTTTATAGCGCATGATCTTTCGATGGTAAAGTATATATCAGAGCGCATCGGCGTTCTGCATATGGGACATCTTGTGGAAACAGGTACGAAGGACGAGATATTTTCAAATCCCGTCCATCCTTACACCCAGAGTCTTCTTTCGGCAATTCCGATACCGAATCCGCATACGGAAAGAAGTCGGGTCACTCAATCCTACGATTACAAAAAGGCGAACATTGACTATAATGCCGGCTCCAATCACCATCTCGGCGGCACACATTATGTGCTTGGCACCGACGATGAAGTAAAAAAATGGTCAAAAGCATAAAATCACGAGCGGCGCAAATATTGCGCCGCTTTTTCTATGAATTGTGTTACATATAGCAATGTGTATTTTCTACGGGATGTGTTTACCACGCGCACATCAACGCTTCGATGCAACAAGTTCATCGTTTCTGAACTACTCGATGTTTACGAAGCAAGAAGAATTGTATATGTAATCCATGAAAAGGAATCGGTGGAAAATGCAATTTTAAATTCGCGCATTTTCGACTTAAATTTACAGGAAACCATTTACATAAATCACGGCAGATAATATATATTCAAAAAGTTATAAACATTGTCAACAGGTTTATCAACAGTCAATTGTCCTTGTTCGCGAAGATACTAGGAGAATAATGCCAGTTATTAACAAACCCTGTATTTCGAATTTCCAGTAATTATATAATATGAAATAGTTTACATAATATTTGTCAAAATGAAAAGTCTATTGAAAAAGCCAACCCATAATTTGCATGAAAAACTTCTTCTTTAAGGATCGAACAGTTCACGAACTGAAAAAAGCGTTATCATTCGATGCGCCAAAGATAAATAATTTATTAATAAAATGAAGCCGCCGTCCGTGCATTATTTAATTCTGATGCAGATGTGCGTAATAATTCGAATTAATACCATTCTGAGCAAATATTCATGAATAAATTGATTTTAATCCTTGCAAATCGTGCTTTGCTGCGCTATAATACTTAACGTAGTTGTATGAGGACAAATGTCCACGTACGGCGCACAACATTATAATCGCGGGACCGATGTCCGCGAAAAAACGGAGGAAAAGTAATGAAAAAGTATCTGGCTATCATCCTTGCTTGCATGATGCTCATATGTGTGTTTGCAGGCTGCGGACAGAAAGCGGTAACGGAGTCTCCTGCGGCAGACGCATCGGCTCCCGCAACCGGCGACAAGGTTGTCAAAATCGGCGTATTCGAGCCCGCATCCGGCGACAATGGTGCAGGCGGCAAGCAGGAGGCTCTAGGAGTCCAGTATGCCAACACCGTACAGCCCACTGTTGACATCGGCGGCGAGACCTACAAGGTCGAGCTCGTTCCCGTCGACAACCAGTCTTCGAACGATAAGGCCGTTTCCGCTGCTCAGGAACTTGTCAGCGCGGGCGTTTCCGTCGTTCTTGGCTCATACGGCTCCAGTGTCTGCATGGCAGCATCCGACACATTTAAGAATGCCGGAATCCCAGCAATCGGCATCACCGCTACTAATCCCAACGTCACAGCTGGCAACACCCATTATTTCCGCATCTGCTTCCTCGATCCCTTCCAGGGCACTGTTCTTGCAAACTTTGCTAAGGATCAGTTCCAGTCCGAGAAGGCTTATTGCCTAGCTAAGCTCGGCGATGATTATTCCGTCGGCCTTTGCAACTACTTTAAGGAAGCCTTTGAGAAGCTCGGCGGCGAAGTCGTATACGAGACCTTCCCCGATGGCAACTCCGACTTCAGCTCCTATGTCACCAACGCCAAGAATTCCGGCGCAGACGTATTCTTTGCTCCTGTATCCACTGATGCAGCAGCTCTGATCATCGATCAGGCTAACGCTCAGGGCATCACAATGCCGATACTTGCCGGCGACACATGGGACTCCAACGTTATACTCAAAGCTGCCAAGGACAAGGCTGTCAAGGTCTATGTCACAACCTTCTATCAGGAAGGCGGAAACGCTGAATTTGACGCTGGCTTCAAGGCATGGCTCGAATCCGATTCCACCGCTCTTGCAAGCAACAACGGCGATACCACAATAGCTGCTGTTTCCGCGATGGGCTATGACGCTTACTTTGTAGCACTTGAGGCTCTCAAGGCTGCGGGTACCACAGACTCCAAGGCAGTTAACGAGGCTATCTGGAAAGTCAACTACACCGGCGTATCTGGCGCAATTGCTTTTGACTCCGTTAACGGCGACGCTATCCGCGACACCGCATATGTTAAGACCGCTAACACCGAAACCGGTGCTTGGGACTTTGTAGGCGTACAGACCGCAAAATAAATCAGCAAAATCACTTGTACATAAGTGGTATAGGCGGGGGGAAAAACCCCCCCCCTGCCCTTTTGAAAGGGCGCGACTGTTCGAATCCTTTCAAGACAGCCCAAATCTGAGGAGGTTCCTCTATGGATTTTTTATCTGACAACCTGCCTTATATTCTGTCGGGCATTTCGGTCGGCGGTCAGTATGCGCTGATTGCAATCGGATATACGATGGTTTACGGTATCTTAAGGCTAATTAACTTTGCGCACGGCGATGTTTTTATGGTTGCAGGGCTTATGATGGTCTACCTTTCATCATGGGCACCTCTCTATGTTACCATTCCTCTCGTAATTATTCTAACCGTGCTGCTGGGTTTCATAATTGAGCGCGCAGCCTATAAGCCGCTTCGCAGCTCGCCCCGTATGTCAATCATGATTTCTGCCATCGGTGTAAGCTACCTGCTTCAGAATATCTCGCTATACATTACCGGTGGATTAAATAAAAACTACCCCTCGATTCCTTGGATATCCGATACGATTACGATAGGGACCGCAGTCACAAAGCGTGTCACGGTTATAACACCCATTTTGACTATTGTTCTTGTTGTCGCGCTGGTGATTCTCATTAAGCACACGAAGATTGGTATGGCAATGCGCGCTGTCTCAAGAGACTTTGAAACCTCTCAGCTTATGGGCATAAAGGTGGATAGCGTAATTTCGTATACCTTTATTATTGGCTCACTGCTGGCCGCCATCGGCTCGATACTATATTTCACGAATTATCCCGGTGTTGTTCCGAACTCAGGAGCCATGCCCGGGCTTAAGGCATTCGTTGCAGCGGTGTTCGGCGGTATTGGTTCAATACCAGGAGCGGTTGTCGGAGCGTTTATAATCGGCATCTGCGAGAATATCATTAAAGGACTTGATACAATGCTGGTTACATCCGGGATTATTAAAAATCCTTTGGGACTGGCGACTTTTTCCGACGCGTTCACTTTCGCGCTGCTGATAATAATTCTCATTGTTAAGCCCACAGGGCTGTTCGGTGAGAAAAAGACAGATAAGGTTTGAGGCGGTGGAATTATGAATAAAAAGAAGAAAAACCTTATAAATGTTGCGGTTCTAATTGCGCTGCTTGCTATTGTCCTCATATTCAGTTATTTCCTGCCCTCATCGTCAATGCTGTTCGTTGTGCTGAAAAAGGGCGCTATATACTCACTGATTGCGGTTTCCATGAACCTGCTGAACGGCTTTACCGGGTTGTTTTCGCTCGGACAGGCAGGCTTTATGCTGATAGGAGCGTACACTTACGCAATTTTTACTATCCCTCTCGCAGCCAGAGAGCAGGTTTATCAGTATTTTAACGGCGGCATAATCCACTTCACAGTACCTGTTATTGTTGCGCTTATACTGGCGGGACTTGCTGCGGCGATATTCGCGTTCCTCATAGGGTTACCTGTGCTGCGCCTCAAAAGCGACTATCTCGCAATTGCAACGCTGGGCTTCGCAGAGATTATCCGCGCGATTTTTCAGTGGAATGCGCTGGGTCCTGTAACGAATGGCTCAAATATGCTCAAAATGTTTCCATCCTTTGATTCAATTATCAAGGATCTTAATAAAGCACCGTTTTTTGAAAATCTATTCATATCCTCACCGTGGATTGAGAATTTTCTTATTACGATGCTGCCCATTCTGCTTTCCGGTATATGCATAGCGGTAATTGTCATGCTCATTAACTCCTCTTACGGACGCGCGTTCAAAGCCATAAGAGACGATGAAATTGCGGCGGAAGCAATGGGCATTAATCTTGCGCGTCATAAAATGATATCCTTCTGTACCAGCGCTTTCTTTGCGGGAATCGGCGGTGCGATGCTTGCCATGTTCCAGGCGACTATTCAGGCGTCTGCCTTTAAATCCGGAATGACATATGAAATACTGCTTATCGTGGTTCTAGGTGGTATCGGGTCTATAACGGGAAGCTGCATAGGCTCGTTCCTGTTTATTGCCGCTTCCGAGTGGTGGCTGCGCGGTCTTGACTCGGGCAAGTTCCTCGGAATTGACGCTCCCGGGATTTTCAGAAACGGCTTCCGCCTCGTAGTCTTCTCGGTCATCATAATGTGTGTCGTTCTGTTTTGGCGTAAGGGCATTATGGGCGACAAAGAATTTGATATCGAGCGTATCATTCAATGGTTCAAAAACGTACCAGTGCGTTTTCGTAAAATGATTAAATGGTTTAAGAACTTTGGCAAAAAGAAAGGGGAGGTGAGCGGCAATGAGTGAAAACGTTCTGCGCCTTTCCGATGTAACCATGCAGTTCGGCGGCGTTGTCGCCGTAAATGATCTTTCTCTGGAAGTGAATAAGGGAGAGATTGTCGCGCTTATCGGTCCAAACGGCGCTGGAAAGACGACCGCCTTCAACTGCATAACAGGCGTTTATGAGCCCACAAACGGTCAGGTTGAGTTTAACGGCGAAATCATAGTATCAAATCACCCCTCCGGCAAAATGAAAAAGCTCTATGCCGGCGAGAATAACGGCAAGTATGCAAAGGTCGTAAGCAAGACGCCTGATAGGATAACCGAACACGGTATCGCCCGAACCTTCCAGAACATAAGGCTATTCGGAAGTCAGACAGTCTTTGAAAACGTCCTTATCGCGAAGCATATGCGTGCAAAGCAAAACATGCTTTCGGCGACTTTCCGCATCAACCACAATGAGGAAATGCGGATGCGCAAGGAGAGTATGGAACTGCTTGAGCGTCAGGGTATGGCGCATCTCGCAAACGAAAAAGCTGTCAACCTGCCTTATGGCGTTCAGCGCCGTCTGGAAATTGCCCGTGCCTTGGCTACCGCTCCGGAGCTCCTGCTTCTCGATGAGCCCGCGGCAGGCATGAACCCGCAGGAGACTTATGAACTGACGAATTTTATCCGCCAGATTAAAGACGAGCACAATCTTACCGTCTTTATGATTGAACACCATATGGATCTTGTTATGCAGATTTCCGAACGCATCTATGTTCTTGACTTCGGCAAGCTGATCGCGCACGGCACGCCTGCGGAAGTCCAAAATGATCAGCGGGTTGTCGAAGCATATCTGGGGGTGGCTGAAGATGCTTAAAATCGAAAATCTAAAAGTCAATTACGGTGGCATTGAAGCGGTCAAGGGTATTTCCTTCGAAGTTGATGAGGGTAGCATTGTTACCCTAATCGGCGCCAATGGCGCGGGAAAGTCGACAACCTTGCGCACTATTGCGGGGCTTGTCAAGCCTGCCTCCGGCACTGTCAGTTTTATGGATGAGGATATTACCAACAAAAAGGCCAACGAAATTGTTGCCAAGGGCATAACTCTCGTTCCTGAGGGACGCCGCGTTTTTCCCGATCTTACGGTAATCGAAAACCTCAGGGTCGGTGCGTATCTACGTAAGGATGACCTGACGGAAGATATAAAATGGGTATACAGCCTTTTTCCGCGACTTGAAGAGCGTTCATGGCAGGCAGCCGGAACACTATCCGGCGGCGAACAGCAGATGCTCGCAGTCGGACGCGCGCTGATGAGCCGCCCAAAGCTCATGATGATGGACGAGCCTTCTCTGGGACTTGCTCCGCTTGTTGTCAAAGGCATTTTCGACATCATCAAGGAAATCAACAAGCAGGGCGTGACTATACTCCTCATCGAGCAGAACGCGAACATGGCACTCCATACGGCCGACATGGGATATGTTCTGGAAACAGGACGCATAACGTTATCAGGCCCCGGCAAAGAGCTTCTCAAGGACGAGGCAGTCAAAAAGGCGTATCTCGGAAAATAATGCCGACAGAAACAATCGCAGGGTGCGCTCCGAATTATGAGCTGCACCCTGCTTTAGAAAGCGCGTATTAAAGATATATCTGCGCAGCACTATATGGGAGAAAAGAGCATGGACTATACACAGCTCGCAAAGGATTGCTTTTACAAAGATATTTTCGCGGTCGAGACAACAGGCGTGAGGATAGAAGAGGCGAGACCAAATTATTCAAGATGCAGTCTGAAAATTGACGAGCGTCATTTTAATGTAAGCGGAAACGTGATGGGCGGTGCTATTTTTACTCTCGCGGACTATGCCTTTGGCGTTGCGGTTAACACGGGAGATCCCTCGTCGGTTTCGCTCAGTAGCACCATAAATTTCATTCGCCCGACTAAAGGCCCTGTCCTTTATGCCGAAGCGAAATGCATCAAAAGAGGGCGGAGTATAACATTTTTTGATGTAACGGTGACCGATGATGACGGCAACATAATCGCCACGGTTATTGCAAATGGTTTTCGAAAACAGTAGGCCTTGATCCGGGACTAATAATGTTGAAACGGACTGTTCTCATATAGAACAGTCCGTTTTTTTAATGGGATTTACAGCTTTGAAGCAAGCTCAATTGCCTGAGCTACGGCGTCCGAGACCTTGCCGGGCCGCAGGGAGTCGCCGATGTTATAGATTTCGTTGCAGTCGTCCTTGAGCGTCTCAAAAAGCATATTGTCGGGCAGAGCGCCTGCAGAGATAACAATTGTGTCGCAGGGGATGCTGACTCGTATCTGCTTTTCGGGCTCAACGATTCTGGTTTCGCGCTCTTTTGCCTTCTGCTCGCGGGTTTTCTGTTCTAAAGCCTCAAGCTCCACGCTAGTATCTGTAACGTCAAGTATTTTCGCAAAAGGATACTGCTTCACGCCGAAGCGAGTAAGCTCCTTCATAAGAGGCCAAGCGGTGCCCTGTTCAAAGCCTGTACCGATTTTTACAATATCGACAATCGCTACATTCCTGCGTGTTTCGTCAAGCATCGATAGAACCTTTTCGGTGGTTTCGGAGCGTTGGGTCAGCATAAAATAGATTTCTTCGGACGAAAGTGCCGCTTCATAGGCAAGATAGTCTGCACATTCACAGCCGACGGCTCCTCCTCCGACAATGACGACGTTTTTGCCAGCTATCACCTTGCCGTCGAGTATATCATAGGCGGTAACAACGGGGATTTTGCCGCTACCGGGAAGTGTTATCATCTTTGGGACGTTTCCGGTAGCCATGACGAGAATATCGAAACCGGAGGTCTTGATTTCGTCGGCAGATGCGTGCCTGTTGAGAATGAGCTCGATGCCCAGCTTCTTAAAAGCCGCAGTGTAATATGTAACAAGGTTTAAAAACTCGCGTTTCGCGTGCGGAGCCGCGGCAAGATGCAGTTGACCGCCGATGCGGTCGGACTTTTCCCAAACTGTGACGTTATGCCCCTTAAGAGTGGCCTGCACCGCGAATTCGCAGCCCGCAACGCCCGCGCCAAGCACAAGTATAGCCTTCGAGTCGCTTGAGCGGTGTCTTTTAAGGCGATATTCTTTGCCCGCGTAGCCATTGACGAGACACTCGACAGGTTCGGCAAAAAAGGTCTTTGCGAGACAGCCCTGATTACAGGCAACACAGCGCCTGATTACGGAGCAATCATCGCTCATGGTCTTCTTCGGCCAGTCAGGGTCGGCTATGAGCGGACGCCCGAGGCTCACAAAATCAGCCTCACAGGTCGCTAGAACCCTTTCGGCATCGGCGGGGTCGTTTATACGGTTACTCGCCGCTACAGGGACGCTGACGGCATCCTTGACAGCTGCCGCAAGATAGGTGAAGCCTGCGCGCGGCAGGTCGCCTGTGAGCTGAGGGATAATCGCTTCGTGCCAGCCGCCCGTTACGTTTATCATATCGACTCCTGCCGTTTCAAGCAGCTTTGCAAATAAAACGGTTTCATCATTTGTGTTCGAACCTGGGACAAAATCGTTACCCGCAATGCGTGCGCAGATAGGATAATCCTCGCCAACAGCTTCGCGAATTGCCGCAACGACTTCAAGAGGAAAGCGCGTGCGATTTTCCCATGAGCCCCCGTATTCGTCAGTGCGGAGGTTCGTTTTAGGGGAGAGGAACTGACTAATTAGATAGCCAGCGGATGCGGAAATTTCGACAATGTCGAAGCCCGCTTTTTTTGACCTTACCGCGGCGTCTGCCCATTTGGAGACGACTTCTTTCATTTCGTCCTGCGTCATTTCCTTCGGCATCTCTTTTGTGAATTTGCTCAAAACGGCGGAGGGAGCAAGAGCTTCATGCCCATCATTTGCGATGGAATGGGCATATGCCCCGGCATGGTAGAGCTGTACTCCGACCTTTGCTCCGCGCTTATGCATCCCATCAGTAAATTCGCGGTAACCGGCAATGAACTCGTCTGTTTGCAGACTCATCATGCCGGGAGAACCGCCAAATTCGTCAAAGCGGCAGCCGCCGACGAAAATCAGTCCCGCGCCGCCCTCGGCACGTCGCCAGTAGAACTCGTTAAAGCGCTCATTCGCAAAGCCATCCATATTGTACATGAGATGTATGGCGGGCATTATGATGCGGTTTTTAAGCTCAAGATTGCGTATTCTGATCGGCTGAAAAAGTCTATAGTACTGCATAAAGCCGCCTATTTATTCCACTCGCGGATTTTTGCCGCAAGCCAGTCTGTCCATTCCTTGATGCCTTCGCCGGTTCTGGCGGAGATTTCGAACACAGCTACGTCGGGATTGAGCTTTCTGACACGCTCTTTGACAGCGTCGGAATCAAAGTCAAAATAGGGCTTAACGTCAATTTTGTTTATGAGCAGTGCGGAGACCTTCGAGAACATGAGGGGGTACTTGAGAGGCTTGTCGTCGCCCTCGGGAACGCTAAGCAGCATTACGTCGAATGATGCGCCGGTATCGAATTCGGCGGGGCAAACAAGATTGCCGACATTTTCAAGAACTACGAAATCCAGATCCTCGGTGCCAAACTCGTTGATGCCGCTTTCGGTCATGCAGGCGTCGAGATGGCACATACCGCCGGTGTGGAGCTGAATAGCCTTAGTACCGGCTTTCGCGATAGTCTCTGCATCAACTGCGGAGTCAATGTCGGCTTCCATGACGCCGATTTTGAACTCATCTCTCAGCATTTCGATAGTGCGCAGAAGTGTGGTCGTCTTGCCCGAGCCGGGGGAAGACATGAGGTTCATCAGACAGGTGTGTTCCTTTTTAAGTCTTGCTCTCAGTCTTTCAGCCTCGCGATCGTTGTTCTCATAGACGCTCTGCTTGATTTCAAATATACGTACGTTTTCCATTATTAAGTATCCTTTCTTTATTTGAATTATTCTATAGTTTGAAGCGGAAGCGGCGTCAGTTCATGCCGAACTCCTGCATTCTCCTGTAAAATGTACTGCGCGAAAGTCCAAGATATTCGGCGGCTTTCGACCTGTTGTTTCGACACTTTCGAAGCGCCATCTCAAACTTTTCTTTTTCATCCAGACCATATATATCATAAGGTATTGTTGCCGCCGGAGCTTCTTCCGGTAAGGTTTCGAGGAAGTAATCGCCCAGATAATTGTGAATTTCCTTCTCGGTAATCAAGGTTTCCTCATGGGTGCTGATTATACCCTCCAAAAGGTTCTGGAGCTCGCGCAGGTTACCCGGCCACGAGTATTTTCCTAGAAACTCCAGAGCGTTTTTTGAAAGACGTATATCGGACTTGCCCATACGCGTGCAAAGCTTTTTTAAAAAGTATTCCGCAAACAGGTAAACGTCCGCGCCCCTGTTTTTTAATGGCGGAATATTGATTCTGATTATGCTCAAGCGATAGAATAAATCCTCACGGAAAAGCTTTTTCTCAATGAGCTCCTTCAGGTTCTTGTTGGAGGCGGCGATTATTCGGACATCAACCTCTATGAGGTCATTGCCGCCGACCTTGCGGAAGGTTTTTTCCTCGAGAACGCGGAGGAGGACGGATTGCACCTCCATCGGCATATCGCCGATTTCGTCCAAAAACAGAGTGCCGTGGTTTGCAAGTTCAAATTTGCCGATTGAGCCCTCTCTTTTCGCGCCTGTGAACGCGCCGCTTTCGTAACCGAAGAGCTCGCTGGCGATTAGCTCCTTTGAAAACGCCGCGCAATTTATTGCAACAAAAGGTTTATGGCTACGCTTACTGCTGTTGTGAATGGCCTGCGCAAAAACGTCCTTGCCAACGCCGCTTTCGCCCTGAATAAGAATGTTACTATCGCTTAGGGCTGCGATTTTGCTGCGCTTAATGGTTTCGAGCATCAGGTCGTTTTCTCCGATGATGTCGTTGAAGGTGTAACGAGCGTTGTTATCAGTGAATTTAGATGACATTTTGTTCGCTCGCCCGTTTGAGCTGAACGAAATTGTAATGCCGTCCGGATGGAACTTGTTCTGCTTGTAGGTTGCAAGGCTCATGTTGACATATACCCTGCCGCTGCTGACGGAGATGGGAAGTACCTTGTCGCTCACTTGCTTTTTCGATTCAAGTATGCTCCAGAACTCTCTGTTTTCGGGAAGCGGAAGGATGATTTCCTCAAGCGTAAGGTGATATGTATCAGGTTTTTTTATGCCAAGAATTTTAAATACCTGATCGTTAATGATAACGACTTCGTTTCTGCCCTTGTTCTGACGCAGAAAAATGGAACCGGATTCCTCTTCACTTGATGTAAACATATCAATGCTTTGAAACAGAAACACGTCAAGCTCTATCGATCTTGCAATCGTAATGGCGACTGAAAGCAGATACTGGTCGCGCTTTTCCTGAGGAACGGCAATAATGATGCTTCCGTAAATCTCGTTTTCGGTAAGGCAGACCGGAGCGAAGTAATAGGAGCCGTCGATTAGAAATCGTGAATAGTTGCTGTAGCCATGCATGTCGGAAGCCTTGCGAGACTGTATACCGATTGTGAACGGGTTTGTACCGATGCTGTCCTCCGACCATTTGGTACCGCTTTTAATCCCTGATTGACTGAGCCAATCGTTTTCTTCGGGGATGCCGTATATTCTCAGAAGGACACCATCCTTGCTGAAGAGAAGAACCCGAATATCGCTCTCGGAGTTATTGGCAATAAAATGATTTATTACCCAGTCAGAGCAAATCATCAGGCGCTTATAGCTCTTTTTTGTTCTTTCAAGCTCGGTCTGAGTAAGTTCTTTTGGCATGGCCTTTCCATAATCGATGTTGCGGTTGTCGCTGCGTTTCCATGAGCTCGATATTGCCGCATTCGGAAAATCGAAGCCTTCCAAACCCTTATGCAGCCCGACCCAATTTTCGATGTTTTGCTGCTTCTGCATGAAAAACCGTTCCTTTCATGGGAAAAAATGTGTAAGGGCATTTAATTTAGCAAATTAATTACAAAATGTTTAAAATTGATACAGAGTAAACGAAAGATGATTCTAAGTTGTTTCACATAATTGTATCATATTTTTATATCTGTATCAAGTATACATTTGCAAAGAAATTATAAAATCCATGTTCGTCTTGACGTATGCTATGGCTTGTTATATTTTATTAATAGTGCTAATAATCGGAAAATTCTTCTACAGGGAGAGCTTTGATGAAAATAGTTATTCTGGATGCATACGCAATCAACCCCGGAGATGTTTCGTGGGATGGTCTCAAGGAACTTGGCGACGCAACGATATATGACCATACTCCCAGAGAACTGTCTTTAGAGAGGATACGAGATGCTGAAATCGTTCTTGTTAATAAGACTGAGTTTACAGGCGAGCTGATGGATAAGTGCGAGAAGCTCAAATATATCGGCGAGCTAGCCACAGGATATAATAATATCGATCTTAAGGCAGCAACAGAGCACAGGATACCGGTGTGCAACATTCCGGCCTACAGCACTCCGTCAGTCGTGCAGCACACCTTTGCGCTGCTTTTGGAGCTTTGTATGCACACAGGGCAGCACAGTGAAGGTGTAATGGCCGGAAAATGGAACAAGTGCCGCGATTTCTGCTATTGGGAAATGCCGTTAATGGAGCTCTCTGGCAAGACGCTCGGCATAATCGGCTTTGGACAAATCGGACGAGAAGTCGCAAAAACTGCGGTCTGCTTCGGAATGAAGGTTATTGCCTGCGCGGCGCATCCAAAAATCGAATCGGGCATTGAGGGCGTAACGATGACAACGATGGATGAAATAATCGCCACTTCCGACATCATCAGTCTGCACTGTCCGCTTACGCAGGAGAGCAAAGGCTTAATCTGCAAGGAAACTATCGCAAAAATGCGAAACGGTGTTATAATAATCAACACGGCGCGCGGTGGACTGATTAACGAGCAGGATGCGGCGGAAGCACTTGTGAGCGGAAAACTTGGCGGCTTCGCTGCCGACGTTCTGGCGCAGGAACCGCCCAAGGATGGAAACCCTCTTTTCGGATGCCCGAACTGCATCATTACGCCGCACATAGGCTGGGCACCGATTGAAAGCAGAAAAAGGCTCATAGATGTAGCAACTGAAAATGTCCGCGCGTTTTTGGACGGACATCCGCAGAATAAAGTCAACCAATAAAGGGAGGAAACAAGATGCCACTATCAAAAGCGCGGATTGCAGAGCTAAAAGAGCTTTGCAGAGGATTCCGTATTGATGTACTCAAGGCCATACATGGAATTCAGTCGGGTCATCCGGGCGGAAGTCTATCGGTATGTGAAATTATTACTTTGCTCTATCAGGAACGGATGAATATTGATTCAGCAAAACCTCAAGACCCTGACCGTGACAGGCTTGTCCTTTGCAAGGGACACGCCGCGCCCATGCTTTATAGAAACCTAATTGAAAAAGGTTTCCTGCCTAAAGACAGCATGGGTACACTCCGCCGAATAGACAGTCTGCTTCAGGGACATCCCTCAATCCACACCCCCGGCGTTGAAATGCCCTCCGGTCCGCTTGGAATCGGGCTTTCGGCGGCGCAGGGCATGGCAATGGGACTGAAGCTGAATAACAGCCCTGCGAGGGTTTATGCCGTTCTGGGCGACGGAGAGCTCGACGAGGGCACAGTATGGGAAGCCGCAATGTCCGCCCCGAAATATAAGCTTTCTAACCTCACCGCAATCGTGGACTATAACAAGGTTCAGCTTGACGGCACAACGGATGAAATCATGCCGATACGCGATCTTTCGGCAAAGTGGCATAGCTTTGGCTGGAATGTCATTGAGTGCAACGGGCACGACTTCAAGGAACTGACCGCCGCGCTTGATGAAAGCGAAAAGATTAATGATGGTCCCGTTGTAATCATAGCAAGCACCGTTAAGGGTAAAGGCGTCTCGTTTATGGAGGGCAAGGCCGCATGGCACGGCAAGCCTTTAACAGATGAAGACCTAGCTAAAGCAATCGCAGAACTCGGAGGTGAAAACTGATGGCAAAGGCAATTAGAGAAGTATACGGCTCTGTTCTCGCGGAGCTTGGAGAAAAGAATAAGGATATTGTCGTTCTGGATGCCGATCTATCCGGCTCGACAAAGAGCGGCGTTTTTGGAAAAGCGTACCCCGAACGTTTCTTCAACATGGGCATTGCGGAGAGCAACATGGTTGCAACCGCGGCAGGACTTTCTACAATTGGTAAAATACCGTTCGTAAACACCTTTACGGTGTTTCTGACGACTCTCGGACTCATAGCTACGCGCGCACAGGTCTGCTATGGTAACCTGAACGTAAAGTTCGGCGGAGCCTACTGCGGAATGTCGGACGCCTTCGACGGCGCAACGCACCACGCGACAGAGGACATCGCTGTGATGCGCTCGCTGCCCAATATGACGGTCATCGTTCCTTCAGATGAAAGAAGCACCCGCTGGGCAACGGAGTTTGCAGTTGAGCACCAGGGCCCTGTGTATCTGCGCCTCTCGCGAGATGTGTACCCCGATCTCTATAGCGAGGGGACAAAGCTCGAATGCGGCAAAGGCGCGATTGTCAGAGACGGCAAGGACGTAACTGTTATCGCCTGCGGACTTCTCGTTCATAAGGCCATGGAAGCCGCGGAAATATTAAAGGATAAGGGCGTTTCTGTCCGTGTAGTCGATATGTACAGCATTAAACCCATTGATAAGGAGCTTATCCTAAAATGCGCCGCCGAAACTGGCGCTATCGTAACTGCCGAGGAACATAACATTTTCGGTGGACTTGGCGGAGCCGTTTCCGAAGTTCTTGCGTGGGGAGGAGCGTCTGCCCCGACGGAGTTCGTCGGCATACAGGACACGTTTACAGAAAGCGCACCCTATTCTCAGCTCCTCGCAAAATATGGCGTTGACGCTAACGGAGTAATCGCGGGCATTGAAAAGGTTCTTGCACGAAAGAAATAAATCCGTGTTCAAAGGGCGGCATTATACGATAAAATGTCGCCCTTTTTTATCTTTATTCTTATATTATTAAAAGTTTGAAAATGTAAGAAGTTTGTATTGACAGGGTCAGACTTGTTTAGTATAATAACTCTTGCCTGTTCATCAGAACAAAACATGGCGGCGTAGCTCAGCTGGCTAGAGCATTCGGTTCATACCCGGAGTGTCACCGGTTCAAATCCAGTCGCCGCTACCAAAATGGGAGTTCTTTTTTTGTGCTCCCACTAATATGGCCCGTTGGTCAAGTGGTTAAGACACCGCCCTTTCACGGCGGTATCATGGGTTCGAATCCCGTACGGGTCACCACAGTTTTGAGGGGAGCATTTGCTCCCTTTTTCTGTAAACGGAGGCTTAGCTCAGCCGGTTAGAGCGCATGCTTCACACGCATGAGGTCGACGGTTCGATCCCGCCAGTCTCCACCAATTGAAAAGCCCCGAAAGTATTGATGTATCAATGCTTTCGGGGCTTTGTTGGTTGTTGTTAAACGGTGCAAATGCAGGTGGTTAGCCGCTAATAATAGGGGCTAATTCGGCGGCTATTGCACCCTCTGAGGCTAAACTTGGGGCTACACTTTTGATGATATCAAAGGCTGCAAAAACGGCACCGGCGGTGTCTTTCGGGCTATGCTCCATAAGGTGTGTATAAATGTTCAGAGTGATGTCTACCGTGGCATGTCCGGCCAAGTACTGCACAACCTTGATATTAACTCCGGCGAGGATAAGACGCGTAATATAGGTGTGACGCAGCAGGTGAGGGGTGACGTGAAAATCTATGGAGAGATAAAGATCGTTGTGATATTTAATTTTCTCGCCTAGCTTATGCTCAATTTCAACTTCTTTTCCGTTTTTGTCAATTGTAGTTTCTGTATAAGTGCTCCGGGTATCGATTGCTTCCCAGCGTCTCCGGAACCCTGTCTCGGTAAGTGGGTATTGTCCACCAATCACAAACTTGCCTTTTGACTTTTCTTTTTCGGCCGTAAGATGGTCGGCGAGCTCGGGCACTATCGGAATTACCCTGCGAGCCGCATCGCTCTTCAGAATCTCTGATATGATTGGTCTGTTGTTCTTCCATGTCACCGACCGCTGAACTGATATATAAGGATCGTCAGCCTCAAGGAATACGCAGTCCCATTGCAAGCCGAGAACTTCCTCACGTCGCAGACCAGCGTACAAGGCGATAATCACAAACGTGTATATGCGGGTACCTAGAAGCGAAGACAGCAGGATCTCCTGTTGCTTTTTTGTTAGCGGAATTTTCTCTTGCGCTTTTTTTCCGCCGGCCTTAAGGTCTGCCGCGGGATCATCTCGTGTGACTCCCTCTTTTCTGGCGGCCTTAAATACAAGCTTGAGCGTGCTACAACCTTGTCATTTAGGGACTTGGACTTATCTGACACTTCATTTAGTACACCTATCAGGTCGTTTTCCGTGACGTCAATCATCCTCATAGTGCCAATAACCGGCAATATATGATTGTTAACAGCGTTCCGTATGCTTTCAACGTCCTTAACGCCTTTCCCGGGAGACCAGAGCGCAAACCACTCGGCAAAATACTTATAGCAGGGGGGATTGTCAATTTCTTCTTTTAAGCGGGCGACTTCAGCTTCCCGGGCTTTTACCTTCGCGCGAAGCTCTGGCTTGGTTTTGCCGTAGACGGGGATCCAGCGCCCTTCCTCGTTCTTTATTCGTTTGCGGTAGAGTTGCGTCTTTTCATCATACGAAAATTCCGGCGCATCCTTGCGGGGCATGGGACGTCACCTCCTATGTGTCCAAATTGGACACAAAACAATATTATTTAGGGTCATTACAATTAACTGATAGAATCTTACTATAATCGACAGCAGCGCGTTCCTCGGATTCTCCGCGCAAGCCGGCAATAGTCGCATAGTTGTCAACAAGTAATGATACTATTGGTTGAGAAATGCTTTCATTTTCTACCATATGACCGAGAACAGCCTCTGCATTTTCTTTAGGCATTCCCTTTCGGTAAGGCCTGTCCTCAGTTATGGCTGTAAATATATCGGCAACAGCCATGATGCGGGAACCAAGAGAAAGATTATCTGCCTTAATATGAAAAGGATAGCCATGTCCATTCAATTTCTCGTGATGATAAGCAGCCCATTGAGCTATGGCTTCAAACTTACTAATCGGCTCCAGCAAATGGTAGGTATAGAATGTGTGAGATTTTATAATGTCATATTCCGCAGGTTCCAGAGCGTCAGTTTTTTCGAGGATTTCTCTTGGAATTGCCAGCTTTCCGATATCGTGGAGATTTCCCGCTATGCTCATCATTTTACATTCGCTTTCTGAAAACCCTGATAGTTCAGCCAATTTTAAAGCGACAGCTGCAACCCCGGCAGAATGCGTAGCTGTGAATGGGCTTCGAAAGTCAATAATCTGAGAGAGAATCTTCGTGAAATCAACAGTTTCGTCCAAGGTAAGATTGATTGATTGTAGAGATATATCATTTTGCACGGTAAAAATCGTAGGACGAAAAACGAGCTCGAGCCACAGAGCCTCCTCATCGCATATGCCAAAAAACGTATCCACCAGCTCAGGTGGAAAGACCGTATCTCGCGCGCTTTTTATGTACTCCTTGATAGGCTGTATTTGGCTTATTACATTTTCATCATTGTTTACCCTTATTGCAATTCTATCGGAGAGATGAAGAATATGCGATAGTAATGGAACATCCTCACCTCTATAAGACTTACCTTCTCCGTTGTTCCAAGGAATATGGTGGAATTTGATTACTTCTGCTACGTCCTTCATGAAAGGGGAGCTGCCGAACAGCCTTGCTCCGATGAAAGCATGATTGTTCATCGTTAAAGGCTCCTCTTCGACAAAGCCCAACTTGTCGTCCAGAGAAAGAGATCCTATGTCATGCAAAAGCGCGGCTAGAACTAGCGTTCGCTTCTGATCCATGGGAAGCTGCATAGCATTGGCTAGGTTAAATGCCATATATGCAACCTGTTGATGATGAATGGAAATTTTGGGGTTAACCAAGTCTACAGCTCTGATTAAGCAGGCTATTAGATCGTATAGATTTGCAAAATATTGATCGCTATATGGCATTTCATGTATCCTTTTTTGTGTCCAAATTGGACACGAGTTATTTTACTGATTTCCTACTATTTTCATTTATTCTGTCAGCTCTTTTTATTGCGGAAATTATGTATTCCAAACCAGACAGTAAAAGTATCATAGCAAATAACAACAAATATGGCGAATATCGAGGGCGTGTTGTTGTAGCCGAAATATGCTATTATTGGGACTGAAGTAAAAATTAAACTTATAACTATCAGCACTATAAGCAATATAACTTTAAACGCTTTGCTTCTGAATATTTTAATTTTCTGCCAATTCTTATTCCACATCTTCAACAAAACCTCATATTCCTAATTTTGAGAACTTATGGTAGTATATATGCGCGCGTAAATTTAGAGGCCTCGATGGAGGATAACCATGAGCCCCGCTGAAAAAATAATGCTCGCACTAAGCGTTGAAATGATTAGGGATAAGCCTGCCTTTAACGCTTATCTCCAGCGTCTCCTTGCCTCGCAAGCTCAAAGCGAATGTATTCCTTTGCCCGTTCAAGATTGTCAGGAGTTAGCTGATCTAAAAGCTCTATAGCTTCTCTAGTCTTAGCGTCTACGTTGGCCAACACTTCTTTAAGCCGCTCGTCGTCTTCGGACACGGGTGGCTTTTTTATGTCTGAAAGTCCAAGTAGATAGTCAATAGAAACATCAAATATTTCGCTTAGCCGTTGAAGCGAAGCGTCGTCAATCCTGTTGCGGCCAGTTTCCCAGTCTGAATATCCATTTTGAGAAAGTCCAATGAGAGATGAAACTTGGATTTGCGTCATTCCCTTAGCTTTTCGGGCCTCTTTTAAGCGGTTCATTGGCATCCCTCCTTTAATTTAAAATATCACCAATGACGATAATTGAAAACGGCAAAAACCAAATAACGATAAAATTGCGATAATATCCTTGACATATCGCGGACAACGATATAATATATCGGCGTAGATGATATAGTGAGTCGAAAGGGGTGAATAAATGAAAAACTTGAAGAATCGCCGAAAGATGGCAGGGCTAACTCAAGTGCAGCTTGCGGAAATTCTTAAGGTTGGGCAATCAACAGTAGCTGCGTGGGAGTCTGGTGAGGCGTATCCAACAGCTGATAAGCTACCAGAAATAGCGAGAGCAGTGAACTGCACGATTGATGATTTGTATGTTGAAAACGAAGAAAAGGAGGCTATGTGAATGTCCAAGATGTTTGATTTTGCGCTTGAGGTCGACAAGCTGTCCCAGGAGACGGGCCGGTCGATTCCCGAAATCATCGCAAAGCTAGCCGAGCATGAAGATACGCTAGCCACGATTACTATGACACAGGCGATTCCATACCCCTATGTCTGCAGTAAGTTTGTTCTGAGCGGCTACGACGTCGACGCAATACAGCCGAAGAAAATAAAATCCGATTATTCCGAAAATAACCGTGTGGCGCTCATGGGCGCGCTTGCCGATAGGCTTATTAAGGGTGAAATATCGACAGAAGAGTATTTTCACAAGCTCGAAGAGCTTAAAGAGGGGAGGAGCGCATGATGCCGGCAAAGAAAAAACCTAAGCCCATACAGTTGCTCTGGGTTATAAAGTGCGACGGATTCTGCGTTGAAATAGTTCGCACGGAACCGGAAGCAAAAAAGAAGAAAAATGAGTATGAAAAACTATACCCTACACATATGAAATTCACACTCGAACCGCTAAAGGGCAATCCTGCCCATTGTACCACTGCTTAAAACAATTATACTCGAAAGGAGGCAAATGTCAGTGGATAATGGCTACACGAATATCTACCAGGCGGCAAGGCTGGCTGGCGGATTTACGCAGGAAAGGGCGGCGGAGTTATTGGGCTTATCTGTCGAGAGCGTTAAAGCCTACGAACGCGACGCAACAATTCCAAAGGATACAACCGTTCTGCGAATGGTTGACGTATACGGCGCTCCATTTCTAGCAGTGCAGCATCTTCGGGCGTCGACGGAACTGGCGCGGAGTATCATTCCAGAGGTCAGCGAGACGGATTTGTCAGTAGCCGTGATCCGGTTGCTAAACCGCATACGAGATTTCGCGGAGAAGCATCGTACTGATCGACTGCTAGAAATTGCAGACGACGGGAGAATAGATAACCTTGAGCGAAGAGACTATGACGCAATACTTAAGGAGCTTGACGAGATTGTAAAGGCTTCGTTGACGCTTAAATTTATACGGGAGGATGAGTAAATGGGACCGTTTATGACCAAGGATGAAGTCTGCGAGAGACTACATATACAACCCGGGACGCTCCGCGGAATTATGGAGCGCCGAGAAATCAGCCATTACCGAATTGGTGGCTGCGTTAGGTTTGATGAGGCGGACGTCGCCGACTATGTTCGCAGGAATGCAGTCCGTGCAGCTCCGGTAATTATCACACCGGCGCCAGTAGCGCCCGTTACGCGCGGGAAAGGCCGCCCACCTAAAATGTCGGGGTCAGCAAATGGCTATGTCCCGGGAATGAAGGTGGTTTGAATGAATCAGACAAGACATAAAAAGAGCCGCAACCTCGGCAAAGGTTACGACTCTATGACACGCAAACGCGCATCTTTATGCACTTTCAGTGTACACCATATCTGCTTGAAAATCAAGGGGGTGGTGAGTTATGAACGATGAATTTCAAGAAAGAATACCGGCGCTATGGGCGAATATCCCCGCGGCGGTTCTCTTCGACCCGGTGCTGAAGCCGAACGCGAAGCTTATATACGGTGTCATTTCTACCCTAGCGTTATCTCGTGGTTTCTGCAACGCGAGAAATGGTTACATAGGCGGACTCTTTCAACTGACGGCAAAATCGGTCAGTGAAATAATTTCCCAGCTCGCGGATCGTGGCTACATAATTGTCGAGCATGTCAAGGGAAAAGAGGGCACAAACGAGAGTCGAAATATCTGGATAAATGGAGCGAGATTAGGCTTTGAATACCCTCCCGAAAAAACGGGAGGGAGTATCCCGCAAAAAACGGATACCCCTCCCGTAAAAAAGGGAGACACCCCCCCGCAAAAAGTTAAGGAGATATATACAAGAGGAAATAAAAAGTATATAGCGCCTGAAATTGTTGTTGAGAAGCTCACGGAATATGCCGGAAACAATACGCAGCTGAAAACAGCTCTGATGAATTTTGCGGAGATGAGAGCGAAGACCAAGGCTCCGATTACGACCGAAGCAACGGCCACGCTGCTGCTGAAAAATCTTGATAAGCTCTCAGGAGGTTCCGATGCCGTCAGAATTGCGATGCTCGAGGAGGCCACGGAGAAAAACTGGAAGACGGTTTACGCGCCGAAGGACGGCAGCGGAACAGCGCCGGCGATCATCAAGGAATCGGGAGGATATGAAGAATGGCAGGATTAAATTATGTTCTCGAAGATGGAAAACTGCCTTTTGCTGTCGAAACCCATATTGAAGCTGAACATGCGGTTCTTGGAAGCATGCTGATTGACTCGTCCTGCGTCGGAGTTGTAATGGCCGAGGCCAATGAAAACGATTTTTCGGACGAGCTCAGACCGATATTTATAGCGTTCCGTGAACTGTATTTTGCGAAAGAGGTTGTAGACCCTGTAGCAGTTCTTAATAAAGTCGGCATAGCAGGGATGCACTACCAACGACTGCTACTCGATCTGATGCAGGTTACTCCGACAGCCGCTAACGTCAATATTTACTTGAAGATTATGAAAGAGCAGAGCCTTGTCCGTAGAGCTGGTGCTATGGGGTTTGAGCTCATGAGTGCTCACAGCCTCGAAGAAGCACATGGAATGGTAGACGAGCTTAATAAACTATTTTGCGGACGACAAAATGTCAAAATCGTTTCTTTCACACAGGGTATCGCGGATTTTTATACACGGCATGATGGTACGAAAGCGCCCGAATATCTGCGCTGGGGATTTCCCTCGCTAAATAAAATACTTACTGCCGAAGATGGAGATTTTATTATACTAGGCGGATACCCCAGTGCCGGCAAGACAGTGCTTGCGCTTGAATTCGCCTGGCAGATGGCAAACTTCGGAAAAAAGCGAGTTGGAGTGTTTTCGCTTGAGACGAAGGATAGTAAACTCTATGACCGTTTGCTTAGCCGAGCCGCAGGGGTTCCATTCGACGAGATTAAGCACAATACCATTACAGACGATTCTTGGAAGAGTGTCGCTGAACTGGGTAGCTTAGCTGAGTCAATCAAACTCGACGTTATTAAAGCTGCTGGAATGACCGCAAATGATATTCGCGCCATCGCGTTGTCGCAGCACTACGATATCGTTATAATAGACTACCTTCAGCTCATTTCTTCCGGGAGCCGTTATAAAGGAAACCGAACAGAGGAGGTCGCAGGAATAAGTATGGCCCTACATACATTCGCACAGGACTCTGAGGTTACCGTAATAGCTCTTTCACAGCTTACGCGCCCGGACAAAACGGTTAAGAGCACGGCGCCGACAATGTCGTCGCTTCGTGAAAGCGGACAGTTAGAGCAGGATGCAGATATTATCATGCTGCTGTATCTCATCAACGAGGAGGTACCTGATGGTGATCGCCGTTTAAAAATAGCGAAAAACAAAGACGGACCCCGCGGATATATCACACTTGGATTTGAACCCAAGTTAATGCGATTCGCTCAGGTATCTTCACGGCCTGATGAACTGCCAAAGAAAGAGCGTTCTAGGTTCTCAGAACTTCCGGATGGCGATGTGCAGGAGACGCTTGAGGTGTTCAATAAAACCGAAGGAGGTTCCGCATGATTGTAGGCGATATTGTACCAAATCAGACAATGACAGGCGCCGGCCCAAAGGGTAAGCCGGTGACCGTCCCCGGCCACTGCGTATACATACACCCTGAGCGTAGGTTTTATACGCTCGAGTTCAAGCTCCCCGGAGGCACGATTCGCGAGTCGTTCCCATTTAAGTACAGAAAAGGAGGGTGCTAAATAAAAAGTGCGGGAGCTTTTACTCCCGCACCTATCAGATAAATTAATCGTATTGGTTTACTTCAAAGTCTTTTATCTTGTCGAAGATGATATAGTCTTTTCTTACTTTAAACGGACCCTTATTATAGGTTTTCTCGATAATGAAGTATGATTTGCCGGTACCGGCTGCCCGTTGGTCGTACCATTCGATAAATTCGTTAACCTTGGCCATAGTCAAATCGTATTCCTTTAAGGTTCCATCAACCATGTAAATATCAAGTATAGCAAAGCCTGCCTCTGCCTTATTGGGAGTAGCTGATACTTCATTGGAGTTGGCGCTCTCTCCACCAGTAGACACTGCAGTAACGACATAATAATAAGTAGTACCGTTTGTGACTGAGGAATCTGTGTATGTTGTTCCTGTAACGTTGTCAGCTATCTTCGTGTAAGTACCACCTGAAGTAGTAGAGCGGTATACGTTGTAGCTTGTTGCTTCGGTTACCGCACCCCATGTTAGGTCAACTTTAGCATCGCTAGCTATTGCGGTTAAGCCTGTCGGTGCTGCAGGCAAGATGGCGGGAAGTGCGTATTTTTCAACTGAATTAATAACACTACTGGCGTAACCAGTTTCTGTGCCTCCGATTGCATATATAGCATTATTGAGAACAACTTCTTGTGATAAATATCTGCAGTGCAACATAGACGCTTTGGCTGTCCATAAGTTCGTTTCTGGGTTATATTGTTCTACAGCAGACATATCCAAATAACCAGAAAAAACAAAAATATTACCATTCACTACTATCAACGGGAAAGCGGCTTTCTGCTTCAGCATGGGTGCCTTGATTGTCCATGTGTTTGTTACCGGATCGTACACCTCTACTGAATCGAGATTAGCTGAAGCAGTCTGTCCTCCAACAGCATATATTTTGTCGTTAAGAACTGCTACTTCATGCATTGTTCTTACACTGTTCATGGGAGCTTTGGTCGTCCATGTGTTGGTTGTAGGATCATATACTTCGACTGAATTTATCGCAGCATCAGTATTAGTATTACCTCCGATGGCATATATTTTTCCATTGACTACCGCTACTGCAAAATTGAAGCGTGCAATATTCATTGGAGCTACATTCGCGCATGTGCCAGCAATAGGGTCGTATACTTCCACTACATTGGTTTTTTCCCCAGCAGTATCCTCTCCACCAATGACATATATTTTCCCGTCCACTACTGCCACTTGATGCCGATACCCTCCTGTACTGAGATTTTTTGTCGTATAAGAATCAGTTGTTGGGTCATAAATAAAAATTGCATGAATGCCATAACCATTGCTCCCACCGCCACCAACAATATACACTTTACCATTTATTACTGTTGCTTCCGAATCTTTGCAAGCAACAGGCAAAGGAGCCTTTGTAGTCCATGTATCTGTTGTCGGGTTATATTCTTCAACTGTATTTGTAACAGCACTACCGCTCATGCCACCAAATACATAGATATTGCCATTTACAACGGCTGAGCAAAATTGAGAACGTGCAGTCGCCATCGACGCAACTGCTTCCCATGTGTCAGGATCTGCTGCAAATGCAGGTGTGACGCATGTGATAGATATAATTAGTACCAATAATAGACTGCTGAGAACTTTGAATCTTTTTCTTATAAAACTCATAAATAATCCCCTTTCTATTTGATTTATACTAACAAAATCCGACAAAAAAGTTAAGTCTATAATTACCAATATTTAAGAGTTATACTAAAAGATTACTAAAATACTATAAATAGGTTAGTACAGTAATAATTGAAAAAGGATGCGGGGCTGTGCGCCCCGCATTTCCTGCGTTATTGAATCACTGCGGAAGCGCGGTTTTATATAAATACTAATAACAGTTTTTAATCCTACTATGTTTTTACTGAATTGCTTTTTGCCATTCGGTAGGATTCCGGCATCATGTGAAAGAACATAGGTTTGAAGTCAATGACACGTTTTATAGTTAATTATTCCAAAGAAAAGCATTGCAATATACCCGCTGACCGGATGGAGGAGCGTGAAGGCTTTGTTTTTGCTTATAATGCATATAACATCGACTGCATGGAGTACATGAGATCATGCGCAGACAAGCAATTTGACCTTGCAGTTGTTGATCCTCCATATGGCGGCGGACACAATGATAACGACAGTAACCACAATAACGAACTAAAAGGCGGAGAAGCGAGCTGGGAAAAGAGCCCGCACGGTCGCTTCGGGTCGGGTAGTGGCAGCCTATTTGCAAAATACTCGGTGGGCGCAAACCGGACTGGCGGCACATGGGCGGATAAATATGGACTAAAAATAACCCATTGGGATATTGCTCCTCCTGCCGCATTTTTTCAAGAGTTAGCGCGAGTATCTAAAAACCAGATAATTTGGGGCGGAAATTACTTCTATCTGCCGCCTACCAGATGCTTTCTTGTCTGGCGAAAACTACAAATACCACTTACCGGATTTTCGATGGCGCCCTGTGAATATGCGTGGACATCGTTTAACAAAAATGCGGCAATGTACGAATGCTTTTCCAGCGGTGGAAGCGGACGAGAGGCACGGTTTCATCCAACACAGAAGCCGATTTCACTTTATGAGTGGCTACTTACGAGTTTTGCTGTTGAAGGTGATTTAATTCTCGACACGCATCTGGGTTCCGGGAGCAGCAGAATTGCAGCGCACAACCTGGGCTTCGATTTTGTTGGCTGCGAAATAGATCCGGAGTATTTCCAAGCGCAGGAGGAGCGATTCGCC
>PGZZ01000019.1 GCA_002841545.1 Firmicutes bacterium HGW-Firmicutes-16
TTTGAATATGCAGACCGCTACGGAAATAAAACCGCACGAACAGCCGAGCCGTATCAGCTTGTATTGAAAAGTTGTCATTGGTACTTACAAGGGTATTGCAATAAAAGAAATGATTTTCGCTTATTTAAACTATCCCGCACATCAAACCTACAAATACAAGAGGAATTTTTCACGCCACGAGATTATCAAAAACCGCAGTTAGATTTTACTGATATTTTGGAAACCATGCAAACAAAAATCAAAATTCGTATTCATAAATCCGTCATGGACAGGGTCCTTGATTATTGCACTTATGAAGACTTTTCACCAGACGGTGATGAGCATTACATTGTTAGTTTTCCTTTCATAGAGAACGATTACTACTACAATATTCTTTTCAGTTTAGGAGATAAATGCGAGTGTTTAGAGCCGTTATATATCCGCACAGAAATGAAGCGTAGAATACATGATATAGCTACCTTATACGAAAGTTAATACATGGAGTAAGACGGGATAAACAAACGATTTGCCTTGCTTCTTTTTCTACCGTTCCGGCTATCAAGCCTATTAATGGCATTCAAGAGGTCAGCGGTTCGATCCCGCTTATCTCCACCAAACGGAAACTCGTTTCATTTTGAAGCGAGTTTTTTGTTTTTATATACTCATTTTGGGGAGACTAAGATGGCTTCATCTATGATTATCACATATGCGAGTTTTACTATCTCGGTCTGGATGACCTCATTTTCTCAGATAAGGTCCGCTATATCTGCGAAGATGAATGCCCTCATCACGGAAAGTCTTGGGCCTGCCCTCCAGCAATTGATTCTATCAAGCGCCGCACTAAAGAATGTCAGGCCTTCGAGCATAGCCTATGCCTCTATGTCCCTGCCATGCAGTAGCATGGCAGGGACAATACTTCTTTATGTTCATCTCCAAAATTGAAAAACGCCATTTGTCTGCAAGCATACAAATGGCGTAATCTTTTTTTTGGAACAACATATCCAGTAATAATGCTGTTTTTGCGTTTTTTTATCAAAAGGTCTTCAATTGATGGTGTTGTTCTCCGCCAATAAAAAGCCCTGTATTCTTGGTGAATACAGGGCTTTTTTATATCAAGCAAGTGTTGCATTGTAAGCTTTTTTAATCTGTACTTCCACAGAATCACGTATATCCGCCAGTATTGCAGTATTCGTTTTACTGATAATTAAATACGAATCTTAAACTAAGCGATTCTCATGATGGTAAGGTGTGCTGAGACAGGCCGTGCTCCTCCAGCCAAAGGCGTGATGGTCAGCGCTGTCGAGTTTCCTGACGGATTTCGTACTGTGAGGATAGTATTTATTACCGTCGTTGTTACGAGAGCAATTCCCACTATCTGAGAAGTTCCTGTTGCGCGTCCGACTACCGTGTAGGGCAAGTCAACCGCACCTGTTCCAGGATCGAGAGTTAAAATCAATTGGCCTGCTTCGGTCACACTCACCTGGAATAAGACCTGATAAGTTCCGATAGCAGTCAAGTTAAATGTGCTGGAGCCTGTGCGGACGATAGTTCCTCCGCTGGTGGGACCATTTTGCGGGAATTCAACATCAGCGCCGACGGCTACTGTTGCCGCGTTATCGGGTGGCATTAATGCATAGAAATCTGCGAAAGCTAATACTCCTCCGGCTGGGCCAGTGGCACCTGTTGCACCCGTAGCACCTACGGGACCAGTTGCGCCGGTCGGACCTGCGATTCCTTGCGGACCTGCTGGGCCGATTAGACCTTGTGGACCGGCTGCGCCTGTTGCTCCTGTTGCTCCTGCCGGACCTGTTGCACCGGTCGGTCCTGCAATTCCCTGAGGACCTATCGGACCGATTAGACCTTGTGGACCGGCTACTCCGGTTGCGCCTGTTGCTCCTGCCGGACCGGCAGGACCTGTAGCTCCTGTTGCACCTGCTGCGCCCGCGGCTCCTGATGCGCCTGTGGCGCCCGCTGTACCCGCAGGACCTGTAGCTCCTGTCGGGCCTGCGATACCCTGAGGGCCTATCGGACCGATTAAGCCTTGCGGGCCGGCTGTTCCTGTTGCGCCAGTTGCTCCTGCCGGACCGGCAGGCCCTGTAGCACCCGTAGCTCCTGCTGAACCCGTGGCACCTGTTGCGCCTGTGGCGCCCGCTGCACCCGCAGGACCTGTAGCTCCTGTCGGGCCTGCGATACCCTGCGGTCCTATCGGACCGATTAAGCCTTGCGGGCCGGCTGCTCCCGTTGCTCCTTCCGGGCCTGCCGGACCCGTAGCTCCTGCTGGACCTGCAATTCCCTGAGGGCCTGCCGGACCGATTAGGCCCTGTGGACCGGTTGCACCTGTTGCGCCCACCGCACCTTCAGGACCTGTGGCACCTGTTGCGCCTGTGGCTCCCACGGGACCTGTGGCACCTGTTGGGCCTGTCGCGCCTGTTGGACCTCCGCTGGGTCCCGTTGCACCTGTCGCACCTGTGGCACCTGTGGCACCGGAAGCACCGCTGGGTCCTGTTGCCCCTGTGGCACCTGCTGGACCTGTTGCACCAGTGGCACCTATTGGGCCTGTGGCGCCTGTTGCGCCAGTTACGCCCGTTACACCTGCGGCACCGGAAGCACCACTGGGTCCCGTTGCCCCTGTGGCACCTGCTGGACCTGTTGCCCCTGTTGCGCCAGTAGCACCGGAAGCACCACTGGGTCCCGTTGCGCCAACGGGTCCGGTCGCACCTGTAGGACCACCGCTGGGTCCCGTTGCACCTGTTGCACCTGTAGCACCTGTGGCACCGGAAGCACCGCTAGGTCCTGTTGCCCCTGTGGCACCTGCTGGACCTGTTGCGCCCGTTACACCTGCGGCACCGGAAGCACCGCTAGGTCCTGTGGCCCCTGTGGCACCTGTTGGACCGGAAGCGCCCGTTACACCTGCGGCACCGGAAGCGCCGCTAGGTCCTGTTGCCCCTGTGGCACCTGTTGGACCGGAAGCACCGCTGGGTCCTGTGGCTCCAGCAACACCGGCTGGGCCGGTAGGGCCTGTGACGCCCGTGGCACCTGCGGCACCGGAAGCACCGCTGGGTCCTGTTGCGCCTGTTACGCCTGTTGCGCCTGTTGCACCTGAGGCTCCCCTTGCACCGGTTGGACCTTTGGGACCTGTGGGACCTGTGGGACCCGGAGGACATTTGCAACAGCATTTGGGGTGCTTGCAGTTACAATCATCCTCAAAAAATTCATCGCAAGGGTCATCTCTGCATTTCTTATTATCCATATTAAAATGTTCATAATCTGAACCAAAAGCATTGCTGCTGTTTTCAAAATTATCGTGCTTTGATTTTGACGTATTCACTCACCTCCTTTCTACAACATAATATGTAATTACACCATTTTATGTACTCCGATTTGCCAATGAAGACTATCTGTAGAACTGAAACAACCTGGAAAACAAGTCGATAAACAACTGTTATAAAAGGAATCCTTTATATAACACTTGGAAAAGCTTAAATTTAAAAACCATATCTTTATAAAAATTAGTATCTGTATTACCAACAAGTTCCCACCATATAGCCGTGTATCCCAGTAATATCAATGGTTTTGCCGTCCCTGCTAAGGGAGTAGACGTGTCAAAAGCGTGCGAGGGTTCAAATCCCTCCATCGAAGCAAATAAACCCTGTAACCGCAATGGTTACAGGGTTTATTGCTTTCTTTTTGCATCTTGTACCCTTAAGTTTACCCCTAAGGGATCTGATAGCTGATTAACCTTGTCATGTCCGTTTTTTTGTTTAGCAGAAAGTCCTTTTCATTTTATGCGATTGCGCGCACATCCACAAGTCCCGCCTTTTGAAGGAGTCTCAAAACCACCGTCGCGGTTTCCGCTCTTGTTATGTTCGCTTTAGGATTTAGCTTTCCGTCTGAGCCCTTGACAAGTCCTTCTGCGGTGTTGTAATTTACCGCGGAAAGCGCATAGCTTGCAGCCTCGTTAAAATCCGAGAAGACTAGAATTGCAGTTTTGCCGCTATTAAGCCCTGCCATTTTTCCGGCGCGCTCCATCATCACCATTGCATCCTGTCTTGTGATGTTGGCATCAGGGTTAAACTTGTTGTTTCCCACGCCAGAAACAACGCCATATTCAAAAGCTGTTCCCACCGCGCCATTATACCAAGCATTTGAAGCTACATCGGCAAAGGCTGAAGTGCCGGTTGTTGGAAGACCCAGGGCTCTCACAATAATGGCCGCAAACTCAGCTCTGGTGATTGCCCTTTCACCGGCAAACATGTTTTCACCAATGCCACTGATGATTTCTCGGCTAGCCATTTCTGTTACTGACGCATCATACCATTTGCCTGCGGTATCGGTGAAGCTTACGCTGTTTTGAATCAAAGCATAGGTGGAGTTGGTCATGGCGTTTATACTTGCATACCATTTTCCGTTCTCTGAATATACCTTGGTTGGAACATGGCGCTGGGTGCCTCCTGCATCCACAACCACGGCTGTCGTAATTGTTTTCGGGTCAACGCCGTCCGGAATCTCAATGACACGCTGGACGTAGCTTCCGAATCTATCCACCGCAACGCTTTTACCGTTATAGGTGGCTGTAACAGTAAATGCTACCGGAGGCACCATCAGAGTACCGTTTTGAATAGTCACGGAACTATTTGACAGCTTACTTATCGAAATGTTAAGCGGCACTTTCGACGAGTCCGACGCGCCCAGTTCTTTAAGGGCCGCAGAGGTGTCGATTGCTCCCGAAGGGATGCTGTAGCTGACATCCCCCGCAATAATTGTAAGGCTAACACCGTGTTCATTCATGCTCTCCACATTCTGTATAACAAGCTGTGCCGATGTGGTATCGGTCTTGGAGGTAATGGGAATAACCACGCTGTCCTTAGCGTTTTTAAGCTGCTCTGTCATCCTGCTTTGGTCAACCTTGACGGTGGTAGTACCGTCCTTTACCTCTGATGAGCCCATATCCACTGTCTTCCCATCCACGATGACAGGTGCGGAGGATTTGTCCGCACCACTGGATGGATAGTAGATTGTCAAAGTTACTTCAGCACTAGTAGCAGATGTATAGTTGCCGCTCGCGGCAATCGTTGCCTTAACATAGTAAGTGCCAGCATTTTTGGGTGCACCGCCGACGGCTTCAGCACCGGACTTGTCCACAGTGGTTTTGTCAGCATCTGTGCAAGTATCCTTGGTGTAGTAGGTGTAGGTGACAGCACCGTCCGGTGTTGTACCGCCCATAACGCCCGTCACGGTTGCCGCGGCAATCTCAACCTTCTTGTCGGTGTAAACGGCTGTGTTGTTCACAAGTGTAATTGTTGGCGTTGCGGCAGTGACAGATGCGGTGCTGATGACTGTGTTGTTGGGTGACGAATAATTTCCGCTGGCTGCTCCGTCTATCGCATAGGTGATGGTTAGCGTCTTATCGTTGGAACCAATATCAGCCGTGTCATAAGTCGCGTTCTGTGCCGAAACGGTCACTACATCCGCGCCAACTTTGTTTGTGATGCTGCCAACTGTGATGGCGGATGTGTTGAACGATGCAACTCCGTCATAAGTCTTTGTCCAGCCGCCGGTGGCAGATGGCGCAGCAACTGTAATTAGCCGCTTCGCGGGGGTAAAGGTATATGTATCCGTCACATCAGCTGAGTAGTTGCCGTCAGCTGCCTTTGTGGCGGTTATGGTGGTTTCTCCCACGCCGGTTATTGTGACAACGCCGGTGGACTCATTTACATCAGCAGATGTTCCAGCTGTCACAGCCCATGTCACGGCGTTGCTACTGCTGCCGCCCGTGGTGGCAAGCGTGAAGGTATCACCGTAGATAATGCTTGCAGGCTTTTCCGTAATGGAGAGAGAATCTTGCGCGACCTTAGCAATGGTAAATGTCCAAGCGTCGTCCGTGATGTCGGTTGCCGCCGCATAATTTGCGCCCTGCGCAATATCGATTTTTACCGTGTAGGTTGCGACATTAGTGGGCGTGGTCTCTACTGCACCCAGATAATACTTTACCGTTACAGCTCCCATTCCTGAAATGCCGCCGTTAGCCGTTACTGTAGCGGTCTTGTCGGTGCCACTGTAATCAAGCGATAACGGTGCGGCGTAGGTAAAGTCTGCCGCGGTGGGCGTGGCACGGTTTACGGTTAGGGCAATTGTTCTTGTGATGGTAACTGTTCCACTTGTATTGGCGTAGCCCGCTTCGCCAGAATAATCCACCGTGGCGGTGTCCGTGGGGGTATAAACCGCGCTGTAACCGCTAATCGCCACCGTGGGGACAGTCGCATCCGAACTCCAATCCCAACCGGCAGGGAGCGTAGTGTCTGCGAGTGTCTTGGTGGGGTCGTAGGTCACGGCATCAGGCGTCGGCGTTGCTACGCTGCCTACCGCTTTGGTCGTGACGCTCACCGAATAGTCTGCCGAGGCAAATGCTGTGCCTGTTGCCTTGACTCTGGTATAAACAGTATAGGGGGTGTTGGGGGTAAGGCTTGCAAAACTGCCGCCGACCTGCCAATCGCCGCTATTTATTTTATATTCCTGTCCTTCAACGGTTGTAACCGTAATACTATTTTTGGTCTTGTCTGCAGTAATACCAGTGGGTGCCGCAGGGCGTGCAGGAAGCGTAAACTGGGCATAATCGCTTGCAGGCGCGCCGCCTGAGACTGCCGCCACACGGAGGTAGTAGGTCGTGCTTGGGTTTATGGGAGCAACGCTTGTAATGGTTGTGCTGAAGGTTGCGTCCGTGCTGACCTCGTAGCCGCTGTTAACGGTTATTTTTTCGGTTGAGTAGTTGATGCTGTAGCCCACACCTCCTGCAGGTGTTGCCGCCGCGGTGTACTGAGACAGGCTGGTCTCTATACCAGCTTCGGTGTCGGCGGTTTCTTTTATGCGGATGGCAAAGGTATACTGGGTTGCGGCGGTGAGGGGACTGAAGCTGTTATCGTCCTGCCAGGTCGCTCCGTTATCCTTGCTGTACTCTGCGCCCGTTATCGCAGTTATCGTCACGCTGTTTGCAGTAATGCTGTCAAAGGCAAGTGTCGGTGCGGCGGGTGGGGCTTTTTTGGTGGTAAGCGCCGCCGAAACGGCGGATTCATTGTGATTGGTATCCGCCGGAATATATGTATAAATATCGTACCTCTGATCGGGGGAAAGCGATGTGAAGGTCAGGGTATTTCCCGTCGCCTGCGTCCAGCCCGTGATACCTGAGGTGGGTATGGCACTGCCCGCGAGCTGACAGAAATACATCTGCCCTACAACGGACGTCACCGTGATGCTACCGCTGGTGCGCGTGCCGCTGCTCGCTGGTGCGTTGGGTGTACTCTGCGCCGCCTTGGCAACAGCAAATTCCACCGCTGTTGTATTTGAGTTATAGTTTACTGTGTCAGTTGGCGTGAATGTTACACTTGCAGATGTTGTACCAACAGATGGAACTTGATTTTGTGTAGTAAATCTCCACGAACCTGGTACTGTAAGAGCGCTATCTATCGGATTTTTTGCAGTTCCACCAGAAAGCATACCATCTGTTAAAGTTACTCCATAATTAAAGGCCGCAATAGCTGTTGGTGGTGTGAGCGTTGGTGTAGCTTTATTTATTATGTACGTCCCAAGTGAAAGACTTGTTACTGCGTTGTAATTTGTGCCAGATGAAATATCAACAGTAATAGAATACGAACCTGCATTGGTTGGAACTGTTGTGCTGCCGTTATATTTAACAGTAATAGTGCCAATACCTGTTTTACTTGATGTAACACTTACCGCTTGTGGTGTACCGTTGTATGTTACAGGTGTTGAAACATTGCTTGTCAAATCACCTGTAGCAGGCGTAGCTTTTGCAATTGTGAAACCAACACTTGGTGGTGTTGTAATAGAATAGCTTGCTTGCCCAGCGGCTGTAAGCTCAAAAGTTGCAGTATATGAACCTGCATTTGTGGGCGCTGTTGTGTTATCATATCCCTCACCTGTATATCTGATATTATAGTGTGTACCTAAGGTTAGGGTACCACCTGTTATATTGGCTGTATATGTTTTTGGATTTCCGTCATAAGTTAAACTTCCTGGTGCGGAAAGACTGGCTGTAATTTCTGGCTTAATCACAGTGGTTGTAAGGGTTGCTGCATTTGCTGCAATTATTCCGTAATAAGTAGTTCCACCAACATTTGCAGTCACTAACCCTGTTTGGTTTGCAGGCAGCCATACATAAATCTCACTTGATGTATTGGTAAAAACATTATTCATTCCATAAGCATATGAGTTTGGAAGGCTCAGTGCTGAGACTAAAGTGTTTGGTTTACCTTGCATGGTAAGAGTATATTTTTCTAAATTGGTACCGGTGGTATTTTTCAAAGTAGCGTAATATTCTAATGTCATATTGCTAATGCTGCCACCAGAAACAATAACTTGTGATCCCAAGGCATAGATTCCAGTGCTTCCTGACACATTGCCACCTGAAACTACAATGGCGCCGCTTTCAATTTTTTCTATCGCTTTTCCACCTGCATTTGTATTCGACAGAGTTCCGCCTGTTATTTCAATGACAGGGTCGGTACTACTACTACCACTAGATGGAATATAGATTGTACTTCCACCTGTACTTGTAACATTGGCAGTACCGCTTATTGTAATTTTTCCTCTAAGGTTGTTATATATCGCACCGACACCGAGTCCACTTACTGTGCCACCCGAAATATTGACGGGACCCCAATCGTAATTTGAGATTACAGCATCATAACCACCGCTTGATGTAAATAAGCCACTCTCAATATTGATTGCACCATTGCCTCGGTTAAGGAATACCCGACCACTTCCTATCATCTCGCCGTTACCACCAACGCTACTATCTCTTACTGTGACGCTTCCACCAGCATTTGAAAGTTCGAATATAGCATCAGAACTTAAGCTATAAGTATTCTTATTTAGCACATGGCCGTTTAGGTCAAGGATTATGCCTTTTGTGGTATTAATCACTAAACAATTTGCGCCCATGTCAATATTTGCCGTTAGCTTGACTGTATCACCATTTTGAGCATCGCTAACTGCGTTTTTTAACGCGGTTGCATTATTGGCATCTATTACTGCAGCCTGTGCAGGCAGGGAAAAGCTCGGCAGCAGCGCTGCCACCAGTACTAACACCAAAATAATGCTTAATATTCTTTTTTTCATGCTTTTATTCTCTCCTCTTTTTTGTTACTGAAAGGGTCAAATCACACGCTCATAATTTTTTTCTGAATCTATAGCGTTTTTTTATGCTCCGGATATCTGCATATGCCGGTTTTTGTAGGATTTTCGGAGTATATGCCGAAGCTCCCATATTTGCAGTACCAGCATTCACGGCACGAAAACAGCCTGCCAGCGTCCTGCTCAAAGGCGTCGCAAAAGTCGTGACACCATACTTCAAGTCTGCCGGACGCCACCATTACCTCCGCGCTTCTGTCACGAGGTTCTTTCATCTTAAAATTCACTTCCTAAAAGCTATATTCTCAGACTGCATTATATAAAAAAAACACGGCCGAAAACCGGCCGTGGCGTAATTGCATGATATTTGGCGTAAATGTCGAGTTTTGCTGCTTTTTGGGGTTAACTATTATAAATGAAGAAGGACGCGTGTCCTGAAAACACCTTTCTCTGAGGTATATTCCACCATGCCATGATAACGCTCTGCGGTATATGCAATGCTCTTTGTTCCCGTGCCTCCGCCGGGTTTTTGCGATTTCGGGAAACCGTTGTCGAAGACAATGTTATCCGCACACGAGTTTTCGAAGACAATATGAAGCTTACTGGCTCCGTTATAAACGGAATAAGAGATCTTTACTTTGATATATCTCTCTGTCCCTTCTGGAGAACGCAGGCAGCCCTCCACCGCATTTTCAAAGGAATTTGCAAGGATACCAACCAGGGCAACCTCGTCCATAGGAAGGTTTGCGGGGATTCCGGCGTCTATTTCAGTTTTGATGCCATTCTCCTTAGCTCGCGCCGCCCATCTTGACAGGATGGCATTTGACGCAGGGTGCTCACAGATGCCGGCAAGAACCAAACTTTCCGTTCTCCGCGTCTGCGCATTCAAATAAGAAACAGCTTCCTGTGTTTTCCCGCTTTCAAGCATCGATAATAGAGTATCGTAGTGATGTCGAAGGTCATGGCGGTCACGGCGAGTAGCGTTGACGGCATGTTTCTGTTCCTCGATTTGTTCTTCCCACATCTTATTTTGCAGCGAGAGGATACTTTCCCGCTGCTGAAGCTCATATTTTTCTGCGATCGTGCTGATTGACCGGAATATTAGGAGATAGATGCCCAGGAAAACCAGATAGGAGCCTGCAACCAAATGCCAGCGGTTGTCCGCCTCATACCAATACATCTGCGGATAATATTGAATGACAGCCTCCAGAATATAGAAGAAAAAGGCTACCACGGCAACTAAACGCCATTCTATTCCCAGAATATCTACCAACCTGCGAAAACGTGGACGTAGGTATTTGAAATTAAAAAACAGCAGTGCGCTGAACAGCACCGTCCGGTAGATGAAATATTGAATCTGATACACTAAATCGGATTGTCCGGTAACAAGCATATCCGAAAGATAGCTTATGCCCAACAGCATATTAAATTGAGTGAACATGACGAAAAGCGAAACCGACCACTTATCCGGGGAACAGATACGCAGAAGGATAAGACAAAGTAGAATCTCGACAGGCATAATCAGTCTCTCGCCTACTTGCTGACCGAAGGCAAATACAGCTCCGAAATATGCAAATGATATAACAACGTAAAGGGCAACTGTAATTACAATTCGTTTCTTTTTTGGTTCTCTTATGTTTATGAAAGAAAATAAGAACAGGCTGATATAAGCTGCCGTCTGCAAAAATCTCAGGAGTACCAATACACCTGTAAGTATACGCATAAGTTTCCTCCTTTAGCGGCTGCAGATGTAATCCATGTACAATTTTTTTAATTCCGTGTATTTCCTGCTAAGTATCGGGATTTTTGAGCCGGAAGAAAAGGCCACATGTTTGGATGAAAGTTCAACGATGTAGTCCATGTTAATAATATAGGTGCTGCCGCATTTGTAAAAACGCGAATCTTCTTCGAGCAATTCGAATAGCTCAGATGAGGATTTGCGAACACTGACAACTCTTCCGTCTGATACATATAATTTCTGGAAATGGTTGTCCGTTTCAGCGTATACGAGCTTGTTCAAATCAACACGGGTGATACCTTCCGTTGATTTTATCGTAATATAAACTTCGTCTTTCTTTGTGAGGTTAAGAAGCACCTTTTCAACTGCCGAAAAGAACTCTTTTTCAGAATAAGGCTTGACTAGATAATGTGCGGCGTTTAAAGAAAAAGCATCTACCGCATGGTCGCGTGAGGTGGTTAGAAAGATTATCTGGCAATTATCACCCAATTCTCGCAGTTCCCGTGCTGCATCTGTGCCGAGTATACCCGGCATATAGACATCAAGCAGCAGCACATCAAATCCGCCATTTGCTGACACAAAGGTAAGCAGCTCTAACGGCGCAGAGAATGAATAAATTTTTATTTCATATTGCGGGTGTTCAAAAGCGTATTGCTTAAGTAAACTATTAGCTCGCTCAAGTTGCTGCGATTCGTCGTCGCATATTGCAATTTTCAGCATAGTACAATCTCCTGCTATAGATAATCGCTTTGTATCGATTGTTGTAGTATACAAGTTTTTTTATTGAAAGTCTATTACAAGATGCATATATTTGTGCAGCATTGCGCCCCAAATTCATCATTGACTGCGGTGAAAAAGTGACAGTGGCTTCTGATACAATAATATGGGTAGGAAAGGTATGCGAACGCATACCAAGTAATAACAGCAAACATTGTCAGTATTTCTTCTTTGTGTTCTTTCACCTTTCCAGATTCGCTCTCTCTTCCACAATATGTACAGCCCTCCAATCGTAGTTTTTTTCCTACAATTGAGGGCTAACTTACAATGTCAGTTTTTCTTGATTCAGACTACTTGAACCTACAATTTTAGGATTTCAATTGTGACATTAGTTGAACTCAAGTTTTAATATCATGCCAACACCGCTCAGTACGTATACGGGTCATAATGACAAGAATATTTAGAAGATGAAATTCACAAAACCCTTACGTATCAACGGTTTGATGCTGTTGTGTGCTTGACGGGCAGAGCTCCTTCTCCGCCAAGTGAAAAACCCTGTAGTTTGAACGACTACAGGGTTTTATTCAATTAAATCTCTTAACTAACCACATAGTTTCCAAAATCAGATAGTCATTGTTACCAGCCTTACTTTAGATTCGTTACGAGTGCGTTTAACAGTTGGCCGCCCTTATTTTGGGACAGCTCCCAGATACCGACTCCTGCGAGGTTATTCGTGATAACATACTTTGCTTTGTAGGCAACAGAGGTTTCGTCATCATAGGAAATAAAGGTCGAGCCATTAAACAGCCAGGGAACGAGCGCAACGCTTTGGAAGTACTTTATATAACTGCTGTTCATCAGATATGACGAGAGTATTTTATCATAGGAGATAGAGCTGCCACCGGAGAAGGGCTTATACAGGCCATTCCCGCCACCGGTCACATTATTATATATGTAACCGTAAAACGGCACTCCGAGGACAATTTTCGATGCGGGGAATCCTACCGACGTCCATGCCTTAACCGATTGATCCGCGCTCAATTTGTATTGAGGAGAGGTATCTGTCGGTGTATATAGCGGTGCATTTAAATCGGTATAGCTGTCCCAAGTGCCGTGAATGTCGTATGTCATTATCGTAGCATAATCGACATAACTTGCGATTTTACTTAGCTCTGTATTCGCTGCGTATGTACTGCCGGCACCGCCCGCAATCGTGAGCAAATATTTCTGACCGTCGATCGCTCCCTGAGCATCAAGCTTCTCGCGGAGTTTTTGCAGGAGAAGCGTAAAGTTTTGTTTATCGGAGCTGCGTTTGATATTTGTTGACAAACCTCCGCTGACGGGGTATTCCCAGTCAATGTCGACACCATTGAAGCCGTACTGTTTGATAAATGCAACGACGCTGTTGGCAAACACGGTCCGGCTGGCGTCCGTCAACGCCGCATCTGAGAACTTGCCGGAATCGTTCCACCCGCCAATTGAGATCAGCGTTTTGAGGTGAGGATAAGACGCTTTGAGCTCATTGAGCTGACTAAAGTTAATCGGGTCTATGTAGGTGTCTCCCATCGCAATTTTTAGGTCGTCGCCGATTTTGGCAAAGGCATAATTTACCGTGCTAAGATTTGCAGCAGGAATGCTCAGCGGTGTGTAGCCGCTGTATGACGACCAGCTGGTGTAATAGCCCGTCACTATTTTCGATGCGGCGGAAGTTGCCTGCAAGGTGGTAACCGTCAGCATATTGCTGGGTTGTGACAGGTTACCGCTTGTGTCTTTCGCTTTTATGTAAAAAGAATACGTTGTGGAGGCCGTTAGTCCTGAGACTGTAAATGTCGTTCCGGTTGCCGTTCCGATGTTGACGGCATTTTTATAAATGAGATAAGAGGCGACTCTTTTGTTGTCTGTTGAGGCGGTCCATTTCAGTGAGATGGAGGTCTGACTAACCGACGACACCGATAAGTTCTGCGGCGCGGTGGGTGGCTGCGTGTCTATGGGCTTTTTGGCAAATGAAACTACCTGGAGGAGACCCACTAGTGTTAGGATCAAGACTACAGTTGTAATTCTTTTGTAGATTTTGAACATAAAAACACTCCTTTGACTATGTATTGATAAATCATTGTACCAAGTGTGAACATTGTGAACAACGCGTAAATTATGGAAACAGGTCATCCATTTCTGGGCTTTGCAAAAACGCAACGGCATTAAACCCTGTGTATCAACGAGTTTAGCTGTTGTGTGCTTGACAGGCAGAGCTCCTTCTTCGCCAACATAAACCCCTGTAGTTTTAATGGTTGCACTGCACTGAACCATGTTCAACGGACAGGGAAAGAAAGACCCCTATCGCAGAATATCGAAATATTACGCAGCCTGACGCCGTTTTTCGAGCGGTGTCAGGC
>PGZZ01000020.1 GCA_002841545.1 Firmicutes bacterium HGW-Firmicutes-16
AGGAAGGGCAATTCTTTTTTCAGCGGTCGTGCGCATTATGCGCCAGAGTTAGGCGCACAGGCGCGGGAGGAAAAAAGCCGCGAAAATCTGCGGGGTTTCCCTGGGAGCGGGATGAGAAGAACGGCGGTTTGTCCAGGGCACGGGATGATACATGAACATTTTTCCGGGCGGGAAGCTCGGTGCTGCTAAGGGCGGCGGGGCTCTGCGGACTCCTCTCAGAGCTTTGCCAGGGAATGATCTGACCTGCCGGATGCAAAGAAACGGCAGGCACGGTTTGACGGGCCGTGTTAATGGGATCCGTGGGGGAGCTGCGTTGGGGCCGCAGCTCCGAGGGACAGCAGCGTATAAGCCTTGTTGCCGGTCAGTACTGCCGGCGCGGAAAAATACACGAAAAAGGAGGCGGCGGGATGCCGACACAGAAACAGCCTATTGACCTTTTGACCTACAAGGGCAAAAAGCACCTGACAAAGGAAGAAATCGCGGAGCGGAACTCTTCGGAGGTTCACGCGCCCTCCGACAACATCGAGCCGCCGAAATACCTGAACGCAAAGCAGAAGGCCGAGTTCCTGCGGCTCGCCGCGGAAATGGCGCCGCTCGACATCTTGTCCAATTTGGACACCGGTGAGCTCGCGCGCTACTGCGTCGCTCTCTCGCTGTACGAACGGTATACAAAGCGTATGCAGCAGGCCCCGAAAAGAAAGGCTGCGAGGCTCCGCCGGGAGGCGAAGGAAAAAGGAGAGCCGATCCCCGAGGACATGACTGACGATGAGCTCGCGCTCGACCTCGAATCTGCTCTAGCAGCGATGCAAAACAAGTATTTTGTCCAGTGCGAGACCACGGCCCGCGCCCTGGGTCTGAACATAACCAGCCGCTGCCGGCTTATTATCCCAAAAGCTCCGGAAGCACCGAAGGGAAACAGGTTCTCCGGCTTTGAGAAACGCGAGCAGACGGGATGAGCACCAAAATAATCCGCGCGCCGGACAGGGCGACGGCCTATGCCGAAAAAGTTGCCGCCGGCGATGTTATCGCAGGCCTTCCGCATATCCAGGCGTGCGAGCGGCATTTGAAAGACCTTTCGCGCCAGGGCACAGAGGACTTCCCGTATATCTGGAAACCGGATAAAAGCGAAGACATTCTGGACTTCGCGGAGACGCTGACAATCATCGAGGGCCGCGAGCCGAAGCCCGTAAAGCTTTACGACTGCCAGTGCTTTGATTTGGGCGTGCCTATGGGCTGGTTCAATCCAGCCGGCAACCGCCGATTCCGGCGCAAGTACAAATCTGTTGCCAAGCAGAACGGCAAGACCTTTGAAAACGGCATAATCGGCCCTTATCTTGCAGCCTTCGGCGGCTACCGCTTCGGAAAGCTCGTTACCGTTGCTACCAGTAAGAAGCAGGCTCGTCTTGCATGGGAGGAAATGAACCGGTTTATCCTCGCGGATGAGGATTTGCAGGACTACTTCGACATCAAGGACTACAAGTCCCTCATTACAGCAATCAATACCGGCTGTACGATTGAGGCTCTTTCCAAGGAGGCGGGACTTGAAGAAGGCTTCCGCAGCATATTCGCGTCAATTGATGAAATCCATCAGCACAGGGACAACCAGATATACAAGAAAATCTATAACGGTCAGCGCGCTCTTGCTGAAGCGCTGATTTCGATGATTACGACGCGAGGCGACGAGCTGAACACCTTCTGCTACGAATTTGACAGCCTTTGTCTCGCGGTGCTCGCCGGCGGCACTTCTGCCGAGGATCTGTTTGCCGACATCTACAGCCTGGACGAAAACGACAACATTTTTGACCCCAGGCACTTTCTTAAAACAAATCCCGTGCTTTGCTCTACAGAATGGGGCATGGAGACAATGCTCTCGGACGCGAAAACGGCGGAGGCAATGGGCGGGGCTGACCTTGCCGACTTCACCGTCAAGTGCCAGAACCGTTGGCTCGAAAATAAAAATCTTCAGTTTGCGACCTCAACGATGCTTACAAAAAGCCGTGTTGATCGAAGCCTGGCGGCCTATGCGGGACAAGCTGCATATGTCGGCATCGACCTTTCCTCCGGCGGTGACTTGACAACAATTTCCTTGGAATTTGAGGAGTCAAACGATTCGTTTTACGCATGGAGCCTGAGCTTTATGCCGCGCGGAAGGCTAATCGAACACATCAAGTCCGACACGGCACCCTATGACCTATGGGAGCAGCATGAACTTATTCTTATAACCGGCGGAGAGAGCGATTTTAAAAACGACTACGGTTTTATTATCAACGCGCTGAAGGACGTCGTAACCGAGTACAACGTGACGCTGCTCGGCATCGGCTATGATCCGCACAACGCGGACGTTTTTCTAAAAGACCTTGAGTGCTTTGGGGTACCGCTTTTGGAAGTGACGCAGAGCGCCCGCTTTTTAAGCCAGGGCACAGAGGATGTGCAGCTGCTCATGGAGAGCGGCAAATATCACTTTGACAAGAAAAATGAACTTCTGGACTGGAGCTTCCGGAATGCGAAAATTACGCGTAACAGCTTTAAGGAACTCAAGGTCGACAAAAATCCGCATGCCCGGACAAAGCGCATCGACCCGGTGGACGCCTGCATCGACGCACACGTTACGAGAATGAAGCTTTCCGAAGTCGAGACAGTCGACTACGACAAGCTGATGGAGGACTATCTCGCTAAAATGGGATGGGCCGGAAAGGAACAGCCGAATGAATGAAGACGAAAATAAACTCTATCTCCGGCTCCGCAAAAAGAAAAAGAGCGCAGGGTTTATCCTGGACGTGCTGCTGTTCGGGGGATGGCTGCTGATATCTGCAGGTGTAGGTATCTACAGTCTGCCTGCAGGGCTTATCGCTGCCGGCGCGCTGCTCATCGCAGGCGGTGTCCTGATGGGAAGGGGGCTTAAGGCTTGATATTTGATAAAAGCTTCAGACCGCGAGAACCTACCCTGAAGGGCGAGACATCCGCAGCGCCCTCGGATATGACGCTCACGGAGCTTGTCTCGTGGATTTCAAGCGGAGAATTCACAAATCCGAAAGCAATGGGCGACGCTACCTATTTCACCTGTCAGCGTGTTCTCGCCCAGAGCATGGGCAAGCTTCCGCTGAAGCTCGTTCGGAAGACGGAATCAGATGGTACGGAGCAGCTCCGCGGCGACCCGCTGTATCCGGTGTTCAGGCTTCGGCCGAATCCGTTCACGACGGCCGCGAGCTTTCAGACTTCAATGGAGTTCTGCAAAAACGAGTACGGCAATTCCTACGCCTGGATGCAGCCGCATGAAAAAGCAATGCGTCTGTGGCAGCTGCCGTCGCAGCAGGTGCGAATATGGTGGGATAACGCAAAGCTCCTCTCCGCGCAGGCGCACATCTGGTACATTTGGAGCGCGCCCGACGGAAAGCAGTATCCGTTCTCAGAAGAAGAAATCATACATTTCCGAACATGGTACAGCCTTGACGGGATAACCGGCCTTCCGGTGCGGGATATCTTGAAGCTTACTATCGGTGGCGCGGTTGAAAGCCAGAAGATGCTCAACCGGCTCTACTCAAACGGAATGGCCGGAAAGGCCGTCGTGCAGTACACGGGAGATATTAACCCCGAAAAGCAAAAGGCCTTTGTCTTGGGGCTTGAGGAATTCATTGACTCGAAGGACACAGGTACACGCTCCCTGATTCCCGTGCCTATCGGTTCGACGATTACTCCTCTGGATATTAAGCTCGCCGACGCGCAGTATCTTGAGCTACGGAAGTTTACCGCCCTGCAGGTTGCGGGCGCCTTCGGCGTGAAGCCCGATCAGATCAACGACTATACGAAGAGCTCCTACAGCTCCTCTGAGGCTCAGCAGCTCGCGTTCCTTGTCGAAACGCTGATGTGGACGCTCGAAAACAACCAGCAGGAGTACGACTATAAGGCTCTCAGCAGTGACAGGCTTGCGAAAGGTGACTGCTTTGAATACAACACCGCCGTTGTTCTTAAGGCCGACACAAAGACGCAGATTGACGCGATTACTGCAGCCATAGGCGGTTCACTCTACACGCCGGACGAGGGAAGAAACTTTATCGGCATGAGATCAAAGCCGGGCGGCGACAAGCTTTATAGCTCAAACGGCAGCATAATCCCGCTGGAGGACGCGGGCAAGCAGTACGAAAAGAAAGGAGAAAACACGAATGCATGAAAACGAGGTTTTGCGAAGCGCGGTTGTCAAGGGCTTAAAGCTCGACGACGGCGAGCTTGAACTTATTAACAGACAGAGCCTGAAAACTCTTACGGCCGAAGACGTTTATGTATTCAAGGTCGCCGCCTGCAACAACCAGGTTGACAGGGACTTTGAAAAGTTTTCGGACGCGGTTCTTTCAGACATGGCGGCAATCTACCCCGGAAAGACAATGGTTTATGACCACAACTGGTCGGCTTCAAAGCAGACGGCGAGAATATACGCGGCCTCGGTCGAGACGATGGAAGGCGTTGTCGGAGGAAAACAGCTTGTTCTCCGGGTGTATATGCTGAAAACGGAATCCACAGCGGACGTTATCGCGCAGATTGAGGGCGGAATCCTCCGCGAGGTATCCGTCGGCGCTCGCTGTGACAGCGCCATATGCGGCATTTGCGGCGCGGACAAGCGCAAGGTCTTCTGCGAACACCGCCGGGGAGCGGTCTACGACGGTACAACCTGCATTGTGCAGCTTGATAAGGCGAGCGACGTTTATGAGGTTTCCTTTGTCGCCGTTCCGGCACAGCCGGCGGCGGGAGTTACGAAAACCTACGGCGGCGAGGAGGTTCCTCCTGCCGATGATGCGAAAAACGGAAGCGCGGAGCTCGAGCGGAAGCTCAGGCTTCGTAGGGCAAAAATCAAAATGTTGAAAATTGAAACGGAGGAATAAGAAAAATGAACAAGAAAATGCGTGAAATCTACGAAAAGATGCAGGCGAAGCTCAAGGAAATCGAGACTCTCAGCGTGGACGAAAAAAACGCGGGTACCGTGGCGACACTGTTTGACGAGCTTGATGCGCTCCAGAAGTCGTATGACACCGAAGCGAAGCTCTACGACGCACAGAAAAAGTTTGCCGGACTTGCCGGCGGCGTTGAGGTACCTGCTCCTACAAGCGAGAAAAGCGGACTGACCGGCTTCGGCGTTATCTCTAAGATGGTGCGTGGGCAGCGCCTTGAAGAGGATGAGATGAAATTCATCACTCCCCAGAATGAGGTTCAGAAGGCGCTCATAACCGGGGCAGACGCCGTGAACGGCGAGAATTTTCTCGTTCCCGAGGATGTGAGAACAGCGATTATCGAGCTTCGCCGCACCTACATATCCCTTAAGGATTCCGGTGTAGTTACGGTTATCCCGACTCAGAGCCTTGCAGGCTCGTTCAACTTCGAGTCCGGAACTCCCTCGGGCCTGACTAATTTCTCGGACGGCGGTGCCGTTTCTACCGGTGCAGATCCTACATTTGTGCAAAAGCCCTTCTCAATCGCTCTGTACGGAATGATTATCCCTATATCCAATGTGCTGACCATGACGGAAAAGTCCGGACTTATGGCCTACCTCAACAAGTGGTTTGTCAAAAACGCCGTGCTGACCGAAAACGCGCAGATTATTGCAAAGCTCAAGGTCGGCAAACCGGCAAAGGCTCTCTCGGGCTGGGAGACGCTGAAGGCGTCAATCAACAAAGACCTCGACCCCAGCTGCAAAATCGGCGGCGTTATCGTTACCAATCAGTCCGGCTTTGTTTATCTGGACAGCGAGAAGGACTTGACGGGCAAGCCGATACTGCAGCCGAATCCCGCAAACTCTACGCAGAAAATATTTCAGGACATGGCGGTGCTTGTCCTGCCCGACGCCCAGCTTCCCGACGTATCCTCCAAGCATCCGTTCTTCTACGGGCGTACTTCTGATGGCTGCTGGTTTATCGACCTGCTTGGCTACCTGTTTGCTTCAAGCGAGCACGCCGGTTTTTCGAAAAACCAGACGCATATGCGTATGATTGAGGGCTTCGACACCGTTCAGGCGGACAAGGACGCCTACTGCTACGGACTGCTGACCGAGCCTGAACCCGCCGCCGGCTAACAAGCCGCGCTCCCTGTGTTCCCGATTCAAAGCCCAGTGAAAAATAAAGGAGGATGATGCTCATGGCTGATCCGATTATCACAATAGCTGAGGCGAGGGCCTATGCGCACGACAACGAGTCCACGGACGAAGAGATGGCGGAATACATAGCGCTGGCCGAAGAGTACATGACGGGCGCAATTGGCACGTATGACCCGAAAAAGAAGCGCGCCAGGCATCTTGCAAAGCTGCTTGTCTGTGATTTTAATACTGAGCGCTCTACGACCGCCAAGGACGCGAACACTCGCGCCCTGCTAGTCTCGAGTCTCATCCTCCAACTGAAGACTGAACCGCCTGTGTCCAATTTGGACACAGGCACAACGGTGACGGAGGTGACGGACGGTGCTTGACGCGAAAATGACGGTTCTTTCGCTTGAGAGCGAGAGCGACTCAAGCGGTAATATCACCTACGGCTGGCTGCCGTATCACGAGACCTGGGGAACTTATGAGCTCAAGCAGGCGCGCAACATCTTCTCAGCTGTCGCGCTGGGCGCCCGCACGGTGGAGATAACGCTGCGGAGGCAGCCAATCTCTCTTGATAACTCCATTTTCCGCGGAGAGCGGCAACTTTTCATTACGCAGATCGACGACACGGCAACTCCTCACTTTACGACGCTGACAACGGCGCTCATCGATCCGGTGAACTGCAGCGTCGAGCAAGAGACTTTTAAGAAAAACGACCTTAACCGTCTCATTTCGGACGGCATCAAAAAAACTACATTCCCGGCATGGATGACCGAAAAGTATCTCGGCCGCACGCAGGCGGAACCTCAGGTCGTGCTCGACACGATGTATGTGCTCATAACGCCGAAGGTAGTCGAGCTTGAAGCCGGCGACCTCGTGACTGTGGAAGAAAAAACCTACAAGGTTTATATCGCGCACACGCTGGACGACCACAAAAACGAGTATGAAATCGCGCGGAAGGATGAAGCCTGATGCAATCTGTTGAACATGAGGGACTGCAGAATCTGGACAGGCGCTTTGCCTCGGTGCTCAACAAGTTCCCCTCTGAGCGCAAGGAGCTATTTGAACGTATCGCGAAGCGTCTGGAACAGGAGGTCGGGCAGCAGATATATATGTCCGGCGTAAATGATTATTCCGGCAAAATCGAAGGCTGGCAGAAGGGCCGCGTCGGTACCGGGGGCGGTTACGCTGCGGTCAGCGCTGTCAGGGGCAAAACGGGCCCGAACAGTCCTGGGGCCATAACAAACTACCTAAACAGCGGACACAGGATCCGTCCGCCTGGGAGACTCAAAAGGAGCCGCGTGCATGTGGCTTACGTCAATGGCTACCATTTTTATCAATACGCCGCGGCAAATGCGGAAGCAATCGCCGCCAATGAAGCGGAAAAGCTCGCGGATGAGCTTGCGCATGAGCTGGGAGGGGAAACGGCATGACGACAGCTAACAGCATAATCGATGAGATAAACCGCCTTATGGTTATAGCGTTCCCGTCCGCCCAGGCGCACATAAACGCCTGTCCTAAGGACTTCGAGCGCCCGGCATATCTGATACGCTGCGTAAGCTTTGACCGAACCGATGCAAACCGCTGGACGGTGGCCGTTTCTGCAGCGTTTGAGATTATCTACCTTCCGATGCTTGACAAAAATCAGATTGTCGACGGTGCGGAGCTTCTGACGGCGCAGGACGCGATTCTCGGCATGCTTGCCGCCGGATTCATCAAGGTAGGTGACAGATGCCTGAAAATCAAAAGCACGCCCGGAAAGCCAGAAACGGACGGGACTATTATCACAATCCGGACGGATTATTACGACGACCGGCCAGCAGCGGCTGACAATACGCCGAAAATGGGTACGGTCGAAACAACAACAAAACTCGACTAGGAGGGTGTCAATTATGGGAGGTCTCCCGAATATCAACATCAGCTTTACGACAGCCGCATCGACGGCCGTCGCACGGAGCGAAAAGGGCATCGTCGCGATTATCCTGAAGGACGCAGCCGCGAACGGCGTCCATATTCTAACCAGTACATCGCAGATCCCCGCGGCGCTCGGCGCCAACAATAAGGCTTACATCGCTCGCGCGTTCATGGGCTACGTCAATCCGCCCCGCAAGGTCATTGTTTACGTAGAGCCCGCGACCGCGGAAAATCTCACAGAGGGGCTTGCAGCATTTTCGGCGCAGGTCTTTGATTATCTTGTCGGGCCGCCAGACATAACCGCAGCTGAATGTGAGGCCGTCGCCGCCTGGATCGCGGCGCAGCGCGCGCTCGGGAATGTTCCGAAAGCCGTTCTTCCGAATTCCGCATCCAACAGCGAAGCAATTATCAACTTTGCCGCTGCCGGCATTATGATAGGTACCGCGGAATTCACGGCGGCCGAGTATTGCTCTCGCATCGCGGGTCTGATTGCCGGAACGCCGTTTAGCATTTCCTGCACCTACGCACCGCTGACCGAGGTCGCGGACATCGACCGCCTGACAAAGGCAGAAATGGACGCGGCGATCGACGCCGGCAAGCTCATCCTCTACTATGACGGCGAAAAAACGAAGGTTGCAAGGGGCGTGAACAGCCTTACGACGCTCACGGACGCGAAAAGCGCGTCTTTCCAGAAAATAAAGATTATCGAAGCCGTAGATCTAATCAACCATGACATCAGAATGATTTCCCAGGACAGCTACATCGGCAAGTACTCAAACACCTACGACAACAAATGCGTCCTGATTGCCGCAATCAAGGACTATTTTAAGGGGCTTGAGAACAGCGACATACTTAAGAAGGACGCGAGCACTGTCGGCATCGATGTTGAGGCGCAGGAAGCCTGGCTGAAGGCTGCCGGAACGGACACCAGCGATATGACCGAGGCGGAGATCAAAGCGGCCAACACGGGCTCGCAGGTGTTCCTGAAGGCGACGATGTCAATCCTGGACGCTATTGAGGACATTGCCCTCAATATCACGATATAAGGAGGCGCTACGATGGATAACGCTACAAGGATTATGTGCGGTACCTGGGGCGAGGTCTGGCTTGACGGCGAGTATGTCGGCGAGGCCTACGGCCTGCAGGCAAAGGTAAGCATGAATAAGGAAGACGTCGCCCTCTGCCGAAAGATGGCAAAGGACAAGAAAACCACGTCCATATCCATGACCGGCAGCCTGAAGCTCTACAAGGTTAACTCCCGCATGGCCATAGCAATCGGCGACAAGGTCAAAAAGGGCAAAGACCCGCGCTTTACGGTCATTTCTAAGCTCGACGATCCCGACGCCTACGGTGCGGAGCGCATTTTGCTCACGAACGTTTCCTTTGATGACCTGACGCTGGCCGACTGGGAAGCGGCTACAAACGGCAAGGTCGAAGCTCCGTTTTCCTTTACGGACTTTGAGTACCTGGACAAGGTGGAGGCCTAAGCGATGAACGAAGAAAAAACCCCATCCGTTGACGTGCTGGAGCTGCTGCTCAAGGCTGAGCCTACAAAACTGCTCGAAAAGCAGGTGAAGCTGAAAAGGTTTTCAGAGCTTTGCGGAGCGGACGTTATTTTTAAGCTCCGGGGACTGCCCTACAACAGGGCGGCGGAGCTGCAGAACGACACGACCGAGGACACGAATGTTCACATCGTGCTCGCGGGCGTCACGGATCCCAGTCTGAAGGACAAGGCTCTGATGGAGAAATACGGAGTACCCACGCCCGCGGAGCTCGTCAAAAAAATGCTTTTGCCCGGGGAAATCGTAGACCTTGCGCGGGAGGTCGAAAAGCTTTCAGGCTTCCGCGCAACGACTATCGAGGACGTTAAAAAAAAAATAGATAACGACCCCGAGACGCAGCTGATGTATTACCTGTTCACACAGCTCGGTCTCCTGCCGGGAGACTATTACAGCCTGCCGGCAGGAGACAAGGTCGTTATTCGCGCATTCTGGGAGACTTACATGGGCGTGCTCTCTAAGAGAGCCAAACATAAGGGAAATCCGCGCTTCGATAAGAACGCGATTAAGCGAAGGAGCTGATACCGTGCCCGAAACGTCAATCGTCGTAACCGGCAAAGACAACTTCACACAGGCCGTCACCACCATGCGGAACGCGAACCAGAGCTTTGACAAGGACCTTTCCGGACTTCAGAGGAAGCTCGACGCGTTCAACCGCACAAAAATCAGCCTGAAGGTTGATGTGTCAAAGGCGCAAAGCGAGCTCAAGGCGGCGGAGAAGCAGTTCATAAAGACCGGCGACGCGGCCGACAAGCTGAAGCTCGAAATGGCAAACCAGAACTATGAAAACGCGAACCGCAATCTGAAGCTCGTATCGAGTAACGCCAGACAAGCAGAAAAAGACATGGCGTCGCTCACTACTACAGTTTCAAAGTCTGAAAACCGCGCGGGCAGCGCTTCCGGAAACAGTGGTATTTTAAACACCTTGGGAGCAGCCGGGGCTTCAGCATTTCTTGGTAATGCGTTGAGCCAGGTTGCGAACACCTATGTCGCCAGCGCCTATGGAGAGGAAACTGGGACAGTATTCTCAAGCACGCTGTCCGGCGCGGGCATGGGGGCTGCAATCGGATCAGTTATTCCGGGAATCGGTACTGCGGTCGGTGCGGCGGTGGGCGGACTTGTCGGTGCTATACAAGGGCTGTCTGCGGTACAGCAAAAAAAGGACGATGCCTTTAAGGATTACTACAAAAACCTATATGACACGGTCACCGGCGAGCAAGCTGATTCGCTTACAAACGGATCCTCCCTCGCGGCGAACCGCGAAACGACAAAGCTTTCGTTTAAAACCCTACTCGGCAGCGACTCGGCATCCTCCGAATATGTCGATGAGCTGAAAACAATGGCGGCGAAGACGCCGTTCGAGTTCGGCGATTTGACCTCCATCGGCAAAACGCTGCTTGCCTATCATTACTCAGCGGACGACTCGCTGAAAACAATGAACGCGGTCGGCGAGGCTGGCTCAGCGCTTGGGCTCGACGCGAGCTCCATGAAGGACATGGCGGCTTACCTTGGACGTATGAACGTCACAGGCAAGACGACCATGGAATACCTAAACCCGCTTATGGAGCGCGGAGTAGACGTCTATACGGCACTTTCAAAGCTACCCGGCGTGACGGGCAAAACGAACGAGCAAATTCAGGACATGGTTACAAAGGGGCTTATCCCGGGCGCGGAAGCCGCGAAAGCTATCTCCGACTACATGGCCACGACCTACTCCGGAAGCATGGAAGCTCAGTCCAAGACCTTTTCGGGGCTGCAGAGCACACTCAGTGACACGAAAGCCGAGATCGATAACTCTATGGGAGAGGGCTACAACGAGACGCGCAAGACCGGCATGCAAAATGAAATTGACTATTATTCTGGCGATAATGGCGTTGAGATGCAGGACGCTTATAAAAAGATTGGGCAATACAAAGCTTCTCTTGAAAATAACAAAGAACAGCTGGAGCGCGATGCGCTCTCAAGCGTCATGTCAGGTACGATTGCCGACAGTTACTCCGGATCCGATCATCTTAGTGCACTGCAAGAAGCGGCGAATGACTACAAGTTGGCACAGGCGAACTTCTATGATGCTAACAAAAACGACAACACGGCGGGGGTGGAGGAAGCTGGAGCTGCTATGGGCGAAGCTCTAGCGAGAGCAAAAGCTATCGCGCAAAACGAATATGATGGCTCAGAAGGCGCCCAAATAGCAAACGAGAGTGCAATATCCTTGGCTAACAGTATTTGTCAGGACAGCTCGGTAAATGATTCGTGGAAAAATGCCGGATATTCGTTGGCACAAGCGTTTACAAAAGGCTTGAAAAGCGGGCTAACTACAGGTACCTACACCGTTACTATTAATGGTGATGAGGGAGCCGCTGAGAATTGGTTGGAAAACTCAAGATTCGCTTACGGCTTGAGCTATGTTCCTTATGACAACTACCCCGCGATGCTACACGAGGGCGAGCGGGTTCTGACGGCCTCAGAGGCGCGCGGCTACGGAAACGCTGCCGTTGTGAAAATCTCCGGAAACAGTTTTGTTATCCGCGAGGAAGCGGACATTGACAAGGTAGCTTCGGCGCTCGTGGCAAAAATTAGGCGGGCGCAGCTGCTGGCGGTCGAGTGAGGAGGGCATGTTATGAAATTTATCTTATTTGATCCCGCTGCAGCCGACGTGCTTGTGTTTCCAGTGACGCCTTCAGGCTTCGAGGTTTCGCACGGTATTAGAATCGAAACTGTCAACATTCATACACTCGGCGACACGGCACTCGCGGGCTACGGCACGCTGCCGAGCTTCAAGGTCGATTGTATGCTTCCGGCTAAGGATTATCCGTTTAATCAACCGGAGGCCGCGACAGATCCTTACAGCTATACCAGGAAGCTTGAAGCATGGTGCGATGCCCGTACTGTGCTGCGTTTTGTAATTACAGAGACGCCGATAAACTCCCCCGTGAAGATTGAGGATATTACCTACGGCGAAAAGGACGGGACTGGCGACGTATACGCGACGGTAACTCTGCGCAAGTACAGGGAGCTTTCAGCGGTTCAGACGCAGTCGAGCGCAACGGGGAACACCATGCGCCTTGCGGAAGCGACGGCGGCGGTCACGTCCGAGACATACACGGTGAAATCGGGCGACACGCTTTCCGCGATCGCCCGAAAGTTCTATGGTGACGCTTCGCTTTATCCGAAGCTCGCAAAATATAACGGAATCAAGAACGCTAATATAATCAGCATCGGGCAGGTTATCAAGATACCTGACAAGGGGCTGCTGTAGGAGGGCGATTGTGGAATTGTTCATAACGAGCCCTGAGGCGGGGAGCGGCGACGTGATGCAGCTCGTCCCGACGGTCACATGGTCGGGGGACTGCAAACAGTGCGCCCGGACGCTGGAATTCGGGATTCTGTCTTCCCCAACGGATAAGAACGTCCCCGTGATAAGCTGCCCTCTCGGAAGTGCTGTGCTCTTTAGCGATGCGGGGAGCGAGCTTTTTGAAGGATATATTTTCACTAGGCAGAAGTCAACGGGCGACAGCGTGATCGATATCACGGCCTACGACCGCGGGATCTACGTCAAGCAGAACGAGGCGGTCTATAAATTCACGAATACGACGCCGGAGGCTATCACGGCGCGGATCTGTGCGGACTTCGGAATCGAGGTCGGGGACATTGCGGAGACGGGCGTGAAAATCTCCCGCAATTTCATCGGCGTCGGCCTTTATAAAATCATCCAGACCGCTTACACGCTTGCGGCTGAGACGACAGGCGAGGCGTATCAGATACGGTTTGCGGGGAAGAAGCTCTCGGTTATAAAAAAGGGCGTCAGCTCTGACACGGTTATTATCCAGGGCGGCAGCAATCTCATGTCGGCGTCGACCACCGAGAGTGTTGAAAGCCTTGTGAACCAGGT
>PGZZ01000021.1 GCA_002841545.1 Firmicutes bacterium HGW-Firmicutes-16
CATTATAAGCAAAAACAAAGCCTTCACGCTCCTCCATCCGGTCAGCGGGTATATTGCAATGCTTTTCTTTGGAATAATTAACTATAAAACGTGTCATTGTCTTCACACCTATGTTCTTTCACATGATGCCGGAATCCTACCGAATGGCAAAAAGCACATTCAGTAAAAACATAGTAGGAGTAGAAATTATTATTAGTATTTATATAAAACCATGCTTTCGCAGTGATTCATAACGCAGGAAATGCGGGGCGCACAGCCCCGCATCCCTTTTTCAATTGTTTATGTGTCAATAATAGACACATCGTAAATGAATTCACCACCGATTCCGTACGCCAATGTTTTTGATGTATATATCCATAAAAGTATCCTTTACTTCCTTTTCCCAATTTTTGCTGTTATACTAGGGTCATAATTTGTTGGGAGATGACTTTATGACTATAGACCAGGCATACTCTGAACTTCTTTTGCGAATCCAAAACATCGAAACACTGTATGAACAATTGGATTCACATGTGCTTCACAGCTTTAGCTTGTTTTGGACAATTGTTGTTGGTGTTTTTGCTATTATTGGCGTTGCATTGTATTTTATAGCTCAACGGATGGCTGAAAAGGGTATAAAAAAATATAGTAACGACTCTCAATTAAAAATTAACGACTATGAAAAGAGAATTACAACACTTGAAATTAATTTGCGAGAGATGAGCACGCAAATGCTCTCCGAAATTAATAAACGTGCAAGAATTGTAACTGGTTCCTATGTAGGTACAGGTACTTTTGGAAGCGGGTGTGAGAACGTACTATGCTATTTTTTTGAACCAAAAGCATTAATTATTTCCACAAATCATCCTGGCTCCACAAGTGGGGTGTTTTTCAATCCAAATGTTTACGGTATCAATATTGAATCTGATAACAATGCTAACCCATCTATCATACGCAGTATGTGCTTGACTTGGAAAGGAAATGAAGTCAGATGGTACAGCACAAGGAGTGCTTTATATCAGCTTAACGAAGAAAGAATAGAATATCACTATACCATTATCGGCTGACCTCAAGTTTTCGATTTGCCCTCACCATCTCCGCGGGTTCTTCGACTGGGTCGAGGGCGCGATGAGTATTACATTCTCCGCTTCTGTCGCTGTCGGCTCTCAATCAGAACTGCGGCCGCATTATCAGTGGCTCTGAGCAGACGAGCTGCGGTTTTCTCCGCTTCGGCACGAGCTCGGTCGGAAGCGTAAGTATTGCAGCTCGACTCGCTTGTGTGGCATATCGGACTCCGATCGGGACAGTCCGGTGGGCAGCGATAAGGGCTATTACTTCGGTTGAACGCCATCAGGGCTTCTCCCCTCTCGCAAGCTTTTCAATGGTGCTCTGTCCGGGAAACTTCTTTCCATCTGGCAGGCGCGGAGGATATGACCAGTATTCAACATCCTTGACGTAATTGTTGGCCGTAGATTTGTCTGTCGCGTCCATAAAGTCGTCCTTGAAATAAACAGTCTGCTCGATTACATCGGACTTATTTTTCAGAATAAGGACGTAATCGCCGTTATTGGGATGAATTTCGTCAGCCTTTTGCCACTCACCCTTATAAACGGTCAGCTCGGTTGAAAGTCCCAGCAGGTAGTCAGTACTGCATCTAAAAAGCCTTGCCACAATTGCCAATGCATCAGCATTAAGCCTACCCAATATGTTTGCGGACCAGGAATCATCGCATTCGCCGTTTTCATATTGATCCATGCTCGCCTTACACGGCCAAACATAGCACTGAACATCTCTGAGTGCCTGAGAAATCTCTTCGTATTCTACACCTGATTTTTCTCGGGCATATCCCAGTCGGAGCCATTGTTTATTATTCTCGGCAATCAGGTTTAGTTTTTTTGTTTCAGCATCAGACTTTTCTTTAGATTTTAGGTCTCGTTCCAATGCTTTCTGTTTTTTAATTTTATCCGAGAACTGACTGCAAGCGGACGCACAAGTATATAGCCTAGAGCAATTTTTGCAGCATTCCCCTTGGACACACTGGAGGTAATTGTAACGGTTAGCATCCTTGCATTTTTCAGAAAACATTCGATCTCGATTATTACACACCTGCTCGCCTTTACATTTGATTTTATCAAGATTAGCTCTCCATTTTACTCTTTCTTCAATTTGCCAAGCTGTCATCTTCGCAGGTTCCTTTGAACTTGCGAAGATTTTTTCCTGTACCTCAATCGGAGCCTGTGCGAGCTCATAAGCAACGGATTCGTTCAAAGCGTTCGTTTCAAACATAGCCATTGCCTTATCACTTAAGCCTTTTCGGATTACGTTTAGTCGTGCTAGGCGCGAGGCGCTAATATTCATAGCTTCAGCAACGGCGTCGCGCAACCTCCCAGGAATTTCAACGCCCTGCTCCTTCAGCCGGCCGAGAAGGTCAGTGTAGCGCTCAGCTTGCTTCATTGTGTCGGCCGAGGACATGACCCGGGTCGCCCGGTTCGCCTCGATTAGCAGCAGCTCCTCCATAATTTCATTTGCCGGAGTCTTGACGATAGCCTGTATCGCGGCATACTTAACAGGATCATCGGAGGAGAGCTCCCACCACGCGGAAAAGCGCCTGTGTCCGGAGATAATGCGATAAGCCGGTCCAACAGCTCCGGGAATAGGATCCGTCGGCATAACTATGATAGGCTCAATTAGGCCGTTAAGCGCAATGCTCTTGACCAGCTCTTCGACATTGGACGTGTCGTAGAAATTTTTCTCATTGATTTGAACGCTTTGGATCGGAATTTCAATCACTTGCACGGCCGCCGCTGCCGTGTCCAAATTGGACACAAAGTCAGGTGTGTTATAATCCCCGATGCTGAAGCCTTTTTTCTTTTCCGCCATATCAAAGCACCTCCCCGAGGTATTCCTTTACAAAACGGTGATAATCGACAGTCGCTGCGCAATTGCGGCTATACTCGTCGAGCGACTGACGGGCGAAGGTGCTCTCGTCGACCTTGTCGCTGCGTCTGATGTGCGTCTGGTATACCGATAGGCGCGACTTCCTGAGGAAGTCCTCGCCCTGAACTACAGCAGGGCAGTTGTGCCACATCGTAACTAGCACTCCGGCGATCTTTATCCCGGGTCGGATAGCCCTGACGCTGTCAATCTGCTTCATGAGCTCGTACATCCCGTCGAGGGCAAAGGCATCGATCTTGATCGGGATTATGACTTCATCGCTAGCATATATCGCGGCTACTGAAGCCGCTGTAAACGACGGGGGGCAATCTATTAGCGTGAAGTCGAATGGAGTCTCTCCGAAATCCTCAGCAACTTTATTATCATCCTTTACAGCATCTAAAAAGTTGCTCAGGGCTTTTATGCCGTTGCCGGTGCGGATGCTCGCTATGTCAGACTCAATAAGGCTAATCTCCGAGGGAACACAGTGAACATTGTCAATTGAGGTGTCGTATATGTATTCAGGAATATAATCGCATTCTCCTGTCATTATTCCGGCAATAGTATTGCACTCGCTGCCGTTAAGACCAAAGAACCTTGTAGCGTTTGCTTGGGGGTCAGCGTCGATAACAAGAACTTTATTGCCGTGGTCGCCAGCGAGGATTGCCGCCATGTTGACGGTTGTAACGGTCTTACCGACGCCGCCCTTAAGGTTGACAATTGATATTGTTTTCATTAGAAGTCTCTCCTCTTCTGTACTTGAATTGATAATTTTCGCGGACCTTCCCGCCGGGAAGATTAAATTCAAGAGTATAATATCTGCGCTTTGGATGAATGTAGACGCAGATACCGCAAACAGTTTCCGGGTTTCCCTTGGGGCCGGCGCCTGTCATCGTCTGGGACGGTACTTTGTCGCCTACTGTCATCTTTTTTTACCTCTAAATACTTCGTCTCTCGAAACAAAGCGCTTGGGGCGACTCTCGTCTTTCTCGCCTTCTTCCACTTCTTCCAAATGAAATTGCTCGGGCGGTTCATCTTCATTGTCGGTTTCTTCGAATACGGTGTCATTCATGCTAAAGGTCTGGAACTGACCTTCAAATTCAAGCGTAAACGAGCCTAGCTCGCCCTCTTTGTTTTTCGCAACCTTAAGGCAGCGCGGACCATTTTTTTGCCCCGGACTCTTCAGGTAAAGGAACATGATAATATCAGCGTCCTGCTCAATCTGCCCCGATTCCTTAAGGTCACCCATTACAGGCGCTCTTTCCGCATCTTCCTTTGTCTGCGGTCGCTTTAATTGTGCAAGCGAAATAACCGTAATACGGTTGCTCTGCGAAAGTGTATGTAACCCAAGGCTGATATTTCTAACCTGTTCAGTTGCGAGTGCCTTTGGCAACCCGGAGTTTACTATTTGCAGATAGTCGACGTAAATGATGTCGTATTTTCGCGCCAGGGCTATGGACTGTATTTCAGCTGCTGTCATACCACTGGCATGGATAAACTCAATATTTCGCTTGCAGAATGCTTCGGAATTAGTTAACACCCTGTCGAGTTCCACCTTGCTCAGATTGTGGCGTTTAATATTACGAAGATTCAACCGGAAGTCATGGCTCACCATTCGATCGGCAAATTTAAGCGGTCCAGTTTCTAAACTAAAGAATCCTACCTTTTTTGTTTTTGCCTGATGAAGTGCAAACTCAATTGCAAGGGCCGTTTTGCCGACGCTCGGGCGTCCGCCTATGACGATAAAATCTCCGGGTTCAGCGTAGATGTTTTCATCGAGCTTTGCTAAGCCCCATGTCAAATACTCTGCATTCGTAAATTGATTGTCATAAAAAAGCGTAAGCAATTCCGCTGAATCAATGATCTTGCGGCCGGGACGCTCAGAAAACAGCCTACCTGCTTTGTCTATCAGTTCCCGCGCCTCTTCGGCATCTCTCGCATCCGTGAGCTCAGCGCCTATGTCATTCGCTTTGCGGAGCAACGACTGTTCTCTGAGAATTTTTAGATAGGGCTTTATATTAGCGGCCGTAGGTGTTACCTGCATTAGCTCCAGAAGAAACTGACCATAGCAATCACCCAATTTGTGGTTTACTATTACTGGATCAATCGGAACATTCTCGTTGAACAGTTCACGAATTGCCGTAAACACCGTTTTGTATGTGCTGCTGAAATCGTTCTCAGTCACCTCTGACATTACGATTCCAATAACTTCGTTGTCTATAAGCATGCTGCCGATAACGCTCATTTCTGCTTCAACGTGCCGCTCATCTACAGCCGTCCTCTGTAAAAGATTCACCATGTAGGTACATCCTCGCTTTCCACAACTTTTTTAGAGGCGCAGCCATCCTTGGGCGCGTACACTGTCTTCCAGTTCTTAAGAATTGCCTCCTCGAGCATCGCGATTCTGACGGCATCGGAACCACCGGAGAGCTTATCCAAATTGTTCAGCAGCAGTTTGACCGTTGCTTCAGTCGTAATCGGAGCCTTGGTTTTTGCTCTCATTTCCGCAAAGTCCATGAGTGCCTTTTTAAGCTGCTCGTTTCCGTCGGCGTAATCCTCGAGCATTTTTACAATGTTTTCAGGCGCTATATATCTTTTATATCCTCTTGTATATATCTCCTTAACTTTTTGCGGGGGGGTGTCTACACTTTTTACGGGAGGGGTATCCCTTTTTTTCGGGATACCCCCACCCGAATTTTCGGGTGGGTATTCAAAACCAAGCTTTGCCCCGTTTATCCAGATGTTCCGGCTCTTGTTGGTGCCCTCTTTTCCTTTTACAAGCTCGACAGTTATGTAAAGGTGCTCCGCGAGCTGAGAAATGCTCTCGCTGACTGCTTTCGCGCTCAGCGAGAGTAACCAGCCGATGTATCCATTGGTTGCGTTGCAGTAACCGCGCGCGAACGCAAGCGTAGAAATAACGCCGTATATAATCTTCGCGTTTGGCTTCAATTTGGTACTATAAAGAACACCTGAGGGAATGTTTGCCCACAAAGCCGGACGTCTTTCGTCAGGATAATCGTTTATTTCGTCTTGATAATAGTCCAAATCACACCACCCCCTTGATTTTTAAGAGGATATGGTGTAAACTAAAAGTATCAATAGATGCGCGTTTGCGTGTCTCGGAGTCGTAACCTTTGCCGAGGTTGCGGCTCTTTTTTTGCCCTGCCGTTCTCATATGCTACCCTCCCCCACAAATTTAAGCGTGATGATTGCCTGGCATATGTCGTCGAGCTCCTTCGTTATCTGAATCCAGCGCTCTTGCTCGCGATCGTCGATGATCCCGTCGCAGGTGATTTCCGTCATCTCGTCCCGAACCTTGAGAAAGTCGTTGACCTCTTTCTGAATTCGAAGAATCGCCATCGGCAGATTCGTCGGACTGACCTCGGGCAGTATCGTCCGTGCAATCTCCATATTCTTGCGCAGATGCTGATAAGCCAAAAACTGCGTTCCGTATATCTCGGTCATATGTACAACAACGTCGTCGGCTGGAATGCGTTCATCGGATTCATAAGCGGCAACGCTTCGGACGGATGTTCCGATCAGCTCAGCTGCGCGCTCTTGTGTTATACCTGCAGCCATTCGGGCAGCCTGGTATATATTCTTGCTGTTTTGCATCATGGATAAATACCTCCTATCGGGTATAATTGATTTATGCAGTGGTACAATGGGTGGAATATCACCTTGCCGTAACAATCTCAAATTTCATGTTTGGCGGATAGAGTTTCTCCCAGTCTTTTTTCTTTGACTTCGCCTGTGCTTCGGTCGAGGCCTTGTCAATACATAGACCGTCGCACTTGACAAGCCATATTGAAGAATCGGGCTTAGGCTTTTTCTTTGTCGGCACTATGCTCCCCTTCCCTCATAATGCAGCTCATCAGACTGCTGAATGATAACCGTACGGCCGTAGCGTAAATAGTGCAGAAATCCTTCTTTTGGGATCTGGACTCGGGTACCTGCTACGACAACCGGAAAACCTAATAGTGTTGGATCCTCGCGTGCTTGCATTCTGATACTGTTCGCATCGAACCCAAGCAGCGGCGCAACGTCGGTAGCGGTAAGCATAATCTTGTCGATTTCTTCAATGTCTGCAATGGTCATTTACACAGCCTCCTTTACTTCGGTTTCAGCGTACAGGTCGTCAATTGTGCAGCCGAGATGTTTTGCTATTTGGGGAAGCATCTCAGCACGTGGATAAGAGTCTCCAGTTTCCCATTTGGTAATTGCAGTTCGTGTTACGCCAAGCTTTTCAGCCAGCTGCATTTGCGTGATTCCATATTTCATCCTAAGCAGTTTTATCCTTTCCGTAAAAGCACCTCCCTTCAGCTAATGTCACGCTCGGTGACATTACAATAACACTCTATTAGACCAATGTCAAGATTTGTTACATTTTTTTAATTCTAAATATTTGCGTTGTCATTAAGCGTGACATATAATAACAATTGAGGTGACGAAAATGAACCGAATCAAGCAGCTTAGAAGCTCCCTTGGGTACACTCAAAAAAAACTTGCAGCAATTTTGAATATATCGCGAACCACTGTTACTATGTGGGAAACAGAAAACAGAGTACCAGACTACGAATCGCTAAAAAAACTAACTGATATTTTCAATATTTCCTCGGACTACATTATAGGCTGCGGGATATACGAGCATTGGGACGATGTCGTCAAGTATTATGAAGCGGTTTCCTATGCGCTTCGACTTAAAATTCCTTCAGATTTAGAAATGCCAGCTTTTGATGATGAAAAATTTTTGTGTGCCTGGTTAGATACTCGCTTGTACTATGAAGGCGATGAAATCCAGTTGGCGCGCTGGTTCTCATTTGCAATAAAATCAATAAAAATCACCCCTAAGCCCAACCTACCAAACGGCGAGCCTGACGCCGATGTCTCGGTTGAATTTACAAAAGAATTTCAGTATATAATCGATGGACATCTTGCTCTACCAAAGCACGAATTCGAGATTGTTACATTTAAAGAAGGCTTAAGCGATTTTCTTAAGCAGCACGGCATAGAAAAACCGCTCGAGTCCGAAGACGTCGAGCGGCTTGAAAAAGTGTTGGCCAACGTAGATGTTAAGACTAGAGAGGCTATAGAGCTTTTAAATCAGCTAAATCCTGACAATCTTGAACGGGCAAAGGAATACATTCGTTTTGAGCTTGCGAGGCAAGGAGACGCTGGAGATAAGTAATAAAAGCAGGCTTATCCCTAATCATTTCAACGCTAAGTGAGAGCTTTATTTTTTCACCGGGGCTCATATTTCAACTCCTATGAGGCCTCTATATTTACGCGCAAAAACATTTTACCATAAATATGTAATAATGGGAGAATTATTGTATGAGAAAGCTACTACCCTTAGCAATCGCATTAATCCTACTCCTCACCGCGTGCGGCACTGCCGCGCCTGCTCCGTCCCCATCCCCCACGCCGACACCCGCAACCATCGCGCCTCCGTCTGCGACGCCAACACCAGCAGCAAACAAACTTACTCTAGAAAAATATATTGAAGTCATGGATTCTTCGTTATCAAAAGAAGACATGCCGACATTTTCTTCTGTCGCCCCGGAAAGCGGCGAGGCATCTGACGATGGTCTTAAATATGATTATTTCCTAGACAACTACAATCTTGTCACAGTGGAAACGGATTCAGACGGGAAATACATAACAAAAATCTACATATTTTTAGCTTCTAAAACTGCGCCAATGGAGGAAATCACTCTCTTCGGTTATCTTTTCGGAGCTTCGATTGGTATTATAGACTCTGAAAATGGGGAAACAATTAGTGACGAATTGCAGTTTACAGACATAGTAAACGAAGGTTCGCGCTTTTCATTTAGCGAAAATGCAAATTACTTGTACAACGTTGATGATGGGCTTACCATTCTTGCTGAAATAACGTAACCGTGTCCAATTTGGACTAATAATTAAGGAGTAATTTATGAGAAAGCTGTTACCTTTAGCGTTTGCACTCCTCCTGCTTCTGACCGCGTGCGCGGCCACTTCGGCTGAAAACAAGCCTTACGAACTCACGTATCAGGATGTTGTTTACGCTGGAACATATACCGGCAGTATACAGGACAAACTCCCTAACGGTGAAGGAACCTTCACTTTTGATGACGGAACAAATGTTTTTACATACACAGGTACTTGGAGTGAAGGTAAAATGTCCGGAAGCGGAAAACTTGTTGACTCTCAGTTTCTTATCAAGTTTACCGAGAATGACCGCACAGGTAAATATGAAGGCGACACGATAAATGGTGTGCCAACAGGCAACGGTTCATTCACCGCAACAAATAGTGAAGGTCAAAAGTATTGTTATACGGGGAATTTTAAAGACGGCACTTTCAATGGTCAAGGTGAACTCAAATATGAAGTTGAACCAGACTATATTCAGACCGGTACATTCACAAATGGTGATTACACTCCCACACCGAAAGAAACATTTATGTTCTTAGGTCAGAAAAAAGGCGCAAAATTCGGAATGAGACAGTTATCTGCTGACTTTCTGGATAGCAATGCCGACATATTCGTTGTGAACTCAGCGGAAGGGCTAGATGCACTTGTTGACACGGAATATAGACACGAGGCTTATACGAAATCCCCTGACAAATTCGGTGACAAACTAATTAAGCAAACAGCACTTAGAATAACGCAGATTTCAGAATTCTCCACGTACAATTATGATACTGTAACATTCATTATTGCTGGCGATGTAAATTATAATTATTACTATATATACTACATTGGCTCAGTGGACGCTTATGATGGTGATTATATTTCTGCATATCTTTTGCCGCTTGACTATTTCGCCTTTGATAACGTAGGCGGAGGCAAAACAAGGGCGGTCGCCTGCGCTGCTGCGTATATAACAAAATAGCCCGTGTCCAAATTGGACCGTAGAACTTGAATATACTAACGTCAAAAAAGAGCCGCAATTTGTCGGTTAAACACATTAGAGGGATTTATATGAGAGTAACTTTTTTAATAGGAAATGGTTTTGATATAAATGCTGGACTAGACACAAGATATGAGGACTTTATTAAATACTATCATGCACAACCAAGTGAAAACAATATTATAGATATATTTAAGAATAACTTGAAGACCGATCTAAATAAATGGTCGGATTTTGAGACAACCTTAGGAAAAGAAACTATTAATCCACCGATTGATACGGTTGATGCCTACAACACTTGCGTTGAGGATTTTGAAATAAATCTCGCTGCGTATCTTAAGCTACAAGAATCTCGTATTAATTTTGAAATTGTTGGTGACGAAATTGCTGAATGTATGAGAGCCGCACTTAACAATTTTTATGTTCGCGGAATCTCAAAAAAAGACCAGCAAACGTTAAAGAATAACCATGCTTCACATTGGTTAAGCGACTGTATTTTTGAATTTATTTCTTTTAATTACACAAACGTTTTAGACAGATGTATCGCTATTGCGAAAAGCAAAGGACCTTTGAATTCGCGTGGTAACGTCAACAATCCAACCCATCCATTTACAGACTCTATCGGAGACGAAGTGCTGCATATACACGGCACGACTGATGAAGGTTTGATTTTGGGTGTCAACGACGAATCTCAAATAAGTAATACCAAACTTCTTGAATCAACTAAGTTTAAACATAGCGCTATTAAGCCAATAATTAACAGCAACTTTGGCTCATTGATAGACGAGCAAGCGATACAAGTAATCAACAACAGCAATGTAATATGTGTTTATGGTACGTCCTTGGGTATTACTGACCGGTTGTGGTGGAATTCAATATTAATTTGGCTCAAATCTAATGCTCATAATTCATTAATAATATTTCCATTTGTAGAAAACCTCAGACTAGTCCTCCCGGGCAACGTCATTAACAAGATTGCGGACATCAAAGACCAATTCTTTAACAGCGCAGACGCTACGGAAGAGGAAATTCAGCAAACGAAAGATCAAATATTTGTATCAATTAAACAAGTACTCTTTGACTTTGATACGATTAAAGTCAAAAGCTCTTATATGAGTGCTTTAATTAAGTATTCTCAGGAAATGAGCAATGATGAATTATATGCGGTGTATAATTATAATCAACAAATATCAGATGTTCAAGAAAATAATGAGCATTCCCGTGAATTAGTACGTTTGAGCATTCCCATGAACTAATACATATGTTTCTATGGTTTTTGTTATATGAAGACATTATTACAGGTATTGCGGTAATAAGAAAAAACTATGACACATGACGTGTCCAATTTGGACACGCAGGAGGTGACGCCGAATGAACTGCATAAACAAGAAGTGCAGCGTCGAGCTTCCTGACGATGCGGTCTATTGTCTCAAATGCGGCCGCAAACAGATTCGTGAAGCGAAGCAGAAGCTACGCGGCAACGGCGAGGGTACCGTCTACCGGCGCGAAGGAAACACGACCTGGACCGCTGAGGTTACTATCGGATGGAAAAAAGACAAGAACGGCAAGCGCCGGCGTGTTCCCCGTACAAAGGGTGGCTTTGCGACCAAAAAGGAAGCTCTGGACTTTCTGCCCGAATTGCGCCGGAACACCAGCCGAAAGACTGCCACGCTGGAGAAGCTTTACGACGGATATGAATCCAGTCCAAAATTCAGCAAGCTATCCAGTTCAAAGCAAAGCGGCTACCGTAGCGCTCGCAAGCGCATAGACGACATCGCCTATATTGATATTAACGCGTTGAACATCGAAGACCTGCAGGACTGTGTCGACAGAAAGTCTTCTTCATTTTATACAGCTAAGGACATGAAGGTTCTTATGTCCCACCTGTATTCCCGCGCCGTGGCGCAGGGCGACACTCCGGTTAACCTTGCTAAGTTTATTGAGCTGCCCGAACTGGATGAAAAGGAAACAGTGCCGTTCTCGAGGGATGAACAAGCCAAACTTTGGGAGGATTTCAGCGTCGGCAACAAGTTCCCTGGGCTACTTCTACTTATGATTCACACCGGCATGATGCCCGGTGAGCTGTTCAAATCCGATAAGACCATGATTGACTGGGACGCTCAGCAGATCAATGGCTGCGGAATGAAAACCAAGAAGCGGAAGACGACGCCTATCATCATCCCCGATTTGATAATCCCGGTGCTGGAAGCACTTTGCAACAGCGACAGCAAGAAAATCTGTGAGTTCAGGCGCGAGGATTTTTACGACATTTTTCCTGTGTATATCCAGCTCATGGGCTTCAATCCGGAGCTCCGGCCCTACAGCTGCCGTCACAGTGCAGCGACTGCTCTTGATAAGGCTGGGATCGCGCCGACGGTAATCCAGGAGATCATGCGACACTCTCGTTTTGCCAGTACGGAGAGATATATTCACAAGGATACATCTGCCGCGCTTGAGGAAATGAACCGTAAAATAAAGAAGCCTACTACCGTCTGACTACTGATATGTTATGTGAATAGCTATTCACTGCACTTAATTTGTACAAATATCTTGGAGAATTAACAAATAGAAACGAATTATTACGTAGGTGATTTAATGGAAATGATTGAGTTAAACTGCCCCTCCTGTGGAGCTCCTTTGATTCGCGAGGACAGCAATTATTACGTATGCCAGTATTGTGGTACACGAGTAAAAGAAGACCAACAGTATATAGAAACGCGTTGCAGCAATTCCGTCTGTGGTGATGAAGATAGAACTATTGAAAGTCTAAACAGAGAAAAAGAATACATCGAGCAGGAGCTCTCCAAACTTAATATCGAAAAATCAGCTAAGAAAGATTTCTTAGAAAAAAATAAAACTAGTCATCATACTGCTGTTGCACATACAGTTAGATCATCATTCCTATTTGTATTTTCTATTATTCTATCGGCTTTCATGATAGCAGGCGTAATTATGGAACATTCACTTGTTATGCTCGCTATTGCAGTCTTATCTATCTTATTAATTATGTTATCTTTGAATAGAATTAACAAAAATAGAGAATTAATTAAGGGATATAACGAAGCTAAACGCGAATTAATGTCTACTGAAGCAAAAATTAAAAATGAACAAGATAATCTGAGTAAATTACAAAAGGTACTGATGAATGTGTAAACGCGTAGAGAAGTAATTTCGAATAAGTCCTATTACCAACGCGCTCCCAACATATAGCGATATTTCCCGGTATTATCAATGGTTATTCCATCCCTGCTAAGGGACCTATCGATATTTAATCCAATAAGCAAAACATACGTATTTTTAAGAAGCCTACTACCGTCTGACTACTGATATCCGACAGCAATCCATTGATACCACTAGCGTATATTACCCCTGCTAAGGGAGTAGACGTGTCAAAAGCGTGCGAGGGTTCAAATCCCTCCTTCTCCGCCAAGCAAAAACCCTGTAACCGCAATGGTTACAGGGTTT
>PGZZ01000010.1 GCA_002841545.1 Firmicutes bacterium HGW-Firmicutes-16
ATAATTTGAAAGGGAAGTGTAAAATTTAATGGAAAAAATCATTCTGATCTGTGTTATCGCGGTTCTGGCGTTATCTCTTGTACTGTTTATTGTCCGCCGCTACAAAAGATGCCCATCCGACAAAGTGATGGTTATCTACGGCAAGGTCGGCAGCGACAAAGACGGCTCCGCTCGAAGCGCAAAGTGCATACACGGCGGCGCGGCGTTCATATGGCCGGTGTTTCAGTCATATGAATTTCTTGATCTGACGCCGCTGAGCATTTCCGTCGATTTGGAGAACGCTCTTTCCCGACAGAACATCCGTATCAACGTCCCCAGCCGTTTTACGGTTGGTATTTCAACCGAAATTGGCGTCATGCAGAACGCTGCCGAGCGCCTTTTGGGACTTAAGCTCGACGAGGTCCAGGAGCTTGCAAAGGACATCATTTTCGGACAGCTCCGTCTTGTTGTTGCTACTATGGACATTGAGGAAATCAACACCGACCGTGATAAGTTCCTTGAAGCAGTGTCCCGCAATGTCGAGGGCGAGCTGAAAAAAATTGGTCTGCGGCTTATTAACGTAAACGTCACCGACATTTCGGACGAAAGCGGTTATATTTCGGCGCTTGGCAAGGAAGCGGCTGCAAAGGCAATTAATGACGCAAAGAAAACTGTTGCAGAAAAAGAGCGTGACGGTTCTATCGGCGAGGCAAACGCCGTCCGTGACCAACGCGTCGAGGTCGCACAGGCGAATTCAATTGCAATACAGGGTGAAAACACGGCGCAAATCGAAATTGCGAGCTCCAACGCCGCAAGGCGTGAGAAAGAGGCAGAATCGCTCCGCATAGCTACCGCGGCAGAGAAAATTCAGTCCGCAAAAGCTCTTGAAGAAGCCTATGCTGCCGAACAACAGGCCGAAGCAGCTCGTTACGCCCGCGAAAAAGCAACACAAGAGGCTGATATAATCGTCAAGACTGAGATAGCAAAGCGCAAGTTGGAACTTGAGGCAGAGGCGGAAGCTGAGATGACTCGCCGCAAGGCAAGAGGTGAGGCGGATGCTATCAGAGCCAAGATGGAAGCTGAAGCCGAAGGTCAGAAGTCAATACTTATGAAGCAGGCGGAAGGCTTGAATGAGATAGTCAAGGCCGCCGGCGGCAACCCCGCCGATGCAATCAGACTGCTGTTGGCAGACAAGATGGAAGAGCTTATGCGCATCCAGGTCGATGCTGTCAAGAACATAAAGATCGACAAGATCACCGTCTGGGACGGCGGCGAAAGCGACGGTAAGACCGCGACAGCGGGCTTTGTCTCCGGCCTCATGAAATCTGTACCTCCGATGAGCGAGTTGTTCAACATGGCAGGTATGAACCTGCCCGAATTTATGGGTACTCCTAAGGACGCACCTCATATAATAACACCAGAGCAGACTCCAATACAGGAACAGGATCAAGACAAATAGTTTCAAAAGAGACCATCAAACAAAGAAGAGCGAAAATAAGCCCCAAAAGCTTGGACTAAGCTTTTGGGGCTTATATCAATGATGCAATGAACATAATAAGGGCCGCTCGTGTTGTGGTTTCTCAGCATACCCAAAATTTATTTAGCTCAATTAACATCGTTTAGTATTTATACGTATTGTATTTCTACATAGGCTTGTTGCATTTTGTCGCCATATATTGTAATATTGGCACGGATACACACAAATCAGGGCAATTATATCTCGGGGACTACATAATCGTTTTGGTAAAAAAATAATGTGATTATCTGAACATGGAGGGGTAAAAATGAGCAAAAAAAGACTGACGACTTGGGAAGCAGCATGCATTATTACAGGCTACGGTGTTGGCGGCGGCGTTCTGAGTATGCCATACCTGGCGGAGAAGATAGGCCTTCTTCCTTCCCTTGTGCTACTTGTTATAGCTCTTTTGGCAAGTTACATACTCCATCTGATGATAGCGGATTTGGCGCTCAAAGTTTCGGAAGGAGGACAGATCGTTGCCTGCCTGTCCCAATTCTTGTTTCGCGGAAAGCTGAAGAAATTACTTACGACGCTGTTTTTCGTTCTTATGACCTTGATACTCTTTACCAATCTGGCGGCCTACATTTCCGGATCGAAAGAAATTATAGTAGGGCTTCTGCCGATTCCAAGCTTCGTTGCAACGCTTATCTTTTATGTTATCGCCGCTTCCGTCGTCCTCTTCGGACTGAAGGCTGTCGGCGTCAGTGAGAAGATATCAGTCGCAGTCATATTCGGCTTGATCACCGTGCTGGCTGTTGCCTCATTCTTTGCGCCTTCCCATGCGCTTCCGCTTACCGGAGGCTCCGTCAATGGAACGCTTGCCTTCTACGGTATGGCTATGTTTGCAATGGCGGCCTTCTTCTCTGTCCCCCAAGCAGTGGAAGGCCTGAATAAAGATAAAAAACAAATCAAAAAGGCCGTGTTTCTCGGCCTGTTCAACAATTTTATCATTATCGTCGTGATTACCTTCTGCGCCCTGCTAGCATCTGATAAAGTCACGGAGGTAGCCATGGTCGGTTGGAGCGCCGGCATCGGCCCCTGGGCGCAGATTGTCGGAGGCTTGTTTACCATCCTCGCCATGCTTACCACTTATTGGTCCTTGTCTTTTGCGCTGGGCTCCATCGTGGAGGAACAGATGAAATGGGATGCAAGGCTTTGTTGGCTCATTGCCACGTTACCTTCGTTGATCCTAGCTCTGTTCAACTTTGGCAGCTTTATGGAGTTCATGCGTCTGGCTGGAGGCCTGATATCAATTATCATTGCTATTATGGTCGTGCCCGCCTATCTCAATGCCCGGCGGGAGGTGGAAGGGTCCATCCTGACACACTGCGGGGGTAAGGTTACGGCCGCCGTAATTATTATAGCCTATATTCTCATGGGCATCGGAAGTGTGATTCCGATATGAAAAGAACCCTTTTTTATGGCGGCATATTTCATTCAGGTGTCAGTGAGGATGACACTTTCCGCTTTCTGGAAGTCACGGATGGGACGATTACAGGTATATTTCAGGAAAAGCCTGCGGACGTTAGATATAAGAATGAGGTTTCTCTGGGCGGAAAACATGTCTATCCCTGCCTGATTGACGCGCATGTTCACATGCTCTTTTCCGTAGTAGTCATGGCCATGGGCTTCAATGTCTGCGAAATCACGCAGGATGGTGTCGAGCCGCACAATTTGGCCGGAGTGGAAAAGAAAATTCGGGATTATGCGGCGAGGCAGCCCAAGAACGCTGTCATCGCCGCCAACAACTATATCCTCACCGCAGTGGACGAGAGGCGTCTTCCCACTAAGGACGAATTGGACGAATGGGCCGGCGGACGACCCATTGTAATATACAACATCGACGGCCACTGTAGTGCTCTTTCCACGAAAATGCTCTTAAAGCTAGAAATCGAACCTACGGGACACAACGGTATTTTATCCGGTGCGGCCCATGAACGTGTGCAAGGTCGGTTGACGGACATTATCGGCGCAGCTATCACGCTACCTTTACTGGCAAAAGGCTGTGCCAATTTTCAGAATGCCTGTGCTAAATACGGCATCAGTGTCGTCGGAGCGCTCGAAGGCAACGGCGACTCTCCAAAGGATGCTACGACGGCTCTCATCGTGAAGCTGGCCAGGCACTTCGATGTGGGCGTCCGTTTCTATTTTCAGTATTTCGATCTGGGAAAAACCGAAAAATTTGCGAAATATCAGAAGCACCTACGGGTTGGCGGCTGTGGCGATTGGGAAATGGATGGAGCCACCGGCTCCCATTCCGCTGCCTTTCATGTTCCGTTCAAGGACACCGGCACGATTGCGCCCTGCTACTATGAACAAGACTTTGTGGATCGCGTTGTGAAGGAGGCCGAAGAGAAGGGTTACCAAATCGCAAGCCACGCTATCGGTGAAGCAGCTATCGAGCGCATCATTGCAGCTCTGAATAAAACGACTTCCGGGCGGCTGCACCGTATCGAACACTGTGAGTTCCACAATGATAAGTCGCTGGAAGAGCTGAAAAAGCTTCGTTATGCTGTCATGATGCAGCCGGGCTATGCCTGGATCGATAAGCGCTATCTGAACACTTACACTCAGTTTCTGCCTCAGGAGATCGTTAACCGTCTGCGGTTTAAAACCCTTTACGATGCGGGCATCTGTATTTGCGGCTCCAGTGACAGTCCTGTGCAGGACATGGATCCATGGCTGCAGATGCTTGGCATGGTAGATTTCTATAATCCGGAGGAGTCCATCACCCCCTTTGAGGCTTTTCGCTGTTATACGATCAATCCTGCCAGAGCCATTCTGGAAGAGGACGAACGCGGCACGCTGGAAGTCGGCAAAGTGGCTGATTTCTTCACTGCAGACGAAGATCTTTTTGCTGTACATCCGAAAGACATCGTGTCCTTCCGGCCGCAGTGTACCTATTACGGCGGACGGCCCTACCGCAAGAAAAAGGGGACTAGTGCTGAATTGCTTTGGTCGATGTTGAAAAGAGCCAAACCTGTTTGACAAAGATGGCTATGGTATTGTACTTGAGCCTTCAAAAAAACGCTCTCTAAAAAGAGCGTTTTTTTGCTTATGATCAATTGCGAGAACTTTTTGCCGCAGCTGTTTTTCGGGGACTATTGCGTGAATTGTTCGAAATAATATTATCTCGTTATTCTATAAGTAATTTATTATTTTAACTCCACAGCTGAATTATATCGTTTTTACCTGCTTTAAATATTTCTTGATTTCCAGATACGCCGTCCAGAAGGAAATGATACTTACTGCACTCTGATTCGGATTCAATCTGTCAATTTCAATTCCGTCATAACATCCGCCGGTCTCGTCATCCAAGAGGGTGAGATTTCTAGAATTCTTACCTACATACCACAAAAAGCAGGTTTTGGCCTTAGCTATATACTCAATATTATTTGTGACGAGGAAAGCTTCTATATAGGCAGAGGTTGCTTCGCTGGCCTCTAATGTTTGCTCATCAAACTGAAAAGCTTCATTTTCGCTGTTTTGTAAGCCGTTTTTGCCAATTGGTCTAAAATAACCCTCGGTAAAGGTTTTGCCCTCCAAAAACTGAAGGCTCTCTAAGCCTACTTTCAAATATCGTGCTTCCTTTGTGACCTTAAACGCTGTAAGTAAGGCCCTTGGCAATGCCGCATTGCAGCAGGTCAAGCTGTCTTCAAACCATAGCCAAGTGTCGTTTTTGTAATGCATATAATGATCCGCCAGCAAAGCCGCCAACTTAGAAATATATCCATTGGTTTTTTCCTCATCCAGATAGTTCAGCCCGATGATTACATATGCGATTGCTCTGGATGAAGTCCGCTTCATGCAATTCGGCAAGGCTTTGTCAATCAAATCCCTCACAGCTTTTTTGATACTAAGCGGAGTGTTATTGTCCGAATAAGCATAGCAAAGCGCCCCAAGGCACCGCCCAAAGCATTCTTCCGGAACTTCTTCTTCCAAAAATTCACGGTTATATCCCATTGAATTTCGAAAAGTCCCATCTTCTTTTTGAGCATTGGATAAAAAGGATACATATTTATAAATCAGGTTTTCAACTTTTTTCGAATGCGTTTGCTCGAAAAGCTTGACTGCCATAATTAGTGCTCGTGCGTTGTCGACGCTTGTATATCCCTTCGAGAGATCGGGAACTCCATAATTTGAATGCTGAAGCATTCCGGTGTCATCGGTCATACGAAAAATGTGATCTGTTTTTAATTTTGTTGGCAAATTATCGGCTATCATTTGGTACCCCCTGTTTGGTAATGACTAAATTACGTAATCTATATTCTTTCATAGCAACGAGAAAACTTATACGCATTCAATGCGCTAAATTGAGAAGCCGCCATGGGCAAAGTTGAAGAAAGCTCGGCTTTTGAATCTCGCAGAACTTTCTTCTTAGAGCTGTTTTAAATTATCAATTTTGACGCAAATAAATTTGTATATGTCTATCCGTACTATCTTTTGGCCTTCTTTGCTGAGACAGTTTCAATCACAGCTACCGGCTGCTCGGTTACTTTCTCAATCTTTTTCTTCTTTTTCATTTGCTTGTTTGGATTCTTATCTCCCATGTTGTTTCACCGCCTTATACTTTTATTAAGTATTATTTGCTACTAATGTATAATTTATACAGTTGATTCTATTAAAAAAAGCCACATTAATAAAAGTGACTTTAAGTAGGGCTATCCATTTTGCTGTTAGCACTCTTCACTGCTGAGTGCTAATTCTAGTATACCACAAGTTTTCGTAAAGTCAAATTTACCTTATATTATTCGCAATACTGATTGAATAATAACTTGAAAATTTGCAGACAGTATAATAAAAAAATAGGAGGCGGTCTTATGAAAACAAATCCTGACAACCGCAAAGATAATGTCGAAAATATTCAGAAAAACATCAATATGACTATTCATAACATGGAATTGGCAGATGAAATGATCGCGAAAACTGACAATAAAAAAACAAAAGAAGAGCTTGGCGCAAAGAATGAGAGGCGTGAAGACGCTTTGGAAGGAATGCGTAAAGAAATTAAGGATGAGGCTAACGCCAGAGACAAAAACAATAGAAATTAAAGTAATGAAGCCTAAATTGATAAATACCACAAGATGGTTGAGTATCTTGTGGTATTTATTATAATTACACAGTTTTTTGTCGCAGTATACTCATCAATAATGAGCGCAAATCAAACCTTTTTCTGCCTTACGTAGACTCTGTACAAATATCTGATAAATGATATAATATCTGCATTGCAAATACTGCACATACACCTACACTGTCGGTGGGACATATTGAGGTTAAAATGGAAAAATATCAGGAAATCGAAAGAAGCATCATAAAAAAGTACCGCAAAGAGATATGGAACAGATTTATAGACGCGGTAGTCCAGTATCAGCTCGTTCAGGAAGGCGACAACATAGCCGTCTGCATTTCCGGCGGCAAGGACTCCATGCTGATGGCAAAGTGCATGCAAGAGCTCCAAAGACATGGAAAACACAAAATCGGACTTGAATTTCTTATAATGGATCCGGGCTATAACCCAATGAATAGGCAGAAAATAATCGACAATGCGAAGCTTATGAACGTACCTATAAAAATGTTCGAAACCGATATTTTCGATATTGTTGCCGGTACGGACAGGTCCCCCTGCTATCTGTGCGCCAGAATGCGTAGAGGATATCTGTATAGTCATGCTAAAGAACTCGGATGTAATAAAATCGCGCTTGGACATCATTTCGACGATGTAATCGAAACCATTTTAATGAGTATGTTCTACGGAGCGGAGTATAAATCCATGATGCCGAAGCTCCACAGTACAAACTTTGAGGGAATGGAGCTTATCCGCCCCATGTATATGGTCAGGGAAGAGGATGTTCTCAAATGGAAAAGATACAATGAGCTGGACTTCATCCAATGCGCCTGCCGCTTTACCGAAAACTGCGCGCTGGACGAAAACGCAGGCGTTTCCAAAAGGCTGGAAATGAAGGCCCTGATAAAAAATCTGCGGCAGACCAGCCCAGGCATAGATCAGAACATTTTTAACAGCGCGCAAAATGTCAATCTGAATACTGTAATCGCGTATAGAGACAAAACCGGTAAACATAGTTTTCTGGATACTTATAACGATTAGAAGGACTTCTTTTCTTGCATATAAAACGCCTGCAGCAATTTCATTCGCCGCAGGCGCTATTTTTATACTGATTTGTCCATTTATAGTCTGTTTTACCATATTTGCGTCTGCCTTTTAAAGGTTCCTGGCATATCCATATTTTTTTATCTGCCTTAGCTGATTAATACATAATACATGCAAAAACTAATGCCGGAGGTGTTCATATGAAACACATGAGAAAATTTAAAATGCTGATAACCTGTATCCTTGCTTCAGCATTGTTATTATTCCCCATTCAGGCATTTGCACAGAGCGGTACGCATACGGTCGCGCCGGGGGACAGCATGTGGAAGATTGCCGTCAGATATCAGATCGGCGTGAGTGAACTGATTCAGGCAAATCCGCAAATAAGCAACCCCTCGCAAATTTATCCGGGGCAGAAAATTAACATTCCGAGTATAGATGACGTGAAATCTCTGGAACAAAAGGTTATCGATTTGGTTAATCAGCAGAGAGCCAATAATGGGCTGCCGGCGCTGAAAGCCAACTGGGAAATTTGCCGCGTGGCGCGCTATAAGTCACAGGATATGATAAACAAGGGCTATTTTGCCCATCAGTCTCCTACCTATGGTTCACCATTCAACATGATGGAGAACTTTGGGATAAAGTTTTCGGCTGCGGGAGAAAACATCGCCTATGGACAGCGGACTCCTCAAGAGGTTATGACCACATGGATGAATTCTCCGGGCCATCGAAGCAATATATTAAATGCGACCTATAACCAAATAGGTGTCGGTGTTGCAAAGACTTCCAGCGGCACTTTCTATTGGACGCAGATGTTTATCAAATATCCTTAATAGGTGAACGGAAACAATATTTCGGCGACTAAAAACGCCTCAGAGAAAATTAATCTCTGAGGCGTTTTTGCTAATGTTTGATAAAAATATTGTTTGCAAAAATATGGACGAAATGAAAAGCAGTTTGGAGAACTGTTTAAAAGAAGACAGCACATTTTTGAATGCCTAAGTCGAACTATCAAAAATACTACGTCGGCAGGGAGACATAGCAAATGCTGAAAAATACTGCGAGGGGGTTCTCGGTAAAAATAAACATTATAGCGAAGCTCTGCGCTGTTTAGCGGTAATCAGGCTATTGAACGGCGACAAAGAAGATGGGCTGGATTTAGCATATCAGGCCTTTGAGCAGGACCCAGATGGGCTTTTTATACGGGACACTTATATCGTAGCACTACACGAAAACGATAAGAGCGACGAGACAGATGCTCAAATTAAAGAGTACCTTGCAAAAGGCAACACACTTGACGAAGATACTCAAGCGTACTTAGACGGTAAAATATCTCTCCGCGATTTATACATCGACGAATAGGGAGGAGCAATATTATGATTTTTCCTATACCGGGCATATTAATTCTGCAATAACTTTCCCGGGCGTAATTGTTCACGAGCTTGCACATCAACTATTCTGTCGCCTAATGCGTGTACCGGTTTATGAGGTGAAGTATTTTCAATTGAAAAATCCCTGCGGTTATGTAATACATGAGGCGACTGAAAGCCCCTTAAAAACCTTTTTTATTTCAATCGGACCGTTTTTAGTTAACACCATTGTCGGAATGATAGTTATTGCACCAGCGGCAATTGAATTGATAAAATTTAAAGATTATTCAAATCCACTGAACTTAGTCTTAGGCTGGCTTGGTTTTTCAATTTTGATGCATGCTTTCCCGAGTTCGGGCGACGCAAAAGTGTTGGTTAAAGACATATTAAAAAACAAGAATGTAAATATATTTGTAAGAATAATAATTGCGCCAGTAATAGGTCTTATTTACGTTGGTGCTTTCGGTTCAATAGTGTGGCTTGACTTTTTATATGCTTTATTAATTGCCATGGTAATCCCTAATCTGCTTTTATTGTTTTAGAAAGAAGATTGAAAACCGCAATTTTTCAGGCTTTATTTTATAATTTGTCAGAACCGGTGTAAAATTGAGATACAATAAAAAGGGCTGTACAGCATCGTTGCTGTACAGCCCTTTTCGTTGGCGCTTAATTACTGATGATCCGCGCCGGTGATGTAGTTATAGAATGCGGCGTTTACATATAGGTCACTGGATTCAACCTTCAAATCAGGTGCTTCCTTTGCAACCACTGCCACTGTCTTGGCGACATTTTCAGGCAAACTGAAGGGATGGATGGAGTAGGCGCCATCACGAATCACGTTGTCCTTCAGAAGCTTGAAACTGGTGTTTTCCATCTTGACTGTGGAGGAGTAGAGCGGCTGCCACCAGGAGCCGGTCAGCAGGGGAACCGTGGGCTTACCGTCGGCATCAACAATGTTGTCATACTTTTTGGCGTAGTCCTCGATGACACCGTTGAAGGCCTCTTTGTCGGCGGTTGTGTCAAATTCAAGCTTAAGGTCGTATTCCATAGCGTAGCACAGCCAGCGTCCGCCCGCAATTTCTTTGAGCTCGTAGGTGGGTGTTGCCTGAACCTTTGTGGGATCGCCCCACTCTACCATGTACTCGTAGATGGATACTTTAGGCTCCATCTGTACCTTAGCGTCAATGCCCTCGCTGTTGAGAAGGCCGATGAGCTGTACGGCGTGGGTTATGTCACTGTGGCCATACTGAAGGGTATATTTCGGGAGGAAGTTGGCGTTGTAGCCGTCATATTTCAGACCGTAGCCGGTGCTCGCGCCCTGAATAACCAGCTGTGCGCCAAGTGCGGATAGCTTCTCATCGTCAAAGTTAGTGAAGGAATTCCATGTGGATTGAAGCTTTGCATAGATGTCGGAATCGCTGGCGTTGCCAAGGTAGTTGCGGCCCTTGCCGGCGACGTCAGAAGCGGCCATCAGCAGGGCGTCAGCGGTGGCGGCGTCCAGTGCAGAGCTGAAATTATAAGTGGACATGGCCATATCGGTGTCCAGTGCGGCGGCCACATAGGCGGCGTACGTATCGGAAATGCCTGTAACACCGTAAGCTGCCAGACGCTCGGCGACTTTATCGACATCCACCGGAGCGGTATATGTAAGAGCCAGCTTCTCCATGCCAGCGGCGCAGACAACGGCCTTGACCGCTTCGGCAACAGTTAGATTTCCGGTGCCGCTGGTTTTGGATCCGCCGATTTTTACCAGAGCGGCGTCAAAATCGGTGCGGGAGACGGTTGCTGAGAAGGGGGCGATGCCAAAGTAGGTCTGCAGATATTCGGCATTCTTGTCGTCCGCTGCATAGCCGCTTACATAAGCGGTGTTTGTTGCGGTATCCCATGCTACGTTCTTGCCCAAGGCCTCGCTCAAGGCTCTCAGAGGCAGATAGGTGGTACCGTTACTTGAAAAGACATCTACTGCTTTGCCGTTGATATCGGTTGGGACGAGCTTACTGTCGTCTAGGTAGACGGAGATACCGGAGTCCACCTGAAGGGTCTTCCTCACGAGACTTGCCGCACCTGCGGGTATTGCCAGAGTCAGGATCAATGCTGCGGCAATTATGCCGCTCAGAAAACGTGGGTGCTTTTTCATTTGATTGTGCTCCTTTCTTCCCTTTGCTAAATTTATTGAAATCACGTCCTTGTGAAATTCAGACGTTACTCTTACCGCCACTGTTTTTTCTTACCGGAAGCTGGGTTCGCTCCCTAGTCAATCGGGCTTATTCTGTGGTTTCGCCCTTTTTTTTCGCCGTTGTCTCGGTTACCGAGATACCAAGCTCACGTAAAAAGCGCCGCCAACCGGCGTCCTCCAGCTGGTCGATGATAACGCCGCTAAACAATTCGAAACCGCCGATGCGGTAGAAATTAATCTGATCCAATTTGGTCTGATCGACTACCAGATATCGACGCTTGGAGTGCTGCAGCATAATTCTCCGCAGTGCTCCGCTTTCCTCACTGCCATCGGTGATGCCTGCCTCTCGGTCTAAGCCACGACAGGAAACGAAGCACAAGTCGGCGTAGTGGCGACCCAGCAGCTCGCGAGCATCTTCTCCCGTAAATGACTGATTGCGTATGTCCAGTTTCCCGCCGGCCAATAGAAGCGTACTGCTCCGGCTTTCTGCAAATACTTGGGCGATCATTAGAGAATTGGTTACGACCATCACCCCCGTCATTAAGGATAAGTACCTCGCAATGCTCAGACAGGTGGTGCTATCGTCGAGAAATACCGTGTCTCCTTCACGCACAAGACCGGCGCAAACGCGTCCTATGGTGTCCTTAACATCGGTCAGGACGGACTCGCGTATGCTGGCGTCGATTTCGTTACGAACACCGTCGGGGACGTAAGCTCCGCCGTAAGTCTTAATCAATTTGCCCTCTTGCTCAAGAACGGCCAAATCCTTACGTATGGTTTCCCCAGTTACGTCGAAAAGAACGCACAGTTCCTTAACAATTACACTCTTATTACGGGTTACCAGATCCATGATCCGGGCCCGCCTCTCCGGAGCCAGCACGGTTACTCACCTCCAAAAGGCTTAGAAGGCATTAGTTCTTGCTCTCCCGCCTGCTTAAATAATCGCGATTTATGCTAAGTGAAAGAAATGTATAATCATATGCGGAAGTTTTATTGATATGCCAATCAAATCAAAGACAAAACAAAGTCTCTATAAATAGCAGAAATGCAGCTATGATACTGAAGAATTGCAAAATAGTTTTTTAATATACCATTAATTGGAATAAATAATGCATTCGTTAGACATAATTCGAGCATTCTTGCAAAAGAAGCTTCGGACTGATAAGTTTGGATTTTCTTTTATTGTTATTATTATAAACTATATTCCAAAAAAATCAACCAAATTTCGGATTTATTTCCACATGATGTGCCTTTTATCAGGTATAAATAAACTGCCTATAAAAGTTTGTGCGGATTTTCATACGTGAACTGTGATTTCTTGCGCTAACAAACCTTTACAATAATCTGACAGGGCCGATAATGTGAAATTTTATCTCTTTGTATTGCATCACAATGCCAATTGGACTATAATGATTGTAACAATTAGTAACAACTTGCAATAAATTGGTGATTAAAAATGCTTAATACTTATTCAAATTCAAATCGGAATAGATCGTTATTAGCGGGACTTATGGTGTTCGTTCTGATGTTTACCATGATTCCGGCGCTTTTCGGCACGTCGGCTGAAGCCGTCAGTAGATCTCAATTAAATGCATTAAAGCAGCAGCAGGCTGAGCTTGCCGAAAAAAAGGCCGGCATGCAAGCTCAGGCAGATGCCTTGAGCGGCCAAGTGGCTTCACAGACTGAGAAGCTCGATCTTCTGGCTCAGCAGCTCGAAGTTACCAATCAGGAGCTCGAAGTCATATCCGAGCAGATTGCGATATATACGAACACAATAGCGCAAATGGAAAATGAGCTTGCCGCTGACAAACAGAAGGAGCAGCAGCTCATCGAAAAATACAGAGTTCGCTTGAGGGCGATGGAGGAAAGCGGGAACGCTTCATACATATCAATTTTAATAGGCGCCGGCAGCTTTCAGGATCTTTTGAGCCGTATAGACTCTATTAAGTCAATCATGGAATATGATAATAACCTCATCAATGAGGTTAAGGAAGCTCAAATCGCGGTCCAAAACGCAAAAGCGGACATGGAAGCCGAGATGGCTTCGCAGCAGGAAGCCTTTATAGCGTATCAGGAAAAACAGGCGGACCTTGAAGTGCAGAAAACGGAAGCTCAGGCCGTTCTGGACAGCTTGGCCGCTGATTCAGCGGATTATGAAAAACAGCTTGAATCCGTTAAAGCGCTGCAGTCGTCAATTAACGGACAAATCAGCAGTGTTGCGAGCGCTTTGGCGGAGCAGGAACGCATACAGGCGGAGCAAATTGCCTCAAATCAAATTTCCTCGGGCAACAGCGGCAGCAACAACGGCAACAACACCGGCTGGTATGGCGACTCGGCAGGGACAGGCACCGGACAGGATATAGTCGATTATGCAAAAACCTTTCTCGGCGTCCCATATGTCTACGGCGGCACCTCTCCGTCAGGCTTTGATTGCTCCGGTCTTGTTTACTATTGCTATAAGCACTTCGGCTACTCAGTAAACCGCACTGCGGCAGGTCTCGCATACTCTGGGACACCGGTGTCGTCGACTTCGCTGCAGATCGGGGATATCATACTTTTTACCTCGACAGACGGGAGCTATGTTGGTCACACGGGGCTTTACATTGGCGGCGGTCAGTTCATCCATGCACCTCATACCGGAGATGTTGTAAAGATATCGAATCTTTCGGATACCTACTACACGAATCACTATTGGGGAGCAAGACGGGTTATTTCATAGCATAATGTGACATACTTCTTTTAACGGTGTTTTCGGTTTTTCAAATACAAAATTTGATTTACGCTGATAGCTGGCATTTTTGTTTACTGATGAGGTAAGGCTTATGCAGGAGAAAATCGGTGTACTAACAATCGACGACTATATTTCGGCATGCCCCGAAGATATTCAACCAAAGCTTAAAGAACTGCGGCGGATTATTTCGAATGCAGAACCTGAGATGACTGAAAAGATTAGCTGGCAGATGCCTACGTTCTATCTTAAAAGCAATGTCATCCACTTCGCGGCACACAAAAAACACATCGGCCTATACCCCGGACCAAAAGCAATTGAGGTGTTTTCTCATAGACTTGAAAGCTATAAAACTTCTAAGGGAGCGATACAAATACCAAACGATACGCCTCTGGATAGGAATCTAATCAGAGACATCGTTAGGTTTAATATTGAAATTAGATAATTAACTTGATTTAAGAGATCGGTGTTCTCAGTGAATACCGATCTTTCTTTATTTAGAATAATTCCGTTTTTCAACGAAATACTATTTACGAGGTGAGCGGAATGAATAAAGACAAATCGAACAGGCAAAAGCTGAAAGCGCATACACCGGAAAAAGTGGAACAAACGGGAAATCCTCAGTCCGATGAAGACCAAAACCAGCATCACAACGTAAAGAAAGTGTCGCTGGGTCCGAACACAAAACGCTGAACGGAGAGGACAAATATGTCAAAAGCAAGCGTATATTTTTCAGTAAAAAATCCGGTCGGAAACCATGGGACGAAGGAGCTTAAGCGTGAGCTTGATGCTCTGCATGGTGTGCTTTCTGTAAGTGTCAGTGACAGAAACGATAATATTGCTGTAGACTTTGATACTTCGGGCGTGAATCAGGATCAAATTAAAACACAGCTTGAGATATTGGGGTATGATATTACTCAAACGCATCTAGAAAATCACTTCATGTGAAATAGGGGAGAAGTTAATGCCTAAGGACAGTCAGCCTGACAACAAAAAGGCCAGAAAAGAAAAAGCAAACGGACAAACACCTATAACTAAGGAAAATCAAAATCAAAACAGGAACGCAAAAAAACAATCCATTAAACATAATGATGTATAATTTTCAAAGCCGCCAAAATGAATTTGGCGGCTTTGCTATTGTATGATACAATTATAAACACTACGCAGGCACGTCGCAGTGATATATTGCTTATTATAGGGGAATATGTTTTTTAAAGCGGGAAAAGCGTAAAATAAGATATAACAATTTATACAACGGGGTTTGGCTGAGGGGAAAGCATAATGAAAAAAGATCAGAGAGTAAAGCACGAATTTAATTACTTGAAGAAACAATATCCGAGGTTTAAACAGCAGGCTGCGGAGACCAAAAACAGCAAGCTATGGCATATTGAGGCTGTAATAAGAAATAAAATCAAGGACTTGAGAGCCTTGCAGTCGGCGAGCCTCGAAGACTACCGTCAGATTTATGACGGCTATGTCGAGCTGCTTGAGGATGTCTCGGTGCGCCTACTTTCACACTATAATAAGATCAATAAAACGGAGTACGAGTTCAAGAAAATTGTTGGGGGCAATTTCAGGGCGTATTTGAATTCAGGAATAATCTCCGTGCTAGTAACGAACCACATCCCAAAGATAGTTGCCGAAGAATTCGGCAGACTTCTGCCGGATAACCCGAAGGACGAGTACCCGCTTGCAAGAAAAATGAAACGAAAGTTTTTTCTTCATCTGGGTGAAACCAATACGGGAAAAACATATAACGCACTGCAGAGGTTAAAGCAAAGTAAAAACGGAGTTTATCTTGCGCCGCTTCGAATTCTGGCTTTGGAGAACTTTGAACGGCTGAACAAAGACGATGTCCCCTGCAATCTGCTCACAGGTGAAGAGGAAGTTAGAGTTGAGGGCGCAAGGCATTCGAGCTGCACTGTTGAAAAGGCAAACATACAGGAATTCTATGAAGTTGCCGTGATTGATGAGATTCAGATGACAGGCGATTCGCAGCGCGGAGATGCATGGACTCGCGCAATTCTAGGACTTTGCTGCCCTGAAATACATCTTTGCGGAGCGCTGAACGCAAAAGAACAACTAGTTCGAATGATTACAGACTGCGGAGATGAATTTGAGATAAAGGAATACTCCCGTCTTGTACCGCTTCAAACACAGGGGGCTCATGTGAAATTTTCCGATGTGCGAAAAGGGGATGCGCTGGTTGCGTTTTCAAAAAGGAAGGTTCTGTCGTATTCCGCATATTTTTCGGAACGCGGAATCAAGAACAGTGTAATCTATGGCGATTTGCCTCCGGAGGTAAGACGACTTCAGTACGATGCCTTCATCAGCGGGGAGAATCATGTTTTGGTATCGACGGATGCCATAGGAATGGGCGTAAATCTGCCAATCAGAAGAATCATATTTACAGAAATCAAGAAATTCGACGGAGAGGAATTCCGCTATCTTACATCACAGGAAACAAAGCAGATAGCCGGCAGAGCGGGACGCATCGGGATATATGATGTGGGGTATGTGGCCTGCATGGAAGACGATATATCTTTTATAGAATCGAGGCTCGAAGTTCCGGATAATGAAATCGAAAAGGCCGTTGTCGGGCCGAGCGAGGCTATACTAAGCATCGGCATTTTACCGCTCAAGGAAAAGCTGGCGCTTTGGAGCACAAGAGAAGAAGCCTTGACTTATTACCGAAAAAAGGACGTTCGAGATTATATTCTGGTCTTGGACAAGCTTAGACCTTATAATCTGCCAGAAACAATTGAGTGGCGTCTTATGATGCTCCCGTTCGACGTGAACAGCGAAGCGCTTTTGAACCAGTTCATTTGCTTTGTGGAGGAATGCTTCACCTTGAAGGCTGAAAAGCTGTCGAAGCCCGAGCTGACGGCATATTCGCTTTCGAATTATGAAGAGTACTACCAAAAGGTGAACCTCTACTATTCGTTCTCAAAGAGCATTAACCTTGATTTTGATGAGCAGTGGGTGTATGAGATAAGAAAACAGGTCAGTGATGAGATAAACCGGCTTTTGTAAGCGCATTATTAACTTTTTAGAGGACGGATAGGCTTTGCCTATCCGTCCTCTTTTCGCTCGTCATTCAATAAAGTCAGACAATCAGGCATCACACATTTTACAAGAAATTAGTGCAGCTTATTGAAAGATGGTGTTCACAGGTTCCCCTGAAACACAGTATCCGTATCCTTGCATAAGTACTGAACGGCCTTGCGCCCTGTTTCAAGAGCTACCGGCAGTCCGCCGGGACTTGTCAAGCGCTGTCCGGCGAAGTAGACGTTCTGAATGCTTTCGGGTACAGACGGATAGTTCGCCTGTTTTTCTCCCTTGCCCATTAAGGTCATCCACGAGCCCTTGTAGGAATTCAGATAGCGCTCATAGGTAAGAGGTGTAGCTACGTCCCATACAGCGATTTTTCCGGCAGTCTGTGGATATTTCTTTGCAAGAATTTCAATAAAGGCTTCCGCAAGCTTTTCTTTCTCAGTCTGATATGTACCGTTTTCTTTGCAGCTTTTCCAGAAATCGTAGCTGTCCCCGCCGACGATAGACGTGACGGCGGTGCAGCCCTCCGGAGAGTAACCCTTATAGCCTGCATAGTTGCAGAGCCCCACATACGGCTGCTGTATACTGCCGCACACCAGAGGCTCATCTGGTACAAAGGCTATTCTTTCCGGCAAATCAGACAAATCAGCCTCTACGCCCAGGCAGATAAATGTGTCGAGCATCGGCTTAGTGTTTTCGCGCATTTTTTCCGCCCACGGTTCATGGATAGGAGCCTCGAACAATTTGTCGATTGCTACAAGAGTGTCCTGCGTAACGATTACCGCATCTGCTGGAATGAGCTCCCCGTTAATAATAACGCCATTGGCTACGCCGTTTTTGACAGATACTTTGCTTACGGGTTTACCGTATTGTATAAAACCGCCGAGCTTTTCAAGATTCTTTGCCATACGGTTTGCCATGGCGAGTGAACCGCCCAAGGGATAGCCGCCATCACCGGATGCAAGCGTTGCAAGAGTGAATATTAGGCCTGTTGCGGCATATTCGGGGCCTATGATATTCTGAATGAAATGCCTTAAAATCGGACTTTTAAACCGTTCGGCATATTCCTTCACCGACTGTTTTCCGTAATAAGACATGCGGGGAAATGCGGGCAGCATTTTTATAATTGACGATATGGGCATGGAGGCTTTGTTCTTTACCTTTACGCACTTGATATCCATTACGGGCATAGCAACCTTTGAAAATTTCTTAATATCCTTGCACAAGCTGTCGATTTCCTTTTTATCCTCTGGCGAAAGTTCAAGGAAATGCTTGTGGAGCTTCTCTACATCACGGTAGAGATACGCCGTTTTGCCGTCAAGGTCAAAGGCCAGAAACGGGTCGACGTTATAAACGGGAACACTGTCGTCCAATGCGCCAACTTCATGCCACAGCTTATTCAAAGGGACTTCTTTAGATGACCCTGTCAACCAGTGCATACCGCCCTCGAATAAGTAGCCTTTTCGACGCCAGCTTGTGGAGGCACCTCCGGGTATAGTGTGACTTTCATAAATTGTCACGTCAAAGCCGCTCTGACGGGCATAAATTCCTGCGGTAAGTCCGGCGATTCCTGCGCCGACAACAACAATTTTTTTCATTATAATTTCCTCCTTATAATATCAACAACCCAATCACTTTCGGGGTAAGGCATATCCGGTTGCATAGCCATTTGCTCTGCAATTCCCTGAATCGCGCACCAATATGCAATTGCAAGCGCGTCTGGATTGCCTTCCCGAATGCTGCCGTTTTCCTGACCTTTTTGAATAAGCAGGGAAGTCGGCGTATAAATATCAAAGCCTAGAAGCATTTCCTTTACGTTCTGCGGTGCTGCATCGTTAAAAGCTGCCTGACTCATCAAAACAAACATTTTTGCAAAAAAAGGTTCAGTTTGCAGATAGTAAAATAGCTGCTTTGCAGTATCCTCAAAGAACTCCAGCGGTTCTTTATCGGAGGGAGCAACGGTTTGCATGGGACCCATAATCCCAAGCTCTATTAACTCTTCGTATAGGCTTTCTTTAGATTTAAAATAGTGAAATAGAAGTCCCACACTCATTCCGACTCTCTCGGCAATATCGCTGATTTTTGTGGCGGCGTAGCCCTTGCGGATAAACAGGTCAAGGGCGGCTTCAAGAATTTCTTCACGGCGCTTTTGTTTTTGATCATCACGAATACCCAAATTGTTGAACCTCGATTCAATGAACGCATATTCAATATATACTCGATGCAAATGAATTTGTCAAGAAAAAGCTGAACACTTTTTGTAATTCGTTTAGCTGCAGACAGCCACACAAAATTCAACGCCCTTGCGCCAGTCGAATATGACGCAAGGGCGTTGAACTATTATTTGCAAATCAATGAAGAATGAAAGGGTCAGTCTGAGACCGCAAGTGGGACTACTTCATCAGCCTCTTTGGCGTTTCCGATTATCGCCCACGCAATAAGCGCGGCTATTATGGATAACGGCAGGGAAACAACAATTGCATCCACCATTGAGAGAGTGCTGAGCGGTGTATCCCTCACGATTGACGTAGTACCGAAGATTAGTTTGCATATCTGCAGGCTACCGGAGGTTTTCTCCTGAACAAAGAACAGCCAGAGAAGACTTGTTGCGGAACCTGTGAGTATGCTTGCAATAGCTGCCTTCTTCGGAAATTTCTTAATATAGAGCGCAGCAATATAGGTCGGCAGAAAAGCAGCTGCGCACAGACCGTAAAACATAGAAGTGCCGATTGCAATTATCGCCATGCTGACGTCCAGCTTGCTGGAAAGCCAGGTAAGCAGCATGCTGATTATAAGCCCGATCATCATTGCAATACGGGTCAAAGGAATAGTGTCAGCTTTGAGCTTAAGCGATTGCTTCAAAAAGTCGCTTCCGAGAGCCGTTCCCATTGTATGGATAAGGGCGCTAAGTGTGGAAATACCCGCCGCCATGAGCACGACGAGGAAAACTCCGCCGAACCACTCGGGCAGGAAGGTTTTGATGAAGATGGGTATGATGCCGTCGTTTGAACCGGCGGCGATGATCGAAACCTGTCCAGTAGTGTTATAGAAAGCAACGTTGGATAGAGCCCCGACCGTAAAAGCTACGCCTGTCATGAATAGGATGAAGATACCGCCCGAGAGGACTGCGCGATTTAGTTCCCGGCCGCTTTTAACCGTCATAAACTTCACCGAGAGCTGAGGCTGAGCGAGAACGCCGATTCCAACGCCCGCCACAAGAGTTGTTACTATGTTCCACCAGACCGGCGTGCCGCCTTTTGGCATTGTGGTCCAGCCTGTGAAGCCGCCTTTTATGAGCTTTTCTACCTGTTCCGTTATGCCCGGTTTAGTTATAAGCTCTGAAAGAGCAGTATGAGCGCGTGTCACGCCGCCGAGCATCGAATAGGTATAAATGATGAGAAAGGCCATGCCTGCAAACATTATTGCACCTTGGAAAGCATCCGCATACATGATGCCTTTAAGCCCGCCCATTATAACGAATACCGCGACAAGAACTCCAACTATTATAAGTACAACATCAAAGCCGGCTCCGGTATAATTCGATACGAAATCAACGATTCCCTTTAGCACCGCCGAAGCATAGACCGGCATGAACAAAAAGATAAGGATTCCGGCATAGCCCTGTATAAATTTTGAATTAAAGCGGCGTGCAAAGAGCTCCGGCATTGTATTTGAACCCAGTTTGTAACCGATTTCTCTCGTTTTCTTGCCGAATACAACGAAAGCGATTAAAACTCCGACGAAAATATTGAATACAGTAAGCCATAACAGCCCCATTCCGAACTGCCCTGCAGCGCCTCCAAAACCGACGATGGCTGAGGTACTGATAAAGGTGGCACCGTAGGACAGAGCCATAACAATTGGATGCATGTCCCTTCCGGCCAGAAGATAATCGCTGGTGGTCTTTGTTTTCTTGAAGCCTATGTAGGAGAATAACGACAATACCAAAACATAAACAATCAGGCTTACTATAATATAAATCATTTATTGTCATCCTCCTTTTCCTTAGTGGCGTCCTTGTTCCAATTGAGAACTCCGTAAACGACACAGAAAATTGCGCCGCCGGCAGATAGTAGATAGGCAAGACAAATTGATACATCTGTCAATCCCAACATGTTTTTTCCTCCCTTTTCTTTTTTAGTTATTGTTGAAATGCTACGGTGTGGAAGGAGCGTGAGGGCCGTGGTTTTCGAAATTTTGCCTAAGGCCTGAGAAATACAAAAAAGCCTTCCATCCCTATAAAAATAGGGACGAAAGGCTCTATAAGCATTCCGCGATACCACCCTGGTTCACATATACCAAAAGATATAATGCGCGCTCTTTATCGGATACTGATCATATCCTATCCCTTTAACGGAGGACTCCGCACCCACCTACTAATTTTTCAGAGGGCGCGCTCGGAAGGGAACTTCGGCGGATTTATCTTTAGGTCTGCTTTCAGTCAACGACAGACCCTCCCTGATAAGACAGCACAGCGTACTTTCCTTCTTCATCGCGTTTTAGTGTTAAATTAATCGAAGTATACAGGATTAACCAGTGCGTTGTCAACAGTTATTTTTGTGGCGGCATAATAAGTCGCGATAAACAAGAGCGCTGAAAGAACTACACGTATTTCCTAGGAAATACATGCAACCAATCATTAATCGCGGATAATAGCAGGAGCCGCAGCTGGTGAGATTGCGGGCTCCTGCTATTTTTACAATTTGTCTAAATCTCAATTTTTATATAGTCCTGCTCTTCAAGAAATATCTTGTAGGTATCGGTCAGATAGGTTCTCTCAGGCAGACAGATAAGCAGTGTGCCGTCGCCGTGGAGGGGGAAGGGTGCGCCGTGCCAAGCGCCTGCGCGGAAAATTGTCATTGTGCCTTTTGGGATAATAAATGCCTCAAGCTTATCGGGCTCCGGTACTCCGCCGTTTGCGGGACCTGCATACATCACCATGTCGTCGTCAAAGGGCATCATGACCTCAGAGGCTTCGGAATGGTATTCTACGTCACGAATCAGCATTTCGCGCGGGCCGACCTTCAGCGAGCCGAAGGCGATGGTCGCGGAGGAAGCCATGGGCGCAAGAGCCATATCGCGGTGGAAGGTGCAGGGGTAAGAACCCAGACCATAGGCGTCACCGGGGTCTGCTATGTTTGCAAGATAACCATAGGGCGCCCAATTTTCCTGAGTCACAGGTACTGCTTTAATTGTTTTCATAGCCACACCCTTTTCAGAATTTGTAGTTTTCTACTGATACCTTGTCGATTTCTTGATAAGGCGCCAAGGTTGAAACCATCTTTATAGGCTTATCGCTTACATTTATGCAGTAGTGCACTTCATTCGGCTCGATATGAATGAAGTCGCCGGCCTTCATATGGTTTACCGTTCCATCAACTACGATGTCCACTTCACCCTCGATAATATAGAAATTTTCCTCCATCACATTGTGATAGTGGGCGTCGAAATCATCACCGGGCATGAACTGCACAAGAGCAAAATTCATGCGCGGGCCTTTCATGAGATACTTTGGCCCACTGTCTCCAAAGCGGTACTCTCTCTCATTTTCATTCAGAACAAACATGGCGTTACCTCCAGTAAAATATTTTTGCACGGCGGTTTATACGCCGGGTGCTCTCCACATATTTTTCGTTAATCCTCTATCGGTGAGGCTGAGCTGAGCCGCATAGACTTCATGCCAGATGGGATACATTTTTTCGTAAACTGCATGATTTACAAGGTCGGGTGTAAAAGTGCGTTCGATTTTGGCGATGCGTCTCGCTGTTTCGGGAATGTCTTTGTATATGCCAACGCCGTAGCCTGCGAGTATCGAGGCGCCGAGAGCGGTGGCCTCCTTGACTACGGGCACCTTTACGGGCATTCCCATCACGTCCGCAAGTATCTGACACCAGAGCGTGCTTTTAGAAGCGCCGCTTGCGAAGATAATCTCGCTGGGACGGTTGCCGGTGGCCTCTTCGACAAGCTCCATGTGCCCTTTGGCAAGCATTGCGGTGTTCTCGAGTATTGCGCGATAGAAGGTAAAGCGGCTGAACTTTTCGGGATCCAGCTCGAAATTAGTAAAGGTGGGGGAGGCGTGCTTCCAGCTGATAAAGTTCATCACGTCGGAAAAACAACACATCATTCCATAGCAGCCCGCAGGTATTTTCTCCGCTTCTCTGTTCATAAGGTCGTAAGGATCTTCTCCGGTTTCTTCCGCCTGCTTCTTTTCAAGCTGGCAAAAGCCATCGCGGAACCAACGCATGACAAGCCCCGGCTTGAACGCGAGCGCTTCATATTGCCAGACTCCGGGTACGGCGTGACAGTTAACGCGCACGCGGCAGCCTTCGTCGGTTTTTCCGGTTGCGGTGTTAAATTCGTATTGCCAGAAGCTTCCGCCAAGAACCACCGCCTGATTGGGCTCGGTTGCGCCGAGACCAATGGTTCCCAGCTGGCAATCGCCTCCGCCGACGACTACGGGCGTACCTTCTTTTAGTCCTGTTTGTTCAGCACCGACCGCACTGATACCCGAAAGCACGGTGCCGCATTCTACGACGGGAGGGAAAATGTCCCCTCGCAGACCGCATTTTATCGCGATTTCAGGATCCCAGTCGCGTTTTTGCAAATCTAATATTCCGGTTGTTGAACCATTTGAGGGTTCAACAGCGAGTTCGCCTGTCAGTTTATAGATAAGCCAGTCGTTGAACATTCCGAGCTTTGCGACACGCTTATATATTTCCGGCTCCTTGTCCTTTACCCACAGCAAACGAGGCAGTGCGCCGAGAGCATAGGTTTCTCCGGTTTTGCTGTATATTTCCTTCTCGAGCAGCGGATCAAGCCCGATTAGCTTTGCGACCTCATCGTTGCTGCGAGCATCGACGTTGGCGCAGGCCCAAATTTCCTTACCGTCTGAGTCGTAGAGAACAATGCCCTCACGCATAGAGGTCGTTGACACCGCGGCGATATCCGCAGGCGAAATTCCCGTCTGCGCCAGTACACCCTTAATACAACCGGACGCAAGACGCCAGTTAAACTCCCAGTCAAAGTTCATACTTCCGGGGTATCTCGGGTCTTCCTTGTGTTCCCATTCTTCCTGGACGCATCCAAGCTGCTTGCCCTCTGTGTCGAACAATACAGCACGCACGCTGCCTGTTCCCGCATCCACGGCTAATAGATACTGGTCTGACATATTCGCACCTCCCAAAAAGAATTAATAAGTATAGTATTGCACAATATTGTGCTATTCACCGTTTTTGGCGAGTACTGCTTCGGCAGTATCCTCGTCTGTTATAAGTACATTGAGAAGTCCCGCGCGCAGAGCGCCCAGTATGGCGTCAACCTTGTTAACGCCCGCAGAAACGCCGATGACACGGTTCAGGGATTTAAGTGTCTGCAAAGGTGTGCTTATGAGACGGCTGTCAAGTTCCGCACCGACAGGCTCGCCGTTCTTGTCGTAGAAATGACACAGCACGTCTCCAACGGCATTCTGCATTGAGAGCAGGCGAAAATCGTTTTTGGTTATCGTGCCGCCTTTGACAACCGTTGCGTCGTCGTTCATGCCGCCTATGCCCACAACTGTTGCGGAGGCGAGCTTATGCATCATCAGAACCTCCTGAACGGAGGGCTCGGCGATAATCGCCTTTGCCATTTCTGAGGACGACACGACGAGAGGGGCTGGCATGAGGAAGAGCTTCGCGTTGAATATGCTGGATTTCGCTTCCGGTAGATAGCAGCTAACACCGCCGGAAAGAGAAATTATTGACAGGGTCTTTTCGGTGGTCGTAGCAAGATAATTGAGTACCTTGCCGAGCGTATAGCCGTAACCCATATTTATATAGTCGTTTTCCGAGGCGGATGATTCAATATACATAGCAGCGGCATATGCCACGTTCTCGGCCGCGCCCATACCGTTCACCGGTGAAGGTACAATAAATACATCGCTGAGGCCCCAGGTGTCGGCCATTTTTTTCTCAATGTCGAAACGGCGAAAGCTGTCCTCCCTAAGTCGGAAGCTGACAATGCCGCTCTGGCGAGCCATGTCCAGAAGCTTCATTACATGTACGCGTGTGACTCCGAGCTTTTCTCCAATGCTCTGCTGAGTAAGTCCGCCGACATAGTAGTACCACGCGGATTTTGCCATGAGAATTTCTTCGTATTCCACAAAATCACCTCAATAATTGATAGGACGCACCATATATGTAATATTATGCTACAATTGTCAGATAAAACAACAATTGTATCGCGGCGCGACAAAAATCTTTTGTTATAAGCATAACAGCTCTCTCGGCTGATGTCAATATGCCACTCGCTGATTTTCCGGCATAATGTCCATAAAAATTTGAAAACCTCCAATTACACCCATGATAATTGCCGAACAAGAAGAAAATAACAGACGTATTAAAAAAATCGGTAGATATATTGACAAACAGCAAATCATGATTTATGATAAACAAAAAGAGGTCAGAGAAACATACAAATGTCGGAACAAGTGACAATTATTCTAGCGTTAAGGGGGGAGCACAATTGATCGAAAGTAATGGTGCACCAAAATTACTGTCTGTCCGGGGAATAACGAAAGCCTTCGGCACCAATAGGGTACTTAAGTCTGTTGCGCTTGATCTTGAGCAGGGAGAGATTCTCGCGCTGATCGGCGGAAACGGCGCCGGTAAAAGCACGCTGATGAAGATAATTATGGGTATCTATCAACCCGACGGCGGAGAGATAACCATAAACGGAAAAATAACGGCTATGACAAAGCCGTCCGTTGCGCTTTCGTCGGGCATATACATGGTTCCACAGGAGCCCATGCTGTTCCCGAACATGACGGTCGAGGAAAACATAACGATGGGCTTCAAAGAGAGCCAACGTGAGCTGCGAAACCGACTCAAAAATATAATGGAAGACATCGGCTGGAAATTCGACCTAGGACGCAAGGCAAGCAGCCTGTCCATAGCGGAGCAGACTCTGGTCGAAATACTACGCGCACTCCTTCGCGAGGCAAAGGTTCTCATTTTGGATGAGCCTACATCAGCTCTGACCTTTGACGAGGTCGAAAGCTTTTTCCGCGTGATCGAGGATCTGCGAAAAAAGGGAATAGGCATCATTTATATTACGCATAGACTTGCAGAGGTCTTTGAGATTGCCACTCACGTTTCAATTATGTGCGACGGTATCATAACACTGCATGGCCCGGTGGTCGATTTCAACAGGGAAATGCTTGTTAAAAGCCTCATGCCGCCGAATACCGAGCATGTCGAAAGCAAAGCGAATGAGTGCAAGATAATGGACTACGAAGGGAAAAAGCCGGTTTTCGAGCTTCAAAATTTCAGCGGCTTCGGTTTTAACAATATATCATTAAAAGTGTATCCGGGTGAAATTCTGGGCGTGGCGGGCGTTGTCGGCGCGGGACGCACCGAGCTTGTCAGCACCATCTTCGGCAGAGACAAGGTTCTGGGCGGTCACGCGGTTCTGGACGGCGCGGACATCACCGGCATGAAAACAAAGGATATTCTTAAAGCGGGAATTAACTATGTTCCTGAGGATAGATACCTTTACGGAATCTACGGTATCAGCTCCGTCGGGTCCAATATGTCGAGCGCAAGCCTAAACGACAAGTCACTCGGACGTTTCATCCTTAATCGTAAGAATGAGCAGTCACTGGCTCAGACTTACATAGACAATTTCAGAATTAAGGTCACCGATCAGGAGCAGCTTATGTCGAGTCTCTCCGGCGGCAATCAGCAAAAGGTCGTGCTCGGGCGTTCGCTTTCCACTAAGCCGAAGCTCGTTATCATGGACGAGCCTACCCGAGGCATCGATGCCGCAGCTCGCGGAGATATATACACCATTATCCAGAAGCTCCGTGACGAGGGGGTCGCAATATTGCTCGTGTCCTCTGACATGGAGGAAATTATCGAATTGGCCGACAGAGCTGTCTGCGTTTTCCAAGGAAGGATAAACGCCGAGCTCTGCAAGGAAGAAATTACTCAGGATAAGCTCACCTCCGCGTCATTCGGTGTGGTGACAGAAAAGGAGGGGGCAGTATGAAGCTTAAAAAAATGATGGGCAGAACCCGCTGGATTTCGAGCTTAGTTTTTCTGGTTGCCCTCTTTCTGATAGTCGGAAGCATAAACAGCTCGTTTCTAACTGCGGAAAGCATAATCAGCTGCCTTAATAACAGCGTGGTTTACATGCTCCTTGCCGTCGGTATAGCATTCGTTATACTCTGCGGAGAAATAGATGTTTCGATCGGCGCGACGATGGGACTCGCTGCTGCAATGGCGGGTACAATGGCTCAGAATGGTCAGAGCTTGGGCGTTATGATAGTCTATGCTCTTGTTCTCGGCATAGCTGTCGGAGTGTTCAACGGCATAGGCGTCGCAATCCTAGGCATCCCCTCGCTAATATTCACACTCGGCGCCGGCGGTATCCTGCGTGGAATCGTGTATCTCTATTCCGGCGGCCGTACAGTCGAAAACTTCGCCGGCAGCTTCACATCACTCAATAATACCACGGTCTTTTCTGGAATAACTTGGTTCTTTACCTTGGCATTCGTCATCGTCATAGCCGTATATTTCATCCTGACTTATACGAAAAGAGGAAAGTATTTCATTGCTGTTGGCGATAATATTAACGGCGCGATACTTGTTGGTCTGCCCGCAAAGCAAACAAAAATTGTGGCTTACATCATTTCCGGCTGCTTCGCTGCCTTTGCAGGTATTATATTTGCCTCCAAATATGGACAAGTTAATATTGTTGCGGGTTCAGGTTATGAAATGTCGGCCATTGCGGCCTGCGTCATCGGCGGAATTTCGCTGACGGGCGGTCTTGGCGACGTAATAGGCGCGATGATAGGCGCTGTAATAATGGCGTCGATTACGAAGATACTCGTTTTCGTCGGCCTATCTTCTGATTACAACAACACAATAACAGGCGTCATGCTAATAACGATAGTTGTAGTGGACGCATTGACACAGCGCCGTGCTACCGAAAGTGCGAGGCGCAAGCGGCTTGCGGCAAGATCAGCCCCCGGTGCTTCACCGCAGCCTTTGGCTGAGGAGGTAGCAATATGAAAACGAACTTCCTTAAAGGACTTGGTGCTAAGCTCAAAACTTGGGAATTTGCCCTGCTTATGATTCTCGTTGCTGAGTTTGTTGTATTCGGCGCTGTTAACCCTAAGTTCCTCGCTTTGAATTCTCTCTTTTCGAGTGTCAACAATTACATCAGCATCTGTATAATTTCTCTATTTGTAACTTTCGTCATGATTACCGGAGGCATCGATATTCAGGCGAGTTCCATCGTCGGTCTTACCTCGATTGTTATCGGTGTCAGCTGGAGCGATCTCGGACTCAACATCTGGGTCTGTATAATACTCGCAATTGTTGTCGCAGCGGTCTGCGGTGCTATTTCAGGATATTTCGTTGCGTTCTGCAACGTGCAGCCGATGGTAGTCACGCTCGGAGGCAGTTTCCTCTACTCGGGTATAGCCCTCCTTATATCCACGCTTTCGAGCACTCCGGCTTACATGGGCATAGGCGGTTTTCCGGGCAAAACAGCGGAAGGTATCTACACCTCCTTCCGTCTGCTCGGGAAGTGGAAACTTTTTGACATGATTCCAATTCAGCTTCTCATCTATTTCGGTCTCGTTGTTATCTGTTATATACTGCTTCACAAATCAAAATACGGACGTAAAGTCTTCCTTGTGGGTATTAACCGTAATACGGCAGAACTCTCGGGAATAAATTCCCGCCTTATCATAATGAGTACTTATATTCTGACGGGAATTGGAGCCGCAATTGCGGGTATACTATTAACTGCCAATGTTGATTCCGCAAAAAGTGATCTTGGCTCAACGTTTACCTTGTCAATCATCACGGCGGTCGTTCTCGGCGGTACCTTGAGTACCGGCGGAAAGGGCAGCATTATAGGCACAGCTCTCGCGTCACTTGTAATCTGTATCATGCGCTTCGGTCTGCCGATTTGCTTCGGCGTCAGCACACAGAACCTCGATTTGCCGATGGGAATTATGCTTGTCGTCATAATCGCTGGCCGCGCTATAACAAGCAGGCTTAAACTCTCATCCGGCTCTGTCCGCAAAGGCCGTCTAGTGCAGAAAACGCACTAAAACCGGTATCCTGGAACTCGACGTTCCTTGATATAAAAATTTAATATTTATCGGAGGAAAATCAATGAAAAAGATGTTGGCTCTCTTGCTGGCTCTCTGCATGGTGCTTGCACTTGCAGCATGCACCAGCAACAAACCCGCAGCATCAGCATCTCCTGCAGCATCTCCCGCAGCATCAGCAGCAACCGGTGAAGTCAAGGACATTAAGGGCATGACCGTTGCATTCATCCCTAAACTGACCGGAAACTCCTTCTTTGAAGCCGCAAACGACGGCGCTCAGAAGTATGCCGCCGATTGGGGCATCACCGTTAAGTACATGGGCAGCGCAACTGCCTCTGTAACTGACCAGCTGACCGTTATCGACCAGGCCATCGCAGAAGGCGTTGACGCAATCGCAATCTCTTCCGTTGACGCAAAGGCACTCGACGAAAAATTGAAGGAAGCCCAGGATGCCGGCATCGTAGTCTGCACATGGGATTCCGACGTATCCTCTGACGCACGTTCAATCATGGTATCCCAAGGCACAGCAGACATCCTCGGACCAATGCTGGTTGAGATGGGCGTTAAGTCCCTGACCGAACGCGGCAAGGATCCCACCAAGGACGCAATCAAGTATGTTTGGCACTATTCACAGGCAACCGTTGCAGACCAGAACTCCTGGTATGTTGCCGGCGAAGCTTATATCAAAGAGAAGTATCCTAACTGGGTCGTAGTAAGCGAGCCCTTCTACTCCGAGCAGGACAGCCAGAAGTCCGTTTCCGTCGGCGAATCCATCCTCGAAGCATATTCAGACATCGACCTTATCATCTGCAATGACTCTACCGCACTTCCCGGCCAGTGCCAGGCTGCCCAGAACAAGGGCCTTACTGCAGAAGACATCACCATCACCGGCTTCTGCACTCCTTCCGGCATGAAGAGCTACCTCGATGCAGGCATCACCACCCGTTGGGGACTATGGGACTGCGGTATTCAGGGCGGACTCGGCTGCTACTTCGCAGCATACCTCGCAGCAGGTAACACAATCAAGGTCGGCGATACCATCAATGTTCCCGGTATAGGCGACTGCACAGTTATCGCAAATGACCAGCTCGTTTCTGGCGATACCACTGCCGACACGAATAACGGCGTCGTGCTTCTGCCTGAGCGTGTTGAGTTCACCAAGGACAACATCGCACAGTACAACTTCTAAGCCAGGTTATACTATCAAAGTTTTTGGGGCGCGGGCTGACCGCGCCCCATTTTAAAAAAATACTTATCATATTTCAAGGAGGAAATTACAATGGCGGATAAAGATGGATTGAAGGTTGCGAAAGACTATCATATGGATTGTCCTTTTGCCAATACGAACGGATTCCACGTGAAGGGAGCCGGTAACCTCGACTGGGGCATGAAAAAGCACCTATCCAACATTTTCGACCCTAAAAGCGGCAACACAGTCATGTTTGCATTTGACCACGGTTATTTTATGGGCTCCACTGCGGGTTTGGAACGGCTCGATCTTGTTATCCCGCCGGTGATTCCCTATGTTGATGTCCTGATGGGTACTCGCGGCGCACTTCGTGCCTGCATTCCGCCCGATAACCGCAAGGGCGTAGCGCTGCGCGTTACCTCAGGCTCCTCAATGCTCGACGAAGACCTTTCACATGAGGTCATTGCGGTCGATATCGAGGACGCTATCCGCATGAACGCCGACTGCATGGCAGTGCAGACCTTCATCGGAGCGGACGGACAGCTCTCCAGTCTGGATAACCTTTCACGCTGCATAAACCTAGGTCTGCGCTACAGCATACCCGTCATGGGCGTTGTAGCTGTCGGAAAGGATATGGAGCGCACGGATCGTTTCTTCAAGCTCGCAACAAGGATACTGGCGGAGCTTGGTGCAAACATTGTCAAAACCTATTACTGTGAGAATTTCGAAGAGGTCGTTGCTGCCTGCCCTGTGCCGATTGTCGTCGCAGGCGGCAAAAAGCTGCCTGAGGACGAAGCGCTTACTCTCGCATATAACTCCATAAAGGGCGGAGCAAACGGCGTTGACATGGGACGCAATATATTCCAGAGCGCGCACCCAGTTGAAATGGCGATGTCCGTCCGCAAGGTCGTGCACGAAGGCTTCACAGATAAAGAGGCGTTCGAGTATTACACCGATCTTATTAACACAAAGGCCTGACCGACAAGGCCTTAAATTCAAAAAGAGACTGCCGCGCAAGGGATCTGAGATCCTGTGTGCGGCAGTCTCTTTTTAAGCTTTCAGCGGATGAACAGGGGAATAGCTTTCTCGATAGTATCTACGCAGCCGTCTTCTCCCAGCTCGGAAGAATCCAAACTGATGTCGAAGTGTGCGGCGTCGCGCCAATCATTTCCCGTATAATATCGGTAATACTCTGCGCGACGTTTGTCTTCCTTAGAGATGTACCTTGCTATCTCCTTGTCGCTCCATGCGAGCGAGAAATAGGCCACTTTCTTCTTTCTCTTTTCGAGCGGAGCATGTATAAAGACGCGAAGCACATCTGTGCGGCCTGCCAGCAGATAATCGGCACAGCGACCGACTATAATACAGCTGCCGCTGCTTGATGCCAATTCCTTTATAACCTTGGCCTGAAACTCGAATAGGTTTTTGGTGGAGATGAAATCATCGTCGTCCGGAGGAAGAACCTCTCCGGAGTAGATTTTCTTAGCGGCTGTCATCATTTCAAGCTTCCCGATGTGCTCATCAGATTCCCCGAAGAGACCCTCACGGATACCGCTGACGTCAGAGGCCAGCCGCAGAAGATCGCGGTCATAGAAAGGGATATTTAGCCGCTCGGAAAGTTTAGCCGCGATATTGCGTCCTCCGCTGCCGGTTTCCCTCGCGATGGTGATTATGAAATGTTCCATAGTAAGCCCCTTTCATTCTGAATTCTACTCGTCTTACCCTAAGCCCCCAGATAAGCCTTGCGGACTCTGTCGTCCTCTGACAGTGCCTTGGCGGAGCCCTCCATAGCAATAGTTCCGGTTTCCAGAACATATGCTCTGTCGGAGATAGCCAGCGCCATTTTCGCGTTCTGCTCAACCAGTAATATAGTTATGCCGCTTTCATGCAATTCCTGTATGATTGCAAAAATTTCTTTGACAAGGATGGGGGAGAGTCCCATTGAGGGCTCGTCCATAAGCAGCATTTTGGGGTTCGTCATCAGTGCTCGGCCTGTGGCCAGCATCTGCTGCTCGCCGCCGGACAAAGTTCCGGCCAGTTGCTTATATCGCTCTCTGAGCCGCGGAAAATGTGCATAGACCATTTCGAGGTTCTCGCTGATCTTTTTCTGGTCTTTTAGAATATATGCGCCCATCCTCAGATTCTCTTCCACAGTCAGTCTGGCAAAAACGTGACGGCCTTCGGGAACATGAGCCAAGCCAAGATTTATGATTTTGTTGGCTTGCATTTTCTGCAGATTCTGACCGTCCAGCAATATTTCGCCTGTGGCGGCGGGCAGAAGACCGGAGATGGTGTGCAAAATCGTAGTTTTGCCGGCCCCGTTAGCACCGACAAGAGAGACCAGTTCGCCGTCGTTGACTTTGATGGAAATACCCTTGATGGCGTGAATGGCTCCGTAAAAGACGTTCAGGTCTTTAACTTCCAGCATTTCTCTAACCCCTCCTTATTCGCCCAGATAGGCCGCAATGACCTTCGGGTCTTTGGCTATCTCTTCCGGCAAACCGCTTGCAATCGTAAGACCGTAATCGATGACCTGAATGCGCTCGCATATGTTCATAACAAGGGACATATCGTGCTCGATAAGCAGAATCGAAATGCCGAAGCGGTCGCGAATAGCGTTGATGCACTCAAGCAGCTCGGCAGTTTCCGTGGGGTTCATGCCCGCGGCGGGCTCGTCTAGGAGAAGCAGTCTCATATCGGTTGCGAGAGCTCTTGTGATCTCAAGCTTACGCTGTTGACCGTAAGGAAGGTTCGCCGCCAATTGATCGGCCTTGCCCTCCAGCTTGAAAATGGACAGCAAATCCATGGCCTTTTCGGTCAGTTCGTGTTCAACTTTCCAGAATTTCGGTGTGCGGAACATGGCGTCTACCATACCGTATTTTATATCCTTGGTGATCGCAGCCTTGACATTGTCGATAACAGACATCTGCTTGAACAGACGGATATTCTGGAAGGTGCGGGCAACACCCGAGGACACAACCTGATGAGGCTTCTTGCCGTTAAGCACTTCGCCGTTCAGAATAACGGAGCCCACAGTCGGTAAATATACGCCCGTAAGCATATTGAAAACCGTTGTCTTGCCGGCGCCGTTCGGTCCAATCAGACCGACAAGTTCGCCTTCAAAAATTTGAATGTTAAAATCCTGTACTGCCTTTAGACCGCCGAAAGTGATGCCCAGGTTTCGTGTCTCAAGAACAGGCTTTTTGCTCTCAGTCATTCGATTTCGCCTCCTTGTTGCCCGCCTTCTGCAGAGCCTTCTTGGCTCGGTGTTCTTTTATGTCACGGACAAAGTTTAGAAGAGAAAATTCATAGGTGCCGAAAATACCTCTGGGACGGAACATAATAACCGCAATCAGGATAATAGCATACACCAGCATTGGATAAGCGAATATGCCGCCTAGGAAACCCGGCAGTGACTTTACCCAGAGACCGTTTTTGATTTGATAGTTTACAAAGAACATGACTATTGCCGAAACCACCGACCCTGTAAGCGAACCCATGCCGCCGAGCACAACCATTACAACAATGAAGGTGGAGTTCAATATTCCGCCGTTTGTGAAAGCAAAGGAGGAAGTCGAAAGCGTGGCGTTGGCGCAGGCATATAATGCTCCGGCTATTCCAGCAAAGAATGCTGAGAAGGTAAAGGTAAATATTTTATAATAGGAAGTGTTTATCCCCGAGGCCGACGCGGCAATCTCGTCGTCACGTATTGCCTTGATGGCGCGGCCGTATTTGGAACGGATAAACATAAACATCATCGTAAGACAGATTAGCGTTACTATCAGAGCCACCCAGAGGTAAGTAACCTTGGACGCCGTGCCGAAACCCAACCCGTTTTTATAAAGAGACGCGGAGGCAGAGCCAAGGGAAAGCCCTTCCTGACCTGCAAAGGGTATGTTGTTTATGATATTCACGATTATCATGCCGAAACCGAGAGTGATAATCGCAAGATAATCGCCCTTCAGACGCAGGGCGGGGATGCCGACCAAAAGCCCGACGAGCGCAGCCAGAATACCGGCGGCTAGAATACAGCCGATTAGAACAAGAACAAAGGCTGGACCGGCTTTTTCAGTGAATACCCCAGCGCGTTGAAAGGCCAGAGAAATCAGAGCCGCCGCATAGGCACCGATTGCCATAAAGCCGCAGTGACCCAATGAAAGCTGACCCAGAAAGCCCAGTATCAGATTCAGCGAAGCCGCAAGTATTATCAGATAGCAGCACTGCCAGAGACTGGGGACAATAATTAGCCTGAACTGTTCGTTTCCGCCAAATGCCGATTTAATAAAGGCAAATGCAACTATTATTACGGCAATAACAGCGGTGTTGATAATATAGCCTTTTCCAGTTCTCTTTTTCATACTTTCTCACCCACATTCTTTCCAAGAATACCGGCAGGCTTAATGATCAGCACAATAATGAGAATCAGGAACACAAATGTGTCTGCCATACTGGAGCTAACGTAGCTTGTGGTAAAGGATTCCACGAGACCGATGATGAGTCCACCCAGCATTGCCCCGGGGATGATCCCGATGCCGCCCAGAACGGCAGCCACAAACGCTTTCAGACCAAGCATCATGCCCATGGTTGTATAAACCTTGGGATACTGCGCCATATACATAAGAGCCGCGACGGCCGAAAGTCCGGAGCCAATGGCAAACGTCAAAACAATAGTGCGGTTGACATTAATACCCATGAGGATTGACGCTTCCTTATCCTCCGAAACGCAGCGCATCGCGCGACCCAGCTTTGTCTTTTGAGTGAACTGATACAGCACAACCATGACGACTGCACTGATAACTATTGTCGAGACAGTGGTCCATTCCATTGTTACGCCTGCAATAGAAAATCCGCCCGTTGAAAAGATCTGGCTTGCAACTACAGGATTAGGCCCGATTGCGGGAATAGCCTGCGCAAGATTTTCCAGCAGCATGCTGACGGCGATTGCCGTAATAAGCGCGGTCATCGAAGTTCCTTTTTTCCTTATTGGACGGTATGCCACAAGTTCCGTGGTCATACCCACAAGTGCGCAGCACAAAATGGCGAAAACAACAGAGGTCCAGGCTGGCAGACCCATGGCAAGTGCAAGCGGTATCGTGAAAATCATGGTGTAGCCGCCTACCATAATAAAATCGCCGTGCGCAAAATTGATGAGGCGGATGATGCCGTACACCATGGTATAGCCCAGTGCCACCAAAGCGTATATACTGCCGAGCCGCAGTCCCACGATCAACGTCTGTATAAATGTACTCACGTTGTGTCCATTGCCACCTTTCAATCAGAAAAACAGGGGAGGCGCGCCCATTTAAAGGAGCGCCCCCCGTTTTTCTTCTAAGAGTTATTGATAAATGCTTATGCCTGAGGAAGTTCCTTGACCACGTCCACAAGCTTGGTTGTGACCGTAGTACCTTCAGAGGTGAAGGATATGATTGATGCGCCCTTGGTCGGAGTGCCGGAAGCATCAAGAGAGAAGGTGCCGGTTACGCCTGTATAGACTGCGGAGGTATCGGCCAGAGCGTCACGTACAGCAGTGGCATCAGTGGAGGCGGCCTTCTCGATAGCCTGCTTATACATATAAACTGCGTCATATGCAAGAGCGGAGATGGCGTTCGGGGTGGCGCCGAATTTTGCTTCATAGGCTTTTACGAAAGACTGAACCTTATCAGAGGTGTCAGCTGGATCGTAGTGGTTGGTCCAATAGACGTCATTGAAGACGCTTAGGTCAGCGCCGTCTACGACATAGTCGGGAGTGCTGTCGTAGCCGTCAGCGCCCATGATGATGCCCTTATAGCCGGCAGCACGAGCCTGGGTGACGATATAGGGTCCGATAACATCATAGTAATAGGGAGCATAGACGAACTCAACGCCGGCCTTTACCATGGATGCAAACTGGTTGGTGTAATCCTGAACGTCCAAAGATGCGGTTGACTCAACGGCCTTAACTGTTACGCCGTATTTTTCGCAGGCGGTGTTGAAGGAGTCATACAGGCCCTTGGAATAAGTATCAGCTGCGCAGTACACAACGCCGACTTCGGTGTATCCGGACTGCTTTGCATAGGCAGCAGCGATAGCGCCCTGGAAGCTGTCAGCATAGCAGGCACGGAATACATAGTCATCCACAGTTGTGATGGAGTCTGCGGTGGCGGACGGTGTCAGAAGACAAACCTGTTCTTCGTTAGCTGCATCGGTGATAGCGGAGGTACAGCCGCTCGTTACGGAGCCGATGATGAGGCCGATGCCCTGAGAAACAAGGGAGTTGAATGCGTTGAGGCACTCAGTCGGGTCAAACTGATCGTCAGCGTTTACTATCTTGACCTGACTTCCGTTGATGCCGCCTGCGGCGTTGATTTCTTCAACAGCCAAATCGACAGCGGTTGTTACGGCGGAGCCGTAAGCTGCGAGTGAACCGGTGTTAGGGGAAATGGTGCCGATGGTGATTTCTCCGCCTGCGGCTGGTGTTTCAGCTGCATCGGATGCTGCGGGTGTGGCACTAGCTGCTGAGCCGGAGCCTCCGCAAGCTGCGAGGCTTAAGCACATGCAAGCTGCGAGCAAGAGACATGCAAGTTTCTTTTTCATTATTTTCTTCCTCCTATTAAAATGACTGGTACTGAAAAACGCAACAAGACAAATGAAAATGCCTCGTTGCGTTTATATTATCTTACATCGTCAGGGTATTCCTTGTCAATTAACTATTTAAACCAAAAAAGCGAAGTCAATATTAGAGGATTTGTTGCTATCTGTCTATTCTATCTCTTTCGGACTGTATTTGCAGGATGAGCTAATATGATTATGCACTATGTTCATGGTGTGGAAACAAATGTTCATGGAAACAAACGGCGTCGTCCGCTTCATACAGTTTACAAAATACCATACATATGTATTGACCGTTCTACTAAAATATGGTATTGTCGAATCAGTAAAAATTAAAAGGGAGGATACATATGCTGTTCGGAGATTTATCCAACAAGCCGCTGGCTGACGCGGCGAAACAGATGGTGCGTGACCCATCCAACTTCAACTGGACGTTCATAGCTATTTTTGCCATCGTGGTCATCATCTATGTAAACGAGATACAAAAAAAGGAGTATAAGGCTATAGCTGCGGCGCTGGCGCTTTACTCGGTGCATTGGTTCTATGAGATAACGAATGCTGTCATCAACCATTTTGCGGGCTATGCACTGTGGACAGTTTCGGCAGCGAGCACCTCTTTTATTCTGCTCATCGGCGTTTCGTGGGAATTGTCGATGATGTTCTCCATAGCTGGCTTTACTTCGAAGCTCCTACCTGATGACAAGGATAAAAAGATATTTGGCATCAACAACCGAATAGTTTTTGCCATAGGCTCTGCACTGATGTTCTCGGTGGTTGAGATATTCCTTGCTTGGACGCCCGCTTTTATATGGGTATTTCCTTGGTGGGGCGCGATTCCCGTGTTCATCACGACCTATATCCCGTTTTTCCTCGCGAGCTACCTTATATATGACAAGAAGGCGAAAACACAGAAGACCTTCATCATCACGATGTTCGCAATCGACGCCGTGGCGCTTGCCGTGCTGATACCTCTGGGGATTATATAGAAACCGAATAAAAGCCTCGCCGTGATTTTGTGCTAGAAAATAGGCGAGGCTTTTTGTATTTTGTTATAAACCTGCAAATCGAAAACAGTTATTGACAAAATGCGAATCCTGTTGTTATACTTTAAATTACTAAAACTCAAACCAAAGGCGTTGACGGAGAGAGTAAGTTTCAATCGAACGTTCCAGCGAGCCGGGAATGGTGCAAGCCCGGTACAAGTAGTTTGAAACCGAAAATCACTCCTGAGCTGCGGACCGAACGGGAAACCAAGTAGGCTCCGACGGATTCCCCCGTCATAGGGAAGGCATATGATTGTACGCTTCAAACGGGTGGTATAGCGAAAGAGCTTTTTAAAAGGCTTTCGTCCCTTTTGTGGAACGAAGGTCTTTTTTTATATCCACTTTTATTACCGGAGGAAAAAATGATGGCTACAAATGAGTTAGTCGAGATTCGCTGGCACGGTCGAGGGGGACAGGGAGCAAAAACAGCCTGTCTGCTGCTCGCGGAGGTGGCGGCGCTGGAAGGGAAATTCGTACAGGGTTTTCCGGAATACGGACCGGAGCGCATGGGCGCACCGATAACGGCGTATAACCGCATATGCGAAAAACGGTGTACCGTCCATTCAAACATCTACTATCCGAACTATGTGGTCGTTGTGGACGAGAGTCTGCTGGACAGTGTCAATGTCACTGCGGGACTAAAAGAGGGCGGAGCTGTGATTATCAACACGCCTAGCTCTCCCGAGGAAATACGTCCGAAGCTGAGTGGCTGGACCGGCAGGGTCAGCACAATTGACGCCCGCCGTATTTCGGAAGAGATTCTGGGAAAGAACTTCCCGAATACTCCGATGCTGGCTGCCGTCGTCAAGGTGAGCGGCGTTTTGGACGTTGAGCGTTTTCTAGCTGATATTGAAGATTCCTTCAGACATAAATTTGCGTCCAAGCCTCAGGTCATAGAGGGAAACATGGCGACACTCAAGAAATCCTTAGAGGAGGTGCAGGAAGGATGATCCATGCAAAGGATATTAACGAACGTACCCCGTGGGAGGAAATGACCCCGGGCGGTGAGATATATGAGCCGGGCACCGCAAGGGATTTTGATACAGGTACATGGAGAACAGACACACCCGTTTTCATTGCCGAAGCCTGCAAGCACTGTATGCTCTGTGTCCCGTTCTGTCCGGACAGCGCAATCCCCGTAAAAAACGGAAAGCGTCTTGAATTTGACTTTATGCACTGCAAGGGCTGTGGTATCTGCGTAACTGTCTGCCCCTTCGCCGCGATAAAAATGGTGTCCGGAGGTGATGCAGAATGAGTATTTGCTTTTCCGGTAACGAGGCTGTAGCTTACGCTATGAAGCAGATAAATCCCGACGTTATGGGCGCGTTCCCGATAACTCCGTCCACGGAGATCCCCGAGTATTTCGCACAGTTTGTTGCGAACGGCGAGGTCAACACCGAGTTCGTGACCGTAGAGTCCGAGCACAGCTCAATGTCCGTGTGCATTGCGGCTGAAGCGGCTGGAGCCAGAAGCGTCTGCGCGACCTCCTCCTGCGGACTTGCGCTGATGTACGAAATGCTCTACGTCGCCGCGTCCGACCGCCTTCCAATAACGCTCGCCTGCGTAAACCGTGCGCTTTCGGGACCAATCAATATTAATAACGACCACTCGGATTCGATGGGCGCCCGCGATACCGGCTGGATACAAATCTATGCCGAAAACAATCAGGAGGCCTACGATAATTTCATCATGTCCGTGCCTATAGGCGAGAGCGTGCGTCTGCCCGTTATGGCCTGTATGGACGGCTTTATAACGAGCCACGCCGTTGAGAATATCGAGCTTTTAGAAACGGACTCCGTGCACGGATTCGTAGGGGCTTATGAGCCCGAAAACTATTTGCTGAAAAAGGAAAATCCTCTGGCTATAGGGCCATATGATATAAGCGCGTATTACATGGAGCACAAGGTACAGCAAGCCGAAGCTATGAAGAGCGCGAAGCAGCGCATACTCGAGGTGGGGACGGCGTTTGAGAAGCTTTCTGGTCGCAGTTACGGACTTTTTGAGGAATACCGTATGGAGGATGCCGAGCTTGCGATAGTCCTTATCGGCTCAAGTGCAGGAACGGCCAAGGAAGCGGTTGAAAATCTGCGCGAACAAGGTGTCAAGGCGGGACTTGTAAAGATAAGAGTGTTCCGTCCCTTCCCGAGTGAGGAGCTTGCGAAGGCTCTCGCCAATACCAAGGCAGTAGCAGTTTTGGATAAATCCGAGGGCTTTTCGGCAAACGGGGGACCTGTATTTGCCGAGACCCGCAGCGCCTTGTACGATTTGAAGGAACGTCCGTATCTTATTAATATCGTCTACGGTCTGGGCGGTCGTGACTTTAAAACGGAGGATGCCGAAAAGGTGTTCGCAAGACTTGCGAGAATCGCGGCTACGGGAGAGACCGGACTCGTATACACCCACATGGGACAAAGAACAAGGGAGGCGATAGTATGAACACGGTTTATGACCTGAAGCGTGAGGTTGAAAAGCCCGCGCGTTTGACAGGTGGGCATCGCCTTTGCGCTGGCTGCGGAGCTGGCATCGTCGTGTCGGGAGTCCTCCGCGCATTGAATGAAGAGGACAGGGCCGTTGTGGTGAATGCCACCTGCTGTCTCGAGGTTTCAACCTTCATGTACCCCTACACCGCCTACACGGACAGCTACATACACACTGCCTTTGAAAACGCCGGGGCGACCTGCTCAGGAGTCGAAGCGGCATATAATGCGCTCAAGCGCCGAGGGAAGGTTGACGACACAGTTAAGTTCATCACCTTCGGCGGTGATGGCGGTACCTATGACATCGGATTTCAATCCCTTTCGGGAGCGATGGAGCGCGGTCACGACATGGTCTATGTTTGCTACGACAACGAGGCCTATATGAACACCGGTATACAGCGCTCATCCTCAACTCCGCAGTTTGCCCGCACGACTACAACTCCCGTCGGTTCATCCAGACAGGGGAAGCTGCAGAACAAGAAAGACCTGACCGAGATACTGGTCGCTCACAACATCCCGTATGCGGCGCAGACCGCTCCTATGGGCAACCTTAAAGACCTGCACACTAAGGCGCACAAGGCCATCTATACTGAAGGCGCATGCTTTTTGAACATACTTTCACCTTGTCCGCGCGGCTGGGATTACCCAATGGCAAAGCTGCCCGAGATTATTAAGCTTGCGGTCGACACCTGTGTCTGGCCTCTCTATGAGGTGGAAGAAGGTGTCTGGCGTCTGAGCTATACGCCGAAGAAAAAGCTTCCCGTAGAAGACTATCTCCGCTCACAGGGTAGGTTCAGACATATGTTCCAAAAGGGCAACGAGTGGATGCTCGAAGAAGCGCAGAAATATGTGGATCAGAAATGGGAGCGTCTGCTCGAGCGCACCGGCGGCTGACAAAAGAATCGTAAAAAACATCTACCACTCGTCATGTGAATTATGGTATGATATACCATAAAACTGTAAACAAGGAGGCTTTGTCTGTGGAAAATACAATGTTCACTAATGGTGTCATTTTATCCTGGCTTGAATATTTTTCGCGGAATGTTGATATCAGTCTAGCAAAACTGAAAATGCTTGACATTACGGGGAACAACAAGAACCTCATTCCCGCAATCATGTGCAATCGAGCGGTGCTGGTTTTTACCGATGCAGGACATCCCGACATTTTTTACGATATGTGGAATGCGGAGCTTGGAGACTGCGAAATTTGGTATAACGAGGGCTCGGAGCCGTCCGGCAATATGAGGCACGACAAGCTTTCCGATATGATAAACCGAGGAATCAACGCTTCCGCCGCCATGCTTATTTTGAATCCGAATGCCGCAACGAATTATCAGATAGGTATGGAAAACAGACGCTTTTCCTGCGGCTCGGTCAATTACGTTTGCAGAGAAGTTCGAGCTGTTATAATGAATAAGCTCAATCTCAGAGACGGGGACAATATCTGCATAATCTCCGGTGAGAGCATCGCAGTCGAAGCTGCCATGATAGCTTCCGAGGGCAGCGTCATCGCCGTCGAATATGACGGACGGGATCGCGACACCATGAAAGAGAATGTCGATAAGTTCGGATTAAATAATGTCTCGATTGCTGAGTCTCTCAAGAACGACACACTTTCTGGACTGCCGGTGCCGGACAAGGCATTCATAGTTGCTTCAAAGAAGCTCGGAGGCGAGATAAAGAGCCTGATTGCAATGAACCCCTACATGGATTTCGTTATCTACACGCTGGATTTCGAACTTCTGACCGAGATTCCCACTCTGTTCCGCGAGAGCGGTATTGAACGAACCGAGGCGATACACATCGAGGTGTCGCGCGTCAACAGCAAAAACATGGCGGAGCCCTTTCCGGCCCCGTGGCTTATATCCGGAAAAAGAACAAAAAGCGAATATTATTAATAAGCACAGCAAAACCGCCCTCAAAAGAGGGCGTTTTTTTTGTTTAAGCCCATGTGCCCTTCGCAGTAACAAAATATTTTTAACTTGAGTAATATATGACTGAGGTGAGACAGGTGGATACTAGAGAACTTTTTGCAAGAATGATCAGATGCGAAGCGGGTGGCGAGGGACTCGCCGGAATGAGGGCCGTCGCAACCGTATGCATGAACCGCGTTAGGGTACCGTATGGAGAGTATCAAAGGGTGAATCTGGGTAGCCTCAGAAATGTGCTAACCCAGATGTGTCAATTTTCATGCTATAAAACAACGATAGGCGGAGAGCCAAATATGCAGAATGTCTGGAACATGACGCCAGAGGCAGTTCATTATCAGGTAGCTGACTGGGCCATGAACGGGGGTATATATTCGGGTGTAACATCCGACTCTTTATGGTATATGAACCCGTTTATTCCAACATGTCCAAACTTTTTCCCTTATAATCAGACCGGTTATTGGTTTACAAGGATAAATGACCACTGTTTTTATAACCCGATGCCGTCATATGGAGATACTTGAAGGAGGTATTTTATGAGCAACAATGTAAGCTGGATGGGAAATCGCGTGATTGACCCGGGCGCGACCCGTCAGATTCCGCAGCCTTCAACTACAACAAGCCCTGCGCCGCAAATGTCCCCTGGCATGCCGATGTCCCCTGGGATGCCGATGTCCCCGATGCAACCGATCACTCCCATCGTTCCTATTACTCAGCAGGGCCCCCCACCGTCAACCGAGAAGGGTTACATACCCTACTATCTGGCAAGCAACATAGGAAAAAATGTACGGGCGGAATTTATAATCGGCACCACTCAGTACGCCGACAAAACCGGAATGATTACAGAGGTGGGCATTAACTATTTCGTTCTTCGCGATATCAATTCACGTACTGATGTGATGTGCGACCTATACTCGGTTAAATTTGTTACAGTGTTATTGCCATAGGATATGGGCTCCCATTACAACAAATCGTCCGTCCGGAATCCGGATGGGCGTTTTGTTATAATTGCAAATTATTCGAGTTTGATAATCGCTGAATAAAAAGCAATAATATGTTTGAATAAAGCATAAGGAGCACAAAAGATGGCGACTAAAATCGAACCCAATATCGTATATCCACTGAATGGTGGATACGTCGGCGACCTTGCGCCTACACTTCGCGGCACGGGCGAACCGGGAGCCTCCGTGACAGGACAGCTGGACGGAAAGCCTTTTTCCGCAGCAGTTTCTGATAACGGCGTGTGGTCTTATAGAGCGGAGCAACAGCTGCAGGATTTGACTGAGCATTCTCTAAGCTTGAGTCAGACAGACCAAATCGGACAAACAAGTCCCGCAAAAACCGTATCTTTCAGAACAGATACACAGCTCCTGCTTCACCATACCCTGAAATACCCTCAGAATAACCAGATTATAAAAACAAATTCTCCGATTATAAGCGGGACGGGAAAAGCCGGAGCGACAATCGAGGCTGAGCTTGGCGGAAAGATTTATAATACGGTCGTCGATAGAAACGGCTCATGGCAGATACAGGCAAATGCCGTTCCAGAGGGTTCGTCCTTTCTTTATGTCATTCAAAAGGACATGGGAAATATGAGCCCTGCGCTCTGCGCAGGCTTCATGGTCGATACGATTGCGCCCTCAGGGCCGACCGTGGAATTTCCCGCCGATCAGAGCTTTATCAATAATCCGATTCCCACGTTTTGCGGCGAAGGTGAACCGAACGCTTCAATCAGCGCGGTCGTCGACGAGAAAAAATATTTTGCACAGGTGAATCAGCAGGGTAAGTGGAACTTTGAAATCAGCGAAGGGCTAATGGATGACACTCACATTCTCTCAACAAGGCAAATTGATCTTGCAGGCAATATCAGTCCCGAGATTATAAGTATTTTTACGATTAAAACGGTGCAGCCTTCCCCGCCCGTAATAGTCAGTCCCATAAGCGGGTCAATAACAGCGGATACTTCTCCTGAAATATCTGGTATGGGCGAAAAAGGCTGCGTCATTTTAACCCGAATATATGATAAAGTGTATAGCACTGAGGTCGGGCGAGATGGCACATGGCAGATGACGATTTCAGATAAACTTGCAGACGGAACGCATACCCTTAAGGTGTATCAGGCGGATAAAGCCGGAAATATTAGCTCTGATGCGGAGCTGACGCTAAGGGTAGATACGTCGGTTCCGGCGGCACCCGTAATTATTTATCCTGAAAAGGGCGGATACGTTTCCAGCAAAAATTTCATGGTCAGAGGAACGGGTGAGCCGGATTCAAAGGTGATTTGCACGGTTGCCGGCAAGGAATATACCGCACCTGTTGCGCCTGACGGGAGCTGGGCTGTCGATGTTACAAATAATGAAAATATTAAATACAAAATGGATTATACTATCTCGGCAAAGCAGGTAGACCTCGCGGGAAATGAGAGCACTGCAGTCAAAACGGTGTTCGATGTTGACCCCGAGCGGCTGAAAGCGCCGGAAATCGCCTTTCCTACGAACGGAACGAGCATTAACACTCCGAATCCGCTTATAACCGGAACGGGCAAAGCAGGTGCAAAGGTCGAGCTATCTCTGAACGGCAAAAAATATACTGCTGCCGTTCAGAGCAACGGCACATGGGCGGCACAGATTACGGAAGATTTGTCAAAGGGTGCAAATACCCTGATTCTAAGCCAGACTGATTGCGGAAATGTCAGCCAATCAGAATCTGCAAGCTTCAATGTAAAGCTTTCAAATCCGCCGTGCCCTACTATCGATACGCCGACAGATAAACAGCCCGTCGCAAGCGCTGACGTTATTATAAGTGGCAGGGGAGAAGCGGGGGCGCAGGTGAACATTAAACTTGATGATGCTTGTTACCATACGCAGGTCGGAGCGGATTGCTCATGGGAATACACCGTTTTGGGACTCTTACAGGGCATCCATGCAATGCTTGTGAGTCAAAAGGACCAGTCCGGAAACGAGAGTGCCTGTGCCAGTGTGTGCTTTGCCACAATGCCTGCGCAGCCGAACCTGAATCGAAAGAGCTATCCCACAGCGTATACGATAAGCTATAATCCTCCCGGACCGGAGCTCGCTTCAAAGACGATTGCAACGCTCAGAACAAGCAATCCCGTAACTTATAATAAGGTGCTTGGTAATGAGTTTTCAATGATAATTCCGGCAAACGGCACCTACGATTTTAATTATATCGAGGAAAATGGGACAAGCGGCAGCGTGACGGCGGGCGTCACCTGGATTGATAACGAAGCGCCGATAATTGTCATCGAACCTTCCGGAAAGTACTATTCCTCCGATAAAACGGTCAGTTTCTATAAATTCGGCGGCTCCAGTATCAAAGCTGCGCTCCTTAACGGAACGCCTTTTAAAACAGGTACAAAAGTATCTGCGGAGGGCAAGTACCAGATCGAGATAACTGACAAGGCAGGCAATATCGCCGCGGGATGCTTTGTTATAGACAGGAGCTCGCCCACCGTTACAGGAGCAGAAAACAATATGGTCTACAATACCGACGTAACGCTGAATTGGTCAGATGATATATCGGGAATTAAAAGTTCGGTGCTGAACGGGCTGAACATCCTGCCCGGGACTGTTTTAACCGAAAACGGCGCATATACGCTCACTGTGACCGATTTTGCCGATAACATCACGGAAAGAAGCTTTAGCATACAAAAATAAAGCCATTCAAGCAAAAAAGACCTGAAAACATCTTGTTTTCAGGTCTTTTCGTGCTTTCATTTCAGAACACTGATCGCATCCTTAATTGTCTTTTCGAAGGCTTCTCTGCCGTATTTATCGACCTGATCCTTATCCTTCTCGCCATGGGTGAGGCAACCAGCACCGGCTATACACCCGCCAGTACAGGCCATGCCCTCGATGAAGTTTGCATCCAGCTTTTTAGCTCGCAGGCGGAGCAGAGCGGCACGACACTCTTCGAGTCCGTCACAGGAAATGGGTTTGTAACTAAAGTCTGTTATGCCGTTTTCCTTCAGACCTTCTCGGACGGCGTCCGCAAGACCTCCGCTTCGGGCGAAGATGCGCCCGAAGTACGAGGCGTTATCCAAAACTTCCTCTTCAGCCGTTGTTATATCTACGCCCTTTCCGTCAAATAGCGCCTGAAGTTCTTCAAAGGTGATGACGCTGTCGATATAGGGTCTGACCTCATCCTTGCGCATTTCGGATTTCTTCGCTGTGCAGGGGCCGATGAAAACGACCTTCGCGTCGGGATCTCTTGATTTTATGTATTTCCCCAAAATTGCCATTGGCGACAGGTTATGCGAGACGTGCCCCAGAAGGTCGGAAAATTCATGCTTAATGTAGCTTACGAAAGCAGGGCAGCAGGAGCTTGTTAGAAGTCCGCGCTCATTGAGCTCCCGACTTTCTGCGTCCGCAACCATATCGGCACCTAGAGCGGTTTCTACCACAGAATGGAAACCTAGCTGCTTTATGCCCGATACTACCTGACCGATTTTTGCGTAGTTGAATTGACTTGATATGGAGGGCGCAACAAGTGCATACACCTTGTAGTTCTCGTTGTTGCAGCTGTTTTTGAGAAGCCCGATTACGTCGAGAATTAACGATTTGTCCATGATCGCACCAAAGGGGCACTGATAGACACAGGCTCCGCAGCCAACGCATTTGAGGTTGTTGATTTCGGCGGTCTTGTCCTCCGACATGCTTATTGCCTTGACCTTGCAGGCGTTTTCACAGGGACGCTTTCGGCTTACAATAGCGGTGTAGGGACAGACCTTTGCACAGCGTCCGCACTCGACGCATTTTGATTTGTCGATCCGTGCCTTCTGCTCGTGGTCAAAGACTATTGCTCCGCGCGGACAGGCATCCTCGCAGCGGTGCGCGATGCAGCCACGGCAGGACTCCGTAATCTCGAAGCCGCCGACGGGGCACTCGTCACACGCGATGTCGATGACCTCAATAATATTTGGATTTGACCTGTCTCCGCCCATCGCAAGCTTGACTCTTTCGCCGAGGATGGCTCTTTCCTTGTATACGCAGCATCTCATTGTCGGCTGTTTGCCCGGAACTATAGTTTTGGGAATGTCCATGACATTCTCGAGAAGTCTGCCCTCAAAGGCAAGCCTTGCGACCTCTGTCAAAACCTTATATTTCAGATGCTGTACCTTTGTATCGAATTTTCTCATATCGCGCCTCCGATTTAAGGCTAAGGGTGAAATCCCATTACCTTAAAAGTAGCTTACCTTGATTTTCTTTCCCATTTTCTTCAAACATTCCGCAAGCTGGTCTACAAGTCTCATTTTTATGCTGAAATTGATCGGCAGATTCGGATTTTGATGTGCCGGATTGACTGCCATACCCACGAAGAAGTTTATATCCGTGGCTTCCTCAAAAAGCAGCCGTGCAATAAGTGACGCTCCATCCTTTTTATAGCCCCAGACCTTATAAGACTCGTTGTCTTTCAGATAATCCTGCGAGTAAGTGAGCACCTTGTTAATTGTAATTACGCCCTCGGTTACAAGGTCGATTCCTTCGCATTCCGCAGTCGGCGGAATGTCGTTGTCGAAGTATTCAAGCTTTGTTCGCAGCGGTTTATGCAAATATTCGGACGCGATGGTCGAGGTCGTACCGCCGCAGACGATGTGCTTTCCCTCCTTGGAGAAGAATAGGGACATCATCCGACCGCATTCGCTCGGATCGGAGGGAGGACCTATCACGAGATTCATCGGCTCTCTTTTGCGAATTTTTACGGTGCAAACCGTGGTGTCGTCGCCCGGCCTACCGCCGTAAAGGCTGTTGCATTCGTCAAGAAGCATTGTCGTCAAAGTTTTTGCTGTGAAGCCGATGTGAACGAAAGTTTTTACAAAATCGATGATGTTCTCACGTTTCCAGCCCAGATTCAGCGTCACACCGATTCCGGCATGGGGAGCACCATCGCTCAAAGCAATGAAAATATCGTCCTCTTTAATGCGTATCTTTGATTTTAGTATCTTTTTACCCGCTATATCAATCGTTTCGGTCGGGTAGTCGATGTTTTCACCGCCACGAAGCAGGATGACTTTGGGATTGTCATATTGAATCAGTTCCGCCTCGGTGCCGTTCACAATGTGGATAATCGTAAAGGTCGAGTAGGCGACGCCGCGCACTGAGCACACGGGCAAAGTCTGCGCAATGGTTTCGACACACTCTTCGATACTCATGCCCGCCGCCATCATCGTTGAGATAATCTTTGATGTCAAAGTTGAGAGAATGCTCGCCTTGACGCCGCTTCCAAGCCCGTCGGCAAGGACAATTACCATGGAATTCTCACCGTGCTCGACGACCTCAACATGGTCGCCGCACAGCTCTTCTCCGAATTTGTTGAGGCTGCTGCAGCCTATATCCGCGCAAAGATTATTCATCTCCAAGCGACTCCTTCAATTTCGTGAGAGCGATCTTAGTCTCAGCGGTGGTTTCGCCCAGAAGCGAAGCGATTTCCTGAACCACGCGCATCTGCTTTTCAATGACCTTGTCGGTTATCTCTATGGTTTTAAGGCTGATTTCCTCTTTCTTCTGACGCTCGGTCTCTTCGTCGGTGACGTCGCGCAGTATGCACAGCAGCATGCGGTAAACCTTGTCCAGAACAATGGTCTGCTCAATGTATTTTTTGTACTCGGCAAGATATAACCTGCTATTGCGCAGGGATCTGCCAGTTCGCAGTACTTCCGAAAAGGCGGCGGGCTCAAGTATGCATACGACGTTTGCTCCCACGATATCCGAAGCGCTTTTAATATTAAGTATGTTTAGCGCGGCGGGATTAATCTGCTGGACTTCAAGACTCTCACTCAGAACGATGATGCCGTTGGGGCTGTTCCGAAGGATATTTGACGAAAAGGTCTCGGCCTTGTCCTTCAAAAACGGGGTGCACATCGAGAGTTCTGCCTTGCCCTGAAATACCGCTATCGCTTTTTCACGGCAGGAGTTGTAACCGCAGCTTCCACAGTTGAGCTCGTCCTCGGGAGTGTTTTTGCCCATTTTGAGTAAAATCTCGCTGAGCTGAAGCTCGTTGGGATAGGTCTGGGGGTGAACAAGGGACTCAAACGTTCTTGATATGCTGTCTTTCGAGGGTGCGTTCACGGTGAAGTCACTCCAGCCCGCAAATTTGCTGACAGCAATATAGTCCTGCAAGGGTGCGTGACGGGTGCTGCTCATCGCCGGACCACCGATACAGCTGCCAACACAGGAGGACATTTCGACAAAGCATCTTGTGATATTGCCAACCGAAATATCGCGCAAGGTGCTAATGCAGTTTTCTTGACCGTCAACTGAAAAATAGCTATATTCCTCCGAAACGCAGTCCATGGACTTCAAGATGCCGCCGGAAGTCGGGAAGATCCGCGTGCGTCCATTTTCACTTGAGTCGTCTGCCTGTGAGACAGGCTCGATGCCTTCCGACTTGAGCCAGTTTGCAAGCTCGTCGAAGGTCAGCGCGCAGTCGACATCGCAGGGAAATTCGTCCGCTTCATATTTCTTTGAAATACAGGGGCCAATGAAAACAGTTTTTGCCTCGGGGTATCTGCTTTTTATATCGCGGCAGTGCGCCACCATCGGAGAGACGACCTTGGCAAGGCGGGAGATAAGCTCCGGAAAATGCTTCTGTATCATGAGATTGACGGAAGGACAGCAGGACGAGATGATAATCTCCTGCTCACCGCACTTTATGAGTTCTTCATATTGCTTTTTCACTATCACGGCACCGCGCGCGGTTTCTTCCGCGGCGCAAAAGCCAAGCTTTTTGAGCGCCTGTTCCATACCGCCAATGCCAATCCCGGGGAAAGCGGCGGCAAAGGACGGCGCAAGACTGACGATGACGGGTTCACTCCCGCGAAGCAGAGCCTTTGCCTTATCGATATCGTCCCTGACAACCTTTGCGTTTTGGGGGCAGACGATGAAGCACTGACCGCACAGAATGCATTCGTCGGCAATAATGTGGGCCTGATTCTCGGAAAAACTTATGGACTTTGTCGGGCAGTGCCTAATGCACTTATAGCAGTTTTTGCAGTTGGCTTCTTTTAGACGTATATAATCTGACACTGGATATTCCTCCGTTTCCGCACGTTTTGGAACAAGCTCAGAGCTTTGCAAGAACTTCCTTTTCAAAGAAGCTTCGAACGCCATCGGGGCTGAGTGAATGGATTGTTTCATCAATCTTGACACTGACCCCGCTCTGGCAGGCACCAAGACAGAAGGTTCCGATGAGCTCAACCTTGTCCCCAAGACGGTTTTCCTCTATTAGCGCCTGAAGCTGCTCCACGATCTGCCTTGAACCTTTAAGGTGGCAGGAGCTTCCTATGCAAACAGTTAGTTTCATTTCAGTCTCCTTTTACAATTTAAATCTGCTGGAGCAGACTCTCTTTTTGTGACAGATTCTTTGATAGGACGGCAAGAGAAGCCGCTATGTTTTCGTTTTTAAGTATAACATCCTTCGGAACGATAAGGTGAATCGGGGCGAAATTCCAGATTGCCTTAATGCCGCTTGCTACAAGGCTGTCGCAGACCTTCTGCGCTTCAGATGCAGGAACGGTAATTATTCCAAGCTCAATCTTCATGCGCTTGCACAGATTCTCCATTTTGCTCAAGGGAAGTATCTGCTTTCCGCTATCGTCCGCTCCGCATATTTCGGAATCGCAGTCGAAGCCTGCGACGATGTTCAGCCCGTAGGCTCGAAAGCCCTGATATGAAAGAAGCGCCTTGCCGAGCTTTCCGGCCCCGACGAGAATGGCGTCGTTCACATTGTCATAGCCGAGGTAACCCTCAATGTCGCGAATAAGCTCTTTAGTGCAGTAGCCGACTTTCGGCTTTCCACCATCCGACACCGAGGATAGGTCTTTTCTGACCTGAATCTCGCCGAAGCCAAGTGCGTTCCCGAGAGCCTTTGCGGAGATGTTCTTTTCCTTTTCCGATGGCAGAGCCCTAAGATGTTGCAGATAGAGCGGAAGCCGCTGCAGAGTTTGCATTGAAATCGCTTTTGCCATTAATATCCCTCCCGAACCCGAATCTGAGATTCCAATTAGATAATGGTATATCGATAATCTATTATCGATATACCATTATCTAATGCTCTTGTCAATGTCTTTTTTGGAAAATGTGCAATTAATAGCAAAAGGCCCCGCGATTCGGTAATCGCGGAGCCTTTTTTGTGTTTATTTACCGAAAGCGTTCAAGATCTTTGCAAGCGTGTTCAATTTGGTAATCTTCTGCGCTGATAGCCATCAATAAAGAGAGTATTCCTACGCTTGTGTAAAGTTTTATAAGATTGTTGAAGTGACCTTCTCATTTTTATCCTTCGCCATTTCACAGAGCCAGCTCAGGAGCAGAGCGCCGACCGTGTTGCCGAGGATTATTATGAGAAGGAGTAAAACATTCAGATTCCGCGCTAGATTGAAATAGAACATGTCCGCAATGCTGTGCTCAAAGCCTGATAGTATGAATATCATCACAATGAAGATGACCCCCAGAGCCTTGCCGACGTAGCTTTCAATAGACCTGAACAGCTCGACACCCAAAAACATCAGCATCCCGCAGAAAATTGCCAGAATGAACATGCTTATGTAGCTGTCACCCAGCTTTACGGCGGTAACTGCCGCCACAGTTTCCATTATATTCAGGCGCGTAAACCTTATCATAACGGAGACAAAAAGCGTACCGAGGAAGTTGCCGACCAGAGTTATGAGAAGGTCCCGTACATATTCCCGGTTGAGGTTCAGCACCAGATATCCAATCTTTCCGGTGAAGAGATTCAGCTTCATGTTCAAAATTGCGAACAGTCCGAATGAAAACAAAAAACTGCCGATGAGCTTGTTCTCGCACATAAGAAAAATTACGCATCCGATACTGATGAGAATTCCGGCTAAAAAGCTCCTTATCAAAACCCGCATGTTTCACCTCTGTTTTTTTCTAAGCAGAAATGGAAGCTCCGCTAGTATAAGTATACAGAAGATTCGACGCTTTTTCAATAAGGCTGTTTAGCCGATTATTCTTGTAAATATATGCAATAATGGGTAAAAAGGCCGGAATTCGGTCCCAATTACCGCTCAAGCTTTCTCTTTTGGCAGGCGGAAGCCAGTCGGTAAGGGCGCCTTGATGACAAGGGCGTCTCCGGTTTGGGGATGTGAAAGCTCAAGAACACTGGCGTGCAGACCAAGCCTGCTAAGTGAGCTTGCGTGCCCGCCGTACTTTTTGTCGCCGACGATGGGGTGCCCGAGCTCCTTCATATGGACGCGAATCTGGTTTTTGCGCCCTGTGTCTATCAGTACGCGCACATAGGAATAGCGTGCATTTTCCTTAATTACCTCGTAATTTGTGATTGCGAGCTTGCCCTCGCCGTAAGATGCCGAATAGACGAGATGGCTTTCCGTCTCGCGCAGCAGGCTTTCGCGCCGCCCTTTTTTTTCAGCGAAAACACCCTCGCAGATTGCGATGTACTCTCTTTTTGTTACGATTTCATCCCATGAGTTCTGCATTTTGTCGCGCAATTCGGCGTTCTTTGAAAACAGGAGAACGCCGGATGTGTCCCTGTCAATACGATGCACAACATACAAGGGTTCGATGCCGCTATCCCGCAAAAGCCTTATCGCAGTGTTTTCCTTCTCAAGCTCGGTTGCAACGGACAAAAGTCCGGCAGGCTTGTTGACTGCCAGAAGATACTCGTCCTCATATATAATTGGAAGCGGAGACGAGTATGAGCTCACATCCGACTGAGTTATCTTAACCGTCTGACCACATTTGACGGGATAATCGAACTTGCTGGTTATGATGCCGTCCACAGAAATCATGCGGTGCTCCAGACAGGATTTTGCCTTGCCCGAGGGGAGCTTTGGCAGCTCCTTCCGGACGGTTTCCAGAAGTTTACCGTCCTCTTTAACCTCAAAAACGGTATCACCTTTTGTATTTTTCAATAGCCGCCCTCCTTTTCATTAAAGGTAGTATATGGTTTATTGTAGCATCATATTAGCCTGCGGGCAAGCCTTTGCTTCGCTTACCGCTTGCAATATTAGTCGAATTTTGTATAATGGAGCTTAGGGCAACATGAACTGAAAGGGAAATCCATGACAAAGACAAACGCAATGCGGCTTCTGGACGCGGCGGGCATTATTTACAAAACAACGGAATACGAATACGATGAAGCTGACCTTTCCGGAACCCATGCCGCACAGGCAATCGGTATGCCTGCCGAGCAGGTGTTCAAGACACTTGTGACGAGAGGGGACAAAAACGGAATAAACGTTTTCTGCATACCCGTGTGCTGCGAGCTGGATTTGCGTAAGGCGGCGGCTGTTTCGGGCAATAAGAAAATTGAGATGACCCATGTTAAAGAGCTTCTCGATCTGACGGGATATATACGAGGCGGCTGTTCGCCGATAGGAATGAAGAAGCAATACCCTAGCTACATTGACGAAACAGTGGAGCTTTTCGACGAAATCGCGGTGAGCGCAGGGCTTCGCGGTCATCAGATAATAATTGCGCCAGACAATTTACTTTCATATCTAAAGGCAACAAAAGTCGACATCACGGCGTAAGATAATTGGATGTACTCCAAGCAATATAACATTCGCATGCTTACGCTCCCGCTTCAGTAATGAAGCGGGAATATTCATTTTAGAGGAAAAATACGATTCTATACTTGACAAATAAGAAGAAGAGGTCTATATTACATAACAGTGTTATTAAATAATACGGTGTTACTAATAATAACGGCTCACTAATCTCGAGGAGGTATGCCAGATGGGGAGAGAAGACCAGAAAATGCGGAGTGACGGCGTGCGGCAGGCAATTCTGGATACCGCGCTGGAAATCGGACTTCAGGAGGGATTTGAGGCGATTTCCGTCAGAAAGATTATTAACAAGATGAAGTATTCAACAGGCGTCGTGTATCACTATTTTGCTGACAAACAGGAAATCATCGACGCGCTGGAGGAATCGGAAACTGAAAAGTTTCGTGGAATCGTCAGTTCACTTCTGGATGAATCCAAAGACAGCGCCCATAACGTGACTACGGTATTTCACAGGATAATGCGACTCGCGCTGGAAGAACCTGAAAAGTACAACTTAATTGTTATGCACAAGTACGCGAGAAATAATCCAAGCCCTCCAATGTGGCTCTCGTTTATGGCAGAAAACCTCAAAAGAGATATGGAGACCGGTATAGTCAGGGAGCTTAACGCAGAAAAAGCCGCATTTTCAATCTGGAGCTCGTTTGTCGGCTTTAACCTAATGATTTCAAGGCTTCCCAACCTAAGCGAGGATGAGGCAGAGCATATGTTCAAAACTCAATCTGATATTATTTTGAAAGGAATTATAAATCATGAATGAAATTAACATTATTTACGCAACAATGACCAAGCACTCAAAGAAAATCGCTGAGGCTGTCGGAACGGCGCTGAAGGTAAAAGCTCAGAACGTCAAGGAAAGCCCCGTATTGGGAGAAACAGGACTTTTGTTCATCGTCGGTGGTCTTTACGGAGGCGAAAGCATGCCGGAAATGCTGGAGTTTGTTAAAAGCATGGACGCTGCGAAGATAAAAAGTGCGGCGCTCATAACCTCAAGTGTTTCTAATAAAAAGGGGCAGGACAGCGTTCGCAAACTGCTCGAGGAAAAGGGCATCAAGGTTGTTAACGAAATACGCTGCTTTGGAAATTTCACCGTCGTAAAGCTCGGGCATCCCAACAAAACCGAAATAAGCCGTGCGGTCGATTTTGCAAAAGCGCTCGCGGATAAAGGAGTCTAATACTTGAAGAAGGGTTTGAAAATCCTGCTCATTGTAATAGCGGTAATTGCTGCAATCGTCCTTGCCGCCTATCTGTTAATGAAAAACAGCGCCGATAAAGCTCTGTCAAACATAGTCTTTGAGAACGTAGATATGGCTCAGTCAGTGGATGGTACATATATCGGTGAAACAGACGCCGGAATGGTCTATGTAAAGGTCGCGGTGACAGTAGAGAATCATGCGGTCACGGACATCGATATCCTTGAGCACAAAAACGGCAGAGGCGCAAAGGCTGAAGCGATAACGGATACAATCATTGCTGACAACAGCTACGATGTTGATGACGTCAGCGGGGCGACACTCTCAAGCAAAGCAATAAAAAGCGCCGTGAGCAAGGCACTGAAGCAAAGCTGCGGCACATAAAAATGACAAAAGGGATCGCTCGGAGGCGGTCCCTTTTGCTTGGGAAAATGTTACGAGGAAATATGAATGTGTTCGATAAAAATAACATACGACATGAAACTTAATTATACTTAAAAAGTAGACCGAAACTTCCGTAGATAGGTGCAACCGGCAAACTTGCAAAAATAAGTATTTTGATATATTATGATAAAAAAAGGAAGCTCTCGATTTCTATCACGGAGGAATGGATATGAAAGTTTTAAATAAAATTACAGGTAGTCTGCTGATAATTGCGATGCTTTTTTCGCTTCTCAGCGATGCCTGTTTTGCGGTGACTAGCGACTATACAATCAAGGATGGTATGCTGAAAGCCTACACGGGTACCGAAAAAGACCTTACTATCCCTAATAATCTGGGTATTACGAGAATTGAAATGTATGCGTTCACAAACTGCGAGACCTTGACCTCAGTGACGATACCCGCAAATATCGAATACATCGACTCGAGAGCATTTATGGGTTGCAGTAGGCTGACTAGCATTTCCGTTGTGTCTGGAAACGCTAATTATAAGAGTGTCAGTGGCGTGCTGTTTAATAAGGATATTACTCAGCTCGTAACATATCCTTTCGGCAAGATAGGAGACTATACGATACCCTCCGGCGTGACAGAGATACAGACGATGGCTTTCTTCGGTTGTCAAGGGCTGTCATCGGTTGCGATACCGGAAGGTGTGAAGAAAATAGGAGATGCTGCCTTTGCAGGCTGCCCGTTGCTTACGGAGGTAACGATTCCTGCAAGTTTGGAGTATCTTGAGAACACGACCTTCGGTCAGTGCAGAGCTTTGATAAAGATTGGAGTTGTGAAAGGAAACACGAACTACGCGAGTATGGACGGCGTGCTGTTCAACAAGGACATGACGGAGCTGCTCTGCTTTCCAAGCGGGAGAGCTGGCAGCTACAAGGTGCCATCAAGCGTCAGGACGATTGGTAACTGCGCTTTTAACAACTGTACTTTGCTATTTGGAGTGACGATTCCTCTGGGGATAACCAAAATTGAAGCTGATGCGTTTCTCATGCACCGCGCTGATGAGGGCAATCATTTCGTCGACTGTGATAAGTATCAGTGACGATGCTTTCGGCAACTGTCCTAATGTCACGCTGTATGGCGCTGCGGGCTCATATGCTGAAACCTACACCAAAGCAAACAAGCTAAGCTTCTCGCTTCTGACTGTGGTCGCGTCTCCAACCGCAGCGACGGTGCTTGTAAACGGAAAAATGGTAGCCTTTGATGCGTATAACATTGGCGGTAACAACTACTTCAAGCTCCGCGACCTCGCAATGGCGCTGAGCGGCTCTGACAGACAGTTTGAGCTTGGTTGGAACTCTTTGAAAAATGCTATCTCGCTCTCGACGGGAGAGACTTATACACCGGTGGGCGGAGAGCTTGCGGTTTCGTCCGGGACAACGTCGGTGAGCGCGCTTTTTTCGACGGCGTCGGTGTTTCTGAACGGAACCGAGATATGCCTCAAAGCCTATAATATAAACGGCAACAACTATTTCAAGCTGCGTGACGTCGGCGAGGCAATAGATTTTGGTGTGACATGGAATGCCGAAAAGAGCACGATAGAAATAGATACGACAAGCGGATATGTCTTTGAATAACTTATAAAATCAAAGGAACGCGGCAAAACAGCCGCGTTCTTTTTTTGCACTTATTATCGACATCTGTAGCCAATCTTTTCTTCCCACCAGCCGAAGGCGATTCTCCCTGCGGCCGGCTCCAATGCCCCCTCGGCGAGGGATAGAAACACGAGAAAATTTCCTCCGGGAGGGAAGATGAGCTTGCCGTTCTCGCTCTCGACCAAGGTCACCTCAGGCTCTCCTCTTCGAACGAAGGCCTTCACGCCGCCGCTCGGGGAACCTGAAACATCCGATGCAAGCTGGAGCTTCACACGAGGAGTCGGAACCGGACGAAAAGCAGTATTGGAGGGCGTTACAAGAGCTGATTCCGAAGGAGTACCGGGCGCTTCGGCGTTAAACCAGAACTGTGCCCGAAACGGAGACGACGAAATGTCCGTCACTGTCCAGACATTGACAAAAAGATTCACACCCGAGTCGGGCGGATTGTAGAGCCTTGCCCATGCGCTCGTGCCGTTTCCAAAGGTCAGCTCGTCTGCATAGCCGATGAAATACTGCCCTATAGCTGATTCGTAAGTCTCAATCGGGATGTTGACGCTCTGGGGTAAATGCAAATATTCAATATTTTTATTACCGCTCATATTTTTCAAATTAACCACCCTGTCAAAATGTTGTCTAATCCAATATATGACGAAAGGTGCGATTTTGCGCAGAAATATAAAGGCACCCATAAAACAGGCGCCTTTACTAGGATGCTTGATTGAATGGTCAACTGTAAAGTTTACCGACAATCTTATTGCTTAGATTGTCGGAAAGGAGCTTTGCAATCGAAACGAAAAGCTTATACTTGGTTCCCGCCGTGTATAGGACTTTGGGGTTTTTCTTCTGAGAGACTCGATAAACCACGGACGCAATGTAATCGGGGCTCATACCGCCGATTTCATCCTTTTCCATGGATGAGACCGCCCTCTTTATCGTTTCGCCGTAATACGCGTAGCCGTCCTCACATTTTTCCCTCGCCTCGGTAAAGCCCGTATGGACATCACCCGGCATGACGGCGCTCACCCTAATGCCGAAAGGACGCACCTCGTTCGCGAGCGCGAGAGTCAGTGAGTTAATAGCTGCCTTTGTGGCGGAATAGAACGCCTGAAACGGAATCGAAAGCGGCGCTGCGACGGAACTGAGATTTATTATCCGCGAGCCTTGAGTTTTACGCAGATAGGGGAGAGCCTCTTTGCAGCAGAGGAAGGTGCCGAAAAAATTAACGTCAAAAATCCGATGTGCCTGCTCGAAAGACGTGAATTCCACGGCGCCCGAAATGCCCATTCCCGCATTGTTTATGAGAAGATCAATTCTTTTTTCCTTATCAAAGACCTCTTTGAAGGCACTTTGAATGTCCTCCGGCTTAGTAATGTCGGTGGTGACGTGAGAAATACCGTTTTCGCTCTTTCCGGTGCGGCTCAGCTCATAAACGATCCAGCCCTTGTCTTTAAAAAGGCGCGCCGAGCTTTTTCCGATGCCGCTGCTGCCGCCCGTTATTACAACTACATTGCCCATTTGTCGCTCTCCAGAACGCTCTTCATAATGTCCATCGCCTCGTCGAGAATGGACTCGGTATGAGATGCCATATAGCTCGTGCGTAACAGGCATTCCGCGGGAGGAGTTGCGGGGGGCAGGACGGGGTTAACATAGACGCCCGCGTCATACAGGTCCTTGGCAATGCCGAGCGTACGGAGCTTGTCATAAGTATAGATAGGAACGATGGGCGTCGTGCTCTCCAAGTGCTTAATATCACGCTTAGTAAGGCCGTCGCGCACATAACGGGAATTACGGGCGAGATTATCAACGAGCTCCGGATGCGCTGTGAGCTCGCGAAGGGCAGCAAGCGCACAGGCGCAGCTCGCCGGAGTCATCGAAGCCGAGAAAATGAAGGGGCGAGAGCTGTGGCGCACAAAATCGGCGATTCTTTCCGAGGATGCCATGTAGCCGCCGAGAGAAGCTAGGGATTTTGAAAAAGTGCCCATGTAGATATCGACTTCCTTTTCAAGTCCGAAAAGGCTTGCCGTACCGCGTCCGCCTTCGCCGACAACGCCCAGACCGTGCGCGTCGTCAACCATCGTGCGAGCACCGTATTTTTTCGCAAGCCGTACAATCTCGGGTAAGTTCGCAACGTCGCCGCCCATACTGAAAACGCCGTCCGTCACCACCAAAATGCCTGCTGTTTCGGGAACGCTTTGGAGCATACGTTCGAGGTCCTGCATGTCGTTATGTTTAAATCGGAGCATTTTTCCGTAGCTCAGTTTGCAGCCGTCATAAATGCTCGCGTGGTTTTCCTTGTCGCAGATGACATAGTCGGTACGCCCGACTATCGCGCTTATGATGCCGAGATTGGACTGAAAGCCGGTTGAAAAGGTGACAACCGCTTCTTTATGTAGAAATTCCGCCAGCTCCGCCTCCAACTCAAGGTGCATATTCAGTGTGCCGTTTAGAAAGCGCGAGCCGGAGCAGCCGGTACCATATTTCTCGATTGCCTTTATACCAGCCTCGATAACATTCTGGTTAATCGTAAGTCCCAAGTAATTGTTGGAACCGAGCATTATCCTACGCTTACCCTCCATAACAACTTCGATGTCTTGGCGGGACTCGAGAGCGTGAAAGTAGGGATATACTCCCATCTCGCGAACCTCGTCCGCCGGAGACTTGTGTTCGCATTTTTCAAAAATATCCATTATTATCCTCCTTCAGCTATGTGCCTATTCCTTTGTTTTCAGGTTCTTCGAAATCTCCTCAGCAAGCAGCCTCGAGAGCTTCTGCAATACGGATTTTTCCGTATCGGAAAAATCTCTTGTGATGCTCGAAACATCGGGAATCTGACTGCCGTAGTAATCCAGAAACTTATTTGTCACGACAAGTCGGCATTCGCGCTTGTCGGTTTCGCAAAGCTGCTTCGTGATGTAGCCCTTGGAAACGAGAGAGATTACCTTGTACGAAGCGTTTGGCTGCGATATCCCTAAAAAATCAGCGAATTCACCGATTGTAGGTTCTCCCAGAAGATAGATGACTTCCACCGAAAAAGCTTCCGTTGCGCTCAGGCTTCCCGGTTTTTCATTAATTGTTGCAAAAAGCTTTTGATAATGCGCTAGGCGAAGATAACGATAGAGCTCTTCAAAGTCTGTAGTCATAAGCATCCCTCAATATAGATAAAAAAATTTATATAAAATATCAAATACATAATAGCACTGACTGACATAAGTTGCAAGCGAAAACTTCACCAATGTTTTTCATAAACTAAGCAGTTTTATTAATGATTAAATCTGGTGGGATTAAGCGAACGCTTCGCGTTTAGGCGCGCGGTTTATCATTTGTGACTAATAGACAAGGGGATTTGTGCAGCAAAATTATGATTTAGCAGGCTTTTAATAGTTTAAAAAAGGTAGTATAATGTAGAAAACAGAATAACGCTATTTGTGGAGATTGTATTAATGAAAAACGAAACGATTTTGGTTCTCGATTTTGGCGGACAGTATAAAGAGCTGATTGCGTCGCGAGTAAGACAGCTTTCGGTCTATTCGGAGATCAAGCCCGGAAACATTTCAGCAGACGAGATTAGAAGAATTGCACCTATAGGATTGATTCTCACGGGTGGACCGAAAAGCGTTTACGGTCCTGATGCACCGAAATGCGATCCTGAGGTATTCTCGCTCGGAATACCGGTGCTGGGTATTTGCTACGGCATGCAGCTCATGTGCTACACCCTTGGAGGCAAGGTTGTGCCGGGACTCGGCGGAGGCGAATACGGACGTATCCGTACGAAGCTCCAAACAGGATACAAGCTCTTCGAAGGGCTTAGCGAAAACGCCATGACCCTTATGAGCCACGGCGACATGGTTAAGGAACTGCCCGAGGGCTTTGCGCTCCTCGCTTCGACTGCGCACTGCAAAAACGCCGCTTTTTCCTGCGAGGAGCGCGGACTATACGCCGTGCAGTTTCATCCCGAGGTCAAGCATACCGACAAGGGTACTGAGCTTCTGCGCAACTTCCTCTTTACAATTTGCAAAGCCAAGGGCGACTATAATATAGACGATTATCTTGAAGCGGCGGCTGCCGATATCAGGAAAAAGGTGGGGGACAAGAGAATATTACTCGCACTCTCCGGTGGGGTGGACTCGTCCGTCTGCGCGGCGCTCATCGAAAAAGCCGTTCCCGGCATGCTCACCTGCGTGTTCGTCGACCATGGTCTTATGCGTAAGAACGAGGGTGACAAAATTGAGGCTGTTTTCTCGAAAAGACAGCTCAATTTCATCAGAGTTAATGCTTCCGTAAGGTTCCTAAGTGAACTGAAGTGTGTTTCCGATTCAGAAAAAAAGCGTAAAATAATCGGAAAAGAGTTCGTCGAAGTGTTTCAGGAGCAAGCGAAGATGCTTGGCGACATTCCGTTTTTGGCGCAGGGCACAATCTATCCAGATGTTGTTGAATCCGGCGGAGGCACCACTGCCACGATTAAGAGCCACCACAATGTCGGCGGACTGCCTGAGAATATCGGCTTCGAGGGACTCATAGAGCCTTTACGCGGACTTTTCAAGGACGAGGTCAGGGCGCTCGGCAGAAAGCTGAATTTACCCGACGAGCTAGTCAACCGTCAGCCCTTCCCGGGACCCGGACTCGCCGTACGAATACTGGGCGAGATAACCCCCGAAAAGCTTGAAATTCTGCGGGAGGCGGACAGCATCGTCTGCGAGGAAATCGACAAAATGAAAAACCCGCCCAGCCAATATTTTGCGGTTCTGCCGGGAGTTCGCTCCGTCGGCGTGGCTGGAGACGAGCGTAAATATGACGATATAATTGCCGTAAGAGCCGTCATCACCAGCGACTTTATGACCGCCGAGTACGCGCCGCTTTCACACAGCCTGCTTTCGAAAATTTCGTCGAGAATTTCGAACGAGGTCAAGGGAGCAGGTCGCGTTGTATATGATATTTCGGGAAAACCGCCTGCAACCGTCGAGTGGGAATAAAACATGCCCCGAAAACCCTGCATTTGCAAGGCTTTCGGGGCCGCTTATTTGTATCTGACTCCATTTTATCTAAGTAGGTGATATGAAAATTGCAGGGATGGCTCGTTTGAACCGTCCCTGCAATGATTGGTTTAAGAGATTGGCTAAGCTGCTACTCTTACTGAAGCAGTTGCAGGATAGACTGCGGGTTCTGGTTTGCCTGCGCAAGCATTGCCTGAGCTGCCTGAGAAAGGATGTTCATCTTGGTATAGTTCATCATTTCTTTTGCCATGTCTGTATCACGGATACGGCTGTTAGCAGCGTCCATGTTCTCAGTCGTGGTGTCCATACTGTTTATAGCATATTCAAGACGATTCTGGAGAGCACCAAGGTTGCCGCGGTTTGTTGAAACTGTGTTAATAGCAGACTTAATTGTTGCAATTGAGTTGCCTGCCGCTGTCTGAGTAGAAACGTCCAAACCTGCGGTTCCGAGACCTTCAGCTGTGAGGTCTCCAACGGAAACAGTAACCTTGTTGAATGAATCGTTGCTGTCACCGACCTGAAGGATTAGGCCGCCACTAGTCGACGAACTACCGCCACCGGCACCATCGGGTAGGCCAGCACCGCCAACAAGCGTGTAAGCACCAAAGAAAGTATCAGGAGCAGCAACAACTCCATATTTTCTGGTACCGTCAAAGCTTACTCTCATCTCAGCCCCTGCGTCACTGAGCGCGGAGTTGATTTCATCTGCAGAATATGTCTTTGCGGTGTCGAGATATACATTTGCGCTGCCATCAGCCAGAACCTCTGCCGTGCCTGCGGGGTTAAAAGCATTTCCAACTCCAAAATCAAGCATATCCCAATTTGCCTCAGTGCCGGCCTTTGAGGCTGTAACGGTTACCCCGGTTGTGGAGTTTGTTGAACTTGCCTGCTTTGGGTCTGCCGTGGTAACAGTTACACTAGAACCGACTGAAGTGGGTCCGGTTATTGTTATATCATTATTAAGGGTAATCTTCATTGTCTGTGCAGCTGCGGGAGCTCCTGATGCACTGGCAATAGCTGTATCAAGGTCTGTCTGATTAAAGGTAGTAGCAGCATTGGCTTGAAGGGTTACCGTCAATGACGTTCCGGACCAAGCAGCACTCATGTTTTTTGCTGCGGATGCTCCGGATGCTATTGTAATTTGTAGACCCGCAGGAGCAGATGCCTTGAAGTCAATCGTGTGGGCTGCAAGACCATTGTTAGCAGCTCCACTAACACCGGTGGCGCCGCTTGAGCCGATACTGAGAGGAACAGTGGTAGTGACGGTTCCGAGAGACCCGTCGAGAAGGTTAATGCCATTGAAGTTCGTGGATTTCGCTATGCGTGTGATTTCGGTGTTGAGTGAGTCTACCTCAGTCTGTATAGCGTCACGGTCAACATTATCCTGGATTGTTCCGTTTGCAGACTTTGTTGCAAGCGATACCATTCGATTGAGCATGCTGTGTACTTCTGTCAGCGCGCCTTCAGCGGTTTGAACTAGAGAAATACCGTCCTGAGAGTTTGCGGAAGCCTGTGTTAGTCCCTGAATTTGAGCCTTCATTTTTTCGCTGATTGCGAGGCCGGATGCATCATCGCCTGCACGGTTGATGCGATAGCCGGAAGAAAGTTTTTCAAGGCTCTTTGCAAGCTGCGTGTTGTTTGTGCTCAACTGACGATAAGCGTTAGTTGACATGGTATTGGTCCTTACAACCATACCCATAAATATACCTCCATGTATTATTTTCTTCGAAAAGCATCCGTGCTCTCCGAGCTATAAGTTTGTTTTTCAACCACGAAGCGAACTATGCACAGATCACTTCAAAATCGAAACACTAACTTACTGAATGAATATGGTGCGGCGGTTTTTTTTAGCCCAAACATGGCCACAATGGTACATTGGACACTTACATTTATTGAAGGACAACTGCTCACCGCACCAACGCATGTCCCACCGACTTTTACATCGGGGGCTATCTTTCTATCTAATTACTGCGTTTTTATCACTATATAATACTGACCATGAATGAACCCTAAATGGGAAGTGCCTAATAGGAGTAAGCACTCCTATTAGGCACAAGCAGAAAAGCCTTATATATCAATGGATTTCGACAAAATTATAACGAAAACTGCAGAAAATCGTTAAAAAATATTTTTAATTGTTTTGTTCGGCAACAACTCGTCTATGCATTTCAATAAGCTCAGCCGCTTTCGGTTGCGCCCATTCATACCCGCTCGTTTCCAAATATCCTTTTTGTTCCAACAGCTCAAGTAAACGAAAAGCTTCTTTTGTGTTAAGCTGATTGCTTTTGACCATATCTTCGAGCTGATAGATATCACAGTCGACTTGATCTGTCTTGATTCTATAATTTCCTCTTCGGTTTTCAAGTATCTGAGATATACCCGCTTCCGCCAATCTTTTTCGAAGTAAATAGGTTGTTGCGTGAAAGTTCGTTTGAGCCTTTTCAAAATCATAATCAGGCCAGAGCGCGTCCGCAATTTTCTCCCAGCTTACTGGCACACCTCTTTTGTGTACTAAAAATGCCAAGAGCTCCTTTGCCTTGGAGTTTTTCCATGTCAGCGCTTCTCCGTTTAAGTATACTTCAAAGTCGTCAAAGCATTGAATAAATGGCTTTCCAGATTGTGCTGCCGGTTTTTTCTTTTTCAATAATCTGCTAACGGTTTTGGCTAACCGTTCTTCGGTTAAGGGTTTGAGTATATAGTCCATAACCTGCAGCTCAAAAGCCTCAATCGCATATTGGTTAAAGGCGGTTACGAAAATAATATCTATATTTTCGTTTATGTCTAGAATTTGCCCGGATAGCTGTAGACCATTAAAGCCCGGCATTTCAATATCCAGGAAAACCGCGTCCAGTGGATGTTCCTTAATGTAGTCTAAAAACTCTTTTCCGGTTTCAAAAAGACCGCATAGCTCCAGTTCTTTTACATCTGATACCATTCTTTCAAATCGTTCCAGAACATGAAGCTCATCGTCTACTGCCGCTATTCTTATCATAAGCGTTTCTCTCCTCCGGTATAGTGATTTTTACGATAGTACGACCTTCCTCGCTGCTGATGTCAAGACCTCTGCCGTATATTTTGAGGAGCCTGTTGTTAATGTTACGGAGACCAATACCGTTTATGGCCTCATCTTCTTTTAAAAGCGTCGCAAGCTTTTCGCTGTCGATACCAACACCATCATCTTCGATTTCAATATATGCACCTTCATTTAACATTTTCATTCTTACAAAAACCGTTCCGCCTCCAAGCTTTTTTGATATGCCGTGCCGAACTGCGTTTTCTACTAGAGGCTGGAGGATGAGAACGGGGATTTGATAGTCAAGCGGGATATCAATCTCTTTTTGCAACTGTATCTTTTCACCGAATCGTGCCTGCTCAATGTGAAAATATGTGTCGACAAACTGAAGCTCTTTTTCTATCGTTGCCATTTTTTCAAGGTTATTGAATTCCAGACTGCCCCTTAAATAGAGTGCCAAATCAATAATGAGCTTCCCAGCTTGCTTTCCATCCTTTTCGCATACATTGGCGATGGCGTTTAAGGCGTTGTATAAAAAATGAGGCTTAATCTGCGCTTGCAAAAATGACATTTCAGTCTCCATGATTTTGTCCTTGAGTTTGTCCGCTTCAATCAAATTTTCATTGTAAAAAACAAGCTTTTTTTGGGTAAGCGCTTGTTGCTTCGCTTGAACATAGGACATTGCGATAATTACTACAAGGTTACCATATAAAAACATATTGGATGCATTAATGCCACCAATGCCTTTATAGTGAAGTATATCTTGGAGAATAGCCAGAACAAAGACGCAGGTAGCTATATACATTAACTTTGCATTGTCTCTTTTCCTTAGTACAGCCTTTATCAAAATGCAAATGATACAGATCATCTGCAGCAGAACTAGTATATAAATATAACTTGTTAATGACGACATAAATTCGTGGGATTTAAGAAGCAGCAACACATCAAAAATTATGGTTGGTAGCAACACAAAGCCCAACACTGTTTTTTTATACTCCTTAGGATAAATACTCAGGACAAACATGATGAAGCATGGTATCAAATTATATCCTGTTAAATAATTTATCAATAATCTTGCATCGTATGTTGCAGTGGGGAAGAAAATCTGTATGGGTTGTTCGCCCCATATTAATGAACGCAGGGCTGTAATAAAACAAAGCAAGCTAAAATAAAGGGCTGTCTTATTCTTCGTTTGCAAAAGAAATAGCAATAAATAATAAACACCAAAAATAAGAATACTCCCAATAAATAGAAGCTGTAGTGACAAAAGAGCGGTTTTTTGCTGCGCTAACACCTGCTTAGAACCAAACATCGGACTTTCACGAATGCCGCCTTTAAAATAATTCAAATTGGCCACCTGAAAAATCAGCTCAAGCTCCTGCGTGTCATTAGGCAAAGCGACGATGAGAGACTGTTCTTTTTCCTTGAAGTGGGAAGGGCTTTTCGATACCGTTCCGACTTCAGTTATAAGCTGCCCGTTGGCGTAGAGCTTATAGGCAGAGGCAATATTGCTAATGCGAAGAGCAGGGTCCTTTAGCGAAGCCGGAAAGTCTATTATCAGACGATAGGTGGCTACCCCCTGATTTGGATATGCCGCGTTACTATCCCAGGAGTCAGGCACTTTCATAAGTGAATCTACTTGTGGCGTGTTTCCTCCGACAAAATCCTCCGGCGTCAGCAATTGACCCCAATAGAATTCCCAGTCACCGTCTAATGACACCAAATCCTCGCCGGACAAAGTAACCTTGCCGTTGTGGGCGGCTTTTGGACTTGGTGCTAACATCTTGAAGATCGCAAACACCATAAAAGCTATACACAAAATGATGAAAAGTGTTCTCCAGTCCGGGCTGGATTTTTTCTGTATTTTTTGCTCATCCATCTCCACACCCATCCTTGCTCATCATCAGATTTTCTTTTTATTGATTTTATCACAATACTTGCTGGCGTTCAATGTGATAAATTTTCAATGACTTCCGCTGTAGCTAATTGGCAAAGTAAATTTTCTGACTCCATTTTGACTCCAATAATTTTGACAGCGAAAATAGATCAGGAGAAAAATGATAATACGGAGAATAATAACCGCGGCAGAGAAAAGAGCTGCTAACGCCGGTGGAGAAAATAGAAATCCTAAATTCTTTTTCATTATGTTTTCCTCATCTGCTCGTGCAACCTATCGTTAAAAAAATCACATCCGAAAGCCGGATGTGAAAAATGATGCAAAAGTACCTAAGATTATGCATTAATATTCACGGCAACCGGCTGTCCTGTTAAGTCGCTTCTGCGGCTTAAGTTAGACCCTTGGCTTTGCGTCCCAGTCTTTCAACTGGTTTGCCTTTTTCGTTGTTAAGTATCAATTTAGTCTCTAACCGTTAATCCGTATCGAACAAGATAGCCCATATTAATATTTTTTTTGCCGCTTGTCAACAACAAAATATCTATATCGCACAAAAAATAGCTAAAAAGTATGTTTAATTTGTATAAATCGACAAAAATGTATAATACTTTGTAATTTTTACTGTAAGCGCTGGTAAGAAAATAAGAGTATTATCTGTTCGGTAGAAGACAATTAATCGTAAACTGATGTGATACGTTCAACTCCGTTTAACAACGACAGCAATTTTCTATAATATTTTGAAAATTACCTTGACAGATAGAGTAATACATGCTAGCATAACCACAGCAGACAGAGCACTATCAGATAGAGCACTGCCTAATAGAGTATTGTTGGCAAAAAAAGAGATGGAAACTATTTACAAGGAGGGATGTAATTGATTAGCAGTGATATTATCCGTGGCCATCTGGACGCCATTATTGTGCGTCTGATCTGTGAAAAAGATCGCTACGGATATGAAATATCAAAAGAGATTGCCAGCCGAACAAGAAACGAATTTCAGATTAAGGAGGCGACGTTATACGCCGTTTTCCAGCGTCTTGAAAAGAAGAATCTTATTGTGTCGTACCTCGGCAGCGAATCTAATGGCGGAAGGCGCCGATATTACAGTATAACCGATTCCGGGAGGGCCTTCCTGGAAGATGAAATCAAGGACTGGCACAAAGCGCGTGATATAATCGATATTTTTATGGAGGGTTTAGAATGAATAGCATAGAAAATGAAATTGAGAAACTATTTAAGGATGTTCCGAACAGCAAGCGCAAGAAAGAGGTTCTGCAGGAGATTAAACAGAACCTCAGCGAAAAAGTTGAAGATCTTATTTCGCAGGGCATGACAGAGAGTGAAGCCGTCCGAAAGACGATAGTTGATTTTGGCGATATACATGAAATACGAAAAGAACTTGTGAGCAGTGCTCGGCTAAATGAGAGCAAAAACGCCAGTCTCTCACTTGCTTTCTCAATATGGGGCGGACTGCTAATCAGCTCACTAGTGGTTTTTATAAACCTATACTATTCTCCCAGAAGCATTTGGTTTGTCTATCCGGTTTTCGCCATTATTTGGTGGCCGATGTCCATGTATTTTCACTGGCGGCATAAAAAGACCGATGTCAGTATGGCATTTCCGTTCTCCGTGGCAAGCTTTATACTCACAACACTGCTATTTTTGTTCATTAATTTCTACTATACCCCTCATATCATCTGGTTTGTTTACCCCGTTTTTGGACTCATATGGTGGCCGGTAGTAGCATTTTTTGGCAGACTGCGTCAAAGAAACAGAAAGGATGAGGAATTTGAACAGGAAATCTGATAATAAACGCAGTCACGCGTTTGCATTTTCAATTGTGGGAAGCTTACTGCTGATTTCGCTTTGTTTCTTCATCAATTACTCCACTGGCAGTAGATTTCCGTGGTTTATATATCCCACCTTCGCTGTCATTTGGTGGCCGCTTGGTGTATTTTTTGCCGGAAGAGATTCTGCGAAGGCTTTTTCACTCATAGGGAGCCTTTTAATAATCGCAGTTCTTTTAGCGACTAATTATTTGACCTCATGGAACTATCCGTGGTTTATTTTTCCGTCCTTTGCCGTCATCTGGTGGCCGCTGGGCGTTTTCTTCGGGAAAAGATGCGGAAAGGCTCTGTCCATAATCGGCAGTCTTATAATCATTGGTTTCTCGGTTGTTACGAACTATATCACATCACCCGAATACATCTGGTATATTTACCCGACATTTGCCATTATTTGGTGGCCGCTCAGTGTGTTCCTGTCACGACCGCGCACGATTAAAGCATACTCGATTTTTGGGGCACTAATCATTCTTGCTTTTCTCGCAGTCGATAATTTTTTCAATTCGCCGACATGCCTATGGGTGCTTTTCGCAGTTTACCCCTTGCTACTATGGCCGACATGTGTTTTTCTAGATGAACGGACGCTCAGACTACCCACAGCACTCATTCTTAGCGCCATAGGTATTACTTACTACGTTGCGCTGAATATTATTGTTTTCCCTGGCTTCCCGTGGGCTATATTTACAGCCTATGTACTTTTGTGGTGGCCTCTCAGCGTTGCCTTCGCGGGACGCGGGCATCATATGCTGTTTTCAATGGTCGGCACAATCCTAAGCGCACTACTTTTCATCGCACTTAATGTGATTACCACACCAAATACTATTTGGGCCGTATATCCTGTGTTTGCGCTGGCTTGGTGGCCTCTTTCAATTTATTATTTCAAATATAAGCCCTGTCATATTGGCGATTCAAAACTTTAAGTGTTTTACAACAAGCATTTATTGTGCTATAGTCAGTTTCGGCAAAATACGAGGCGATGTTCCTTGAACTTGAAGAAAAAAAGCTTCCGGTCACATGAAATTTTGTACGCTGCGCTATTTGGAGAAATCAGATTATGTACAATGACATTTTTACAATAGGCAGTATAACCATACATGGTTATGGACTTATGATAGGGATTGGATTTGTTTGTGCTATTCTGGTCGGTGCCTATAGGGGGAAAAGGCGCGACTTAGATATAAATGTAATTATCGACATTGCATTGATTTCAATTGCTTTCGGTTTTTTGGGAGCAAAGCTTTTATACGTGTTGACTGACATCCGTCATTTCTTCGAGGCTCCCTTAGTCGTGCTTGGTTCGGAAGGCTTTGTTGTGTATGGAGGTGTTTTATCAGGCGCATTGTCAGCTGTTATCTATTGTCACCGCAAAAAGCTTAGTTTTATTAGTTATTTCGACCTTCTTATACCGTCTGTTGCTATTGCACAGGGATTTGGCAGAATTGGATGCTTTCTAGCGGGATGTTGTTACGGAAGGGAAACAGACTCAATTCTTGGCGTTGTTTTTCCATCCGGAAGCATAGCGCCGGCAGGTGTTAAGCTTTTTCCGACACAATTGTTTTCTTCCGGAGGGGACTTTATGATTGCAGGAATTCTGCTTCTGTTTTCAAACAAGCTGAAATACAAGGGTGATTCGGGCGCGCTATATCTGCTTTTGTACGGTATTGGAAGATTTGTAATTGAGTTCTTTAGAAATGATTATCGTGGTTCAGTTGGAATGCTTTCCACCTCACAGTTTATATCAATATTCACTATTCTTATCGCAATTACGTTGTTTGCAGTAAATAAAAAGAGAAACATTCTTGCTGACAAGGTCGTCGTGTGAGAATAAATATCATTAGAGACACGCTGCAAAGAATTTATCAATTACCTCTTAATTAAAATACTCCCCGAAAGTCTTGAAACAGCAAGGCTTTCGGGGAATTATCTTTTCGCTGACTTTAATTATTTGCAGCTCTTTATCAGGAGAGAATCTTTACCGTTGTTTTATTAGGTTCGCTTTTCTGCGTGGCTCTTGTGTGTCTTTCATACTGTACTTTGTTCAGCTTAAAGAACAGACTCACAGATAGTAAAACAAAAACGATGATAATAGCGATATTAACAGGAGTTGTATAGTCCATTAACTCTTGAGGAAATATTTGCCGTACATATATGCCATCCATCAATTCATAAATGAAAAGTCTGGTTCCGTTATCCGCGATGTGGCGAAACAGATGGGCATTTAGTGCTATACAAGCTACGCCTGAATATAAAATATAACGGTCCGACGGCTTGTATTTGCTGGTTTTCAGACTAACGAGACCACACAAATATAGAGTTCCGTGACAGCAAAGAGAAATATATGTATCATACGGCGGATAATCCGCATATATTTTACCTCCCGCAATAATCATTGTCATATAGTAGAAAAAACCCGCCATGATGCCTGAATATGCCGCCCAGCTTTGAATCCTTTTTGAACCTGTCAGCAGGATGATCGGTACCACAAAATATGAAACAGTTGAAAACTCAACGGGAAGCTTCAAACCGTTACCAAGCAAAGGGGATAGAGCATACCGGCAAAGATTTAATGATAATAAAACTATGCATATTCTTTGCAGGATACGCCGTCTGGACCCGTCACTAAGCTTGCAAAGCTCAGTGGCAAAAAGATTTATAGCAATAAATGCGAGAAGTGAAAGCATGTTGAGTCCTAGCATTCATACCACCCCTATCTAATAAACCAGTTCCACTCGTGCCAAAAACCCAGAGTTCCTGCGGAAATAGCGCAAACGAAATAACCTGAAACAAAGCATATAACAAAAATGCATAGCGAAACCAGCGCGAACTTTTTCAGTTTGCGGCAGGTTTTTGGCGAAAACTTCGGATATAATGAAGTATATAAACACCCGATTGCCACTAAAACAGAAAATGCGATAAGAGAGATTGCAAGTACAGACCCACACCAATATGGTATTTCAGGGAAGAGCATATATGGATTGAATTCGCCTATCATGCAAACGGCTATGGCTGCAGACGCTATAGAAGACGTTGCCATGATAGCAGCCAATGCAAACAGCAAAACACTTCTTATACCTTCAACAATATAGGTGGACAAAAGCTCGGCAGTCACCGGAGCTTTTGATATTCCGAAAATATTATTTTTATTCGTAAGTGCTTTCGTTAATTCGATTTGTTTCATTATCATTATCCTCCAGCATGTGTTTTTTTGAATTAATCACCATAGAACACATAAAACAATATTATATATAATCTACTAATAGATAATATACAGTAGTGAATATAATTTGTCAATAGTTTTTATTGAACTTACACGAACGAATATGAAACTTAAAGTCCTTGTGTCATAGCAAAAAAACATATGCTGTTGACAAGAAAACGAATAGATGCTATAATTTAGAAAAATTCGAATGGAGATTATTGATGTCGGTTCTGTTTGTTATGGAGATCCATAACTGAATATTGTTGCAAAAGGTGTTGCAGTGTGGGGGGAACTCCTTGTTATTGCTACCCTTTTGGAAGACATACCTAACAGACTGCTTCAATAATAAGCGATGCGTGGTAAGGTTTTACTTATTGCGCTGTTTTTATATTGAGATTTTTGCCCGCAGGGAGCATTCTGCACTTTTATAGGTGTGGTATGTCTCTGCGGGCATTTTGTTTTGATATAGAAAGGACTGACATAAATTGAACAACTTTAAAACACTTGAGTTTGATATTATACTTGATAAATTAGCAGAAAAAGCACTCTCCGAAACTGCCAAGACCCGTTGCCTTAAACTGAAGCCTTCATTAAACGAGGCTGAAGTGAGGCGTTGGATGGACGAGTCGACACAGGCAAGACAAATAATCGAACAGACAGGAACACCGCCGCTATCCTCAATGACCGAGCTTGAGAAAATCATCGACTATATAAATATCGAAGCAATGCTCATGCCCGAACAGATAGAACATGTGCTGACCTTCCTTGTTTCGTGCAGGAAAATGAAAGAATACCTCAGGAAGGCAGAGGGAACAGGACTTAATATAGCGTGTTACGGCGGATCAATTGTTGAATTGCACGAGCTTGAAAATGAAATTAAGCGATGCATTGTGAGCAGCGCTGTTGCGGATAAGGCGTCAAGCCAGCTGGACGGCATACGTCGGCAAATCGTTATAGCAGGCGACCAAATCAAGGAAAAGCTCGATGATCTTTTACGGAAAAACAAGACTTGGTTTTCGGAAACCTTTGTCTCGGTGAGAAACGGTCGCTATACGCTGCCCGTAAAACGTGAGCACAGGAACGACGTTTCAGGAAGCGTAATCGAAATGTCTAATAAGGGAGGCACCTGCTTTATCGAGCCATCCTCCGTCGGAAAACTTCAAACAAAGCTTGACGAATTGCATATTGAAGAGGACAGTGAAGTTAGGCGCATTCTATATTCCCTGACGGCAAGCATCAGCGAAAACCTGCGAGCTATCAAGCTGAATATGGAAGCCATGGAAACCCTCGATTTCCTGTTTGCCAAGGGAAAGCTGAGCATATCTATGAACGCGTCACCCGTTGATATCACAACTGATAGGAAAATCAGCATAAAAAACGCCAGACACCCCCTGCTCAGCAGGGAAACCGCCGTGCCGTTGGATTTTAAAATTGGGCAGGAAAACAGGGGAGTCGTCATCACGGGTCCGAATACCGGCGGCAAAACTGTCGCACTGAAAACGGTCGGGCTGCTCTCGCTGATGGCACAGAGCGGTCTGCATGTTCCCGCTAATTGCGTCAGCAGTTTTTGCATGCACAATATGGTCGTGTGCGATATTGGCGACGGGCAGAGCATAGCCGAAAATCTGTCTACCTTCTCATCGCATATGAAAAACGTAATCTCAATTCTTAAACAAATAAGCGACGAATCACTCGTCTTGCTTGACGAACTCGGCTCAGGAACAGACCCCGCCGAAGGTATGGGTATTGCTGTCGGCGTTCTGGATGCGCTCCGTGAAAAAAACTGCATCTTTGTCGTTACAACGCACTATCCGGAAGTTAAAGAATATGCTGACAATACACACGGGCTTGTCAATGCACGAATGGCGTTCGACAAGGACAGTCTACTGCCGCTATACCGTCTCGAAATCGGAAAAGCCGGAGAAAGCTGCGCACTGTATATTGCGGAGAGATTAGGTATGCCCACACAGGTTTTAAATCGGGCGCACACGGCGGCATACGGAAATCAGAACGAAGGTACGAGCTACAAGGCAAACACTTCACCTGATGAGAAGGCGTTTATTCCGCCCAGAATCATAAAACAGGAAAAAAAGACTCCCGAATCTCAGAGCAATATCGCGTTCAATATAGGAGACAGCGTGTTCGTCTATCCCCAAAAAGAAATCGGTCTCGTTTACGCCCGTGCAAACGAGAAGGGTGAGGTCGGCGTTCAGGTTAAGGGGGAGAAGAGGCTCATAAACCATAAACGAATAAAGCTCAATGTGCCTGCCAGTGAGCTTTATCCGGAGGACTATGATTTTTCCATCGTGTTCGACACTGTGGAAAATCGCAAAGCAAGGCATCTCATGGGAAAGCGCCATGAAGAAGGAAATGTAATAATCATTAAAGAAGGGGAGAGCGGAAAATGAACATCAATATCCGTCTTGAAAATGAAAAGGACTTTGAAAAGGTTGAAAACCTGACAAGAGAAGCCTTTTGGGATATATATCAGCCCGGCTGCGACGAGCATCTTCTCGCGCATAAGCTCAGAAAAGTTCCGGCATTTATACCCGAGCTGGATTTCATCGTGGAGCTTGACGGTCAGATAGTCGGAAATATCCTCTATTCCAAAGCAATAATTGTTGACGAAAGCGACAAGGAGCACGAGGTTGTTACGTTCGGACCCTTGAGCGTATTGCCGTCACAGCAAAAGACCGGCATCGGCTCGAAGCTGATAAATCATACGATAGAGCTGGTTAAGAAAATGGGCTATAAGGCAATCGTGATTTTCGGAAATCCTGCCTATTATCACCGCTTCGGCTTCGTGAACGCGGAGGAGTTTCACATAAACACTGCCGACGGGGGGAACTTTGACGCTTTTATGGTGCTGGAGCTATACGAGGGCGCCCTGCAAGGAATAAGCGGAAAGTTCCGCGAGGATGCGGTTTTCCACATAGAAAAAGCGGAGCTTGAGGAGTTTGAGAGGAAATTTCCATACAAAGAGAAGCACATCACCGATACGCAGTTCAGATAAAAAAGCCGGAGTGTCTTGATAAGGCACTCCGGCTTTTCAGTGTTGCGGTTATCGGGAGAAAATGGTATAATCGATAAAAACTATTGGAGGGATAAGCATGGATTGGAACACACAATTCGGACCCGAAAATCAGCCTACATTTGAAAATGTCGATAAATTCATTAATAGTCAACTTTGGCTCGAGATTAACACCGCGCTTCAGACGAGCTATAAGGTTTCGCCACTTTTGAGCTACAGCAAATGCTCGGCTCAGCCCGGCTGGAACGTTAAATACAAAAAGGGCGGCAAGTCCCTCTGCACGCTGTACCCGATGGAGGGCTTTTTCATCGCTCTCGTCACGATAGGGAACAAGGAAACAAACGAGGTCGAGCAAACGCTCTCGTCTTATAGCGACTATACGCAGGCGCTGTATCGCAGAACTGCGTTTTCCTGCGGCGGACGCTGGCTTATGATTAACGTCACGGACAAAGCCGAGTTGGATGATGTGATAAATCTGATTAATATAAGAGTAAAGTCAAAATAGTTCTGAAAATGCGCCGTGAATAGGGGGCAAACGTAATTTATTATAACTACCACGCGAAAGCAAAGCGGCTTATCGCGGAAGGGCATCTGACAGGACATGAGATGCTTGAACGCTATAATAACATAAGCCCCTGTCTGTTGCTGTATTTTGATAATAATAAGCCCATGCCGATTCGAGAGCATCGCTGGGAAGAGTATTTTTTGCTAATTTCAAAAGCATGACCACGATTGAGCCTGTTTTCGGAATAAACACACGACTCCGGCAGCATAATTCTAATTTGTGATAACCTTCAGGGGGTTAAATTTGTTGTCACAAGCATCAATCTCAACTTGACTTTGAAAAACATCAGAGGCTAATTGCTGTGCTAACAGTTTTGCAGCTTCCAAATATTCTTCATTATTGATATTCTCTTCGCTTACTATCATAGAAAAAATATATGTATCATCTTTCTTATCCAGTTTAAACGACCAGGTATCTCCATCATTACTAAAGACGTTGTTATCTTCCAGATATTCACCTAGTTTATTGACTTCGTCGATGTTTACATTGTCAGTATAGTATAATTCATCTCCGCTGAATTCCTTCTTTTGATCGGGTATGTTTGAATAGCGAATAGTCCCAAATATAAAGCCAAATATTAATAGTGCCGATACAGATACACAGATTATAACAGGAATTAAATATGATGCCTTTTGCCCACCGCTTTGTATATGCGCATTATATAGTTTTGTCTGATCATTCTGTATATAAATCCCGAAGCCCACGTTTAATCCATAAAACACGTACTTCATAAATGTACTATCAATAAAAAAACCTAAACAAATTCCTACGACAAACGATAAGAATGATACGACCAGACCTATATTACGTTTTCTTGTTTCTCCAAGTCTGCCATAATTTATAGAATATAGAATTGCAGCCGGCAAGAATGAAAAAAACACGCTAATTGCAATAAAGGATTTTGGATTCCATAATTTTGTATTATTTACTATAACTTGAGTTTGGTCATAGGGTTCCCAATCGTTGGTGAAACTCTCCATATTTATGTTCTCCATCATTAAATTTGTATTATTTATACAGATTACACGTGATTATTCTAATATTTTACATTAAGAAGAAGGAAATATCAAGGACTGTGTATGAGTCACAGAAAACCATAGAATGGATTTAAGATCGAAAATATCCCCATGAAAATGAGAGTACCGAACCTCGCCTATTATGACGATGCTTGGTACTTCTTTTTTTGGAGCAATAGGGCAAAGAAGATTCTTTGCGTTTTGGCATCTGCGATGTGTTCCTGCGATTCTTTCGTTATCTCTCCCTCGCCGGATGAAGCAGATCGCTTACCTCCAGCATATTTTCCCAATACCTCTTCGGCATATGAGTCATCCTGCAGCGTGGATTCTCCCGGCCCTCGATGGCAATGGTGTTATAAAACTGTTTCCACAGTGCCTGATACCGCGCCTCGTTCTCTGAAATCTCGGGAAATGTAACATAATCAATCCGAAGAATCTCAGCCTTACCATTTTGGTAAACTAGCGCCGTCTTATTTGTTTTGTCAAAGATCATGAACTGCTCATTATCATACCGAAGGACAAAATGTTCCGCGATAAACGGCAGAATATAGTTTTTCGGGGTAATCGCAGCGACCAGCGCGCCGCCGACGTCGGCAAAGCGTACAAAGCCCTTCAGGAGATGCGCCTCGCGTAAAAGGTGCTTTTCCGCGTCCAGAAGCGTCGCCACCACTGCGTCCCCCAGCTTAAAGCAAAGCTTCCCGCCCTCACGATAACCCTGCAAAAGAAATTCCAAAATTTTCAGCTCCTTTTTTTCAAGACAGCTGCAAAATACGGTCGTCACAAGCTCCATCGCACGGCCGGAGATTTTGGAAGGAATCGAGGCGCGTACACGCTCCGCCTTGACGGAGTCGGTCAAAATAGCGCGCACATCGATGAGCGTCAGTGGGGCATCCTCCTCGCGCAGAATCGCAAACGGAAGCTCGCCTGAGTAAACGCTTTCAAACACACAGCTTAAAAAACCGTCAAAGCTCCCGTCGTAGATATAAATGACATCGGCAGGAGCGGCTAAAGGCTTGATGCCAGACATAATACCGTCTCCTCCACAGCTTCGGTTATGGACTTCACATCCCGGGTCGTCGGCAATCGGGAACCCGTCATATCCTGAAAAAGGGACAGCTGCTCCATTCCGAAAGAATAAATATTCGGATCTATCAGCGCTCTAACTGTCATCTCCTTGCTTGGCTGCGCGCTTGGAGGCCAATCGGAGGCCCTGATAAAATACTGCGCCCGTTTCAAAACCGCTCCGATGTTTTTTAGCTCCGCAATACCCAGACGTCCGTTCCTGCGCGCAATCACAATGCGCCGCGCACTTGTCGGACCGATACCGGGAACGCGGAGAAGAGTTTCAAGCTCCGCGGTGTTCACGTCCACGGGAAATTCTTGCATATTGTTGATTGCCCAATTGCACTTTGGGTCGAGATAGGGGTTAAAATTCGGTGTCTCGGGACTCAGAATTTCTTCTGCCGCAAAGCCATACTGCCGCATAAGCCAGTCCGCCTGATAGAGACGGTGCTCACGCAGGAGCGGCGGCTTGGCATCGAGCGCGGGCAGGAGAGAATCCTCCACCGCGGGAATATACGCCGAGTAAAAAACGCGTTTGAGCGCATATTTGCCGTACATTGCCTCGGCAAGATTTATAATCTGGTAATCCGTTTCCGGACTTGCCCCGATAATCATCTGCGTTGCCTGACCGGCCGGAGCGAACTTCGGCGCTTTCTTGTAAACGACCAGTTCCTGACGGCTCTGCTCTGCCTCAATACAAATCTGCTTCATGGGCGAAAAAATGGCTTCCCGCTTTTTGTTGGGGGCGAGCCTAAGCAGGCTCTGTTCGCTCGGTAGCTCGACATTGATACTTAGTCGGTCAGCCAGAAGGCCAAGTCTGCGCACAAGCTCCGGAGATGCACCCGGAATGGTTTTCGCGTGGATATAGCCCCAGAAATTGTGCTTGTAGCGCAGAAGATGCAGAACCTGAATCATTTGCTCCATAGTGTAATCCGGATTGCGGATAACGCCGCTGGAGAGGAAAAGACCCTCTATATAGTTACGTCTGTAGAATTCAATCGTCAGCTCAGCGAGCTCCTCTGGTGTAAAAGCTGCCCTGCGGCAGTCGTTGCTCGCCCTGTTCACGCAGTACTTGCAGTCGTAAATGCAATAGTTAGTCATCAGCACCTTCAACAGGCTGATACACCTGCCATCAGCGGAAAATGAGTGGCAGCATCCGGACGGAACGGTTTTCCCCGGACGGTTTGCACCGGACGAGGTGCAGGCCGCGTCATACTTGGCGCTGTCTGCCAAAATCGTCAGTTTTTCCATTAAATCCATTGCACCGCTCCTGTCACCATTTAGTCTTGGTTTCTACAACCTTGCCGAAAATCATAAGCTGCTCCAATTCATGCCCGCGGAGCGAAACGGTTTCGTACGTGTTGTTAAACGGGACAAGCGTGACCGCTCCATCCGAATAGTAGTATTTTTTCAGCGTGGCTTCACCGTCTCCATAAATGACCACGCCGAGGTCGCCGTTTTTCAGGTCGGACTGGAGTCGGACAAGAGCGAGATCACCCTCGCGAATATACGGAGCCATCGAGTCGCCTTTTACAACGAGGTACCGGTATTGCTCCGCATCCTTCACCTCGGCAAGCGCGCTGCCCATATCCTCTTCAAGCGCGAGGGCGTTATACCCGGCCTTTACAGTGCCAATAATACGCACATTCGAAGCCGAGCCTATTGCGGCAAAAGCATCAGTCATATCTAGAAGATAATCCGTGGTAACGCCGAAAAATCCTGCAATGCGGGAAATTGTCTCCGGCTCCGGCAATGTACGTCCCGCCTCCCACTTAGCGATAGCCTGCTGTGTTAGGCCAAACCGAGCCGCAAGTTCCACCTGTGTGAGCTTGAGCTCTTTTCGCAGTTGTTTTAGTTTTTCTGAAAGCATGGTTTTCACCTCTACAAACAATAATACAACCAATGGTTGTATTTGTAAAGAAAATTTTATTTACCCCTTGGACTGCGCTGAAAACTGGTCATAGGGTTCTGCAAAGTCATCTGCATAGAAAACACTTGTTTTTAAGCAGATTCGCCACCTTGATTCTTTCTTCTGTATGAAACCGAACTCACATAACCCAAGAATGAATGCATACGCTTCCAATTGTAAAACAGCTCTACATACGAGAAAATATCTCGCCTAATTTCTTCTGTTGTAGCGTAATGCTCCGGTAGATACATTCTTTGGCAAAAAAGCTCACAGGAGTTCTTATATGGGCAACCCGGCGGCTCATGCTGCTTACTATGCCGTATTCCTCCAGCATTTGCCGGTATCCCTGGCTGATGTACTGGCAGCCGCGGTCACTGTGAAAAGCCAGCCCACTCAAATTTTCTCGCACCTTGATTGCGTTGCCAAGCGCGCGTCAATTCTCATTTCCTCCTCCATGCTGGTTGCTGATTTGTGGTTTTCAATAATATAGGCCGCCGTCTGTTCCCGCATCTCCGTGGTGTACTTAGAGTTATTTATATGCATAGGAATTCAGTTTTCTTTCTGAATTCCTATGCATATACTTTAATCTCGCTTTTTTGACGCAGTCCACATTACAAAATTACATAAAAAGCAACGTCAGAACATTATCTGGTGCTTTTTATGCAATTTTGTAATGTGCTGTAATTTATTATAGTATAATTTAGTTGTTCTATCGTGATAATGTCGAGTTATGCAGTAATATGACGGTATGGTTGAGTGAAATAATTCGTGGGAGATTGAGATGATGAGGAAAGGCTCCAAAATACCGCAAAACAGATTCACAATAATACTTGTAGTTGCAATAATCATATTCTTCATATGCGGAATTTATATCAGCGAAACAGCGTATTCGAAAACAAATGTAAAAAACGGTGTGATTGATCTTTCTCAATGGAACCAAGAAGAAATCATATCTTTAGCGGGTAAATGGGATTTTTATTGGATGAAATTTATCACTCCAGATGATCACAAGAAAGGTATAGAGCCGGATGTGAGCGTAACTGTACCATCTGCATGGACTTCATACAAAATTAATGGAAACCAATTGCCGGGAAAAGGGTATTCCACTTATTCACTGCATGTAATAGGTGCGAAAGCTGGGGAGCCGCTTTCTGTAAGAATCAACCCGTTTTCGTCAGCCTATGATCTTTATATTGATAATAAACTTGTTATTTCCATGGGTACCGTTAGCTCTCGCGAAGCAGAATATAAGGCAAAATTTCAAGTGGCTACGGCTGATTTTATACCCGAAACCTCTGATTTTGATATTACTATTCACATTGCAAACTATGAGTATTCCCGTGGAGGCGCATGGTTTACTCCATTTCTTGGTACAGAAAAACAGATACATGATCTAGATAAGAACATATTTGCGTATGACGGAATTCTAATAGGAATGTTCCTAATTTTATCAGTTTATTCGTTGTTTTTTGCCGCACTGCGAAGATCCAAAAAGATGATTCTGTTTTTTGTGCTATGCATTATTGCAATTATTAGAACCTTGGTATATGGTGGTCAGTTGATTTATGATATTTTTCCTGATGCGTCCTTTGATTTGGTAATTAGGTTGGGACATGCCGTTTTAATTACGTTCCCATATGTGTTCTTGATAACGCTTGATCTAAATTCCTTACCAGGAATAAGCAAGCAAGTATGGATAGCATATCTGATATATACAATAATTGCTATTTCGATAGTAATTTTACTGCCGTTATATTACTTAACTCAATTAATTATATATTTCGGATTTGTAACCTTAATTTCTATGTTATATGGGATACATAAAGAAGTAAAGGATGAGCCTACTCCCGATAATTTATTTCTGCTTACGGGTAATGTTCTTATGATATTATGCATGGTAAGAGATGCTCTGTTTCAAAGCAACATATTGCTATTCAATGGGCAAATTGAATACACTCCGACTGGATTTTTGATTATGCTGCTTCTTTGGGATTTTGCTTTTACATACGAGTACGAATTAATTGCAAAAGAGAGAATGCAGCTGCTTGTTGATAGAGACAAAGCGATTGAGCATGCCAATCGGATGGAACTAAAGTTTCTAAAGTCACAAATTCGTCCGCATTTCGTTAATAATACCATGTCAACAATCATGTCGATTAGTCGCACGGATTATTCCCGAGGAAGAAAGCTGATGGTTGAATTCAGCAGATATTTGCAGAATTGCTATGAGGTATGGGGACTTGATGATTTAGTACCAATTGAAAAAGAAGTTGCGTTTATTCAATCATATTTAGCTCTTCAGCAGGCAAGGCATGGAGATGTGCTGAGCGTGGAATATGATATTGACGATGTAAACTTTTCAATACCCCCACTTATGCTTCAGCCTCTGATCGAGAATTCAATAAAACATGGACTAAATAATAACTATGCGGGAGTACATATAAAAATTTACATAAAGAAAAAGGACGCTTTTGTAAAGGTCGGAGTTAAAGATAACGCAGGCGGTATGGATGAAAACAAAGTAAATTGTCTGCTGAATGATAATGATGGCAGCACAGGCATAGGTATATATAATATCAACGAACGCTTAAAGAAGATTTATAACACTACGCTCCAAATAGATAATTCGGAAGATAATTGCACAGACATTTATATGTTGATACCGGACGGTAGAGAAGCAATAAAATAATATTTGTTTTCTCATTTGGAAATTTTTCTATTTACATTATTTGACGATTTATTCAGCTTAATTTCACTGTTTCTGGAGAAATATATTTACATATATAATCCTCGTTATAGTTATTACGAGATTTAAGAATATAATTACTGATTTGTGTCATCAGAACACCCTTTAATGGTCGAACCCACCGGTGATTGATGATCCATTCTTAGCATTTTTGCTTCGAGCTCAAAGAGGTTAGTAAGTTCTTCGCGTTAAAATTTCCATATAGTTTCTCTTTTTGTTCCATGTATTTAACCGAGGTCGTTCAGCATAGAAATATATGCTTGTGTCAGAGAAGATACCATCAAATCAGAGGAGTCTTTCTCTAGCATATTGTTTATTAATTCGATAATTTGATCGGAAAATGCTCCTTTTCAAGATTAAACTTTTGATAAGCATAATGATAGAGCTTCAGTGGGAGAATCAATATGCTATCGTATTCTTTGATTGCCAGTGTATCACTTTGGCCTAACATAGGTGCGCACCAAGATGCCACCTTATACATACGCGTTGTGCCTCCGACAATTTCGTACAAGTATATCTTTAAAGTGTTTATCTGATAGTCGCTCCCATTACATAGAGAATATTGATGAGCTGGACTTCAAATTACGCCACTCTATTTAAACCTATGTGGGAGCGAGCGTTGATTTAAATCATGCTCGCTGACCTGTGATAACAATAGCTCTTTGGCTTTTTACCCAAGGTTATTTTTCAACTCTTCGGCTGCATAATATATATTTTCAAGCATAGCTTCTCTATTCTTAGCTGGCAAGTCCGAAGGTTTATTGGGACTATCAAAAAAAGAGTTAAAGTCTATGCCTCCTTGTATCGACCTTGTTAATTCGAACTATTAAATTCAACTTCTCATTATGAATAGCGAATTATCCGAGTAAAGGCACGCAAAAAAAGCAACCGAGAAGAAATATCTCAGTTGCCTTTGGTTGGAAAATTCCATAGCACGAAACTATGGGGAAAGCATCCGTGACTCCTCATGGAAATATGGAAAAGTCGCCCCTGAAATCACTGTATTTTCAGCATTGCATTGCGAAATCATTCAATACTCTGGTAAACTGGGTGCAGCAAAGCAAGCCTGTCCCTGAAACAGACTTTAAATAGCTTTGTAATTTTAGGCCGCCGGCGGAGAAAGTCCGGTTCTGAGCAAACCGGAATAACCGCAGCGCGGGCACTGCGAGGGCTTTCTGCCGAGGAGTTTTTGGATGAGTTGCTCGGCAGAAAGCTTTTCTTTTGGAGCCAAACTAGTTCCGGTCTGGATTTTGCAGATTCTTAGCTTTTTCTGCTTGCCTCGGCTCGAGAGAAAGCCATAGTGCCGGATCTTCGTAAAGCCGGACGGCAGAACGTGCATAAGGAACCGCCGGATAAACTCATCAACACTCAGCGTCATCTCCTTCCATCTGCTGCTGTCCCGGTAATCCCGCCACTTAAACGTAACCGCACCGTTTTCCAACTTGAGAATACGGTTGTTGGAAATGGCCACCCGGTGGGTGTAGCGTCCGAGATATTCCACGACGCAAGCAGCGTCTTTAAATGGCGGCTTACAGTACACCACCCACTCTTTTTGGTAACATAGATTCAATAGATTTTGATCTACATCGGGGAACTTGAGTTTCAGCAGCGCCAGGAACTTACCACGGAATTTACTGGAAAGCACACGTACCGGCAGAAAGAACTTCTTCCTGGAAGACTGCCATTTGCCGAGAGCCGTCAGCCCTCCAGCTGGTACGATACAGTGAATGTGCGGATGAAAGCAGAGATTCTGACCCCAAGTATGCAGAACGGCTGTGTGCGCAATCGCCGCGCCGAGATATTTCTTATCTTTGGCCAGGTCCTGTAGAGTCTCCGCCACGCACCGGAACATCAGATTATAGTAATCCTGCTGGTTGCTATAGATCAGCAAATTCAATTCCTGCGGAACAGTGAACACCACATGGAAATAGCCTATATTCAGAAGATCAGCCTTTCTAGTGTCAATCCAACGTTCCTTGGAAAGCGTCTGGCATTTAGGACAATGCCGGTTGCGGCAGGAATTATAGGATGGCTTTTCATATCCGCAGTTCGGACATTTGTCCATATGTCCGGAGAGTATAGATGTCCGGCAGTTTTGAATCGCATTCATGGCTTTGTACTGGGCAAGTGACGGCTTGTGGCTTTGGCGGTAAACTGCACCGTATTGTGTAAAAACATCCTGTACCTCAGGCATCGGACTTCACCGTCGGCTTGCGCCCACGCTTTTTCGGAAGCGTGTCCAACGGACTTTGGATGGATTGGTTGGCATTGCTTAAGTGCAGATAAATTGATGTTGTCTGGAGAAAGGTATGTCCTAAAAGCTCTTTAATTTGGACGAGTTCCACGCCAGATTCCAACAGATGGGTTGCGAAACAATGCCGTAGGGTATGAACAGTAAAAGTATCCGCCAGACTGGCTTTTTTACAGTACTTGTGGAACGCATCCTGAATTGCCCTCGTGGTCATGGTGTTGTGCGTTCTTTCCCTTGAGTAAAACAAGTATCCCTCTGGATTGTTAGGACGATATTGCTTCCAGTACTCACGAAGAATCTCGAGATTTCGCTGAGAAAGCAGTGTGTAGCGATTTTTGCCTCCCTTCCCGTGATACACAAATATACGCATTTGTTCACTGTCAATGTCTTGCGTGCGTAGCCGGGCGATTTCAGATATACGAAGCCCTGCGCCGTAAACTGTCTCAAACATTGCTTTGTCTCGCAAGTTGTCAATTAAAGAAAAGAAACGCACAATTTCTGTTTTGCTCATGATGGCGGGAAGCTCTCGATATTGTCTGCGTCTGGGAATCATTTGATAGTTGAGATTTTTGCCCAAAACAGCACCAAAGATGAAGCGTAAGGCACTATTGTAGATGTTTACCGTCCCGGAGCTTTTGCCGGAATCCAGTTGATAAAGCAGAAACTGGCGAATTTCCTCTTCTCCCATGGTCTCGATGGGGCGGTTTTCAAAGAAGCGGAGGAAAATAGTCAGCTTTTCGAGATACTCTTCTACCGTATGAGGTGAAAACCCTCGCAGCTTGACTTCATCGTAGGCGCGTTGATAAACTTCTTCATTTGTCATTGAACCATCTCCTTAAAAGTGATGGTCCCATTGTACAAGAGAAAACAAAAACCTTCCGTTTTTGCAGCAGGTTTGTAAAAAACGTAGTTCTTATGTTTTAGTGGCCACCGCGCTAGCGGTTTAGTGCTATG
>PGZZ01000011.1 GCA_002841545.1 Firmicutes bacterium HGW-Firmicutes-16
GTACAAGAGAAAACAAAAACCTTCCGTTTTTGCAGCAGGTTTGTAAAAAACGTAGTTCTTATGTTTTAGTGGCCACCGCGCTAGCGGTTTAGTGCTATGGTATAACCAGAAACAGCCGCGCGAAAAATCGCACGGCTGGACTTATGCTATGGTTTATAGGCGCAAGGTCTGCCGTTAATAAATTATAGTTGGAAATGGAAGTAATTTCAACATAAATGTCAAAAAAAGCCGTACGATTGCCGTTTAGCTTCCGTTAGGGACAAATTAGGTATTTTGGCAAAATCGGCGGCGGAAGGACTCCACCGCCGAGCATCTTTTCCTGCTTCGAATTGCTGCAATCAATTAGAAATGCACTAATAAATTCCGAACATTAACGCAGAAAAACCGCCTGTATAGGCGGTTTTTCTTTAAAATTGGTCCGAGTGACAGGTTTCGAACCTGCGGCCTCGTGGTCCCAAACCACGCGCGCTACCAACTGCGCCACACCCGGATGTTTATATTATTCGCTCAAAGCAAGCATAAATGCTAGAACATGAGCTTTGATATACTACCACAGTTTCCATGATTCTGCAACGGTTTTTTGTTGATGTTTTATGCCGCATATGGTATTATCGCGAAAGGAGCGTGACAAACACTATGAGAATTCGCAGAAAACCTAATTTGATACCGCGCATGGAGCGCTGTGCCAATGTTCAAATAGAAGACCCCGCCGCCTTGAAGGGCGAATGGCTTAAGGTGATTTCCGGTTACTCAGAACTATGGCTCGAGCTCGGTTGCGGAAAGGGACGATTCACCGCCGACACTGCCGAGCAAAATCCCGACATCCTTCTCGTTGCTATCGAAAAAGTGGCGGACGCGATGATAATCGGCATGGAGCGAGCATATGACCGGGGCATCGAAAATGTACGATTTATTGACGCGGACGTACTCGCGCTGCCCGTGATTTTCGCACAGGGCGAGGTCGACCGCATCTTTTTGAACTTCTCAGACCCGTGGCCCAAGAACCGCGACGCGAAGCACAGACTAACATCGCCCGACTTTCTTGCGCTTTACGAGAACGTCCTCAAGCCGGAGGGCGAGATACATTTTAAAACCGATAATGCGCCGCTTTTCGAATACTCGGTCGAGACACTAATTAGAGAAGGGTGGACGCTCTTTGAAGTGACCCGCGACCTCCACGAGCATGGAATCGTCGGCGTGATGACTGATTATGAGGCGAAATTCCACGAGCAGGGCGTAAAAATAAACCGCCTTGTTGCCAAGAAGGAGAAAAGATGATGAGACTTGTTTCCTGGAACGTCAACGGACTTCGGGCTGTTGCGAAAAAAGGTTTTGAGGACATTTTCTACGGACTCGAAGCAGATATCTTCTGCCTTCAGGAAACGAAGCTTCAGGAGGGGCAGATCGAGCTCGACCTGCCCGGCTACGACACCTACTGGAATTACGCCGAGAAAAAAGGCTATTCGGGAACGGCTATATTCACTAGGTATACGCCGCTTTCCGTATCCTATGGGCTCGGTCTGCCCGAGCACGACACAGAAGGGCGTGTCATTACACTCGAGTTTGAGGACTTCTATCTTGTTTGTGTATATACTCCGAACGCGCAGGACGAGCTTAAGCGTTTGCCTTATCGCATGAGCTGGGACAACGCTTTCCGCGATCATCTCTGCGCGCTGGACGCCGTTAAGCCCGTTATAGTCTGCGGCGACATGAACGTTGCCCATGAGGAAATCGACCTTAAAAATCCGAAGACCAACAGGGGAAACCCCGGCTTCTCGGACGAGGAACGAGCGAAGTTTTCGGAGATTCTGGACGCGGGCTTTACGGATACATTCCGTTATCTTTACCCCGACACCGAGGGCGCCTACAGCTGGTGGAGCTACCGGATGAATGCGCGCGAGAAGAACGTCGGCTGGAGAATCGATTATTTCCTTGTGTCGGACAGACTGCAAAATAACATTGACAAGGCTTATGTATGCCCTGAGATTTACGGTAGCGATCACTGCCCCGTGGGGCTTGACATTCAGTTTTAGGAAGTAATAATGGTAAAAATAGTAAATATTGAAATAGACGGACTTCTTGCGCTTGCTCCGATGGCGGGCGTTTCCGATATCGCCTTCCGTGAGGTTTGCTTAAGGGCGGGAGCCGCCTATACCTGCACTGAGATGGTGAGTGCCAAAGCTCTCGTTTACGGAGACATCAAAACGAAGAGCCTGTTGCAAATCGGAGAGGGCGAGCACCCATGCGCGGCGCAGATTTTCGGCAGTGAGCCGGAATTCATGGGTGAGGCGGCAGGACTTGCGAGAGAGATCTCGGGCGCAGATGTCATCGATATTAATATGGGCTGCCCTGTCGGCAAGGTTTCCGGCAACGGAGACGGCTGCGCTCTTATGCGCGAGCCGGAAAAGGCGCAAAGGATAATCGAAGCCGTTGTGCGTGGTGCGGGAGTCCCCGTGACGGTCAAATTTCGCAAGGGCTGGGACAAGAGCAGCGTAAACGCTGTCGAATTCGGCAGAATGTGCGAAGAGGCGGGAGCCTCGGCTATCACGGTGCACGGACGAACCAGAACTCAGATGTATTCCGGCCTTGCGGATTGGGATATAATCCGAGACGTGAAAAAAGCTGTCTCAATACCCGTTTTTGCGAACGGTGATATTTTTGAACCTGAGGACGCTGTGCGCATCCTGCAACATACTAATTGCGATATGGCAATGATAGGGCGCGGAGCTTTCGGCAATCCGTGGATATTCGGGAGAGCGAACGCGCTGCTGCGCGGGGAAAAGCTGCCTGTACTGCCTCCGCTTTCGGAGAGAATCGACCTTGCTGTGAAACAGTTCGAGGAAGCAAGGATTTACAAGGGCGATAAGATTGCCTGCCTTGAGGCGAGAAAGCACTTAGCTTGGTATCTGCACGGCGTGCCGTATTCTGGCTATTACAGGGCGCAGGCGGTGCGCGTGGAAACATTTGATGATATTTATGACCTTGTAAAAATCATCAAGAGAGAATTGAGGTGAACCGATGACGCGAGAAGAAGAGGATATCCTCGTCGCGAAAATCCAGAACGGGAACAGTACAGCATTTGAAGAGCTGGTTATTGAAAACCAGACGAAAGTTTATAACCTTGCCCTGCGCATGGTCGGCAATGAGCAGGACGCTTACGATATGTCGCAGGAAGCGTTCATCAAAGCTTACAACTCGTTAGCGCTTTTTCGCGGCGAAAGCCGCTTTTCTGTGTGGCTTTACAGGCTGACGACGAACGTTTGCCTTGATTTTTTGCGTTCTTCGGGACGAAGGACCCACGCCTCCCTGACTTTTATGAGCGATGAGGACGACGAGAAGGAGCTTGAGATTCCGGATGAGCGCTTTTCTCCAGAAACGCTTGTGGAAAAAAAGGAGCTGCGTGAGGCTGTCAATCGCGGACTTATGAGCCTGTCTAAGGATTATAGAGCGATACTTCTATTGCGCGAGATTGACGGTCTTAGCTATGAGGAAATCGCGGAAGCCCTCGCGTTGGAAGAAGGGACTGTGAAGTCCCGAATTTTCCGCGCGCGAAAAAGGCTTTGCTCAATACTTACTGCAGACGGGAACTTTTCATTTGGGCTTACGTCAAAGAAAACAAAGGAGGTGTGAAGCATGACAGACTGTGAAAAATACTTGGAGCTTATGAGCGCCATGTTAGACGGCGAACTTTCCAGTGAGCAGGAAGCCGAGCTTCGCACTCACATCGGCAAATGCGAGGATTGCAAAAGAGTTTACAATGCTTTCAAAGGAATTTCCCGCGCACTCACCGATGAACTTGCGACACCGCCGGATACGCTTGTTAAAGGCGTAATGTTTAAAATAAAAAACCAGAAAAAGTCGGAAAGACGCTTCGCGTTCGGCCGTTTTACGGCGCTTGCCGCCTGTCTCGCACTTGTCCTTTTTGGCGCATCGCATTTCGGTCTGCTTGATGGCACGAAGCTTGGTTCAACGAAAAAAAGCGCGGCTCCGGAAGCTACAGAAGACCAGGTCTTGATGGAGGATTCCGCTCCGGAAAACTCCGGCGTAGTTGCTGAAGAAAGAGCCGGAGCAGCTGATGCCGATAATGCGGAAGGTTCGGGGCAGACCATGCTCACGTCAGGCGTACCCCAAACGGAAATCGTAGATGGTACAGTGTTGCAGTACGGCTTTTCAGTGCAAAATATGCTGATGACAAGCGAAGCCGGAACGGAAGACAATAAGGAGCCGTATTTCCTGTTCGAAGCGAAGGAAATACTTGTCTATGAGGGTAAGTATTATCCCGAAGAGCAGGATGAGGATAAGAACAAGCTGCTCTTTACCCTTTCGACTGAGGAAGACCTAAACGCGCTTTACGAGTTTGTTACAGCCCTGCCCGACAACACCGTGGAGTATACTCCCGAGGACGGCGAGATACTGAAGGAAGACCCACTCTATACGCTGTATATACCTGCAGACACTGAAAAAGACAAAAACGCTAAAGACAAGGTGATTTGTATTTGGTTTGTAAACGGAGAAATGTGGTGTGTTACTGCGGATGCGCATAGCCCCAATCCTGCTCAGAACGTCAGCGCCGAAAAGATACTTTATAAGGCTGAGGGTGTTCAGGATAAATTTGAAGCATTAATAAAAGGAATGAAAGAAGCTAAAGGTATTACGTAAACCTACAATATAATAACACAGCCGGCATTCTCTATTTGAGAGTGACGGCTGCGTTATTATGTAAACTAATCTTTATTCAATTCCCACCATGCGTTCGAGGCTTTTTCTGGCTCCCGCCATCTCCGACTCGGGAAGCTCGATTGGAGGTCTATTACCTTCAAAACAGGCGAGGATGTCCTCAAGCCCCGTCTTTTTCATATCCGCGCAGACGAAATTATCCTTTAAGATATGAAGCTTTTTATTTAGCAGTTCGCGAGAGAGAATATCGAAAACGCCGTACTCCGTGCCGATAACGAGATCCAGAGCGTCCGTTTTCCGAGCATAGTCCAAAATTCCGGCGGTCGAGCCGATATAGTCTGCAAACTCCAACACTTCGGATCTGCACTCCGGATGGACGAGAATTTTCGCATCAGGCAAAGTCTTTCTTACCGTCTCTGCATCCTTGACTGAAACATTATCGTGAATTGGGCAGCAGCCGTCAAAGAGAATAATCTCTTTTTCGGGAACACTTTTCGCTACATATGAACCGAGGTTCTTATCCGGCACAAAGATTATCTGCCTGTTCGGGAGCGAGCGCACAACTTTTTCGGCGGAGGAGGAGGTACAGCAGATATCGCTAACCGCCTTGACCGCGGCTGATGAATTGACATAGCAGACGACTGCGGCTTCGGGATGCTTTTTCCGCAGAGACAGAACATCGTCCGGCGTTATCATATCCGCCATCGGACAGCCGGCATCAAACGACGGAAGATAGACAGTTTTTTCAGGGTTAAGTATTTTCGCGCTTTCCGCCATGAACCTGACACCACAAAGAATTATCATGTCCTTATCTGCCTTCTGCGCGAGCTTTGCGAGTGCAAAGGAATCGCCGACAAAGTCTGCAATGTCCTGCACTGGCAGGGTTTGATAATAGTGGGCAAGTATAAGAGCGTTGCGCTCTTTTTTAAGTTTAAGGATTTTTTCTTGAAGGTCATTCATTAGAGCGTTACTTTCCTTTCGGGTGTGAGGTAATAATAAGTACTTTTTTTATAGAAGCGAATATTTAACTTAATATAGCACAAATATTGGCGAAATACAAATACACTTCAGAGCGCAAACCCCTGCTTTTCAAATAAAATTTTCATTTATTTTATCGGCAATATGTGGTAGACTTCTTACATTAGTTTTCTATATTCGTTTATGCCAAGGAGAGAATCGTATGAAAATAAACCGCGCCGCAATAAAACAGAATGCAAAAGGCGTCATTTCATCAACGAAGCCTAGTCCGATATTGGTCGGGCTTGTCTATCTTGCAGTCACATATGTTCTGCAGTTCCTGTCCTATACCGTGAGCGGGCAGTATCAGGCGTATATGAAAATGATGGAGCAGATGATGGCGGGAAATCTCGACTATGTTCCGCAGATGCCTCATACGAATGCAGGCGGCGTTATTATAAGCATTGCAATTGTTTTAATGATGATGATGCTCAGCGTAGGCTTTACAATTTACTGCATGAATATTTGTCAATTCCGTAATGCGGGCTTCGGAAACCTTTTTGACGGCTTTGCAATATTCTTTAAGGTACTGTGGCTCACACTACTGATGGGCATCTTTGTTTGGCTCTGGAGCCTGCTGCTGATTGTTCCCGGCATAATAGCAGCTTACCGTTACCGTATGGCGCTGTATATTATGATAGACAATCCACAGCTCGGCGCGCTCGATTGTATAAGAGCCTCGAGCAGCATGATGAACGGTCATAAGGGCGAGCTGTTCGTGCTTGATCTCAGCTTTTTGGGCTGGGTACTTCTCACAGCGTTCCCGTTTGTAACAATCTGGGTGACACCATACACCTCGGTCACTTACGTTAATTACTATCTCGCGCTGAGGGATATGCCGAGAACGAACTTCAACGTGAAGGTTTAACAAATTTTATAGGAGACAAGAGATATGCAAGTATTTAGCAGTATTTTTACAATTATATGTTCTTTTTTATTGCCGATTGCATTGACGGTGATATTTTGTGTACGCAGAAAGGGCATTTGGAAACCGATACTTTTCGGCGCGTTGACCTTTGTTGTTTTCCAGGTGCTCATACGCATACCTTTACTCCAGGCTGTCCTGCCGTATCAGTCGTGGTATATAACCTTTGCGAACACGCAGCCGATTTTGTATGGTCTATTTTTGGGCGGTACTGCGGCTTTGTTTGAAGAGGGCGGAAGATATCTTGTCATGTCACTTTTCCTTAAGAAGCATAGGAGCACGTCCGACGGAATTGCGTTCGGAGTCGGTCACGGCGGAATTGAAGCCATTCTTCTAGTTGGAATCAGTGCGATAATGGCACTCTTTACAAATCCTTTTCCGACTACTTCCAGCCTCATGTTTGCGAGTGGGTTTGAGCGACTCTGTACGCTCGTGCTGCATATCGGCTGGTCCGTCATGGTAATGAAGAGTGTGCGCGAAAAGAACCTTTGGTGGCTTCTGGTTGCTTTCGTCACCCATATGCTCATCGACTTCGTAGCTGTAACTTATTTAAGCGTTATCGGCGTATGGCCGCTCGAAGGAGTAGTCTTTGTGTGTGCCGCACTGATGGCTTGGTTTGTCGTGAGAGAGTATAAAAAACATAAAACTTTAGAGAATAACTGAATGTGTGTTAACGAATGAAAAAATTATTAAAAATTACGAGCATCGTGCTGGCAGTCGCTATTTTGTTGCTGGCAGTTGCATTTGGTGTGTGGAACAAAGAGGTTCGGAGCCTCATTACTTTGGAAAAGATCGACGACCATCCTTTGTATCGAATGACCTACATAGGGGATTATGGCTTTGATGAATTCCTGAAAACCGGCGCAAAAAGCGACGGTGATATCGAGAAGTTTGTTACAAAGCGCCTTCTGAAAGGTCTGCCGATAAAGCTTGGCGTTACGGGCGATGCCTGTACTGCATTCGTGACGCGTAACGAAGACGGCGACGTGCTGTTCTGCAGGAATTTCGATTTTGGTTTTTCTCCGGCATTGCAGTGCGCCACGGACCCCGATAACGGCTATTCCTCAATATCTACTGTGAATTTGTCCTACGCCGGATATTCGGAGGACGAGCTTCCCGACAGCGTTTCAAGCAGCTTTTTGACTCTTGCGTCTCCGTTTCTCCCATTCGACGGAATGAATGAAAAAGGCGTGGCTATGGCGCTTCTTGCTGTGCCTGAATATGACTATCAAACAGATCCAGATAAGGTTACGCTGAATACGACCGCCGCGATTAGACTCGTACTCGATAAAACGGCAAATGTGGACGAAGCGGTTGAGCTTTTGAAGCAGTACAATATTTATTTCTCCGGCGATGTCGACTGCCATTTCCTTATAGCCGACTCGAGCGGGAAATCCGTTATCGTAGAGTATTACGATGGTAAGCTGCAGACAGTCACAACGGATGAGGAGTATCAGATTGCCTCGAATTTCATCGCATACAACGGACTCAATATTGGCGAAGGCTATACCGAATTTGACCGCTACGACACAGTAAAAGCGGCAATCGAGAGCAACGGCGGTATCCTTACAGAAGATCAGGCGATAGAGCTGCTTGCAAAGGTTGGAGTCGTGGACGAGGGAGTGGACAAGCTCCAATGGTCGGTGATTTATAACCTGACGACAGGTGAGGGAAAGATTTTTGCTCACAGGAAAACGGAGAATACCATTGATTTCAGCCTAAAAATGGCGCAATAGACTTTATAAAGCAAAGGCGAGGGATGAACCCTCGCCTTTTTGTATTTATTATTTCACTCTCTCGTCGCCAAAGAAGAAGAGTGCTACCGTGCCGGGACCCGTATGGGCGCCGATTACCGTGCCGACGCTATTTATAAGCACCTTGCCATCAAGACGAGGGAAGCGGGCTTCGATAAGGTCTGCAACCGCTCGAGCATCCTCAAAACACGCGGAGTTGCTCATGTAGCACTTTCCACTGTAGCCCAGACCGTTTTCGGCGTGATGCTCCATGCGCTCGACCATTTCGCTGATAACCTTTTTCTTTGTGCGTATCTTCTCACGCGGGATTAATTCACCCGCGGTGTTCATGTTGAGGAGCGGGCATATCTTCAAAATCGTTCCGAACATCGCGGCTGCCTTCGATATGCGTCCGCCTCGGACATAGCTGGTGAGATCGGTGGAAAAGAACCAGTGGTGCAGGCGGAGCTTGTTTTTCTCGAGCCAGTTCTGAGCTTCCTCGAGAGAGGAGCCACTATCTCGCAGACGAAGGGCTTCGGTAACCAAAAGCCCGTAACCGCTGGACGCTCCCAGTGAGTCAACAATTACGACTTTGCGATCGGGAAATTTCTGGAGTATCGTTTCTCTTGCAACTATTGCTGAGTTGATGGTGCCGGAAATGCCGCTTGAGAGCGTGATATGCAAAACATCGCTGCCGGATTCGAGCAGGGGAGTCCACATTTTCTCGTAATCCTCGGCGTTTACCTGACTTGTCGTAGGCATCGCTCCGTCGGCTATCTTTTTATAAAAAGTTTCAAACGGCATCGACTGCCCGAGATCGTCCGGATATTCTTTCCCGTCGATTATGAAATGGAAGTTTGCAAACGGGATATCGTTATTTCGGAAGAATTCAAGCGGCAAATCGGCCGTGGAGCAGCAGGTTAAAGAAAACATTTTCATATGTCTGCCTTTCAAGTGATATTAATAATTAGATTTAAAGTTATTTGAGATTATTATACACCATATCCAAATCTTAGTCAACAGTATATAAAGACCTAAATCATGTTTGTGGGATAAAAAACGAAACACAGATAATTGTAATAATATCAGCAAAGCACTTGACATTTGAAAATGTACGTAGTATTACTAGTATAACAAGTAATACTAGTGCAACAGATAAAACTTAGAATAGAGGTTTAAGCTTATGAAAAAGGACGTTAAACCATTTATGGGAAGTGTTAAGGTCGGTCCGAAAGGGCAGATCGTTATTCCCAAGGAAATCAGAGATATGTTCGGCATTGAGCCGGGGCAGTCGCTTGTCATTATGGCGCATCCGAAAAGAGGAATCGCCATCGAACGCCAAAACGTCCTGCTGGGGATAGCAGAAGCAATCTTTGCAGGTAAAGGCAGGGAGGTCTATCCTTATGAGGATCAGTCAAATCTTGGCGAATTTGCAAAGGTTATAAAAGAAAACGTCGAAAGCGAGGATGAGAAAAAATGATTGCTATTGAAGCAACGGGTCTTACAAAAAAGTACAAAGATAAAATTGCCGTTGACGGGATTGATCTTTCAATCGAACAGGGTGAGCTGTTTGCGCTGCTCGGCGTGAACGGAGCCGGAAAATCTACGACTATCAAGCTGCTGTCATGTCTGACAAAGCCCACGGACGGCGATGCTGTTCTTCTCGGTGATAGTATCATAACCGCTCCACAGGCCGTTAAACAGAAAATCAATGTGTCTCCGCAGGAGACCGCCGTTGCGCCAAATCTCTCTGTACGGGAGAACCTAGAGCTGATTTACGGCATCTATGGGCACAATAGTGAACAGGCGAAGAAAAAGACAGCCGAAATAATTGAATCCTTCGGTATGGGAGAAATCGCGGAGCAGACGGCAAAGACCCTATCGGGCGGCTGGCAGAGGCGTCTAAGTATTGCGATGGCTCTTATTTCGGAGCCGCAGATATTGTTTCTGGACGAGCCGACGCTCGGTCTTGACGTTATCGCGAGACGTGAGCTTTGGAATATCATCAAGGAACTTAACGGCAAAATCACGATAATCCTTACGACCCACTACATGGAGGAGGCGCAATCTCTGGCTGATAGAATTGGCATCATGTCCAAGGGCAAGCTCAAGGCTCTGGGTACTGCCAACGAGCTTATGAAAGAGGCAAAAACCGAGAGTTTCGAGGACGCGTTTCTGTATTTTGTCGGAAAGGAGGCGGTGCTATGAGAACAAGAGCGTTTGCGCTGCGCAACTACAAAGAAATAATTAGAGATAAGCTTAACATAGCCTTCGGGCTGGGCTTTCCAATCATAGTGCTCCTTCTGCTCTCACTTATTCAGTCCAATATTCCTGTCTCGCTTTTCGCTGTAGATAGACTGACGCCGGGTATTGCCGTGTTCGGGCTTTCGTTCGTTTCGCTTTTTTCGGGTATGCTCATTGCCAAAGACAGAGGCAGCTCATTTATGCTGCGCCTTTTCACATCACCGATGACCGCGTCAGACTTCATCCTCGGCTATACAATTCCGCTTCTCCCGCTCGCAATTGCTCAGATTGCGGTATGCTTTATCGTGGCGTTGTTTCTGGGGCTCGAACCTAGCGTACATATTCTGATGACGATTCTGGTTTTGCTACCCGCCGCTGTGCTCTTCATTGCTATTGGGCTTCTCTGCGGCAGCATTTTCAACGATAAGCAGGTCGGCGGGGTCTGTGGCGCGCTCCTCACGAACCTTTCTGCATGGCTTTCCGGCACATGGTTCGATGTTGACCTTGTCGGCGGCGCCTTCAAGGCTATTGCAAACGCCCTGCCGTTTATCCACGCCGTAAATGCCGGACGAGCTGCACTTTCCGGAAATTACGGTGGTATTTTCCCTGAGCTCTGGTGGGTCATTGGCTATGCGGCGGCCCTCATCATTCTTGCAATAGTTGTATTTACGCATAAGATGAACAGTGACAGCGCAGCCTGATAAAACTGGACAAAGCCCGCGACTTGGGATAGAATACCTCTCTGTAAGTGCTTAGAGAAAAGAAAGCTAAGGAGATAGGGTAACCGTGCGGGAAAAAATATCGGACAAAATTACATTAATGCTGACGGAGCAGGGCTTTACCTACTGCAACTGGCTTTTCATCGACGACGATGTCAGGGCCGTGTTTGAAACAGGCATAGACGAAAACGGGCTTCAAGGCGTAGCGCCTGAGACGGTTGAGCTTGTCATTAACAGCCACCACCATGTCGATCATATGAGAGGCAACGGCCTCTTTTCGAACGCTCAAATTATGATACATGAGCTCGAAACCGAGATTATCAAGGACGAGCAGAAAAGCCGCCTCTGCAATTCTCTGGACCAGTGGATTGAGCTGATGCCTGGGTTAGACACTGCGAGTGCTAACCGCGAGCTCGGTCTTGAGCTGTCTCCGGCCTGCCCCTCTCCCTTCAACAGCGAGCGTACAGTGCTTCCCTTGAAGGACGGGCAAATTCTGGATTTCGGCACAGTCAAGGCAGAGGTTCTGCACACGCCGGGACACTCCGCAGGGCACTGCTGCTTCTGGTTTCCGGAAGAGGACTTCCTTTTCAGCTCTGATATTTGCCTCACCAAAGCCGGGCCTTGGTATGGCGAGCATTTGTCGGACCCCGCCGAGATGATGCGCTCGATAGACCGAATTATAGATTTGAAGCCGTCACGCATGGTGTCAAGCCACATACATGAAGTTATCGAAGACCCAATCCCGTGCCTTTTGGAATTCAAACAACGCATTGAAAAGCGTGAGGAACGCATCTATCGATACCTTGTGCAGTCTCCCTCAGACATTCACGCTCTGGCAGAAGCAAAGCTAATCTATCGTGCGCATCCCACCAGTTTTGTGGTGTTCTGGGAAAAGCTGATGCTGCTCAAGCACATTGAGCGCCTTGAGGAGCAGGGGCGCGTCAAGCGGTCGGACGGTATTTACTACGGAATTTGATTAAAAATGCACATAAGAAGAACCGGCAGCCGGTTAACTCCGGCTGCCGGTTTGTTTGAAATATAAGGTATAATTAGTTGTTTAAAAGTAAGCCAGTAAGCTCGTCAATGTCCGCCGCAATTGCAATAACGCCAGCCTCCTCGAGCTCCTCGCGTTCACCGTAGCCGTAAAGCACTCCGATGCAGTCCAGCCCGTTTACCTTCGCGCCGATGCAGTCGTGTGCGCGGTCACCGACCATTATGACCTGTGATTTGTCTGTAATTCCGCAGGTTTCGAGAGCGTAGGCGATGACCGCTTCCTTTTTCGTTCTTGTATCGTCAAAGGTGCTGCCGGCGATATAAAGAAACAACTTATCAATGCCGTATCTCTTTAAAATCGTCCTCGCAAGAGGCTCGGGCTTTGCCGTTGCAACGACGCAGATGTAGCCCGCGTCTGTGAGTTTTTGGAGCAGTTCGGCAATACCCGCGTATATATGGTTTTCATCGATGCCCTTTGACTGATAGTATTCGCGGAAGAAGATCACCGCCTCATCGGTTTTCTCATCCGAATAGCCAAAGTATTTCTCAAAAGATTCAGCTAGGGGAGGGCCGACAAATTTTCTGAGAATTTCATTGCCCGGCACAGGTGTTCCCATGTGCTCCAGCGCATAGGACACGGAGTTAATAATGCCTTCACCGGAGTCGCTTATAGTTCCGTCCAAATCCCAAAAGATGTATTTATATTTTTTCATGGTGTGTCTCCTTTAATCGGTACTAATCTGTTCGTGAAGCCATTTGCTGAAAAATAGAAGCTGCTCTTCAGTGTGAAAATAGTGTTCCCCGCGCTCCATAATAGTCAGCGAAGAATTGAATTTTTCAGAAAATCCGGCTACAACATCAAGCTCACTCATGTCATCTTCTGAACCGTATAAAATTGCTGTCGGATTATCCCATTTTTCAATAGGATGCGATTTAACATACGAATAGTAATCCCAACTGAGGGTTTGACCAATCGGCGTCGAAATTTCCTTTTCAGCTTCTAGACTATCCTTACTGACACCAAAAGCTGCCATCATGTTCTCGATGATTCTCTGCATGTTCAGAATAGGCGAAAGAAAAAGACATTGCCTAAAAGAAAAATCTCTGTAAGTGAGCAGACTGAAATATGCTCCCATACTGCATGCAAATATACTTATGTCATTGCATAAATTCTGAGCATATCGGATTATTATATGAAGATCGTGAACACAGTTCGAAACTGAGCAGACAAAAGACTCACTTTTACGGTCACCGTGTTCGGGCAAGTCAAAGCTTAAGACCTGATACCCGCGCGCCGTCACTTCCTCAGCAAGCATAGCGATAACGACATCCGCCTTATTCGACATATTGCCGTGAACAGCGAGGAACAATTTGTCGGATTTACCGCCCCATAAAACAGACGGGATTCCCATAATTGAAAATTCTTGTTTAAGCATTGGTGCCTCTTTAGTGGTTAACAATTTAATAATACCATATAAACATTAAAGCAGCGTGACGACGAAATCGTCGTACGCTGCTTCTTTGGTGCGAGAGAGGAGACTTGAACTCCCACGTCGGTTGACACACGCCCCTCAAACGTGCCTGTCTACCTATTCCAGCACTCTCGCATAAACGGTGGTGAGGGATGAGCCCTTTAAGCGGGCGCAAGGGTTATTATAGCAGAATTGAGCGTTTTGTCAACAATAAAATCAAAAATTCACGGCAGGTACGCGTCGTGCCTGCGGGAACCCAGTTTTTCGGTAGTAAAGGTGAAATAAATGATAAGAAGCGCGATAAGAGCAAAGGCGCCGTACCGGAGCGGGAGCAGATAGGCGTTGTTGAAATATGAGTAATAGCACAAAAGAGATGCAAAGGACGCGAAAAGAGCCACAGGCGCATAGCTTATCCACAGAACAGCGGGCAAAAGCGCGAGTACGTCGAGCATGTAGAAGTATCTGTCGTGCATATGAGGAAGCAAAAACGGGATGCCCGCAACGAATAGAAGAGTGATGCCCAGAATCGATTGATTGCCAAGACTTTCTCGTCTATACCAAGCCCAAATCAGTATTGAAAAGACGAAGAGGGCGGCGCAGGTCACGCCGAGCGCCGAAAGCGCCGCTACATTGACCTTGCCTGAGATAATTGAAAAAAAGGATGGGGAATTATAGGTTAGCCCTATTCCGATGGAGTCCGCCTGATTAAAGTATAAAAGGAGAGTATCAAAGAAAGGTCTGCCAAAGAGCACGGCGGGCAGAATCTCGGCTATATAAACTGCGGGAAAGATGAAAAAGTGCCGGAATTTAACCTTCTTTGCAAATAGCAGAACAAGGCAGACGGGCAGGATGAACACCGCCTGGAGCTTGAACCCGAAGGATAGAGCAAAAAAAGCGATCGAAAGCTTTGGTCTGTCCGAAAGAGCGAACCACAGGGCGAGAATTGCGAGCGATACATAAATACTGTCGCACTGACCCCACATCGCGCTGTTTATGATAACGGTTGGCAAAAGTAGTGTGATGAGATAGGCAGAGAGCCTTTTCGGAGCGCTGCGGGTGAAGACTCCGGCAAGTTTCATCATGCCAAAGGCCAAAACTATATCAAAAAAAATTGAAAGTAGCTTAATCAGGTGCAGATCGCTCAGGGGGAGATAGGAAAACAGGGCAAGAAAATAAAGATAAGGTACATTATAGTTGCCGATGCTCTCAGAAAAACCTCTGAAGCCGCCGCTGATTCTGAAATATTCGACCCAATTGGCTAGAAATGAGTTGTAATCGCCGCTGCGGTAATCCATGAAGCTGCCTCGAAGGGCGAAGCAGAGTCCAAGGGCTATCACGGTTATAAATAGGTATTTGTTCTTTTTCAGCAGTCCCTCATACCAGGGTATCAGAAGTGAAACTATAAGTATAATCCCGAAAATGAGCATGGTCTGGACTTCCATTGAAAAGCCTCCAAAAAAGCGTAACGACAAAGGTCACTGTCGAAGAATAATTGATGCATTCAAGTATACGCAAAAGCCGATGTCGAAACACAGAAGTATAGGCAGATACTGCCAAAGTGGCGCTCTGCAAAAAAATAGCGGCCAAGAATCTACATTCCCACCGCATCCTCAAATAATACACAAAAATTCCATATAGGTGTTGACAAAATGTTGAAATCGATGATATAATAACGCACTGCGTATGCAAAGAAGGGGCAATGCCCCACTATCACCTTCTGTATACATTCTATCAGCATTTCTGAAAAATGCAATATTGTATTTTTATTTCTGACAACTTACCCGGGCGTATCAAGCGTGATGCACAAGAGAACTAGAAAGCAAGGAGTGATGGTCAATGCCAAAGGACATTATGTACGGAAAGACCCTCAGGAAAAGCTTCGCAAGAAGCCGCGAGATTCAGGAGATGCCGAATCTTCTGGAAATCCAGAAGGAATCGTACAAATGGTTTCTTGAGGAGGGACTCAGAGAGGTTTTCACCGATGTTGATTCTGTTACGGATTACTCGGGAAATCTTGAGCTGAGCTTTGTGGATTATTCCATGAACGAAAAGCCGAAGTATACCGAGGAAGAGTGCAAAGCACGCGACGCAACATATGCGGCTCCGCTCAAAGTCGGCGTTCGTCTTCGCAACAGGGAAACCGAGGAAATTAAGGAACAAGAAGTATTCATGGGCGATTTCCCGCTCATGACCGAAAGCGGCACCTTCATAATAAACGGTGCTGAGCGCGTTATCGTTTCCCAGATTGTCCGCAGCCCCGGTATCTATTACGATAAGAAAATCGACAAAACTGCATCCTGTATCTGTGGCACCACGATTATTCCGTATCACGGCGCCTGGCTTGAATACGAAACCGATCTCAACGACGTATTTTACGCTCGAATAGATAAAAACCGCAAGATTCCCGTTACATGGCTCCTTCGCGCCATTGGCAGACGCAACGAGGACAAGCCCTACACCTGGCTTTCCTGCGCGGGTGGCGAAAACGGGGTTATTACTAACGAACAACTCCGCGAGGTCTTCGGAAACGACGAGCGCATCGTTGCGACCATTGAAAAGGATGCCTGCCTTTCCCGAGAGGAATCCTTGATCGAGGTATACCGCAAGCTGCGTCCCGGCGACCCCCCAACGGTCGACAGTGCCGAGTCCCTGCTCGAGGGGCTGTTCTTCGATAAACGCCGCTACGATATATCAAGCGTCGGCCGCTATAAATTCAACAAAAAGCTTACCCTCCGTCCGCGTCTGACCGGACATCAGCTTGCTATGCCCATAACCGACCCAATGACCGGTGAGATTATCGCCGAGGCGGGCGAAATTATAACACGCGACCGAGCTGAGGAGATTGAAAAAAGAGGCGTTATTGACGCCGTCATCAGAGCGGACGGCAGAGATGTACGCATCTTCTCCAACGGTATGGTTGATATGGCGACCTTCGTCAGCTTTGACCCCAAGGAGATCGGCATTAAGGAAAAGGTGCGCTATATTGTTCTGAGACGCCTTATGGACGAATATCAGGGAGAGGATCTCAAGGAAGCAATTCTGGCAAGTCTCGACGATCTTATTCCGAAGCATATAATTGTTGACGATATTTTCGCGTCCGTCAACTACCTGCTTGGGCTTTTCTACGGCATCGGTGAGCCGGACGATATCGACCATCTCGGCAATCGTCGTATACGCTGTGTCGGCGAGCTTCTGCAGAACCAGTTCCGCATCGGATTTTCCCGCATGGAGCGTGTTATCCGTGAGCGCATGACGCTGCAGGATCTCGACATAGTTACTCCTCAGAGCTTAATTAACATCCGCCCCGTTACGGCGGCTATCAAGGAATTTTTCGGTTCGTCACCGCTTTCGCAGTTTATGGATCAGACGAATCCCTTGGCAGAGCTTACGCACAAACGCCGTATGTCGGCTCTCGGACCCGGCGGTCTATCCCGTGAGCGTGCGAGCTTCGACGTGCGAGACGTTCATTACAGCCATTACGGCCGTATGTGCCCGATTGAAACGCCTGAAGGTCCAAACATCGGACTTATTTCCTATCTTGCAAGCTATGCCCGCGTAAACGAATACGGTTTCCTTATCGCGCCTTATCGCCGTATTGACAAAAAGACGCATTTTGTCTCGCAAGAAATTGATTATCTCACGGCGGATATGGAAGACCAGTACATCACCGCACAGGCTACTGAGCCTCTCGATGAGAACGGCTGCCTTTCTAACGAGCGTATTACCTGCCGTCACAGGGACGAAATAATTGAAGTCGATCGCGACCGCGTGGACTATATCGATATTTCTCCGCGCATGATGATCTCGATCGCAACCGCGATGATACCCTTCCTCGAAAACGATGACGCGAACCGTGCGCTCATGGGTGCGAACATGCAGCGTCAGGCGGTTCCGCTAATGGTTACAGAGCAGCCGATCGTTGCAACCGGCATAGAGTATAAGTGCGCTGTCGACTCGAAGGTTGTTCTGACCTCCGACGGAGACGGCACTGTGACGCGCGTTTCCGCAACAGGTGTTACAATTAAATACGACAAGGGCGACATCAAAGAGCATAAGATTATTAAGTATGCCAGAAGTAACCAAGGCACTTGTATCAATCAGCGTCCCATCGTTAATGTCGGTGACAGAGTCACAAAGGGCGAAGTCATAGCGGACGGTCCCGCAACCTCAAACGGCGAGATTTCGCTCGGCAAAAACATCCTGGTCGGCTTTATGACCTGGGAAGGCTACAACTACGAAGATGCAATCCTTCTGAACGAACGCCTCGTTATGGAAGACACCTTCACATCTCTTCACGTCGAAGAGTATGAATGCGATGCCCGCGACACGAAACTCGGACCCGAGGAAATTACCCGCGATATACCAGGCGTTGGCGAAGATGCTCTGAAATATCTCGATGAGGGCGGCAGAATCTGCATCGGAGCCGAGGTTCACAGCGGCGACATTCTTGTCGGTAAGGTTACGCCGAAGGGCGAGACAGACCTCACCGCCGAGGAAAGACTGCTCCGCGCAATCTTCGGCGAAAAGGCGAGGGAAGTGCGCGACACCTCACTTAAGGTTCCGCACGGCGAATCGGGAATAATCGTTGATGTCAAGCGCTTTACTCGCGAAGCGGGTGACGAGCTTTCCCCCGGCGTCAACGAAGTCGTCAGAGTTTATATTGCGCAGAAGCGCAAAATCTCTGTCGGCGACAAAATGGCGGGACGCCACGGAAACAAGGGCGTTGTTTCGCGCATACTTCCGAAGGAAGATATGCCTTACACGCCGGATGGTATTCCGCTTGATATAGTTTTGAACCCGCTGGGCGTTCCTTCCCGAATGAATATCGGTCAGGTTCTGGAAGTCCATCTGGGTTATGCTGCCCAGGCTCTTGGCTGGAAGGTAGCAACGCCAATCTTCAACGGAGCAAACGAAGAGGAAATCCGCGAAACACTTGAACTTGCGGGTCTTCGTTCCGACGGTAAGACCGTCCTATACGATGGGCGTACCGGCAGACCCTTTGATAACCCCGTAACAGTCGGTTATGTTTACTTCCTCAAACTCCACCATCTCGTTGACGATAAGATTCACGCAAGAAGTACGGGTCCCTACAGCCTTGTTACGCAGCAGCCGCTCGGCGGTAAAGCTCAGTTCGGCGGACAGCGTTTCGGCGAAATGGAAGTTTGGGCACTCGAAGCTTACGGCGCAGCCTATACACTTCAGGAAATACTCACCGTTAAGTCGGACGATGTCACGGGCCGTGTCAGAACCTATGAAAGCATCGTAAAGGGACACAACATTCCGCAGCCGGGCGTTCCCGAGTCGTTCAAGGTGCTTGTCAAGGAACTGCAGTCCCTTTGCCTCGACGTCCGTGTTCTCGATAAGTACGGAGATGAGATTGAACTCAAGGATCAGGACGACGACGACGATTTCTCACCCGACTTCCGCGACGATATCCTGCCGCCTGACGAAAGCGAGATCGAAGCTTCGGGCTACACTATCGAGACTCCTGAGGAAGATCTGGATCTTGGAGACGAACTCGTTGAGAAAGAGGAGGAACTGATATGAGTTATGCACCTTTTGACGCAATTCAAATCGGAATTGCCTCCCCCGACATGATCAAAGGCTGGTCGTTCGGTGAAGTCAAAAAACCCGAGACCATCAATTACCGGACCCTCAAGCCCGAACGCGACGGCCTTTTCTGCGAAAAGATTTTCGGACCTACCAAGGACTGGGAATGCCACTGCGGAAAATATAAGAAGATTCGTTATAAGGGCAAGGTTTGCGACCGCTGCGGAGTTGAAGTCACAAAAAGCAAGGTTCGCCGTGAGCGAATGGGTCATATAGAGCTTGCGACGCCGGTTTCCCACATTTGGTACTTCAAAGGTATCCCGTCCCGCATGGGATTGCTCCTTGACCTCACACCGCGCATACTCGAAAAGGTTCTTTACTTTGCATCCTATATCGTGACAGACCCCGGTATGACGCCACTGCAGAAGAACCAGATGCTTACCGAAAAAGAATACCGCGATATGCGCGAGAAATATGAAAACGATTTTGACGCAGGCATGGGCGCAGAAGCAATTAAGAGGCTTCTTGCAGACATCAACTGCGAGAAGCTCTCCGAGGAGCTCCGCGTGGAGCTTAAGGACGCGACAGGCCAAAAGAAGGCTAAGATAGTCAAAAGACTTGAAGTCGTCGAAGCGTTCCTCCATTCAGGAAACGATCCACAGTGGATGATAATCGACGTGCTGCCGGTCATCCCGCCAGAGCTTCGTCCGATGGTTCAGCTTGATGGCGGAAGGTTCGCGACAAGTGACCTTAACGACCTTTACCGTCGCGTAATTAACCGCAACAACCGCCTTAAAAGGCTCATTCAGCTAAACGCGCCGGACATTATCGTTCGCAACGAAAAGCGCATGCTTCAGGAAGCAGTTGACGCCCTCATCGATAACGGACGCCGCGGCAGAGCCGTCACGGGTGCAAATTCCCGCGCGCTGAAGTCGCTTTCCGATATGCTCAAGGGCAAGCAGGGACGCTTCCGCCAGAACCTTCTCGGCAAGCGCGTCGACTATTCCGGACGAAGCGTTATCGTCGTCGGCCCCGAGCTGAAGCTATACCAGTGCGGCGTCCCGAAGGAAATGGCGATTGAGCTGTTTCGACCCTTTGTTATGAAAAAGCTCGTTGAGGACGGCTTTGCGAACAACATTAAGTCCGCAAAAAAGATGGTCGACAAGCAGCAGACAGAAGTCTGGGACGCTCTCGACGTCGTCATCAAGGAACACCCTGTTCTTTTAAACCGCGCGCCTACGCTTCATAGACTTGGAATTCAGGCGTTTGAACCAATCCTTGTTGAAGGCCGTGCGCTCAAGCTCCATCCGCTCGTCTGCACAGCGTACAACGCTGACTTTGACGGCGATCAGATGGCAATCCACGTCCCGCTTTCCGCGGAGGCTCAGGCCGAGGCGCGTATCCTTATGCTTTCGGCGAATAACCTTCTGCGTCCCCAAGATGGTAATCCTGTTACCATTCCTACGCAGGATATGATCCTCGGCGCTTATTACCTGACTTTCATCAGAATGGGCGAATACGAAGGCGAGATGCTCAGGGTCACAAATCCCGGCGACACAGACCTTGAGAAAGATGGCATAATTCCCGCAAAGCAGCTCATTGAAGCTAACGACAGCATCGTAAAGAGATCCAGAGAGGGTGAAATCGAGCTTAAAATTGCCTCATTTGAGGGCGTACGAGCTTTCTCCGGTCCGAACGAAGCTATTATGGCATACGAAGAAGGAGCTATAGGCATGCACTCCCCAATCAGAGTGCGCGTCAAAAAGTCCGTTAACGGAGAGATTAGAAGCAAGCTCGTTCAGGCCACCGTGGGACGTATCATTTATAACGAGCCCATTCCGCAGGATCTCGGCTTTGTCGACAGAAAAGATCCAGAACAGATGTTTGACTACGAAATCAATTTCCAGACCGGCAAGAAACAGCTCGGCGTCATCATCAACAAATGTATTACGAAGCACGGCTTCACAATCTCGGCGGAAGTCCTTGATAACATTAAGTCCATGGGTTATAAATATTCGACTTTGGGCGCAATTACAATCTCTATTGCAGACATGACTGTCCCGTCGGAAAAGAAGGCCCTTATTAAGGCGACTGAGAAGAAGGTCGTTGCGATTGAAAAGCAATATAAGCGCGGTTTTATAACGGACGAAGAGCGCTACCGTCTCGTCGTTGCCGAATGGGAACAGACAACCAAGGAAGTCACCAAGGCTCTTCAGAATAACCTTGACGAGTTTAACCCCATCTATATGATGGCAAACTCCGGCGCCCGCGGCAGCATGAACCAGATTCGTCAGCTCGCCGGTATGCGCGGACTTATGGCGAACACCGCAGGTAAGACAATCGAAATTCCCATCAAGGCAAACTTCCGTGAAGGCCTTTCCGTTCTGGAATACTTCATCTCATCGAGAGGCGCGCGTAAGGGTCTTGCCGATACCGCGCTGCGTACGGCGGATTCCGGTTATCTGACCCGCCGTCTGGTCGATGTTTCACAGGATGTTATCATCAAAGAGCGTGACTGCGGAACACATCTGGGTATCAAAGCAGGCACCGTATATGAAAAGGGACAGGTCGTCCAGACCTTCGGCGACAGCATCCACGGACGTTACCCGCTTAATGACATTATCGATCCCAATACAGGAGAGGTTATCTTTACGCACCATACCATGCTGTTTAAGCCCGACGCCGCAGTGCTTGAGGCCGCAGGAATACACGAAGTGCTTGTGCGCTCCGTCATGATGTGCGACGCTAAGAGCGGTGTCTGCGCAAAATGCTACGGCGTCAACCTTGCGGCAGGCTCTCCCGTCAACGAAGGCGAAGCGGTTGGCGTCATCGCGGCGCAGTCCATCGGCGAACCCGGCACGCAGCTTACTATGCGTACCTTCCACACCGGCGGCATAGCGGGCGACGATATAACGCAGGGCCTTCCCCGAGTCGAAGAGCTTTTTGAGGCCAGAAAGCCCAAGAAGATGGCTATCCTTTCAGAGATTTCTGGTAATGTTGCGGTCGAGGAGACCAGAAAGAACGCTATGTGCGCCGTTCTGGTATCAAATCCCGAGACTGGTGAAACAATGGAATTTCAGGTGCCTTATTCCGCGGGGCTTCTTGTTGCGGCAGGGGATACAGTTGCCAAAGGTCAGCCTCTCACAAGCGGCGCCTTCAATCCGCACGACATCATGCGAATCATCGGAATTTCGGAGTGCCAGAGCTATATTATCCAAGAGGTCCAAAAGGTTTACCGTCAGCAGGGCGTTGACATCAACGATAAGCACATCGAAGTCATTATACGTCAGATGATGCGCAAGGTCCGTGTCGAGGACGCGGGCTCAACCGAGCTGCTTTCGGGCTCAACAATCGACTGGACTGATATTAATAGCGCGAACAAGGCACTCGAGGATAGAATCGCCTTAGGCGAAACAGAGCTCAGACTTGCCACCTGCACGCAGACGCTGATGGGTATTACCAAGGCATCGCTTGCAACGGAGAGCTTCCTTTCCGCCGCTTCCTTCCAGGAAACCACAAAGGTTCTAACGGATGCCGCAATCAAGGGCAAGGTGGACCACCTTATCGGCCTGAAGGAAAACGTAATTATAGGCAAGCTCATCCCCGCAGGCAGCGGACTTGACATGTACCGCGATTTTGACACACTGATTGATGAATCGGTCGAGAGAGCAAGCGACGACTATGTCGACCTGAGCGCACTGGTCGGAAGGACCAACGCGCTGTAAAAAAACGAAAGAACACCGGAGCCGATTGCTTTTCCGGCTCCGGTGTTTTCTTTTCTGAAAACTAAATTGCAAAAAATTCTTGACGTAACTTGTGCATTATGCTAAAATGCTTATTTGCATGGGTGGACTTACACTTTTTGCATGAAACCGGTTATTTTACCAAAAAACTGGCGAAAAAGGCCTTCAAATGCTGATAATGCCTAAAAAAACGCGTATCGGCGAATCTTCGCTTTTTTTCGGAATATCCTTTGGTATTTCCGTTAAAAATATCAAGTATGCACATTACAGAAGAAAGGAGGAAAAATATGCCTACGTTTAACCAGCTGGTAAGGAAGGGCAGAGAAGTCCCGACCTATAAGTCAACCTCTCCTGCTATGCAGCATGGCCTAAACACCATCAAGAATAAGCAGACCGATTTGTCCGCACCTCAGAAGAGAGGCGTTTGCACCGCGGTTCGTACAGCTACCCCCAAGAAGCCTAACTCCGCGCTGCGTAAAATTGCCCGCGTTCGCCTGACAAACGGCTACGAGGTTATCTCGTATATCCCCGGAATCGGCCATAACCTTCAGGAGCACTCCGTCGTTATGATTCGCGGCGGCCGTGTCAAGGATCTCCCAGGCGTCCGTTACCACATCATTCGCGGAACGCTGGACACACAGGGAGTTGCTAATCGCAAACAGGCCCGCTCAAAGTACGGCACAAAGAAATCCAAAAAGAAGTAATCACGCGCTTTAGCGCAAGGCTTATGCCTTGTTCGGAGCTTAACATATTAATAGTATGTTGCGTCCGACAGGCATTTGCGGAGAGGCAGGAGCCTTTTCGAGTACCTATGAGATTCATTTTAGTATGAAGGAGGGAAGTATAGTGCCCAGAAGAGGTAACGTACCCAAAAGAGAGATTCTTCCCGATCCCGTGCATAACTCCGTGCTGGTGACAAAGCTCACCAACAGTATTATGCTGGACGGTAAGAAGGGTGTCGCTCAGAAGGTCGTATATGATGCATTTGACATCATAAAGGAAAAGACCGGACGCAACCCATCAGAAGCGTTTGTAGAAGCGCTTAACAACATCATGCCTTCTCTTGAAGTCAAGGCACGCCGTGTCGGCGGCGCAACCTATCAGGTGCCGATTGAAGTCAGACCCGACAGACGCCAGACCCTAGGTCTGCGCTGGCTGACAGGTTATGCACGTAAACGCAACGAAAAAACAATGAAAGAGCGTCTCGCAGGTGAAATACTGGATGCGCTGAATAATACCGGCGGGTCAGTGAAAAAGCGTGAAGACACTCACAAGATGGCAGAGTCAAACAAGGCATTTGCTCATTACCGCTGGTAATCGGGAGTTATTATATGCCTAGAAAAGTATCCCTAGAAAAAACCAGAAATATCGGTATTATGGCACACATCGATGCCGGAAAAACAACGACAACGGAACGTATCCTGTATTACACGGGAGTTAACTACAAGCTCGGCGAGGTGCATGATGGCACCGCGACCATGGACTGGATGGAACAGGAACAAGAGCGCGGAATAACAATTACCTCCGCTGCTACGACCTGCTTCTGGAAAGACCACCGCATTAACATCATCGACACCCCGGGCCACGTTGATTTCACGGTTGAAGTCGAGCGTTCCCTGCGCGTACTGGATGGCAGCGTTACTGTTATGTGTGCAAAAGGCGGTGTGGAACCCCAGTCTGAGACAGTCTGGAGACAGGCTGATCACTACAAGGTTCCCAGAATGATATATGTCAACAAGATGGACATCATGGGAGCAAATTTCTTCCATGTAGTTGATATGATCCTTGACCGCTTGAAATGCAATGCCGTTCCTATTCAGCTTCCGATCGGTAGCGAAGATACCTTTACAGGAATCATCGACCTTATCGAAATGAAGGCTGACATCTACTATGACGATATGGGCAAGGACATGAGAGTGGAAGAGATTCCGGAAGACATGCTTGAGCTGTCTAAGGAATACCGTACTCTGCTCATCGACTCCGTAGCCAGTTTGGACGATGAAGTCATGGAGCTCGCTCTTGACGAAAAGCCCATTCCGGTGGAACTGCTCAAAAAAGCAATTCGCCTCGGGACCTTAAAAAATGAGTTCGTTCCAGTTGTCTGCGGAACTTCCTACAAAAACAAAGGCGTCCAGAAGCTTCTTGACGCGATTGTTGACTACATGCCCGCGCCGACAGACGTTCCCGCTATTAAGGGAATTCTACCGGATTCAGAAGAGGAGGCCGAAAGACCTTCGAACGATGAAGCGCCGTTTTCGGCTCTTGCATTCAAGATTATGACAGACCCCTATGTAGGACGCCTGTCATTCTTCCGGGTCTATTCCGGCACGCTTACAACAGGAACCGCAGTGCTTAACAGCACAAAGGGTCACAGAGAACGAGTTGGACGTATCCTTCAGATGCATGCAAACCATCGTGAAGATCTTGATATGGTTTACTCGGGAGATATTGCGGCAGCTGTCGGACTTAAAAACACTACCACAGGCGACACTCTATGCGACGAGAAGGCGCCTATCATCCTTGAATCGATGGAATTCCCTGAGCCCGTTATTAGGGTGGCAATCGAGCCGAAAACCAAAGCCGGTCAAGAAAAGATGGGCCTTGCGCTATCAAAGCTCGCGGAGGAAGACCCCACATTCAAGAGCTACACCGATGAAGAGACCGGTCAGACTATCATCGCCGGAATGGGCGAACTTCACCTTGAAATTATCGTCGACAGACTTCTGCGCGAGTTTAAGGTCGAGGCAAATGTAGGTAAGCCTCAGGTTGCCTACAAAGAAACCATCCGCAAAGCTGTCGAGCAGGACACAAAATATGCACGTCAGTCCGGCGGTAAGGGTCAGTACGGTCACGTAAAACTTCTTGTTGAACCTAACGAATCCGGAAAAGGCTACGAATTTATCGACAAAATCACAGGCGGTGTCATACCAAAGGAATATATTCCGGCGGTCAACCAAGGTATTCAGGGCGCTTTGCTTGCGGGTGTACTCGCTGGCTATCCCGTTGTCGATGTAAAGGTTTCTCTTATATACGGCTCATATCATGAGGTTGACTCCTCTGAAATGGCGTTTAAGATAGCCGGATCAATGGCCTTCAAGGAAGCTTGCCGCAAGGCAGATCCTGTTTTGCTTGAGCCCATAATGAAAGTCGTCGTCACGACTCCGGAAGATTATATGGGCGACGTGATGGGTGATGTCAACTCTCGACGCGGACAGATTCTCGGAATGGAAAACAGAAACGGTGCCGCTCAGGTCAATGCAACCGTACCGCTTTCCACGATGTTCGGCTATGCGACCGATTTGCGCTCAAAGACGCAGGGCAGGGCAAGCTATTCAATGGAGCCCAGCCACTACATCGAGCTTCCGAAGTCGCTTCAGGAAGAAATCGTCGGAAAACGCAACGCATAAGTTATAAAACAGTAAAATTTCTGTTGCAAAGAGCGGCGGAATACTGTAATATTGTAACGCGATTAATTTCGCCAAAATCCAAACAAATAAAATTAATTTTAATGTAAACATATTTAAGGAGGATGTTCCAAATGGCTAAGCAAGCATTCGACAGATCCAAGCCCCATGTTAATATCGGAACCATCGGTCACGTCGACCACGGCAAGACCACTCTTACTGCTGCTATCACAAAGTATCTCGCTCTGCAGGGCAATGCAGAATATACCGACTACGCCAGCATCGATAAGGCTCCTGAAGAGCGCGAACGTGGTATCACCATCAACACCGCTCACGTTGAGTACCAGACGGCCAATCGTCACTATGCACACGTTGACTGCCCGGGCCACGCTGACTATATCAAGAACATGATCACAGGCGCAGCTCAGATGGACGGCGCGATTCTTGTTATCGCAGCTTCCGACGGTCCTATGGCTCAGACCCGCGAGCACGTTATCCTTGCCCGTCAGGTCGGCGTGCCTGCAATCGTTGTTTTCCTGAACAAGTGCGATCAGGTAGACGACCCCGAGCTCATCGAGCTCGTTGAGATGGAAGTCCGCGAGCTTCTCGTCAAAGAGAAGTTCCCCGGCGACGATCTCCCCATCATCAAGGGCTCCGCTCTTCTTGCACTTGGCTGCGAATCCAAGGATATTAACGATCCCGACTTCGTATGCATCAAGGAGCTTATGGACGCTGTTGACAGCTATATCCCGACTCCTGAGCGTAAGGCTGACATGCCTTTCCTTATGCCTGTTGAAGACGTTTTCACGATCACAGGCCGCGGCACTGTTACCACAGGCCGTGTCGAGCGTGGCAAGGTTAAGGTCGGCGATAAAGTTCAGATCGTTGGACTCAGAGACACCAAGGAAACCACCGTTACCGGAACCGAAATGTTCCATAAGACCCTTGAGTATGCTGAAGCAGGCGACAACGTCGGCACACTTCTCCGTGGTATCACAAAGGGCGAAGTCGAGCGCGGACAGGTTCTTGCTGCTCCCAACTCCATAAAGCCCCACACCAAGTTCGTTGGTCAGGTTTATGTTCTGAGCAAAGAAGAAGGCGGACGTCACACTCCGTTCTTTAACAACTACCGTCCTCAGTTCTATTTCCGCACCACCGACGTTACCGGCGTTATTTCTCTTCCCGACGGCGTTGAGATGTGCATGCCCGGCGACAACATCGACATGAAGGTCGAACTCATCATGCCTATCGCTATCGAGGAAGGCCTCCGCTTCGCTATCCGCGAAGGCGGCCGTACCGTTGGTTCGGGCGTTGTTATCGCTGTTGAGCAGAAGTAATTAGCTTCAAATTTCAAAAGCTCCCTCAGATTTGAGGGAGCTTTTTTTACGATGTTTTTTTGCCTCCGGGACTATTTTTTGCATAGACCGTGCATGAACCCATCGATTGCAAGTGAATGTATATCACCGCCTACTACCTCATTGGCTATAACATAGAGATCGGCGACGACATTTCCGGAATAGCCAGTGTAATTCGTGACTGTGTATGTATAGATTATCGCCTCCATACCGCGATATTGCGTCAGGTCATAGCCTTGATCGAGCTGCATCCGATTGTAAGTGTCATAAATATCTGAGAATTCTTTCGGGATGACGACCTTTTTTTCGTCTACCGGCGTCTCATTGACCTCCCAGCCAAGATTTTCGAGAAACTTTACCCTGTCCTCATTCGTCTTAACCTTCTGAGAGTTCGCGCCGCTTGAGATACTTCCTCCGACACCGAGAGATAGAATGACCGCGCAGAGCAGAACTGCGATGGTGACAACTATCAGCAGAGCGGTTTTTTTGTTCCATTTGAACGTAAGTACAAACATTACTGTGCCCCTCCCTTGAGCAGATGATGATTCGGCCCAATAGAAAGTATTCAATTATTGCTTCGGATATGCTATAATCGTCTAAAAACTTATCTATCGGAGGTCTTATGAGCTTAACCCGACTTGACAAAATCATAAGTGACTCAGGCTTTGCAACAAGGAGCGAGGCGCGGATTTTCATCGCCGCGAGTCGTGTGCGCATTGATCGCGAGGTTGTGCTTGACGCCGCGCTCAAGGTTGATTTGGAAAGAGTGGAAGTCAGTTTGGACGGGAAAGCGATATCTAGCGGCTTCCGTTATTTCATGCTGAATAAGCCGGAGGGAATTCTTTCAGCAACGGAGGACAGAGACCAGAAAACGGTGCTCGATCTTCTGCCGCATGAATTCGCAAAGCTTGGGCTTTTTCCGGTGGGCAGACTGGATAAGGATACAACGGGGCTGCTAATCCTTACGAACGACGGGGATTTTGGACACTTCGTTACTTCGCCGAAGCACCATATCAAAAAGCTTTATGAATTTTCAGTTGAAGGTCTTCTCGAAAACGACGACATAAAAGCATTCGAAAGTGGTATAGTGTTGCAAGATGGAACGATATGCCTGCCGGCAGTTCTCGAAATCGACGAGAGAGACTTTAGCCATGGTTTTGTTACCATCTATGAGGGCAAATATCATCAGGTGAAGAGGATGCTCGCATCAAGAGGCAAGTACGTGAGGATGCTGAAGCGCATCGCGATTGGTAGCCTTTCTCTGGACGCATCACTCCATGAAGGTGAGTACAAAGAATTGACAGAAAACGACTTAAATCTGATTGTTAACAGAAATGTTACAAAATAGAAACGATTTATGATAAGAATTTACAAGCTCTAAGGGTCAGCTTTGTGGATTAAGTGAATATACAATAAGCTCAATTTTGTGTTATTATTACAAAGCGGTGTGTTACTCGGATTTGGAGAGACACCGCGTACGATTTGGAGGAGAAGCATGTCAAGTGTAACTTTGAAGGGAATAGGAAAAACCTATTCAGGCAACATTCTAGCCGTCAAAGATTTTAATATGGAGATTGGGGATAAGGAGTTTGTAATACTGGTCGGCCCTTCCGGCTGTGGAAAATCCACGACACTCCGTATGATTGCGGGACTTGAAGCGATAAACGAGGGTGAGCTTTACATAGATGACAAGCTGGTAAATGAAGTACCGCCTAAAGACCGTGATATTGCAATGGTTTTTCAAAACTACGCACTTTATCCGCATATGACTGTTTTTGAGAATATGGCTTTCGGGCTCAAGATACGCAAGACGCCGCGGGCTGAAATCAATGAAAGAGTCCTAGAAGCCGCAAAGATGCTGGAGATCGAGAATCTGCTGAAAAGAAAGCCGGGGGCTCTCTCGGGTGGACAGCGCCAACGCGTAGCGCTCGGAAGAGCGATTGTCCGCAAACCCAAGGTATTTCTGTTGGACGAGCCTCTTTCGAACCTTGACGCCAAGCTACGTACCTCAATGCGCACAGTGCTTTCCAAGCTCCATATGCAGCTTGGAACCACATTTATATATGTTACGCACGACCAGACAGAAGCTATGACGATGGGTACTCGCATAGTCGTCATGAAAGACGCCTTTGTTCAGCAGATCGCGCCTCCGCAGGAGCTGTTTGACAAGCCCTGCAACCTGTTTGTCGCGACCTTCATGGGCACGCCTCAGATGAATATCGCGGAAGCGGAGCTCATCGACGACGGAAAAGTTACATATTTGGAGTTCGGCGGCGGAGAAAACAAGACACGCATTGCTCTTCCCGAGGCGAAGGGAAGAAAGCCCGAGGTGCTTAAATATGTGGGAGGGCGCGTGCTATTCGGCATCCGCCCCAACGATATACACGCCGAGCCCGATTTCATAGCTCAACATCCGGAGCAGACCGTCGAGTCCGACGTTGACTTCGTTGAGCTTCTTGGCGCGGAGAGCAATGTGTTTATTAAAGTCTCAGAAATTGAATTTGCCTGTGTCATCGATTCAAAAATACGCATGATAAACGGTGAAAAGGTCAAGCTGGCTTTTGATACCGAAGCCGTACATATTTTCGATAAGGAAACCGAGGAGACAGTGACCAACTGATATGTTGCATAAAAAAAATATGCTGGTTGTGTGCGTGATGCTCAAGTTTTTCCAAGTGGGTTTTTGACACAGAATAGCGGTTTTGAATTACGTTATTATGGAAAATAAACTATTTTTATGGTTGCAAATGATGAAAACAGAGAATAACATAGCGTCTTATTAAAAGATTTTACAAAATATCATCAAAAATATATTGAAAAAAGCAATAAAATAAGATATTATGTGAAGCGGTTAGTTTTCATTGCTTATATTAGGAGGAGCAACCATGTCAAGTAGAATTTTTCAGAGCGTCATTGTTCAAATGAAAGAGGCCACTGACAGATGCCTCGGCGTCATCGATTCCGAAGGCTTTGTCGTAGCTTGCAGCGAACTTTCTCTGATCGGCACAAAACTCGAAAATTTGCAGGGCATTTCGGGCAGCGACCTTTCCGATCAGTTCTTTACCTCGGGCACAAGAACCTATAGAATTTTGGGAGGCCCCAATTCAAGGTTCGACTATGCCGTTTTCGTGGAAGGAAGAGATTCCCTTGCAAAGAGTATCTGCATTATGGCAGCGGTTGCCTTCAATGAGGCAAAAGCAAATTATGATGAGAAGTACAATAAGGTAACTTTTGTAAAAAACATCATTTCCGACAATATTCTTCCGGGCGACGTTTATGTTCGCGCAAAGGAACTTAACTTTGTAACGGACGTTTCGCGAGCGGTACTGCTTATTCGCCAGCTTGAGAAGTCTGACATTGCGACTTTGGAGCTGGTACAGGGACTGTTCCCCGACAGGCAGAAGGATTTTGTCCTCAGCATGAGCGAGACTGACATCGTGCTCATCAAAGAGATCGAGCCGGGTGTCGAGGGAAGAGAGCTTTGCCAGCTTGCCGAAAAGATCGGAAGCGCAATCAATGCCGAGCTCCTAGTCAAGACAGTTATCGGAATCGGTACTGTTGCAAAACACCTGCGCGAGCTTGCCGATCGCTATAAGGAAGCCCAGGTGGCGATTGAAGTCGGCAAGGTCTTCGAGACAGACAAAAGCGTTATACATTACGAAAGCCTTGGTATTGGGCGCATTATCTATCAGCTTCCGACAACACTGTGCGAAATGTTCTTAAGCGAGGTCTTTAAGAAGAACCCGATCGAATCCCTCGATCAGGAGACTCTGTACACAATCAACAAATTCTTTGAAAACAACCTTAACGTTTCGGAAACATCCAGAAAGCTCTTTGTACACAGAAATACCCTTGTTTACCGTCTTGAAAAAATCAAGAAGCTGACGGGGCTTGATTTGCGCGAATTCGACCACGCAATCGTTTTCAAAGTCGCTCTCATGGTTAAGAAATACCTTAATTCACAGAACATCAAGGGCTAATGCTTTGCCTAACAGCTTAGGCATGAACCTTACCCCGGGTTAATCTCCCACAATCGGAGGAAATCAAAATGGTCTTAATGAACAATGTTTCGATGGTCTATGAAAACAGTGGCATGGTTGCCGCCAATGGATTAGATTTTGAAATCAATGAAGGTGAGTTTGTCTTTTTGGTTGGACCTTCCGGTTCAGGTAAAACGACAATAATTAAGCTTCTTACCGGAGAAGTAACCGCTACAGACGGAGAGGTCTATGTGAACAATTTTGATCTCCGTTCGATCAAAGCGCGCAAGCTGCCAATGCTGCGCCGCACGCTTGGAGTTATTTTTCAGGATTTCAGGCTCATCGAAGACAAGTCGGTCTATGAAAATGTCGCCTTCGCCATGCGCGTAGTCGGCGCGAGCAATAAGGAAATCGCGAAGCGTGTGCCTTATGTGCTTGAGCTTGTCGGACTTGAGGGCAGAGAAAAGCGCCTTCCTCAGGAGCTTTCCGGCGGCGAGCAGCAGCGTGTCGCAATTGCGAGAGCCATCGTAAACAGTCCGAGCCTTATTATTGCGGACGAGCCAACAGGAAACCTTGACCCCGTTAAAAGCCTCGAGCTTATGCTCCTGCTTGAAAAAATAAACGAGCTGGGAACCACGGTCCTCGTTGTAACACATGAGAAAGAGCTGGTCAACTCCTTTTCCAAGCGTGTTATTGCATTAAACCAGGGCTCGATAATTAGCGACGGAATGGATGGGTATTACAGTTATGGGATTCATGAATAAAATTGGTTATCTTTTTAAAGAAGGCTTTAGAAGTATTGCGATCCACGGCTTCATGTCCTTCGCATCGGTCACAATAATAATTGCTTGTCTCGTTATTATGGGCAGCTTTTCGCTCCTTGCCGTCAATATTGACGCGGTCATTGATAAGCTCGAGAGCGAAAACGAAATGCTCGCCTTTGTTGACGAGACCTATACGCAGAATCAAGCGATGGCGCTCGAGGGTGAGCTTACGGCTGTCCCTAACGTGAGCAAGGTCAAGTTCATAACACGAGAAGAGGCAATGTCTGAGTTTGCAAAGGACTACGAAAACAACTCTTTATTCAATGAAATCGAGGCGTCTGTCTTCCGCGACAGATATGTGATATATCTGGACGACATCAGTCTAATGGCGGATACGAAAGTGCAGCTTGAGCAGGTGAAGGGCATTGCGGACGTAAGTGCGCAGCTCGACATTTCAAAAGGCTTTGTTACTACAAGAAACATCGTGGGTGCGGTTTCTCTCGTCCTGATAGTAATACTGTTCGTTGTGTCCGTATTTATAATGTCGAACACGGTAAAGCTCACCACTTTCGGACGAAGAGAAGAAATTGCAATTATGAAGATGGTCGGAGCAACGAACAGCTTTATACGTACGCCATTTATAATTGAAGGACTTACACTGGGCGTCATCGGCTCAGGACTCGCGCTAGCGCTCGAATGGGGCATATATACGCTGATAACCGACAAGATTATGACAAGCATAGCCGGTAGCTATGTGAGCGTTCTCTCATTTAATACGCTGGCTCTGCCCCTGGCTCTTGTTTACATGGGCGTGGGAATTGTCGTCGGAGCTTTCGGCGGAACTATTGCAATCCGCAATTATCTTAAAGTTTAAGTTTATACTTTGAGTACTTATAATTAACAACATAGGCAACTACGCTGTTTGGCGGATGAAGTTTTTTTCAAAGCGCACTCTGCGCGGGAGGTATCTATGCAAAAAAACAGGAAAAAGTTTGTTTCAGCCGTATGTATTGTTCTTGCGCTGATATTTATTATGACCCTCGTTCTGGGCGCTCTTAGCGGCGCGTGGGCGGTCTCACAATCAGAAATCGACGCTCTTAAGAATCAGCAGTCGGCCATCCAGCAGCAGAAGAAGACTCTTCAGACCAAAATATCAGATCTTCAGGGTCAGCAGAATTCGGCTATTGACCAAAAGACCGCGCTAGATGAGCAAAACGAACTTGCCCGTCAGGAGATAGAGCTTATATCGGAACAAATCGATTTGTATACCGGTATGGTCGAGGAAAAGGCCAAGGAGCTTGAAGCAGCAAAGGCAGACGAAGCCGATCAGAAAGAAGCGCTCCGCGTCCGAATGCGGGCGATGGAGGAATCGGGAAGTCTTACATATTTTTCAATACTCTTCGATGCCAACAGCTTTTCCGATCTGCTTGCCAGAATGGATTTCGTTTCCTCTATTATGGAATATGACAAGGATCTTGAGGATAAATACATAGCTGCAACTCAGAAGGTCGCGGAAGTCAAGGCGGAGTATGAGGCGACGCTGAAGGAGCAGGAAGATAAAAAAACAGAGCTTGAGGCCAGAAAAGCGGAGCTTGAAGCGCAGATTGCTGCAGCAGAAGCCGTCATAGCTGACCTTGAAAAGGATATAGAGAAATATAAGACCGAATACGCGACAAACGACAGTCAGGAAGCCGCTATCCGTAGTCAGATTGACCAGAAGGTCGCCGAGCTAAAAAAGCAGCAGGAAGCCGCAATCAAGGCGGGGCAGACAGTTGTTTCGGGTTCCGGTACGCTCACATGGCCTGTAGCTGGGACGTCGACAGCTAATATTACCTCCAAATTCGGGTACAGAATACACCCGATTTTCGGAGACAAGCGTTATCACGCCGGAGTTGATATTTCCGCGAATTCCGGTACGACCATCATGGCCGCAGACGCAGGGACTATTGTTTCAGCAGTTTACAGCAGCTCTTACGGCAACTACGTAGTTATAAGTCACGGGAACGGTATGGTTACGCTTTACGCTCATATGAGCTCAATGGCAGTCAAGTCCGGGCAGACCGTTACCAAAGGACAGACTGTCGGCTATGTCGGCTCTACAGGCTGGTCGACAGGTCCGCACTTACACTTCGAAATCAAGGTGAATGGACAGCTGGTTGATCCGGAATCGTATTTTTAAAGACTGGCTTAAAAAGTAAATTGCCGGGCAGCGTTAAGCGACTGCCCGGCTAATTTCCGCTTTTACGGCATAATATATTATTCCGGTCCGTCCGCGTGAACCGTAAGGATGATGCTTTGGACCAGACCGCGACAGTATTAGGAGGAGCTCATGAAAAAGCGTTTCAGTATACTGACTCTTATTCTTGCCTGCGTTTTGACAGCTGCGCTTACAGGACTCTGCGTTTTTGGAGTTTTCTTTGTTAAATGCGGCGGAGAGGATAGTTTTCCTTATGCGACAAAGTTCGCTGCTGTGTTTAATGCTATAAAAAACGATTATGTCGGCGACGTGGACATGGATAAGGTGTCAGATGCGGCTTACGGTGCAATGATAGGCTCAATCGATGACCGCTGGAGCTATTATATGAATCCGGAGCAGTATGAGGAATACAAGCTGTATCAGAAAAACAGCTATACCGGTATCGGCGTGACCATCGTCAAGGACGACCAGAGCGAGCTTTACCGCATTGCGACAGTTCTTGAGGATTCGCCTGCGAGCAAGGCGGGCGTGAGTATCGGCGAGATCATGTGCGCGATCGACGGAGAGTCTTTAGCCGGAAAGACCTCGACGGAAGTCAAGGATCTAATCGCCTCCAAGAAGGATGAGGCCTTTGATCTCACTCTTAGGGCGGGGGACGGCACTGAAAGAACGCTTACAATCGGAACCGAGCTCATTCATTCTGACCCTGTCAAGTACGAGATGCTCGATGACGGTATAGGTTATATCAGAATCAAAAATTTCGAAACGGATTCCGGTGAGGAGACCATCAAAGCTGTTGATGACCTTGTAGAGCGGGGCGCGAAGGGAATCATATTCGATGTACGCAACAATCCCGGCGGATTTTTGAGCGAGCTTTTAAAAGCGCTCGACCACATCCTGCCTGAGGGAGACCTCTTTGTATCGGCAAATAAAGCGGGTGCTGAGAAGGTCGAGACATCGGACGCTAGTTGTGTCAAGCTCCCCATGACGGTGCTGATTGACGAGAACAGCTATTCAGCGGCGGAATTCTTCGCGGCAGCGCTCTCGGAGTACGATTGGGCGAAGCTGGTTGGAACTCACTCGACCGGCAAAGCTCGCTCGCAGATAAATATTGAAATGACAGACGGCAGTGCAGTCCATCTTTCGACGAACAGTTATCTTACGCCGAAAAGAGTCGACCTCGCAAAAACGGGGGGACTTGCGCCCGATGTTTCCGTTTCAATTAGCGACGATGACGGAGATAAGCTCGTTTCAGGACTGCTGGAGCATGATAAGGATGCGCAGCTTAAAGCGGCCTTGGAAGAGATAAAAGCTCTCGTCGACAAATGATTGCTTTTTTATCTGCTTGACACGAAGTTGTTTTCTATCTATAATACGTTAATATGATGTCATTCTATATTAAAATGTATAGTCAGTTATTAATATAAGTTGAAGGGACGGATACTATGGCTAACGAAGCAAAGTACAAAATGAGTCAGGAGCGTTTGAACGAAATTCGGGAGGAGCTTCACTATCTCGAGACCGTTCGGGAAAAGGAAGTATCCGAACTTATTAAAGAGGCGCGTTCCTTCGGCGATCTTTCAGAAAACAGCGAATACGATGAAGCAAAAACGGAACAGGGCAAGCTCTATTCAAAAATTGCTGAGCTTCGGAATCTGCTTGAGAATGCTGAAGTCATTGAAACGCGTGAAGTCACGAACGCCATATATCTCGGCAGCAAGATCAAGGTCGAATGCCTTAGTGACGGCGGAATCGAGGAGTATCAGGTCGTCGGGTCTCAGGAAGCTAACCCCATGCTTGGGCGTGTCTCTGACGATTCACCTTTCGGACGCAGCCTTTTGGGCCGCAGCGCGGGCGAGACAGTCTCATTTGTTGCACCCGTCGGCGAGCTTCAATTTAAAATAATATCTATCGAAAACTGATATAAACAAAAATCCGTCCCGTAGAATTTCGCCTTAAGGGGTAAGTTCTGCAGCGTCGGCCTCCCATGAGTGGGAGGAACTTTTTATACCGTCTGCTCGTAATGAGCGATAAGCATTTGGGAGGTCAGTCAATGAGTCAGGAAAACACACCGGAGGAAACCCAGGATATATCTGAGATTCTTCAGATCCGCCGCGATAAGCTCTCGAAGCTGCGCGAGGAGAAGCGGGATCCGTTCACTGTTACGAAGTATAAAAGAACGGCGTACAGTGAGGAAATAAAACAGAACTTTGAAGTCTGGGAAGAGAAGGATGTTTCCATGGCGGGACGCCTCATGTCCAAACGCGATATGGGCAAGGCCTTTTTTGCGGATATACAGGACGATAAGGGTAGGCTCCAGCTTTATGTCCGCATCGACGATCTCGGTGAGGATGCTTTCTGTGAGTTCAAAAAATGGGATATAGGCGATATAATTGGAATTGAAGGCTTTGTTTTCCGTACACGCAAGGGAGAGACCTCCGTCCACTGCAAGAAGGTTCAGCTTCTTGCAAAGTCACTGCTTCCTCTGCCGGAAAAATTCCACGGGCTTACGGACCTTGAAACCCGCTATCGCCAGCGCTATGTGGACCTAATTGTTAATCCCGAGGTGCGCCGTAATTTCGAGGTGCGCAGTCTCTTTATCCGCCACGTCCGCAGATTTCTTGATGACCGTGGCTACATGGAGGTAGAAACGCCGGTTCTGAACACTATTTCCGGCGGCGCGACGGCGCGTCCTTTCACCACTCACCACAACACTCTTAATTTGGATATGTATCTCCGCATTGCGACTGAGCTTCATCTGAAGCGCCTTGTCGTCGGCGGTATCGAGCGTGTTTATGAAATCGGACGCATTTTCCGCAACGAGGGAATGGATACAAAGCACAATCCCGAATTCACAACGGTCGAGCTTTACGAGGCATATGCCGATTTCAACGATATGATGGATCTTTTTGAGGCCTTGCTTTCAAGCGCCGCAATGGACATTTTGGGCACCTACGACGTTACATGGCAGGGCGAGCAGATTTCTCTTGCTCCGGGCTGGGAACGCCTTTCTATGGCGGAAGCAGTCAAAAAGTACCTCGGAGTCGATTTTATGCCTGTTCGTTCCGATGAGGAAGCCATAGAACTCGCAAAATCCGTCGGAGTCGTGATTCCGAAGGAAAAGGAAAAAACCTGGGGCAATGCCCTTTACGAATGTTTTGACCAGAAGGTTGAGGAAAAGCTAATTCAGCCGACTTTCATCACCCTGCATCCCGTCGATGTTTCCCCGCTCGCAAAGCGCAGTCCGACTGACCCGAGGCTCACTGAGCGTTTCGAGCTTTTCGTCTGCCACAGCGAGATGGGCAACGCATTTTCGGAGCTCAACGACCCAATTGACCAGAAGCAGCGCTTCCAGAAGCAGGTCGAGCTCCGCAAAAAGGGCGATGTCGAAGCGGGAATGATGGACGATGATTACATCACGGCTCTTGAATACGGCCTGCCTCCTACGGGAGGCCTTGGAATCGGTATTGACCGCTGTGTCATGCTGCTCACTGGCGTCGATTCCATAAGAGAGGTTGTTCTTTTCCCGACAATGAAACCTATAGAATCGTAAAATAAACAGGCTGTGGCAGGGCGATGCAGCCCCGCCGCAGCCTTGCTGTGTTAAAAAGGTGAGGACGAAGTGGAATACATCACATCAAGGAAAAACCGAATAGTTACTCATCTGAAGGACCTTTCTTTGGACGGGACGTATCGCAGAAAGTCGGGAGAATTCGTCTGCGATGGAGAAAAGACTCTTAAAGAAGCACTTTCCTTCGGCGCGGAAGTGTCCTGCGTACTGTGGGGGAGCGAGCCGCCATTTGAAGTCTCTGATAGCATTATGCAGTTTTCCTGCCCTCCCGATCTTATGCAGTATGTTTCGCCGCTAAAAAACTCCGCAGGGCCGGTTTTCAGCGTTAAAATACCTCGCATTTCAGCGGACGGCGAAAAAGTCTTAACGGCAATCGTCCTTGAGAACGTTCAGGACCCCGGAAACGTCGGCACGGTTATCAGAACCGCGGACGCGATGGGGACGGATATCGTAATACTTGTCGGCGATTGCGCCGACTTATATAATCCGAAAACGGTTCGCGCGACGATGGGCGGCATTTTCCGTCAGAGGATTCTGGAAACGGATATGGACGGACTGCCGGATTATGTAAACCGAAACAGTTTAAAACTCTACGGTGCCGCGCTGAGCGAGAACTCGGAGGATATTCGAAAAATTAATCTAAAAGGTACCGCCGTTGCGATTGGCAGTGAGGGCAGAGGGCTCTCTGCTGAGCTTCTTAAGCTCTGCGAGGCTAAAACCATCATTCCGATGCGTCCTGATTGCGAGTCGCTGAACGCGGCTGTGGCGGCCTCGATAGTTATGTGGGAAATGTCAAAATAAAGGGGAAGTATATTTGTCGACACTGAAATACTGGGTGTGGCTTTCCGCTTTAACGGGACTTAGACCGAAAAGGCGATTCGAGCTTCTAGACACCTTTGGCGACCCCGAAAAAGTTTATTTTGCGGACGAGCGGCTTTTGAGAGAAAAGCTGAATCTTTCCGACGCCGAGCTCCAGCCCTTTGCGGAGCGGAGTCTTAATAGGGCGGAGAGTATACTTGAAAAGTGTCAGGCTGAGGGAATTTACATAGTCAGCTTTCAGGACGCCATATATCCGGCGAGGCTGAAGAACATTTATGACCCGCCTGTCGTGCTCTATCTCAAGGGCAGACTCCCCGCCATTGACGAGGAGGCGGCAATCGGCGTAGTAGGAACTAGAAAAGCCACGCCCTACGGTATAAAGATGGCGCGAAAGCTTGGCTATGAGATTACAAAATGCGGAGGACTCGTCGTTACAGGTCTTGCAGAGGGTATCGACAGTGCCGCTGCGGAGGGTGCTCTGCGCGCGGGCGGAGCCGTTATCGGAGTCCTAGGCTGCGCAATTGACGATGTGTTTCCCAAGTGGAACGACGTACTTTATAGCGATGTTACGCTATCCGGCGCGCTGGTCAGTGAATATCCGCCGGGGGAGCCCTTGGGCAGGAAGAACTTTCCCGAGAGAAACCGTATAATCAGCGGGCTTTCAATTGGTGTTGCGATTGTCGAAGCACCGATAAAAAGCGGAGCGCTCATCACGGCAACGCTTGCGCTTGAACAGGGTAGGGAAGTTTTTGCAGTACCCGGAAACGCGGACGCGGTGAATTGTGTCGGTTCAAACGAGCTCATACGAGACGGCGCACAGCTCGTTGCTTCGGGCTGGGATGTTCTGGCTGATTTCGCACCGCAATTTAGCGGAAAGCTATCTATGCCCAACCCGCAGAGGACGGCTGTTCTGGCACACGGAGCACCGAACGACCCAGTTTTCTATGAAGCAAAACGCACCGAAGAACCGCGGAAAACCGCTCCTGAAACGGGTAGAGGCTTTGCAAAGTTGAGGGTCAAGACCGACAGAAAAAAGGTTGACAACCCAATAAAGCGGGAATATATTGATTTGCGAGAACAACTCTCCGGACTTTCGGAGCGCCAACTGAAGATTGTTTCCGTTATGAAGGACAAGTCGGTGCACATCGACGACATCATAGAAAAGACAGAACTTTCTGCGCCGGAGGTGCTTTCCGAGCTCACACTGCTTCAGATAAAGGGCTTTGTGGCGCAGGAGAACGGTAAAAGATTTACTTTAAATATTGAAAAGCGCTGAAACAGAAAAGGCGCCTATAATAACTATGAATTGAGGTCATTTATGGCACAAACTAGGACGGATCTGGTCATTGTCGAATCGCCGGCAAAGGCGCGGACGATTGAGAAGTATCTCGGCCCAAATTATCATGTCGTTGCCTCCATGGGACATCTGAGGGATCTTCCGAAGAGCACTATGGGTGTAGATATAGAAAATGGATTTGAACCCGATTATCAGCCTGTGGCTGCCAGAAAAGACGTTATCGACGAGCTGAAAAAGAAGTCCAAGGCAGCCGGTATCGTCTATCTCGCAACCGATCCTGACCGCGAGGGCGAGGCGATATCGTGGCATTTGAAGGAGCTTCTTGAACTGCCTGACGAAAAAGCGAAGCGCGTAACTTTTAACGAAATTACGAAAAAGGTCGTTAATGAGAGTATCGCAGCTCCACGCGAGATTGACCAGGACCTTGTCGACGCGCAGCAGGCAAGGCGTATACTTGACCGTATCGTCGGATATAAGCTGAGCCCCTTGCTTTGGCGCAAGGTACGCCGCGGACTTTCAGCAGGCCGTGTGCAGTCCGTGGCTACACGCATGGTTGTTGACAGGGAAAAAGAGATAAGGGAATTCAAGACTGAGGAATATTGGCTTCTGGATGCCACGCTTGACCGTGTGGAGAAAGAGGGCAGCTTTGTCGCTCGTTTCCACGGCACAGAGGCGAAGAAGATTGAACTTCACTCGGAGGCAGAGGTCGACAAGATAATTAAAGAAATCTCCGAGGACGAATTCTATATAAAATCGGTAAAGCGCGGGGAAAAGCAGCGTTCGCCCTCGCCTCCGTTCATCACTTCAACCCTCCAGCAGGAGGCTTCGCGCCGCCTTGGCATGACCCCGAAGCGCACTATGTCCATCGCCCAGCAGCTTTATGAAGGCGTTGATATATCGGGCGAGGGAACGGTCGGACTTATCACCTACATGAGAACGGACTCGCTCCGTTTGTCTGACGTTGCGACCAGTGCGGCGAAGGATTTCATAATAGGGCGCTATGGTCGGGAATACTATCCCGAAAAGACCCGTGTCTTTAAGACAAAGTCCGGAGCGCAGGACGCGCACGAAGCCATTCGTCCAAGCAGTGTAGAGCTGACTCCGGAACTCATTAAAAAAGATTTGACTGCCGATCAATATAGGCTTTACCGCCTTATTTGGGGACGCTTCACCGCCTGCCAGATGGCGAATGCCGTCTATGATGGCGTAACGATTGACGCATCCTCCGCAGGCTATATTTTCCGTGCGAACTATTCCGAGCTCAAGTTTGCGGGTTACACCGCAGTATACGAGGAATCGAAGGACGAGGAGCAGACCGAAAGGGAAAGACCGCTGCCTGACCTGCGCGAAGGCGAGAAGGCAAAGCTCGCTAAGACCGATAAGGAACAGCAGTTTACTCAACCGGCTTCCCGCTATACTGAGGCGACGCTCATACGCGCGATGGAGGAAAAGGGCATCGGACGCCCGAGTACCTATGCGCCGACGATAAGCACTATCACGACCCGCGAATATGTCGTCAAAGAAGGAAAATACCTTCGCCCCACAGTACTTGGCGAAGTCGTAACTGATCTAATGGAGACGCGCTTCCCGGATATCGTTGACCTTAAATTCACGGCGCGCATGGAGGAAACTCTGGACAACGTCGAGGAAGGCAAGCGCGCATGGAAGGATATACTGTCCGAATTCTACGGTAATTTCGATAACGAACTCAAGGATGCCGAAACGGCGCTTGAGGGTCAGCATATAAAGATACCCGACGAGGAGTCGGATGAGATTTGCGATAAGTGCGGACGCAAAATGGTCGTGAAAACCGGACGTTTCGGTCGTTTTCTGGCCTGCCCCGGCTATCCTGAGTGCGATTTCACAAAGCCCATCGTTGTGGAAATGCCCGGAAAATGCCCAAAATGCAGTGGGCGTATCCTGAAACGCACATCTAAGAAGGGCTACGCATACTATGCCTGCGAACACGTCGGTGATAAGACCTGCGACTTCATGTCTTGGGACGTCCCCGTAAAGGAGACCTGCACGGAATGCGGAAGAACCCTGTTCAAGCTCTCCGGCAAAGGCAAAAAGACGCCGTTCTGCATAAATGACGCCTGCCCGAATTTCCTGCCTGAAGATAAACGCGGATATAAGAAAAAAGCAGTTGCCGCTGAGGGTGAGAGCGACACGACGAGCGATAAAACAGTAGCAAATAAGACACCTGCAAAGTCTGCAGCTAAAAAACCCGCTGCTAAAAAAACTGCGGCGAATAAGACGGCTGCCAAAAAAACTGCGGCCAAGAAAACCACGGCAACAAAGACTGTCGCGAAGCCGACGGCAGCCAAAAAGACGCCAGCCAAAACGGGCGCAAAGGCGAAGTAAGTAATTCGTTTTAAAAATCATGCGGAGGACTGAGAATTGGACACGGTAACAGTAATAGGAGCGGGGCTTGCCGGCTGCGAGGCGGCATGGCAGCTTGCCAAAAGGGGCGTACCGGTACGGCTCATCGAGATGAAGCCACAAAAAATGACGCCCGCCCACGTTTCGGAAAACTTTGCCGAGCTCGTATGCTCAAATTCTCTCCGCAGCGATGAGCTTGCAAACGCCGTCGGACTTTTAAAAGAGGAACTCCGACGCCTCGGCTCGCTTATTATGGAGTGCGCCGACGCAACGAAGGTCGCGGCGGGCGGTGCTCTGGCTGTTGACCGCGAGAGTTTTTCCTCGATGATAACCGCCAAGATAATAAATAACCCGAACATCGAGGTAATGTCACAAGAGGTCGTTTCGATACCGGATGGTGAGGTGGTAATTGCGACGGGACCCTTGACGAGCGATGCGATGGCGAAATCCATCGCCGAAAAATGCGGTGATGTGGGATTTTTAAATTTCTACGACGCAGCCGCTCCGATAGTGACGCTTGAAAGTATCGATATGGAAAACGCATTTTACGCATCCCGCTATGACAAGGGGACGGCGGACTATATTAACTGCCCCATGACGAAGGAAGAATATCTTGCCTTTTGGAATGAACTCTGCGAGGCAAAGCAGGCGCACATCCACGGCTTTGACGACGCGGGAGTCTTTGAGGGCTGTATGCCCGTCGAGGTCATGGCACGCCGAGGAGAAGATACTCTCCGCTTCGGACCGCTGAAGCCCGTCGGGCTTGTCGATCCGCGCAAAGGCGGGGAAAACTATGTGGTAGTTCAGCTTAGGCGGGACAACGCTGTTGGCACGATTTACAACATCGTCGGATTCCAGACGCATCTGACGTTTTCCGAACAGAAGCGTGTGTTTTCCATGATTCCCGCACTGAAAAATGCGGAGTTCGTCCGATACGGCGTCATGCACCGCAATACTTACCTCAATTCACCGAAGCTGCTGGACAGGTATTACAGGCTGAAAAAAGAACTGCGCATAAGTTTTGCAGGGCAGATAACGGGCGTTGAGGGTTATGTGGAGTCGACTGCGTCCGGTATGTACGTCGGACTTGAAACGGCAGCCCGTCTTCTTGGCGCTCCGCCGCTAGATTTTTCGCGTGAAACTGCAATCGGTGCACTGGCACTTTACGTTTCTGAAGCTTCAGTTGGCAGTTTCCAGCCTATGAACATTAATTTCGGTATAATAAAACCTTTGGGAAAGAAGATAAAAGGCAAGCGGAATAAAAACGCCTTAATATCGGAAAGATCCCTCGAAATCATAGAGAGGTATTCCGCGGAAGGAGACATATGAGAATAATCATTGACGCTATGGGTGGGGACAATGCCCCCGCCGAGATCGTTAAGGGAGCGGTGGAGGCAATCCGCGAATTCGGAGTGTCCGTCACGCTCGTGGGAAAAGAGACAGAGGTTCTCTCCTGCCTTAAAAACGAGGGCGCGGAGGACTTGAGCGAAAAGATAAGCGTCGTCAACGCAACTGAGGTCGTCAGCATGGAAGATGACCCCACCACAGTCCTGCGCGCGAAGAAGGACTCCTCGATGGCGGTAGCGCTGAAATTACTTAAGGACGGCGAGGGTGATGCCTGCATCTCGGCTGGCAGCACCGGAGCGCTTCTGACAGGCGCTACGCTCATCGTTAAGAGAGTAAGCGGTATCAGAAGGGCTGCTCTTGCGCCCGTTCTTCCGAACGGCGGCAGAGGGGTCATGCTCATCGACTGCGGCGCGAATGTCGACTGTACTCCCGAATATCTCTTGCAATTCGCTTTTATGGGCTCATTCTATTCGAAAAAAATTCTCGGCTGCCAAAATCCTCGCATCGGACTTTTAAATGTAGGCACGGAGGAAACAAAGGGTGGAGACCTTCAAATCGAAGCCTTTAAGGAACTCAAGGCAGCGGGTGACGCCGGTCATATCAACTTTATAGGCAATGTCGAGGCCAAGGATGTTTTGCTCAACACAGTTGATGTTGTGGTGACTGACGGGTTTTCGGGCAACATAATGCTCAAGACCATTGAGGGCACGGGAAAATTCATTATGAATAACCTCAAGGATATTTTCACGGCCAACAGACGTTCCATGCTTGCGGCGCTGGCGATGAAAAAGCGCCTTGGTGAATTCAAAAAGAAAATCGATCCTTCCGAGGTCGGCGGCACCTCACTTCTCGGCATTTCGAAGCCGGTGATTAAGGCACACGGCTCCTCGGACTCAAGGGCTTTAAAAAACGCCGTTCTTCAGGCGATAAACTGTGTCAATACGGACGTCTCAAGCGAAATCGTTAAAAATATTCAATTAATGACGATAAGTAAGGCGGAATAGTCTTGACAAGTATATAATTTATGAATATTATCAATTCTAGCAATATATTTGGAGATGGAAATTATGGTATTTGAAAGAATTCAGAAGCTAATCTGCGAGCAGTTCGTGGTCGACCCTGAACAAGTTACAATGGAGACTGCCTTTGTTGACGACCTCGGCGCAGACTCGCTTGACGTTGTCGAACTCACCATGGCGCTTGAGGAAGAATTCTCGCTGGCCGAAGTGTCGGATGAGGAACTCAAGAAAATCCTTACGGTCGGAGACCTTGTCGAATACGTCAGCCGCTACGTGCAGGACTGATATTTAAGGCAAACTGAACGGGAAAGGGGGCGCCCTATGGATGAACTCGAAGCAAAACTTGAATATCGTTTTCACGACAGGGCGCTCCTGCTCACGGCTTTAAGCCACAGTTCCTACGCTAACGAAAACAAAGGCGCGGGATTCATGAGCAACGAGCGTCTGGAATTTTTGGGTGACTCCGTTCTCGGGCAGGTGGTGGCAAGCCACCTGTATTTGTCGTGTCCGAAAATGCCGGAGGGTCAGATGACTCGTCTTCGCGCGGAGCTTGTCTGTGAAACTAGCCTTTATGAGGTCGCAAAACTCTTGAACCTCGGAAAGTTTATAAAGCTCGGCAGAGGTGAGGAGCATACCGGCGGCAGAGCACGTGAGTCCATACTTGCGGACGCCGTGGAGGCTCTCATTGCCGCGTTATACCTTGACGGCGGCCTTGCAGTAGCAAAGAGCTTCATCGACAAATACATACTCTCAAAGCTTCCTGCAATGGAGACTCGCCCAATCAGCGACTATAAAACAGCGCTTCAGGAGTATGTGCAACGGAAAACCGGTCAAATTCTCAGCTATGAGCTTTTAACCGAAGAAGGTCCAGACCATAACAAGAGCTTCACAATGCAGGTGAGTCTGAACGGCAAACCCATCGGCGAAGGCAACGGGCATACAAAAAAGGAAGCAGAACAGTGCGCCGCGAAGAACGGAATTGAGGAGATTTCAAAATGATAGCAAGACGGAACATCATACCTGTATTTGTTCCGCACCTCGGCTGTCCGAACAACTGCGTTTTCTGCAATCAAAACAGGATTTCTGGGGAGAAAGTTTCCGCGACCCCGGAAACGGTCGGAAAAACCATATTGGAGGGTATCGCCAAGATACCGGAAAATTCGAATATTGAGCTGGCGTTTTATGGCGGCAGTTTCACGGCAATACCGGTCGAAGAGCAAAACGAGCTTTTGGACGCGGCTTTGCCGTTTTTACATGATGGGAGAATAGAGTCCCTGCGCCTCTCAACGCGCCCTGATGCAATCGATGAAGAAATCCTAGATAGACTGAAGACCTACGGTGTCAGGACGATTGAGCTGGGCGCACAGTCCATGTGCGACGAGGTACTATATCTGTCGGGAAGAGGACACACAGCTATGCGGACAGAAAAGTCGGCGTGCCTTATTAAGGAACACGGCTTCGAGCTTATTTTGCAGATGATGACGGGACTGCCCGGGGACACAAGGGAGCGTACAATCGAAACGGCAAGAAAAATCATAGCCCTTAAGCCCAACGGAGTTCGCATTTACCCGACAGTCATCGTCGAGAACACGCCGCTATGTGATATGTGGCGCGAAGGGGCTTACAAAGAGCACACGGTTGAGGAAGCCGTCGACTGGTGCGCTGCCGTCCTTCCGCTGTTTGAAGAAGCGGAAATAACCGTCATCCGCCTCGGACTCAATCCGACTGAGGAGCTCTCCGGCGGTGCTGCTTTTGGGGGAGCCTATCACCCTGCGCTTGGCGAACTAGTGAAATCGCGCCTGCTGCTTAATAAGGCGAGGGCGCTCTTATCGGAAAACGCGCATGATGTAAATGTCGTTTTGCATGTGAATGCGTCGGACGTTTCGGCGATGACAGGTCAAAAAAGGTCGAATATACGTACACTTTGCGATGAGTTCAAGCTGAAGGCCCTGAAGGTGTCCTCATATGAAATACAAAAGGGCAAAGTGATTTTAGGATAAATCTTCCGTGATTGGTTGCAAAGTAAGCGAATTCATAATATAATCGACAAATATATAATTATCATTTTTTTCTTTCAGCAAAATACACCCGAGGTGAAATATGTACCTAAAAGCGCTCGAAATACAGGGCTTCAAGTCCTTCGCGGATAAAACGAGACTGACCTTCGAAAAAGATATAACTTCGATTGTCGGACCCAACGGGAGCGGAAAATCGAATATTTCGGATGCGATACTCTGGGTGCTGGGAGAACAACGCTCGAAAACACTCCGCGGCGGCAAGATGGAGGACGTTATTTTCGGCGGTACCGAAAAGCGTCCGAAGATGGGTTTCGCACAGGTTTCGCTTGTGCTGGACAACACAAAGCGCATTTTCAATACAGACAGCACCGAGGTTATGATAACCCGCCGTTATTATAGAAGCGGCGAGAGCGAATACTACATAAACCGCGAGTCCGTGCGTCTCAAGGATATCAGCGAAATGCTTATGGACACAGGACTCGGACGCGACGGATATTCCGTTATCGGTCAGGGCAAAATCTCCGAGGTTGTGTCCTCAAAGAGCCTTGACAGGCGCGAGCTTTTCGAGGAAGCGGCCGGCATATCGCGCTACCGCTACCGCAAGGATGAAAGCGAGCGCAAGCTCATGCACACGGACGAGAACCTTGTCCGAATAAACGACAAAATTGACGAACTCAAAATTTCTCTCGATCCGCTCAAAGTGCAAGCCGAGACCGCGAAGAAATACCTTCTCCTGCGCGACGAGCTGCGAGGACTTGAAGTCTCCGTCTGGATGGAAACACTGGACAGGCTCCATGAGCGCGCGAAGACTGTCAATGACGATTGGGAAAACGCAAAAAATGGGTTCGAGAGGGCACAATTCGAGCTAAACGAGCTTTATGCCGCATCAGAGAACTATTCGGAGAAAATGCGCGAGAAAGACCTCGAAGCGGAAAAGCGCCGCGCCGACCTTGCGGAGACAGAAACTGGTTGCGCCGAAAACGAAAGCGAACTCGCCGTTTTGGAAAACAGCTTAAAGCATAATTCGGAGCGTAAAGGCCAGCTGCAGTCGGAGATTGAGGATCAGGATACGAGGGCGAAGGCTCTTGAAAATCAGATTGCCAAAAGGCATGAGCGCATCGACGAGATTAAGTGTGAGCTTGATGAGCTTGAATCCAAGGCACGGGAACTGACAGACATCATCGAACGAAATTCCGAGGGTGAGGACGGCGCGAAGCTCGAAATTTCGAAGCTGATTACCGATAAAAGTGAAAAGCAGGCCGCTTTAGCGCACTCGAATGCCGTTTTGTCCATGCTTTTGGATGCGGCAGGAGAACTGTTAGAGACGGACGAAAAGCGCAGACGCGAAAGCGGAGAAACCTTAACTCGCCGCGACGAACTGTTGGAGCGGTTTAAAGAGGCGTCTACAGCTCAAAAAGAGGCAAAAGAGAAGGCTGACGAGCTTAAAAACATCATCGAAGGCTACACGATGCGCATGGAAGGCCGCGAAAGCAAGGTCAAGGCGCTCGAGGAAAAGCAGACTAAGCTCACGATTGACCTCAATTCCGCACGCTCCCGCGTTTCAATGCTCACGGAGATGGAAAAGGAGTTTGAGGGCTTTTCGCTCGCAGTCAAGACCGTCATGCGCGAGCATGACAGGGGAACGCTTTCAGGGGTTCACGGGCCCGTCGCGAACCTCGTCAAGACGGATGACCGTTTTACCATCGCCATCGAAACAGCGCTCGGCGCGTCGATGCAGAGCATAGTTGTCGACACGCAGGAGCAGGGCAAGTCGGCAATTGAGATGCTGAAAAGACGCGATGCGGGCAGGGCAACCTTTTTGCCTGTCGACACCATAAAGTCCTTTGATATGAAGCGCCGCCCCGAAAATGAAAACGGTTATCTCGGAACAGCTTTCGAGCTTGTGCGTTTCGATCCAAAGTTTGCGGGTATATTTTCAAATCTGCTTAGCAGAACAGTAATTACGGAAACTCTGTCCGATGCTGTCGCTATGTCTAAACATAACGATAACCAGCTTCGCATCGTGACTCTTGACGGGCAGCTCATTAACGCGGGCGGGTCGATGACCGGCGGCAGCGCCGCTAAGAATTCTGGCATACTCTCCCGCGCGAACGAACTGAAAACGCTGAATCTTAAGGTCACGGACCTAAGTGAACTGGCGCGCGATTGCGCATCAAAGCTCTCCGATGCATCTCGTGAGCTGAATTCAGCGAAATACGAGCTGCAGACGGCTGAATTCGAACAGAAGGAAGCACTTGAAACGCTTCGCTCCTGCGACAGCGAAAAGACTCAGGTACAGTTCCTTCTCAATGAGACTGAGAAGACTCTTGAGACACTTGAACGAGATGAAAAGCTTTCGGCTCTGCGCCGAGAAGAGAATACAAAGCGAGCCGAAAGCGCGAAAAATGAAATAGGGCAGCTGAATTTAGATGTGGCAGGGCTCGAACTCAAGTTGACCGAGCTTTCCGCAAGAAGCGAGGAGCACGAAATCAAGGCGAGAGAGCTTAGCGAAAAGCTCTCTGCATTTGCGGAAAAACGCTCTTCGCTCGTTTCGGAGAGCGATACGACGCTCATTGCTATTAAGCAGCTTGAGGAGCTTTTAAGCGACCTGACCGGAGACGGCGAAACGCGCAGGCAGGCAATCGGTGCGCTTAGCGCCGAGAACGAGGAACTCGGGCAGAAGAAGCAGGATGCGGAGGATGCTCTCTCTAAAAACCGTCTGACTGCGGATAATATAAGGGGAGAAATCACACAGATAAACTCCCTTAAACTTGAACTCGAGGGAAAACGTACCCAAAACGAGAAAAAAACGCAGGAAGTAAACCGCGAGCTTCTGGATATGGAGCGACTCTGCGGCAGCATCGAACAGAAAAAGCTCGCCTCCGAAATGGAGGAGAAGCAGATAATAGACAAGCTGTGGGACGGTTATGAGCTTTCGCGCACAGCGGCTCAGAGCATCAGAGAACCTGTTCCCAACATGGGCGAGGCGACAAAGCGTATAACCAGCCTCAAACGCGAGATAACGGGTCTTGGCAACCCGAATATCGGTGCAATTGAGGAATACGAGCGTATATCGGAACGCTACAATTTTCTCTCGGAACAGCGTGACGATGTTGAAAAGGCAAAGCGCGAGCTGGAAAAAATCATCGGCGAAATTACGAAGGAGATGCAGGAAATATTCCTTCGTGAGTTCAAAATCATTGACGAGAGCTTCCGCAACACCTTCCTTGAGCTGTTCGGCGGCGGACGCGCGGCGCTCATCCTTGATGATGAAGAAGATATTTTGAACTGCGGTATCGAAATCAAGGTACAGCCTCCCGGAAAGACGCTAAGCACCTTGAGCCTGCTCTCCGGCGGAGAAATGGCATTTGTTGCAATCGCACTGTATTTTGCCATCATCAAGGTTCGGCCGACACCGTTCTGCATAATGGACGAGATTGAAGCGGCACTGGACGAAGCAAACGTCGACCGTTTTGCGCACTACCTGCGTGGCATGACCGACAGAACACAGTTCATTGTCATCACTCACCGCCGAGGAACAATGGAAGAAGCCGATATGTTGTATGGCGTCACCATGCAGGAAAAAGGCGTTTCACAGGTGCTCTCGGTCGATCTGGAAGAGGCGGAGCGCGCCTTAGCAAAGTAATTTTCAAAAGGGGAAAGTCCCGTAATACTTCGGGGCAAATGCAGATACTATGGGATTTTTTGATAAAATCAAACAGGGACTCGCGAGAACGAAGAAAAACATGTCCATTCAGATGAACAGTCTTTTCGCGGGCTTTACGGGCGAGAACGAGGAGTTTTTTGACGAACTCGAAGAAGCCCTAATAATGGCTGACACCGGAGTGGAAACCTCGACCCGCGCTGTCACTGAGCTGCGCAGGCTCGTTAAGGAGCGCGGCATACGCGGCGGCGAAGGAGTCAAGAATGCCTTCACAGAAGTCCTGACGCACATCCTTGAAGTCTCAGACAGTGAGCTATCCCTGGGCACGAAGCCTTCGGTTATCCTGATGGTCGGAGTCAACGGAGTCGGCAAAACGACAACTATCGGAAAGCTTGCAGCAAAGCTTGGTGCTTCGGGCAAAAAAGTGCTGCTTGTCGCGGGAGACACCTTCCGCGCCGCTGCAGCCGAACAGCTCACAATCTGGGCGGATCGCGCCGGAGCGGACCTTGTCCGTCATGAGGAGGGCTCGGATCCCGCGTCTGTTGTATTCGACGGTATCGCTGCCGCGAAGGCAAGGGGTACGGACGTCATCATTATTGACACAGCCGGAAGACTTCATAATAAGCAAAATCTCATGAACGAGCTTAACAAGATTACGCGTATAATAAACCGCGAGCTGCCGGACGCTTCGAAGGAAACACTCCTTGTTCTGGATGCGACGACAGGCCAGAACGGACTTATTCAGGCAAAGCAATTTAAAGAAACTGCTGATATATCAGGCATCGTTTTGACAAAGCTTGACGGAACCGCGAAGGGCGGCATTGTTTTCGCCATTGCGGACGAGCTTAAGCTCCCCGTTAAGTATATCGGTGTCGGAGAGAGCGTGGACGATCTCATGCCTTTTGAGCCGCAGGGCTTCGTGGAGGCACTGTTGCAGCAATGAGATATATTCTAGCCAGCAACAACAAAGGCAAGCTGAAGGAAATGAAGGCCATCCTAGCCAATCTGGGCGCGGAGGTCATTTCGCAGAGCGAGGCGGGGCTTTCGATTGATGCCGATGAAACGGGTACGACCTTCGAGGAGAACGCGCTCATCAAAGCCAAAGCCGCGTGTGAGGCGATTCGCGAGCCCGCTATCGCAGATGACTCCGGACTCGCAGTGGAAGCGCTTGGCGGCGCTCCGGGCGTATACTCGGCACGCTACGGCGGCTGTGCGACTGATGAGGAGAGAGTGAATCTTCTTCTAAAAAACCTTGAAGGCGAGAAAAACAGAAGAGCAAAATTTGTCTCCTGCATAGCCTGCACATTTCCGAACGGAGACGTCATTACGGCGCGAGGCGAGTGCGAAGGTGTTATCACTTTAGCGCCGAGAGGCGAGGGCGGATTTGGATACGACCCGATTTTCGAGCTTTTAGATACGGGAAAAACAATGGCGGAGCTTTCCGACGAAGAAAAGAACGCCGTTTCGCACAGGGGCAGGGCACTAAAAATATTTGAAATGAAACTGAGGGAATACAATGCTGACAAGTAAGCAGCGCGCATATTTAAGAGGCCTTGCCGCGAGCGAGGATACAATCATCCACGTCGGTAAAGGCGATTTGAGCGAAAACGTTATCATCCAGGCTAAAGAAGCTCTAAAGGCTCGTGAGCTCGTAAAGGGCAAGGTTCTTGAGAATTCGACACTGACCCCGCACGAGGTCTGCGACATGCTCTGCGCGCAATGTAAGGCGGACGGAGTTCAGGTCATAGGCAGCAAATTTGTCCTTTATAAGAGGAATGAATTAGACCCTAAAATAGTGCTTCCAAAAACAGAAAAAAAGAAATAGTTTAGATTAGGTGAGTAGAGTCTCATTTTTTAGCGCAAAGGGGGGCTGTGAAATGCGGATTGCTGTTTTCGGGGGGAGCTTCAACCCTCCGCACTCTGGGCATGTCGAAGCCGCGAAGACTGCGGCGAGAGAGCTTCATGCCGACAAACTCATAATCATTCCGGCGGCAAGACCGCCTCACAAGGAGCAGGAGACAGGCTCTCCGTATGCTTTTGAAAGGCTGGAGCTTGCGCGACTTGCTTTTGGGGGACTTTCGGACACGGAGCTGTCTGACATTGAAATCAGCAGGGGGGGCGTATCCTACACTGTTGAAACGCTTGAGGAACTGAAAAAGCTCCATCCGGATGACGAGCTTGTCCTTCTTATGGGCACGGATATGCTCATTAGCTTTGAAAACTGGAAGGACTTTATGCGCATCTTTGAGCTTTCTTCTCTTGCGGCTTTTCCGAGAAAACACGACGAGATTCCGGATATACGAAGGTTCAGAGAATTATATTCCGAGAAATACGGTGCCAGTGTTTACGAGATTGGGCTAGTTCCGACAGAAGTAACCTCAACCGAGCTGCGCTCAATGCTGAAAAACCGCGAAGGAAACAATTTACTCCCCGATGCCGTCTATAGAGAGATAATAAAAAAGCGCTATTACGGTGCGAAGCCAAATTTCGCATGGCTTCGGGAAAACTCATTCATTTATCTTGATGAAAAGCGCGTTCCCCATGTGAAGGGCTGCGAACAGGAAGCTGTTCGGCTTGCGGAAAAATGGGGTGCAGACAAGGATCTCGCCGCGGAGGCGGGCATTCTGCACGATATAACGAAAAAACTTAACGGCTCTGAGCAGTTGATATTATGTGAAGAATATGGTATTATCACGGATGTTGATGAAAAACAGAACTCCAAACTGCTTCACGCAAAGACGGGCGCCGCTTTTGCCCGCGATAAATTTGGCATAAACGACGAGGTGTATTCCGCGATACTGTGGCACACTACGGGCCGCGCGGACATGACTCTTCTCGAAAAGATAATCTATATCGCAGATTACATCGAACCTACGCGAGATTTCGAGGGTGTGGATGAGCTAAGAAGCCTCGCTTATGAAGACCTCGACTCGGCTGTTTTAAAAGGATTGCAAATGAGCCTCGAAGAGCTTGAGCACAAGAATTCTTTGCCCCATGCGAATTCTATCAAAGCTCTCAGCTGGTTCAGAGAACATAGAAAATAATAAAAGCCGCAGAGGGCGAAGCCGCTTTTCGCACTTAGGACGACGGCATTTTCGAAAGGACGGGTACCAAAGTGAAAGTTTTTGGTGGAAATGGGAAAAGAGAGAATGGTTCAGACCGTGGGGTCAGCTCAGGAAGAGCCGGAGACGCGGGCAGAAATTATATAAACGACTACGATAGGGGATATAATAATCCTGAGCCGCAAAGACGAAGAGCCCCCCAGCCTAAAAAGAAAGGCGGAGTCGGCAAAACTGTACTTACCGTGCTTGCGATCCTCGCAATAATAGTGGCAGGAGTATTCATTTGGTGGAAAATGTCAACAAAGCCGCCCGAAATTTTGTCTCCAGAGCCTGATTCAACACCTTCTGTGGCAACTGAAAGATACTACACACTTCTGCTGGTTGGCATCGACCAGGGTAAGACCAGTACAGATACCATAATGGTCGTTCGCTATGATACGCAAGAAAATAAGGCGAATATAGTGTCCATACCTCGGGATACAATACTAAACACCTCCGCTGAATATAAAAAAATCAATTCCATATACGTGGGTGCTGAAAACAGCGGCGGAGACGGCGTTGATGCACTTATGGATGAAGTTGAAGGAATATGTGGATTCCGTCCGAACAACTATGTTTTTATCGATACCCAAGTTTTTATTGATGCAATTAACGCACTTGGCGGTGTTTATTTCGATGTCCCGATTGACATGAATTACGACGATTATTCCGACTGGGACTTAGATGGAGTCGCCGAATACGTGTTCACGATACACGTACAGAAGGGTTATCAGCTACTGAGCGGCGAGAACGCTCTCGGAGTTTTCCGCTTCCGCCATAATAACGACGGCTCAGGCTACCCGTTACAGGATCTTGGACGTATCGAAACACAGCATGGGCTGATAAAGGCTGTCGCGGGACAGGCACTTAAGCTCAAAAACCTCACAAAGCTTGTTGACATCGCAAAGCTGGTGCTTGACAGCAGCGAAACTGATTTATCCATGAGCAATATGCAGTGGTATGCTCAGGAATTTATGAAGATGTCTACGGACAACATCAATATGTCGACCATGCCAGCAACCGGAGCATATATAAACAATTTTTCTTACCTGACAATAAATGCTGATGAGTGGCTTGCTATAGTAAACGAACAGCTAAACCCGTTCGAGAAAGTAATAAGTCCTGAGGACTGCAACATTCTATGTCAGAAAAATCAGGAAACAGGAAAATATGTCATAACCCCGGGCAACTATTACACAACCAATGGCGGAAAGGTATATACAGACTTCCCCAAAAATCCCTATTAATAGGTCGGAAAGGATCAACAATTATATGATGACACCCCAGCAAATGGCTGAAAAAATCGTCGAAGTTCTGGCAGACAAGATAGGACGCGACATCAAGCTCATAAAAATCGATGCTATATCTGTTTTGGCGGATTATTTCGTGATATGTACCGCCGGCTCCACGACCCAGATAAAGTCCCTGTGCGACGAAGTCGAAAAGGTTATGGAGGATAACGGAGAGAAAATACTCCACCGCGAGGGCTACCGTGCCGGCGGATGGGTGCTTCTGGACTTTGGCTGCGTAATTGTCCATGTCTTCATGGAGGAAGCAAGAGCATTTTACGGACTCGAACGCCTTTGGGCGGATGCAACAGAGATAGATATATCTAGCTTTATCGGAGAAAGATAAACATCGGGAGCGTGGGGAAAAGCGCTCTTATGAATAGAAGGATTGACACATATTATGAAGTACGATTTTACGGCTATTGAAAAAAAATGGCAGAAAAAATGGCTGGACGAAAAGGTGTACGCCGCTATTAACGGCGACAAAAAGCCAAAGTTCTACGGGCTAATCGAGTTTCCCTATCCTTCGGGACAGGGGCTGCACGTCGGGCATCCCCGCCCGTACACAGCGCTCGATATTGTTGCGAGAAAACGCCGAATGGAGGGCTATAATGTCCTTTTTCCGATTGGCTATGACGCTTTCGGTCTTCCCACCGAAAACTATGCGATTAAGAACCATCTGCACCCGAGCGAGGTTACGAAAACCAATATAAAGCGCTTTACCGAGCAGCTTCAGATGCTCGGCTTCAGCTTTGACTGGGACAGATGCGTCGATACAACGGACCCCGAATACTACAAGTGGACACAATGGATTTTCCTCAAAATGTTTGAAAAAGGTCTTGCGTATAAGAACAGTATGCCTGTCAACTGGTGCACCTCCTGCAAGTGTGTACTCGCAAATGAAGAGGTTGTAGCGGGCGTATGTGAACGCTGCGGAGCCGAGGTCGTGCGCAAGGAAAAAAGCCAGTGGATGCTGAAAATAACCGAGTATGCTCAGCGCCTTATTGACGACCTTGACGAGGTCGATTACATTGAGCGCGTCAAGATTCAGCAGAAAAATTGGATAGGACGCTCCACAGGCGCGGAGGTCAGCTTCAAAACGACCGCAGGCGACGAGATGATCGTTTTCACGACACGTCCCGACACGCTTTTCGGAGCAACCTACATGGTCATTGCTCCCGAGCACGCTCTGATTGAAAAGTGGGCGCCATTGCTCACAAACCTTGAAGTTGTACGCGAATATCAGGCAGTTGCGGCCAGAAAGTCCGATTTCGAGCGCACTGAAATGGCAAAGGACAAAACGGGTGTGCGTCTTGAAGGCGTTTCCGCGATAAATCCGGTCACTGGAGAAGAAATTCCTGTATTCATTTCCGACTATGTCTTATCGACGTACGGCACGGGAGCCATCATGGCTGTCCCCGGACACGACTCACGCGACTGGGAATTTGCAAAACAGTTTAATCTGCCCATTATTGAGGTCGTCAAAGGCGGTGACGTTGAAAAGCAGGCGTTTACGGACTGTGAGACCGGTGTTATGGTCAATTCCGGCTTTCTTAACGGCATGACTGTTGAGGAAGCAAAGAAAAAAATTACCGAGTGGATCATATTGAAGGAGCTCGGTCATGAAAAAGTCAATTTCAAGCTGCGTGACTGGGTTTTCAGCCGTCAGCGTTATTGGGGCGAGCCGATTCCTCTCGTTTACTGCGAGAAGTGCGGATGGGTTGCGCTTCCTGAAGGCGAGCTTCCGCTCCGCCTGCCGGACGTCAAGAGCTACGAAACAACCGATGACGGCGAAAGTCCGCTTGCCCATATGGATTCTTGGGTGAACACCACCTGCCCGCACTGCGGCGGTCCCGCGAAGAGAGAAACCGACACGATGCCCCAGTGGGCAGGCTCAAGTTGGTATTATCTGCGTTATATGGACCCGCACAATAAAGATAGTCTTGTGGGCAAGGAAGCAATGGACTACTGGCATCAGGTGGACTGGTATAACGGCGGCATGGAGCATACAACGTTGCACCTGCTATACAGCCGCTTCTGGCATAAGTTCCTCTATGATATAGGCGTTGTTCCCACAAAGGAACCCTATATGAAGCGCACGAGCCACGGAATGATTCTTGGCGAGGGCGGGGAAAAAATGAGTAAATCCCGCGGAAACGTCATTAACCCAAATGATATTATTGACGAGTTCGGCGCCGATACGCTCAGGCTTTACATCATGTTCATTGGCGATTTTGAAAAAGCCGTTCCGTGGTCGAGCACCGCTGTTAAAGGCTGCAAAAGATTCCTCGACAGGATATGGAACCTTGCCGAAATTCAACTCGAAGGCGATGGGTATTCCAAGGCAAACGAGTCGGAAATCCACAAGGCGATTAAAAAAGTCGGCGAAGACATTGAGAGCATGAAGTTCAATACAGCGATTGCGACACTCATGAGCCTTGTCAACACCTTTTATGAGAATAAGCCTTCAAAGGGCGACATCAAGGCGATGATTTTGATGCTCAGTCCCTTTGCACCCCACGTTGCCGACGAGCTCTGGGAGATTCAGGGCTACAAGGGCTATGCCTGCCAACAGCCGTGGCCGAAATATGATGAGGCCAAGACCGTCGACGCTGAAAAGGAAATCGCGGTTCAGGTCGGCGGAAAGCTCAAAACGACAGTTATAATCCCAATCGACGCTTCTGACGAAACCGTTAAACTCATCGCCTGCAAAGATGAGAAGATTGCGCGTCTGCTCGATAGCATGGAAATTGTCAAAACAATCGTCATAAAAAACAAGCTTATAAACCTTATTCTCAAGCCGAAAAATTGATTTTAAAAGAGGGGCGCGCCTTTCAGGTGTGCCCCTCTTTCTAACCTAGCTGTGCCGGACGCGTGCTAATATTAAGTTGACAAAGACACCTGACCCTGCTACAATATAAAATGTATTCAGATTGATCAGTTCGACTCATGCTCTAAAGCAAGTCTTTTGATGGTTTGCTTCAGATACATGAGTTTTTTTGTTTATATCGGATATAATATTTTTCGGAGGTACTGATATGCATAACGGTACAGTTAAATGGTTCAATTCACAGAAGGGCTTCGGCTTTATTTCAAACGCTGAAGGCGGCGATGATGTTTTTGTACACTTCTCCGCGATTTCTGGTGACGGTTTTAAGTCGTTAAACGAAGGTCAGGCAGTATCATATGATGTCGAGCCCGATCCCAAGAGCAACGGCAAGCTTCGCGCCATCAACGTAATCCCCCAGTAAGCGCTTTGCGCAAAAACAAAACCTCGTCATCATCAGATGACGGGGTTTTTCTATTTATCGGGTTTTCCTGAAGCGTTGCTAAAAGTTTTTGTTTATGGATTCGCAGGCAGCGAGGGCGGCAACTGCACCGTCGGCCGTGGCGGTCGTAAGCTGACGGACCCTTTTAGAGCGGCAGTCCCCGGCAACAAAAATGCCGGAATGTCCTGTTTCGCAATCCTCGCCGGAGGCAATATATCCCGCTTTATCAAGGGGAACAAGTTCTGAAAATGCTCCGTTTTCCGGAATCAGACCGATTGCGACGAAAAGCCCATCACAGGGGAGCTCGAACGTTTCATCAGTAGCTTTTTTGCGGAGCTTAAGTCCCGCAAATCCCGCTTCTTCGGTTTTGATTTCTTCAATCGCCGTGCCGGTGAACGCACGGACGTTCGGTCTTTTCAGAAGAGCTTTCACGAGCATTTCCTCGCCGGTAAAAAAGTCAAGGTCCTGTATCATGACGACTTCACGGCAGACATCGGCAAGCAGGGTAGCCTCCTGCAGGGCAGAATTGCCCCCGCCCGCGACGGCGACGGTCAGTCCTTTGTAATACTCTCCGTCACAGAGAGCGCAGAAGCTTATGCCGTTCCCAACAAGCTCGTTCTCGCCAGAAAGCCCCAGCATACGGTGCTTGACACCGGTTGCGATAACGACAGCCTTGGCATCGAATGTAGTTCCGCTCTCGGTGAGGACGCGTTTGTATCCGCCCTCTTCCGCGATTCCGGTTACGGTTTCCACTTCGACCTCTGCACCCTGCGCTAAAATCTGCTCGAGCATTTTATCCGCAAATTCGTTGCCGCTCATAGAAAGAGAACCCGGGTAGTTCTCGACCCTCGGCGAATATGTAATCTGTCCGCCGAAGCCGCCTTTTTCGAGGACCAATGCGCTTTTTCCGTTGCGCACCGCATAAAGCGCGGCGGTCATTCCCGCGGGGCCACCGCCGATGATAACAATGTCGTGCATAGTTTTTCTTCCTTTTGTAAAATTATCTGATAGGGGTCGGGCGGAGAGCCCGACCCCTATCGTTTTGAAATCAATAAAAGCTGTCAGCCTAGTTTGCCGACTCTCTCGGATTCGAGGAATTTTTTGATATCCGGTACGCCATATAGCTTTTCGGTGTTCACGCCATCCGTAATGACGAGTGTTGGCGAACCCTTGATTCCGAACTGTTTTGCAAGCTCTAAATTGTCGTCCGCAATAATCTTCTCATAGGAGAAGCTCGCTTTGCCGAGCATCGATTCCGCAACACGGCAGTTAGGGCAGGTGGCACGGGAGAAAAGGATGCTTCTCGCGTTTGCAGCGATAACAGGCATGCACTGTTCGGAAGGAACTTCACAGTGTTTAGCTGCCGGGGTCGCGTGCGGCGTTGAGTGAACTATATCATAAAGCTTGCGATCCTTAAATTCCTTGGACTTACCGGCATTCCAGTTCTGGACGGGACGATAGTAGCCGGTTATACGGCTGTAGACCTCTGTTTTTTCACCGCAGTCGGGGCAGGTATATACCTCACCGGTAATGTAGCCATGATTTTTGCAAATGGAATAGGTGGGCGAAATGGTGTAATAGGGGAGACGGTGGTTCTCCGCAATTTTGTGTACGAGGTTCGCAGCGGACTTCCAGTCGGGTAGCTTCTCGCCTAGGAAGGCATGGAAAACCGTTCCGCTCGTGTAAAGAGTTTGCAGTTCGTCCTGAATGGAAAGAGCCTCGAAAATGTCTTCGGTATAGCTGACGGGCAGGTGGGAACTGTTAGTATAATACGGAGTTCCGCCCGCTTCGGATGCCGTTATGATGTCCGGAAACTGCTGTACATCGTGCTTGGCAAGACGATAGGTCGTGGATTCGGCGGGAGTCGCCTCAAGATTAAACAGCGCGCTGTACTGCTCCTGATAGTCGCTGAGCTTTTGGCGCATGTGGTTTAGAACTTCCTTGGCAAATTGCCGTGACTCGGGATTAGTAAGGTCTTTTCCGAGCCAGTTTGCGTTTAGAGCGGCTTCGTTCATGCCTATAATACCGATAGTCGAGAAGTGGTTATCAAAAGTGCCGAGATAGCGCTTTGTATAGGGATAAAGTCCCTCTTCGAGCAGACGGTTGATAACCATGCGCTTTGTGTCCAAAGACCTTGCCGCAACGTCCATCATGTGGTCAAGTCGTTTATAGAAAGCAGCCTCATCTGCCGCGAGATAAGCTATGCGGGGGAGATTTATTGTAACAACACCGATTGATCCCGTACTCTCGCCGCTTCCGAAAAAGCCGCCGGACTTCTTGCGAAGCTCACGGAGATCAAGACGCAGACGGCAGCACATAGAGCGCACATCACTCGGCTCCATATCGCTGTTGATGTAGTTGGAGAAATAAGGCGTGCCGTATTTAGCGGTCATTTCGAAGAGAAGCTTGTTGTTCTCGGTTTCGCTCCAGTCGAAGTCTTTTGTAATTGAATAGGTCGGGATGGGGTATTGGAAACCGCGTCCGTTGGCGTCGCCCTCAATCATAATCTCGATAAACGCCTTGTTGACCAGATCCATCTCGTTTTTGCAGTCCTTGTAGCAGAAATCCATTTCTTTTCCGCCGACTATGCAGGGCAGCTCCGCCATGTCGCTCGGAACCGTCCAATCGAGCGTGACATTCGAGAACGGCGCCTGAGTTCCCCAGCGGGAAGGAGTGTTCACGCCGTAAACGAAGGACTGTACACACTGCTTGACTTCTTTGTAGGTCAGATTGTCTATCTTTACAAAGGGAGCAAGATAAGTGTCAAAAGAGGAGAAGGCCTGCGCGCCAGCCCATTCATTCTGCATAATTCCGAGGAAGTTTACCATCTGGTTGCAGAGGGTGGAGAGATGACCCGCGGGAGAAGAGGTGATTTTTCCGGGAATGCCGCCCAGACCGTCTTTGATGAGCTGACGCAGCGACCAGCCGGCACAGTAGCCCGTAAGCATGGAGAGATCGTGAAGATGCATATCCGCGTTGCGGTGAGCCGACGCGACCTCATCGTCATAGACCTCAGAGAGCCAATAGTTCGCCGTTATCGCTCCGGAGTTTGAAAGGATAAGACCGCCGACGGAATAGGTTACGGTGGAGTTTTCCTTGACGCGCCAGTCGGTAGCCTTAACATAGCTGTCGACCAAATCCTTGTAATCGAGAATCGTCGACTTCATGTTGCGCATTTTCTCGCGCTGTCTGCGGTAGAGAATATATGCCTTAGCTACGTCTGCATAGCCGGCCTTTACAAGGATGTTTTCCACGCTGTCCTGAATATCCTCGACTCCGACCTGTCCGTCCTTTATCTTACTTTCGTAATCGGCGGTGACCTTGAGGGCCAGAAGATCTATTATATCAGGCGTAAACTGCTTTCCCTGCGCTTCAAACGCCTTTGTTATGGCAACGCTGATTTTGGATATATTAAAATCAACTGTCTGCCCGTCACGTTTCACTACATTATACATCTGGAAGCCCCCTATAATATATCTATCAGTCTATATTTTCACTGATACCTAAAAATTTTGTAACTATTTTGTATTTTTTGCTATTTTATGATACAATCAATATAGTATACTCATATATTGTGGTTGTCAATGGCAAAAAAGTAAAATAAACCACTAAATATTGATGTAATGTGTCAATTCCTTACCGCTACATTTTGCGCGTATTGTGACAGAATACCCCTGAAATGCTCCATTTCACCTGCTGAAAAGCCCTTGAGCTGTGTGTCGGACATATTTTCTCCGAAACCGACAAGATCGCCGCTATCCTCAAAATTCTGCAAATAATAGTTTTCTGCGCCACTAACCGCAACACCTATTTTCACTATATCTTCCTCTGTGTGGAGGGGGTTAACGAGTGTGGTGCGAAACTCATAGGGCACCTTACCCTGAAGAAGGAGCTTAACGCTCTCAATAACGGGGCTTGAGTCAAAGTCCGGAACTCCCGCCGTTAATGGATAATTATCGAAAGAGTTTTTAATATCCATTGCAACATAGTCCACAAGTGAACGTCTTATAAGAGAATTGAGTTTTTCTGGAAAAGCGCCGTTTGTGTCTAGCTTGACGAGAAAGCCCATGGCGCGTACATTAATAATGAATTCGTCAAGATCCTCCTGCAGAAGAGGCTCACCGCCCGTAATGCAGACGCCGTCCAGAAGGCCCTTCCGTTTTTTGAGGAAAGAGAAGACCTCCTCGTCGGAGATCCTTTCACAGTCCGAAAAACGGGTCACAAGTGATGCGTTATGGCAGAAGGGACAGCGCAAATTGCAGCCCCCAGTGAAAACTGTTGCTGCCAGCTTTCCCGGATAGTCGAGAAGCGACAGCTTTTGTAATCCGAATATTAACATTATTTCCTCCGAATCGGCAATGATGTCTATTATCATTTTACAGTATAAATGCGTTCTTGGCAAGTATAATTTATTTACAAAAATCGTACATATAGTTTTGTGCTTTTGACTTTTACAAAACGAGATACAATATATTGTGTTAAGGTTTTGTGACTGGTTTAGCTTCGTTGACAAATTCTTCAAAAAGGCGTAAAATCAGCGCAAAGCGTAAATCAGGGAGTATAACATGCAGGAAAAGAAAATATCGCTTGTGATACCCGCGTATAACGAAGCGATTATAATTAAAAAAACAGTCGAAACAGCGCTCCGTTTCCTCGAACGATATTGCTCCGATTATGAACTTATCATTGCGGACGACGGCAGTACGGATAAAACGAAAGAGATAGTCGAGAACATCCATGACGAACACCTCCGCTGCGTAAGTTACTTTCCGAATAGGGGAAAGGGATGTGCCGTACGCGAAGGAATTCTTGCGTCTTGCGGAGAAATAATTGCTTATACTGACGCAGACCTCGCCTATGGAATCGAAGCGGTCGGAGAGCTTATGGACAAGCTCTTGGGGGAGGACTCGGACGTCGCCATCGGTTCGAGAAAGCTGCATCCGGAGGGCTATGAGGACTATCCGCTTATAAGGCTCGTAGCAAGCAGGTTTTTCAGCTTTCTGACAGGACATCTCGCGGGTTTTCGCTATGACACGCAGTGCGGACTCAAGGCTTATACGGCAAAGGCCGCCTCGCTCGTGTTTTCCCACTGCGAAACGGACGGCTTTGCCTTTGATTTTGAGGTAATGATGCTCGCTAAGGGCAAAAAACTCAAAGTTTCCCAGCTTCCGGTCAAAATCGTAAATCATAGGGACTCGAAGGTTGCAGTTCTTAGTGACAGCATAAAAATGTTTATTGACATTATCAAGATACGCTCGGCCGTGAAAAGGCGGCTGAAAGGGGAAACAGGAAGTGCAAAGAATCGAAACCCGTTATGAAAAACAAAAAAGCATTTTTTTGCTCTTCATCCTTTTCGGGCTGATATTTATTCGCTATTGCTATTATGGCTTCGAATATTATTATCAGTTGGACGACTATATACAATATCATAATTATGCCGCGTTCGGAGGCAGTTTCAAGCAGCTTGTAACGGGTCTCGGCCTGCTCGCCAACCGTCCGCTGGCGGGGATTTTCGACATTTTCGTCTGGTCTCGGCTTTACGGGCAGATGATTGCGGCGGTAGCGGATATTTCAATCATGTATGCGGTCTCGGCGCTCCTGCTTTACAAGGTGTTTTCAAAACGCTTCGGAACGGGTTATCTGTTCCTTGTAATATTTGTGCTCATGCCGCTCGGCTTTGAGGGGACTTATTGGGTCTCCGCCTCGTCCCGCATAGTGGTAGGTTTGTTTTTCGCGTCACTCTCGTTCTATTTCTTTGATAAATGGTGCGACAAGGGAATAAAAAGATACCTTGTACTTTTCGCGGTAATGCAATTTATCGCGTTCTGCTTCTATGAACAGATACTTTTGTTTTCGGGAGCTCTGACGCTGATTGCTATGCTCGGCAGAATCAGGGGGCAGGACAGAGTCCGTGCGCGCTGGGGATTTCTCATGTTCGGGAACGCCGCGCTGTATTTTGGCATAACCTCCTTGATGCCAAAGGGCGTTTACAGCTCGAGGACAGAGCTTTTTCTGCCGTGGCAGAAGGACTACGCAAAAGATGTGCTCACGCCTCTGATTGACCAGCTCAAAACAGTCTTCGTTGATGGGTCCGGCGCAACCTTCGGAAAGGGGCTTGTCCGTGGCTTCAAATTCGTTGTTACGGAACCGAACGTGCTGTGGGTGCTAGTGGTCATTGCGATGTGCTTCGTGTTGTTCGTTTTTGTCAGAAGCTCGCGCCGCGAAAGCATTCGCTTCTTTGCGGAGCTTTTTTCCGGGCTTTTCCTTTTGATTGCCCCACTGCTCCTGTTCTTCATACTTAAAGAGCCGTGGTTCGGTATGCGAAACGCCGTGGTTTCTTTCTGTGGGCTCGGGCTAGTCCTTGACGCGCTGTTCGACCTCGTTTTCGGAAGAGTGAAGTCCGGCAGGTTCGTAGAGGCGGTTTTTGTGGCGGTTCTGGCGCTTGTCTGCTGCATTGCCTCTGTCAGCGAGCTGCATGATTACCGACAAACGACGCTCGCTGACACAAAGATCGCTACTGCGGCGGGTGAGGCTTTCAGTGACATGAGCTTAAAAAACACCGATAAGGTATGGCTTCTGAACGTCGACCCAACATATGTCGAGGACGGCAATCTGTATTACCATGAGCATGATTTCGGGGTGACCTCAAGCTCCTGGGCGCTAACCGGCGCGATAAGCGCGGTCAGCGACAGGGGAGATATACCGTACGTTTATCCTATCACGGCCGAAAAACCGTTTCTCGAGGACGAGAGCGTAATAAACAGCGCTATTACCTTCTGGTATGACGGAGAAAGAATTATACCGGTTACCTTCAGCGCCATTTCATACTACGAATGGGAGATAAGGGACACATCCGGAACTGTTCTGGGGACTCTTTCCTATATCTATGAAGCGTTTGTGCTGAAACCAAACTGAAAAATTAAACTGCCGGATGTGTTCATCCGGCAGTTTGTTAGAGTGTCAAAAAAGCCTATCACGGCGCAGATTATTCAATGATGCTTTTGATGATGAAGGAAGGCCTGTGCTTTGTTTCAAGGTAGATTTTACCGATATACTCACCGACAATGCCTATCCCCGTGAGTATTAGCCCGCCCATCAGTAAAACAACCAGCAGAAGAGTTTTTACGCTCGCGAACGGTATGCCCGCTATCGCCTGAATGACAAATACAACTAGGAGCATGAAATCCGCAAAGAGAGTTGCGACTCCGCTCCAAAGTATCGCACGAAGAGGTTTTATACTTAGCGAGGTAACTCCTTCGGCAGCCAGAGCGAGCATTTTCTTTAGCGGATACTTGCTCTCTCCTGCGATGCGCTCGCCGCGCTCGTACTCCACAACGCCGGTTTGATAGCCCAGCATGGGAACTATACCGCGCAGGAAGAGGTTCACCTCGCTGTATTTGGAGAGTGCCTCAAGAGCAGTTTTGCTCATGAGACGGTAGTCTGCGTGATTATAGACAATCTCGCCGCCGAGCTTGTCCAGAAGCTTATAATAGCCCTCAGCGGTAAAGCGCTTGAAAAAAGTGTCCTTTTCTCTGGAACAGCGCACGCCGTAGACTATCTCGCAGCCCGCGTAGTATTTTTCAAGCATTTCGTCCACAGCGTTTATATCGTCTTGAAGATCAGCGTCCATCGAAATCGTGACGTCCGCGCTATCCTTGGCAGTCATAAGTCCCGCAAGAAGTGCGTTCTGATGCCCGCGGTTACGGCTCAGGCAGACTCCGCAGAACAGTTTGTCAGCTTCATGGAGCGACTTTATCATTTGCCAGGTTTTGTCCTTCGAGCCGTCGTTTACGAGAAGGACACGGCTGAATTCAGAAATCGTCCCGTTATTAATAAGGGCGTGCATTTTTTCGTGCAGTCTCCGGGATGTTTCGGGAAGAGCCTCTTCCTCATTATAGCAGGGCACGACTATATATAGCGTGCTGCCGCGAAATTCGTTTTTAAATGTTTCCAAAGATGTTCACCTTCTATAGAATTTGTTTATGATATTTCGGGAATACACAAAACGGCGTGCGTAAGCGCCGTTTGCCAGTATATACTATTATAATGCAGGCTTTTACCGATTGCAAGCAAAGTAGGCCGTATATCGTAATAGATATAAATTCTTGTCTTTAACGTGAAAAAGTTTAGTAAACAGAAAGATTCTAACCAGATTGTCAATAATTTTCCCATTTTTATATTGAAATTTTACCAAATCAGGAATACAATATGGTTCGAGACATTATAAACGTCATTACAAGCTGATTTGCGAGGCAAAAACAATGATCGACATCATTTTGGTGGAGCCGGAGATTCCGTCGAACACCGGCAATATATCCCGAACCTGCGCAGTCACGGGAGCAAGACTTCACCTCATAGAGCCGCTGGGTTTCGACATTTCGGATAAGGCTCTGAAAAGGGCGGGACTCGATTACTGGCAGTATCTGGACGTCAGAGTCTACAAAAATCTGGACGAGTTCTTTGAAAAAAACGGAGACGAGAATCTTTGGCTTGCAACAACCAAGGCTCCGATGAGCTATGACGCAGCCGATCTTACAGGCGATGTCAAACTCATGTTCGGCAAGGAGACGGCGGGACTCCCCGAGTATCTCCGAGAGAAGTACAGGGAGAGCTGCATACGCATTCCGATGAAGGAAGCCATCCGAAGTCTCAATCTATCCAACAGCGTGGCAATCATTTGCTACGAGGCGCTGCGTCAGCAGGGGTTTCCCGGTTTATGTGAATCTGGCTCGATGGCTGCAGCAGAAACAGTTTAAAACAAAGCTATTATAGGAGGTTTGTTATGAATTACAACAAGAAATCAGTGAAAGATGCAGAAGTCAAAGGCAAAAAGGTACTCCTGCGCTGCGACTTCAACGTGCCGCTGAGCAAGGAGACAGGTGAGATTACGAGCGACAAGCGTATCGTAGCGTCGCTCCCCACAATAGAATATCTGCTCAAAAACGGCGCAAAGGTCATTGCCTGCTCGCATCTGGGCAAGCCTAAGGGTGAGTTCAAGAAGGATTTGAGCCTCGAACCTGTCGCAAAGCGTCTAACTGAGCTTCTCAAGATGCCCGTCGCCTTTTCACACGATGTAGCGGGAGAGGAATCGGTAATGCTTGCGAACGGACTCAAGGATGGCGAACTCCTGCTACTTGAAAACCTGAGATTCGATCCAGGCGAAGAGAAGAACGACACGGAGCTTGCAAAAAAGCTAGCAGCTCTTGGCGAAATCTATGTTTCGGACGCATTTGGAACCGTTCACCGCGCGCACGCCTCAACAGCGGGCATCGCCGCATATCTTCCCGCCTATGCCGGTTTCCTTGTTGAAAAAGAGCTTGCAATAATGGGCGGAGCGCTCGACGACCCGAAAAGACCCTTCGTCGCTGTTCTTGGCGGCGCAAAGGTTTCGGATAAGATCGGCGTACTGACAAACCTCATAGACAAGGCCGACACACTTATAATCGGCGGCGGAATGGCATATACCTTCCTGAAGGCTCTCGGCAAGAATATCGGAAAATCACTTCTTGAGGAAGACAAGGTTGTTCTTGCAGGCGAAGTCATGCAGAAGGCTAAGGACAAGAACGTAAAGTTCCTCCTACCCGTTGATGTTGCAATCGGCGACCGCTTTGCGGCTGACTGTGAAAAGAAGATAGTCGACGTGGACAGCATCCCCGACGACTGGATGGGCTTGGACATCGGCACAAAGACAATTTCGATTTTTGCGGAAGCGATACAGGGCGCGGGCACGATAGTATGGAACGGACCCATGGGCGTTTTTGAATTCCCCGCCTTTGCGGACGGAACAAAGAGCATGGCAAAGTCTATGGCCGATTCGGGAGCCGTTACTATAATCGGCGGAGGAGACAGCGCGGCTGCGGCGGAGCAGATGGGCTTTGCAGACAGAATAACCCACATCTCCACGGGCGGCGGAGCCTCACTCGAATTTCTTGAGGGACGTGAGCTGCCGGGTATAGCCTGCCTGCTTGACAAATAGATAAAGAAAAAAATTTGCGCACCTGCGCATACAGGAGGATAATATGAACAAAAAATACCGCAAGACCATTATTGCGGGAAACTGGAAAATGAATCTGCTTCCCTCAGAGGTAAAGCCCTTTGCTGATGAGCTCCGAGCGCTTCTTCCAAAGACAAAGTCCTGCGAAGTCGCGCTTTTGGTTCCGTTTACGCATATCTCAACGCTTCGCCGCTCTCTCAAGGACAACCGAATTTCTTACGGAGCGCAGGACGTGAGCGTACATGACAAGGGTGCGTTCACGGGCGAGGTTTCAGCTGAGATGCTTGCAGACCTGAATGCGCACTACGTAACGGTCGGTCACAGTGAATGCAGGCAGTATCATGGTGACAACGATTTTATCGTCGGACAGAAGGCTCTGGCGGTTCTCGAAAAGGGGATGAGCCCCATCATCTGCGTCGGCGAATCTCTTGAACAGAGGGATCGCTCTCTTACAATGGAATATATCAGCTATCAGGTGCTCGCAGCTTTGTCCTTCATACCTGAGGGTAAGGAACGCCAGATAGTTATCGCCTACGAGCCTATCTGGGCCATAGGAACGGGCAAAACAGCAACTCCGCAGGAGGCGCAGGACGTTTGTGAAGGAATACGCTCCGTCATCCGCGAAAAGCGCGGTGCGAGAGTGGCCCGGAGCGTCAGCATCCTCTACGGAGGTTCTATGAACCCGAAGAACGCGAAAGAGCTGCTTTCAATGCCGGATATTGACGGCGGACTTATCGGCGGCGCTTCTCTTAAACCTCAGGACTTTGCGCAGATTATCAGCGCGGTGACGGAAGTCACCGGGGAGGAATAACACTATGAAGAAAATCCCCACAGCCCTCCTGATACTGGATGGCTTGGGCCTTGCCGCTCCCTGTGAATTTAACGCTGTTTCGAGAGCCTTTACGCCTAATCTTGACAGAATGCTCCGCGAGTGCCCAAGCACAATACTTGAGGCTTCGGGACTCGATGTAGGCCTGCCTGAGGGACAGATCGGCAACAGCGAGGTGGGTCATACCAACATCGGAGCGGGACGCGTCGTTTATCAAATACTTCCGCTTATCTCGACCAAAATCAAAGACGGCTCGTTCTTCGAAAATAAAGCCTATATTGACGCGATGGATGCCTGCGTGAAAGAAAGCAGCGCACTTCATCTGATGGGGCTTTTATCAAACGGCGGAGTACACAGCCACATAACGCATTTATTTGCGCTTCTGGAAATGGCGAAGCGCAGAGGCGTTAAGACAGTCTTCATCCACGCGTTTCTGGATGGGCGCGATGTCGGTCAGACAACCGGCGCGGGATTTATGCGCGAGCTAGTGGATAAATGTAATGAGCTTGGAATCGGTAAGATTGCAACCGTTCAAGGCAGATTCTATGTAATGGACAGAGACAAACGCTGGGACAGAGTCGAAAAGGGCTACAGCGCAATGGTCTACGGCGAGGGAATACAGAACCCCGACCCCGTTGCCGCGATTGAGGAAAGCTACAAACAGGGAGTAACGGACGAATTCGTCTTGCCCGTCGTCTGCTGTGACGGAAAAATTTCTTCCGGCGACGGAGTTATCTTCTTCAATTTCCGCCCAGACAGGGCAAGGGAAATAACCTACGCACTGACGTGCGAGGATTTCGATGGGTTTGAGCGCAAATTTGGCCTTTTCCCGCTGCACTATGTCTGCACGGCGCGTTACGACGAGAAGTTGAAAAAGCTGCCTGTCGCTTTCCCACCAGAGGAGATAGAGGATACCTTCGGAGAGTATATTTCAAAGCTCGGACTTACACAGCTTCGTATCGCGGAGACTGAGAAGTACGCCCACGTCACGTTCTTCTTCAACGGCGGAGTCGAGAAGACCTACCCGGGCGAGGATCGGATTCTTGTCCCTTCGTCCAGAGAATTCCCGACTTACGACCTGATACCTGAGATGAGTGCAAATGAAGTTACCGACAAATGCGCCGAAGCTATCAGAAGCGGCAAATATGACGTTGTTATTTGCAATCTAGCAAACTGCGACATGGTCGGGCACACCGGCATAATGTCAGCGGCGGTCAAGGCGGTAGAAACGGTCGATGTCTGTTTGGGGCGTATAGCCTCGGCTGTTTCCGATATGGGAGGCGTGATATTAGTTACGGCTGACCATGGCAATGCCGACTGTATGTTCGAAAACGGTGAACCCCAAACAGCGCATACCACGAACCCAGTTCCGCTTATCATCTGCGGCGCCGATGTGAAGCTGAAAAGCGGACGTCTCGCCGACATTACTCCGACAATGCTTGAGCTTATGGGCATAATGAAACCCGAGAAAATGACAGGCGTAAGCTTGATCGAAACTAAATAAACTAAATACAACTTATTAAGGAGATAAAATTATGCTAACAAAAACTTATCTGGAAATTGTGGATGTTCTTGCACGTGAGATTCTTGACTCCAGAGGAAATCCTACCCTTGAGGTGGAAGTAACGCTTGATGACGGTACAGTAGGCAGAGCAGCAGTTCCCTCCGGTGCATCTACAGGCGCGTTCGAGGCCTGCGAGCTTCGTGACGGCGACAAGAGCCGCTACCTCGGTAAGGGTGTTCTGAAAGCAGTCGATAACGTCAACGGTGAAATTGCCGAGGCCATGCTCGGGCTCAACGTTCTGGATCAACCCTCTATTGATAAGCTCCTCATCGAACTTGACGGCACGAAGAACAAGACCCGTCTCGGAGCAAACGCGATTTTGGGCGTTTCACTTGCTTGTGCTCATGCTGCGGCAGATGCACTGGGCATGAGCCTTTATACCTATATCGGCGGAGTAAACGCGAAGACACTTCCCGTTCCGATGATGAACGTACTAAACGGCGGCGCACACGCTACAAACAGCGTCGATATTCAGGAATTCATGGTTATGCCCATTTCGGCGCCCAACTTCCGCGAAGCTCTCCGCATGTGCGCAGAGGTTTTCCACACACTAAAAAAGCTCGTCAAGTCCGCAGGCGTCGGAGACGAGGGCGGCTATGCTCCCGACCTTGCAAGCGATGAGGATGCGCTCAAGGCTCTTGTTGAAGCTATTGAAATGGCTGGCTACAAGCCCGGCGTGGACTTTAAAATTGCCATGGATCCCGCAGTTACTGATTGGTTCGACGAGAAGGACGGCTGCTATCACCTGCCTAAGCGCGGCACCGTTATGACCCGCCAGCAAATGGTTGATATGTGGGTCAGTTTCTGCGACAAGTACCCGATTATCTCCATCGAGGACGGCATGGCAGAAGAAGACTGGGAAGGCTGGGCCATGATGACCGAAGCTCTCGGCCACAGAATACAGATCGTCGGCGACGACCTCTTTGTTACAAATTCCGAGCGCCTCAAGAAGGGTATTGATCTGGGCGTTGCAAACTCGATACTCATCAAGGTCAACCAGATCGGCACGCTCACAGAGACACTTGACACTATCCAGATGGCTCACAGAGCGGGCTATACGACTATCGTATCCCACCGCTCGGGCGAGACAGAAGACACGACGATTGCGGACGTTTCGGTTGCCCTCAATGCAGGACAGATCAAAACCGGCGCTCCCAGCCGTATCGACAGAGTTGCAAAGTACAATCAGCTTCTGCGCATTGAGGATGAACTTTTCGATGTCGCCAAGTATCTCGGCAACGACGCTTTCTACAGTATCAAGACAAAATAACCCTCCGTTAGAAAAAATTACTAAATAAACGTATAAATGGTGTTTCTGCTGGTAAAAATATCTGCAGAAACACCATTTTTCTATTCAGGAGGTAATAAAATGGCTGATAAGAAGAGTTTAGGCGAACAGCTAGAGGCATTTTTTTCCGGAAAGGGCTTCTACATAGTCCTTTTCCTTTGCGTAGCGGTTATAGGCGTTTCCGCCTATATGCTGTTTAGCGGGAATGGGAACGATGTAGAAGAAGCGTCCGAAGCAAACAGCGGTTATTCAGAGGCAGTAGGGCCTCTGAACGAGGACCCCGAAATGGCGGTTCCTCCCGAAATGGCGGAAATGCCCGATACTGAGGAGGCTGTAGCGCAAAACGAAAGTCTTGAAAACGCCACGGAGAACGAGGAAACCGGCAACTGGACGGAGCAGCAGACAGAGACTGCCGTTTCCGCGCAGTATATCTGGCCACTCGCAGGCGACATTGACTTGCCGTATTCAGTAACCGCACTCATCTACAACAAGAAGATGGGCGATTGGCGCACGCATGACGGCGTCGACATCGCATCTCCGCTCGGAACACAGGTTCTTGCGGTCTGCGCAGGACAAGTCGAGAAAGTCTATCAGGACGACATGGGCGGAATGACGGTTATCATCCAGCACGCGGGCGGTTTAAGGAGCATCTATTCGAATCTTGCTTCCATTCCCACCGTCTACGAGGGCGACAACGTTATGACCGGTGAAATCATCGGCGCTGTCGGCGCGACGGCTCCGGGAGAAACAAAGGACAACCCGCATCTCTGCCTCAAAATGACACTTGACGGACAGAGCGTAAATCCTTCCGACTATCTTCCCCCAAGATAAGTCTTCTCTTTTCCAAAGGGCTTCTCAATTAATGAGAAGCCCTTTCTTTTTTCGTATGTGCCCTCTCAGTAATAAAATATTCTGTAAAAAATTGGCGTAAAGTGTTATAATAGCAAAAATAAGAATTTTACCCTAATCTCAGGGAAGGACGCATAAAGATGACGCTCAAGGAACGCTTTTTGAATTATGTGAGCTATGACACACAATCCAGCCAAGACTCCGAAACGATGCCAAGCACCGATAAGCAGTGGACTCTGGCGCGGTTGCTCGAAAAAGAGCTGCTGGATCTGGGCGCTGTGAATGTACGCCTTAGCGAATATGGCTATGTAATGGCCGAGCTGCCCTCGAATATGGGTGAAGCAAAAGTCCCCGCGCTCGGCTTTATTGCGCATATGGACACCTCTCCCGACGCGCCCGCTGAAAACATAAAACCGCGAATTATCGAAAACTACGACGGCGGTACAATAGTTCTTAACGACAAGAAAAACATGGTTCTTGACCCCAAAGAGTTTGAAAGCCTAAAAAAACATATAGGCGAAACGCTTATCGTAACGGATGGAACAACTTTGTTAGGCGCGGATGACAAGGCCGGAGTAGCGGAGATTATGACACTTGTGGAATATCTGGCAACGCATCCCGAGGCTCCGCACGGAAAAATCTGCATCGGCTTCACGCCGGATGAGGAAATCGGAAAAGGTGCAGACAAATTTGACGTTTCAGGTTTCGGCGCGGACTTTGCCTACACTGTTGACGGGGGAGACTTGGGTGAGATTGAATTTGAGAATTTTAACGGTGCTAACGCCGGAGTTTTCGTTCAAGGAAAGAGCATTCATCCCGGCTCTGCGAAAAACAAAATGATAAACGCCTCCTTGGTCGCGACGGAATTTGCATCTTTGATGCCGCAGCATGAGATACCTTCACATACCGAGGACTATGAGGGCTTTTACCACCTACACTTCATATCCGGTACGGTAGAGGAGGCGGAGCTTCAATATCTCATCCGCGACCACGACAGAGAAAAGTTCGAGGACCGCAAGTGCTTCATTCGCTCGGTCGGCGATTTTATCAATAATAAATACGGTGAAAATACCGTGCAGGTCGTAATACACGACCAGTATTTCAATATGCGTGAGCAAATTTTGCCGCACATGGAGCTCATCGATATAGCCAAAAAAGCGATGGAGGCGGAGGGCATTACGCCCGAAATTGTCCCGATACGCGGCGGGACGGACGGCGCAAGGCTTTCTTACATGGGGCTGCCTTGCCCAAATCTCTGCACCGGCGGACAAAATTTCCACGGGCCGTATGAATATTGTTCGCTCGACTCGATGGAAAAGATATCAATGGTGCTTGTCCGTCTCACAGAAATGTTTGCTAAAGAAATGTCCGAATAAACGGCTTAACAGAGGATACTATGGAAGATTTAATAAGAATCGCAGCGATACATGACATTTCGGGTGTCGGAAAGTGCTCGCTCACCGTTGCATTGCCCGTAATTTCCGCAAGCGGCGTAGAATGCGCCTGCATTCCAACGGCGCTTTTATCCACGCACACAGGCGGCTTCCATAACTTTACGTTCCGCGACCTTTCCGAAGAAATGCTTCCCATTTCACGGCATTGGAAGGAAGAGGGGATAGTCTTTGATGGCATCTATTCCGGCTATCTTGCATCTTCAAAGCAGGAAGAGATGCTCGAAGAAATTATTGGAATGCTATCAAACGAAAACACTAAGGTCATTGTCGACCCCGTTATGGCGGATAACGGCATATATTACAGCAATCTGGGACATGACATGTGTCTTGCCTTCCGAAGACTCTGCGGAAAAGCGCACATTATTACGCCCAACATTACCGAGGCAGCGTTACTTACAGGACTGCCCTACAGGGAAGGCCTGCATGAGAGCGGATATATAGACTCTCTTATGGAGGAACTGACAAAGCTTTGCAGTGGCATAATCGCCGTGACCGGAGTCTGTCCCGACAACGAGAGCGTCGGAGTTTACGCGGTGGATACCAAAACGGGGGAAAGCTGTTTTTCTTCGGGCAAAGCAAAAGAGGGAGTCTTTTGCGGAACAGGTGATTTGTTCGCTTCGGCTTTTTCGGCGCTCATGCTTCGCGGAGCAGGGCTCAAGGACGCTGTTGAGACTGCGGTTTCGCTCGTTAACGAAAGCATCGAGCGCACAGTTTTGCGGGGAACGCCGCGTAGAAACGGTGTCGATTTTGAGGGCGCACTTCCAAACTATATTAAAAGAGTGTCTGAACTATTCGGTAAATAAAAAGGGCGGTCATAATGAAGTGCACCCCAAATGTTAGACGGTATGATATGCACTGAACCAAGAAAAACGGACATTGTAAGATAGCCCCCAATTGTAGGATAATAACTACGATTG
>PGZZ01000022.1 GCA_002841545.1 Firmicutes bacterium HGW-Firmicutes-16
GGTGACAGGGTGAATGTATCTCTGTGCCGCTAGTTCCGCCAGGGCAAGCGCGTGTTTGTAATTATCCGTCCCTCCGGTCAGGCATGCAATGATCGACCACGCCAGAGCTTTTGGTCCAAGACGTTTCATTTGGGAAGCGTTATTTAACAGCTTCTGGAATGAGGATAACGCTTTGGGCGGTACCTCTGTGCCGAGGCATCTGCCGGTCCATACTGTGGCGGCAATCTCCAAAGGAGAATCTGAATGTTCGTCTATGCGTTTCTCCAGGGCATGATAGTCAGACTCAATATCCAGAAAAACGTTAACGCCCTGCATCCGCATCCGATGAAGACACATAAGTGTATTCATGGTGAACCTGAATTCCAGGCTGCGGTCCCGCACATGTACCATCTGCCCGTCTATGAGCCGGTTTGAAGCCGCAAAAACATGTTCGGACGGGATATAAATATTTTCCAGTCCTTTGAGGCAGAACAGGTTAAATCGGTTTTCAGTCGTTGTGCCAGCAGATAATGTATCTATCATTTTCCATCTCCTCTGATGACGAAAATGATGACCAGAAATTATCTTCGAATGATCAATTTACTTTCTGCAAAGCATGTCTTCAATGGTGATATCAGGATGATGATATCGTTTTCGTTTGACTGTCCCTTCTCCATTTTGGATAGCGTGTTGGGGACACCAGTGGATACAGGCGAGACACATTTGACAGTGTTTGCCCCATTTGACGGTAGCGCTATCCACTTGTATATTATTTTCCGGGCATATCCGTGCGCAAAGACTGCACTGGTTGCAGGCGTCGGTTACCCAGAATTTTTCCGGAACTTTATATATGACCCGGTGGCGAAGCATATTGCGCCAACCTTTGAGATGCTTTTTTAATGAATCGTTTCCCGCGTATGGCAAAGATGCTCTCTTTAAAACATAGTCGGCAATGAAATCTAGGAGCACCGGCACTGCTTTTAATCGGCGTTCGATTTCTTCATCGGAATTTGTGCTGTTTTTCGGGGTGATGCTGTTTCCGGGCATGAGCACCTCAAAACCAGCTTGAAGACGCAGTCCTTTTTTCCTGAGAATTCTGTCCAGCGTGAAATGGCTGTATCCCACGTCCCCGTTATGCGTGGCCACGGCATAGATGTAGGTACTGGCCGGCAGACGCATGGAGACCATCACCCTTTTCACGATTTCCGGGATATTCTGACAGCAGACAGGAAAAACAATTCCACAGCTTTCGCTTTGCAGATTAAAAATTGAAAGCCGCAGCATTTCGTA
>PGZZ01000001.1 GCA_002841545.1 Firmicutes bacterium HGW-Firmicutes-16
TGGTGACCCGTGGGAGAGTCGAACTCCCGATTGGGGCGTGAGAGGCCCCCGTCTTGACCACTTGACCAACGGGCCGTGTCGTCCTCGCAAACTGTGCTGCGCTACGCCCGCCTGACGGCGAGCATCCGCTCCGCTGCGTTGCTCGTCCTCTCCAATTCATACCCATTTCATTGGGCTTTGAATTGGCTTATGGGATGCCTTTTCACTGACCGCGCCGTTTGCCTCCGGCTAAAACCGGCAGGAAGTGAGCGTGCCCCTGCACCCTCAAAACCGAACAATATAATGTGCTTTCTTCCCCAAGGCCGCCTGCATATTTCTTGTAGGTCAAGCCCTCGGGTTATTAGTATCGGTCAGCTGAACACATTACTGTGCTTACACCTCCGACCTATCAACGATGTAGTCTACATCGACCCTTACTCCATAAATGGATGGGAGATCTTATCTTAGGGAAAGTTTCGCGCTTAGATGCTTTCAGCGCTTATCTTGTCCATACTTAGCTACCCAGCTATGCCGTTGGCACGACAACTGGTGCACCAGAGGTATGTCCATCCCGGTCCTCTCGTACTAAGGACAGCTCCCTTCAAATCTCCTACGCCCGCAACAGATAGGGACCGAACTGTCTCACGACGTTCTGAACCCAGCTCGCGTGCCACTTTAATCGGCGAACAGCCGAACCCTTGGGACCGAATACAGCCCCAGGATGTGACGAGCCGACATCGAGGTGCCAAACCTCCCCGTCGCTGTGGACGCTTGGGGGAGATCAGCCTGTTATCCCCAGGGTAGCTTTTATCCGTTGAGCGACGGCACTTCCACTTGCATACCGCCGGATCACTAACTCCTACTTTCGTACCTGCTCGAGATGTCTCTCTCGCAGTCAAGTTGGCTTTTGCGTTTGCACTCTATGCACGATTTCCAACCGTGCTGAGCCAACCTTTGAGCGCCTCCGTTACTCTTTCGGAGGCGACCGCCCCAGTCAAACTGCCCGCCTAACAGTGTCCCCCGACCAGATTCATGGCCGCAGGTTAGAAAACCAGCAATACAAGGGTGGTATTCCAACAGTGCCTCCACGCAAGCTGACGCCCACGCTTCTCAGGCTCCCACCTATCCTATACATGCATTACCAATCTTCAGTATTAAGCTACAGTAAAGCTCCATGGGGTCTTTCCGTCTAGTTGCGGGTAACCGGCATCTTCACCGGTACTACAATTTCGCCGGGCGGGCTGTCGAGACAGTGCTCAAGTCGTTACGCCATTCGTGCGGGTCAGAACTTACCTGACAAGGAATTTCGCTACCTTAGGACCGTTATAGTTACGGCCGCCGTTTACCGGGGCTTCAATTCAATGCTTCGCTTGCGCTAACATCTCCTCTTAACCTTCCGGCACCGGGCAGGCGTCAGCCCCTATACGTCATCTTTCGATTTAGCAGAGACCTGTGTTTTTGGTAAACAGTCGCTTGAGCCTATTCACTGCGGCCGGCCTTAGCCGGCTCCCCTTATTCCGAAGTTACGGGGTTAATTTGCCGAGTTCCTTGACAACCCTTCTCCCGTTGGCCTTAGGATTCTCTCCTCATCTACCTGTGTCGGTTTGCGGTACGGGCACCTTAGATATACACACAGCTTTTCTCGCCACAGAGCATCGCCGACTTCCCTACTGATGTTCGGTCCCTTTCGCCCCGGTCAACCAACGCCGGGGTTCGGCTATCTCCATGTGTCCCTGTGCTTAAATCTTTCGGTGGTTACGGAATTTCAACCGTATGTGCATCGACTACGCCTTTCGGCCTCGCCTTAGCTCCCGACTTACCTTGGGCGGACGAACCTTCCCCAAGAAACCTTAGATTTTCGGCCATTATGATTCCCACATAATTCTCGCTACTCATTCCGGCATTCTCACTACCGTACAGTCCACACGTGCTTCCGCTCATGCTTCACCCCGTACACTACGCTCCCCTACCATGCATTACTGCATCCCAAGCTTCGGTTATATGCTTAGCCCCGTTGAATTTTCCGCGCAAATCCACTCGACCAGTGAGCTATTACGCACTCTTTTAATGAGTGGCTGCCTCTAAGCCAACATCCTGGTTGTTTTCGCAAATTCACATCGTTTTCCACTTAGCATATATTTGGGACCTTAGCTGTGGGTCTGGGCTGTTTCCCTTTTGACAATGAAACTTATCTCACACTGTCTGACTGCTACACATCAATTATCCGGCATTCGAAGTTTGATAAGGTTCAGTAAGCTCATCGCCCCCTAGCCAATTCAGTGCTCTACCTCCGGTAATCTAATGTAACGCTAGCCCTAAAGCTATTTCGGGGAGAACCAGCTATCTCCGAGTTCGATTGGAATTTCTCCGCTATCCACAAGTCATCGCCGGTCATTGCAACGAACGTGCGTTCGGTCCTCCATTACCTTTTACGGTAACTTCAACCTGCTCATGGATAGGTCACCCGGTTTCAGGTCTATGGCAACTGACTTCATACGCGCTATTAACACTCGGTTTCCCTACGCCTCCGCTACTGAATAGCTTAAGCTTGCCAGTCACTATAACTCGCCGGACCATTCTACAAAAGGTACGAGATCACCCCTTAACGGGCTCTCTCTGCTTGTAAGCACAAGGTTTCAGGTACTATTTCACTCCCCTCCCGGGGTTCTTTTCACCTTTCCCTCACGGTACTGTTCCTCTATCGGTCATCAGGTAGTATTTAGGCTTGGAGGGTGGTCCCCCCGTCTTCCCACCGGGTTTCACGTGTCCGGCGGTACTCTGGATACCCACTAAAACAAATCATCTTTCGCCTACGGGTCTCTCACCCTCTGTGGACGGCCTTCCCATGCCGTTCGGCTAGACTATTGTTCCGTTATGTGGGTCCTAACCCCGAAGATCCCGAAAGACCCTCGGTTTGGCCTCCTCCGCGTTCGCTCGCCACTACTTGCGGAATCTCTGTTGATGTCTTTTCCTCGTCCTACTTAGATGTTTCAGTTCAGACGGTTCCCTACGTACTACTATTTTATTCATAGCACGTTGACAGAGTATTGCTCTGCCGGGTTTCCCCATTCGGAAATCCACGGATCTCAGCTTATGTGCAGCTCCCCGTGGCTTATCGCAGCTTGTCGCGTCCTTCTTCGGCTCCTGATGCCAAGGCATTCCCCTTGCGCTCTTTTTAGCTTGACCTATTAGAATAATCCATTTCTAGATTAGTTCTTTTAGTTCTTAGAATTATGCAGGCGTCACAGAAGTAATTGTTTGAAATTGTATTGTTACCCAATTGTTATTGTTCCACAATTTTTATTTCGCTTTATTAAAACAACCATCGGCTTTTCAGCCAACAGTCGTCCTCTCTGTTGCCTTGCTTATTAAATCACATTACATTGTTCAGTTTTCAAGGTGCAGGTGACCTAGGAAGATACGCAGATATGTTACGACCGGCAATGCCGATCATCTGCATAGTCTCCTTAGAAAGGAGGTGATCCAGCCGCACCTTCCGATACGGCTACCTTGTTACGACTTCACCCCAATTACCAAACCCACCTTCGGCCGCGTCCCCCTTGCGGTTAGACTACGGACTTCGGGTGTTCCCGGCTCTCATGGTGTGACGGGCGGTGTGTACAAGGCCCGGGAACGTATTCACCGCGGCATGCTGATCCGCGATTACTAGCAATTCCGACTTCATGCAGGCGAGTTGCAGCCTACAATCCGAACTGAGACGCCTTTTAGGGATTTGCTCCACCTCGCGGCTTTGCTTCCCTCTGTTAATGCGCCATTGTATTACGTGTGTAGCCCAGGATATAAGGGGCATGATGATTTGACGTCGTCCCCACCTTCCTCCGTTTTGTCAACGGCAGTCTCGTTAGAGTGCTCTTGCGTAGCAACTAACAATAAGGGTTGCGCTCGTTGCGGGACTTAACCCAACATCTCACGACACGAGCTGACGACAACCATGCACCACCTGTCTCAACTTTCCCCGAAGGGCACCTAATGCATCTCTGCTTCGTTAGTTGGATGTCAAACCCTGGTAAGGTTCTTCGCGTTGCTTCGAATTAAACCACATAATCCACTGCTTGTGCGGGCCCCCGTCAATTCCTTTGAGTTTCAATCTTGCGATCGTACTCCCCAGGTGGAATACTTATTGTGTTAACTGCGGCACGGAAGGGGTCAGTCCCCCCACACCTAGTATTCATCGTTTACAGCGTGGACTACCAGGGTATCTAATCCTGTTTGCTCCCCACGCTTTCGAGCCTCAGCGTCAGTTAGTGTCCAGCAAGTCGCCTTCGCCACTGGTGTTCCTCCTAATATCTACGCATTTCACCGCTACACTAGGAATTCCACTTGCCTCTCCACCACTCAAGAAACGCAGTTTCAAATGCAGTTTGAGGGTTGAGCCCTCAGATTTCACATCTGACTTGCATTCCCGCCTACGCTCCCTTTACACCCAGTAAATCCGGATAACGCTTGCTCCCTACGTATTACCGCGGCTGCTGGCACGTAGTTAGCCGGAGCTTATTCTGCAGGTACCGTCATTTTTTTCGTCCCTGCCAAAAGAAGTTTACAACCCGAAAGCCTTCTTCCTTCACGCGGCGTTGCTGGGTCAGGCTTTCGCCCATTGCCCAATATTCCCCACTGCTGCCTCCCGTAGGAGTCTGGGCCGTATCTCAGTCCCAATGTGGCCGGCCAACCTCTCAGTCCGGCTACTGATCGCAGCCTTGGTGAGCCATTACCTCACCAACTAGCTAATCAGACGTGAGCCCATCCTTCAGCGATAAATCTTTGGTATTCAAAAGATGCCTTCTAAATACTTTATGCGGTATTAGCAGTCGTTTCCAACTGTTGTCCCCCTCTGAAGGGCAGGTTGCTCACGCATTACTCACCCGTCCGCCACTAAGTCATCCCTCACCCTTGACGAATCTCAGGTTCGGGAGCTTCGTTCGACTTGCATGTGTTAAGCACGCCGCCAGCGTTCATCCTGAGCCAGGATCAAACTCTCAATAAATGGTATCTTAGCTCTTTTCAGAGTCAAAATCTTTTATCAAGTAAGTCATCTCTGCTCACTCAAATAGAATTTTTTAACGTCTTTCTTTGACGTATAAAGCCCTCAAATTTTCAGGTGCTTATTTGCATAAGCTATTCAAACTATGGTTTATAGTTTGTCATACATTGTTTAATTTACAAGGTACACTAGATGGTTTTTTGCTCCATCCCGCTTTTACCGCGGAGTTACATAATAGCACATCGCTATTACTCTTGTCAAGCCTTTTCTTCAACCACTTTCTGGCTTTTTGGCCTGCCCCCGTGGCGAGAGCTTGTTTATAATAACACCTCACCTACCTCTTGTCAAGTTGTTTCAAATGCTTATTGATTTTCTTAGCAATTTCATATATACTCGCTTTTATTAATATAGTATCACCCGAAAGGAGAGTTTCTATGCCTATTAGAATCCCAGATTCTCTGCCCGCAAAAACAACACTTGAAAAAGAGAATATATTCGTAATGACGCAGTATCGCGCCTTGCATCAAGATATTCGCCCACTGAGGCTTTTGATACTCAATCTTATGCCCACAAAGATTGTTACCGAAACTCAGCTTCTTCGCAAGCTTTCAAACACACCGTTGCAGGTCGAAATCGATTTGCTGCGCACAATCAGCCACGAGGCTAAAAACGTTGACTCTGATCATCTCGAATCCTTCTATGTCGGTCATAACGATATTAAGGACAGGTTTTACGATGGCATGATTATCACCGGCGCACCGGTAGAAAACCTTGATTTTAAAGATGTCGATTACTGGCCTGAGCTCTGCGAGATAATGGAGTGGTCAAAATCACATGTCCACAACACTCTCCACATATGTTGGGGCGCACAGGCAGCACTCTATTATCATTATGGTATTCAAAAATACTCCCTCCCGAAAAAGCTCTCCGGTATATACAGCCACCACATTATGAAGCCGAACTCTCCTATTTTCCGCGGCTTTGACGATGTATTCAATGCTCCGCACTCGCGCTATACCGAAGTCCATCAAGCTGACATCGAAAAAGTTCCGGAACTCGAGTTGCTTGCCGTTTCTGATGAAGCCGGCGTGTTTGCAGTCAAAAACCAGAGGAGTCGGCAGTTCTTTGTTTTCGGTCACCCGGAATATGACAGAGATACTCTCGCCATGGAGTACAGACGGGACATTGGCAAGGGGCTAAACATTCAGGTTCCGGCCCACTATTTTCCGAACGACGACTCTACAAAGGAGCCTATCGTGTCTTGGCGCGCTGCGGCTCAGCTATTGTACACGAACTGGCTGAACTTCTATGTGTATCAAACCACCCCCTATGTCATCAGCTCCATTACACCCGATATGGAGGGCGAGGATCCGAGTCTCGCAGAATACATTAATAAATAGAATAATAATGTGAATAAAGCGCTGCCGCAACGCAGCGCTTTATTTTCTGGATCTGTGAGTAACCAGGAGCGGAGCGCCCCGGAACACAAACGGAAGGAAGCTTGATGTTTTTGATTTGAAGTATAAAGCCGAAATATTTGATAAATTTCAATATCTCTACGACGTTACCGGTTACAGCGATCATCAGGTGCATTGCGTAATACATTTTAATGGCAAGGCAAATGCCGAGGTTATGGAAAGAGCCGCGTACTTACTTATAAAAGCCGTGCCTATTCTATCGAGAACCTACATAGACCTCGGGAAAAGCTCATATTGGGAAGACGCTGATCCATCAGATTGGGACGACCTTTTCACAATTACAGGAAATCGGGAAGACTTCGATCGCTTTACTAACTCAAAAACTAACCAGAAAACCGGTCCACAAATCAAGTTTTGCCTCCTTCAAGGCGCGAACGACTCCTTGTCGGTAGTCATCAACCACATGGTTTCGGACGGAGCAGGGTTCAAACAGTGTATGTATCTGTTCTCCGAAATCTATTCAAAACTGCTAAATAACCCCGACTATACGCCCGATTACGTCGTCGACGGGGAGAGGGGCTTCAAATCTATTGCCCGTGAGCAAGGCGTCATGCATAGGCTGGGCTTGCTGTTTATTAACCGCCGTGACAACAATCAGAAATCTACCTTCGAATTTCCTATGGTCGAATCGGAAATTGTTTCACCTTTCATCGTATCGCGTGAGCTCTCGCAGGATTTGTTTCAAAATCTAAAAAGCTGTTGCCGTTCCACAAGCACAACGGCGGCCTATTTTCGAGCGCTTTCGGAAATGCTCGGCATTAAGGGTCGGGAGCTTTCCATACCAATAATGATTGATATGCGCAGATATCTGAAGGACAAGAGCTTTCGCGCCCTCACCAATCTAGCTTCAACAACAATCGTTAAAGCCGCCGTTTTACCTGATGAAAACTTTGAAACTACACTTGCAAAAATTAGTTCGATAATGAACAAGAAAAAATCCGGAAAACTGGGTATGAACACATTTCTGAAGCTCGATGCAGGTTTTAGGATTCCTTTCGTCAACGCGTACGGAATAATGGGAAAAACCTTACGGCATCCCAAAATAGCCATGACGAACATTGGAATCATTGACGCGACACGGCTCTCTTTCGCTGACCTACCTGTCAAGAACGCTTTAATGTTTGCCTCGATAAAATACAGACCGCACATCCAACTGTCGGTGACTAGTTTTGAGGATAAAATTACATTCGGTATTGGCCTGTATGGGAGCGAACAGGACAGGGAACGTATCAAAAACCTGCTTGACTATCTGGATGCGGAGCTGAAAAGCGCCGGTGGAGCGTAATACTTTTGACCCAAACTTAACTTTTCATGAAAACAGGAGTGCCGCAGATGTATTGCGGCACTCCTGTTTTTGCTATCTAAGGTTATTTTAAAATCTCAATTTTGCCTATAAGCGGCAGTTCCTTCATCTCGCAGTTCAGCACGTTTACAATTCCCATAACGAAGCATACAAAAACGAATACACCGCAGACCGCACCTATTATCCAGCCGATATACGGGATATTTGACACGAATCCAGAAAGTAAAGAAAGAATGAAAAGCACTAGTCCCTGATTTGAATGGAACTTTACAAACGCCGAATCCTGTTTTGTAAGATATGGAATGAGGAACAAGGGGCCGAAATAACAAAGTATTGAAATTAGCTTGTTGTCTTCTGCGTCGCTCGGCTGATGTGCCTGTGGATTATAATGAGCTTGTTCAAAGCCGCTCCTTACTTCGTCTTTTGCCCCGCAGGAAGGGCAGAAGGCGGCACCGTCGGGTACCTGTGTTCCGCATTGTCTGCAATAAGCCATAATTATTCTCCCTTAAATCAGTTTAGTTGTATACATTATAATACAATGTATAGCTCGATTCAAGGAGAATAAGCGCTATGCACAGAATCTGTGTTTCCCGATTACGACTATCAGTGGTCTTGACCAAATCCATTTGTTCGTAGCCGTTGAGGGATTGAAATAATAGATTGCTCCCCCGCATGGATCAACGCCATTTATGGCATCGCGAGCCGCACGATACGCGCTGTCTACGACGGGCTTGTTGAACTCCCCGTCCGTTAAGCAGGTGAACGCGCCTTGCTGGTAAATGACTCCAGAAATAGTGTTTGGAAAAACAGGGCTATTTACTCTATTGAGCACAACGGCGCCGACAGCAACCTGACCTGAATATGGTTCACCCCGCGCCTCTCCCGAAATTACTCTCGCGAGCAGGTCAACATCACCCGAATTTGAGGATTTGGTCGTACCTTGCGAAATGCCCATAGCAGCAAGTGTCTTTGGTCCCGCCTTTCCGTCAGCTGTGAGTCCATACTCTTTTTGAAAGCCCTTCAGCGCAGTTTCTGTACCGCTTCCGAAAACGCCGTCGATTCTTCCACCATAAAAGCCCTGATTTTTAAGCACCTTTTGAATCTGGGTCACGACGCTTCCCGTCGAACCTTTTTTATATGAGGCCGCATCGGCACTTGCGACAAGCGTTATTGCAAGGATATTCAAAGCAAATATCACGGCGAGTACGAGGCACATCTTCTTTCTGTTCATAATGTAAATACCTCCCATGCGTTATTGTCTGCGCAGAAATCTTTTACACGACAAAACAAAAAACTCCTTCGCAGACCTTACCAATAGTCTACGAAGGAGTTAATTTCATTATTCGGTTATATGTGTTTGAAAAATATAGCAGAAATCAATTATTCTTGCTTTCAATTTCTTCTTTGATTTTCGCAATGAAATCATCCAGAGTCATAGTTCCCTCATCTCCGCCCAAGCGTGTACGCACAGCAACAAGCCCCGCTTCGGCTTCCTTGTCACCAAGAACGAGCATATACGGAATCTTCTGCAGCTGAGACTCGCGGATTTTGTAGCCGATCTTCTCGCTTCTGTAATCTGTCTCAACGCGAATACCGGCGTCGAAGAGTGCTTTATAGATGCTTTCGGCATAGTCGCGGCTGCGGTCGGTTATGGGCATAACCATTGCCTGAACAGGAGCAAGCCAGAGGGGGAAAGCACCCGCGAAATGCTCGGTTAGTATGCCGATGAAGCGCTCAATCGAGCCTAGTGCAACGGTGTGAATCATTACCGGGCAGTGCTTTTCGCCGTCTGCGCCCGTGTATTCAAGCTCGAAGCGTACAGGCATCTGGAAGTCTAATTGAATCGTGCCGCACTGCCAGGTTCTGCCGATTGCATCCTCAAGATGGAAGTCAATTTTCGGACCGTAGAAAGCGCCGTCGCCGGGATTGACGACATATTCCTTACCGTTTGTCTCAAGAACTTCCTTCAGGACATTCTCGCTGTATTCCCTTATCTCCTGACTTCCAATGAAGTTTTCGGGGCAGGTGGATAGCTCGATGTGATACTTAAAGCCAAACATGCTGTAAACACTGTCAATCTTCTGAATAACGCCGAGAATTTCGCTGTGCATCTGCTCCTTTGTCATGAAAATGTGCGCGTCATCCTGAGTAAAGCAGCGGACGCGCATAAGTCCGTGCAGCGCGCCGGAAAGCTCATGGCGATGGACAACACCCAGCTCACCCACACGCATGGGCAAATCCTTATATGACCACGGGCGGCGCTTATAGGCAAGCATTCCGCCTGGGCAGTTCATCGGTTTTATTGCAAAATCTTCACCGTCTATCTTGGTAAAGTACATGTTTTCCTTATATTTATCCCAGTGGCCGCTCCTATGCCAAAGCTCCTCGTTCAAAATCATCGGTGTTTTTATTTCCTGATAGCCGCACCGTCTGTGGAGCTCGCGCCAATAATTTTCAAGCTCGGTGCGCAGAACCATGCCCTTCGGCAGGAAGAAGGGGAAGCCCGGACCTTCGTCCGTAATCATAAAGAGGTCGAGCTCGCGCCCCAGCTTGCGGTGATCGCGCTTTTTCGCTTCCTCGATGCGCTCAAGGTATGCGTCCAGCTCCTCTTTTTTCTGGAAAGAAGTGCCGTAAATGCGCTGGAGCATTTTGCGCTTGGAGTCGCCGCGCCAGTATGCGCCGGTGCAGCTCGTAAGCTTTATTGCGTTGCCCTTGATACGTCCGGTGCTGTCCATGTGAGGACCCGCGCAGAGGTCGGTAAAGTCGCCCTGCTTATAAAAACTGATCACCGCGTCAGCAGGCAGGTCATTTATGAGCTCCACCTTATAGGGCTCGTCCTTCATAAACTCCAACGCCTCGCTGCGGGGCAGCTCGAAACGCTCGAGAGGTATCTTTTCCTTGCAGATATTGCGCATTTCGGCTTCGAGCTTTTCGAGAACCTCGGGCGTAAAAATGGTCTCGGAGTCGACGTCGTAATAGAAGCCTTCATCGATTGCGGGGCCGATTGCGAACTTGGTTTCAGGATAAAGGTGCTTTATCGCCTGCGCAAGGATATGGGAGCTAGTGTGTCTGTAGGCATATTTGAAATCTGCGTTTTCAAAGCTGTATTTGTTCTCATCCATAATATATCTCCTTTTTTTATTCATTATTTTATGCTGATTTTCACATGAAGAAAAACAAAACACCCCTGACGTTTGTCAGGGGTGCGAATTTCACACGGTTCCACCCTGCTTGCAGACAAAGCCTGCCGCTTTAGGAGCGCTGTAACGTGCGCTAACGGGAGAGCCTACACAAGTCCACTTAAAAAGCAGCATCTTCGGCGCTTCGGCTCGGGAGCGGTATGATGCTTGTCCGCGTTTCGAAACGGCTTTCAGCTTTTGCCGCTCTCTCTTTGCCGCGCAGGACAGTCAGTCTCCGTCATTGCCTGTATCTTGATAATAATGAGATTTTAGACTCTTTCGCGTGTTTTGTCAAGGAGTTAATCAAAAAGGCAATACTTACACATTGAACCGAAACAGAGTCACGTCGCCGTCGTGCATTACATATTCCTTGCCCTCGGAGCGGATGAGACCCTTGTCTCTTGCAACCGCCATTGTGCCGCAGTTCTTTAGGTCGTCGAAAGCAACGATTTCGGCTCTGATGAAGCCTCGCTCGAAGTCAGTGTGTATTTTTCCCGCCGCCTGCGGAGCTTTAGTTCCCTTCCGAATAGTCCACGCGCGCACCTCGTCAGGTCCGCAGGTGAGAAATGATATGAGGCCGAGAAGGCTGTACGAACATTTGATTAGGCGGCTCAAACCGCTTTCACTCATACCCAGTTCTTCCATGAAGAGTGCCTTGTCCTCGTCATCCAGCTCGCCGATTTCCTGTTCGACTTTGGCGCAGATGGGCAAAACCTGTGAACCCTCAGCAAGAGCATATTTTTCCAGCAGCTTGTAATAGGCGTTGTTTTCAGGGCCGTCCGAAAAGCCTTTTTCGTCCATGTTCGCCGCGTATATGACAGGCTTGAGCGTCAGAAGCTCGCTTTCCTCGATAATCTCCCTGTCCTCGGGAGGACAATCATAGCTTCTTGCCAGCTTGCCGTCGTTCATATGGGCAAGCAGACCTTCCATAACCTCCGCTTCGTGCAGAAACTTCCGATCGCCGCCCTTAGCGGCTTTTTTTGCCTTGTCCACGCGGCGCTCGACCATTTCCATATCTGCCATGATAAGTTCGAGATTTATTATCTCGATATCACGCAGGGGATCGGTATTGCCCTCGACATGTATGACATTCTCATCGTCAAAGCAGCGGACGACGTGTATTATCGCGTCCGTCATGCGTATGTTGCTTAAAAACTTGTTGCCAAGCCCCTCACCCTTCGACGCGCCCTTGACAAGCCCCGCAATATCGACGAACTCGATGACGGCGGGAGTGTATTTTTTCGGACTGTACATCTCCGCGAGAAAATCGAGGCGCTCGTCCGGAACGGCAACCGTTCCTACATTCGGGTCTATAGTGCAAAACGGGTAGTTCGCACTCTCCGCGCCTGCGTTTGTTATGGCGTTAAACAGCGTGCTCTTTCCAACATTCGGCAGACCGACAATTCCAAGCTTCATGTGCTTACCATTCCTCTCGAAAAGGGCGGAATCACTTCCGCCCTTCGTGTTAATTTAGTATCCGTAGTTGTTCTTGTCATCGCTCTTCGATGCCTGCGCATCGGATTTGAATGACGGGTCGTCGGACTTCACTTCTTCAATCTTAAGCTCGTCAATCGGCTTATTCTCCTTCTCGGGAACGTAGCCGTGCTCGCAGAGGAACGCAAAATCGCTTCCATCCATGGATTCGTTAACAAGCAGATATTCAGCGACCTTAACAAGCAGATCCTGGTGCTCAGTTAGAACTTCTTCACACTTTTTGCCCGCCTCATCAAAGATGCGCTTGACTTCCTCATCAATGAGTGCCGCCGTTTCCTCGGAATAGCTCTTTGTTGTGCCGAAATCACGTCCGATAAAGATGCTGTGTCCTGCGTCCTCAAAGGAAATGGGTCCCAACTTATCGGAAAAGCCGTAAACCGTGACCATCGCTCTTGCGATTCTCGTTGCGTTTTGAATGTCACTTGAAGCACCTGTAGAAATATCGTCCAGCATGAGCTTCTCGGCAATTCTTCCTCCAAGAGATGAAATAATATTTGCGAACATTTCGCTGCGGGACTGATAGTTTTCGGTGTCCTCATCAGGACGATAGACCGTCATACCGCCCGTTGGTCCGCGGGGAATAATTGTAATATACTGAACGGGATTCTTCTTTTCCAAGAAGTGAGAGGTAACTGCATGCCCCGCCTCGTGATAAGCGGTGAGTTTTTTGGCCTTATCGGACATTATTCTACTCTTCTTTTCAGGGCCGGCCATAACCTTCAAAATTGATTCTTCAATTTCCGGTTGGGTTATAAAGCGCTTGCCACGCCTTACAGCGAGGATTGCGGCTTCGTTCAGAAGGTTTTCAAGGTCAGCACCCGAGAAGCCGGGGGTTCCTCTGGCAATACTGTTAAGGTCGACGTTGTCGCCAAGAGGCTTACCCCTTGAGTGAACCTTCAAAATGGCCTCACGTCCGCGCTTATCGGGCAGACCGACATAGACCGTACGATCAAAACGACCCGGACGCAGGAGCGCACTGTCCAGAATATCTGAGCGGTTCGTCGCCGCCATGACTATAACTCCGTCGTTGTTGCCGAAGCCGTCCATCTCGACGAGAAGCTGGTTTAAGGTTTGCTCACGCTCGTCGTGACCGCCGCCGAGACCGGAGCCTCTTTGCCGTCCGACAGCGTCGATTTCGTCTATGAATATGATTGCCGGAGCAATCTTCTTAGCCTGTTCAAAGAGGTCACGCACACGGGACGCGCCGACGCCGACATAAAGCTCGACAAAATCGGAACCCGAGATTGAAAGAAACTGCACTCCAGCCTCGCCCGCTACCGCTTTTGCAATAAGGGTTTTTCCGGTTCCCGGAGGGCCTACGAGCAGCACGCCCTTAGGTATCCTTGCGCCCATCGCGGTATAGGAGGCGGGGTTGCGCAGGAAACCGACGATTTCCTGGAGCTCTTCCTTTTCCTCTTCGGCACCGGCAACATCATCAAAAGTGATTTTTTTCTTTTCGTCCTGACCGAGCCTCGTTCTGGCTCTGCCGAATTTCATTGCGCCGCCGGCTCCGCCGTTTTTCGCGGCAGTCTTCATCATTGCGTACCAGAAAATACCGAAAATCAAAAGCAGTACAAGATAAGGAATGAACTGAACCCACAATGATGTCGGCGGATTCGGGCTATATTCATACTCCTTCAGAACACCTTTATCTTTCTGTTCCTGAATCAAGTCTCCCATCTGTTCGTAGAAATATTCGACAGACCCGAGCTCCGATGTTACCGTATCGTTGTCATTATAGGGTTCGCGGAGCAAAAGAGTTATATCATTGCCGATAGTTGAAAAAGACTCGACTTGCTCTTTCTGAAAGAGTTCGACCACTTCGGAGTACTTGACACTACCCGAAGTATCCGTCTGTGAGGTCATTGACCAGACGGTTGCCATCAAAATCACGACGATCAGTGCGTAAAAACCTATATCTCTGGCTTGGTTTCGGTTTTTCTTCAAGCGAAAATCACTTCCTTTGCGTTAAATGCAGTATATTCGTTAAGTCCCCTAAGACAAACTTTATTCCTCGCAGTCTGAATATATTTCAGGCTTGAGGACTCCCACGAAGGGAAGATTGCGGTATTTCTCCGCAAAATCGAGACCATAGCCGACGACAAATTCATCGGGAACTTCAAAGCCCACGTAATCAGCCTTAATCGGCGCTTTGCGTCTGGCAGGTTTATCCAGAAGCGTGACAAGTGTGATGGACTCAGGCTTGCGGTTCTGGAGATAGCCGCAGAGATAGGTGAGCGTCACTCCGCTGTCGAGGATGTCCTCAACGATAATTACATGGCGACCTGCTATGTCCTCATTTAAGTCCTTGTTAATCTTGACAGCGCCCGAGGTCGTTGTCCCATTGCCGTAGGACGAGACTGCCATAAAGTCCATGGAACACTTCAGGCTCACGTTTCGGATAAGATCAGCCATAAAAATAAAGCTACCCTTTAAAACGCCGATAAAGAGAGGCTCGCTGCCTTCAAATTTATCTGAAAGCTCCCGTCCGAGTTCCTTAACACGTCTTTCGATCTGCTCCTCGGTAATAAGGACCTTCATAATATCGTTTGTCATCCCAATAATTCTCCCCGAAAATCAAAATTAAATAATGTTGACGTTCATTTATTTCTTGTTTATATCTTTTAGCGTAATTTTTATAATATCATCGCCGTTTTCCGGCTTACAACGCTCTGCAATTCCGAACCCGCAGACGGCAATAACGCCCTCTTCGTCATATATAACGGGTATAAGCGTTTTGCCCTCTCCGTTTAACTTTGCCTCGGAGAAAAGCTTTTTGAGTGTTTTAGTGCAATTTCTTCCCACCAGACGGACCTTTTCGCCCTCAGAACGGGACTTGACAAACATCTTACCATAGATGCTATCATTTTTAAAGAAGAAAATGTTAAATGAATTATGAATTTCCTTACAGTTTTTGATGAATTCGCAGGTAATTTCGAGTCCTGCCTCGGGAAGCACCGTAACCGTGTCGGGTTTGAGCTCGCGCTTTTCAATTGCGCCTAACTCCTGCGCCCCGAAAACAAGCCTTTCATAGTCGCGTGCAACCCGTAGACCGGGAATATCGGCGTAAGCGTGCTTTTCCTCGCCGGATGCAAGGCTTCGTACAGCGTCAATATGCTTTTCGGAAAGTCCGCAGGGTACGATGAGCTGCAGTACTCTTGCCGAAATGGGTTTCGGCAGCACGGAAAATTCCAAAATCGGCAGGCTGCCGTCGGTATAATGCTTGTGTACAAAGTCCTGAGCAAGTGATGAGAGATATTCCTCGTCCCCCCGAAGCAGTTCAAGGCAACGGATGAGGTTGTCGTCAAAGCCCGAGTTTAGAGTCCTAAGCTCGGGAACTACCCTGTGCCGGAGCCTGTTACGGGTATATTCGTCCTTTCCGTTCGATGAATCCTCAACATGGGGAATACTCTTTTCCTCGAGGTAGCTGAGTATCTCCTCGCCCGTTGTTTGAAGCAGCGGGCGAATGATTTTCCCGCGCACGGGCGGAATGCCGCAGAGACCTTTCAGTCCGCTGCCGCGCATGAGGTTCAAAATGAGCGTTTCCGCATTATCATCTGCCGTGTGCGCTGTCGCAATACGTAAAGCTCCAATCTCATCGGCCGTTTTTTCGAGAAAAGCATAGCGCAGTTTCCTCGCAGCCTCCTCGATTCCGAGTCCGTTATCGTTGGCGTAGGCCGAAACATCAGCCGAGCCCACATAGCAGGGGATGACCCTCTCCCTGCAGTAGTTTTCGACGAAAACTCTGTCCCGGTCGGATTCTTCTCCGCGCAGTCGGTGATCGAAGTGCGCGCAACAAAGCTCAAACCCGTAAACCGGTGCAAGTTCTCGGAGCTTTTCGAGTAGACACATGGAGTCCTTGCCGCCTGAAACGGCGCAGAGCACAATGCCGCCTTTGGGAAGCATATTGTATTTATCGCTAAAATCAATAATCATCGTCGTCGTGGTGTCTTTCGGCGGAAACATAACTAGTATATTCGGGCAGCCACATCAGCGGAACCGTTTTCAGCTCACCGTGGCGGTTTTTAAGAATAATTGCTTCTGCCTCGTTTGGCGTTGCGCACTCTCTGTCATAATAGCCCTCTCTGAAAAGACCGATAACAATGTCGGCATCCTGCTCGATTGCACCCGATTCGCGCAAATCAGAAAGAAGGGGCCGCTTGTCTGATCTGCCTTCGTTTGCGCGGGAAAGCTGGGATAGGCATATGACTGGCACATTCAGCTCCTTTGCCATGATCTTGAGCATACGGCTCATATCCGAAACTGCCTGTTGGCGGTTCTCCCCTGAGTAGCTGCGACCGTTCCCCGCCGACTGCATGAGCTGCAAATAGTCGATTACGACGAGACCCAGATTATCGAGCCTGCGGCATTGGGAATTCATGTCCGCAACGGAGAGCGACGGGTTATCGTCAATGAGTATCTCCGTTTCGCTGATTGTTGAGGCGGCTGTTCCAATTCTCTGCCAATCCGCAGGACTGAGCCTGCCCGTCAGAAGCTTTTGAGCATCGATAAGTCCTTCTCCCGCGAGAAGGCGTGTGCCAAGCTGTTCGCGCGACATTTCAAGAGAAAAGATCGCAACGGTCTTTTTTGAGACCTTCGCAGCGTGCATGGCGATATTAAGCGCAATACTCGTCTTACCCATACCCGGTCTTGACGCTATAAGGACAAGGTCACCTTTGTTGAGTCCTAAAATGGCGCTGTCCAAATCGTGCAATCCGGTCGGAATACCGGGCATTGCAACGCCTGATGCTGCCATTTCGGATATCTGATTATAGACGTCCTGAATGACGTTCGCGACCTTTATAAGTCCGCCTATCGTGCGTCCCTGGCGGAGCGCATAAATCTTCCGTTCCGAGGCTTCAAGCATCGTGTCCGCCTCACCGGAGCCTTCGCGTACCATCGTTGTGATTTCGCCGCCGACCTTAAGTAATGCGCGGAGCAGCGACTGCTCACGCAGAATGTCAACGTATTTCATAACATTCGCGGCGGTCGGCGTAACCTGCATTAGTTCAAGCAGATAGCTCTGAGAATTATCCTTCAGACAGCCGCGGATGCGCATTTGATCCAGCGTAGTGACCGGATCGACTGTACGCCCGTAAATGTACATGTTGCTGATTGTATCGAACACGTCGCGATTCGTTTGCAGATAAAAATCATCCGATCTCGCCTTTTGGAGAACGTCGGGGATACAGGCCGGGTCAATTAGCAGTGAGCCGATGACCGCCTGCTCCGCTTCTGCTGAGTGCGGCACTCTAAGTTCGAAAAGTTCGTCCATAGAATATTCCTTATCAGAATTATTTTTCTTCTGTCACAATCAAGTTAATGGTGCCGCTCGTCTCATGACCCAGCTTGCACTTTACGGAATACGTACCGTAATTCTTGATAGGGTCGCTCTGAACGATGTCTTTTTTATCAATTGTTATGTTGAACTGCTTGAGGAGCGCCTCGCTGATTTCCTTGGATGTAACCGAGCCGAAGAGCTTTCCGCCCGCGCCCGCCTTTGCTGGAACCTTCACAATAAGGCTCTCAAGCTTCTTCGCATTTTCCTCGGCAAGGGCCTTTTCTTTGGCCGCATGGGCGATCTTAGCTTTTTCCTTGAGCTTGATAGCATTAAGGGTGTCGCTCGTCGCCTCCATAACCAGCTTCCTTGGGATTAGATAGTTCCTCGCGTAGCCGTCCGAAACCTCCTTGAGCTCGTCTTTTTTGCCCTGCCCTCTTACGTCTGATAGAAAAATTACTTTCATGTATTTATCCTCGCTTTTCGTTTTAAATATCGGTTTGCCGTATCATTCCTTGAAATATTTATCAATTGCCTCAAAAAGCCTTTCAACGCCCTCACGCAGTGAAACACCCTCAAGCTGGACGCCGGCAGCAGATCTGTTGCCGCCTCCGCCGAGCTCTTCGAGAAGAAGCTGGACGTTTACTTCGCCAATCGACCTCGCGGAGATTATCACTCCGCCGCTTTCGGTGGGATATAAAACGATTGAAGCCTGTATGCCGACTATATTCAGCATTTCGTCCGCCGCCTGCGCCGCAACTATCCTGTCCTGCGGCTCCTCAATGACCGCTATCGCGATGTTGTCACGGTAGCGCTTGACCTGCTGGAGTATTTTATAGCGGGCAACCGTGTCGTCCATATCGTTTTGAAGAATCTTTTTAACGGCGATTGTGTCCGCACCTGCACGATTAAGGAAAGCCGCAGCGTCAAAGGTTCTCTCACCTGTACGTATGGTAAAGTTCTTGGTGTCCATGACGACACCCGCGAGCATTGCGTCCGCCTCGATCTTGAGGATATCAGCCTGCTCTACGAGCTCCTGCACGAGTTCACAGACAAGCTCACAGACCGAGGAGGCATACGGTTCGAGGAAGGTCAGCGCCGCGTTCTGGATATAGCTTGCCGCACGCCTGTGGTGGTCGATAACCGCTACCCTGTTGAAGCTCATTAAAAGGCTCTGATCCTCCACCTGTTCCGGACGATTCGTGTCAACAACTATGAGAAGAGTATTTCTGTCCGCTTTCATCATAGCTTCCTGCGGGCTTATAATTATGTCTTTGTATTCGCTTGCGGAACGGAGCTTTTCCAAAAGACTTTCGGCCGCCGAGTTCGTTTCGTCAATTACTATATAAGTCTTACAGCTCAGTTTTCTGCCGATGCAGCAAAGTCCGGCAGCGGCGCCCACGCTATCCATGTCCCCGAACTTGTGCCCCATTACAAGAATCTGTCCCGAGGATTTAATAAGCTCTGAAAGCGCGCTTGCCATTACGCGAGATTTGACCTTCGTACGCGTCTCGATCTCCGCGCCGCGTCCGCCGAAAAACTCGAAGTTGAAGCGGCTCTTGATGACCGTCTGGTCGCCGCCTCTCGAAAGCGCCATTTCGGTACTCAAAACGGCGAAATTGAAGTCCTCCTCGAAAGAGCCGCCGTCGCGTCCGATGCCGATGCTGACAGATGCGTGTATACCGCTTGGATTAACGACCTCATGTACACTGTCCATAAGTGAGAACTTTTCTTCAACGAGCTTTTTATAATGGCGCTCCTCAAAAATCAGCAGATATCTGTCCTTGTCATAGTGGCAGACGATACCGCCTATCTCTGAGCCCCAGTTCTCGACTTTTTCGGAAATTGCGTTCTGAAGGCGGGTTTTCACTCTTTCGGGCTGATTTTTCGATATTTCATCCAGATTATCAAATAGTATTATCGCGACTATCGGACGCGAATTATCATATTCGTCCTTGGTCTGCTCATATTCCGTAACATCGAGCCAATAACTTATGCCCATAAAGTCTCTGCTCGTATCGGTTTCACCTCGGACGATGTTTCCGTAAACCCTGTACCGTTTGCCGCTGACCTCGATGAGCTCCGGATACTGGAGCTTACCCTCAGTCAGCCACTTAGACTTGAAACCGGGTGCAAGATCACTCAAACGGGTATCAAAATGGAGCTTCTTTTTTGTAAAAATGTCGGAGAAGAAGCTATTGCCCCAAACGATTGCCGTATTATCGAGTCGAAACGCCACCATCGGCAGCGGGAAATTGACGAGATTGTCGCTCTTAACCGCCTCGACATTAGCGGTCACGGATTCGATATAAGCCTGAAAGTCCTTTCGTCTACGACGGCTTATAATTACAGAGTAGATGAAAAGCAATGCAACGACAGCAATTTCGGCATAAGCGAGCTTCATGTTGAAAACGAACGCGATTCCGGCAAAGACCACCAAAAAGAAAAAGTATAGTCTTGTCCCAGGCTCGAGCAGCCTTTTGAGAGTTTTGTTCATTGCGAAGTCAGTCCTTTCAACAAACGGAAACCCTCTCCGTTTGGTTCATGCGGTGTGGATACAATATCTGCGGTAGATTAGTTATTATATCAATGTTTTTTCTTTCCTGCAATACTAATCGGTCTGTTGCGCAAATACTTATTACAATAGTATCCATTTCAAGCCACGGTAAACTTCAAAACGTATATGCCATTTTTTCCAAGGTTATTTTCGCCTTTCGCGGGAAATACTTTTAGGCGAGGTGAGTTAACCCGACGCGCCTCACTTTCAGCAAAAGGGAGTGACGTTTTGAAAGCGATTATAATGGCGGGCGGCAAGGGAACGAGGCTTCGTCCGATATGTGACCTGATGCCAAAGCCGATGACGGAGCTTCTCGGAAAACCGCTTATGGAGCACCTAACGGAGCTTTTGAAATTGAACGGATTTCAAGAGCTGTGCGTGACGCTGGGACATAAGCCCGAATGCATTACCCGTTACTTCGGCGATGGCAGCCGCTTCGGTGTTTCCATGCAGTACAAGGTTGAGAAAAAGCCTCTCGGAACAGCTGGTGGCGTCCGTGCATGCAAAGAATTTGTCGGAGATGCGGATTTTTTGGTTATCAGCGGTGATGCAGCCTGTGATTTCGACCTAAGTTTTTTAGCGGAAGAGCATAAAAGGAACGGCGCCCTTGTTACGATGGCACTTTATCCTCATTCCGAACCCCTGCCATACGGAACTGTACTAACGGACAGAAACGGAAGAGTTATCAGCTTCATAGAAAAGCCGTGTTGGGAGAGAGTAGTCACGGATCTTGTCAACACGGGGATATATATGATTTCTCCAAAAGTCCTCGACCTTATCCTTCCTGATGCGCCCTTTGATTTTGCGCGCGACCTGTTCCCCCTTATGGCAAAAAAGGGACTTGAAATTATCGGCATTCCGATGCAGGGCTACTGGTGCGACATCGGCAACAGCAAGAGCTATCTGCGCTGCTGCCTTGACGCTCTGGAAGGAAAGCTAAAAATAAGCCCCGCTCAGCAAAATTCCCTGTCTCCCGGAGTTTATGCCCCTCGCGGGCTTCCAACGTCCGCACGGCTCATACCGCCCTGCATTGTTTGCGACGGCGCACTTGTCGGGCACGACGCCGTAATCGGAAAAAGCATAATTCATTCCGGCAGCCGCGTCGGAGCTTATTCACGAGTCGTCAATTCCGTAATTGACGGCGGCAACATCGGCGAAGCCTGCGTCATAAGCGGCTCTGTCGTTTGCCGAGGAGCAGTGCTGTATCCCGATACAGTAACAGCTTCAGGCGACGTAATTGCCGCGGGCTGCACAGGTTCGCCTCCAGCGCCCGAATCCAAGCTCAGCGCGAGAAGGGGAGCCACCGGACTCTGCCGTGAGATTTCCTGCGAAAACAGGGCGAGACTCATGCGCGAAATGTCTTGCGTCCTTTGGGAGGCAGGCGCCGATTTTACGGATGGAATAACGCTTGTAGACGGCAGATGCAAGGTGCGCATCTCGCCGCTCGCGGAAGAATCCTCGATCTCCGTTGAAGCAATCGGTGGCAGGGAGAATGAGCGGCTGCAAATATGCAAAAAATACAGTGAACTTGCCGAAAAATTTGGTGGTAAGTCGATATTATAAAGAATTAAGCGAATAATTATGCGCTTGTCTTTGAAATAATATTGCAAATAATGCATATTTATATCATTATTTTTGAGTATTATGCAGATATTATTTAATAATTAAAAAAACTCTTGAATAATCATTCACTTTGTACTATAATTATATTCACGGAAAACAAACCGAATAATTATTTATTTTATGGGGTGAATTTGAATGAAAAACTTTAAGAAAGCAATAATTGCTGTACTTGCACTTGCAATGCTCTTCTCCCTTGCCGCCTGCGGCACTAAGGCTCCCGCCGAATCGGGTGAGCCCTCCACTGCAGCTGCAACCTTTACTACAGTAACAGATGGCGTTTTAATTATGGCTACCAACGCTTCTTTCCCTCCCTATGAGTACTATGAAGGCGACAAGGTAGTCGGCATAGACGCAGAGATAGCAGCGGCAATTGCCGAAAAGCTTGGTCTTGAGCTCAAGATTGAAGATATGGAATTTGATTCGATTATTACTGCTGTCAACGGCGGCAAGGCTGACATCGGTATGGCTGGTATGACTGTCACTCCCGAGCGTCAGGAAGAGATTAACTTTACAACCAGCTATGCGACGGGCGTTCAGGTTGTAATAGTTCCCGAAGATAGCAACATTAAATCTGTAGACGATCTCTTAGCTGATGGAGCAAGTCATATCATCGGCGTTCAACGCAATACCACAGGCGACATCTACACCACAGGCGACATTGAAGACAAGGGACTCGGCACAATTGACCGTTACGGCAAGGGTACAGAGGCTGTTATGGCTCTTAAGACCGGCAAGGTCGACTGCGTCGTAATCGACAACGAGCCTGCAAAGGCATTTGTTGCTGAAAACCCTGGCCTTAAAATTCTTGACACCAAGTACATCGAAGAGCAATATGCGGCCGCTGTCGCAAAGGACAACACCGCTCTTCTTGATGCTATTAACAAGGCGCTTCAGGAACTAATTGAGGATGGCACCGTCAAGTCTATCATCGACAAATATATTGCCGCATAAATAATATAACAGTCGGTTTTCGGATAAGGGGCGGGAAACTGCCCCTTATTTTTAAATTGGAGGTAATAACGATGGGCACACAAATTAGCCCTGTCATGGCGCAGTGGCTGGATACCGCGCCCCAATGGATACTCGATTTGCCTAAAGGGTTAAGCGATTTTTGCTACAAAATTTTTAAATGCTTTATTTTTGATGACCGTTATATGATGTTCGTTAAAGGCTTGGGAAACACCCTTATCCTTACATTTTTTGCTTTGCTCATAGGAATCGCATTGGGCGTAATCGTTTCTCTTGTCCGTGTCACTTGGGACAAAAACGGGCTTGAAATGAAATCTGGTCCAAGAAAGTTTTTTCTGGGGCTTGCGAATCTTGTCTGTAGGATTTACCTTACGGTTATTAGGGGTACACCAGTAGTAGTACAAATCCTTATTTATTATTTTGTTATTATGACTTCTAGTGACAAAATAACGACTGGTATTGTTGCTTTCGGCATCAATTCAGGCGCCTATGTTGCAGAAATAATGCGAAGCGGAATCATGTCAATCGACGGCGGGCAAAATGAAGCTGGGAGGAGCCTCGGCTTTGGCTATGTGTCCACTATGCGATACATTATTCTGCCTCAAGCTTTTAAAAATGTCCTGCCCGCTCTTGCAAACGAATTTATCGTTTTATTGAAGGAAACTGCCGTTGCTGGATATATTGGCCTTCCTGACCTTGCATATGCAGGCAGTATCATAGGCGGTAATACATATGAATATTTAATCCCCCTCGTTTTCGGAGTTGCCCTCGTTTACCTTATTTTGGTAATGTTTTTCACATGGCTTGTTGGCAGGCTTGAAAGGAGGATGCGCGCTAATGAACGCTAGCACTCTGATAAAAGTCAACGATCTCAAAAAATACTACAACGGCGAAAAAATCAAGGCTCTGGACGGCGTTACCGCCGAGATACTCAAGGGTGAGGTCGTCGTTGTCATCGGCCCTTCAGGAAGCGGAAAATCCACTTTTCTGCGCTGTCTGAGCCTGCTTGAAATACCGACGGATGGACATATCCTGTTTAACGGCACAGACATAACAGACGAGAAAACCGACATTAACCTCCATCGTCAGAAGATGGGCATGGTCTTCCAGCATTTCAATCTGTTTCCGCATATGACGGTGCTGAAGAATATGACAGCCGCTCCGATAAAGATTCTCAAAAAGAGCAAGGCTGAGGCCGAGGCTCAGGCAATGGCACTGTTAAAACGCGTTGGGCTTGAGGACAGGGCGAATGCCTATCCCAGCCAGCTTTCCGGCGGTCAAAAGCAGCGTATCGCGATCGTCCGCGCACTCTGCATGAATCCCGACGTGATGCTGTTTGACGAGCCGACAAGCGCGCTCGACCCCGAAATGGTCGGCGAAGTGCTCGACGTTATGAAGCAGCTCGCCCACGAGGGCATGACTATGGTAGTTGTGACCCACGAAATGGGCTTTGCTAAGGAAGTCGGTTCGCGCGTAATCTTTATGGACGAAGGAAAAATCGTAGAGGAAAACAGCCCAGCAACGATTTTTGAAAACCCGCAAAGCGATAGGCTCAAGAGCTTTCTCGCAAAAGTACTCTAGCTTAAAACAATCGAACATTGTGTCCTGCGACTGCATTGAGCCGTCGCAGGACTTTTTTCGACACGAAACGCATCTATTACAAAAATCCAGTCAAATAAATCAAAATCGAAACAAATTCTACAAATGCCGACTTCGTATTTACCGCTTTGAAGCGCTATGCTATAATACGAATTACACCCTCTTTTCATAATGTAGAATAGCTGTAAGCAAACACGTCCCGACCGGATTCGATGGAGGTCTTTATGCGAAGAATTAACTGCATTTTTATAGTCGTACTGTTCTTAGCCCTGCTATGTTCGTGTGGAAACGAAGGGCATATCTCCGCGTCCGGCTCTCCCTCCGGAGAAGCGACTGGAACGTCGAGTGCATCACCGACTGACATAACAGGAGAAACTGCCACACCCGCGCCGACTCCTATGCAGAGTACTGCTGTCGATAATGACGAGCGGTTCAATATCTTCCGAAGTTTCCTGTCCGATAATTATCAGGAGCTTTCGGATGCTTTCTTCAATGGTATCTCCGGCATCGGCTTTATCGACCTTGATTTGGACGGCGGAGTCGAAATGCTTATGTTCGACGCCGGCGCTTCGGCGGCGATGGGTCTTGCGTTTTTCGACATCGTTGATGATAAGGTCGAGTGCGTTTCGGCAAATATGGACGCCGTTGGCGAGGCTTTCGGCGGTGACCATCTGAGCAAGGTAATCGTGAACGCTAATCGTTTTGATGACTTCCGGCTTATGCAGGACAAAAAGACGGGCGAGAAGTTCTTTATCGTAGAAAGCGGTAATGGTGCAGCCGATTTTAGCTACAATGAGCTAGTCCGTTTCGGGAACGACGGCGATTTTCTTACGCTTAAAAGCCTCATGTATGAATATGACGAGTACGACGCCGACACAGGAGTCCTGGTTAGCGCAAGCTTCAGGCTTGCGGGAAAGTCCGCCGAAAAGGACGAATACGACGCGGCATACAAAGAATTCTTCGACAACGCGGAGGAACTGCCCTATACGGCAATGGGCGCCTTTCTCTGGGAAAAAGACGACTACGGAGCGGGGCTTGACGGACTGCTAGCAATGGCAGACAAGGCGCGGCTGCTCTACTACGCCAACTCGTTTTATATCGTATAAAGCTTATCCCTTACGCATAGGATATACCACCACAAATACGGAGGTACAAACTATGTTATATGAAGAAAAGGAAAAACTTAACGTAAAACCGCACAATGTAATAATGGAGGACAGGGCACGCATTTCCGTTTCTGGCGTTTTGGATGTTGAAAACTTTGACGACAGGCAGATTGTCGCAAAGACCTCAAAGGGGAACCTCATAATCCGCGGCAGCGAGCTGCACATCGAAAAACTGAGTCTCGATTCGGGTGAGCTCGTCGTTACGGGACTCATCACTGACCTTGGCTATGAGGAGACCGCTCCCGGCGGAAATCTCTGGTCGCGCCTTTTCAAGTAAACTTTGAGACAGCCTGTCATCTCCCAGCTCATCATCGCGTTCTGCTCTTTCGCGGGAGGGCTCGTTTTTGGAGTATTTTACGATGCTCTCAAGGCCGTGCGTCTGAGGGCAAAGAGCGTTTTCTGCACTGTTTTGTGCGACACTCTAGTCTGCTTCTTTGGTTTTTTTCTGCTTTTTTATCTTGCCATGGCTCCCGGCAAAGGCGAGGTTCGGGTTTATATCATAGCCTGCACACTTGTCGGCGCGGTAGTCTATTTTTGTCTGATGAGTCCAACTTTTCTCGGAATTTTCTGCGCTCTTGTCTCCCTCGTTGTAAAAATCATGGGCATTGTGCGCAAGCCCTTTGACTATTTGTTCAAAATCCTTATAAAATTAATCGAATTTTTGAAAAAGCTCTTCCAAAAATTCGTTTTCAGGTATAAAATGAGGGTTAACGAAAATAAAGTCATAGTTGAGGAATCCTCAAAACTGCCGAACAACGGGAGGGCTGATATCCATGACGTTCAAACGAACCGGTCTAATCACAAAAATCGTTATTCTGGCAATCATCGTTTACGCGGGGATAACCTTAGTGTCACTGAAAGTTCAGGTGTCGGATGCCCGCGCGCAGCGCGACGAGCTGCAAACCGGGGTCGACGGGGAACTTCAAAAAAACACTGAGCTCCAGTACGCTATTGATCACAGCACGGACCCCGACACACTAGAGGATATTGCCAGAAGCAAGCTCGGGCTCGTAAAACCCGGCGAGAAAATTTTTTACGATGTTAACAACTGAATACCCCGCATACATAGTCGGACCTATCCAACAAAACAGGAGGACAAAGCTCTTATATGCAGCCAACAGTGGGAGAAATTTTTGAGGGCAAGATTACGGGCATAACAAAATTCGGTGCCTTCGTTTCGCTGCCGGACGGTAGCAACGGTCTCGTCCATATTTCGGAAATCGCGAACAACTATGTAAATGACGTTCATGACCATGTATCGGAAGGGCAGACTGTTAAGGTCAAGGTCATCGGGATTAATGAGGCAGGCAAGATTAATCTCTCGATCAAAAAAGCCGAAGCGCCAGTTCCCCGTCCCGAACAGGAACATTCAATGTCGGCGCGTCCAAGTCAGCCCAGACAAAAAGACTTTTCCCCAAGGCAGGGCTTTGCCCAGAGATCATTTAGTACCGCGCCCCCTACGGAGGCAAGCTTTGAAGATAAGCTTAAGCAGTTTATGCAGGATTCCGACAGCCGCATATCGGACAGCCGTATGTACGCGGACAAAAAGGGCAGCTATAAGCGCCGCCGCGATTGAAATACTCATAAATGTAAAATATGGCAGACACAATATAACGTGTCTGCCATTTTATATAAATCACTAGTTTCAAACTGAACGGAGGATAAAATGAAAAGTATATCAAAAATCTCAGTATCAGTAATACTTATTGCTATAGTCCTCGTAATATCGGTTGCACCTGCGCTTGCAGCAACCCCTTCTATCGACTACGTAGCTTTCGGTGATTCGGTTGCTTCGGGAGTGCGCGGGGGTATATCTGAGCCAGGCTCCGATTTTGGCTATACTGACCTGATCGCGGCCAATCTTAAAGCGGCGAGAGCTCTCGGAAGCTTCAATAAGGACTTCTGCGTTTCGGGAATAACAGCAGAACTGCTTGCATCAAACACCGCCGTCCTTAACGACACGACTTCTTCCGGATATAAGCTCGTTAAGAATGCCGAAATTGCAACGCTTGATATAGGCGGCAACGATCTTCTGGCTCCGATTTATGCATATGTTAAGACTCTGCCCGCCGGCTCGCTGCCCGATAAGGCAAAAATAAAGGAGATTCTGACTGCCATCGGCGACAGCGTCAATGACGGCGTAACAGCTCCCTGCATTGAAAAAAACATCGAAACGATACTTCAGAACATCTTGAATGCAAACCCCAATATTAAAATATATGTCATGGGCTACTATAACCCACTCCCCGTAGCGGCGGCCATCACCGATGTTGACCTCGACTCTCCGCTCAAGGAGTTCAATGTATATATTCAGAAGGCAATTTCAGATGTTGCCGCCGTCAATTCGGGAGCTTCGATAACTTATATCGATACGATGACGGCAATGGCGGCAGACTCGAGCACTTATCTTGTAATGACCGACATTCATCCTACAGTGGAAGGCTACAAAGTCATCGCCGCCGAATTTTGGAAGCAGATAGGACTTCTTGTGCCCTCCACCGTCACAGCAACCCCGACGAAATCAAGCGTTCTAGTAAACAGCAAGACTGTGGCTTTTGACGCTTACAACATCGGCGGCAACAACTACTTCAAGCTCCGCGACATAGCAATGGCGCTTTCCGGCAGCACAAAACAGTTCGGCGTAGGCTGGGACGGAAAATCTATCACCTTGAGCTCCGGCTCGGTATACACCTCTGTTGGCGGCGAACTGAGCGTTTCAGGAAACACTGCAGATGTCAGCGCGGTAAAGACCGCTTCGAGCGTCTATCTTGACGGAAAGCTTTTGAGCTTAACGGCCTACAATATTAACGGCAACAACTATTTCAAGCTGCGCGATCTGGGCTCAGCGATAAATTTCGGCATCGGCTGGGACTCAGCGACAAGCACTATAAGCATAGATACTACTCAAGGCTACGCCGCATAATACTGATAAAGACAGGAAGAGCCGCCTTTGGGGCGGCTCTTCCTGTCTTTATCAGAAGCTGGCTTCCAGTATGTTTTTTACGTCCTCGTGCGTCAGTGTTCTGTAGCCGCTTTTTAATAGGTTCGTGCTTTCGGCAATCTCAGAAAGCTTCGACTTGTCGGGTATACCCAGTTCGCGCATAGAGGTCGAAGCACCGATTTCTCTGAAGAACGCTTCAAGCCGCTCTATGCCCTCGAGGGCCGTCTGCTCATCGGTTTTGCCCTTCGGGTCAACGTTCCACACATTAACGGCGTATTTCACGAACTTTTGGAGTCCATCCTTACAGATGAATCTGTAATACGAAGCGGAAACTGCCGCAAGTCCCATTCCGTGAGCAACGTCGTAATACGCTCCAAGCTGATGCTCGATCTGATGGACTTCCCAGTCCTGCGCCTTGCCGACGCCGAGCATGTCGTTCAGCGCAAGCGTCGCGCCCCACATTATATTGCTTCTCGCGTCGTAGTCTTTGGGGTTTTTAACCGCAATGCGAGCGTTTTTAACAATGCTCTTCATCAGCGCTTCGTTCAAATCGTCAGAGACGTTGTCGTCTTCCCCGCTGAAATAAAGCTCCATCAAATGGCTCAAAATATCACAGATGCCGCTGACCATCTGATACTGCGGCAGACTGTAGGTAAAGGTCGGGTCAAGGATTGAAAACATCGGGTACACATAGGGAGAATTAAAGCCTGCCTTGACCTTAATTTCCTCATTTGTAATAACCGCGTTCCCATTCATCTCAGAGCCTGTGCCGACCATTGTCAGCACTGTACCGATACGCAGAGCCTTTGGCACTTTCTTATGCGCTTTATAGAGCACATCCCAAAAATCCTCCTCCACGACTGCGCCGACGGCAATCGCCTTGCAGCAGTCGATTACAGACCCGCCTCCGACAGCTAGGATGAAATCGATGTTGTTTTCTTTGCAAAGCGTAACGCCCTCACGAACCTTTGCCGCCGTGGGATTCGGCATGATACCCGATAGCTCTGTTACGTTCTTGCCGCAGTCGGCAAGAATTTTGATAACTGCGTCGTATATGCCTTCTCTTTTTATTGCACCTTTTCCGTAGGCAAGAAGTATGTTTTTTTCGCAGGATCGAAGTTCATCGGCGAGCGAATTCAGCGCGCCCTCTCCGAAAACTATCCTTGTATGGTTGCGGTACTGAAAGCTCTTCATGCTATTCTCCTTTGAATATGCTTATTATTTTACAATGACATTTTGGCTTCCCAGCAGCTCTTTGAGTTCAGAAACGAGCGATTCGTGTATCATACATTTTGCGGAAAGTCGTTTTTTAGTATCCTCGCAATAGATTATCATCCGCTCTTCACCCTCGAACATTATAAGTATCTTTTCTACCTTTTTAAATCTGGGATCGTCCTTTGAAGGCAGCTTAATCCAGAGTGTTTTTTCTTCCTTCGGCTTTTCCTCACGGTTCAGGGGTTCAAGGTCTGTCATCGGACGAAGAGTTTCGACCATGAGCTGCGGTTCTTTTTCGTCGCGGACGGAGATATGCCCCTTGACAACGATGGGGGCGTTTTCCTTTATATATCCGCCGCTCACATCAAGAACGCGCTGAAACGCGATGAGCTCAATCGTGCCGGTAGCATCCTCAAGCTGGATATATGCCATAAGGCTGTTGTTGCGTGTCGTTTTCGTTTTGGAGGAGGCGATGACTCCTGCAAGCGTCAGAAACTGCCCATCCGAAAAGGATGTAGGCCCGCCCTCCTGTGAAAAATCATTCATTATCGTGGCAATCGGTACGGCTCCGGCGTGCCTTGCGGCAGTACGGTATTCGTCCATTGGGTGCCCCGTGAGATATAGCCCCGTCGTTTCCTTCTCCATCGCCATAAGCTCGCTCGGGGTAAATTCGGGTATGTCCGGCAGCTGCATTTCAGTAACCGTGGGACTTTCTTCGCTATCCTGCCCCATTGAGAACAAATCGAACTGCCCCTCAATATTTTTTCTCGCAGAATCGTTCACGCCGTCTATAACCTTATCGGCAACTCGCATAAGCGCACTGCGCTTATAGCCGAGGGAATCGAAAGCTCCCGCTCGAATCAGTCCTTCGACCGCGCGCCTATTGAGGTCGCGGCCAATGAGCCTGCGGCAGAATTCATCAAAACTCCTGAATTTCCCCTCTGTCTCTCTGCTCTCGACGAGCACGTTTATAAAGCCGCGGCCGATGTTCTTTATCGCGACAAGCCCGAAACGGATATTCTCACCGGAAACGGTAAAATCCGCCTCCGATTCGTTAACGTCCGGCGGCAGGAGCTTTATTCCCCATTCCCTGCTCTCGGCTATATATTCTGCAACCTTCGTGGGGCTGTCGAGAACGGAGGAGAGGAGCGCCGCCATGTATTCGCGGGAATAGTGCAGCTTCATATAGGCTGTGCGGTAGGCGACAATCGCATAAGCCACCGCGTGCGCCTTGTTGAAGGCGTAGTTCGCAAAGTCTAGAATCTCGTCATATATGCTGCCGGCAACGTCCTCGGGAACACCGTTTGCAACCGCGCCCGCAATATTCCGTTCCGGATCGCCATGAATAAAGGAGTCTCTCTCCTTTTTGATTTCCTTCTCTTTTTTCTTGGACATCGCGCGCCTTATCATGTCCGCTTGTCCGAGTGAAAAGCCAGCGAGCTTTTTGAATATCTCGATGACCTGCTCCTGATAGACTATGCAGCCGTAGGTGATTTCGAGGATGTCACGCAGAAGCTCATGCTTGTAGCGAATTTTCTGCGGATTTGAACTGCACTCAATGAAACGAGGTATACTTTCCATCGGTCCCGGGCGGTAGAGCGCGATGACCGCCGTTATATCTTCAATTGAGCGCGGCTTCAGCCCCGTGCAGACCGATGTCATACCGGTGCTTTCAAGTTGGAACACACCCTCCGTTCGTCCCTGTGAGAGCATCTCGAAGGTAGCCTTGTCATCGTCCGGCTCATTGGCAATATCAAAATCCGGCTGCTTTCTGCGAACAATCTGATTGGCTCTTTCTAGAACGGTTAGGTTTCGCAGACCCAAAAAGTCCATTTTGAGAAGTCCCAGTTCCTCAAGCGTTGTCATTGGAAACTGGCAAACAACCGATTCGTCGTTTTTCGCAAGCGGAACGTATTCATAGACCGGTTTTCCCGAAATAACGACACCAGCCGCGTGCGTGGAGGCGTGGCGCGGCATACCCTCGAGCGCTCTTGCGGTGTCCACGAGCTCCTTAATTCGGTTGTCGCTCTCGTACATTTCGCGGAGCGGTTTCGAGAGCTTGAGCGCCTCGTCAAGCGTTATTCCAATTGCAAAAGGAATCTGTTTCGCCACAGCGTCGCATTCGGCATAGCTGACGCCCAGCGCACGTCCGACGTCACGGATTGCCGCCCTTGCCGCCATGGTGCCGAAGGTTACAATCTGCGCGACATGGTCGGAGCCGTATTTGCGTGTAACATATTCAATGACCTCGCCCCTACGCTCAACGCAAAAGTCGATGTCTATATCGGGCATGGAAATACGTTCTGGGTTCAGAAAACGCTCAAAAAACAGGCTGTATTTAATTGGGTCGACATCGGTAATTTCAAGGCAGTAGGACACGATGCTGCCCGCTGCCGAGCCACGCCCTGGGCCAACGGGAATGCCCTGAGCTTTCGCATAACCGATAAAGTCCGAAGTGATGAGGAAATAGTCCGTAAAGCCCATTTTATGTATCATGTCCAGTTCATAAATGAGCTGGGTGCGGAGTTTTTTTATCTCGTCTTCGGCGTTATCCAAGCTGTAAACATGTCCATAGCGCTTTTCAAAGCCTCGGTCGCAGAGCTTTTTCAGGTATTCAAAGCCATCCGTCTCCCCAATCGGGAGCGGAAAGCTGGGCAGGTGATAGTGCCCAAATTCAAAATCAAAATTGCACTGCTCCGCAATAATGTTTGTGTTGTCGGCGGCCTCGGAAATTTCGGAAAATTCCGAAAACAGCTCTCGCATCTCGTCCTCAGGCTTCAGGTAAAACTCGTTCCCCTGGAACTTCATGCGTTCGGGGTCATCGACTGTCTTGCCCATCTGGATGCACATCAGAACGTCCTGATTGCGCGCATCCTCTTTTTTAAGGTAGTGCGCATCATTCGTCAGAACAAGAGGTATTCCCGTCTCGTGGTGGAGATTTATGAGTCCCTCCGCTGCAATGCGTTCTTCGCGTATTCCGTGAGACTGGAGCTCAAAATAAAAGCCGTCTTTTCCGAAAAGCTCAGATAGTTCGAGCGCTCGTTCCTTTGCACCCGAATAGTCGCCCTTGATAATTTTTTGCTGTACTTCGCCTGCTATACAACCCGAAAGGCAAATGAGCCCCTCCGAGTGCTCGTGAAGCAGCTGCCAGTCAATACGCGGCTTGACGTAAAAGCCTGTTGTAAAGCCCTCGCTGACAAGATAGCAGAGGTTATGATAGCCTGTCTCGTTTTTGCAAAGAAGTATGAGGTGGGAATAGCCGCTATCGGCTCCGTATTCTCTGTCCGTTCTCGAGCGCGGCGCAACATATACCTCGCAGCCGATTATCGGCTTGATGCCCGCTTTTTTCGCTGCCTTATAAAAAGCCACAGCGCCGTACATGACGCCATGGTCGGTTATCGCAAGCGCAGTCTGTCCAAGATTTTTGGCGCACTCGGCCATGCTCTCTATACGGCAGGCGCCGTCCAGAAGACTGAATTCGCTATGGACGTGCAGGTGAACAAACGACATGGCTTACGCTCCTTTGTTCTAGTTTTATTAGCCCAGATACTCCGTCAGTCTGCGGAGCCTGTGGCTGATGCAGGATTTGCTGACGGGTGGGATGGCTAGAGCGGCAAGATCGGTAAGGCTCGCCTCGGGGTTTGCAATACGTAGAAGCGCGGCTTCGCGCAGCTTGTCCGGAAGCTCGTCCAGTCCCGATGTACGCTCAATACGGCGTATTGCCTCAAGCTGGTCCTGAGCCGCGAGAACGATTTTGTCGGCATTAGCGCTGTCGCAGTTGACACGCCTGTTCACGGCATTGCGCATATCCTTTTCGACCTTCGCAGACATAATGTCCATCGCCGAAACGGGTGCTCCGATCAGCGTGAAAAAATCCTCGATTGCCTCGGACTGCTTGAAATAAATTACGTAATTCCCGCCGCGCGAGGCGTCCTTAGGTGAAAAGCCCAGCTCCAGAAGTATCGAAAAAGTTTCGCGTGACACGTTGTAGTGATCGGTCACTAGCTCCAGATGATAGCTTTTTGAGGGATTCGTTATGCTCCCGCCGGCGAGAAAAACTCCACGCAGGAAGGAGGCCTTGCAGCAGTTTTCCTCAATCGCACCCAGGTTCACATGGTGGGCAAGTATTCCTTTCGCCTCATAGCCGTATGCCGCAAAAATCTGGCGGATGTGTTCTCTGTTTGTTATTGAAAGAGTTTGCTTTCCAACTATGTCGGTGGAAGGAACGCAGTCGAACCCCACATTGAAGGCTCTTTTAAAAAGCTTGGGCAAGCGCTCGGCAAATAGTAAGCTGGAGGTCACTATTCTTATCTCGTCAGCCGTGAACATGTTGCAGTAAAGCAAAATTCCATAGGCTTCCGCCAAAGCACAGCAATGCTTCTGGATCGGCACTCTGCAGAGCTCCGCTTTCGTTTCCGACGAAAAAGACATGTGCTCACCTCCTTAACGATAAATTTCAAATTCACTCATCCGAATATCTTGGTCGGAGATTTTTCTCTGTACAAATCCATAATCTCGTCGGCAAGGCGCTGGGGATTATGTCTTGCAAAACCACTTGTGCAGTCGAGCATCGGCCGCAGTATGGTTGTCACTCCGAGCCTTTCGAGCTCCGTAATGTCAACGACTGTACGAGACGCGCCCTGTTCTCTATAATGGGCGGCTACGTCCTCGGGCAGCGGTGTGCTATTTGCCAGACAATAATCGAAAAGCTTCCTTTTTGAATGCGAGAACAGCGCCCTCACATGGTCGGAGGCTGTATAACTCTCCGTTTCGCCGTCCTGAGTGGAAACATTAAGTACATATATTTTGAGAGCGTCTGAAAATTCAATCGCTTCCGCCACTCCTTTAGTTAGTAGGTTCGGAATAATGCTAGTATACAGACTGCCCGGGCCGAGAATGATTAGCTCCGCATTTTTTATAGCGTCGAGGCTCTCTTTCAGGGCAGGAGGATTTTCGGGAATAAGTTCAAGCTTCGTAATTCGCCCGTTAGTTTGCTTTTTGTGTTCGGCTATCTTCGTTTCACCTAAGACCTCCGTCCCGTCGTCAAAACGGGCCATAAGGCGAACGTCCTCGTTTGTTACGGGAAGCACCCTTCCCGTAATAGCCAAAACCTCACTTAGTCTGCACACAGCTTCATAGAAAGAGCCCGAAATGTCGTTGAGCGCGGCAAGAAACAGATTTCCCATGCTCTGCCCCTTAAGCGCGCCCTCCGTGAAGCGGTATCCCAGAAGCTGCTCCATTGTCGGCTCCGTATTCGCGAGTGCCTGAAGGCAGTTGCGCACGTCTCCGGGAGGCGGCATACCCAGCTCGTCCCGCAGTGTTCCTGAAGAGCCCCCATCATCCGCCATTGTTACTATCGCTGTAAGCTTGCTTGTGTGGAGCTTTAAGCCCCTCAGCATATTTGAAAGACCCGTACCGCCTCCTATGACGACGATCGACGGTTCCGCTTTTTGCCTTACCATTCAAACCTCTCATTCACCGCAGTCAAAGTCAAAGCCGCGGGTAGGCTGCATTGCGTCCTACAGACAGTATTATTTCTGGATGTCCCTGTTAATGTTCTGTGCCGCATAACCAAGACCTTCGATATAATCCGTAAGCGCCTTTGCAATGGCGACGGAACGGTGGTGTCCGCCCGTGCAGCCGATTGAAATCGAAAGACTCATCTTGCCCTCCTCCACATAGAGAGGAAGAAGGAACTTTGTTATATCCTGAAGTTTCGCAAAGAACTCTTTAGTCATCTCGTTTTGCATTACAAAGCGGCTCACGGCTTCGTCCAGCCCATTCTGCTCTCGAAGCTCCGAAACATAGAAGGGGTTTGGAAGGAATCTGACGTCGAAAACAAGATCGCTTTCGAGCGGAATGCCGTATTTATAGCCAAAGGACATAATGTTGACAACAATCTTGCGCTTTGAATCTCCGCCTACAAAGAGGCGGAATATCTCACTCTGAAGCATGCCGAGCGTAAGATTTGAGGTGTTGATTATATAGTCGGCTCTCTCGCGGACAGGCTCAAGGAGCTTTATCTCGCTCATAATGGCATCCTCAACTGTGGAGCCCGGAACCGTCAGCGGATGACGCCGGCGAGTTTCCTTGTAGCGCTTGACTATGATATCGGGATCAGCCTCCACGAATATGATTCGATAATCGCAGCCGAGATCCCATAGCCCGTCAAGCACCTCGAAAAGCTCATCAAAATTCGCCCTCTCGCGTATGTCCGTAACAAGCGCGACCTTTTCATATCGCTCGCCGGCGGCAAGGCATATCTGCGCGAATTTGGGAATTAGCGCGATGGGCATATTGTCGACGCAGTAATAGTCAAGGTCCTCAAGGATGTCCGCAGCGCGTGACTTTCCCGCGCCCGAAAGACCCGATATAATCAGAAATTCCATTGCCAAGCTCCCCTTTATCCCTTTCAGACATTCTCGATGATTTTAACTTCTGGTTCAAGCATTATCCCCAAGCGTCTGTAAACAGTTTCCTTTATGTGCTCCATAAGTTTTATAACATCGTCAAAGGTCGCGCCGCCGCGGTTTATAACAAAGCCTGCGTGTTTTTCCGAAACCTGCGCCCCGCCGATGGCAAAACCCTTCAGCCCAGACTCCTCGATGAGCGCTGCGGCGTAGCCGTTTTCGGGTCTCTTAAAGGTGCTTCCGGCTGAGGGTTTATCAAGTGGCTGCGAGCTTCGACGCTTTTCGGAAAGCTCACGCATGCTGCTCAATATCTCTTCCTCATTGCCCTTTTCGAGCCACAGCAAACAGCTTAAGACTACATTGTCCGTATCGGAAAACGCGGTGCGTCTGTAGGTGAAATCGAGTTCATCTATAGGCTTTTCGCGTAGTAAAAGGTTCTCATCCAAATAAGTAACCGCGCGGACAACCTGCTTCATCTCTCCGCCGTAAGCTCCGGCGTTCATACTCGCAGCGCCTCCCAGAGTGCCCGGAATGCCGTGGGCAAATTCAAGCCCTGTCAGCGAAAAATGCGCGCATTCGGAAGCGAGCTTCGCAAGGCTCACCCCGCTGAGGGCGTAAACTCCCGTTTCCCCACATCTTTCGACTGCACTCATCCCGTCCGACATTTTGATGACGAAGCGGCGGAGCGGAGCATCCGTTACGAGAAGATTCGTGCCGTTGCCGATTATGAAGGGTTTTATGCCCTTTTCGCGGAGAAAGAGACAGAGCTTTTCGGTTTCGTTGATCGAAGACGGCAGAGCCATCGCAGCTGCATCCCCGCCGATTCGAAAAGAGCAGTGATTTTTCATCGGCTCGTTTTCTCGTAACTCGAGCTCCGGCAGCTTCGCTGCAAGCTCCTGTGCAAGGAGAGCAAAATCGTCCATAAACGCTCCTTAATTAAAAAATCAGAACATGTCGTTATCAACGCACTGGTCGTGCATACGTTCGAGATCCTGCGCCGCATTATAGCCGAGTTTTTTCTGGCGGTTATTCATCGCGGCAAGCTCAAGAATGACTGCGAGGTTCCTCCCGGGACGTACGGGAATCGTTACACTCGGCACTGATACGCCGAGTATCTCGGTGCTTTCCTCCTCGACTCCGAGTCTGTCATATGGCTTGTAATCTTCCCAATTTTCAAGATTTACCACAAGGTGTATCGTCTGATTTGATTTGACTGCCCCGACACCAAAAATAAAACGCGCATTCACAACGCCCAAGCCTCGGAATTCCATATAGTGCCGAATGAGCGCCGGCGCTTCTCCGACGAGATTGTTATGGGCAATCCTTTTTATCTCAACCGCATCGTCCGCTATCAGCCTGTGCCCTCGCTTAATAAGCTCCAGCGCAGTTTCGCTCTTTCCTATGCCGCTGTCACCGGTGATGAGAAGTCCTTCTCCGTAGACCTCGACCAGCACGCCGTGTATCGTCTTACGCGGGGCAAGATGGACATGTAGTGAGCTTATCAGCTGAGCCATGAATTCCGAGGTGTCCATATCTGATGTGAAGACGTTCACATCGTATTTTTCGGCAAGCCCATAAAGCTCCGGAAGCGGCAGAACGTGATGACAGATAACCAGAGCGCAGGGGCGACGCATAATTAGCCCCTCCACCGCCTTGTATCTCGCCTCGGCGTCGAGCCTTTCCAAAAATGTGTGCTCCTGCTTTCCGGAAACGAGCATACGCAGTGGATCATAATACTCGAAAAAACCCGCAAATTGAAGTCCCGGTCTGCTGACCGCCATACTGTATATCCTTGCCGTTTCATAGTCCTTCGAAACATTGACTATGTTCAGCTCATGCTCTTTGACCAGCTGACAAAGCAGCACCGAATAATCCTCTGCCATACCTTTCACCCGCCTTAAACTAATGTATCGATTAATTGTCTTATATTTTTTATTATAATATTATATCACGCTAGAGTTTTGTTTTCCAGCACATTATATCCCTTTGCGCCAAAACAGTAAAAGCGCCGCTTTTCGCGGCGCTTTTACTATATACATGAAATTATAACCGTTTATATTACACAGCGCGGGTCACATTGCCGCTGCGCATGCAACGGGTGCAAACGTAGACATGCTTAGGTGTCCCGTCCACTATGGCCTTGACGCGTTTTACGTTGGGCTTCCATGTACGGTTGGAACGTCTGTGAGAGTGGCTTACTTGGATACCGAAAGCAACACCCTTACCGCAAATTTCACACTTTGCCATCTTTAGCTGCACCTCCTCATAGAATATGAGCCATTTAGTCGAATATCGACTCAGACGAATAGCTTTATAATAATAGCAGAACATAAGCTCAATTGCAAGGAATATTTTAAAATTTCCGCAAAGAAAAATCATGTATCTTTATATGTACAAGTAACAGCCATTTTTTACTGGTATCCCATAATTAATTTGAGATGATGATTTCCCGCACAAAGGCCGGTCTTGGTTAAAATATGAATAAACTGTCAATTCGTTTGTGAAAAGTATTGACTTTTTGGGGTCACGGTGCTAAATTAGCACTCAGAAGGCGAGAGTGCCAGCACTCTCTATTCGAGAGTTCCATTCTTCATTAATAGCTGAGGGGGGAGCGCACTTTGGAAATCGGTGACCGTAAGAAAAAAATACTGACAGCCGTAATTGACGAATACATTGCGACCGCTGAACCCGTCGGTTCAAAGTCGATTGTTGAGTCAGGCGTTCTCGATCTGAGCAGCGCGACGATTCGCAACGAAATGGCGGAGCTCACGGCAATGGGTTTCCTCGAACAGCCCCACACTTCTGCGGGGCGTATTCCCTCGCCCCAGGGCTATCGGCTCTACGTCAACGAGCTTATGGAGCGCCAGCGCCTTTCGATTGATGAAGCCGACGCCATAAACGACAGCCTGAGCCAAAAAATGAAGCAGCTCGACAAGATGATGAGTGACGTAGGCAAGCTGGCTTCCTCGATGACACATTACCCCGCCGTTGCCTTGGCAGCGCCTGTAGCATCGACAATAAAACGCTTTGACCTCATATATGTCGACTTCAACACCTTCATAGCAGTCGCAATGCTTTCAAACGACTCGGTGCATAACAAACTCATTCATCTGCCTTTTTCGGTAGATCAGGGCATGATAGTGCGTCTTGCCTCCGTGTTCAACACAAACTTCGTCGGCATTCAAGAAGAGAAGATAACACCGACACTGATAGGCTCCGCGGAACGCGCCTGCGGTGACACGATGGGGCTTGTTTCCGTCATTGCTGCCTTTGCGATCGATACGCTTGGAAAGGCGAAAGAGGGTCAGTCCTATGTCACCGGAGAAACGCACCTGCTGCGTCTGCCTGAGTTTCGTGATCCCGACAAAGCTCGCGAGGTTATGAGCTATCTTTCCGACAGCGAGCATCTTCTGGGACTGCCGAACGATGGCTCGGACGACGATATTCAGGTTATTATCGGTCCAGAAAACGTCGCAAAGGAACTGAAAGATTCGTCAGTCGTTATTGCCCGTTACAACGCGGGAGACAACATGAAAGGTATAATCGGCATTGTCGGTCCAACGCGCATGGACTATTCCGGTGTTGCCGCAAAACTCCGCTATATCGCTGAAGGTTTAAGCCATGTTCTGGCCATGCCTGAGGCTCCGCGAGGCTTTGAGAAGTTACAGATAAAGGAGATGAACACAAATGGGCATAAAGAAGACGTCTGATTCGAAAGAAGAAAAAGACGGAACAACAGCGGAAAAAGCTTTCGAAACAAGCGAAATAAACGAAAAAACCGAAGAAACAAAATCCGATAAAAAAACGGATAAGATAAAGGACAGAATGTCCGAAGAGCTGAAAAAGGCGCAGGAAGAGCTTTCCTCCGAAAAGGAAAAATACCTCCGGATGCTCGCCGAATACGATAACTTCCGCAAGCGCAGCCAGAAAGAGCGCGAAAGCACATATTCTGATGTACGCGCAGATACGGTTACAAGGTTCCTTCCCGTTTACGACAACCTTGAGCGCGCGCTCAAAACGGAAACTGCGGACGAGGCCTATCGACGCGGTGTCGAAATGACACTCACTCAGTTCAAGGAGACTATCGAAAAGCTCGGCGTATCCGAAATCGAGGCGGGCTCCGGCACCAAGTTCGACCCTGAAATCCACAACGCCGTGATGCACGTCGAGGACGAAAACTTTGGTGAGGGCATCATTACGGAGGAATTTCAGAAGGGCTTTAAGCTGGGCGACAAGGTTATACGCTGCAGTATAGTTAAAGTCGCAAATTAAATGCTGATAAGAGAGAAAATCTCTCATTAGAATAAGTTAATCACAAGAATAATCAAATTCACATATTCATATCAGGAGGAATTTAAAATGGGTAAAATTATCGGAATAGATTTGGGAACTACGAACAGCTGCGTTGCTGTTATGGAAGGCGGCGAATCCGTTGTTATTGCAAACGCCGAAGGCAACAGAACAACTCCTTCAGTCGTTGCGTTTTCAAAGAGCAATGAGCGCCTTGTCGGACAGGTCGCAAAGCGTCAGGCAGTCACAAACCCTGACCGCACGATTAGCTCCATAAAGCGCGAAATGGGCACAAACTACAAGGTCACTGTGGACAGCAAGTCCTACACTCCGCAGGAAATATCCGCGATGATACTCCAGAAGCTCAAGGCGGACGCCGAAGCATATCTCGGAGCCACCGTCACTGAAGCCGTCATTACCGTTCCCGCGTACTTCTCTGACGCCCAGCGTCAGGCGACCAAGGACGCTGGACGCATCGCAGGTCTCGACGTTAAGCGTATCATAAACGAGCCGACAGCCGCAGCTCTTGCCTACGGCATCGATAAGGAATCCGATCAGAAGATAATGGTCTATGACCTCGGTGGCGGTACCTTCGACGTATCCGTCCTCGAAATCGGCGACGGCGTAATCGAAGTTCTCGCAACCGGCGGCAACACCCGTCTGGGCGGCGACGATTTTGACGAGTGCATCACCAAGTACCTCACCGAGGAATTCAAAAAGGCAGAGGGCGTCGATCTCTCCACTGACAGAGTCGCTCTCCAGCGTCTGCGTGAGGCGGCCGAAAAAGCGAAGATAGAGCTTTCAGGCGTAACCACTTCGAACATAAACCTTCCCTATATCACAGCCGACGCAACCGGCCCAAAGCATCTCGACTTAACGCTCACAAGAGCGAAGTTTAATGAGCTTACACATCACCTTGTTGAGAAGACCGTCGGTCCCGTCCGTCAGGCGCTCTCTGACGCCGGACTTTCCGCAGGTGAGCTTTCAAAGGTTCTTCTCGTCGGCGGTTCGACCCGTATTCCTGCGGTTCAGGACATTGTTAAATCCCTTACGGGAAAAGAAGGCTTCAAGGGCATCAACCCCGATGAGTGCGTCGCAGTCGGCGCAGCTATCCAGGGCGGTGTTCTTGGCGGCGACGTTGAAGGCATCCTGCTTCTCGATGTTACTCCTCTGTCCCTCGGTCTTGAAACTCTGGGCGGCGTATGCACAAAGCTAATTGAGCGCAACACCACTATCCCGACGAAGAAGAGCCAGATATTCTCCACCGCTGCCGATAACCAAACCAGCGTTGAGATTAACGTCCTTCAGGGCGAGCGTGAAATGGCGCAGTACAACAAGAGCCTTGGCCGCTTCCATCTTGACGGCATCGCTCCCGCGCGCCGCGGTGTGCCTCAGATTGAAGTCACCTTTGATATTGACGCGAACGGCATCGTTAATGTGTCCGCGAAGGATATGGGAACGGGCAAGCAGCAGAATATAACAATTACCGCGTCCTCCAACCTCTCGAAGGACGACATTGAAAAGGCAGTCAAGGAAGCGGAGCAGTTCGCAGCCGAGGACGCAAAGCGCAAGGAAGAAATCGACGTCCGCAATCAGGGCGATCAGATGGTCTATCAGACCGAGAAGACCATCTCCGAAATGGGCGACAAAATTGATTCAGCCGACAAATCCGAAGTCGAAGCGGCTCTTGCAAAGCTCAAAACCGCTCTCTCCGGAACGGATACCGAGACAATAAAAGCGGCGACAGAGGAGCTCACTCAGGCCTTTTATAAAGTCAGTGAGAAGCTCTATTCCCAGAGCGGCGCTCAGGGCGGCTGCGGAGACCCGAACTGTGACTGCGGCGGAAACGGCGACTGCAACCATGACCACAAGGGTGCACAAGACGGACAATATTACGACGCAGACTACGAAGTAGTTGACGATGACAACAAAAAGAAATAAGATGGTTTTAGCTTACTCAAGGGCGCACTTATGTGCGCCCTTGAGCCGACAACTTTTTTGATGGGCTGGCAGAGGTCGGGAAGTCCGTTTTATGGGATTTTCTAAAACTCTGACCATTTTATGAAAAGGATACTTATTTATGGCAGATAAAAGGGATTATTACGAGGTTCTGGGGCTTAAAAAAGAAGCCCAGGACAGCGATATTAAAAAAGCATACCGAACACTTGCAAAAGAAAATCATCCGGATTTGAACCCGGGCGACGCTCATGCGGAAGCCCGCTTCAAGGAAATTGCCGAAGCCTATGCGGTTTTATCCGATCCAGAAAAAAAATCTAAGTACGACCAGTACGGGCATGCTGCCTTCGACCCCTCAATGGGTGGCACGGGCTTTGATTTTGGTGACATTTTCGGCGACCTGTTCGGCGGAATGTTCGGCGGCGGAAGACAGCGGGCGCAAAACGGGCCGATGCAAGGCGAGAGCATCCGCACCGGCATAACCATCACCTTTGAGGAGGCCGCTTTCGGCTGCGAAAAGGAACTCAGCATCGCGCGCATCGAGGAGTGTTCGGACTGTAAGGGTACGGGCTGCGCCTCAGGAACGACCGCCGAGATCTGCCCCGATTGCAAGGGTCGCGGTGTAGTTCAGCAGCAGCAGCGCACCCCCTTCGGAATGATTTCGACATCTTCCACCTGCCCGCATTGCAGAGGCACAGGCAAAATTATCCATCACCCCTGCGAGACCTGCCGCGGTAACGGTTCAGTCCGAAAGCAACGCAAGGTTTCTGCCAACATCCCCGCCGGCATAGATGACGGGCAGACCATCGTTTTGCGCGGACTCGGCAGCGCAGGTAAAAACAACGGACCAATGGGTGACCTGCTTGTAACTGTCGGAGTAAGACCACATCCGCAATTCAGGCGCGACGGAACCTCAGTACTGTTTACCCAGCCAATATCCTTTGTACAGGCGGCGCTTGGCGCAGAGCTTGAGATACCGACGCTCGACGGGAAGATTAAATACTCCATCCCCGAAGGCACTCAAACCGGCACAGTTTTCCGTCTCAAGGAGCTTGGCATACCCTTTATCCGCGGAAAAGGTCGCGGCGATGAATTCGTTACGGTTAAGGTTGTAACGCCCGAAAATCTGGGCGAGGCTCAAAAACAGCTTCTCCGTGAGTTCGCGAGAGCCACGGGCGATAACTACTCACCTGCCGAAGGCGCTTCAAAAAAGAAACATAAAAAATAACGTGAAAAGCTTCCCTCCACGATTGTGAAGGGAAGTTTTGTTTTTTATTGTCTGCGGAGAGAACGTCTCGCCTGTCTTTCGTCAGGCTTTCCAGCCTTTTGCTTTTCTCTTTCGCAGTAGGGTGGATGCTTCTTATGCTCCGCGTGATAGCTGCGGCACTCATCGCATTTTCCGTGACGCGGGCAGTTCTTTTTCGGGCAGGGGCAATCCTTTTTCTCCTCCATGGACTACTTCTTTTCAATATGGAGCAGCACTTTTTCCACTCGCTGACCATAGACTTCAAGAACCGTTATCGTGAGATTCTCGAAGCTGAAGCTTTCCCCTATCTCGGGGAAGCGTCCGAAGTTCTCGATTGTCCAGCCACCGACAGTCGCGCTGTCCGTATCAAAGCTGTCCTCGCTCCGGTCGATCATTTCGAGAAAATCCGAAATGTTCATGTCGCCGTCAAGCTCAAAGAGGTTCCCCTCGCGCTCAACGACCTCGGGCTGAACTTCATCTGTTTCGTCCCATATATCGCCGACCAACTCCTCAAGAACGTCTTCCATCGAAACGACGCCCATTGAACCGCCGTATTCATCTGTTACTATTGCAAGGTGTGTTCTGCTTTTACGCATCTCGGCAAGGACGGTGGGTAGCTTTACAGTCTTATATACATAGCAGGGCTTAATGAGAAGCGGTCTTAGGTTTATCTCATCAGTGCTCGTAATCGCCTTGAAAAAGTGGTTGAGATAAAGAATGCCGATAATGTTGTCAATACTGTCCTCGTAAACGGGCAGACGAGAGTAGGGCGATTTGTCAATTATCTGAAATATCACAGCCCAGTCGTCGTCGATATCAATTGAGAGCATATCGACTCTGCTCGTCATGACCTCGCTAGCGGAAATCTCCGAAAAATCGAGCGCCGCCTGCAAAAGTTCGCTCCTGTCCTCATCGATGACGCCCTCGTCCTCAACTGTTTCGATGATTGAGAACAGCTCCTCAACGGCGGCCTCCTGCTCGTCGGCAGGCTTTTCGCCCTTAAGCGGCTTCATGATAAGGTGTATAAGCGATACCACGAGGAAAACTATCGGTTTCAGGACTATCATCAGTCCCCGAACAATGTAAGCGTTGTCGATAGCGGTATTGTTCGCGTTTTTCTTTGCGACGATCTTGGGGATAGTTTCGCCGAAAATAATTATCAGAACAGTTAACAAAATCGTTCCGAGCGTTGTCGCAAGGGCGGTGTTTCCGTTTGCCGCAATCTCCATGGCCATAATGGAAACGATCGAAGACGCACCGATGTTGACAAGGTCGTTCAAAATCAGAACACTGGAAAGCATATCATCGTAACGGTCATAAATCTTGCAGGCAAGCTTGGCCGCCTTGTTGCCATTTTCGCCAATGCTCTCAAGCCTCATCCTGTTTGCGGAGGAAAAGGCCATCTCCGCGCTGGAAGTAAAAGCGGAGAGCATGATGAAAACTACGACAACCACATAATAATAGGGAGATGTCATCTGCCCGTCCCTCCTTCATCATCGTTCTTGGGAGGGAGCGTCACATTCAGCTTGACTATCCTGTTTTGCTTCATTTCCTTCACAGTAACCAAAAGTCCATTATACTCAAAAAAGTCTCCCGCTGTGGGGATGCGGTCAAAGTGCTCAAAGACCCACTCGCCGAGTAGCTTATGTTCGAATTCATAATCTTTGGGGTCTTCGAAGTCTATAAGCTCAAAGCTCTCCTCAATCCCAAGCTCGGGGTCAAGATCATAGCTTCCGTCGGATAGGAGGACGCAGAACTCCTTAACCTCGTCGTCCTCGTCCCAGATATCGCCCACAAGCTCTTCGAGGATATCCTCAACCGTAACGATACCGAGTGTTCCGCCGTAGTTATCGGTGACAATCGCCATGTTTAACCTTTTACGGCTCATTTCGGAAAGGAGCTCGTCTATCTTGGTGCTCTGATGAGCGAAATAAATATCGTCCAGAACGGATCTAACTTCAAGAGCATTGCCCTGCTTGATATAGGCCTTGATAAATCTGCGTATCTGCAGGACGCCGATGATATTGTCAATGCTTCCCTCGTAGACGGGAAAACGGCTGTGTCTTGATGACTTGACATAAGCCAGTATCTCATTAAGCGGCGTTTCGATGTCGATTGCGGCAACGTCCACACGCGGGGTCACGATGCTCTCGACAGTCACGTCCGCGAACATGAGCGCCGAATGAACAAGGTCGCCTCTCTCGGCGTCCAAATCCCCGTCGTCCTTCATGTTTTCAATGATGTCATATAGCTCGTCCTCTGTGACGGTAACCTCTGGATCGCTCTTCGTCAGCCTTGCGACCGAGAGCCCGATTTTGGTCAAAACGTATGCTATCGGTGTGAAAATGAGCATAAAAAAGTTCAGGGAGGCGGCAAGCGAAAGCGAAAAGCGGCAGCTGTACTTCTTACCTATGCTCTTTGGGAGCATCTCCCCCACGAAGAAGAGAACAAGGGTCGTAATTATAGCGGAGATGGTAACTGCCGAAATGCCCCATCTTCTTGTAACAAGAACTGTAACCAGCGCGGCGGTTACGATCTGCACAATATTCGTACCGATAAGTATGGTGGTGATTGCCTTATCAAAATGGTCGAGTATGTACATGGCTTTCTTCGCCCGACGGTCGCCTCTGTCCAGTTCAGATTTGATCTTTATGCGGCTGACGGAGGCAAAAGCCGTTTCCGCCGTCGCGAAATATGAAGCTGCCAGAATCAGCAGCGCAATTATAGCCCAGGACAACCAACTGCCCTCATCCATTTCGGATAATCACTCCTTAAAATCTCAGGTACCTTAATGCATATTTTTCAGTTAATTTTATCACGGCTCATAAGGCAAGTCAATTGAGAGTTTCCGCCGAAAAGATGCTGTTTTTGGTCATATTACCGCAATATGCGTATATCTTAAATCAATAACGGCTGTTTTCGGGTATACATTCCGATAATGCTGAGCTCCTGAACATTTGTTCAGGAGCTCAGGCTTTTTCTGCTCGTTATTTGAGCAGGAAAGCGTCGGCAATTTCTGCAATCCTATCCGCATTGTTTAGATAGATGAAGTGAGTACCGTCCAGTATTTCCAATTTTGTCTGTTTACCAATTCGCTCAAGATGCTTTTCCTGATACTCCTGTGGGGTGATACCCAGCTTTTTAAGCTCCGAATTTGAAACTTCATAGGTTTGTTTGGAAATTATCTTGAAGTACGGTATCGACTCGGGAAACGGAAACTCCTTGGCTTGCTTAATAAATTCAGTTGAATTCAGCATCTGATCCAGAACATTGTCGTTCATCGAAAAGCCCGAAAACGCAAGCATGTCATTAATTTCTTTCTCCGTATATCCGAATGAAACAAGGCTTTTCCTGTTTGTTGCCAAAGGACCCAAAAGCGAAGTCAAACCAATAGCCTGCTGGAACTTCGCAATCGGAAGAACGTATTTCACAATCGCGGGCATTTCACCCTCAATTGCGCTTGATGTGCCGTCCAGCGAGATGATGCCGTCGATCTCAGAAGGATATTTCTCAGCATAGTATTCGCTGAATACGCTTGACACGGAATGCGGCATCAAAACATACGGAGCTTTGAAGCCCGCCTTATTAAGCGCTGTTCTTATCTCTTCAACATAGTTTTCGCAGCTGCGAGGTTTTGCCGTTTCGCTGCTGAAGCCAACGCCAAAATATTCGACACAGACGACTGTATATTCTTCGCTGAGCCTGCGCATCAAAGGCCCGAATTCGGCGGACGGAAGTGCCACGCCCATACCGGGCAGCAATACAATTGTTTTCTCTCCGCTACCAACTGAATAGACGTGCATTTGCCCGTCGTGGACATTGACAAGCTGTCCGTATGGTTCTATATGTTCCAGCTTTTCTTTGAAGTATGTAGCGTGCAGAGCAGCACCGATTATCATGCAAACAGCGATAACTGCGGCTATTATTCCCAAAATAATCATAACCTTTTTACCTCTTTTTGTTTTAGGTTTAGTTTTACTGTTTTTTGAAACCATAGTTTTTTCCTCTTATTTATCAGTGGCAGGCGACGAGATGATTGAAATATCTCTGGGGATTCGTCCGATTGCTGTTTCAAGGCTGTATTTGATAAGAAGCTCCCGAAGCTCCAGCAAAAAGCTATCAAACTCATTGTCGTCCATCATCATCACCGTATTGTTCAGAAAAATCTTATCCTTGCCCGGATCAGGATTTTCCCCGCTAAAATAGTCGTGGAACCTTGCATATCTGTTCATCAGAAAAGTTAAAGCATTTGAAGTGGCATTCTCGAGGGTATTGTGCTTTGTAATTTCTTCAACATTTAAGGCGAGTGTTCGCTCCAAGCTCCCCCTAATCTTTTTTTCAGATATGACGGTCAAAATGTTGTTGTCCAGCAGAATAGTGATATGGCGATAAATCGTAGTACGAGGAACATCACTGATTTTTTCGCAAAGCTCCGTCGCTGTGAGGGTTTGGTTTACCGCAAGCGCCTGAATAATCCTAAGGCGAACAGGATTCAGCATGACTTCATTAATATCTTTCGTAATATTGCGCCCCCATTGATTTTATTTCTTATATTATTACCATTATTGGTATTAATCAAGCATAATATTAGAATATCTCAAAAATTGTTTTTTCAAATCAATTTTGTTCAGTTATGAGCTAGTTTTGCGTTATATTCTGTTTTGAAGTACTTTATATGGTTCTTTGATTGTGCTATACTTACCTCATCTTGTGAAAGGAGCGAAAGTATGCTGAAACTCATTCTGGGCACTGCAGGCAGCGGAAAAACTTCGCTCATTACAAACGAAATACGCAAAAAGGTGATGCTTCAAGAGGGTGGCATCTTTATGCTCGTGCCAGAGCAGTACAGCCACGAGGCCGAGCGCGAGCTATGCTCCGTCTGCGGAGATAACCTGTCCCTATATGCCGAGGTACTGAGCTTTTCGCGCATGGCTGTGCGAGTCTTTCAGGAAACCGGCACTGGCGGAAAAACCCCTCTCGACAAGGGTGGACGACTTCTGTGCATGTCTCTCGCGCTAAATGAGATTAGCACACGGCTTAAGCTCTATTCTTCTGCAAGAAACAGGGCGGAGCTGTCTGCAAGCCTTCTGCAGACGGTAACCGAGCTCAAGGCGGCCTGCATCAGCTCCGATGATTTGATAAAGGCGGCTCAAAGAGCCGGAGTTGGGCTTTCCGAGAAGCTATACGACCTCGCCTTATGCCTTGATGCCTATGATGCGGTTTTAGCTCAGGGCCGCGCTGACCCTGCGGACAGGCTATTAAGGCTTGCCGAAACCATAGGGCAAAGCTCAGTCGGCTCGTCAGGGCCAATATATATCGATGGCTTTACCGATTTTACTGGCGCAGAACTGCTTGTAATAAAAGAACTTCTCAGAAAAAACGCAGACCTCACGCTCTGCCTAACCTGCGACGGACTTTACGGTGACTATGAGCACTTCGAGCCCTCTCGAAATGCGGCAAACACGCTAGTGCGCCTTGCGAAAGACTTCGGCATAGAAACAGAGATTGTAAGTCCCGAAGCCGCTCCAATCAAGGCCGCGCCGCTTTTATTTCTTGATGAAAAGCTCTACAGCTACACCTCCGAAACGCGCGAAAACACGAACAACTGCATTAGCGTCGTAAAAGCAGACAGTCTCCGTTCGGAGTGCGAAATGGCGGCGGCAAAGTGCCTTGAACTCGTGCGCGACAAACTTTGTCGATTCCGAGACATCGCAATCGCCGTGCGCGGCTTCGATTCTTATTCTGCTGCGCTTGAGGAGGCGTTCCGTTTTTACAAGGTCCCACTCTTTACGGCACGAAGGGGAAGTATTCTGCAAAAGCCGGTCGCCGCACTAGTCTCGGACGCATTTGAAGTCATCCTTGGCAGCTGGGAAGCGGATGCCGTTCTGAGCTATATGAAAACGGGGCTCACTGGCATCGCGCAGGAGGATCGTGACGTACTTGAAACCTACGTTACAATGTGGGATATCCGCGGCTCGATGTGGACTCGTAAAAAGCCCTGGTCACTGCATCCGGACGGCTTCGGCATGGAACCAACCGATGAGTCAACCGAGCTTCTGGCCAGAATCGACGCGATAAGGCGCGTGCTTTCAGCCCCCCTTGCCGTGCTATCCGAAAACGGCAAAAAGGCGCAGACTGCAACCGAACAGGCAAAGGCGCTCTCCGATTTCCTTGCGGCTTTAAGGCTCCCCGAAACGCTTGAAAACAAGGCAAAGGAGCTTGAAGCATCGGACCGCTCGCTTCTTGCCGCGGAATATGCACAGCTTTGGGAAATTGTTAGAAGTTCCCTCGAGCAGACTGCGGCAATTTTGGGCGACACACCCATGACGCAGGAGCAGTTTTCGAAGCTCTTTTTGCAGACGCTCTCGCAATATGACGTTTCAGCAATTCCGGTATCACTCGACCGTGTTTCAGCCGGTGATATGGACAGGATGCGCCGCCGCAATATTAAGCACCTCATCATCCTTGGCGCTTCGGACGACAGGATTCCTCTCCTGAAGCAGGGCAGCGGCATACTCTCGGACGAAGAGCGCGATGAGTTAAATGGTATTGGGCTATCTCTTGGCGGTGGCACTGATGAATTATCCAGAGAGCTTTCGCTCATCTATAATTGCGTAACACTGCCTTCCGAGACACTCACGCTCTCTTACTGCGGACAATCCGAAAACGGCGCGCAGGCAAGACCTAGTTTTCTCATTGCCCGCGCAAAGCTACTTTTCGGACTTGAGGAAAAGGCACTCGAATTAAATAAAACACGGCTTGCGGCACCCGAGCCCGCTTTCCTGCTCGCGGTGAACGGCGCTGAGGATGAAAGCTCGCTCCTCGCATATTCATACTTTTCGGGAACGGACGAAGGAAAACTGAAACTTTCGGAGCTTCGGGAGAAGGCTGGGCAAAAACGCGGAAAGCTCTCTGAAAGCACTGTCAAAGCACTTTACGGCGAGAAGCTCTCGCTTTCGCCCTCGCGAACGGACGCCTATTCCGCGTGCCGCTTCTCGTATTTCCTTCGCTACGGTTTGAAGCTTGAGGAATCAGAGCGCGCAGGCTTTGAGGCTCCGGAGCTGGGCACCTTCATGCACTACGTTCTGGAGAACGTCGCGGGTGAAATTTCAAAGGGCAGCGGCTTCAAGAGCGTTTCGCCGGAGGAAACCGACGCTCTCGTCGATAAATATACCGACCTCTACATTGCGGAAAGGCTGGGCGGCTTTGATGACAAATCTCCCCGCTTCGTCTACCTTTTCGGCAGGCTCCGTCCCTCCGTTCGGCGCGTAGTCAAGGACATGGTGCGTGAGCTTTCGCGTTCGGACTTTGCTCCCCTCGACTTTGAGCTGGGACTCGGCGCAGGCGGCGAACTGCCTCCTGTTCGTATCGAGGACGGCAATAATGAGCTTTATATCAACGGCATCGCCGACCGTGTGGATGGCTGTTTGCGCGACGGCAAGCTATATTTGCGCATTATCGACTACAAAACGGGCAAGAAGTCCTTCTCGCTCTCGGACATTTGGTACGGCATGGGAATGCAGATGCTGCTCTACCTTTTCGCACTCGAGCAGGAGGGCGAAAAGCGCTACGGCGCTCCGATTATCCCCGCAGGTGTGCTCTATGTCCCCGCGAGAGACTCGATAATTTCCGCAAGCGGCGACCTTACGGATGAGGAGCTGGAAGCCTTGAAGGCGAAAAATCGCAAGCGCAGCGGACTGATTCTGGACGATTCTTCGATTATTTCTGCGATGGAAAACTCCGAAAGTCCCGAATACATCCCTGTAACCGTAAAAAAGGACGGCACTTTGAGTTCGGACAGTCTCGCAAAAGGCGAGCAGTTCAAGACCCTGCACGCACATGTCGACAAACGGCTTCTGGAGCTTTCTGAAAACCTTTCGGGCGGTAAAATCGAGGCTTCGCCCTACTACAGGGGCGAGGCGGACAACGCCTGCCTCTACTGTCCTTACGGAGCGGTCTGCCGCTTTGATGAAAATAATGATAAGATTCGATATCTTTCAAAGCTGAAGCCAAGCGATTTCTGGGGCAGACTGGAGGTTGAAAAATGAGCAGCTTTGGTTTAACACAGGATCAAAAAAACGCGGTCTACTCCCACTCGTCCTCCGTTCTCGTCTCAGCTGCGGCAGGCAGCGGTAAAACAAGGGTTCTCACGGAGCGGCTCATGGCGTATGTCACGGATAATGAAAACCCAAAGGATATATCGAGCTTTCTCATTATCACCTATACCCGCGCCGCCGCCGCTGAGCTTCGCTCAAGGATACTCGACGAATTATCAAGACGGTCAGCGGAGGAACCCGAGAACCGACGTCTGCGCCGTCAAGTCACTCTCTGCTACAGAGCGCAGATTGGAACCATCCACAGCTTCTGTACTCAAATTCTCCGCGAATACTGCCACAAGGTCGGCTTGACGCCCGATTTCCGCGTCGGCGATGAGGACAAGTGCTCGGAGCTCAGAGAGAAGGCACTTGAAAAGGCGCTGGACTTAGCCTACGAACACGTCATTGAGGACGGGGACTTTGCGGCCTTAGTTGAAAGCATCGGCGCTGGGCGTGACGACTCTCGCCTTTCCTCCGCGGTACTCGAGCTACACGGGAAGATGCTAAGTCACCCCTATCCCGAAAAATGGGTGGATATTCAACTTGCTTCACTCGACACATCGAAGCTTCACGATGCAAACGACACCGGTTGGGGCAGGGAACTCACGGAAAACGCAAGACGGACGGCGCTTTACTGGGCGGAGCGTCTTGAAAGCGAATGGTCTTCCTTATGTGCCAATGAGACCGAAAATGCACCTATTATTTCCGCTTACGGCGAGAGCCTCGGAGAAACCATGGACGCTCTGCGTGTGTTCATTCACGCGCTCGACCTGGGCTGGGACAGGGCGGCAAATGCTTTGCCTATACCCTTTCTGCGTTTAAAGCCGCTCAAAAAATACGATTTCGAGGAGCGGAAAGCTTCACTCATCTCGGCGAGAGAGAGCTGCAAGGACGCGTGTAAAAGTCTTTGCGCCGTTTTCGATTCCCCCTCGGATAAGCTACTTTCCGAGCTTGCGATTACGGCTCCCGCGATGCGTGCGCTACTCAGACTCACGCTCGAAACTGACAGACTTTACGCCGCAGAAAAGAGACGTCTAAATCTGCTGGACTTTTCCGACCTCGAACACTTCGCGGTGAAGCTCCTTTGTGATCCCGAAACGAATGAAGCTACTGGAGCGGCGAGAGATATCTCACGACGATATACGGAGATCATGGTGGACGAGTATCAGGACGTCAACGCCGTTCAGGATTTACTTTTCCGCTGTGTCTCACAGGGAGAAAATAACATTTTTATGGTCGGTGACGTAAAGCAGTCAATCTACCGTTTTCGCCTTGCCGACCCCTCGATATTTATTAAGAAATACCATGAATTCAAAGAGTTTGTATCTACCGGTGAGAACGTTCCTCAAAAGATACTCCTTCAAAGCAACTTTCGCTCTGACAGGAACATTCTTGCCGCCTGCAACCACGTCTTTAGAAACACGATGTCCGAGTCTCTTGGCGAGATAAGTTATGACGAGGATGCAGCGCTTATGCCGCCCGACGATTCCCCTCTCCCTCGCGGAAAGACTGAGCTTGCAATCCTTGCAGTTCCCCAGGCGGAAGACGGCGAGGAGCGCCCCGACAAGACCTACCTCGAGGCGAAAATGGTCGCGCGGCAAATCAGACAGCTTGTTGAAAACTCTGAAATGATTCTTGATAAGGGCACGGAACGCCCCGTGAGATATGGCGATATCGCAATCCTGCTGCGCTCACCAAATGTCGCGGGTATGGCTTTCCGCCGAGCGCTGTCGGAAGAAAAAGTGCCTGTTTTTGCCGAACAAGGCGGTGGCTTCTTTACTTCGCCGGAAATTCAAATTGTCAGGTCGTTGCTGTCTGTAATAGATAACCCGCATAGGGACATTCCCCTAGCATCAATTCTCTCTTCGCCCGTCTTCGGCTTCACCGCCGACGAGCTATCCGAGGTGCGTGCGGCGGATAGAGCCAGCGGCTTCTATGCGGCTCTGACTAAGGCCGCCGACACAAGCGATAAGTGCAAAGCGTTTATCGAAACGCTTTCAGAGCTTCGCGCGATATCGGATGACATCGGTGTATATGAGCTTCTCTGTCTGATATACGGACGTCTCGAGCTCCCTGCGGTATTCGCAGCGAGTTCCGGCTCTTCCGGCAGTGGAAACCTCATGCTCCTGCTGGAGTACGCCGCCAAGTTCGAAGAAAACGGCTACCGCGGGCTTTTCGGCTTTTTGAAGCAGTTAACGCGCATGGAAGAGCGCGGCGAGGAGCCCGTTGTCACAACGAGCGGAGCAGGTAACGCTGTTGCAATAATGAGCATCCACAAGTCGAAGGGTCTTGAATTTCCTGTTGTGTTTCTTGCGAACACCTCGCGCCAGTTCAACAAAATGGATCTCCGCTCACCGGTGCTCATCCACCCAGAGCTTGGTCTCGGCTGTAAAAGAACAGACACCGAGCGCGGAATCGAATACCCAACGCTGGCACGTCGAGCAATCGCGTCACGGCTCAATTCCGAGATGCTTTCGGAAGAGGTTCGGGTCCTCTACGTTGCAATGACGAGGGCGAAGGAGCGGCTTTACATTTCCTGCGCGTCTAAAGATCCCGAAGCCCTAATTGTAAAGCTCAGTGAAAATCTGTCCTCACCAGTAAACCCCGAGATACTTAAATCCCTGCCGTCCATGGCGCACTGGTTGGTTACGGCGGCTCTCATCGAAAACGATGGACTGATTACAATCAGGACAGAAACACCGGACTCAGCCGAAGAGACGATTTGGGGCGAGACTGAAATCCCAATTCCTGAAACAAAAGTCCCCGATACAGCGGCTTTGCATGAGCTTCGTAGCGTCTTCTACTGGCGTTATCCCTTTGAGAGCGCAGTCGGGCTGCCCTCTAAACTCACGGCAACCTCCCTACCGCAGGATGACGGGGATGATGACGGCGAAAAGGTCGCTAAGGAGCGTACACACTATTTCAGTCTGCCGGATTTTGCAGGCGATGAGCACCCGCTTTCTGGCTCCGAACGCGGAACGGCAACGCATATCGTTATGCAGTTCATCGACTTTTCAAAGACTAAAACACTCTCCGATATCGAAGGAGAGGTTGCGAGAATAAAATTGCTCGGTCAGCTCACCGAAAGGCAGGCAAAGGCCGTTGATCGCGCCTCAATACTCGGCTTTTTCGCGTCTGACACGGGAGCGCGCATCAAAGCGGCGGACATGGTACACCGCGAAAAACGCTTCTCGCTCCTTTGCCCTGCAGGTATGTTCTTTCCGAAGGGCGGGAACGAAAGTGTCCTTTTGCAGGGCGTGGTTGACTGCTGCATCGAAGAGGCGGGCTGCCTTACGATAATCGACTATAAAACAGATTTTGTAACGCAGGAGACGCTTTCTGACCTCACGGAGCACTACAGAAAACAGCTTCTCGCCTACGCCTATGCCATGTCGCGTATTTTGGGAAATCCCGTTTCCTCCTGCCTGCTGTGCTTCCTGCGCGCGGGACTTGTCTCAGAGATAAAACCGCTATAATAAATGATAACAAAAATATTGCCCTTCGCTAAAATAGCGAAGGGCAATATTTTTAATACGCAAATGACCCGCACCAAAGCGGCACGGGTCATGTTACTGACGAATAATATTACAGATTTACAGACCGAACTTTCTGTTGAACTTCTCAACACGTCCGCTAGTATCAACCAGTTTCTGCTTGCCTGTGTAGAAGGGGTGACATTTGGAGCAAATTTCAACCGTTATGTCTTTCTTCGTAGAACCTGTTTCAATAACTTCGCCGCAAGCACACCTGATTGTGGTCTGCTGGTAGTTGGGATGGATACCTTCCTTCATTATGTTCACCTCTTTCATGAGTTCAGCAATTAATCCTAAAACGCATAATTAACGCGCAAGATGTATTTTAGCATAGGTATTTAATATTTGCAAGCACTTTTTCGATTAATGTTACATTAAGTTACAAAACGGCCGAAATCAACGCTAGCCCACAGCCTCACTCGACGTCGGACTCACTGTCGGACTCTCCCCGGCGCTAGGAACCGGACTCTCGGTTTCCGCCTTATGAAAGAACGGCAGGACAATTGTCGCGTTGCCGCTTTCATCATACACCGCATAATTCCGTAGTCCATAGAAAATTAGAACGGCAGCTGTCAGTAGTACCAGAACAATAGCTATGATCACGCCCCCCCGCGAGCGTGATTTTTTTCTGCCCTGATAGATGTCCTTCGCTCTTATCGCCATTTTGGCCTCCGAAAATCAGTTATTTTCTTCTATTTTTGAGATAATGTCTACGCGTCTTGCGTGCCTTCCGCCTTCGAATTCCGTATTCAGGAAAATATCAACGATCTTAAGCGCATGACCGACGCCGATGACGCGCCCGCCAAGCGCAAGGATGTTCGCGTTGTTATGCCTGCGTGTATATTCCGCGGAATAGCAGTCGTGGCAGAGCGCTGCGCGGACGCCTTTGACCTTGTTCGCGGAAATCGAAACGCCGATGCCTGTCCCACAGACAAGGATACCGCTCTCATTTTCTCCTGAGGCAACAGCTTTGCCGACGAGTTCCGCATATACGGGATAATCGCAGCTGTCCTTAGAATATGTGCCAAAGTCCTTGTAGGCAATACCCTTTTCGTCAAGGTACTTCATTATTTCATTTTTTAGCTCAAAGCCGCCGTGGTCACTTCCCAGTGCTATCATTGTTTACGCCCGTTCCTTTCGTTTTCGTAACGCCTTTATCTGGATACGATGATTAGGTCTCTATATTATCCCAGTATTATATTTTTTCAAAGCTAGGTTTTCTCTTCTCGAAGACCGTGACATATTTATACCCCAAATCACGCAAAATGTCAAAGCCTTCAGCAAGACCGACTCCGGCATTATCCACTTTGTGTGCGTCGCTTCCGACAGTTATAATCTCGCCTCCAAGCTCCTTATATAACCGTAGCACATCAACGGACGGCAGCGAACCTCCGCCGGGCGGAGTACGAAAACCTGAGCAGTTTATCTCTATGCCTTTTCCCCGTTCGATGAGGTTCTTCAGCAAAACCGTGAGTTTTTCTCCGTAGGTTCTCGTGCTAATCTCGACTTTCTTCCCACCCTTTTTTATGTAGCGGGAAGGGTAACCAATATGGGCCATCACGTCGAAGCAGTCAAGAAGCGACAGCTCGATAAGCTCGTCCATATAATTGTCGATAATACTTTGGCTATAGTCGTCGCCGCGATACTCTGAACCGTAAAAATCGGGCTTACCCTTAAGGTTGTGGATCGAGCCGAGGATAAAATCCAACTCCTCCGATGCAGCGATTGACTTTGCCTGTTCTCGGTCATGGTTTCCCTCTCCCAGCTCAAGTCCCAACAGAATTTTTATGTCGCTAGGAACGGCCGCAACGGTCTGTCTGTACATTTCGAGCATTGTTTCTCGTTTGCAAAAACAGTCAGGGTCGGGCGTACCTGTCATGAATTCATCAAGGTCGCAGTGGTCGGTGAAGCAAAGCTGCGAAACACCTTTTTTTCGGGAAGCAAGCGCCATTTCCAGCATCGTGTTATGCCCATCACCGGAGCAAGTACTATGAATATGGTAATCTATGAGTTGCATTTTATATCCTCTTTTTTATCTGCAGAGCTTATCTCGTAAATATTATCAGAAGGGCCATGCGCCCGGTATCCACGCCAGCAGGTCAGAATACGCCCTTGGTACGGGAACCCCCGTCAATACAGGGTAAAATACTATAAACAGCAGCATGCACAGAGCTGTCGCGCCGATCACCTTCGGTTTCCAATTGATATCCCTCAACCTGAATGAGTTGAACACATGGCAAATCGCGAAAACGAGGAAAATTAGGCAGGGGAAATAGTGATATTCAAAGGTAATGCGAGTTATGAACATCCATGGGACTAGCTGGGCTAAATATCCCAAAAGGATGAACATCGCTTTCCCGTCTCTGTATTTGATGGTTTTCCAGCCCATTGCAACAATTGCAAGCAGACCGCCCCAGCAGACCAGCGGATTCAGGAAGGCAGCAAACGCCGACTTCATGTTGTTAGGCATGGATCTGAGGAAATATAGGATAGGTCTTCCGTCTACTATCCACAGGTACCAGCGTGCGGAATATGGATGGGTTGCGTGGACGCCCTCATGGTATCTCAGCATGGACGATTGATTATCGAGCACTATTTTTACATAGTCCTTATTGAAATACATATCGAAGCCGGACAAACCCTCGGCTTTTCCATAGGGGTAATAGCTAGCATAGTAGATAACGGCGGGAATTATAACGAAGAAAACGACGCACTGGAGGATATTTGATATAAGCTCCCTACGGTGCTCCTCCCTATGCCCTGTCAAGATGAGTTCTCTGCCCCTCGCAATTCGGAACAGAAGCCAGATTACGGCGAGCCCCGCTCCGGCATAAATGGCTGTCCACTTCGAGGCAGCTCCGATTCCGAAGAAAAGCCCCGACAAAAAGAGAGGAACGACTTCCTTCCGCTTTTTCATATACGGGTCGTCCCGCGGCGCGGTTATATATCGGTACATGAAGTAATACATGAGGATTATGAAGAACACGCCGTAGGTATCAATTGTCGCGATACGCGTCTGCACGAAGTGCATGAAATCGAACGCAAAAAGCAGCGTTCCGCAGGTCGAAATCGCCGTTGAACCAAAAAGATTCTTTATAAAGATATAGAAAAACGGCAGCATCAGCACACCGAAGAGCGTTCCCATGAAGCGCCAGCCGAAGGGGTTTAAGCCGAAGGCTCTAATCCCCAGCCCGATAATGAGCTTACCAAGCGGCGGGTGTGTGTTTTCATAGGGTTTGATGTCGCGGATATTTTCATAAGCCGTACGCGCGTGATAAATCTCGTCGAAATACGCGCTGTTCATATAGGTCATAACATCCGGAACCGTCTCCTGCTCGTCAAAAAGCGTTGCGCAGCCCGCGTCAAATTTCATAACATTCGGCGAAATGCGGTTTCCGTCCGCGCCGTAGAGGGCAATTTCGCCCATTTCCAGCGTTGCATCTACTATAACACGGACATACTTTGCCGGTTTGTTGGCGGTATTCAGTTTCGCTTCGTTCCACTTGAAAATGTCGGAGTATTTCTGCTCCATTGTGGATTCGTCAGTGTAGTTTTCTCCATCCAGCGAATACTGGAGAAAATAGTTGCCTGTATAGAGTCCGGAATAGTACATTACCCTTGAAACCGGCATCTCCTCCGGCAGCTCGACAATGACATAGCGACCCTTTTCGGAGAAGTGGCAGAAGCTCTCCGGATCCTGCCTGTCACCAAGTCCATAAAAAGCTACCGCCGCATAAATAACCGTGATGAGAATAAGTGGCAGAGCGTCCTTTGACGTCATCGGAAAACGCCGTCTGGGATAACTCAGAGAGGCTGTTTCCTTCTCATAAACATCTGCGACGGGGTCTTCATGTTTAAAAAGGCGCAAATAACAAGCGTAGAAAAAGAACACGAGCGAAAGCGCCAGTATTAAAAAGACGATGGGAAGAATCTGCATGTTGCTGTCACCTGTTTCCGGACAAAAAATCCATAGTAAAACTGCTAAAGGGGAACCCTTTCGGATTAGCCCATTTTCACAGCGACGTCGAGCGCAAGCTCAATCATTTCGGCAAAGCCTAGCTGCCTTTCCTCTGCGCTCATCTCTTCGGGCCTGTAAATGTGGTCTGAAATCGTGCAAAGGCACAGTGCCTTTTTGCCAGCTCTAGCGGCCGTTAGGTAAAGCCCTGCCGCTTCCATCTCCACGGCAAGTATGCCCATTTTCTTCCATTTGTCCATTGAGGAGTTCTCGTCGCCATAGAAATTGTCACTTGAAAAGACACTTCCAACACTGATGCTTTGCTTTTTTAGCTCGGCGCATTCGACTGCACATCGAAGAAGCTCGAAACTCGCAGTCGGCGCAAGCGTTCCGGGAACTCCGAATTTATCGGCAAAATTTGAATCAGTGCATGCGGACATCCCCGCAACAATGTCACGGAGCTTCAGGTCATCTGAAAGAGCACCCGCGCTACCGACGCGGATGATGTTCTCCACATTGTAAAAATTATAAAGCTCATAGCTATAAATTCCAATCGAAGGTATGCCCATGCCGCTCGCCATGACTGTGACGGGTACGCCGCGTTTTGTGCCGGTGTAGCCCTGCACGCCGCGCACATTGTTTATAAGCACGGGATTTTCGAGAAAGTTCTCTGCGATAAATTTAGCCCTCAGCGGATCGCCGGGCATCAGAACGGTTTTTGCAATCTGTCCTTTTTCTGCACTGTTATGCGGTGTTGCCATATAAATATCCTCCTGTAAACGGAAAAGTGGTATCCTATGGCATAGGATACCACTTTTCTTTCAAGTATTCAAGCCATGAAGCCCGATTCTAATCTTCTCCGTATTTTAATGTTTTTATAACTGTCGTCAGTATATCGATAATTAGGAAAAACACCATTAGTCCGAGGAAATAATACTGCAAATTTGAAACTATCGTTATAATGAAAGAACTCTCGCCACTGAATATTTTTGAAAGACTGTCTATCACTTCGGGATTCAGCAGCTTGTTGTTCATGAGCCACCAGAATACGACTCCGACGGATATGAGATTCGTCAACACTGTCACGACCAGAACTCTGCGCGAATATCTTCCGTCGATGAGCTTTACGCACTCGCTGATTACTCCAAGCGCGGCAAGTACAATAATAAAATACCATGCACTGCGCATAGCTTCAATATTGAACACTGAAACAGCTGGGCCTCCATCGGAATAATAGACGCAGAAAATCTGAGGCGCAGCCAGAAAAATCACAGCAAACAAGACATTAAATACGATGCCGACGATTGACTCGCTTTTCTTAATAATTGCTTTTTCTTTAGGTACTGGTGGCAGATCGTCAAGCAACTCGTGCTTAATTTCGATTTTCACTCGTTTATGATAGAAAAATGAAAAAAGCAGAGTGACAAAAGCAAACGCCTGAACAAGGGCGTTGAAGATTGCCCAGAACCATTGCCCAAAGGCGACATACCAAACGCTTTGGGCCATAATCGCTGAAATAGCACCGGCAATAGCCATGCCGAAGGCAACGCTTAAAAGAACGATTTTCAAAACAAACTTATATTGCTTATAATACTCGTCGCCAATGAGACATTTTCCGCTGTCGGGGTCATACTTATCCGCAAGCTCACTAGGTGTTCCAAGCTCGGTCAAAACGGCTCTGATATCCGCGTCGGAGGGAAGCGCATCACCACAGCGTTCATCGAGCATATCAGAAATTATGGAGCGAAGCTCGCTCGCAACATCGCCCCTCGTTTTTTGTGGCAGGCTTTTTGTGACCGCGTAGACATAGCGCTCAATCATTTCGTTATCCTTCATCTTCTTTTACCTCCAACAATAAATTCGCCTTTTCTGAAAATTCATACCAGTGATTTTTGATTTCCCCAAGAACGACCGCGCCGTCCTCGGTAAGCACATAGTATTTTCGCGGCTTTGTGCCGCCAGTTTCCCATTCGCTCTTTAAAAGCCCCTGTGATTCAAGCCGCCGCATCAGGGGATAAAGGGTGTTCGCTTCAATGGGTATACCGCACTCCTCCAGAATTTTGATTAGGTTATATCCGTACATCGGCTTTTTCAGCTGGCTGAGTACAAGCATTATCAGCGTTCCTCGCCGAAGCTCCAGAGCAAGCCCTGAGATTATTTCATCGTAATTCAAGTCCATCACCTTCGTTTCGCAATATCGTTATATTCATAATACTGTGTACCACACACTATTGTCAAGAGGCATCTTAAAAATATTTTTCGGAGGCTTAAAAGCGCCCAAAGAAAGCCCTCAGACGAGAAAGCACCACTCGTCGCTGTATAAAAATACAGCCGAGCGGTGCTGACGAAGTAAGTAAAAGCTTCATGTCAAAGCTGTCGAGCAGCATTGACATGAAGCTTTTACGATGTGGGCTCTATTTGGCGTCTAACTAGACGAGCTTTGCCTGATTGATTTTAACTCCGGGGCCCATAGTCGAAGCGGTAACACAGCTTCTGATATATTGGCCCTTTGCGGCGGCGGGCTTGGCCTTTATGATGGCGCCGATTAGCGTGTTGAAGTTATCGTTTAGCTTTTCGGGACCAAAGCTAACTCTGCCGATGGGGCAGTGAATGATGTTGGTCTTGTCCAGACGATACTCGATTTTACCGGCCTTGATTTCCTTGACTGCCTGAGCAATGTTTGGAGTAACTGTGCCGGCCTTAGGTGTAGGCATAAGACCCTTAGGTCCAAGTACCTTGCCGAGACGTCCGACAACGCCCATCATGTCGGGTGTTGCAACAACGACGTCATAATCGAAAAAGTTTTCTTTCTGGATTCTGTCCACCATGTCCTGTCCGCCGACGAAATCTGCGCCGGCGTCAATGGCTTCCTGCTGACGCTCTTCCTTGCAGAAAACAAGGACCTTGCGGGTTTTGCCTGTGCCGTGGGGAAGAACGATAGCGCCGCGGACCTGCTGGTCTGCGTGACGGGAATCGACGCCGAGTCTGACGTGCAGTTCAACGGTTTCATCGAATTTCGCTTTGGAAGCTTTGATAACGACCTCGAACGCTTCGGTGGGGTCGTAAAGTGCTGTTTTATCTACGAGCTTAATGCTCTCTTTGTAGTTTTTACTTCTAAACAATTTAGTTTTCCTCCTTGTAATGTGGTTCGTCGGATGGAATTATCCTCCCACGTAAAGGGAACGGCGACGCGTGTGCCGAAACAATTTTTATGCTTTGGCGACGTTAACGCCCATGCTGCGGCAGGTACCGGCGACCATGCTCATTGCGGATTCGATCGTTGAGCAGTTAAGGTCGGGCATCTTGAGCTCGGCAATTTTGCGGAGATCATCGCGGCTGAGGGTCGCGACCTTATCACGCTGAGGCACTCCGGAAGCATGCTCGAGACCGCAGGCCTTCTTAACAAGAAGAGCGGTCGGGGGAGTCTTTGTGATAAAGGTAAAAGTACGGTCGGAATAGACCGTGATGACGACAGGGATCATCATTCCGATGTCGCCCTTGGTGCGTTCATTAAAATCCTTGGTGAACTGGCCGATATTTACGCCGTACTGACCAAGTGCGGGACCTACGGGAGGAGCAGGGGTTGCCTTGCCCGCGGGAACCTGAAATCTGACAATGCCAACAACTTTCTGTGCCACTTTAAGTGCACCTCCTAATTATTCTGAAACATATTCGACCTGATAATAATCCAGATCGACTGGCGTCTCCCTGCCGAACATGGAGACGATGACGCGGACTCTTTGTTTGCCGGTGTCGACTTCTTCGACAGTACCCATGAAACCTTCGAGAGGGCCATCGTTGACCTTAACGGTATCGCCGACCTTGAAGCCTTCGACAATCTCGTGGCGTTCAACGCCCAAATCGAGTATTTCCTGTTCGGTAAGCGGAACGGCTTTGCCGTCGCTTCCCACGAAACCGGTAACTCCGCGCACGTTGCGAACCAGATGCCAGCTTTCATCGGTCAGTATCATCTTCACGAAAACATAGCCTGGGTAAGTCTTGCGTTCAACGGATTTTTCGCCGTTGTCCGTAAGCTCCGTGACGGTTTCCATGGGGATGTTGACCTCAGTGATGAGTTCCTGCATCCTGCGATTTTCTGCTGCTTTTAATATTGCCGCGGCCACAGCGTTCTCATAGCCGGAATATGTGTGGACAACATACCACAATGCATCTTCAGCCATGCTATTAACCTACCAACTTGATAAGTGCGTCAACTCCCAGACCGGCGATATAATCGAACGCCCCAAGCACGATTGCTGAAGCGAACGTAAGCGCCAGCGCAACAGTCGTGTTCTTGACTGTCTGCTGCCTTGTGGGCCAAACGACTTTCTTGAGTTCACCCTTTAGGTCACGGAACCATTGAGTCAAACGCTCCTTAGTACTTTTCTTTTCGTTTCCGGTAGCTTTTTTGACTGCTTCTGTGGTCGTGGTCTTTTTTACCGCGTCTTCCTTGGCTTTTGACATTTGAGCACATCCTTTCTCAAAAAACCTACTTCGTTTCTGAATGCGTAGTGTGCTTGCGGCAGAACGGGCAATACTTACTCATTTCAAGACGGTCGGGGGTATTCTTCTTGTTCTTGAAAGTATTGTAGTTCCTCTGCTTGCACTCGCTGCATCTCATCGTAACCTTAACTCGCATATCGGCACCTCCTTGTAATATTTGGCCTTACGGCCACGTTGCCTCCCTGTTCGGAACAGACGGCCTGATTTGGCGAATTTTCGCGCACAAAAATAGAACCTCTCCGCCGACAGGTAATGTGTATTTTAGCACAATGTTTTACGCCGGTCAACAATTTTCTTGCTATTTTTAATATATTAATTAGTATTGTGTTTCTAAAACGGTCTTGGGGAAACAATTTAGATTGTTAGTCGTCTGATTTTGTGCTAGCATTATCCTGTTTAATAATCTTGCTGGAGGTCTTATGGACTATGACATCATCATAATCGGCTTAGGTCCTGCGGGCGCCACCATAGCGAAACTGCTCCCACCATCACTTCGGGTTTGTGCAATAGACAAGAAGTCTCTAAAGGGCGAGGGCTTTAAAAAGGTCTGCGGCGGACTACTCGCTCCCGACGCGCAGAAGTTCTTTGCGAGTCTCAATCTCACTCTGCCTAAGGATGTCCTTGTAGACCCTCAGATTTTTTCTGTCAGGGCAATTGACCTTGACTCAGGGCTGACAAGATATTATCAGCGTTTCTATATGAATCTTGACAGAGACAAGTTTGATAAATGGCTGATTTCGCAAATTACCGATGCTGTTACAACAAAAAGCGACTGCTGCTGTACGGAAATACAGCGCGTAAAAGGCGGTTTTACGGTACAATACCGCGAACAGGACGGAAATGTCTCCTGCATCACTTCCCGCTATATTGTCGGAGCAGACGGCGCAGGCTCCATTGTCAGACGGAAGCTTTTTTCCGGCCACGAAATTCGCCGCTACACCGCCATTCAGCAATGGTTTGAGGACACACATACAACGCCTTTTTACTCCAGCGTTTTTGACAGCCGCGCAACGGACTGTTACTCATGGTCATTATCAAAGGACGGGAAATTCATATTCGGCGGAGCGTATCCTCCAAAAAACTGCCGCGAAAGCTTTGAATCTCAAAAGGCAGCTCTGACTAAGCAGGGCTTCAAGTTTGGTCAGCCACTGAAAACCGAGGCGTGTATAGTTTATCGTCCCTCAAAATACAGAGATTTCCGCACAGCCAAAAACGGCGCGTTTCTGGTTGGAGAGGCCGCAGGCTTTATCTCTCCAAGTTCACTTGAGGGGATAAGCTACGCTATGAAAACAGGATATATGCTTTCCGAGGTTTTTGGGAAACACCCTGAACATCCTGAAAGGTTTTACCGAAAAAAAGTTTTCGGCGTAAAGTTTGCGCTTATGTTGAAGATAATTAAGTGCCCCTTTATATACAATCGGTTTTTGCGCGGTATAATAATGAAATCCGGCATAACGGCAATTGATATACTCGAGCAATAGCGTCCGTGTTGTTTTCCGCTTTCCGGCATGTTATACTGCTCGTATAAAAAGGCGGAGGCGAAGATTTTGACTGCGAAAGAAGCTATGCAATTTATTCATGAAAAGGTCTGGCAGGGCTCAAAGCCCGGGCTATCGCGCACAAGAGAGCTTCTTTCAAAAATGAGCAATCCGCAGACGAGCCTTCGCTTTATTCACATCGCGGGAACTAACGGCAAGGGCTCGACCTCCGCAATGCTTGCGGGCATACTTCAAGCTGCCGGACTGACAACCGGCCTTTACACCTCGCCCTATATCTCTGATTTCAGCGAGAGAATGAGGATAAACGGAAAACCAATAACGGATGAGGAGCTTGCCTCTGTCACCGCTTTCTGCGCCCCCTTCGCCCTTTCGATGGAGGACAGGCCTACGGAGTTTGAGCTTGTTACGGCGATTGCCATGGAGTATTTTGCCCGAGGAAAATGCGACCTTGTAGTGCTGGAAACCGGCATGGGCGGCAGACTCGACTCGACAAATGTAATTGAATCCCCCCTGTGCTCAGTTATAACCAACATCGGACTTGACCATACTCGAGAGCTCGGCGACACTGTTGAAAAAATCGCCTCGGAAAAGGCTGGCATCATTAAAAAAGACTGCCCCACTGTTGTCTACGCACTGCCCGAAAATGTCATGGATGTTATTTCAGGACGTTGCCGCGAGATATTTTCTTCTCTGACAATCGCTGATTTTGACGAAATAAAAACGATTTCAGACAGCCGAGAGGGACAGGTCTTCTCATATAAGGAATTTGAGAATCTTGAGCTGCCGCTCCTCGGCACTCATCAGCTCAACAATGCGGCTGTGGCTCTTGAAGTCATCAAGGTTTTGCGCTCTCAGGGCTATAGGATAACGGCCGACGCCGTGAGGCAGGGGCTTTTAAAAACCGATTGGCCTGCAAGGTTTGAAATAATATCGGAGAAGCCGTTTTTTGTCGTGGACGGCGGGCACAATCCGCAGTGCGCGGAGACTGTAAGAGACAATCTTTTGAAGTATTTCCCCGACATTAAAAGAGTCGTTTTGTTCGGCGTACTTGCCGACAAGGATTATATGGGTCAGGCGGAGCTGCTCAATTCCGCTGCTGACGTTTTTGTAACGATTACGCCGCAAAATCCACGTGCGCTGGACGCTTTTCTGCTTGCCGACAAGCTTAAGGGCTTCGGAAAACCCGTTATCGCTTGCGAGAGCACAGAGTGCGGCATTGAAACGGCGCTAAAACTTGCGGGGCAAGACGGCGTTGTATGCTCCGTTGGCTCACTTTACTCTGCAGGCCGCGTGAGGGCATTTTTCGGCAAATAGCTGCTATTTTATTAAGGAGAGTGATTACAGGCGCTTTAAAAAACAACACTATGGTCAGAGTAGGACTTGGCGCGTTAAGTGCAGGCGGATGGGAGTTGCCGTCCTGACGAAATGGTTTTTACCATGCGGTGCCTTGTTCGCATCCGCTGCCACATGGAGCGCGCTCCTTTTGTGGCATAACACGAAAGGAAGTATCACAAATGAAAAGGCAAAACCTTGTCACGCTTTGCCGCGTGGCCGTTCTCATCGCGCTTGAGCTTGTCCTCTCGCGCTTTCTGTCGCTAAACACTCCTACCCTGCGTATCGGAATCGGCTTCTTGCCCATAGCTCTCTGCGGCATATTATATGGTCCATACTGGTCCGCTGCCGCATGGGGTATCGCCGATATTATGGGCACTCTTGTCTCGGGTAACGCAATTTTCCCTCCAATCACACTCACCTATATCCTTATGGGCGCAGTCTTTGGTCTTTTTCTACACGGAAAAAACGTCAGATTTTTCCCAAATGTCATAATTTGTACACTTATCAACACTGTCCTGCTGAGTCTTGGTCTTAACTCGTACTGGCTGAGTCTATTGCAACATGCACCTTATCTGCCAGTAATGCTATCCCGGCTTTTGCAGTGTGCAGTTCTCATCGTGCTTTATTGTATACTGATACCACTCCTGCAAAAACTTGCTCCAAAACTGGATCATATAGAATAGCATTATTAATGCGCTTTTGCGCGGAAATGGGTATTTATGAGAATAATGGCAATCGATTACGGTGACGCACGCATAGGGCTAGCCGTATCGGACGAAACAGCAATACTTTGCGGTGAAGCATGGACGCTCACGGAGTGGAACGCGGAGCGAGCTGCAGATACTATCGTGAAAGAGGCAATCTCCCGCGGCGTGGGTCGTTTCGTTCTCGGATACCCAAAAAATATGGACGGAACTTTGGGTGCTAGAGCGGAAAAAAGTGAGAGCTTCAAAAAAGCCCTTGAAACGCGCTGCGATATTCCTGTTACACTCTGGGACGAGCGCCGCACCACGATTGCCGCACACGAAATTCTCCATGCCAACGGCAAAAAGATGATAAAACACCGCGCGAGCGTGGATGCAGTCGCGGCTTCGCTTATTCTCGAAGGCTTTCTGGGCACCTTGAAATAAACTTTGAAACATTTTCATTCACGGCCTCGTCTAATGGTCACTAAAGCGAAAAAAGCCATTGAGCCTTTGCGGTTTTCTCCGCACAGGGCTCAAACATTTAAACGGAGGAGCGACAATGAAAACGAACAAAAAATTCTTATCTCTTGCCCTCGCCCTGATACTTATTCTCGCACTTGCCGCCTGCGGTGCGGCGAGCAAATCCGCAGACGGATCTTCCACAAGCAATGTAGCCGCTGTTCCGGCTCCCGAGGAAGCGGGCGAGTTCGATATGGCAGAAAGTCAAAAAAGCGCCCTGACCGACACATCCGGTACCTCCACAGGAGAAAACGTGACCGAGCTTCCGACAGCGGACAAGATTATCTATACCGGATATGCCTCGCTCGAAACTCTTGATTTTGATAAGACCATGACAGATCTGCAGCAGCTGATAAAGGACTGCGGCGGCTTTGTTCAGTCTTCAAACGTGACCGGCGGCGACTACAGTTCGATTTACGGCGGCACCGCTGTCTCCCGCACAGCTGACTATTCTATCAGAGTTCCAGTGGATAAGTTCAAATCCGTCACCGACAGTCTTAAGAATCTCGGAAACGTCGTAAGCAGCAGTACGAATGCTGACAACATCACGCCGCAGTACACGGATACACAGTCGCGTCTGGATGCTTATAAGACTGAGGAAACAAGGCTTCTCGAGCTGCTAGCCAAGGCATCATCCGTTGAGGATATGCTGGCAATTGAGACACGCCTTTCCGATGTGCGCTACAACGTTGAAAGCCTAACCTCACAGCTAAAGAATTGGGATTCCCAAGTGAGTTACTCAACTCTCACGCTGTCCGTTCGCGAGGTCACTCTCTATTCAAAAGATAATTCTGCAACCGTCAGCTACGGCGAGCAGATTAAACAGACCTTCACCCATTCTCTCTACTCACTCGGAAATTTCTTCAAGGGCCTACTCAAGTTCATTGTTGCGATTTTCCCGGCTCTCGTAGTGCTTGGAGTCATAGCAATCATCGTTCTCCTTATCGTGAGAGCGGCAACCAAAAAGAAAAGGGCGAAGCCTCTCGCACCGCCGGTACAAAATCAAGATTCCGGTAATGACAGACCTCCTTATAATCAGTAAGCTTCCTAAGATTAAAACGCCCGAAGACTCAACGAATCTTCGGGCGTTTATTTTATTTCGTCATTTTCTCGGAGCTGTTCTCTGTTGGCTCCGCTATATGTACCGTCCCATTCGCCACGCTTAGCTTTCCTGCACAGTATAGCGCAACTGCCCGCGGAAGTATCACGTTCTCGGCTTCCTCCAAAATGCGTCTCTGCAGCGTCGCCGGGGCATCATCCTCGCGGACTACGACCGCTTTCTGGAGGATTATCGGTCCGGAATTCGGTTTTTCCGTTGCGAAATACGCCGTTGCTCCCGAAATTTTTACCCCACATTTGAGTTGTGCTTCCTGTATCGCAAGGCCGGAAAGCTCCTCGTCCGTGAAGGCCGGCATCAGAGAGGGGCGGGTGTCGATTATCCTGCCGCCGTAATGCTTGAATATGGGCTGGGTCAGCTCGCATTCAAAACCCGCTAGCACTACAAGCTCAATATCCAGATCGCGCAGCTTGTCCAGAACCGCAAAGCCGAAAACCGTCTGGCTCGGAAAAAGCTCTCTGTCCACGACAAACCCAGGGATGCCCGCCGCTTCCGCACGTTTGAGCGCATATGCGCCTGGATTCGATGAAATCACCGCCGTTAGCTCACACCGCGGAATTTCCCCAAATGTGCCCGCATCTATCAGAGACTGAAGATTCAGCCCCCCGCCTGACACTAAAACAGCGGTTTTGACTTTTTTTTCGGCCTTTTTTGATGCTAAATGTTTAAAATCTGTTGAACTTGTTTGATTCTGCTTCAATGCTCTTCCCCCAATAGTTTTCTGGCGCACTTACTGTTCAGAGCTTCAGCGGAGACGAGTCTTTCAACGCTTCTCCTTCGCTCATCCCTGTCGTCGTACTGGGCAACTGCCCTTACTGTCATGGTTATCAGCTTTTCAGCCGTCAATTCCTCGAACTGTATGCAGTTTTCATTTCCGACGCTGTCTAAAAATGCTGTTACCTTCGGGTCATAGGATACACCAACAATTGGGATGCCCTGCGAGGAAGCGAAAATCAGTCCGTGCAGGCGCATTGAGACAACGGCTCTCATACGTGCAAGAACTCCGATAGTCAGTGCGGAATCCATCGCCTCGCTGATAACGGTGGCATCTGCTTTCATGAGGCCTCGTATAGTCTCGGTAGCCGCTCCATCCTCTATGTGATTTATCAGAATAAACACGGGCGCGAGTCCCAGCTTCTCGGAAACATTGTCGGCAGCTTCCGCAAAGGCTTGTGCCTTCTCCGCAAAACCTGCCCAATCCCGAACAGAAAAGCAGACATATTTCCCCTCGGGTTCGAGTCCGTATTTTCGAAGCTCCTCCGAAACACTGTCTTCCGAAGATGCTGGCAGAGTCAGAGCAGGGTCGGAGCTGACGATGAGCTCGGGGCCTGTAACGCCAAGACGCTCAAGCTCCGAAAGGCTGAATTTCTCGCGTAGAGTTATGACATCTACAGCGTTATTGAGAACGCGCTTTATAAGATTCTCGTCCCGGTTATCGACGATTGGACCGATACCGCAGCCATACATCATGACGGCGTTGCCCCTTTTCTTCGCTGCTGAGATTGTATAGAGATAGTACCAGAGGCTTCTCCGGCTCGTTACGTTTTGAATAAGACTTCCGCCGCCGCTGAGATAGAGCTTCGTGCCCTTCATAGCGCGGTGAAACGCTGGAATATCAAACATATGCACGCAGTCTATCGAGTATTTAAGCCTCGTCTCCTTCGGCTTGCGTGAAAGCGCAGTTATCGGCATGAAGGGGTCAATCTGGCGCATCTCACCGACAATGGCCTCCAATATCGCGTCGTCGCCTGCGTTTCCCATGCCGTAGGCTCCGCAGATGACAACCCCGTTTCGCCCGCCGCTTTTTCTGAGCTTTTCGCGGTGAAGGATCTCAGCATAAATATCGAGCTGGCACTGCGTAGTAGCTTCGACCGAGAATTCGTACTTTGCCTTGTTATAGAGCGCGTCTCCGAGCTTTCGTCTGAGAGGAGAACTTTCAGCAAGCTCCAGCAGCTTCTTCCCCAAGGTTTCATAGTCGCCCACGGGGAAGAGAAAGCCTGTTTCACCGTCACAAATAAGCTTCGGGACTCCTCCGACACGCGATGAAACTGTTGCAAGGCGCGCCCTCGCACCCTCGGTGATAGCATAAGGGAAGGTCTCGGAAACGGAGCTCAGAGTGTTTATATCAAGAGACGCGAAAAAGCTGTTGATATCGGAAATCCAGCCCGGGAAAGCTACCTTTTCGGAAACGCCGAGCTCGCCGGAAAGGGCTTTCAGGTTTTCAAGCTCGGCTCCGTCGCCCGCAATAACGAGTCTCAGCTTCGGGCAGGTTGCGAACGCCTTGGTAAAGCCTTTTATTAGAGTCGCTATGTCCTTTACTGGATCAAGTCGCGCGGCGATGCCGACCACAACGCTGTCTTCCGAAACATCAAGTCCTAGGCTCCTAAGATACTCCAGCCTATCCTCAATTTTCGGTTCAACTGAAAAATCCACCCCGTTATAAATCGTAAAAATATCGTTCGGATGGAAGGAGCGCTTTATAAGCAGCTCTTTCATCGAGTCCGAGACCCCGATGAGGTAATCTGCTCTGTGCAGGGCATAATCATTTAAAGTTCCATAAACGAGAGCGGCTGCCGGCCGGCCGAGATAGTCGAGCCTTGGGTCGCTGTGAACGGTCGACACCACAGGCAACTTACAAAAAAGCCGTAAAACACTCGCGATAAAATTACCTCTTGCTCCGTGCGAATGGATTATATCGTATTCATCGTCTTGAATCATGGCTCTAAGACGCTTTATGACAGAGGGCAGGCTCCCATCCAAAACGACGGTAGGTATTCCGAGCCTTTCCGCCTCGTCGGAGAACTCGCCCTGCATGAAGCACACAAGCGTCGCTTCTATATTTTTGCAGATACCCAAAAGAAGATAATGGATATGCGTCTTAGCTCCGCCGGTGTCTCCGCCGCTTATTAAATGGATGACTTTCACTCTGACCTCCGTACGCACTTCACCGTGAATAGTGCGTAATATCATATTTTTCGGATTAACTAAATATAAAAAGGGCTTTTTGCTCACTTGTTAAAAACCAATTTGTGTTATAAAATAGATAAATAGCAAGTTTAAACAGTGGTAAATAATAGCGGCGTATATCGCTTTTGTGTGATAATTTCTTCTATATTTTATATCACACCAGCGCAAAGCGGTCAACCTATGGAGGTCATTATGACAAAAATCTATCTTATCCGACATGCAGAGGCGGAAGGTAATTTATACCGCCGAATACACGGACATTATAACGGCGATGTAACCCCAAAAGGTCACAAGCAGATTAATCTTCTTGCCGAGCGCTTCCGTGAAATCCCAATCGACGCACTCTATGCAAGCGATCTTCAGCGCACTCAGAAAACCGCCGGAGCGATTCTGAAGTATCATGAGCTTCCGCTTAACATCGACCCTCGTCTCAAGGAAGTCGATATGGGTGTATGGGAAGATACACCATGGGGCAACGTTGCCTATGACGATCCCGAGCAAATGGTTTATTTTTCGAATGACCCTGCTAAATGGGACGTTGAGCGCGGGGAGCACTTCGAGACTTTGAAAAGCCGAATCACGGGTGTCGTCACTGAGCTTGCCGAAAAGCATGAGGGACAAACTATTGCCCTGTTCAGCCACGGAATGGCGATACGCTCTTTCTTGAGCGGACTCATGGGCGTATCCTCCGAGAACATATGCGAAATACTGCACGGGGACAACACCTGTGTCGCTTCCCTCACATATTCCGGCGGAAAGCTCGATATCGAATATTACAACGACAACAGCCATCTGCCGCCCGAAATGAGCACCTTCGCCGGCCAGCAGTGGTGGAAAAAAGACATTAGAGAGGATTTCTCAAATCTCCGCATTATCCCATTTAATATTAAAGCAGACGCGGAGCTATTTGTGAATAGTTATCGCGACAGCTGGCAGAGCGCTCACGGAACGCTGACGGGCTTTTCCGAAGAGATTTATCTGCGCGATGCTGAAAAGTCTGTGAAAAAGAATTCACTTTCGCTAATGAAAGCCTGCTACGGCGAAGAATTTGCGGGAATCATAGAGCTTGACACCTCCCATGCTTCGGACAAGGGCGCTGGCTGGATTAGCCTAATATATCTTGCTTCAGATTACCGCGGACACAATATGGGCATTCAGCTCGTCGGTCACGCTGTTTCGGTTTATCGCGCTCTGGGCAGAAGATCCCTGCAGCTTCACGTCTCGGAGGATAACAAAGCGGCTTTGGCGTTTTATGAAAAATTCGGTTTCAAGCATATCGGCACTGAAGACGGAAGTCTCTGCCCGCTTAGGCTCATGGAAATGAAGCTGCAAGCTTAATATTAATTTGTTCTATTGAAAGGCGCACCCATGGAAATAACAGATTTTCTGCCGGTCTCAAAAGAGGATATGGTTTCTCGCGGGTGGTACAGCTATGACTTTCTCGTGGTCACAGGCGATGCCTATGTCGACCATCCGAGCTTTGGCCCTGTCGTCATCGCGCGCGTACTCGAAGACATGGGCTTCAAGGTAGCAATGCTCGCACAGCCGAAGTGGAGCGACGCCTCCGCTTTTGAGGCTATGGGAAAGCCGCGATTCGGCGTTTTCATCGGAGCAGGCAATCTCGACAGCATGGTCGCGCATTACACAGCCGCAAAAAAGCCGAGAAGCGAGGATTTTTATTCTCCCGAGAAAAAGGCGGGACTGCGCCCCGACCGTGCAACTATAGTCTACGCGAACCGCGCAAGAGAAGCCTTCGGAGGCGATATGCCAATCATTATCGGCGGCTTGGAGGCGTCCTTGCGCCGCTTTTCTCATTACGACTACTGGGACGACAAGGTAAGACGAAGCATACTTTTCGACGCTAAGGCCGACCTGCTCGTTTATGGCATGGGCGAATATGCAACGCGCGAGATTGCAAAGCGCCTAAAGCGTAAGGTTCGCCCCTCGGAGCTCACCGATATACGCGGAACCGCCTTCATCACCGCTGACGAAAAGCCCTGCGTTTTTGAAAAAATCTCTCTGCCCTCACATGAGGAAACAGTTTCCAATATAAAAGCCTATGCGGACGCTACACGCATCGAGTACGAGGAACACGATGCCGTTCGCGGAAGAGCGCTCTGTCAAAGCTGTCAGGGACGAACGCTCATAGTTAACCCTCCCGCAATCCCGCTCACAACCGAGGAGCTTGACGAAGTCGCGAAGCTTCCCTTTACCCGCGAAGTTCATCCCATGTACGAAAAAGCCGGCGGCGTTCCCGCAATCGAAGAGGTTCGCTTTTCCGTTATTCACAACAGGGGCTGCTTCGGCGCATGCAATTTCTGTGCGCTCGCCTTTCATCAGGGCAGGATGATAACCTCGCGCAGTCACGAATCCGTTATCAGCGAGGTTGAAAATATGACACATCACTCGCTTTGGAAGGGCTACGTTTCGGACATCGGCGGTCCGACGGCGAATTTCCGTCACCCCTCGTGCGAGATGCAGAAAGAGCACGGCATGTGTGCAAACAAACGCTGCCTTGCCCCCACTCCCTGCAAAAACCTCAATGCCGACCACTCGGACTATCTCGAGCTTTTGCAAAAGCTCCGCGAGATATCGGGTGTTAAAAAAGTTTTTGTCCGCAGCGGCATACGCTTCGACTATATGTTGGAAGACAAGAATGATAAATTTTTTTCTGATCTTGTTAAACATCACATCAGCGGGCAGCTAAAGGTCGCGCCCGAACACTGTATCGACAGTGTTTTGGACTATATGGGCAAGCCGCACATCGGAGTCTATGAGCGCTTCATGGACAAATACTCTCGCCTCAACCAGCGCTTCGACAAGGAGCAGTACGTCGTGCCCTATCTTATGAGCTCGCACCCGGGCTGTACGCTCTCAGACTCAGTAAGACTCGCGGAATACCTTCAGTCACGCGGACGCCAGCCCGAGCAGGTGCAGGATTTTTATCCCACTCCCGGAACGATTTCCACCTGTATGTACTATACGGGACTAGACCCGCGCACAATGAAGGAAGTCTATGTTGCCAGAAATCCGCGTGAAAAGGAGCTTCAGCGTGCTCTTCTACAATGGAAGCGCCCCGAAAAACGCCGTCTTGTAATTGAAGCGCTTCGTGAAGCGGGGCGCGAGGATCTTATCGGTTTCGATAAAAAATGTCTTGTAAGACCGGATGCAGCTCGAAGCGGCGGGTATAAGGGAAACAAAAATAATTTGCCCGCTCAGAAAAGCAAAGCAGACCCCGAACCCTCCACGCCCGTAAAGATTACGGGCAGGGCAAAGGGCATGGGCGGAAAAACCGCAAAGCCTACAACAAGCACCAGGAATGTGCCAGCTAACAAGAGTAACTCTCCTGCGAATAAGGCTCCTTCGGGCGGAGCTGCGCGGAAAAGAGGGAAGTAACCATGATAACTGTCGATATTATTCAGCATCAGCCCATTAATCTGCTCTGGAACTGGCTTTCAATAATAAACATCGCCTCTTGTACCGCTATGTTCATGGATAAATACAGAGCTGAGCACCAAAAATGGCGTATACCGGAAAAAACGCTCTTTACTTTTGCCTTATTGGGCGGAAGCCTCGGCGGAATCTTTGGAATGTATGCCTTCCATCATAAGACTCGGCACAGAAAATTCACCGTTGGCTTTCCGGCAATTTTAATCGTTCAGATCGTTCTGGGTATTCTTATTTACATGTTCATATAATAAAAAAGCGGCGGGACGCAAACGCGGCCCGCCAAAACAGGGTTGTGGGATAAAGATATGAGCCCGGCACGCTGTTAAGCGCACCATTGGATAAGCTGTAATGTGAGAATAGCCCATTTTTGCCAATTTGTAAATAGCAAACGGACACTACTTTTGTCGAATGGAACTTTTATCAACAAAAACGTTTGTACAACAAATCATGTCCGGCAATAGGATGAGAGGAGTCTGATAGCCCATGCGCGAAATCAGTTGTAAAATAATAACCGAGGCAGTTGCTCTTCTCTGTATTAGGGCAAACACCGTTTTGCCCGAGGACGTGAGGGTTAAAATCGACCAAGCCGAAAAAACCGAAAAATCCCCGCTGGGAAAGGACGTTCTTCGCGATTTGCGCGAAAATTATGTTTTTGCGGAGAAAGAAATGCTCCCGATTTGTCAGGATACGGGCATGGCTGTCGTTTTCGCAGAGCTGGGTCAGGACGTGCACATAGCTGACGGCTATTTTGAGGACGCAATAAACGAGGGCGTGCGTCAGGGCTACGAAAAGGGCTTCCTGCGCAAGTCCGTCGTGAAGGATCCTCTTCGCAGAGAAAACACAGGTGACAACACTCCCGCCGTGATACATACCCGCATCGTCACAGGCGACAGTCTCAAAATCTCTCTCGCACCTAAGGGCTTCGGAAGCGAAAACATGAGCAAAGCTATGATGTTTCTGCCCTCCTGCTCCGCCGATGAAATAATCGATTTTATCGTGGAAACCGTGGCGGACGCGGGCTCAAATCCTTGTCCTCCCGTTATTCTGGGCGTCGGACTTGGAGGCACGCTCGAAATGGCGGCGTTGATTGCGAAAAAAGCTCTTACACGTTCGATAGATTCACGGAATCCCGATCCGTTCTACGCGGAACTCGAAGAAATAACTTTAAAACGCATAAACGCTCTCGGACTCGGGCCGCAGGGCTTCGGCGGTACGACGACTGCGCTTGCCGTTAATATTGAAGCATTTCCCACTCATATTGCGGGACTTCCCTGTGTCGTGAACGTCGGATGCCATGTGACGCGGCATGCTGAAGCTATGTTATAAAAAGCTGCCGATTATAAACATTTCAATTAAACTTGTTATTAGAAAATGAATATTTATATAATTTCAGGTTATCATATCACCGAAGCTAAATAAAGGAGTGCAGGTAATATGATAATAGATAGAATCGCCCTTATCCTCGCCATTATCGGCGGTTTGAACTGGGGACTCATAGGTCTTTTCCGTTTCGATTTTGTGGCCTACCTTTTCGGAGGACAGACGGCAACGCTTAGCCGCGTGATTTACACTCTGGTGGGTCTTTCCGCTATATGGTGTATATCCCTCCTATTTCGCGATCACCGCGGCGAGGGCGACGAGGACTAATTTTGTTGTTAGACGAAAAACGCGCTGTTTCCGAAGTTTGGAATCGGCGCGTTTTTTGCATTTGGGTACTGTATCCGTCAATTTCTGCACAATATATGGTATATCATTATATAAACAAATACTATATACCCGAATTCACGTATGACCTAAAACGCATAGAGCGACGTGAACATCGTTTAGAAAGCAAAGGAGACGGTTAAAATGCAGGCAACAAAAAAAAGTCCGCGTATCCTGCGAAACGGGATAAGCTATCTGTCCGTCGACGAGATATATCCATCATCTGTCCAACCGAGGAAACGTTTTCCGCAGGAGTCACTTAAGGAGCTTTCGGATAGTATAGTGCAATATGGTGTTCTGAACCCTCTCACTGTCCGCAAGCGAAACGGCAAGTATGAGCTTATAGCGGGCGAGAGAAGATTGCGTGCGTCGCGTCTTGCGGGACTCAAAGAGATTCCATGTATCGTAATTGATGCGAACATGGAGGAGGCAAGTCTCCTAGCCCTTGTCGAGAACATACAGCGTCGTGATCTCGATTTCGTGGAGGAGGCGGAGGGCATCTCGCAGCTCATCAGGCTCTTTGGTATGAGTCAGGAGGAAGCAGCTCGAAGACTCGGGAAATCCCAGCCGTCGATTGCAAACAAACTGCGGCTTCTGCGCCTGCCGGCAGATGTGCTGGATACTCTGCGAGACGAGGAGCTTACAGAGCGCCATGGCAGAGCGCTCCTGCGGCTCTCGGGCGAGGAGGCGCAACGACAAGCTCTCAGGTACATGATACAGCAGCATATGAATGTCTCTGCCGCTGAGGAATACATAGAGAGTCTTCTCAAAGCTCGCGAACAAGCTCCTGAAAATGAGATCAAGACCTCCAGGAAAACACTTTTCGTGCTTAAGGATGTGCGCGTCTTTCTGAACACCTTGACGCACGGGTTGGATATCATGCGTCAGGGCGGCATAGAAGCCGGAATGGAAAAGCACGAGACGGACTCGGAACTCGTACTTACAATCAGCATACCAAAACAAAAATGACCATGTTCCGCGTGGGGGTAGCTACTCCTCACGCGGAATAGTTTTTTGTCCATCTTTTTTTTAATCCAATTTTCGACAAATTTCCATTTAATTCGGCGTGCTATTGACAAAAATGTTAAGCGTAATATACTAATTTCAGTTATTATTTTTTGCCTAAATATATTGTTTATTTCATTCGATTATTGTACACTGTAGTCGAACATAAAAATTATTTAGGTTGCAACCAATTTACATAAATATTTGTGAGGTAAATCTATGCAACTCTTAGAAGAAAGAATACGCCGCGACGGCAAAGTCAGGGACGGAAACATTCTGAAGGTAGACAGCTTTCTAAATCATCAGATGGACGTAAAGCTCTTCGGACAAATGGCACAGGAGTTTTATCGCCTTTTTCACGATGAGAGTGTCAGTAAAGTATTGACCATTGAAGCTTCGGGAATAGGTATGGCGTGTTTTGTAGGTCAGGCGTTTGACTGTCCCGTAATTTTTGCAAAAAAAACCAAAACTAAAAATATTGCGGGTGACGTTTACACAGCTATGGTTGAGAGCTTTACACACGGCGGAACCTATGATATTATAGTAGCCAAGGAATTTCTAAATTCTTCCGACCGTGTTCTTATAATCGATGATTTTCTTGCCAACGGATCAGCGCTCTCCGGACTTTCTACTATAATAAAAGAAGCGGGCGCAACATCTGTCGGTGCCGGGATAGCGATTGAAAAGGCGTTTCAGCACGGGGGCGACACCCTTCGCGCGCAGGGTCTGCGGATCGAGTCACTGGCAAAAATCGCATCTATGGAAAATGGAAAGATCAATTTCTGTTAATTCCTTACATGTACTTGTTTTCTGTCTCAGGCAAATCAAAATCGAAAAAAAACGGAGGAACAAAAATGAAAAAAGTCATCGCTCTTCTACTGGCACTCACACTGGTATTTGCTCTTGCAGCCTGCACCGCAAAAAACCCTGAAGCATCACCCAGCGCCGAGGCTTCCGCAACTCCCTCAGCTGACGCTGCGGCAGTTAAAATCGGCGTTATTCTCGTCCATGACGAAAACACCGGTTATGATGCCGCTCACATCGAAGGCATCAAGAAAGCCGCTGCTACTGCCGGCATCGCAGACGACCAGATTGTCTGGAAGTACAACGTCGGCGAGGACGAGGGTTGCTACGATACCGCTACAGACCTTGTTGAGCAGGGCTGCACCTACATCTTCTCCGACAGTTACGGCCACCAGAGCTATATGCAGCAGGCCGCGTCCGAGAACGCCGATGTCACCTTCGTCTCCATGACTGGCGACACCGCTGCTCTCTCCAAGCTCCCCAACTTCAAAAATGCTTTCACACATACCTTTGAGTCTCGCTATGTTTCCGGCGTTGTTGCCGGCATGAAGCTCAAGGAGCTTGTTGATGCTGGCACTGTCGCTGCAAAAAACAAAAATGCAGACGGCACAATTAAAATCGGCTATGTCGGCGCTTATCCCTATGCAGAAGTGGTTTCCGGCTACACCGCTTTCTATCTCGGCGTCAAGTCCATTGTTGAAAACGTTGCTATGACTGTTTCTTACACCAACTCTTGGTATGATCCGACCGCTGAAGCTGAAGCTGCCAACCAGCTCATCTCTGCCGGCTGCATCATTCTCAGCCAGCATGCTGACTCCACCGGCGCTCCCTCTGCTTGTGAAGCCGCTCTTAAGTCCGGCACCGCAGTTTACTGCATCGGCTACAACGTGGATATGCTCTCCGTTGCTCCGACCTCTGCTCTTACGAGCTCTCAGAATGACTGGAGCGTCTATTACACCTATGCATTCAACTGCGCTCTTAAGGGCGAAGACATTGCAACCGACTGGTCCGAAGGCTATGCAACTGGCGCCAACATGATCTCCGCTCTCGGAGCTTCCTGCGCCGCTGGCACAGACGCTAAGGTCGCCGAAGTTGAAGCCGCTCTCAAGGACGGCACACTCAACATATTTGACTGCTCCAAGTTCACGGTCGACGGCGCGGCTGTCACCACCTATCTTGCCATCGACACTGACGGCGACTGGGTCGGCGATACAGGCGAAGCCATCGCGAACGGCGTGTTCAGCGAGTCCACGCTCCGCAGCGCCCCGTATTTTGGTCTCCGCATTGACGGCATCACGGAGCTTACAAAGTAAACCTGTCAGCTTCAAATAACGGGAAAAAGCCGTCTCGTTCAGAGCGGCTTTTTCCTTCCAATAAATTTCTTTTCAAGGGGGTAAACCAATATGGAAGGCGCCAAAGCTACAGTTTGCATGCGCGAAATTACCAAGACCTTTGGTTCGACTGTTGCAAACAACTGTGTCTGTCTCGATATTAACAAAGGGGAAATACTTTCACTGCTGGGGGAAAACGGCAGTGGAAAGACGACGTTGATGAACATGCTGTCAGGCATCTATTATCCAGATGCCGGTCAGATTTTCGTTAATGGCAGCGAGGTGTCCATACGGAGCCCCAAGGACGCTTTTGAGCTTGGTATCGGAATGATTCATCAGCACTTCAAGCTGGTAGATGTACTCTCAGCCGCGGAGAATATAATCCTCGGTATGCCGGGCAACGGACGTCTCGACATGAAGGTCGTGAACGAAAAAATACTTAATATCTGTTCACTCTATGGTTTCGATGTCGATCCTAAACAGAAAATATACGACATGTCCGTCTCACAGAAGCAGACGGTGGAAATCGTTAAGGTTCTCTATCGTGGCGCAGATATACTCATTCTGGACGAGCCTACAGCGGTTCTTACCCCTCAGGAAACGGACAAGCTGTTTGCCGTACTGCGCAATATGCGGAACGACGGCAAGGCGGTTGTCATCATCACACACAAGCTCCACGAGGTGGAGGAACTCTCCGACCGAGTTGCCGTTCTGCGGCACGGTCAGTATATCGGAGAAATGGTAACGAAAGACACGAACGCCGCCGAAATGACCAACATGATGGTCGGCCGCACTGTCTCACTTAACATCGCGCGTCCCGAACCGAAAGACCCGAAGCCTCGAATTGTCGTGGATGGGCTTACAGTCAGGGACATTGACGGTGTTAAGAAACTCTCAAATGTATCTTTTGCCGCGAATTCGGGCGAAATACTAGGCATTGCGGGAATCTCCGGCTGCGGGCAGAGGGAATTACTGGAGTCCATCGCCGGCCTTCAGCTTGTAGAATCTGGCAGTATCAGCTATATTGACCCGGAAACCGGTAAACAGGTCGAACTAATTGGTAAGGATCCGCGCACAATCAGCACTTTGGGTGTCGCTTTATCCTTCGTTCCCGAGGATAGGCTTGGTATGGGTCTCGTCGGCAACATGGATCTCACGGACAATATGATGCTTCGCTCGTTCCGCCGCGGAAAGTCCATGTTTGCGGATCGAAAATCGCCCCGCAGCCTAGCTGAGCGTGTGGTCAACGAACTGGAAGTTGTTACTCCTGGAATTACGACCCCTGTTCGCAGACTCTCCGGCGGCAATGTACAGAAGATACTGGTCGGACGTGAGATTGCATGCGCGCCTACCGTTCTTATGACAGCATACGCTGTCCGCGGTCTTGACATCAACTCCTCCTATACTATTTATGACCTTCTCAATCAACAGAAAGAAAAAGGCGTCGCCGTTATCTACGTCGGCGAAGATCTTGACGTTCTTCTGGAACTCTGCGATCGTATCCTCATCCTCTGCGGTGGTGAAGTCAGCGGTATCGTTCCCGGAAGAGGCGCAAACAAACGTGAGGTTGGTATGATGATGACTAAGCTCGGAGGGGAGGCTGGAAAATGAATCCTAAAGTAAGAGAACCTTTTGTCCGCATCACAAAGCGGGACGGACTGGCCTCCTGGCGTGGATGGCTAATAAGGCTTATAAGTCTTATTCTAGCTCTTGCTGTTTCTGCTATTGTAATTTATGCTATGATTAAGCTGAACCCGCTTAAAGTATACGCTGCTATGTGGGAAGGAGCTTTCGGCTCTGAAAAACGCAGCTGGGTCACTCTTCGTGACACGATGATGATGCTATGCATCGGAGTCGGCCTCGCTCCCGCTTTCAAAATGCGCTTTTGGAACATAGGTGCCGAGGGTCAGATTCTCATCGGTGGTATCGCAACTGCAGCCGTTTTGATCTATTGCGGAAATTCCATGCCGACATGGGCACTGCTGCTCACCTCGTTTGTCGTTAGCTCAATCGCAGGCGCAATTTGGGGCGTCGTTCCCGCTTTCTTTAAGGCTCGCTTCGGAACTAACGAGACACTGTTCACCCTTATGATGAACTATGTAGCCATCCAGCTCACATCATACTGTGTGGCTTTGTGGGAAAACCCCTTCGGTTCAAACACGGTCGGCGTCATTAACCAGCAGACAAGAGCCGGTTGGTTCCCGTCTTTGCTTGGTCAGCAGTATATGTTGAACGTCATCCTTGTATTGGTTCTGGCGGTTTCCATGTACATATATCTCCGCTACTCCAAGCAAGGCTATGAAATCTCCGTCGTCGGCGAATCTGAACGCACCGCGCGTTACATAGGTATCTCTGTACGCCGCGTTATCGTTCGTACCATGATGATTTCCGGTGCCATCTGCGGTCTCGCGGGCTTCCTCGCTGTCTCGGGTGCATCCCACACGATTAGCACGAGCACAGCCGGCGGACGCGGCTTTACGGCAATCATCGTTGCATGGCTTGCGAAATTCAATACCTTCGTGATGATCTTGATTGCAGCGCTGCTTGTCTTCCTTGAAAAGGGTGCCATGCAGATAGCCTCGCAATATAACCTGAACGATTTCGCCTCCCAGATGATAACGGGTATTATCCTGTTTTTCATACTCGGCAGTGAATTCTTCATAAACTACCGGCTCGTGTTCCGCGGAAAAAAGGAGGCGAAATGATATGACGCAAATACTCTCTCTCCTACAGGCGGCTATGGTTTTCGGCACAGTCATACTCTTCGGCGCAATCGGCGAAATTATGACCGAAAAGTCCGGCAACCTTAACCTCGGCGTTCCGGGCATCATGTATCTCGGCGGTATTGCCGGACTTGCCGGCGCGTTCTGGTATCAGACCAACGTTGCAACGCCGAATGCGATGATAGGTCTTCTCATCGCCCTCGTTTGTGCACTTGTTGCAGCAGGTCTCGGCGGTCTCATTTATAGCTTTCTTACCATTACGCTTCGAGCAAACCAGAATGTCACGGGTCTTACTCTCACGATATTCGGCTCGGGCGTTGCCAATCTCTTCGGTGGAGCAATGAACAAGATGGCCGGCGGCGTCGGCCAGATATCCGTAGGTATAACCAGCGATGCTTTCCGCGACACACTACCGTTCCTGTCGAATGTCGGAGTTTTTTCGGGCCTCGGCTTCATGGTCTATCTTGCTATTATCCTCGCCTTTTTAGCGAGTTACTTCCTTAACAGAACACGCAAAGGTCTGAATCTTCGTGCAGTGGGCGAAAATCCCGCTACAGCAGATGCCGCCGGTATCAACGTAACGAGATATAAATATCTTTCCACTTGCATTGGCGCTGCAATTTCGGGTCTCGGCGGTCTTTACTATGTAATGGACTACATCAAGGGCACCTGGTCAACCGACGGCGGCATCGAAAAGCTTGGCTGGCTCGCCGTGGCGCTCGTAATCTTCGCACGTTGGAAACCCATTCAGGCCATTTGGGGTTCCTACCTCTTTGGCGCTCTTTTCTGGCTCTTCCTCTATATCCCCGGACTTACACGCTCGTCTCAGGAGATATTCAAGATGCTGCCTTACGTTGTCACAATAATCGTTCTGATTGTCGTGTCACTCCGTAAGAATCGCGAGAACCAGCCGCCAGCAAATCTCGGTATGGCGTATTTCCGCGAAGAGAGATAGATTTTCTTGCATAAAATTACCCCCTCATGTATAATTTCACTATAGAGATTATATTTGAGGGGGTAATTTTATGAATGAGGCTATGAAATTTTTAATAGGATTTATGGTTTTTTTCTGGATAATCGGTCTTGCAGTCGGCGTTCTGGTGATAATCGCAACATGGAAGGTCTATGAAAAAGCTGGTGAACCCGGTTGGGCGTCGCTTGTTCCATTTTACCGAGACTATGTATTTTTTAAAATCTCATGGGGCAACGGTTGGTATTTTCTACTTAACGAAATTCCTAGCGTGCTTTACCTGATATTTTATATACCGTTTAGCATTGGTTTGACGAGGGGAATTCTCTCTGGTTATAACAGCTATGGCGGTGCTCCCTTCGGTAACTTTGATATTGTGTCAAATAGCATTGGATTTGGCATGCTCATATTCCTTTTTTCGACCGCTATGCTGGTCGTCAGCATCATCACTTGTATAAAACTCGCAAAAGCCTTCGGACAGGGCGGCGGCTTTGCTTGCGGTCTTATCTTCCTTTCTCCTGTGTTTCTCTGCATAATGGCCTTCAGCAAAAACATATATTATGTAGGTATTCCCGGCAAAATGCCACCCTATGGTCAACCGGGCAATGGTAATCCCTCTGCTCCTAACGGTCAGCAGCCTAACTGGCAGAATCCCTATTACCAGCCGAACGGCTATCAACCACCACCTTACCACGGGGCCCAACCGCCTAATCAGTACGGTTCGACTCCGGGCTGGGGATGGCAGCCGCCCGAGGCTCCTCCGAGCGCAAATCAGCAGCACCCAGGCGACTTCGTCAAATTCTGCTCCGACTGCGGCTCTCCGCTGAAGAAGGACGATATTTTCTGCCCCAAATGCGGCAAGCCTCAGTAAAGAGGAATTATATGGGAAACTTTCTAAATATATCTTGTCAATGCTTGGATTTTATTGTAAAATAATTTTAATGCAGATTATTTTCTGTATATTGAGAGAATTATATTTAGGAGGATTTTATGGACATTGATTATGAAGCAATGAGTAGCGTATTCCAAATGTCGGCAGGGGCAATGGTAATAAGTTGTCTGTTAGGTGTTCTTTTCATCGTATCTCAATGGTTACTGTTCAATAAAGCAGGTGAAGCGGGCTGGGCTGCAATCGTTCCTTTCTACAATCTATATGTGCTTTTCAAGATCACTTGGGGAAGCGGTGTAAAGTTCCTGCTACTTCTCATCCCTATTGCTAACGTTGTCATAGCTATCATCACACTCGTAAAACTTGCAAAGGCCTTTGGCAAGGGCGGCGGCTTCGCCTGCGGTCTAATTTTCCTTCCCTATATCTTCTATCCCATTATGGCCTTCAGCAAAAACATTTCGTATGTAGGCGTACCGGGCAAATAAGTCCAGAACAATATCTCCGACATACGGATTTATTTTGTTTTCTACATACACACTTTAGAAGAAAAAGCGGAACATTCGTCCGCTTTTTCTTAGTATTACAAACAGTCATCATTTAGTGAAATTCAAAATATATTTTGTTAATACTTGTATTTTATTGTAAAATAAACTCAATGCAGAGTATTTTCTGCGTCTTGCGAGAATTATATTATAACGAGGAGGTTTTCTATGTATTACAACTACGGTTATGACAACGACATGATGGACAGTTTTTTTCACATGTCGGCAGGCTCCACATTTATCAGTCTTCTTCTCGGTGCTCTTTTAATCGTTTCACTTTGGTTCATTTTCCAAAAAGCCAATGAGCCAGGCTGGGCGGCCATTGTTCCCTTCTATAACTACTATGTGCTTTTTAAAATCACATGGGGCAACGGCTGGATGTTCCTGCTTCTGCTTATCCCCATTGCCAACATTGTAATCGCAATAATTACACTAGTCAAACTCGCCAAGGCCTTCGGCAAGGGAGGCGGCTTCGCATGCGGACTCATTTTCCTGTTTTATATTTTCCTTCCGATCATGGCTTTCAGCAAGGACATCGTCTATGTCGGTATTCCCGGCAAAGAAGGCCAGTATAATCCCGGTTACAGTCAGCAGGGCTATCAGCAGCCCAACTATCAGCAGCCCGGTTACCAGAACCCCTATTCTCAGGGATATCAGGCTCCCCAGCAGCCGTATCAGGCGCCTGAAGCTCAGCAGGGAACATATCAGCAGCCAAGCGCACAGAACCCCGAATACTTCTATCAGCAGACAGTGGCACCGGCAGGCCCCAAATTCTGCGCAGGCTGCGGCGCACCTATCGAAGGCAATGTCAAATACTGCCCCAAGTGCGGAAAACCCCTGTAAACTATCATAATTACGAGCGGCGCTTCAAGTGAAGCGCCGCTCTTTTATTCGGGCATATCGGCTGACCACGATGGCGTTTTATCACCGTAAATCCTGCACGTTTTCTTGATATCATTGATAAGCGCATCGACAGTCTCGGGTCTTGTTGCCCAGCTCGTCGCGAAACGGACAGCAGTTTTGTCTCCGGGGAGCTCCTGCCATATTGAGAATGAGTAGTTTTTCTTGAGTTCCTCCAGCACAGCGCCGTTCAAAATCGGGAACTGTTGGTTTGTCGGCGAGTCGTAAAGAAAATCGCAGCCTGAGCTTCTGAAAGCGTCCTTGATGCGCATCGCTTGCCGAACGGCATTTTTTCCAAGATCAAGATAGAGTCCGTCCTTGAAGAGAGTTTCGAACTGGATTCCAAGGAATCTGCCCTTTGCGAGAAGTCCCCCGTGCTGCTTGATGTGATAGCGAAAGTCTCGGTTGCGCTCCTCGTTACAGATGCAGACGGCTTCGCCGAACATTGCGCCGACCTTAGTTCCTCCGATATAGAACACGTCGCAGAGCTTGGCAAGGTCTGCCATAAATACGTCGTTTTCCTCGGAACCGAGTGCATATCCGAGCCGCGCTCCGTCTAGGAAGAGCGGAATGTGCTTTTCGTCGCAGACGCGCCGCAAATCCCTAAGCTCCTGCTTTGTGTAGATAAGTCCGGTTTCGGTGGGGTGTGAGATATATACCATGGCAGGCTGCGGACAGTGCTCATGTGTTGCGTCGCTAAAGTGGGCGTCGATGCATTTTTGCACCTGTGCCGCCGTTATCTTTCCGTTTTCGGAAGGCAGCGTGATGACCTTATGCCCTGTTGCTTCTATTGCGCCGGACTCGTGGACGGCAATGTGTCCCTGCTCCGCGCAGACAACGGCTTGATGCGGTCGGAGTGCGGAGGCGATGACGGTCGTGTTGGCTTGAGTCCCTCCCATAAGGAAATGGACGTGCATGTCCTCTTTTCCGCACGCGAGGCAGATAATCTTCCTCGCCGTTTCGCTGAATTCATCCTCTCCATAGCCCGGAGTCTGCTCTCTGTTCGTCTTCACCAGCGCGTCCAGAATTCGCGGGTGCGCGCCCTCGGTGTAATCACATTCGAATCTGTACATATCCTTACCCTCTGTTTCTTTCACATACTCGTATATTATATTTTCATGCGCTGCGAATGTCAATCATTCCGCACGAAGTTAAGCGTATTTAGCCTCATCGGCAAGTCGTTTTATTACACAATAATCAATTTACATTTTCGTGTATTTGTGTTAGAATACAATTTATCGTATCGAGTGTCCGCACATTGCGGATTACGGCAAGGGACGCGGAGGTCTTTATGAAACACAGCTTTTTCGCGCTAATATCGCGCATGCGCTACATCGGGCGCTGGGGACTGATGCGCAACAGCCTGCCCGAGAACATTCAGGAGCACAGCCATATGGTTGCTGTCATCGCACATAGTCTCGCCGTTATCGGGCGCGACATTTACGGAAAACCCGTGAGCCCCGAAAAATGTGCCGCCGCCGCACTCTATCACGACGCCTCCGAAATACTGACGGGCGACCTGCCCACACCAATTAAATACCACGACGAAGCTATCCGGAACTCCTATAAAGAGATTGAGAAAAATGCTTGCAGACAGCTTTTGAGCTTCCTGCCTAGCGAGCTTAGACCGTCATTTGAGCCCCTGCTCGTAGAAGAAGACCCAGAGATCTGCGCTTATGTCAAAGCGGCGGACAAGCTCTCGGCTTATATCAAGTGCATTGAGGAACGTAAGGCGGGCAACAACGAATTCCATTCCGCGGAAGCGCAGATTTTAAACATACTCAAGAAAAATCCCCTACCGGAAGTCGAATACTTTATGCAAAACTTCATCCCCGCCTTCGAGCTTACGCTCGACGAATTGGGCGCGATGAACTAATTAAGGGATTTGCCCTAACACATGATAATGAATTTCCCTCCGCGATGCGGAGGTTTAACAAATAAGTGCCAATAGTCGCACGGGAGGTTACTTTTTTATGCATGCTTTCGTTACTGTCGTCGGAAAAGACAAGGTCGGCATCATCGCCGCAATCTGCATCCTCTTATCTGAGAAAAATGTCAACATTCTTGACATCAGCCAGACCATTTTACAGGACTACTTCACAATGTTCATGCTTGTCGACGCTTCCGAATGTTCCACCCCTTTCGCGGAGCTTTCCGAGTGCCTCTCAGCGCTCGGGCAAAAGATGGACCTCACCATCCGCATCCAGCGTGAGGAGATCTTCAACGCAATGCATAAGATATAGGTTGGGCAGGATATGATTAATCAGGGCGAAATTCTTCAAACCATAAAAATGATAGATCAGCAGCACCTTGATGTCCGCACGATTACAATGGGCATTTCTCTTCGCGACTGCTCCCATTCGGACATCAAAATAAGCTGCGACAAGATATACGATAAAATTTGCCGCTATGCGGGCAATCTCGTGCGAACCGGCGAACAAATCGAAGCCGAATTTGGCATTCCGATTGTCAATAAGCGCATCTCGGTTACGCCGATTGCTCTGGTCGCTGAAAGCTGTGACTCCGAGGATTACGTCCCTTTTGCGAAGGCTCTGGATAGAGCCGCAAGGGAAGTTGGAGTCAATTTTCTCGGCGGCTTCTCCGCGCTTGTGCACAAGGGCTGCACAAAGGGCGACGAGCGACTCCTTCGCAGCATACCCGAAGCTCTTGCCGAAACGAGTTTCGTCTGCTCGAGCGTGAACGTCGGAACGACGCGCGCGGGTATAAATATGAACGCCGTGCGCATGATGGGCGAAATCGTCAAAAAAACTGCTTATCTAACCCGCGACACTGGCAGCTTCGGCTGCGCAAAGCTCGTTATATTCTGCAATGCCGTTGAGGACAATCCCTTTATGGCGGGTGCTTTTCACGGAATAGGCGAACCTGAGTGCGAAATTAATGTCGGTGTTTCCGGTCCCGGAGTCGTTTATGAGGCGCTGAAATCCGTGAAGGGTCAGTCTCTTGACGTAGTCGCGGAAACAATCAAAAAGACAGCTTTCCAAATTACGCGTGTCGGTCAGCTCGTCGCGCAGGAGGCCTCCTCCCGTCTGGGCGTGCCTTTCGGAGTCGTTGACCTCTCTCTGGCTCCCACACCTGCAATTGGTGACAGCGTTGCCGACATACTCGAGGAAATGGGACTTTCATCCGTCGGCGCCCCCGGCACGACGGCGGCGCTCGCACTTTTGAACGACGCAGTCAAAAAGGGCGGAGTCATGGCATCAAGCAATGTCGGCGGGCTTTCAGGTGCCTTTATTCCCGTCAGCGAGGACGCAGGCATGATAGCCGCGGCAACTGCAGGATATCTCACGATAGAAAAGCTCGAGGCTATGACCTGTGTCTGCTCCGTGGGGCTTGATATGATTGCCATACCAGGCGATACCTCTGCCGAGACCATCTCCGCAATTATTGCGGATGAAGCCGCAATCGGCATGGTCAACAACAAAACCACCGCTGTGCGCCTGATTCCCGTGGTCGGTAAAAAGGTCGGCGACATGGTTGAATTCGGCGGTCTCTTCGGAAGCGCGCCGATTATGCCCGTGAACACCTGCGACCCCACGGAGTTCATTCTTCGCGGAGGACGAATCCCCGCGCCGATGCACAGTCTTAAAAACTAAGCTCTATCGAAGTTGGGAGTCTATTTATGGAACAGTGCAAAATGGACCGTATAAGTGAGCTTACCCGTATCTCTCGAGAGCGTGAGCTGACGCAGGAGGAAACCTGCGAGCGCAAGGCACTTCGCGAGGAATACCTTTCCGAGTGGCGTCTTGGTGCGAAGCAAACACTGGACTCGGTATATATCATTGACGAAAAGGGAAAAAAGCGCAAGCTGACAAAGTAAGATAGCGGGTCACCGCTTATTAAATAATACCCATGGCAGCCAGCCATGGGACAAGGAGAAACGAATTAATGCTTAAAAACACAGAAAAAACCATGGACAAGCTCGTAGCGCTTTGCAAAAATCGCGGTTTTGTATACGCCGGAAGCGAAATTTACGGCGGACTTGCAAACAGCTGGGATTACGGTCCCCTCGGAGTTGAGCTGAAAAACAATATCAAGCGCGCCTGGTGGAGAAAATTCGTGCAGGAGAACCCCTACAACGTCGGTCTTGACGCTGCTATCCTGATGAATCCGCAGGTCTGGGTTGCCTCTGGTCACGTCGTCAACTTCAACGACCCGCTCATCGACTGCAAGGAGTGCAAGATGCGCCATCGCGCCGATCATCTAATTGAGCAATACAATACGGCTCACGGCATCGAGATGGTGGCGGACGGTCTGCCCAACGAGGAATTAATCGCCTATATCCGCGAGCATCAGATTCCCTGTCCGGGCTGCGGCAAGAGCAATTTTACGGATATACGCAAATTCAACATGATGTTTAAAACACATCTGGGCGTTACGGATGACAGCAGCACAGAAATTTATCTGCGTCCCGAAACGGCTCAAGGTATGTTCGTTAATTTTAAAAACGTTCAGCGCACCACTCGCCGCAAGCTGCCCTTCGGCATCGCGCAGGCTGGCAAAAGCTTTCGCAACGAGATAACCCCGGGCAACTTTATCTTCCGCATTCGCGAGTTCGAGCAGATGGAGCTTGAGTTCTTCTGCAAGCCCGGCACAGAGCTCGATTGGTTCGATTACTGGCGCTCCTACTGCAAAAACTGGCTGCTCTCGCTGGGCATTCAGGAAGAAAATCTTCGTATGCGCGACCACGAGAAGGAAAAGCTCTCTCATTACTCCAACGCTACGACGGACATTGAATATCTCTTCCCGTTCGGCTGGGGCGAGCTTTGGGGCGTCGCTTCACGTACCGATTTCGACCTCAAGGCTCACTCAAAAGCTTCGGGCGAGGAGCTGAGCTATTTTGATCAGGAGTCAGGCGAGCACTACATCCCATACTGCGTGGAACCCGCCGTCGGTGTTGACCGAATCCTGCTTACAGCTCTTGTTGACGCCTATGACGAGCAGATCGTTGATGCCGAAAAGGACGACGTGCGCGTCGTTCTGCATCTGCATCCGGCACTCGCGCCCATTAAGTGTGCCATCCTGCCTCTTTCTAAGAAGCTCGGCGAGCCGGCGGAGGAGCTTTTCCGCTCCCTCCAGAAGCATTTCATGGTTGAATACGACGAGTCAGGCTCAATCGGCAAGCGCTATCGCCGTCAGGACGAAATCGGCACGCCCTTCTGCGTGACCTATGACTTCGATTCCGAAACAGACGGCTGTGTCACCGTGCGTGAGCGCGACTCAATGGAGCAGGTGCGCATAAAAATCAGCGAGCTTGCTGCTTATATCGAAAAGAAACTTGAATTTTAAAAGATTTGCGCAGCTATAGCTGCGCAAATCTCACTTTACGATTAAACTAATCGGAGGGTAAAATGACAACAGGTCAGGATTTTGTAAAAAATATACGCCCCATCGGTGCAGCAATGTTTCTAATGATGCTCGTCCTCTTTCTCATAATTTGCTTTACTGCACGGCCCGACCCACTCTTAGGATACGAAGCCCCACACGACTCGACCTATTACGCACAAAATGATGCAACTCTCGGCGAGCTTAAAACCGAGCTTGAAACAAATGTGTTTGCGAAATTGTCAGGAGAAGAGAGCTGCACAGTCAAAGATGGCAAGCTCGAAATCGTCATAGACAGCGCGAGCTTCAAAAGCTACCGCTCAGCGCTGCTGAAGCATTTTGATGGGAGCCTTTTTGAGCTCGTCAGCAACCAGAACTAGATTGGCGTGACGCACTGGAGGTCAATATGAAAGACGGATTCATTAAGGTCGCGGCCGGAACGCCGGAAATTCGCGTGGCGGACTGCGACTATAACAGAGCTTCGATTTTAAACATCATCAGAGAAGCGGATATGCTTGGTGTAAAGATTCTCGCCCTACCCGAAATGTGCGTCACCGGATACACCTGCGGCGATCTGTTTATGCAGCGAACGCTTACAAAAGCCGCGGAGGACTCTCTTTCGCTCATTCTCTCCTCCACAGTAAAAATCGACCTGCTTTTTACAGTCGGTCTGCCGGTGCTTTTCGCGGGCAAGCTGTATAACTGCGCTGCGGTCTGCTGCCGTGGAGAGCTTCTAGCACTCGTTCCGAAAATGTTTCTTCCGAATTATAGCGAATTTTACGAAAAACGCTGGTTTTTTGAGGGCAGCGATGAAGGACATCCTATGGCTTTTGCGGGGCAAAACACCTATTTCGGTTCTGACGTTCTGTTCCCCTGTGAAGACATTCCCGGGCTTTGCATAGGAGTTGAAATTTGTGAGGATCTCTGGACACCCATTCCTCCCTCCTCTTATCTCGGTCAGGCTGGAGCGACGGTCATATTGAACCTTTCTGCAAGCGACGAAGTCGCCTGCAAGGACTCATACCGCCGAGGACTTGTCGTAAGACAGTCGGGAAGTCTTATTTGCGGCTATATCTACGCTGACGCTGGCGAGGGCGAAAGCACCACCGACCTTGTGTTCGCGGGGCATAATCTCATCGCTGAAAACGGCAATCTTGTCGCTGAGAAACGCTTCGGAACGGGGCTTATCGTGTCCGAGCTCGATATTGAATATCTGTGCTACGAGCGCATGAGGATAGGCAGCTTCCGTCCCGTCAACGACTCGCGGCTTTTAAAAATCGGCTTTTCACTGAAACAAGAAATAACAGAGCTTACAAGATACATTTCCTCAACGCCCTTCGTCCCACATGATGCTTCCGAGCGCATGGCCCGCTGCGAGGAGATCTTCCGTCTCGCCGCGCTGGGACTAAAGAAGCGTATCGAGCACACTAGTGCGAAAAGCCTTGTCATCGGAATATCTGGCGGACTCGATTCGACGCTCGCAATGCTGATTGCCGCAAAAGCTGTTGATTTACTCGGTCTCCCCCGTGAGAGCATAATCGCCGTGAACATGCCCTGCTTCGGCACAACCGAGCGCACTAAAGGCAATTCGGAAGTCCTCTCCGATGAGCTGCACGTGACCCGAAAGACGATAAATATCACAAAAGCCGTTAGGCAGCACTTTGAAGATATTGGGCACGAAGAAAACGACCTTAACGTCGTCTACGAGAACTCTCAGGCGCGTGAGCGCACTCAGGTGCTCATGGATATCGCGAACGGCACAGGCGGGCTTGTCATCGGCACAGGCGACATGTCAGAGCTTGCGCTCGGCTGGGCAACCTATAACGGCGACCACATGTCAATGTACGGCGTAAACTGCGGCATTCCGAAAACGCTCGTGCGCTATCTCGTTGCCTATTGCGCGGATACAGCGGAGACGGCGGAGCTTACTGACGTTCTGCGCGACATTCTTGCAACGCCCGTCTCGCCGGAACTTCTGCCCGCGCAGGACGGTGATATAAGTCAGAAGACAGAGGAGCTTGTTGGTCCCTATGAACTGCACGACTTTTTCCTCTACCACATGATACGCCGCGGCTGCGAGCCGAAAAAAGTTCTGCGTCTTGCGGAGCTTGCTTTCGAATGCGTCTATGACCGCGAAACAATTTCGAAGTGGCTGCGCACATTTATCCGTCGCTTTTTTGCTCAACAGTTCAAGCGCAGTTGTCTGCCTGACGGCCCAAAGGTCGGAACGCTCTCGCTCAGTCCGCGCGGCGACCTTCGAATGCCCTCGGACGCCAGATGCGACCTTTGGCTGAAGCAGCTCGAAAGTCTCTGACTATCATGCAAACAAAAAAGCGCTTTCGATTATTTCGAAAGCGCTTTTTATTTCATATAAGCGAAGCCGCGATGAGCTTTTTTGCGTAGTCCGTCTTCGGTGTGTTGAAGACTTCCTCCGGAGTTCCCTGCTCAACGATACGCCCCTCGTCCATAACCAGCACCCTGTCGCTCATCTGTCGAATTACATTCAGATCGTGCGATATGAAAAGATAGCTGAGTTCGAATTCGTTACGGAGTTGCAAAAGAAGCTCCAGTATCTGCGCCTGAATCGTAACGTCCAGCGCCGATACAGGCTCGTCCGCTATAATAAAGCGTGGTCTTTGAATGAGCGCAACCGCGATGCCGACGCGCTGACGCTGCCCGCCAGAAAGTTCCCTCGGCTTCCTGTCCGCATATTCGGGACCGAGACCAACCTTTCTGAGCATATCCATAACGCGTTCACGGCGCTCGGTTTTATTGTACTTTCCATAAGCCCGAAGCGGCTCCTCAACTATCCACTCGATAGTCTTCGCGGGGTTCAATGAGCCCTTTGGGTCTTGAAAAACCATCTGCGGTCTTTCCGTATAGTGGATAATTTCGCCGTCATAGTCGGAATGGAGTCCCAGAATGGCCTTCGAAAGAGTCGATTTGCCGCAGCCGGATTCTCCAACGAGACCGAGAATCTCTCCTTCGCCAACGCGAAAGCTAACATCAAAAAGTATCTGCTTGACCGTTCTTCTGTCTAGAAACCCGTGATTGACATAGAAGGCATTAAGGTTTTTTACTTCCAGTACAGGATCAGACATTGACTCTTCTCCTCATCGCCACGGCTGAAACCAGTTCCTTGGTATATTCGTGCTGAGGATCGTTGAATACCTGCTCCGTATCGCCCTGCTCCACGATCACGCCGTTATACATAACGGCGACTTTTTTGCATACGCGCCTAATTACACGCAGATCGTGCGAAATAAAAAGCAGGCTGACACCGCATTTTTCATTAAGACGCTTTAGCAGCTCGATAATTTGGGCCTGTACGGTCACGTCTAGCGCGGTTGTGGGTTCGTCAAGTATCAGCAGCTTCGGATGCGTTATGAAAGCCGCCGCGATCATAGCTCTCTGTCTCTGTCCGCCGGAGAGCTGATGGGGATATTTTTTATAGGTGAGGTCGGGGTTTGATAGTCCTACGAGCTTCATAACCTCGAACACCATGTTGCGCCTTTCCTCGGCGGTAAACTTGCAGTGAAGTTTGAGAGTCTCTTCAATCTGGCGTCCAATTTTCATAAGCGGGTCTAGACTTGTCATAGGCTCTTGAAAAATCATGCCTATATCCTTACCCTGCAAGAGGCGCATTTCCTCAACGGAGCAGTTGAGAAGGTCGTGTCCCTCAAAAGCCACTTCACCCTCAATGGTTGCTAGGTCGCGCTCGATAAGTCCCGCAATCGTGTGCGCGGTAACAGTCTTTCCGGAACCGGATTCTCCGACAAGACCGAGCGTGTCGCCTGCCTTCATGTGCAGGTCAATTCCTCTTACGGCCATTCCTGAGCGTCCGTCGTTGAATGTTACAGTCAGATTTTTTATATCAAGCATCTACTTTTCGCCTCCGTTTAGTGGCCGTCCGCCATACTCTCCGGTAACCCAGACCTTCAGAAATCAGCGCAAAGCCCAGAATAAGTATCGATATTGCGCAGCCGGCAGATAAAGCCTGCCATGGCGCGGAGAACAAATATGACTGTGATTCAAGGAGAATACGGCCGAGACTCGCGCTTTCGGACGGCTTTATGCCCACGCCCAAAAAACTCATGCTCGCCTCTGCAAGCACCGCATTGTTAAAGCCGATTGCAATCGAGCTCAGAAGTACAGGACCTATGTTCGGAAGAATATGCACGAACATGATTCTTGTATGCCGAACGCCCATAAGCTTTGCGTTTCTAACATAGTCCATATTTCGCTGTTTTGCAAATTCACCGCGAACAACACGCGCAAAGCTCGGTATGAAGAGTATGCCCAGAACGATAATTATGATTTCCTTACCTGTTCCGGTGATACTAACCACGACGAGCGCTAGTAGTATACTCGGAAAAGCTGTGACCGCGTCATTAATCCTCATCACTATTTCGTCCGCAACGCCTCCGAAATAGCCTGTAAGCCCGCCTATTAGGGTTCCGAATGTTGCTCCAATCGAAACCGCAAAAAAAGCGATTGAAAGCGTTGTTCCCGCGCCCTCCATGACCCTACTCAGAATGTCCCGCCCGAAATTATCGGTACCCAGAAAGTGCGAAAGACAGGGTCCGATGCTTTTTTTAATCGGTGACATCGCATCAGGGTCAAACGGCGTCCAAAAAAAACCCAGAACTATAACCGAAACGGTCACAGCCGTGAGAGAGCAGCCGGCTATTAAGTTGTAGTTCGGTGATTTTCTCACGGGTTCCTCCTGATCGTTCCATCGGCGGCACCTTGCGGAACGCTCAACGTTTTTCTTCATATTTGCTAGAGTATCATTATACTATTATTTTTGAAAGATGGACAAAACAATCAGCGGAATCTTATTCTTGGGTCAATATATTTATAGGATATGTCGGCGATATAGTTGACGGAAATAACAGCGATTGAAATTATCATAATGATAGTCTGAACAACAGGGAGATCACGTCCGATTATCGACGCTAAGAGCAGTCTTCCCATGCCGGGAATCGCGAACACCTGTTCTATTATAATACTTCCCGCGATAATGTCCACCAGTGTAACGGCAAGGAATGTAATGACCGGAATTATCGCGTTACGCATGACGTGTCTCGAAAGCACCTGCCAGCGGCTGTTACCCCGGCTGTAAGCCGTACGGACATAGTCCTCGCTCATTTCCTTTACCATGCTGCTCCGCAGGAGCTTTATGACCATTGCGCTCTTAGGCAAAGCTATGGCGAGCGCCGGAAAAACAAGAAAACTCCAGAATTTCGATGGATCTTCTGCGTACGGGATGAAATCGCCCGGCGTGAACAGCTTGAAGATAAGCCCGAACACATAGGTAAAGATGATACCTATGAAAAAAGCCGGTATCGACATTATAATTTGGTTTAAAACCGATATAATCCTATCCGGTATGCTGTGAGCAAAACGTGCAAGTATAACGCCAAGCGGCAGAGAGATTACGAGCACCATGATAAAGCTTATCCCGGACAGCGCCGCGGTGATTGCTATTTTTCCGGACAGCAACTCGCTCACAGGGATATTGTAGCTGTATGATGTGCCGTAGTCGCCCTTTACAAAGCCCACGAGCCATTTGAAATAGCGCAGCACCGCTGGTTCGTTCAAACCGAGCTGTTCGCGGAGCAAAGCTACCTTTTCAGGCGTCGCCTGCGTTCCCAGCATTCTCGTTGTCGGATCGCCGGGGATTATCTGGAATGCCAGAAACACAAGTACCGAGATACCGAGCAGGGTGATGAGAAAAATGGCCACTTTTTTTAGTATGTATTTCATTTATTCCCCTCCCTTCGGCAAAATACGCGGAAACCGCCGTGCTTTCGGTCAAAGTAATTCCAATTCGTATCAAAAAGTGCGCTTTAATGCAGGGCGGCCTTTTATCCTTGAATAAAGACCGCCCTGTGAAGTCAAATTCAGAGTTTGTCTTTTCTCTGAGCTGTGTTATTTTGTGAAGTAGACCTTTGACAAGTCCATGACGTATATGGGATAGAACTCATAGCCCTGTAAACCGTTACCCATTGCGACGAGGTCGCACATATCCTGGATATAAAGGTTTGCGGCGTCCTCCGTGAGGATGGTTTGAAGCTGCTTATAGAGCTCGACCTGCTTTTCGTCATCGGTGGAGGCTATAGCTTCCTTGAACACCTTGTCGTATTCGGGGTCTGAGAAATTTGTAAAGTTTGAGCCGGAGTCGGACGAGAAACGCTCAAGCATCGCGCGCGCCGTCATCATGGAGGCGTCTACGCCGATAACTGTGCTCTGGTAATCACGGCCTTGATATACCTTACTGAGCCATGTTCCCCAATCGACCAGATCGATGTTCACAGTTACGCCGATTGCCTTGAGCTGCTCGGCAATAACCTGCGCCGTATCAACATGGGGCTGATAATTTGAGGGAACGGTTATGGACATTTCAAAGCCGTCGGGATAGCCTGCATCTCTAAGAAGCTGTTTTGCCTTTTCGGTATCGTACGTATAGTAATCGACCAGTTCCGGTTTAAAATATTTCTGAAACGCGGGGTACATGCTGCTGCCGACCAAGGCGCCTCTGCCGTCAGCCAGATAGTCCATAATTGCCCCACGGTCAATGGCGTAGCTCAGAGCCTGACGAACCTTGACATTGTTGAAGGGTTCCTTGGTGTTATTGATGTAAACGGCCTGCACAAGGTTCATTGTGCCTTCCATGATCGTAAAGCCCTCGCCGAGCTCCTTTACCTGCGCGCTCGTGAGGTGTGCGACCAGATCGACTGCGCCGCTCTTAAGCGACATAACGAGAGTTTCGGCGTTATCTATTATCTTGTAGGTAACTTTATCGACGTTGGCCGGAGTGCCCCAGTAGTCGCTGAAATTTTCGAGGACAATGTTCTCCTGCGGCGAGCGTGAAATGAACTTAAACGGGCCTGTTCCTACGGTCTCTTTAGTCGGGTCATTCCCATCGGGGATGATTGCGGCTGTAAAAAGCGCCAAAAACTCTATATTTGGCTCCTTGAGTGTCACGACGACAGTCTTCTCGTCCGGTGCCTCAACTGACTTAACGGCATCGAAGCCGTCTATAAGGGTCTCTCCGGTATCAAGACCGGCAGCGCGTTTTATAGAATAGACAACGTCTTTCACGGTAACGACATTGCCGTTATGGAATTTAACGCTGTCACGAAGTGTAAAAGTAAAGGTGTCTCCTGTGTCGCTTATTTTATAATCGCTCGCGACTGCGGGGATGAGATTTCCTTTGGTGTCGGGCTTAACAAGGCCTTCATAAACATTGAAAAGAACTTCTCTGGTTCCTGCTGAGACCATTTTTTGTGGGTCAAGCGTGTCATCAAGATCCTGTGCGATTCCGACTGTGAGTTCTCCGCCAATAACGGGTTCCGCGGAGACTTGGGGCTGCGTGGTTTCTGCGGTGGACTGCGGTGATGCCTCATTGGTCTTGCCGCCGGAGCAAGCGCTCAGTGCAGCAGACAGCATGAGGATTGCCAAAGAAAGCGCGAGAATTTTTCTCAAGTGTCTCATTGCTTAGTACTCCTTATTAGTTCATATATTACTTCTTTAACCCAGACCTATCAGCGCCTTTTTTCTCCTATAGTTCCCAGGGTCGCGGCAGGAATAGTTAAAGAAATATTTACAATTACTCAAAGCAGTATATACAATAATTTGGTCGATTGCAATAGCTTATTGCCCAAATGACAGTGGAAATGACCTATTATAAAGCGATTTGGGGCAATTGTAAATTTCCATGCTTGCTAATTTGTTAAAGCGACGAAAAAAGCGCATTTATAAAAGCCTAAGGCCTGATAAACGCGCTTTTTTTATACATTTTGTTTAAATAAATACTCGGTTATTTCGCGTACTCCACTGCTTTTGTCTCACGGAGTACGTGAACCTTGATCTGTCCCGGATAGGTAAGCTCGCCCTCAATCTTCTTTGCGATCTCGCGTGCAAGAAGGATCATCTCGTCCTCCGAGACCTCCTCGGGCTTGACCATGATGCGGATTTCGCGCCCCGCCTGAATGGCGTAGCAGCTTTCGACTCCGCTGAAGCTCTTGGAAACCTCCTCGAGCTTTTCAAGACGCTTGACGTAGTTTTCGATGTTCTCGCGTCGTGCGCCTGGGCGCGCTGCAGAAATCGTGTCCGCCGCCTGAACGATACAAGCAATAACTGTATGGGGCTCAACGTCCCCGTGGTGAGCCTCAATAGCGTGGATAACTTCCTCGCTCTCCTTGTACTTGCGTGCAAGGTCAACGCCGATTGTGACATGGCTTCCCTCGACCTCATGGTCGATTGCCTTGCCTATATCGTGGAGAAGTCCCGCTCTTTTTGCAATGGTAACATTTACGCCGAGCTCGGAAGCGATAAGTCCCGCTATGTGCGAAACTTCGATCGAGTGGCTCAAAACGTTCTGACCGTAGCTCGTGCGGTATTTCATGCGGCCCAGAATCTTGATGATGTCGGGGTGCAAACCGTGTACGTTTGTCTCAAATACGGCTCTTTCACCTTCGGCTTTGATGGTAGAGTTAACTTCCTTCTGAGCTTTGGCAACCATTTCCTCGATTCTCGCGGGATGGATGCGGCCGTCCTGAATGAGCTTTTCAAGCGAAAGACGAGCAACTTCTCGTCTGACGGGGTCGAAGCTCGAAAGCGTAATCGCCTCGGGAGTATCGTCGATAATAAGATCGACTCCTGTAAGAGTCTCGATAGCGCGGATATTGCGGCCTTCGCGGCCTATGATACGGCCCTTCATTTCGTCGTTGGGGAGAGGTACGACAGAAACTGTAACCTCGGAAGCGTGATCTGCAGCACAACGCTGAATTGCAAGAGTAATGATCTCTCTTGCGCGAGCGTCGGCTTCTTCTTTATACTTTGCTTCGGCCTCCTTGATTTTGAGAGCCATTTCGTGAGTGACCTCTGTTTTGAGGTCCTCGATGATGTGTTGTTTTGCCTCTTCGACTGTATATCCAGAAATTTTTTCCAGTACATCGAGCTGGCTGCGCTTGAGCAGTGCAATTTCTTCGTGCTGCTCCTCGGCCTGCGCGATTTTTCTGTTCAGCTGTTCCGTTTTGCTTTCGATGAGGTCTGTTTTCTTGTCAAGAGCTTCTTCTTTTTGCTGGAGTCTGCGCTCCTGCTTTTGCAGTTCAGCCCTGCGTTCTTTTACCTCGCGCTCAGATTCGACGCGGCTCTTGTGTATTTCTTCCTTTGCCTCTAAAAGAGCCTCTCTCCGCTTGTTCTCTGCGGTCTTGATAGACTCGTTTATAATTCTTTTGGCTTCTTCCTCAGCGCTCTGTATCTCACGCTCGGAAACGCGTTTGCGATAAAGTACTCCGAGTAAAAAAGCTAGTACAAAAACCAGTATCAATGCAACGATGATACCGATAATCCATTCGGTAGAAGGCATAGTAAGTTATACACCTCCTTTTCATTTTATGAATTAGGTGGCAAGCATAACTAAAAATACGGATAAACATTCATTTCAGGTGTTATCCGGTGAATCGTAATGAGAGTTAAAGGACTTCCCCTATCCTAATAAATATCATCAGTTTATTCTAACTTGTAATGAATATTATGTCAAGCGAAAATATTGTCCCGATGATAATAACAATCTGAATATTGAGTACGTTTCGCATATATTCTACCCATAAAAAAAGCGTCCCGTGAATAAAAATCATTCACGGGACGAAATATTTGATTTTTCGGGTGGCTTAGAACATTCCGCCCATGCCGCCGCCCATACCGCCGACATCAGCGCTCATGTTGGGCATCGGAGGTTCGGGCATGTTGGCAACGAGACTCTCGGTTGTGAGAACCAGCGCGGAAACGGAAGCTGCGTTCTGGATTGCGCTGCGGCAGACCTTTGTCGGGTCTACAATGCCGGCTTCGATCATATCGGCATACTCTTCGGTTGCCGCATTGAATCCGTAGTTGACGTTGCCGCTCTTTTTGACCTGCTCAAGAACAACCGCGCCTTCGACGCCCGCGTTCTCCGCGATCTGGCGAATAGGAGCCTGCAGAGCCTTAAGGACTAAGGCTGCGCCTGTTCTCTCGTCGCCCTCTAGCTCATCGAGAAGCTTACTTGCCGCGATGGCTGCCATAACATAAGCTGTGCCGCCGCCTGCAACAATGCCTTCCTCGACAGCTGCGCGGGTCGCGTTGAGAGCGTCTTCGATGCGGAGCTTCTTCTCCTTCATCTCGGTTTCGGTTTCTGCCCCAACCTTGATGACTGCAACGCCGCCCGCAAGCTTTGCGATGCGCTCGTTGTACTTGTCCTTATCATAGTCAGAGCTGGAATCCTGCATCTGGCGGTTGATTGCTTCGACTCTGTCCTTGATCTTCTGGGAATCGCCTGCGCCGTCGATGATGATGGTGTTGTCCTTTGTAACCTTGACCTGACGGGCGGTACCAAAGTTGTTGACGTCGAAATCATCAAGCTGCATTCCGAGCTCAGAGCTAACGACCTGTCCGCCTGTGAGGATAGCGATATCTTCAAGCATTTCCTTACGTCTGTCACCGAAGCCGGGGGCCTTGACGCATACGCAGGTGAAAGTGCCGCGGAGTTTGTTTACGATAATTCCTGTAAGAGCATCGCCATCAATTTCTTCGGCAATGATGAGGAGCTTTCTGCCGGCCTTCATCGTTGCTTCGAGGACGGAGATAATCTCCTGAAGGTTCGAAATTTTCTTGTCGGTGATAAGAATGTAGGGATCTTCAAGAACGGCTTCCATCTTTTCTGTGTTGGTCACCATGTAAGGTGTGAGGTAGCCACGGTCAAACTGCATACCTTCAACAATTTCGGAAAATGTTTCGGCAGTCTTGCTCTCTTCAATAGTGATAACACCGTTCTGGGAGACCTTTTCCATTGCGTTCGCGATAAGGTTGCCGATATAAGGATCGTCTGAGGAGACTGTTCCGACTCTCGCGATGTCCTTTGTGCCGTTTACGGGCTTGGAGTTAACGCGCAGAGCTTCGACAGCAGCGTCCGCCGCCTTCTTGATGCCGCGACGCATAATCATGGGGTTAGCCCCAGCTGCGACGTTCTTGAGACCTTCAGTAATCATCGCCTGTGCTAGGATGGTTGCGGTGGTGGTGCCGTCACCCGCGATGTCGTTGGTCTTTGTTGAGACTTCCTTGATGAGCTGTGCGCCCATATCCTCAAACGGGTCCTTGAGTTCGATCTCTTTTGCTATCGTAACGCCGTCGTTGGTGATGAGGGGGATGCCGTACTTCTTCTCGAGAACCACATTGCGGCCCTTAGGTCCGAGTGTTATTCTGACTGTATCTGCGAGCTGATCGACGCCGCGCTTAAGCGCTGCACGTGCTGACTCACCGTAAATTATCTGTTTAGCCATTTAATATTAACCTCCAAATGTTATATAGTGAAGACTGTTTAGCCTTCAACGATTGCAACGACGTCGGACTGCTTCAAGATTATGAATTCGTCTTCATCGAACTTTGCTGTCATTCCGGCAAATCTGTTGGCGATGACTTTGTCGCCGACCTTGAGAAACATTTTAACTTCGGTGTCGTCTGACTGCTTTCCGTCGCCCACAACTATGACTTCGAAAATCGAGGGCTTCTCTTTTGCGTTGGTCGTGAGGATAATGCCGCTCTTTGTCTTTTCCTCTGCCTCTATTTGCTTCAGTACGACTCTGTCTCCTAAAGGCTTGATGTTCATTTTTTATATACCTCCTAAATTGTTTGTGAAATTTTGGTCGTTAGCACTCGTTGGCTCTGAGTGCTAACGACTATTATAATAATCCATGCAGGAATATTCTGCAAGCTGTATTTTGACGAAATTATAGCTAAATTCAGCTAATTTTTTCAGCAAAGTGCAACTGTACACGTTTTGCAACTTCAAACATGGATTTTCTCCGCTTTTCTCCCGATATCAGCCATGGCTGTATAAATATAAATTATAGTTTTTTTATTTCAGGTACATATACAGGTCGCACTTTATCATGCCGTTATAAAGCTTACGCTTTTTGTCGGCATTTTTTCCGAAGGTGCGCTCAAATTCGGTGTGTGACGAGAGCAGATATAGGTTCCAGTTTTCAGCTGCGAAATAAGTCTTGCCGAAGGCCGAATAAAGCTCCTCCGCCTCGTTCTTTTCCATTATGCGCTCGCCGTAGGGCGGGTTTGTGACGATTACGCCTCTTTCGGTCTTGCGGTCGAACTTCGTAGCGTCCGCAATTTCAAAGCGGACGATATCGTCTACCTTGGCAAGTACCGCGTTGCTTTTTGCAATCTCCACCGCGTTCGGATCGATATCCGATGCGAAAATGCGGTAATCTCCCTTATATTCGCGCGTTGGAGCCTCTTCGCGGGCGTCACGCCAGACCTTTCGGTCGATACAGGACCAATCCTCCGCAGCGAAAGAGCGGTTAAGCCCCGGGGCACGGTTTTTGGCGATTAGCGCCGCCTCAATTGCAAGCGTTCCGCTTCCGCAGAAGGGGTCAGCGAAATCGTCCCTGCCGCGGTAACGCGAGAGTATGACCATCGCCGCCGCCAGAGTTTCGCTAAGGGGCGCCGCAACATGGGCGGGACGGTAGCCGCGCTTATGCAGCCCGTCTCCGCTCGTGTCAAGATATATCGTCGCGATATCGTTCATGATTGAAAACTGGATTTGTATTTTTTCGGCGTCCTCGGGAAACCACTCGAGCCCGTACTTCGTTGAAAGCCTTGTAACCACAGCCTTTTTTATAATGCTCTGGCAGTCTGAAATCGAAAAGAGCTTCGATGAAATACTATGTCCCTTGACAGGGAAGGCGGCATTCTTCGGTATGAAGTTTTCAAAGGGCAGAGCCTTCACTCCTTCAAAAAGCTGGTCGAAGGTCGTGGCCTCAAAGCTTCCGACTTCGACCAGAAGGCGTTCGGCACAGCGCAGATTGACGCTTGCCTTGGCAAGGTCAGCCTCTGTGCCGTCAAAGCGGACACGTCCGTTCTCGGCGCGCACATTTTTAAAGTTGAGACGGCGCATTTCGTCCGCAACCAGCCCCTCCAGCCCAAAATGGCAGGGCGAGCAGAAAGTCAGCTCCATTATTTATCCTCTTGCGTTTCTGTTTTTTCTTCGGACGGCTCTTCGGAACTGCCGTTATCTTCCGGCTTTTGTTCTTCTTTTATGCATTCCTCGCTGACTTCGGAAATCTTTTCTTCTGTATTATCAGAAGTTTCGGCGATTACATTCGCGTCATATTCGCTCTCTTTGCTTTCATTGAACTCGACGCCGCCTTCTGCCAATGCTTCTTTCTTCTTTTTCGGATCCAAAAGATAGAAACCAGTGGCCATAAGAACTAATTCCACGAGTATATATGAAAGACAAAGTGCTGCGAGTCCGGTGAGGACATAGACGAGCGTCTCGCTCATGGAGTTCACGGTGTCAACCGTCAAAACAGCGTCTGAGAGATAAGTTGCGGCATCGTTTGTCTCATAAATTACACCTTTTTCCTGCATCCATGCCTTGTTTGCATCAAACCATTCGTACAGCTTGCCCGAAAGGTCTTCGCTCTGTGTTTCAATCGTACCCTCGACCGTAAGATACTTGTCGAGCGCTGTGAGCTGTCCTTCAAAAATCAAAAGCGTGTCTTTTTCAACAGCTTCGGCGGATTCAAGGTAGCGGTCAGTAAAGTGAACGAGCACAAGTTTGTCATAGATGCCGGCGACCATATAATTCTTTGGCAGACCCTGATCAGAAAGGTCTCCCAATATCATAGCGATATCCTGTTTTACGAAGCTGCCCATTTCCTCATGATGCGCCGTAGCGGTTTCCATTGGCCCCTTAACGAGGGTGAAGACAGAAAGCTTTGTCATCGCAAGCAAAAGCGCCGCCGCTATGAGTGCGGCTCCAGCTCTTATGAGGGCGTTTACGAGTCTCTTGTTGCTCTGTTTCGCGGGTGCTTCGCCTTCGGGTTCTCCATAAGCGGTGCTAACATCTGCCGCTATCGGCTGTTCCGGAGCGGAAATCTCTGTCATTTTTTCGGCTGATGTATCATTTCCGGTATCAACGGGGTTTTCCTGTTCGGTTTTCTTTGTCTTTTCGTCCATAACCAAATCTCTTTTCTCACGGCGTCGCCGCAGTTTTTCTTATGGAGTTCTCCATATGTAAAGTGTCCGATTTCCGAACGCTAAACGCTTAGTCACCACAGATAGCGTCCATTATACAGAACGCTACCATGCTCTCAACAACGGGCACGGCTCGGGGCACAATGCAGGGGTCGTGCCTTCCCGAAATGCGCATAGTCGTGTTTTCCATCTTTGACAGATCAACTGTCTTTTGTTCTCTCGTAATAGACGGTGTGGGGCGTAGGGCACAGCGTACAATGACCGGCATTCCGTTTGCAAGCCCTCCGTTTATACCACCGGAATTGTTTGTTTCTGTAAATATCCTGCCCTTTTCAAGCCTAATAGGATCGTTCGCCTCCGAGCCGCGCATTTTCGCGATTTCAAAGCCCGCTCCGAATTCGACACCCTTGGTTCCGGGTATGGCGTAGAGGGCGGCTGCAATCCTGCTCTCCAGCCCGCTGAACAAGAGTCCGCCCAGACCCGCTGGCAGCCCCGTTGCGGTGCATTCGATAACCCCGCCAACACTGTCTCCGCTCGCGCGCGCATCAAGAATTTCCTTTCGCATCGCAAAGTCGAAATCCGGCTGCGTAATCTCTACCGAACCGATTCGGATAATCTTCGCCTCGGTGAAAATGTCCCTCCGTTCGAGCGCCTGTTTGAATATGGCGCCCGCGAGAACCATTGCTGCGGTCAGTCTGCCGCTGAAGGGTCCGCCGCCTCTGTAGTCAGCAAAGCCCCTGTATTTTATCTGCGCTGTCAGGTCAGCGTGACCCGGGCGCGGCTTCTCGGGACGATATTCCGAGGACCTCGCGTCGGTATTTTTTATCATCGCGCAGATGGGGGCGCCGGTACTGTGTCCGTCCAAGAGTCCCGATATAAATATCGGCTCATCAGGTTCAATTCTCGCTGTGCTAAGTTCGGACATCCCCGGCGCTCTTCGTTTCAGCTCTTCCTTGACAATATCAAGGTCAATTCTTTCGCCGGCAGGAAAACCGTCCAGCACCATGCCGACCGCCTCACCATGCGATTCGCCGAATATCGTCAGCTTCAAGTTTTCTCCAAAGGTGTTCATTCGTCTTCCTTCTGCTGTTTACAACTTTTTATATTTCAGTCACCCGCACGTAGGACACGGTTTTCACAAGCTCCGCTTCGCGCCTGTGACAGGTGAAGAGTATGACCTGTCTGTGAAGCGCCAGCTCTTTCAGTAGCGCAAGCGCTCTTTCGCAGCGTTCATCGTCAAAATTCAAGAGCGCATCGTCGAGTATTATGGGACACGACTTTTCTTTAGGCAGCGCAAGCTCGGTTATTGCAAGTCTTACGGCAAGATAGAGCTGGTCAATCGTCCCCGCACTTAGGAACGTAAAATCTCTCGGTATGGAGTCTCCCTCCGGTCTAGCCGCTGCTTTGAGCTCCTTGTCGAGAAGCACAGCGTCGTAACGCGATGCGGTGAGCTTTGAAAAAAGCTCCGCTGTTCTGGCGCTTAGCTGAGGAGTTATACGGTGGGATATTTCCTCGCCCGCGTCGCGCAGGGTGTCGAGCGCCAGATTGAGTGCGTCCAGCTCCGCTGTCAGCTTTTCTTGCTCCGCCGTGAGCGCCGTGAGCCGCGACTTCAGTTCTTCCGGATCCTTCAAGGCACTCTGACGTCCCTCCCATGAAGCGGACTGCTCGCGAATGTTTCGCAGGGCCATTTCTGCATCGTCAAGAAGCTTTTTATACTGCGCCGCCTCACTGTCGTTATCCACAAAATCAAGATCCTTCAAAACTGCGGCTTCCAGCTCCGATTGGGTAAGTCTAGCCTCCTCAAGCCTTTCCGAGGCTTCATTTTTGCCTGCTTCAACCGAGGTGAATTCAGCGAAGTCATTTTCGTGGCTCGCTAGCAAAGTACGTATAGCGTCCTCCGTCGTACCGCCAAACTGCGATAGGATTTCATTCTTTTGCACGAGAAACGTTTTTCTCTTTTTCCGGAGCACGATTACACGTATAAACTGGATTATAGCCAAAACTCCGGCCACGATACGCGGTATATATACCGCAAGGCCCGTAAGCGGCATCAGATTAAAATCAGCCAGCAGCTCAAACGCGACTGCGGCTAACAGCAAAACCGCGAGCAGAGCATAGTTAAGCGCTGCGCTTCCGCCCTTTTCGGCATTTATTTCAATCTGATGCAGCTTGTCCGCATCGGCATCGAAGCGACTTTTGCACTCTTCCGGGTCCTGTCTGCCAAAAAAACCGACATCCAGCTTTTTCTCCGACGCGAGCAGCTTTTCATAATGCTCATTATAGCTGTTTTCAAGTTCCTTAACACAATTTCTGGAGCTCGTAAGCTTTTCAAGCGTCTCGTGTCTTGTTGTTTTTCTGGAATCTGCGACCTTTATTAAAAGAGCGTCTCTTCGCTCGAGCGCTGTAGCTTTTGCTCTTTTCAGCTCATCGCCTTTCAGCGCTTCGCGCACGCTCTCTGAAAGCTCTCCGCGTATCTCTTCCAGTTCCCGTTCAATTTCCAGAATGCGTCCGCTTTTATTATAGCGTCGCCTGCGTATCGCCGCTTTGATGCGCTCCTCCGCTTCGCTCGCCGAGGAATTTTCGTCTCCGGTTTGGACAATCGAGGATATCCTTTTTTCAAGCTCGGGGCTCCCGCCGACCGCTACTTTTCCCTGCCCGATATAGGCAGAGCGCTCAAAAACGTCTCTTGAAACGCCCAAAAGCGTCTCACCTACGGCGTTTGAATCGATGCTTCGCACCGGGGTTGTAGTTCCGGTCAGAACCGCCGAAAAGTCGCGCATTGGCGCACTCTCACGGCCTTTTCTTATAAGGGTTATCTCCGCTCCCTCGTGTTCAATATCCATAGAGCCCACCATCGGAGCGCCGCTCCACGGGGCGAATCTGACTTTATCGGGCTTCACGCCCGCTTTTTCGCGCGCCGAAGACTCTATGCCGTATAGCATGGCACGAATAAAGCCGCACCATGTAGATTTTCCGCTCTCGTTCGGGGCATATACGATATTAAAACCGTCATCAAGTTCGAGCGTTTCGTTTTGCAGTCTGCCGAAGGAAGCGGTCATTTTATGTATTTTCATATCAGCTCGCCTCCGTTTTCTATTGCTGAAAGCCCGTATTTCGCAGCAAGCGAGATTTTTTCCAGCTCCTTGTCGCTTTTTGCGGACTCATACATTATATACAGCCTGTCAAGAAACACTCCCGTAAGGGTATCCTGACCTCTCTGCGCCCAAACGTCGCGTTTCAAAACTGTTTCGTCTCGAAGCTGAAGCTCACGGAATTTCCCCTCGAGGCTCTTTCTCAGCACGTTCACGTCTGGCGGCGTTTCACATTCACCAGTTAGAATTAGACGGCAGCAATCATTTGCGGAAAGCTCGCTTGTTGCGTCTGTAATGGCAGCAAATGCTTCTTTCCCGCCGATGTCGACCGAAATTATCTCATAGCGTACTCCGCCGAGAGGTACAAATTCAGCCTTTACTCCGTTATCCGAAATTGTAACCAGCAGGGCTCCCTTTTCGCCTGTTTCATCATAGCCGCGCCCCTCGGCGCAGCCAGGATAAGCATAGGCAGTTTTGCCCGCCCTCAAAACAGGCGTACGGGCGTGGATATGCCCGAGCGCGACATAGTCCATACCGCTCTTTATCAGGTCATCACGGCTTATTGGGTTATAGTCCGATGCGCCGACGCCGGTATCACCATGGATAACCATGACATCGGGTATTTCATCAGTTTTTTCTGGCGCTGAAAATCCGCGCAGCAGAGGGGGGCTAAACGTGTTCTGAAATCCCGCTCCCCAGAATCTAGCAGGAATCCCTTTAATCTCAACGCATTTAATCTCCGCATTTTTAAAAACATATACGTTTTCCGGCAGACGCAAGGTCTCCCACACGGAATGGGTGGAATAAGGATCATGGTTTCCCGGCGCAATCATAACAGGGCAGGGCAGAGCGCCCAGCGAACTGCCGATATCGCGCTGCGTTTCGCTTTTGACGCTATTTCCTTCGAATACATCGCCGCTGAGCAAAACCACATCGACTCCGCGCTTTTCAGCGATTTCCTCGATGCTGAAAAGAAGTTCTCTCTGGCCCTGCCGTCTTTCAGCCGCCTGCTCAGGAGAGAGCGATTCAAAGGCGGAATCCAGATGAAGGTCAGCAGCATGCAATAGCTTTAACTCTCTCATGTTATTCTAAGCGCCTCCACTTTCAAGCATTTTCCTGTATCGGTGTCTAGCGTAAACACCGCGCATTCCATTTTGCCCGGCCCCTCCGCCGATTCATAGCGCCTTGGCGGTTCGCCCAGAAATTTTTCAACGCTCTGCTGCGGGTCTATGCCCAGAACTGAAACGGCGGGGCCGGTCATCCCGAGGTCGGTTATATATCCCGTACCTTTAGGCAAAACTCCTGCATCGGATGTCTGGACATGAGTATGCGTCCCCCAAACGGCGGAGACTCTGCCGTCCAGATAAAAGCCCATGGCCGCCTTTTCACTCGTGGCCTCCGCGTGCATATCGACAAGGATGAGCTTTGTGCCAAGGGACGAAATGATTTCGTCCGCAACATAAAAGGGATTATCCGTGTTCGAGTCCAGCGTAAAACGCCCCATGAGGCTTATGACCGCTATATCGCCGAACGGTGTTTTATATACTCCGTGCCCGAATCCGGGGCAGCAGAGGGCAAAATTCGCGGGACGCAGAATTCGGTTGTTCGCATCGAGATATTCCTTTATTTCATATCGCGCCCAAGTGTGGTTGCCAAGCGTAACCACATCTGCACCCGCGGAAAAGATGTTCTCCGCTTGTGCCGGAGTGATGCCGACGACGTTGGCGTTTTCACCATTTACCACTGTGAACGCAATATCATACATCTTTTTTACAGCGGAAAGATTGTGGTTCAGAAAATCGATTCCCGTCTTTCCACAGACGTCTCCGACAGCTAGGATATTGACAGTCATTCGGCATTTCCTTTCGGGTTTATTGGCTGGATTCCATAGTTTTATTGTTTGTTTGTGACGGTTTATAATCCGAGCTTTTCGAACTTGTTATATTTTAGCATATACTGTCTTCTTTGTGCAAATCAATTCATATAAATTTACAATTTGCACATACTATTTTCGTATACGGCAGGCAGAACCGCATTGAAAGCGGGTTCTGCAGGCTACAAACTTCTTCCCTCCAATTTTATCCTGTTTTTGCGGATATAACGCTCTTTTTGCTTTTGGGAAGAAAAGAACAAATTTTGCGCACCGAGCGCACGGGAGGTATTTATTATGAACGCGAAAAACTTTGCAAGAGGCATAGGTATCGGAATGGTCGTGGGTTCGGCTATCGGCATGACAGTCGGCGCTGCCGCCAAAAAGAACGGAAAACAGACCAGCAAGAAAGTCAGCAGAGCCATGAAAACCGTAGGCGATATCATGGAGAACATCGGCAGCGCTCTAAGTATGTAACGCGTACTGATTGGCTGAGCGAAACAGTCGTTTTTTAACAAAAGGGGCTTGCATTTCAGGGGAGCTTGTGGTATTATACTCAAGCGCTATGCAAATGCGCGCCTTTAGCTCAGCTGGATAGAGCGTCTGGCTACGGACCAGAAGGTCGGGGATTCGAATTCCTCAAGGCGTACCAAAAAAGCCCTGAAACCATTGTTAATCCAGTGGGTTCAGGGCTTTTTATTGCCGTTTTTTATACATATTTAAATGTATCATCAAGTATGGCACGAGTCTGTCCTCCAATTCAACGCAGTTTTCGTTAATTTGTTTCCATTATAAAAGGTTAGCTCGTTCCATATAAGTCCACATTTCCATGCAAGCTGAATAATTGTACTTATTGGTGAAATGCCCTCCCTGAGCAGTATTTCTTGTAGTGCTTCCTCTTTTGACTAATTATAATAGATATGTTTAGCACGTGTACGCAAAATTCGCAAATATCTCTTAATTCCGCATAGTTCGATCGCTTTTCCAGAACGCCTTTTCGCCCGCGAGCGCATTGTTACAATTAGATTACACTGGTAAACTTTGCTTGATTTCAATATTTTTATATGTTAACATAAGGTCATTGTTAAAGGGTAAATCATCCAGTTTTTTAACAAAGTTTAGCAAGGTACTTCCGTTTGATGGTTGGCTTTGGATATCCGAACCATCAAGCGTTGTACATAAAAGGCCCCGAACAGGGGTACTACTTAAAGGAGGATTTTCATAGAATGAAATCTCTCAACAGAACTCTCAGCCTCGTACTTGTTCTTGCTATGTGCCTCGGAATGATGGGCATCGCTTCCGCAGCGACAACCTTCACAGATTCCGAAACCATATCATACAAAGAGGCCGTCGATGTCATGGGTGCCATCGGCGTTATGAACGGTTTAGATACCGGCAAATTCGACCCCACAGGCAACCTCACCCGCGAGCAGGCTGCCAAAATCATCTGCTATCTGACAATGAGCGCGACAGCAGCTGATAAGCTTACCGCAACCGTAGCACCGTTTACCGATGTAGCTGCTGACCGTTGGTCCGCAGGCAGCATTGCTTACTGCGTACAGCAGGGCATCATCGCCGGCATGGGTGACGGAACATTCCAGCCCACAGCTAACGTAACCGGTTATCAGTTCGCCAAGATGCTTCTCGTTGCTCTCGGCTACGATGCATCAATCGAAGTGTTCGTAGGCGCAAGCTGGAGCCTCAATGTTGCAAAGCGCGCCTTCCAGGCTAAGCTTTTTGATGGCAACGATGCTTTCGTTGGCACAACTGCTTTGACCCGTGAAGAGGCTGCTCTCTATGCAAAGAACACACTTCTTGCAGAGACCGTTTCTTATGCAACAAAGGGCACCAACATCACCACTGATGGCACAACCATCGCCATTGGCGCTTCCGCTCCCGAAAAGGGCGATACCTTCATGGCATCCTATTATTCAGGCTTGAAGGTCAACGGCGGAACCACTCGTGCTTACCTCGGAACCAACTCCGATGACTATGGCCGCGCTGCAAACATCTGGGTGCTTAAGGGCACTGAGATCGGCCAGTATGCTGTAAACTCAACTCTCACTTACACTTCCTCAAAGACAGACACCAACGGTGTCGCTGAAGTCACCAAGGCTCTTAAGGGCTTCACCGTTCAGGCTGGCGCAAAAATAACTGTCAACGGCAACACCGGCGCTGCAGTTGCTCTAAATGCAACGACATTTGCTGCTCAAATCGCTGCCCTCACCGGCAACGGAACCGAAGTTCAGATTTCTGTTGATAACGACAATGCAAAGCTGATCACCGGCGTTGCTGTCATCAAGACAGACCTCGCAAAAGTTAGCTCTGTCGGAACAAAGAGCGTTGTTCTTGCTGACAAGAGCGCTGTTTCCCCCATTCAGGGCACCTACACCATCAAATCCGACGACGACTGCTATGACGCTGTCAAGGGTCTCGCAGTTGACGACTATGTACTCGTAACTCCTGTATGGGTATCCGGCACCACCTATAGCGTTGCTAAGGTTGCTATCCCCACTCAGGTAACTGGCTATATCTCCACTTGCTCAAAAAACCCCAACACTCAACTTGTCAGCGTTACACTTAACAGCAAGGCATATGTTGAGTCCGCTGCAAAGACCTCCGATATTGTTAGCACAATTTCAACCAGCTCCACTGTCGGCGCAACCCTCTGGATTGATAGCTATGGCTATGCTGTTCATGTAAAGGCTGCTTCTGTTTCTGCAACAGCATATATCTTCGTTCTTGACGCATATCAGTCCCTTGTAAGCAACCAGATCGTCAACATGGCTAAGGGCATTCTCACCGACGGAACATTGGTTGATGTTGAAGTCGATGGCGTAGCAGCTGTTGATGGAACACTCTATGGCGCAACCGTCTCCAATGACGTTTACACTCTGGCTACTGCTTCTGCACATACTACGGGCACCGGCCTTGCTGCTGTAACAGCTAACAAGTATGTTGCCCTCAAGGCTGGCGAAAAGATTGAGTCCTCGGATAAGACTCTTGCTGATGTTCTTCAGAGTTTCGTCATAACTCCAACCACGTATACCACCACCTTCACAAACTACTATTCAACATCTGTTAAGTTCATCTATGTGAACACAACATCGAAGACCGCAACTGTCAAGACCGGTGTTCAGAGCGTTTCCGCTCTTCCCACAAACTCCTATGCAATTATCGAAGCTAAGAGCAGCACTAACACAACTCCTGTTGTATCCGCTGTTATCTTTGTTGACGGCATTGCCGCAACAGTTGCTTCCGATGCACTGCTCTTCTTCCCCAAAAAGGATGCTGTTGCTTCTACACTGCTTCTTGATTCTTCAACAAACAAGACAGTTTCTTATCCTGTCTATGTAGCATATAAGAACGGCGAGCAGGTTCTCGTTCCCACAAAGAGCAACATTGCAGCTAACGCGACTTACTACGCTTATGCAACGAATGATAACGTAGCCGGCGCATATATCCTCGGTTCCGCTCCCTATTCTGCTACAACCGCTACTACGTCTAACTTCGCAGGTATGGTCACCGGTTCCTTCTCTGATACACTGATCAGCCTTTATAATGCTACACCTGCAACGTTAAGCAACATCGATATCTCCTCGGCTAAGATCGTTGACGTCCGTCTGGATGAAGATAAGGATTTATATCCTGTTACTGAAACAGCAGCCGGCATCTGCGAAGCCGCAAACGACAACTTGACCTTGAGCATCGTATACAATGCTGACACAGGCGCGGCATCCCTCGTCTATGTACTTGGACGTGGCGTTGGCTTTGCTCTGACTTACACAAATGACGCAACTCACTATACCATTTACACTGACAAAGCTTGCACACCTGCAAACGCTGTCACAACAGGTACTGTGATTGAAGCTGGAACAACTCTGTATGTAAAGAGTAATGATACTGCTGCTACTAAGAGCGAGCTAACTGCTGGAACTCCAGCTGCGCTTACACTTGAAACTGCTGCTGTTGACGGAACTTCTGCTGCAGTTTACAGCTTCAAGATGACCATTGGTGCTCTGGCATTCACTGCAACTCAGTCCTAATTACCAAAGTATAATGTCTACAACGTCTAACAACGTTTAGATAGCACAGCGCCCCAAGGCTTATGCCTTGGGGCGTTTTGTTTTATTTATTCGGCTATTTGTTCTTCCGATGATGCATCCGGCGCAAGCCAATCATCCGCGACCTCGCGCTGTTCAACGATTTGTGTTCCGTCCGCGTTGCAGACCAGTACGTTTATTATCATGTTATTTAACCCCCCAGAAAGTGAATTTGTTTCCTGCCGAAAAGGTGTTGCCGCCGCTTGCGACAAAATTGAGCGTAGAAATGCCGGCAAAGGAAGGGCCGCCGAAGCCGAAGGAAAAGCACGTCCCTGTCGCAATTACCGCAAGTTGACTGCTTGCACCCATGTGAGGTAAAAATATCAGTCTTGTGCCGCTGCTTACACTGGCAAGTGAGTAGGTTATCCACTGAGTGTTCCCAAAGCCCATGTAATTACTGCCATACTGATTGTTATTTGCGCGAATATTGCACGACTGGACGGTGACGGCATCCAAAAATACGTATTGCCAATCGTTAAAGTTAATGTCCGATACGTCAATATCGATTTGAGTAACATTACTCGCCGTGGTTGTAATAGTTTTCAGCTTTTCGATACAGCTTTTTGCGGAAAGACGTCCAAGCTCTTCATCAATTCTCCTATTGTCCTCGTTAACATCATCCATAAGAAACGGGTCGGAAAGAACCCATTGATTAAGCCCCATATTCGGGGTTTTGTTTGTGCTCGCCATATTGCTCCTCCTTTAATAATTGGACACAAAGTATCCTTAGCCATACGCCGCATTGATGAACAATATGTATGTTTTTATACATACAAAAGCGCCGCACTAAAAAGTGCGGCGCGAATGAGAAGATTTCAAGCTGTGATAGGGAAATAAGCAATGGCCTCATTAATTGAAATTACATATGTTCCGGCAGGAGCATAACAAATGTTGATAGAAGCAATGCTCTTACATTAGCGGAGTATTACCAGCATAAGCAATAATGACTCTTATTCTTCCGCCTTTATTAGCAGGCTTATCATAATAACCGTATATTGTATAGCTGCTCGCCGTATTAGACAATGTATTAGCATTACTCAGAATGTACCTTTCGTCTTTGTAGATATAGACGCAGGCATTATCACCTATCTGGTACTCAAGGCCGTCACTTATTACATAAGAGGAACTGACGGAGCTCAGCTTCAGTTTGCTCAGATTCTTCATGCTTACTATGCTGCTTCCGCTGAACTCAATCTGCACAGGGCCTTCAGTTGTTCCGAAAGACAGGGAATTGGCTGAATATTTACTGGAGTTGCCGTTGTAGATATAGCTATAATTTATGGTACCTGCGGATTCTCCAAAGCTTGTCAGTATTCCATATTTATACATATCGCCGGTAACATCGTTCAGTATCATCTGGCAGATATTCCCCTCTGCATTCAACACATAGTACCTCACGTCGCTTGTGGATAGAGTCAGTCCTGCCAGTCTGGCCGGATAGATTTTAGCGAACGCTCCGTTTTTGGTTGAATCCAAAATCTTTACATCATTGGCAAAACTGAGAGAGCCAAGTGCCGAACCCGAACTATTGACAGTGCCGTTAACCGACTTTTCTGCAAGACTGGCTACGGTCATGCTGTTTCCCTCATAGCTGACCTGTACGAGGTCACCTGTGTCTACATATTTATTATCGCATTCAAACTCATAAGAGTTACCATCTGTTGACGCTACGGTCACCGTCATTGCACTGTAGCTGCTCCCGGTGCTGTCTGTAAAGGTCTTTTTGCCCGTTGAGCTGACAAATCCGTAAACTATAGAATTTATCTGGCTGGCAGACAATACACCTACGACATCATTATTTATGCCGAGAAGAAGAGTGACCGAGTCACCGATCTTAAAGGTTCCCAGCTCTGAAAGAGAATAAGCAGCGGCTGATGTTGATACGGAATAAGTGTTTCCCGCGACGGTTACAGAGGAGGGCGCGGATGCATTTGGGGAAGCGGTGGTATAAACGCCGGTCACCTTGTTTCTGTAACTCCAGATCGTTTTCGAGCTGACATTATAGTAATATACGTCGTATTGGGATAATGATGAGGAGGTGGATAACGATCCATTCATGTAGACTTTTGCTGTGCTTGCGTCGAATGGTAGTGTTGTGTTCCACGAGGAGTCCTCAACAATGAAAGGCCCCTTCATGTTGGCAAGAACTAGGGATGAATAGTCTAGTTCTCCCGAGCTGTTGACGGTGTAGCCGAGAGTTGTCGCATAATAGCTTCCACTCTTGGTTTTGGTACTCATCAAATTATAGAAGAGATACATGCAATCCTGTCTCGTCAGGGTTTTACCCTGCAAAGCAGTTATGCTTGTGTTCAGCCCCAGAGCATTATATTTTGCAATTTGCGCTTCAGGGAAAGCGCCTGTGAAATCGGAGGTGGAATATCCGAGCATCTTTAGCACTGCGGAGACCGCCTCTTCGAGTTTAACATTGTTGTCTGGCCTAAATGTTCCGTCCGTATAGCCCGTCATCCAGCCGGCAACAACTGCTGCCTGCACATAGGAAGCAGACCAGTGTGTATATCTTACGTCCTTGAAAGGCGAAGACTTGGCCGTTGAGCTAATTGTATCCTTATAGGTTGAAGCGGCAATCATCATTTTTGCGAGCTGAGCTCTCGTAACATTGCCCGTAAGGTTCAGGTTGCCGTTTTCGTCGCCCGTCATGATACCGAGAGCCTGAACAGTCTGTTGCGCTGCCGACAGGTTCGCAGACGAGGCATAAGCAGTCCCCGAGGTCAGACCCAGCACGAGACAGGCAGCAAGTATTATAGACGTTATTTTTTTCATATTTTTCCTCCGACAGGTTGGTTTTAATTTTTTAGCTTTATATTAACATAAATTTGACCAAATAGATTAATATTTTGAAAACTTTAAAGTTACTTAAAATTACTTTAAGCTATCATCCCACAAAAAATAACTATTACCAATTAGATGCGACCAGAAGGTCGGGGATTCGAATACCTCAAGGCGTACCAAAAGAAGACGACCTGCTTTTATGCTTATAAAAACAGGTCGTCTTCTTTTGGTAAAATCGCACCGAGTTTTCGCCGGACTTCTTGATAGGCTGAACCATCCATGGCGCGGCTCAACTACTTTCCTATCTAATATATTTTATTTTTTCCGGCTTATAAACTATTGGGTAATTCTTATTTTCTATAATCAAACCGCTCCTAATGTGGCGAACTTCATCTTTGTCAACCGCATGCCACCGCGTTATTAATTCAGAATATGGTAGATAGGCATAATTACCAAGCATATTGGGGTCCATAGCATAAATACCATTATCATAGTAACCACAGGCAATAATATAATGTGCATTCTTCCAGTCCAGGGAATACTCAATGTCATCTTCCAGCCGCCATGCTTGAACAATAAGAATTGGGGCTATATCTTCATCGATATATTTTTTAATGTCCTCAATACTCATGTTTTCTTCAATCCTAGCATTTAGTCCAAGCAATTCCGAAAAGTATAAAATACTCTTGTAGTCTGTGCCTAAAATCGGCTGAGAATGAAGGATGTCTGCTAAAGCACTTTGCCTATAGTACATGCCATATCGGGCCAAAATTGATTGTATACACGCTACACCACAAGTATATTCGGTTTCCTGATAGCACAGCGGGACGTGAATAAAGTTTCTTGCGCACTGTATAATCGGTGGTGAATCATCAACAATTTTCGAATTCGACATTACTGGTTCTCCTTGACTAAATTTGCAGAAAAACACTTCATTTATACTTATGCTTGTGTTTGTAATCATGTGAATTTGTAAATGTAAATACTACTCTCCGATTGCCTGCAAATTATTGAAGTTTCTGTATAATACCGAGTTATCTGATTATCTCCATTCCAGATCGTATAACGACTTGTAAAGCCAATCACTGGGCTTGCTCTGTGATTGGCTTTACTTTTTCGAATGCTTCAGTTATTCTTCCGTCCTGACCACAGAGTTCTACGTTTGGGATGAGTCCTCCACTTCGGCTGTGTGCTTATCCAAAATAGGCTCCTGGATTATAGACGCGATCAGCGCATACGCACCCGGCAGAAGCAGCATCAGCAGCGGAGCTTTCCATGCGGCAAGAGCAGCCAGTGCCAGTAGACAGATTAGCCCTAGTGTCTTTATCGGGTAACCTACACTCAGATAAAATCCCGTTCTTAGAAGAGTCCAAGTCTTCTGCCGAAAATGTGCTAAAAGCGGAAATACATATATGAATGTGCCGGTCAGAATCAGCGTCAGGAGGATTACGACCGCCCAGTAGGCAATGAAATATCCTGCTTCGGACGGAATGCTTTCTCCGAGAAAATTATAGAATATTAATAATCCGCAGCCGCCGACAAAAATCAAGGAGAGAAATATCCCCTGCCTAAGGCTGTCGCGGAACTCTGAGAAGAAGGTTTTGGTCAGCGTACCTTTCTCATCTCGAATTGCCTTCGTGGCAGTGCTGTAAAGCGCGGCGGAGGAAGCGCCGATGGTAACAATAGGTATACAGCATACCAGCCAGTATATACTAACGATGCACAAATCAGCAAATACCTCCAGAAAACGTAGAAGGGGGCTTCCCAACTGCCGAGGGTTCATGCGAATTCCTTCCTTCCTCGTTAAATTAAAGAGCGAGTCAGTGGCAAAATAAGCGCCCTGACTCGCTCTTTCGTTAAAACTCCAGATTTCGATTGTTTTCCTTGCTGAACACGTGAGCTACATTTCCACCGAAGGTAAAGGAAATCTGCTGTCCTGAGGAAAAATCCACGCGATTTGTGCCATATAGATCCATGGTCTGCACAATGATGATTGTATCCTTGCCGCAGGCTTTCAGATGAAGATTCATAGTACTTCCCATCATCTCGGATACATCGACGATACCATGAATCATCTCGGGGCTGTCGCCCGCCAGCATGATGTGCTCCGGACGAACACCCAAAGTAATGGGCTGAGGCTTCACATCGTGAGAAGCCAGATTTCTCTGCTTCTCTTCGGAGAGGACAACACTTGCGTTTTCAAGCCGCACAGCGTATTTCCCGTTTTCTTTTACAAGCTCCGCATCGTAGAAGTTCATCTGCGGAACGCCTATGAAGCCTGCCACAAAGACGTTGGCTGGATTGTTAAAAACCTCCTGCGGAGTTCCGATTTGCTGAATTACTCCGTCTTTCATAATAACAATACGATCGCCGAGAGTCATTGCCTCGGTCTGATCGTGGGTTACATAGACGAAGGTCGTATTAATACGCTGCCTGAGCTGAATAAGCTCCGTACGCATCTGGTTTCGAAGCTTAGCGTCAAGGTTCGAAAGAGGTTCATCCATTAAAAAGACCTTCGGGTCACGCACAATCGCACGCCCGATTGCGACGCGCTGCCTCTGACCTCCGGAAAGCGCCTTGGGCTTTCTGTCCAAATAATCGGTAATATCCAGAATTTCAGCGGCCTGCCTGACCTTGAGATCAATTTCATCCTTAGGTGTTTTGTGCATTTTCAGCGAAAACGCCATGTTCCCATACACGGTCATATGCGGATAAAGGGCGTAGTTTTGAAAGACCATGGCTATATCACGATCCTTTGGCGCAACGTCGTTAACTAGCTTCCCGTCTATGTAAAGCTCTCCGGCGGAGATTTCCTCAAGACCGGCGATCATTCGCAGCGTCGTCGATTTTCCGCAGCCGGAGGGACCGACCAAAACCACGAATTCCTTGTCGGCGATCTCCAAATTGAATTCCTGAACGGCGACGACACCTTCGGCAGTAATCTGAAGATTGAATTTTTTCTCTACCGGTTCGCCTTTTTTAGTTTTCTTTTTCTTGCCTTCCGTGTATGGGTAGATTTTTTTCATGTTTTTCAGAGTTACAGTTGCCATAGCTTAGGCTTCCCCCATTCATTTATCAGACACACGAAGAAGTGAGTCGCTCTCCGCATCAGATTGCGGCGGCTCTCCTCCATTCAGGATTTGAAAAGTTCGAAAACGATTACGTTGTATTTATTTTGTATAATATACCACAAAACATGGATTCTGTAAATATTATGATGTGCAAAACGTAAAGAGACTTCAACTGGCAGTGAACTGCTAGACGGAAGACGCAACGCCCCATAAAACTTCGCTAAAGCTCATAGCTTTACCCCATCTTCACGCATATCTCAATTGTTTTGCCGGCGGGCACAACAGGCAGGAGCATGCCTAACAGCACTTTTCCGTCCGCGATGACTGACAAAACGCCCTTCTGAACTCCGGCCGTGTTGTCAACTGTTATATGATAGACAGCTCCGCGGTAAACGCGGGTTACCGTGAAACTCTTCATAGATGCGGGAATGCAGGGGTCAATTTGCAGGCCGTCCAGCGTCGGCATGATACCCAGAATGTACTGGCTGATATTTGCAAAGGTCCACGCGGCAGTGCCTGTGAGCCAGCTGTTTTTTCCCTCTCCGAATGACGGAGCGTCCTTGCCTGCGATCATTTGGCTGTATGCATAGGGCTCGGTACGGCGAACTTCACCCTCATTCTCAAGATAGACGGGGCAGGTTCTGCGGAATATCTCGAATGCACGGTCTCCATGTCCAAGAACTGTCTCCGCGCAACTGACCCACGGATTGTTGTGGCAGAAAATTCCCGCGTTTTCCTTGTATCCCGGCGGATAGGACGTTATTTCACCTAGCTCAGGATGATAAGAGGTATATGCCGGCTGCAGCAAAACTATGCCGTACTCGGAGTCAAGACGAATCTCAACGCTTTGAAGCGCCTTTTCCGCGAAGCCGTTATTGGTACCGATTCTCGCCATTACGCACATGCCCTGCGGTTCAATAAATATCTGTCCCTCGTCGCAGGCCTTGCTCCCGACAGGCTTTGAAAACGCGTCGTAGGCTCTAATGAACCACTCTCCGTCCCAGCCGGAGTCCAGCACGGTCTTTTCCATTACGGTCACCTCGCGGAGAATCTCGGTCGCCTCATCCGAAAGACCCATATGCCGACAAATATCCGCATATTCGCGACCGGATTTCACAAACAGACCCGCAATGAACACGCTTTCGGCTACGGGTCCCTCGGACGGACCGGAGGTCTGAAAGCTCTCGCCGGGTTCCTTTGAAAAGCAGTTCAAATTCAGGCAGTCGTTCCAATCGGCCCTGCCGATAAGCGGCAGACCGTGTGGTCCCTTGTGAGTTGCGGTAAAGCGGAAACTGCGGCGCAGATGCTCCAGCAGCGGAGCCTTGTTCATCTCATCGCTGTTAAAGGCGCAGGGCTCATCCAAAATCGAGAAGTCGCCGGTTTCGCGCAGATATGCGGAAACACTGGCAATGAGCCAGAGGGGATCATCGTTAAAGCCGCTGCCCACATCCAGATTACCCTTCTTCGTGAGCGGCTGATACTGATGATAGGCGCTTCCGTCCTGAAACTGCGTCGCCGCTATGTCGAGGATGCGTTCGCGCGCGCGTTCGGGCAGCAGATGCACAAAGCCCAGAATATCCTGACAGGAATCTCGAAAGCCCATGCCGCGTCCCAAACCGCTTTCAAAGTAGCTCGCACTGCGGCTCATATTGAAGGTGACCATGCACTGATATTGATTCCAGATGTTCACCACACGATCTAAGCGTTCGTCCTCGCTTTTTAGGACAAACTTTGAAAGTAGTTTCGTCCAGTAATCACCCAGTGCCGCAAATGCTTCTTCAAACTGCGCGTCCGTGCGGTATTTGTTCATCAGTGCTTCCGCCGGTGCCTTATTGATAACGCCGGGGGCAGTGAATTTTTCTTTTTCTTCGTTCTCGCAATAGCCGAGAATAAATATTAAGCTGCGGCTTTCGCCCGGGGCAAGCTCGATATTTATATGGTGGCTCCCGATGGGCGCCCAGCCGTGAGCAACAGAAGAATGGCTCTTACCCTGAAATACGGTTTCGGGATTTGCAAAGCCGCGGTATGCTCCGCAGAAGGCTTCACGGTCGGTGTCGAAGCCCCTTAGCGGGGCGTTAACCGCAAAGACAGCATAGTGGTTCCGGCGCTCGCGGTACTCGGTTTTATGGTAGATGGCGCTGCCCTCAATCTCCGTTTCGCCAAGCGAATAGTTTCGTTGAAAGTTCGTCATATCATCCAGCGCATTCCAGAGACAAAATTCGACCAGACTGAATATCCCCAGAGCTTTTGCGGTTTCGCCGGTATTGGTAATTGTCAGTCTTGTCAGTTCACAGGGAGAGTCCAGCGGGACGAAGACCTCTTGCCGAGCGGAAATCGCGTTTTTTCTGCTCTCGAAAACGCTGTAACCCAGACCGTGACGGCATTCATAGCTATCAAGCTCTGTCTGAGTGGGCTGCCAGCCGGGATTCCAAACGGTTTCTCCGTCCTTGATATAGTAATAGTGCCCGTTGCTGTCTAAAGGGCTGTCATTATAGCGATAGCGCGTCAGCCGCAGCAGCTTTGCGTCCTTATAAAAGCTGTAACCGCCTCCGGTGTTAGAGATCAGAGAAAAAAAGTCCTGGCTCCCAAGATAGTTAATCCAAGGAAGCGGTGTCTTGGGCGTCGTGATGACATATTCACGTCTCTGATCGTCGAAGTGTCCGTATTTCATAAAGCACCGGCCTTTTAAATTCTAATTCGAAAACGATTAAGCTGAAAATCGTGTACTTATTATAAAAGTAGCGGATATGTTTCTGAAATGCAAGAAGAAATTTCAAGGGCTTTTAGAAAAACGTTTCATGAAAAGCTAATGATTATAATTATTTTGAACTATTTCGTGCAATTAATGAGCATATTATGCGGTTTGCACACAATACGACAACTATTAAGAGTAATATAAGCAAAGTATACAAAATTCATAAACAGATTTTAGATAAGCGTTAGAAATTGTGGAATATAACAAAAAGCACTTGCAAACGCGGTTCGTCAGTCGTATGCTGAAGTTACGAAAACGATTAAGGTAAAGTAAAAAGGCTGTGAGAACGCCTCAATGGGAGCAGGATATGGTGTCGATAAAAGATATTTCCGCAATCTGCGGCGTTTCAACCGCTACCGTCAGCAAGGCGCTGAACGGAGCGCCCGATGTCAGTGAAGCCACCCGTGAGCGGATATTTCAGGTGTCGGAGCAGATGAAGTACCGTCCCAACGCAGCTGCACGTGCGCTGAAAACAAACCGAACCTATAATCTTGGCGTTCTGTTCAAGGACGAAGCGGACAGCGGACTTACGCATGAGTATTTCTCCGCGGTTCTTGAGGGCTTCAAAAGCGAAGCGGAAAAAAAGGGCTTCGATATAACCTTTATAAACACGAATAACGCCTCAATGAGCTATCTCGAGCATTGCCTATACCGTAACGTAGACGGCGTTGCGATAGTCTGCGCAAATTTTTCAAATCCTCAGGTTCTGGAGCTATCAAAAAGCAATCTGCCGGTCGTAACTTTCGACTATGTGTTTAACGGCAAGATGGCCGTCCTGTCCGACAACCTTCAGGGAATCACCGATCTTTTCCGTTATGTCTATGAGAAAGGGCACCGCAGGATAGCGTTCATACACGGCGCGCCCTCCAGCGTTACCGAGGCTCGAATCGTCGGCTTTTACAGAGCGGCGGAGGAAGCCCATCTGGATATTCCCGACGCATATGTTCGTGAAGGTATCTTCCATGACCCTGCCAGCTGCGCACGCCTTACAGGGGAGTTGCTTGATCTTCCGGAGCCGCCAACCTGCATCCTGTTTCCCGATGATTTTTCCGCGCTGGGCGGGCTGAGCGAAATCAACCAGCGGGGTCTCCGTATTCCCGAAGACATTTCCGTTGCGGGTTACGATGGCATCCATATGTCTAAGGTTCTGGATCCACCGCTTACCACCATGCACCAGAGAACCAGAACTATGGGCGGAACCGCCGCTCTCCAGCTAATCGAAATGATTGAGCATCCAAAAACCACACTTGCCCGCACCACCGTAGTCAGCGGTGATTTGTGGGAAGGAAAAAGTGTTGACTCCGTTAAAAAGTGATTAACCGTAAAGGTTACTATTAATTTATTAGGAGGACAGAAAATGAAAAAGTGGCTAGCTATTTCTCTTGCGGTTGTCATGCTGGTCGGTTTACTGGCAGCCTGCGGCACTTCTTCCAGCACACCCAGTCCCTCGGCAAGCCCAACGGCTGAAAGCACACCCACACCAACCCCAGAGGCAAGTCCCGCAACACCAGATAACACCGTCACCGGCGATCCCTCCGCGAAGGACGCTTTTGTAGTCTGGGGCTGGAACACGGATTATGCAACTATACTTGAGAAGGTTCTTCCGAATTACCTGAGCGCAGACGAGATGAAACGTATCGTATTCGTCAATGCCGGCGGCTCCGATTTCTATCAGGACAAAATAGATCAGATCCTTGCCGATCCCAGCAACGACCTGTATCCCGATGTGATGCTTCTTGAAGTCGGCTTCGTGCAGAAATACGTTCAGTCTGACTTCCTCATGGATGTCAAGGACGTCGGCATCACCGATAAGGATATGGCCGATATGTATGATTACAATGTTCAGCTCGGCTCTGACGCCGCCTCCGGCGCAACGAAGGCTCTGTTCTGGCAGGCCACTCCCGGCTGCCTTAATATCCGCGCCGATCTTGCGGAGAAATATCTTGGCACTACCGACCCTGCAAAGCTTCAGTCAATGCTTGACAGCTGGGATAAGGTTGTTTCTGTTTCCAAGCAGGTCAATGAAGCTTCCGGCGGCAAGGTGAAGTTCCTCCCCGGCTATGACGATCTTAAATATATCTTCGCCAACGGTGCGCGCACAAATGCGTGGTATGACGACAAGGACGTCATACAGGTCGACGACGCAATGCTCCAGTACATGGACGTTGCAAAACAGCTCTATACAGACGAGTCAACCTTCAACACCAACATTTGGAGCACCGAGTGGGCGTCTCTTAAGGACGGAGACGGCGTGGAAACCGAAGCCAGCATCTGCTTCTCCGGCTGCCCGTGGTATACATATTGGTGCCTTACCGACACCTGGAGTGGCAACGACATCCTTATTCAGGGCCCGCAGGCGTTCTATTGGGGCGGCACAGGTCTTGCTGCGACCACCGGCTGCGCCGACACAGAGCTTGCGAGAAAGGTTCTGTATTATACGACCTGCAACGCGGATTCCATGGTAGCTATCAACGGCGCTAACGGCGACTATGTCAACAACAAGACCGCTATTGCGACCATTGAGAAAAACGGCACCGGCGGAACCAGCACATTTAAGTGTTACAACGATCAGAACATCATCGGCTTCTTCAAGGATAAGTGCGATGGCATCAACGGGACTCTGGCCAAGGGCGAAGACCTGAAGATCAGTGAGGTCATGTTCCCGGCGGCTGTCACCTCCTACGCTAACGGCTCGGCCGACCTTGATACCGCCGTCAGCAACTTCAAAAGTTCCGTACACGACACATTCCCGTATCTTAAAGTCAGCTAAGTCCCCGATTTAACGGCTAATTCCTTATAAACTTAGCGCTCCCTCCCGCTCTGCGGGAGGGAGCTATCCTAAAACAGGAGGTGCGACCGTGAACGGTAAAAACCCTAAAAAGCTGAAAAGCAACAATTACGGTAAATATGGATACTTTTTCATTCTGCCGTTTTTAATCGTGTATCTGCTGTTTTCGCTCTGGCCGCTGCTCAGCACTTTTTATTATAGTTTCTTCGAATATATAACCAGAAATCTGAAAACGACCATTTCATGGACGGGACTGAATAACTATATAAACATTCTGGGCCTGGGCGGAGATAAAGCCTATTTTCTAAAATATCTTGGAAATACGCTGAGAATATGGATATTTAACTTCATTCCTCAGGTTCTTCTGGCTTTACTGATTGCCGCTTGGCTGACGGACAGTCGCGTCAGGATGAAGCGCGGCGGCCTTTACAAGGTCATGGTTTACATGCCCAACATCATAACCGCCGCTTCCATTTCGCTCTTGTTTTATGCTCTGCTAAGCAAGTTCGGCCCCATAATTTCGACGCTTAAGGATTGGGGGTGGCTTGCTGCCGACGCCGATATCATGACCAGCAAATGGGGAACTTCTCTTACGCTTTCCTTCATACTCTTCTGGATGTGGTACGGCAACTCAACACTGCTATTGATAGCCGGTATGCTGGGCATCAATCCCTCGCTCTATGAGGCGGCGGATATTGATGGAGCCAATGGCTTCAATAAATTCTTCCACGTTACCCTCCCGCTTCTAAAGCCCGTGCTGCTGTATGTGCTTATAACAAGTATAATCGGCGGCCTGCAGCTTTACGATATCCCTGCGCTGTTCAACACGAGCACTGGCGGCGGCCTTTTGGGACTGCCTGATGACACATCAACTACAGCAGCAATGTATATCATGCGTCTGCATTCCAGCGATACCGGCCGCGCCGCGGCAGTATCCGTTTTGCTTTTCATTATTACGCTTATAATCAGCCTTGTGTTCTTCAGGCTGTTTCGGGATTCCGATGAATATAAGCAGGCTAAAAAGGGCAGGCGCGGAAAGAAGTCCGCGCTGACCTCCGGCAAAGGAGGTGCGCAGGCATGAAAGAAGCGTCCAATGCTCCGGCAATCACTGATAAAGCCGTTCTAAGGAGCAAAATAATCAGAGCCTTTGTTCTCATTTTCCTTTGCCTACTGAGTCTGCTCCCGTTCTACCTCATGTTTGTAAACTCGACACGAGCCTCCAACGACATCAAGGCGGGCATATCGTTCATGTTTGGAAGCCAACTGCAGGAAAACCTTGCTAATTTCGCTTCAAAACAGGTCGGCCTTGGTGTGACCGTACTTCAGTCCATGCTCAATTCCTTCACTGTGGCGCTGCCCGCGACTCTCCTGTCGGTCTATTTCTCTGCGCTGACCGCATATGGCATCCATGTATACAACTTCAAGCTCAAGCATTTCGCATGGGGCTTTATCCTAGCCGTAATGATGGTGCCTACTCAGGTCTTTGCGATTGGCTTTTACAAGTTTATGATTCAGCTCGACCTGATAGATACGTATTGGCCGCTGATTATTCCTGCTATCACTACGCCTGCGGTCGTATTTTTCATGCGGCAGTATCTTCGCGGTTCGCTACCTCTGGAGATTATTGAAGCCGCACGTATCGACGGCAGCGGCGAATTCCACACCTTCAATACCATCGTGATTCCCATGATGAAGCCAGCGATTGCAACACAGGCGATTTTCCAGTTCGTCGCAAGCTGGAACAACCTATTTATGCCGTCTCTGATCATCAACTCCAGCAACAAAAAAACTCTGACGATGTTTGTTCAGATGCTTACAGCAGAATCCTTTAAGACGGACTACGGCATCGTTTTTGTGGGACTTGCGATAACAATCCTGCCTATGTTCTTAATGTATTTCCTGCTCTCCAAGTACATCGTGGCGGGCGTTGCCCTCGGCGGCGTAAAAGAATGATTCCTTTTCATGTTTTTCTCTTTTTCCTCCATAGAAGAACGGCACCCCAAAAGGTGTCGTTCTTTTACGCTTTATTCAAACGGACGATGCTGCGTGAGCACCTATTTTGATAATCTGCAAACACTTGCTGTTAAAAGGGTAAAGAAAGCCTTATGATTTTCGTTAGCTTGGTTTATTGACGTATAGGCTTGGTTGGAGTATCTTTAATAATGGTTAAGTTCTTATATTTTTCATATGTTAATCGTGAGCGCAAATACGTTTGATTTCGAATTAAGGGGATAAACATGGATTATCTGTCTGACTACAAATCGAAGCTACGCACGCCCGAAGAAGCAGTTAAAACCGTAAAAAGCGGAGACTGGGTGGATTATGTCACCGCGCTTGGCATGCCCGTTTTGCTGGATGAGGCTCTTTCCGAACGGAGAGACGAGCTAACGGACGTAAAAATTCGCGGCAACCTGCTTTTCGGTCCCATACAGTGCGTGGAAAAGGACATTGAGCAGGCTCATTTCACCTATCACAGCTGGCATTGCTCCGCTTACGAGCGTAAGCTCGCAGATCGCGGGCTCTGCTACTATATTCCCATGATTTTCCGCAACGTCGTTCCGTATTACCGCCACTTTTTGGATGTCAACGTTGCTATGATTAGCGTTGCTCCCATGGATAATCACGGCTATTTTAACCTTTCGACCTCCACAGGAATTGCACGAGGAATCCTTGATAAAGCGGATGTCATTATTCTCGAGATTAATGAAAGGCTGCCCAAGGTACACGGCTTTGATGAGGTCATCCACATTTCCGAAGTCGACATGGTTGTTGAAGGCGAGCACGGACCGCTGCCAGAGCTGAAAATGGTGGAACCCAAACCGGAAGATACGAAAATTGCCGAAAATATTGTCCCATTTATCAAGAACGGTTCTGCTCTTCAGCTAGGCATAGGCGGCACTCCCAACGCGGTGGGCAAATTGATTTGCGACAGCGGAATAAAAGACCTTGGTATGCATACGGAGCTTTGCTGTGAGGCATATCTTGATCTGTATAATTCAGGCGTTCTAACGAACCGCAAGAGCAGCCTTCAGCGTGACAAGGGTGTTTTCGGCATTGCCCTTGGCAGTCAGGCTCTTTACGATTGGCTGAATGAGAATCCCAGCCTGCACGCCTGCCCTCTTGAATATGTGAATTCTCCTGAGATCATCGGCAGCATTGACGACATGATCTCTATCAACAGCTGCATTTCCGCCGATCTTTACGGACAGGTATGTGCGGAGAGCGACGGGACTCGTCACATCAGCGGCACAGGCGGCCAGCTCGACTACCTTACGGGCGCTGCGATGAGCAAGGGCGGCAAGGCCTTCATCTGCATGAAATCCACCTATACAAACCATGAGGGCGTCCGCAAATCTCGTGTCGTGCCCACCTTCAACGGGGATATCGTGACCTCCCCGCGCAGCCAGACCTATTTCTTAGTAACGGAATACGGAGCCGTGAACCTCGTCGGGCGCTCAACCTGGGAGAGAGCGGAGCTTCTCATCTCAATTGCCCACCCTGATTATCGTGAGGAGCTGATTCGCGCCGCCGAAGCGCAGCATATCTGGCGCAGATCGAACAAATAGCATTCTGCAAATAAGTACGCAGTCACGCCGAGGATGAATACTCATCCTCGGCGCGCTTTAAACTAATCTTCCAATCTTAGCCTCGGAATCTTGGCGTATCCACATCTTGACATTAAAAGTACGATATTTTATACTTTTAATGTATCTGCTCATTATGCATATATGTTTTCCAGCCACTTTGAAAGGATGTGTTATATTTTGACAAAACAAGATATATACAACGAGAAAGAGATTATCGTTCCGGTCAATCTTTGCACCGGCAAAGGCAAACTGAACAGGGATAGTATCGGCTGGTCAAGAAAGCCACTCTTCAATTGCAACCTTTCGGGAAGATGGCCGAGAAAGAAAAAGTGGAATTACTGGTATACGATGAACGACGAGTGCCTGTTTTCCGCAACAATATCCAGCCTCGACTACGCAGGAATGGTGTTCGTTTATTTTCTGGATTTGAAAACCATGAAATTTATTGAAAAGAATATAACCGTCCCCTTTGCAAAAGGCTGTAATATTCCAGTCAACGCAAACGAGACTGTCACTTTCAAGAGCGCCGATATGGAAGTGAGCTTTCTTGAAGAGAGCGGCAACACCCATATGATAGTGAAAAGTGGCGACTTCGGCGGTTATACATTGGAAGCCGACATTCTTGTTGCTGCTCCTACGGGAAATGAGACTCTCAACGTAGTCATCCCATGGAACAGCAAGACCTTCCAGTTCACATCAAAGCAGGCGGCCCTGCCTACGAGCGGGAGCCTCCGCGTAGGCGACTATAAATACAGTTTCAAGCCCGAAAGCACCTTTTCCGGCTTGGATTTCGGGCGCGGTATCTGGCCGCGCAGAATCTCGTGGAACTGGGGCACCGCGTCCGGCATGGTAGGCGGCAGACGAATTGGGCTTAACCTCGGTGCGAAGTGGACGGATGGCACCGGAATGACCGAGAATGCCCTCTATGTCGACGGAAAACTGACCAAAATCAGCGAGGATGTCCTTTACGAATACGACCTCAAAAATATCATGAACCCGTGGAAGCTCAAAACGGCTTCCGATAGTGTCAACCTTGTCTTCACTCCTCTTTACGAGAGAATTGCCAACACGAATCTTGTTCTTGTTAAATCCGAGATGCATCAGATGATAGGCTATTTCACCGGACACATAACAACCGCAGACGGAGAAAAGATTGAGATTGACCATCTCAACGGCTGTGCCGAGGAACACAACACGCTTTGGTGATATAAACATTCGAATTAAAAGCACGGGGACGGCAAATTGTCCGTCCCCGTGCTATTGTTATTTAGCATTGCTTCCAATAAGCCTTAGATTACTTTTCGTACTTTGTACATTGAGTCAAGCACAAGCCAGTTCGGAGCGAAGTAATTGTTCGTCGTCCAGTAACTGACTCCGGCCAGACCATATTCGTCCACAAGTCCCAGTCTGGCATAATAGCTTCTGGCATCGTCGAACCAGACCTCGTGCCTTCTTCGCTCGCTGTCGTAGTAATTGAAATACGGTGCCTGAGCAGTATAGTCGTACTGTATTCTCGCGCCGACTCTCTGCGCCAGCATAACAGCGCCATAATTGGTGAGAATTCTAGCCGCGGAGCCTTTGACAAACGGGAGAGTCCAGTCATAGCCATAATTCGGCATACCCATTATAATCTTTTCGCTGGGAATCTCACTCACAGCGTAGTCGAGCACTTGCCGTACTTTATTGATGGGAGCTACGGCCTCTGCGGGACCACGCAGATACCCCCACTCATATGTCATCAGTATTACAAAATCGGCAAGCGCGCCGATTGCGGGATAGTCGTGTGCCTCATAAAGAAGACCCTTCTGGTCGGCACTGATTTTCGGAGCCAGCGCAACCATCACCTTATATCCCATGGGCCGCAGTGTGTTCACAACTCTGCCGATGAAATTGATAAAGTTTTGTCTGTCCTCGGGGAAGAGATACTCAAAGTCTATACTTAGTCCGTAATAATTGTTCCCCTCCATAACGCCGAGGATATTTCCGATAAGGGTATCCTGTGCCTGATTGTTCGTCAGGATTTCATGTGCGATTTCGCTGCTGAAGCCGGAACCCTCTTCTATATTCGTAATGACCATCAGTGGTGCCGTGCCGGCCGCTCTCGAAATCCGTATCGGACCCGCGTCGTCTATGCCCTTAAGGGTTCCGTTTGCTCTAACCTGGTAGCTGAATATGCTAAGATAAGTTAGATACGGCAGTGTACTTTGCAGAACATCATTTGTAACGCTGGGGAATACATAGCCATTTACATATATTGCCCTCCCCTGTCGCGGTGGAAGAGGAATGACTATGGTTTGCCCGGGCTGCAGCCGATTCGGATTTATCCCGGGATTAGCATCAAGTAAAGCTCGCAGCGGAATTCCAAAGTATTGTGCTATAGAGTACATCGACTCTCCGCGCTTCACAGTATAGTTGAAAAAATCTCCGGGGATTACGATGGCCTGCCCGACCACAAGATTGTTGGCGTTCGGAAGCCCGTTAGCAGCAATAATGGCATCTGCCGAAACTCCGTATTCCCGAGATATTTTATATATACTGTCGCCCAGTCTTACGACATAAATAATCAATTGATATCACGCTCCTTATTAAGCCTTTCGCTCGCATAACTCATTGTATGCAAAAGTGTACTTGATTGGGAATATGTTGGCACTCATACAAGTTTAGTGTTATAATATCAAAAGACCTAGCCCGAAAGAAGGTATCGAATTGTCCAATTTAAGCGACATTTTAATTGAAAATCCCGTTATCGCAGCAGTTAGGAACGACGACGAACTGGAAAATTCTGCACTGAGCCGCGTCAAGATCGTTTTCGTGCTCTACGGGAGCATTCTAACGCTGCCCAGAATCTGCGACAGGCTCCACGAAGCCCAAAAAACAGTCTTTGTCCACGCTGACATGATCGAGGGACTCCGCGGTGATATGGCAGGCATTGAGTTTTTAAACCGCTTTGCAGCCCCCGCAGGCATAGTGTCCACAAGACCGAACATCATCAAATTTGCAAAACAACTGCATTTGCAGACCATACTCCGCGTCTTTTTGCTGGACTCTCTTTCACTCCAGAGCGGCATCAAAAACATCCTTGAGACAAATCCCGATGCGGTCGAAATCATGCCGGGTATTGCCTGCCGTCTGATTAATGAGATGGAACGCCGGATAACGGTTCCCGTAATTGCCGGAGGGCTCATCATAAACAAAGAGCAGGTAATGGAATCACTGTCCTACGGCGCTCTTGCCATTTCCACGAGCAAGGAAGAACTTTGGGAATTATAACTTAACGATTGGAGATCGAAAAATGAAGCTATCTGAGTTGCCGAATATCGGTTCCGCTGTGGAGAGCCAGCTAAATCAGGTGGAAATCATCACCTTTGAAGATTTGAAAAATGCAGGAGCCGAGGATGCTTGGCTAAGAATACAGGCTATTGATCGTTCTGCATGCATAAACAGGCTTATGGCTCTTGAGGGTGCCATTCAGGGCGTGAAAAAGAGCTTTATTACCGAAAGCCGCAAGGCTGAGCTGAAAGCCTTCTATAATGCCCATAAAATTAAGTGGACCTGATATCGCTGGAATTATTGCTTGCTTAATGCTAATATTTATGATACGATAAATTTATAAATAAGATAGTCACGGCAGAGATTTGAGAGCCAGACTTGCTAAAGGCCTTTTGAGGGCTTTTGCGGTCGTGGCTTTTTTTGCGTCTTCAGACGGTTCATTAAGCGAAAGCGTTTTGGGAAGGTGGGCATAAAATGACAGATGTTGTTATTATCGGCGCGGGCGTAATAGGCTGCGCTATTGCGAGGGAGCTCTCGCGCTACAGGCTCGATGTCATTGTTCTCGAGAAGGAAGCAGACGTAGCCGAAGGCACCTCAAAGGCGAACAGTGGCATAGTCCATGCGGGCTATGACGCCACGCCGGGATCGCTTAAGGCAAAATTCAACGCGAGAGGCAGCGCCATGTTTCCGAATCTCGTAAAGGAGCTTGAGGTGCCTTACAAGCGTAACGGCTCTCTAGTCGTGAGCTTTTCGGAGGAGAATGTCCCCCGTCTTGAAGAACTGCTCGAAAACGGAAAGCAAAACGGAATTGAGGGTCTTGAGATATTACACCGTGAACAGGCTCTCGAAAAGTGCCCTCGTCTTTCCGAAAAGGTCGTCGCCGCGCTATATGCGAAAACCGCCGCCATCGTCTGCCCCTATGAGCTCACTCTGGCATACGCGGAGAACGCCTTTAATAACGGCGTGCGCTTCCGCTTAAATTCTCCTGTTTTAGGGATAAACCGCATTGAAAACGGCTATAAGCTGACGCTTAGCTCGGGTGATACGCTCGAAACAAGAATAATCGTCAATGCCGCAGGGCTTTATGCCGACGCAATAAACAACATGGTGAGCGCAAGAACGCTTGAGATTATACCGAGAAAGGGCGAATACTGCCTTTTCGACCATGCGGCGGAGGAGCTTGCCCCGCTTACAATATTCCAGACACCTACTGCGATGGGTAAGGGTGTTCTGGTTACGACAACGGCGGACGGGAACCTGCTCGTCGGCCCAACTGCAGTGGATGTAGGCGGCAGAGACGAAACTGATACTTCGCGCGAGGGGCTCGAATATGTTTTGAAAACAGCGGCGCTGTCCGTCGGTACTCTACCCGAAAGGCAGATAATAACATCCTTTGCAGGACTGCGCGCTCACCTCGAAACAGACGATTTCGAAATCGGCGAAGCGCCTGACGCTGAGGGCTTCATTAATGTCGCGGGGATTGAATCTCCGGGACTGTCAAGCGCCCCTGCAATCGGCGAATGGGTGGCGGAGCTTCTGGCAAGGAAGCTTTCTGCCGAGCCGAACCCCTCTTTTGACCCGATTCGACGCGGCATTCCGAAATTCAGAGAGATGGATAGTGAGGAACGTACCCTCTTCATCAACAAGAATCCCTCCTACGGCAGAGTTGTCTGCCGCTGTGAAACCGTTACAGAGGCAGAAATAATCGACGCGATACGCCGCCCGCTAGGGGCAACGACGCTCGACGGAATTAAGCGCCGCACACGCGCGGGAATGGGGCGCTGTCAGTCGGGCTTCTGCACGACCCGCGTTCTGGAGATACTGGAAAGGGAGCTGAAAATCCCTCGAGAAACCGTTACTAAATTCGGCAAGGGCTCAGAGCTTCTGACCGGCAGAAGATGAAAGAGAAAGAGGATTATTTTATGCTTAATAAAGAGCTTGTGATAATAGGCGCGGGGCCCGCAGGTCTTGCCGCGGCAGTCCGCGCTCATGAGAAGGGCGTTTCTGATATACTCATACTCGAGCGCGACGACGCTCCCGGCGGCATCCTCAACCAGTGCATACATAACGGCTTCGGACTGCACACCTTTAAAGAGGAGCTCACGGGGCCGGAATACGCCGGAAGATTCATTGACAAAGTGCGTGAACTCGGCATCGAGATTAAACTTAACACGATGGTACTTGATATTAGCCGCGACAAGCTCATAACAGCTGTGAATCCCGATGACGGAATACTTGAAATACGCGCGGGCGCGGTTATACTCGCAATGGGCTGCAGGGAACGTCCCCGCGGTGCGCTGAACATTCCAGGGAGTCGCTGCGCGGGTATTTTCACGGCCGGAACAGCACAGCGTCTCGTGAATATCGATGGCTATATGCCCGGAAAAGAGGTCGTGATTCTCGGTTCCGGCGATATCGGACTCATTATGGCACGCCGCATGACGCTTGAGGGAGCGAAGGTCAAGGCTGTCGTCGAACTTATGCCCTATTCCACAGGGCTCAAACGAAATATCGTCCAGTGCCTAGATGATTACGGCATTCCGCTTCTTCTATCACACACCATTACAAAAATAGGCGGCAAAAAACGCCTTGAGAGCGTTACCATATCAGAGGTGGACGAGAGCCGCCGCCCGATTGCGGGTACGGAGCAGACGATAGACTGCGACACGCTGCTTTTATCGGTCGGACTGCTGCCCGAAAACGAGCTTTCACGCATATGCGGAGTCGAGCTGTCCCCCGTCACCGGCGGAGCTATCGTGAACGAGAGCCTTCAAACCAGCGTCCCCGGCGTATTTGCCTGCGGAAATGTTTTGCACGTGCACGATTTGGTCGACAACGTCTCCGCCGAGAGCTATCTTGCGGGCGAGACTGCCGCGGCCTTTCTGAGAGGCGAGAGCTCCGGTAGAGAAATACTTATTAAAACCTCCGGCGGTGTACGCTACACCGTACCCGCTTACGTTTCCCCGTCCCATGTGACCCAGCCGCTGGAAGTGCGCTTCCGCGTAGGCGAAGTATATAAGAACAGTTTCGTTTCGGTTTATTTTGACGGGCAGCGCGAGACGCATCTAAAAAAGCGCATCCTCACCCCCGGAGAGATGGAACAGGTGCTGCTGAGACCCGCGCATTTCAAAAAACACTCCGATTGCAAGGAAATAAGCATCCGCGTGGAAGCCGATTGAAGAAGGAGGTCATTTCATTGAAAACGAAAAAAGAACTCACCTGTATCGGCTGTCCGATGGGCTGTCTTGTTTCCGTTGAGCTTGAGGATGGCGCTATTGGCGAAATTTCAGGCAACAGCTGCCCGCACGGCAAGGAATATGCCGAAAAGGAGCTTACTTATCCCGAGCGTACGCTAACGTCCACCATTCCGGTCGACGGCGGCGAGATTCGTATGGTTCCGGTCAAGACCGCTCTCGATATTCCAAAAGACAAAATATTTGAAGCAATGGCGCAGGTGCGCAAAATGCGTCTCACCGCGCCCATTGAGGCTGGCAACACTGTTATTAAAAATATCGCCGGAACGGGAATCGACATCATCGCGACAAGAACAGTTAATGTCGGCGTGTGGATATGAAAGCTTCCGTAAAAGAAATTTTCTAACTGTGTTGAAATTTGCGTAAATAAACACTAAAATAGACGGCAGTGAAGTATCGGCTTCATCTGCCGCAGGTAAATTTGAGAAAAGGTAGTGAACTTTGATGAAGGCAGTTTTGGCTCTCGATCAGGGTACGACGAGCTCCCGCGCTATCTTGTTTGACGTTGCGGGCAACATTTTGGCAAAGGCCCAGAATGAATATCCGAGAACATTTCCACAGCCGGGCTGGGTGGAACAGGACCCGATGGAGCTATTCCGCAGTCAATGCCGCGCGGCGTCTGACGTCCTTGAAACAAGCGGCCTCACGGCAAAGGACATTGCTGCAGTCGGTATCACAAACCAGCGCGAAACAACCATTGTCTGGGACGCAAAAACGGGCAAGCCAATTTCGAACGCCATCGTATGGCAGTGCAGGCGTACCGCCGCGATTTGCGACGATATAAAGGCTTGTGGGCTCGATGAGACAGTCCGGGACAAGACCGGACTTTTAATCGACGCATATTTTTCCGGCACAAAGATTAAATGGATACTTGACAATGTGTCCGGCGCTCGGGAGAGAGCCGAAAACGGAGAGCTATTGTTCGGAAATGTGGACAGCTGGCTTATCTGGAACTTGACAAAAGGCGCCGCCCACGTCACTGACTATTCCAACGCCTCGCGCACAATGCTTTTTAATATTCATACTCTTGAATGGGACAGGGAGCTTTGTTCTAAACTCGAGATACCTCTCTGCATGCTGCCGGAGCCGATGCCCTCAAGCTTCGTCTACGGCACAGTCGCGGGCGGGATCCCCGGCCTTGAAAAGCTCAAGGGCGTGCCAATTTCAGGCGCTGTTGGCGACCAGACAGGTGCCCTGTTCGGTCAGGGTTGCTTTGATTCCGGTATGATGAAAAATACATACGGCACAGGCTGCTTCTTCCTGATGAACACCGGCAGCAAACCCGTCCGTTCACACTGCAATCTTGTTTCCTCCGTGGCATGGGGCTTCGGCGGCAAGGTCGAATATGCCCTCGAGGGCAGTGTCTTTAATGCCGGAAGTGTGATAAACTGGCTTCGTGACGGGCTCGGACTTATAAAAGCTCCGCACGAGTGTGACTTACTCGCGGAAAAAGTCCGGGACTCCGATGGTGTGTATTTCGTTCCGGCATTCACCGGTCTCGGCGCGCCTTATTGGGATATGTACGCGCGCGGAACTCTGGTCGGGCTGACGGCAGCGGCAGGCAGGGAGCATATTGCCCGCGCCGTACTCGAAAGCATAGCGTTTCAGGTCAGAGACCTGATTGAAGCTGCGCGCGGCGACGCATCACTTCCCTGTAACAGCCTGCGCGTCGACGGCGGCGCTTGCGTCAGCGACTTAATGATGCAGTTCCAAGCAGACATACTAGGCATGGAGGTCGACAGACCCCAAAACGTCGAAACAACCGCATTGGGTGCCGCCTATCTTGCGGGGCTTGCAGTCGGCTTTTGGGAAAACACCGATGAAATCCGCAGTTACCGCAAGACGGAGCGGCTTTTCGAACCACAAATGGACAAATCCCGCAGGGACCAGCTTTACCGCAGCTGGAAGCGCGCGGTAGAGCGCTCTAAGGACTGGATTGAACACTAAAAACACAAAATACTAAACGCATATTATGGGAGGAACAGCAATGAAGAAAAGCATCGACGGAAAAGTAATAAATATGGACTTTGTTGAAGGTAAAACACTTTCAACCGTTGGATATGATGATGAATCTAAGGTTCTAGCAATAGAATTCACGCGAGGTCCCGTACATGTTTATAACGAGGTGCCGAAAAATGTTTTTGACGAACTGCTCAAAGCCCCGTCGCCTGATGTCTACTTCGATGAAAAAATTAGATACGTCTACAAAAACAGACGAGTCTGGTAGCAATGTTCAAATGATGTGCCAGTCGGGAAAAATCCCGACTGGCACATCATTTGTTTATATAAAACTTGTTTAGTATCGTCCGAAAAAGTATTATAATATTGATATGAAATACCCAACAATTCTCAAGTTAAGGAGGATACACGCGATGAAGGAAAAGTATTCCGAGTTATATCTTGCAGGAGGGTGCTATTGGGGAACGGAGCACTTCCTTAAGCAGATAGATGGCGTTCGTGAAACACAGGTCGGCTTCGCAAACGGAAACACGGAAAACCCGACTTATGAGGATGTGTGCAAGCGCGGTACGGGTCACGCGGAAACCGTACGAGTCCTATATGACAAAATGCTCGCCCCTCTTGAATTTATTCTCGGACTCTATTACAAAACAATTGACCCGACAAGTCTTAACCGTCAGGGCAACGACAGGGGCACACAATACCGCACAGGCATTTATTATACAGACGAGGCGGATGCTCCCGTTATCAAAAAATCCGTTGCGGAGCTTGAAAACAGACTCGGCAAGCCGGTCGCTATCGAAGTAACTCAGCTTATAAACTTCTTCCCCGCGGAGGAATACCATCAGGAATATCTTAATAAAAACCCGGGCGGCTATTGTCACATTGACCCCAAACTCTTTGAACTCGCCAAGAACGCAAGACCTGCTTCTCGCTTTACGAATCCCGACCAGGCCGCCTTGAAAAAGCTTCTTACCCCTCTGCAATTCGACGTTACTCAAAACGCCGCGACAGAGCGTCCGTTTGCAAACGAATATTTCAACAAGTTTGAAGACGGGATTTATGTTGATGTTACAACCGGCGAGCCGCTTTTCGTATCCGCGGATAAATTCGAATCCGGCTGCGGCTGGCCCAGCTTTTCGAAGCCGATAGGGCGCGAGCTTCTCGACGAGCACACCGATAAAACCCACGGTATGCATAGAACCGAGGTTCGCAGTAAGAAAGGGAACGCTCATCTCGGGCATGTTTTCGAAGATGGTCCCCGTGAAAAGGGTGGCCTACGTTACTGCATAAACAGTGCTTCACTAAAATTTATCCCCAAAAACCTGATGGAAAAAGAGGGCTATGGCGACTGGTTGTATCTTTTCAAAGCGTAAGCACTTCGTATCTTATGATTTTTAACAAAAAGCTCTTGACTTGGAGCTAACTCCAAGTGCTATGCTCTTTTTAATACTAAATTCAAGGAGATTATTTTATGACAAACTCGATTGCGCTTAACAGAACGAATGTCAGAACGAAAACCTTGCTGACGGTGGTTGCAATAATTTCCGCCGTTGTGCTTCCGCAGATATTCCATATCGCGGGACTGGCATCGGGGCTTGGCGCCGCTCCGGGAGCCGCCTTCCTTCCCATGCAGCTTCCCGTTTTACTTGCCGGTTTGCTCGCCGGCCCCATTGTCGGTCTCATAGCCGGCATACTCAGCCCACTGGTCAGCTTTACAATTTCGGGAATGCCCTCTGCAGTCCTGCTCCCCAACATTATAGCGGAGCTTGCGGGCTACGGGCTTGTTGCAGGACTTCTATGGAACGCGAAAATGCCAGTTTTCGGAAAGCTCCTTATCGCGCAGTTTGCCGGTCATGTGACAAAAGCTGTTGTTATACTGTTCTCCGTCTATGCAATAAAAAATACGGCGGTCCCCACTTCGCTTATCTGGACCAGCGTCACAGCCGGACTTCCGGGCATTCTTCTACAGTGGGCGCTCATCCCGCTAATAGTTTTCCGTATGCAAAACAGGAAAAGCGGCCATGTCTGACATCGAAAAAGCGAAAGAGCTTTTCGCTGGGGGCGAATTTACCTGTGTGCTGGTTAAAGACGACAAAATCTATTCGAGCAATCTCAGCGGTATTGCTCCTATGGTAGGGTTTATAAAAGATGGTGTCGATTTAAGCGGTTTTTCTGCTGCTGATAAGATAGTCGGAAAAGCGGCGGCACTTCTCTTTGTTCTGGCAGGGGTCAAGGAAGTTTTTGCCTCTGTTTTGAGCAAAAAGGCGGAAGCGGTTTTCACGAAACACGGAGTACTGTATTCCTGCGAGACTTCTGCGGACGCGATTATTAACAGGGCAGGCACCGGTCCGTGTCCGATGGAAAATGCCGTTAATGGCGTCGACGACCCACGAAAGGCTTACGACTCGATAATTCGCACTCTTGATATTTTGAGAAATGAAAAACGGAGGATTTAATGAAAAAACTAGGTTTCGGACTTATGCGTCTGCCGCTTATCGACGCTGAAGATCAGACCAGTATCGATATGGAAACCCTAAACAAGATGGTAGATTCATTTATTGAGCAGGGCTTTACCTATTTTGATACCGCGTATATGTACCACGAATTTACAAGCGAGGATGCCACGAGGGAGGCGCTTGTGAAGCGTCACCCGAGAAACTCTTATACTATTGCATCCAAGCTTCCGACGATGTTTTTGCAGGAGAAGGAAGACCAAGTGCGCATCTTTGCAGAGCAGCTCGAAAAATGTGGAGTTGATTATTTTGATTACTATCTCCTCCACAATCTGGGCTATGAGCATTACGAGGTCGCCGAGAGGTTGGATAGCTTTGCTTTCGTTTCGCAAATGAAAAACGAAGGAAAAGCTCGAAAAATCGGATTTTCATACCATGACAATGCGGAGCTTTTGGATAAGATTCTAACTGAGCATCCCGAAATGGAGTTTGTCCAGCTTCAGATAAACTATCTTGACTGGGACAATGAGAGCATCCAGTCGAGAAAGTGCTATGAGGTCGCAAAACGTCACGGAAAGCCCGTCATCGTAATGGAGCCTATCAAGGGCGGAACTCTGGCGAAGGTGCCCGAAAAGGCGGAGAAGCTGTTCACGGAATGCCACCCCGATATGTCGATTGCCTCATGGGCAATACGATATGCGGCAAGCCTTGAGGACGTTATGGTGGTTTTGAGCGGAATGACCGATATGCAACAACTGCTCGACAACACAGGGTATATGCAGAACTTCAAGCCTCTGACAAATGAAGAACACGAAATAATCGGAAATGCCGTCAGCGTAATAAATTCGGAGATATTGATTCCGTGCACCGCCTGCCAGTACTGCGTCAAGGGCTGTCCGCAAAATATCGCAATACCGAAGTATTTTGCGCTTTACAATACGGAGAAGCAGTCACTCAACTCCGGCTTTTCCATCCAAAGCACCTACTATGACAACTATACGAAAACTTACGGCAAGGCCTCGGACTGCATCGATTGTAAGCAGTGCGAAAGCTCATGCCCTCAGCACATCGAGATTACGAAGTTTCTTAAGGACGTTTCGAAAACGTTCGAATGAAAGCTTCTTTCTCCGAATAATAAAATATTGAAGGGAAGCGGTAAAAGTGAAAGTATTATTAGTAAATGGAAGCCCCCACGCTGAAGGGTGCACATATACCGCACTTGAAGAGGTCTCAAAGGCTTTGAATGCGGAAGGAATTGAAACGGAAATCTTCCAGATAGGGAAATCGCCCATTGTCGGCTGCACCGCCTGCCATAGCTGTGCGAAGAACGGGCGATGCGCTTTCCCTGACTGCGTTAACGATTTTCTTGACCTAGCGAAGGATGCCGACGGGTTTGTTTTCGGCTCTCCCGTACATTTTGCGGCGGCAGGCGGAGCTATTACTTCTTTTATGGATCGGGCGTTTTATGCGGATTTATCATCCGGCAGGCAGTCTTTTTGTCTGAAACCGGCGGCGGCCGTAGTCTCCGCAAGAAGAGCAGGAACGACTGCCACATTTGATCAGCTGAATAAGTATTTCACGATATCCGAGATGCCGATCATTTCCTCCCGCTACTGGAACATGGTTCACGGCGCTGTGCCGGAAGATGTAAAAAAGGACTTGGAAGGACTGCAGACCATGCGGATCTTAGGGAAAAATATGGCATGGTTCCTAAAATGCAAGGAAGCAGGTATGAAGGCCGGAGTACCGCTCCCGATAAGGGAAAAAATCACTTATACGAATTTCATCGATTGATAACGAGCCAAAATACAGAAATCGGAGGCAAAGTCAGATGATGATTGCGGAAGTCAGCAAAAAATACGACCTTTCGCCAGATACTCTGCGTTACTATGAGCGCGTCGGTCTTCTGCCAAATATACACCGCAGCAAAAGCGGCATACGCGACTATACCGAGGAAGACTGCAGGTGGATTGAGTTTATCAAGTGCATGCGCAGCGCAGGACTGCCGATTGAAGTGCTGATTGAATACGTCACGCTTTTCCAGCAGGGTGACGCTACAATTGATAAGCGCAAACAGCTTCTGATCGAGCAGCGGGTATCTTTGCTGCAAAAGATGGAGGACATGCGCGAAACGCTGGAACGGCTCAATTTTAAAATTGAAAGCTACGAAAAGGCCGGTGTTCCCTGTGAGAAAAAACTGACAAAAACGGAAAACTAATACACAAATAAAAAACCGTTCCGAAAGCCTTTGGCGATCGGAACGGTTTCAATTTTAATTTCAGCAAAAAACTTCTGCAAATGAGAAGCCTAGCCGTTTGGTACGAGAATCTCCTTAATTAGAAATTCTTGACCGCAGAGAAGGTCCTTGTCGAAGCTCCGGCACTTGGGGCAATAGCCCTCGTTCTCGACTACGTTGAACTCGGTCTGACACTCCTGGCATTTTGCCATGCCGGGAAGTATTTCGATTTCGAGCTTCGTGTCCTTGAAAATCGGTTTATTTTCGACGACCAACGGAAAATACTCTTGCATGAACTGTGGTACGACGGAGGAAAGCTCACCAATCTGCAGAACTATTGCTCCCACCTTCTCGATGTTATGCTGTTCGGCCAATTCCTCAACAATCCTGACAGTCTCGATTAAAATGCTAAGCTCGTGCATATTGACCTCCGTAAAAAAATAATGATTTCAAGCTATTGTCTATGTAAGGCTGAGAATTTATGCATCAGAGCCGGTGAAGAAACCCTCACCGGCCCCTTGCGTTTTCCCCTCCGAAACAGGCACTGACATTCAGTCCCGTTTTAATCAGATTTCTACGTATTCCACGTCGCTTCTGCCAGACGCCTCTCTTGCCGCTATTGCGTCCTCGCGGTCCACAAAGCGCTGGGCATATATCATGGGCGCTGTCTCATACAGAGAGCCTTCCGTATCGGCAATCTTTTCAAGGTGAATTGCGTCAAACTTGCACTTCGTCGTGCAGAGTCCGCAGCCAAGGCACTTATCGGGGTTCACAACCGTTGCGCCGCAGCCAAGGCAGCGTGCTGTTTCCTTCTTGAGCTGCTCCTCAGTGAAGGTCAAGCGAGTATCCTTGGAGGATTTTTCATTCTTCGAGTCATGAGCGGGCTTCTGGCGCGGGGTGTTGTCATAGCCTGCAACAACTGCGTCTTTGTCGATATTGTTCTTATCAAGTGATGTATAGTTTCTTCTGTCGCGTCCGATGGTAAGGCTCTGACCGGGCTGTACAAAGCGGTGCAGGGATATTGCCGCCTGCTTACCAGCTGCGATTGCGTCTATAGCATACTTCGGTCCCGTAAACACGTCGCCGCCAACGAAGATGTCAGCCTTGGCGGTCTGATAGGTCAGTTCATCCGCAACAGCCATGCCGCCGCGTGATAGCTCAACCGCGTCGTACTTCAGAAGACCGCCCCACTCGATAGCCTGACCGACGGACATTAGAACATAGTCCGCGGGGACATTCATAATTTCGCATACATCGTACTTCGGAGCAAATTTGCCGTCCTCAAATACGGAAACGCATTTTTTAAATTCAACGCCTGTTACCTTGCCGTCCTTGACGACGATACGGTTCGGACCCCAGCCGTTATTGATAACGATGTTCTCAGCCTTAGCTTCCTCAAGCTCCTCGGGAAGAGCGGGCATCTCTGATACACTCTCAAGGCAGTACATTGCAACATTGCCTGCACCCTCGCGAACAGCGGTGCGAGCGACATCGATTGCGACATTTCCGCCGCCGATTACGACGACGTTGCCCGATAGCTTAACTTCTTTGCCAAGATTTATGCTACGCAGGAAATCGACGCCCGCGATAACGCCCTCGGCGTCCTCGCCTTCGATGGCGAGCTTGCGTCCGGCCTGTGCGCCGATTGCAAGATAGAAAGCCTTATAGCCTTCGCTGCGAAGCTTTTTAATTGTGATGTCGCGGCCTACCTCGACGCCTGTTTTGAACTCGACGCCCATTGCGCGGAGGACTTCAATTTCGGAGTCGATGACATCCTTTTCAAGACGGAAGCAGGGGATGCCGAGCGTCAGCATACCGCCGAGCTTTTTTTCCTTCTCAAAAACGGTGATTGTATAGCCATATAGTGCCAGATAATACGCGCAGGAAAGACCCGCGGGTCCTGAGCCGATTATGGCAATCTTTTTGTCGCTGTAGTTCTGAAGCTTTTTGGGGATATAGCGGCTTCCGGCTTTAAGCTCCTGATCTGCAATAAACTTCTTTATTTCGTCAATAGCTATAGGCTCATCGAACTCGCCGCGCGTGCACTCGCTCTCGCAGTTGTGGGGGCAGATGCGTCCGCAGACTGCGGGCAGAGGATTTTCCTTCTTGATAAGCTCCAGCGCCTCAAGATACTTGCCCTGTGCTGCGAGCTTTATGTAGCCCTGAATGGCAATATGTGCGGGGCAGGCAGTCTTACAGGGTGCCGTGCCGCTATCAAGAATTGTGTGCCTGTTGTCACGGAATTCGGGATCCCACTTGTCGCGGCCCCACTCGTGATCGTCGGGGGAAATCGTCTGCACTCTCGTAAGGGGAGTCTTGGAACAAATCTTCTGTCCAAGCAGCAAGGCATCTCCGGGACAGGTCTCAACGCACTGACCGCAGGCAACGCAGTTTTCCTTATCAATCTTTGCAACGAAGTTGTTGTTCGACATATTGGGAGTGTTGAAATACTGGGAAGTACGAAGAGCAAAGCAGGAGCATCTGCAGCAGTTGCAGATGGCGAATATTTTATCAGGACCGTCAATGTTGGTGACCTGATGCATGAGACCGTTTTCTTCGGCCTTTTTGAAAATATCAAGAGCTTCCTGCTTCGTGATTCTTCTGGATTTACCGGTACGGATAGCGGACTCGGCGGTGTGCCCTACGATAACGCACATATCCTTTTCAAGATGTCCGCAGCCCTCGCCCGCAAGGCGGCGTGAAACACGGCACTGGCAGTCGGCAACGGAGATGCTCGGAGCGTACTTATCTAGCCAATATGTAATTTCCTCAAATGAGGCTATTCTCGTCTGTCCATCAAGGGCGGTCTGTACAGGAATAACACGCATGGGTCCCGCTCCACGGGGTACGTTGGGGACAAGCTTGCCCATTCTGATTCTGGTGTATTCCTCAAATGCTTTCGCGAGCTCCGGGTGCGCCTCGACCTGAGGGATATCAGCGACCATCAGCTCGAAAACGCCGGGGACAAAGATGAGAACGCAGAATTCTTCTTTTCCATCGATGACTCTTGATTCTATTATGCCGACTTCCTCAAGTTCCAGAAGCAGCCTATGAGTCTCTTCCACGGACTTTCCGACATTGGCGGCGACTTCTTCCGCGCCCATGTACTTTCTCAGTTCCATTCCAAGTGCCACGTCAGCCATATCGTCTGTCACGACACTCTCGATGCCATAGTATTCAGGAGCTGTTTCCTTCAGAGGCTCATCCGGCATGCTTCGAATGAGATTTACCAATTCAACTATTTTTTCTCGCATATTTTCGACCTCGCTTTATAAAAATTATTACTTTTATTTTCGCGATGTACATTGATGAGAACGTTCCTTATAAAAGAGCATCCTAATACTTTTTGGGGCTCTTATTTACCCAATTATCGCATATTAAAAATAACATCCCCGCCCCGGGGTGTCAATAAATATAAACGGTTCACAATTATTTTCAGCATCTTTGTGAACTTTATATAACAAGATTACTATATAATACACATCTGGTTCTTGGTTGTACCAGACTTTAGGAAAAATCGTCACCTGCTAACCCCTGTTAAATAAAAGAACGCTTATTATTTTGCAGAATAGACCGTACTCAACTGTTATCCAATAGATATTGGCCATATTGGCTTCTCTTTCGTATCGCTTTGGAGTAGTCCCAGCCCTCTGTTGGTTATCTGCTCAATAAAGGATGCAATCTCTTTTGGACTTTCCTTCATCCCGCTCCTCACCCAGGAAAGGACTATCGCGGCACTGCCGTGCGAAAAAAAAGTATATATTTTTTCAAGCGTTTCCGTATCTGCTTCCGGCGCCGCCGTTTTCCAATCCGAAACGCACTTATCCTGTGCGACAAACAGTGCCCTGTTCAGAAAATCCTTGTCCCCGTTATCACTGAGAATGGCCTTGCACACATCTTCATTCAGCTTGATATCGGTACAGACTCCCGTAAGAAGCTCCGCAAGGCTGTTCGCCCGCCAGCCCTTGTCCAAGGTACGCTTGATTGTTTCATAAAGCTCATTTTCAATCTGGTCGAGCATATCGTATACATCGTTGAAATGAGCGTAAAACGTGGCGCGGTTAATATCGGCCTTTTCGCATATTTCCTTTACAGTTATCTTGCTTACAGGCTTTTCATGTATAATTTCGAGCAAGCTCTTTTTGAGAACCAGCTTTGTATAAGTCACTCTGCGATCTGATTTCATAGCTTTCCCCTCCCTTCAAATTGTAAACTTTTTTATTATCTTCAACAGTTCGTGGCGTTGTGTATGTTATATTTCGTATTCAGCCTAGGTGTTTATTGAAGAATATACATAGAGTTATTATAATGACATTAGATAATATAATCAACACTATGTTGAATTTTTATAATCATATTTGAAGGGAGCTGATTATTTTTATGGGTACCTTATATCTTGTTACCGGCGCGACTGGTCATCTCGGCAACACACTTATGCAAAAACTGGTTTCCAGTGGCGAAAAGGTGAGAGCTCTAGTGCTCCCCGGAGATAAGCTTCTTGAACACCTGCCATCAGGTCCGGAGCTTTGCTTCGGCGATGTTTTTGATATCAACACACTTTACCCTTTTTTTGAAGCTGACGATGACGAGCTCATTGTTATCCACTGCGCAGCGATTGTCTCCATAACAACGGGTCAGCAGCAGAAAATTTACAACATCAATGTTCAGGGTACAAAGAACATCGTTGACCTCTGCGTAAAATACAAGGTGAAAAAGCTTGTTCACGTAAGCTCGGTGCATGCCCTGCCCCTGCTGCCAAAAGGAGAAACCATGACCGAAATTGAGGAGTTTTCTCCTCTGCGCGTGCATGGTTTCTATGCTAAAACCAAGGCGGAGGCCAGTTCCTATGTAATGAAAGCAGCGGTAAACGGGCTGAATGTTTCGATAGTGCACCCATCGGGTATAATCGGGCCCTTCGACAACGGATGCTCGCCGATGACGGAGCTGTTCCTTGACCTTGACGCCGAAAAGCTGCCCGCCTGTGTGACCGGAGGTTATGATTTTGTTGATGTCCGAGACGTAGCCGACGGAATACTTTCCTGCTGCGAAAACGGCAGAAGCGGCGAGTGCTATATACTCTCCGGATGCTATATACCGGTTCCCGAAATTATAAAAACTATGAGCAAGGCGCTTGGAGCTAAAATGCCTGTAACATTACCAATTTGGCTTGCAAAAGCGGCGGCTCCGTTTGCCGAACTATATTCCAGCCTTAGCAAAAAAACAGCGCTTTTTACCTCATATTCTCTTTTTACGCTTTCGTCAAACTCGCTCTTTTCAAATAAAAAGGCGGAGAAGGAGCTTGGCTTCAAGCCGCGGCCCTTCAGTGAAACGGTTATTGATACCGTGGCTTGGCTACGCTCGCGTAAACGACTCAAAACTTCGAATATATAAAATATCGACTTAAGATATTAGCAGAAGGACGGAACAAACATTGTTCCGTCCTTCTGCTTCAGCCCTTCTTTTCCTTTGAGCGCTTATCATTTATGATTTTCATCTCGGCTTCGTCAATCAAGGTAACACCGTTTTCCTTCGCCCAATCCACGCAGCCCTGCAAAGCCAGCTTTAGGAACACACGCGGCACCTTAACCATCATCGCGCAGGCGCCGTCAGTAAACTTGATATCCGTATCAATGCGGTTCGCGGCGTATTTAACGGAAGATATGTCGATTCCCTTATCCTTAGGAATCGGCTCGGAGACAGGTCTACGAAAGCGGGTATACCAGAAGCTTTTTGAGTCGCGGTAGCCGTAATCTACAGGCACATTGGGAAAGGCGGAGGCTTTCACACCGTTTATTATTGCGTTGTACTGCTTTTCTTTCATGAGTATCTTGTCTATTTTGAGTATGAAATGGCAGCCAAACTTACTGGTCACGCCGTTAAAATTTCTGTAAGGCGGTTCCATTCCCTCAAGCTGACCGATGCAGACTTTGTCCTCAACTGCATTTTCAAGCTCGGAGTCCCATGTGCATTCAAACACTTGATAGGCGCTTGAGATAACGAGCGGGCGAGTCCCGTCGCACTGTCCCTTTTCGAGCTTAAACTTGCAGTCTGCCATTTTTTCTTTGGAGGTTTCGCCCGGAAAACCAAGTCTCACCGTTTCTTTGAAGTCGGCACGCGAATCCTCGATAAAGTTCAGGGCGCAGACACCCGAGCGCAGGAGGTTCTGCGCCGTGTTCGAGCTGTTGCGGCATTCGAGCAGCATCGCATATCGGTCCTTTCCAGCAACGTAATACGGAAAACAAAGCGAATAGGAACCGATTGATGTAGTGCCGTCCTCCGTCAGCGTTGAAATCAGCACTGTCGGCATTGGGAAAAACGCCGAGGTCTGATAAAAATTATCAACTATGCGCAAATTCTTGAAGCTGCTCATGATTTGTCCTCCTCAGATAGTTTCCTTACATTTTTCATAAGGCGTTCGCAATACTCTCTGAAATGTTGATGCTTTAATGTTATTATGCTTTTTATCGTCCCTCAAGTCAAGAATAAGCCGTTTTTCATCGGCTTGGCTTGACGCGGAAAGTTCACTCTGGAACGCATCCCTTGTCAGCCAAATATAATGTAACAGCTGCGGTTTTTCATAATCCGTTACAAAGGGGCTGAGAATATGCTATACATGAATGAATTCATAACAAAGTCGCTCGATCTAAACCTGTTCTTTTTGAGAATCATGAAGGAACACGCTTTCTTTCTGGAGCTTGGGTTTGCTCCTAAGGACGCTAAAATGGCAAGCGATGCCAAGAATTTTAGAATGGAGTTTGAGAGACTCCTCACTGAAGCGGTCGAGCTTTCAAACGGAAACGTGAGCTATGAGGCTGTGGAATCTAGGCAGCTTGTCACACAATATACTAGCGAGGCAGAGAAACTGACCGGCTTCTATACAGGCAAACCCTTCAATCTTAATTTGACTCGCAGGGAAATGATGCTGAGTCCGAGCGGCGGACGATCAAGCGACATTGAGCGTCGTGTCGACATGCTCAATCACCGTGCCTTCAGACTGACCTCGTCTCTGGCCGACTTCAAAGGCAGGCTTTTGCAGGATGTTCTATCCTGCAAAACCTTCACGACAAACTATCCGAGTATGATACAGCATATGCTGGCGGAGGCAAGCTATTATATGGAGATGCTTGAGAGCCTCATCGAGAAGAAACACCTAGCGGAGACCACAAATATACTTAATGAAGAAGTCTTCTGGAATGACAAAATGAGCGGCCACGCAAAAGTCATGGCAGGACAGTTTGATCCATCCGAAGGAGAGCTAATCAACATAGCAAGGATGTTGGCTCAGGAATTTGATGAGCTTATTAACGAGGCGAAAGTGGCATTGACAATGCCTTGTGCCTCCGCAGCAGTCACATACGACAGCACAGAAGCGACGCAACGCCTGCGCGCCTTTAAGATTTCTGGACTAGAAGGGCTTTGGGAATGCCGAATAAGGTCAATCATCATTCCGATACTCGCGGACCATATTTTAAGGGAAGCAAATTACTATCTCTGCAAGCTCGGGGAATGCAATATGATGGAGCAATGAAAAACAATTAGAGCGGACGGGTGACCCGTCCGCTCTAGCATTTATTGAATTCAGCTCTGCATACCACCAAAATTTTGACCCTGATTTTGACCCTGCGTCTGCTGATTAGCCTGCTTTTGCTGAGTCATGCCGGAGATGATCTGCGGAATTTTGTCGACTAGTGAAACAGCCGCCGCTGAATTCATCGGTAGCAGGGAAACGTCTTGTTTGTCAACAACAATTATACCGTCCGTGCAGAGCTTCGCACCAAGACCGAGGGCTCCTGTTCCTGTATTTGCATTTGCGCCCATTCCAACGCCAGCCTGCCCCTTCATTGAAGCATTGCCACCGCCGTAGCCAACCGTGATCGAGACAACAGGCAGGAAGGTTTTATCTCCCTGTATTACAGCTTTTCCAATTATACCCTCTCTCTGGGTGAAGTTCTCGAGACTGCGGAACAGGGAATCGACGTTTTCTGTAAGATTGGACTGGACTGAATTAGACTGATCCATGTTTTTTCTCCTTTTTCTTAATTTTGATTTGAGCAGAATCATATTTGAAACCGTTTTTCCGATGTTTAGCTTTGTTGCGGCATCGATCTTCAAATACTCATCTGCAGGCAGAAATTCGGGGATTTGCTCAAAGTGATCAATTTTGCCCACTGATCCAAGGACTCCCAAAGCGGCTGATATTAGGCCTGTTGCGGCGAAACTGTTTAGGCCATAGCTAATCCTAACGTCCGTGTCGTGAAGAGCAAGGGCAGTAATAGTCCCGCCCTGCCCTTTTCGCTTTTTTAGAAAGCGGGACATGACCTCTCTGTCAAAGACAAAGACTGAAACGTAAGGACGCAGTTCTTTTATAACCGCATTTATTTTTATATCCCGCAGCCAGACCATAGCGAGATGCATATCCGCGTCGGTGCTGTTAAAAATAAATTTGATGTTTAGCGGCTCGGAATATGCAAGGACGAGCAAAATCATCAATACTAAAAACAGGAACAATATAAAATACATATAAGTTACCCCAAGACTTATTTTTTTCATATTTCGACGTATTAGCAGTAACAATATATGTAATTAAAAAAATATGTCCTGCCGTTATATTTACGGCGGGACATATTTATCGCTTAAATTTTGTTATTTTCCAAGAAAAAGCTCGATATCATCGTCTGCAGTACCGATTCCCGCTATGCCGAAGTTTTCGACCAGCACCTTTGCAACATTCGGCGAAAGGAAACCTGGGAGCGTGGGGCCGAGATGAATGTTCTTGACTCCAAGATAGAGAAGGGCAAGCAGCACGATGACGGCTTTCTGCTCATACCAACCGATATTATATACAATGGGGAGCTTGTTGATATCATCTAGACCGAAAACCTCCTTGAGCTTGAGCGCAATCAGCGCAAGCGAATACGAGTCATTGCACTGGCCTGCGTCGAGAACTCTTGGAATCCCACCGATATCGCCGAGGTTCAGCTTGTTATAGCGATATTTTGCGCAGCCCGCTGTCAAAATCACAGTGTCCTTCGGAAGCTTTTCTGCAAATTCCGTATAGTATTCTCTGGATTTCATACGTCCGTCGCAGCCCGCCATAACAAAAAACTTTTTGATAGCGCCGGATTTCACCGCTTCCACTACCTTGTCGGCAAGAGCGAAAACCTGATCGTGCGCAAAACCGCCGACTATACTGCCTGTTTCTATCTCCTCGGGTGTCGACAGCGTTTTTGCAAGCGCGATGAGCGGAGAGAAATCCTTTTTCCCGTTTTCATCCGCTATAATGTGCGTGCAGCCGGGGAAGCCGGACGAGCCAGTTGTAAATATCCTCGCTCTAACCTCCTCGCTCCTCGGCGGAACAATGCAGTTCGTTGTGAAGAGTATCGGCCCACGGAAGCTCTCAAACTCCGTGACCTGCTTCCACCATGCGTTACCGTAGTTACCTGCGAAGTTTTCATATTTTTTGAATGCAGGGTAGTAGTGCGCGGGCAGCATCTCACCGTGGGTGTAGACGTCAACCCCCGTGCCTCTTGTCTGCTCCAAAAGCTGTTCGAGGTCGGGAAGGTCGTGTCCGGAAATTAGTATTGCGGGATTCTTTCTTACGCCAATGTCCACAGTTGTGATTTCGGGCTTTCCGAATTTCGATGTGTTGGCTTCGTCAAGTAGCGCCATCACCTTTACGCCATACTCGCCTGTTTTAAGTGTCAGCGCAACGAGTTCATCCGCCGTTAGGGCGTCGTCCAGAGTTGCGGCGAGCGCTTCATAAATAAAGGCATAGATTGAAGGGTCTTCCTTGCCAAGGTTTTTCGCGTGCTCGGCATAGGCCGCCATACCCTTTATCCCATAGATAATCATTTCACGCAAAGAGCGCACATCCTCGTTCTCCGTTGAAAGCACACCGACTGAGGCTGCTTTTTCAAGCATTTCCTCTCTTGTGTTAGCGGTGAAGCTTGCACTGTCGTGCAGATTTTCCGCCTGTCCCTTAAGGGAATCCCTGAGGGTCATTAGCTTTCTAATTTGGGCCTCAATTGCGTCCGCATCAAAATTAGCGTTCGTGATGGTCATAAAAAGGCTGTTCAAGACTTCGCCGTTCACGTCGCCTAATTTTTCAACATCCAGCTTTTCCTTAACGACCAGCTCTGAGGCGCCCTTGACAGTGTAAATCAAAAGATCCTGAAGCTTTGCAACCTCCTCGGTTTTTCCGCAGACACCGCGCATTTTGCAGCCGGTTCCTCCTGCAGTCTCTTGGCACTGAAAACAAAACATGCTCATTTTAAAATTCTCCATTTAACAATTTATTATTTAGGACATCAGTCCAGTATTTTTCCGTCAGTCGAGATAGTCACAACCTGCCAGGGAATCATTTTGTCGCTGTTTTTAAGGGCAAGCTTTACCGCACTTTCAATTCCGCCGCAGCAGGGAACTTCCATTCGCACGACTGTTACGCTCTTTATATCGTTCATCTTGATTATTTCGGTCAGCTTTACGCTGTAATCTGTATCGTCGAGTTTTGGGCAGCCAATCAGGGTTATCCTATTTTTGATAAATCTAATGTGGAAGTCGCCATAGGCGTAGGCCGAGCAGTCAGCGGCTATGAGCAGGTTAGCGCCTCTAAAGTACGGTGCGTTCACAGGCGCAAGCCTTATCTGTACCGGCCACTGGGAAAGGCGGCTTTGCGCTTCCTCCTGTGCAGTGCGAGGCTCAACACACTTTTCCGCATGCACAATACTCTTCGAGTGTGTTCCGGGACAGCCGCAGGGAAGTTCCGATTTGGAGGCCTCATCCTTGCTCTTTTTCACGGCTTCTTCGTCAAAGGCCGGAGCTTCACGCTCCTCAAAGCTGATTGCGTTGACAGGGCAGACGGGCAGGCAGTTGCCAAGTCCGTCGCAGTAATCCTCGCGCATAAGCTTCGCCTTGCCGTTTACTATGGCTATCGCGCCCTCGTGGCAGGCATCGCTGCACAGACCGCAGCCTGTGCAAGCATCTTCATTTATTTTAATTATCTTTCTAAGCATTGAGCTCTCTCCTTTTCTAAAAAAGTTAATTTGTTTTCTTGACTTTATGTTTTGAGTTTAATATCATTTAGGGAGAATGTATGTTGTAATTACAACAAATCGGAGAGCATATGGAAAAACATTTCGAAATATTAAAAAGATGCGGACTTTTTGCAGGGATTGAAGAAACAGAGCTTAAGTCACTGCTTTCCTGTCTGGCGGCAAAAACTGTACGCTTTGATAAAAACTGTATCGTTTTCAGGTGCGGAGAGGCAATCTCTAGCTTCGGCATTGTTCTTTCAGGACAGGTGCAGATTTATCAAGACGATTATTTTGGAAACAGAAGCATCCTTGGAAATGTTGGGCCTGGCGGTCTTTTCGGAGAATCGTTTGCCTTTGCCGAAATAAATGAGCTTCCGGTTAGCGTTATCACGCCGACCGAAAGCGAACTCATGTTTATTGACTGCGGCAGGCTCTCCTCACCCTGTGCTAATGCGTGCTCATTTCATAGCCGCCTGATACGAAACCTGATGAATATAATTGCGCGCAAAAACGTTACGCTTACGCAAAAAATCGAGTTCACCTCTAAACGAACGACTCGTGAAAAACTGCTTTCTTATCTTTCATCGGAAGCTCAGAAGGCCAAAAGCAACAGTTTCTCGATTCCCTTCAGCCGGCAGGAGCTTGCGGATTATCTGTCTGTCGACCGGAGTGCGATGTCCGCCGAGCTCGGCAGACTCAAGGATGACGGTGTACTTGATTTTCGGAAAAACCAATTTGAACTGTTGTAAATAAAAATGACGGCCAGCTTTCGCTGTCCGTCATTTTTATTTGTTGAGTCTGCTTATGAATGGCCGAATAGTTTACCCCTCTACATATCCCGTAAAATCTGGATATGTAATCGCAACAGCGCTGCCGGTGGCATTGATTTTTATGGTCATGTCGTAGTTACAAGTGATGTTTGAAGGCGTTCCGCTGTTATCCATCGTCATATTGTAGACAACATTCATTTTAATAGATGAAAGTGAACCATCGTTCGCAATAAGTATTTCCATAGCCGTGTTTTTTATTTCAATTTTGGAGAACATTGAGGCATCCAGACCGTATGACGATAAATCTATATTACTATATCCATCTGACGGGACAAGAGTATAGCGCGTACCGGCTGAGGTTTTGGTTGAGGAAATAGAATCAAGCATATAGAGCGGAAGCTCCGGCGCTTGTGTGGAGGAGGCGCTCTGTTCTAGCAACTCTAACATATCATCGCTGTCAAGAGCAGTTTTAATTTTCTGATCGCCGGTTTTCATGTAAAGGTAATTGTCCTTAATCCACATATCCACACTTTGAGTGACACCCGTTGTGGTATAATCCGAAAGCATCTCCATCTTGATATTGCTGTCATTGACGATAACTTTTATATTGCCTGATGTATTAATGGTTGAATTGACTGCCGGTATTGCCGTGCTTGCAAGAACCATGGTTCCTGTTAAAGACGCGTCTATAGCGGTGATGTCATTGCAGACCTTTTGTGCTTTGAGATAGGCTTTATAAACCGTAATCTTGTCGGAAAGCGCTTTTGCACTCGTCTGAGAGACCGCTCCGCTCGAAATAAGCTTATTCAGAAGCGTTGTGCTGCCGTCCTTCAAGTCCGTAGCAAGCGCCTGATACGAGATTGCGGCGGCGTGATCCCTGAGAAAGGTATCCGCGTCGAGGCTACTGCTGTAAATTCCGATGTTTTCGGCAAATGTCAGTGTATCGGTATATGTAAAATCTCCGCCGGACGCATCGCTGTAGCCCAGAGCTCGCAGAACGAGTGTACAAAACATCTGAGCACTGCACTTGTCTGACGCCCCGTAAGCAGTGGCTGACATGCCGTTTGTTAGCTTATTCTGGTAAAGCCATGCGATATGTGGCGCCGCCCATTCGGGAACATCCGTAAAGGGATGGCTAATCGTTCTCTCGCTGTACTGAGACTTTGCTGTCGCTTCACAGCCGAGCAGGCGGACCAGCATTACTGCGGCCTCGGTTCTGGAGGGTGCACGATCAAGATCAAAACCGGTGTCTGTGCCATTGAACATACCTAAAGTTTTAAGCTCCTGCGCGGAGTTGTCGTAAGTAGAGGCAAGCGCCGGGGTCAGCAGAATGGAAGCTGCGAGTAGAAAAACTAGTAATGTTCGACAAAATCTTTTCATTTTCAACAACCTTTCATGTGCGATGTGGACAGATTGTACCATAATTTGGGATCTATGTCAACGGTTACAATAAATAAGGACTCTCTCGAGTCCTTTCCGTTATGTTATAAAATAGTTCCGGCCAGCTTCTGATAATCATTTTGGATTTTTATTACCTTTACGCTGTGCGCTGAGAGACGTCGGTTAAGTAGGAACAATTTCTGAGAGGAAAATGACACCTCCCGGCTGAGCAAAGAACTTCCCCTTTTGCGAGTCCGCCTGATAAACCACCAATGCCATTCGATTTTCGCCGCTAAAAAACAAAGCTTGAGTTTTTTCATGGTGTTTTCATCCTTTGCATCATACTAGGACAAATTAGTCCCGTAATATACATATATCGCACTATTGAAGCGAAATATGTCGATAGATGCAAGAATGCAAAAATACATGCATTATGAGAAGAAAAGAGCCATAAAAAGGTGTTATTCTGGCATAATTGTAGACAATTAGATGTAGAACATATCTGAACCAGCCGAGGAATTCATCTCGGCCTCATTCGTCAGCTCTTCGAGCGTCACCTTCGCAAGCGCATCTATGACAAAGCCGTCCAGAACATCGAATACACTCTGCCGCATCGCTTTATCAATTTCAGGTGCCTTTTCGGCGACCGTGTCTTCAGTCTTCTCGAAAAGTGAACTTTCAACCGATGATAGAACCTCATAGGCAGTAATCTTGTTAGGAGAACGTGAAAGAAGATAGCCGCCCTGCGCGCCCTTAACCGAGACCACAAGCCCCCCGCGCTTAAGCAGGGAAAATACTTGCTCCAGATATATCTTTGATATTCCGAGCTTATCGGAAATGCTAACAGCTGTTATATATTCCCCGCTGCCGTACTGCTGAGCCATACAGACAGCCGCTGCCAGCGCATAACGCCCTTTTGTAGAAATCCTCATACATGCCTCCGATAAATTATCTAAACCCTGCATATCATACAGTAATAGTATGTAATAAATGATATATTATATGCGTCACCTTGTCAATAGTATATAAATCATATAGTATTTATACCTTATTTTTGAAAACACTATTGACAGATCAGGTTCCTAGGCATACTATGTGTATATCATATCATGCATATATGATTTATATGTTAATAATAATTGGAGGTAATATTATGACAAAAGTTTATAAGAGCCTGACGGAACTTATAGGAAATACACCCCTTTTGGAGCTTTCGAATTACGAGAAGAAGCACGGACTTAAGGCGACTATCGTTGCTAAGCTCGAATACTTCAATCCCGCGGGAAGCGTCAAGGACAGAATTGCCAAGGCGATGATTAACGATGCGGAGGAAAAGGGCATTTTGAAGCCCAACTCAGTCATCATTGAGCCGACAAGCGGCAACACAGGCATTGGTCTTGCTTCCGTCGCCGCTACGCGCGGCTACCGTATCATCCTCACGATGCCCGAAACGATGAGCGTCGAGCGCAGAAACCTTTTGAAGGCATATGGTGCAGAGCTCGTTCTGACAGAAGGCGCAAAGGGAATGCCCGGCGCTATTGCAAAGGCCAATGAGCTTGCAGATGAAATTCCCAATTCCTTTTTACCCGGACAATTTACAAACCCCGCAAACCCCGCCGTTCACAAAGCTACTACAGGTCCCGAAATCTGGGAGGATACCGAGGGGAAGGTTGATTTCTTCGTTGCCGGCATAGGTACCGGCGGTACGATTACTGGCGTCGGCGAATACCTGAAATCAAAGAACCCGAACATCAAAATAATCGCCGTCGAGCCAGACGCCTCCCCCGTTTTGTCGGAAGGCAAGGCCGGCCCGCATAAGATTCAGGGCATAGGCGCGGGCTTCGTGCCCGATGTTTTAAACACCAATATCTACGACGAGATTATCCGCGTTAAGAACGAGGATGCCTTCGAAGTGGGACGCGAGCTTTCAAAAACCGACGGTCTGCTCATCGGTATCTCCTCAGGTGCCGCCGTCTGGGCCGCAGCCGAGCTTGCCAAACGTCCTGAAAACGAGGGCAAAACCATCGTAGCCCTGCTTGCGGACACCGGCGAGCGCTATCTTTCAACACCACTCTTCTCCGAATAATTTCTTGTTTCTAGTCTCTCGCCAATAAGGGGCAGCTCGAAAGAGTTGCTCCTTATCGGTTTCTCGAAATAGACCTGAGTCTGAAAATAATGAGCAGCTGCGGGTTGAATTCATATATTTAAAATGCTATTATGAATGTTAAGATTCATGGATAAACTAGTCGGGCGGGCAAGAAATTCGCCTGTCGGAAAACTGGAGAACATCAGATGTCGGAAAAAGTATTGGTCGCGATGAGCGGAGGAGTGGACAGCTCCGTTGCCGCCGCGCTTTTAATAGAGCAGGGCTTCGAGGTGACGGGAGTCACCTTAAAGTTGTTTTCGAATAAGGATATTGGCATTGAGCGCTCTCGGACCTGCTGTTCTCTTGCAGACGTCGAGGATGCTCGCAGTGTGGCTTATCGGCTTGGCTTTAGTCACCACGTGTTCAATTTCGGCGAACAGTTTAGGGAGCAGGTCATTAACCGCTTTGCCTCTGCGTATTCGCGGGGCGAAACTCCGAATCCCTGCATTGACTGCAACCGCTATATAAAATTCAGCGAGCTTCTGGACCGCGCTCTTATGCTTGATATGGATTGCATCGCAACGGGGCATTATGCGCGTGTTGAATTAGATAATAACACCGGACGGTACCTTTTGAAGAAGGCAACCGATTCTTCGAAGGATCAAAGCTATGTTCTCTTTGGTTTGACGCAGGAACAACTTAAAAGGACGCTTTTCCCACTCGGAAGCCTTAACAAAAGCGAGGTGCGCCGCCTTGCCGAGGAGCAAGGGCTCGTAAATGCCAAAAAGCCGGACAGTCAGGACATTTGTTTCGTAAAGGATGGGGACTATGCCTCTTTTCTTGAAAACACGATGAATGTTTATTCTCCTCCCGGGAACTTTACGGACAGCGCGGGGAATGTTCTCGGAACGCATAGAGGGCTCATCCGCTATACAATCGGGCAGCGCAAGGGGCTGGGCCTAAGCTTTGTAAGCCCCAAGTACGTAATAAAAAAAGACGTCGAGAATAACGTCGTCGTCCTCGGTGATGAACCCGAGCTATTTAGCAGCAGTATGACGGTGAAGGACTTAAACCTCATTTCCGTCGAAGCTCTCACTGAGCCCACCGAGGCTCTAGTTAAAACCCGATACAGTCAGAAGGAGACTCCGGCCGTACTTTACCCGCTTGATAATGGGGCAACACTGGTTAAGTTCCATGAACCCCAACGCGCCGTGACCTCAGGGCAGGCTGCCGTTTTTTACGACGGAGACAACGTCATCGGCGGCGGAACAATAGTGTAAAACCAAAAACACGCTCCCCGGTAGGATAGCCCGGGGGCGTGTTTTTCTATTGACGGATTAGAATGCCTGCTCCAAGTCGGCGATAATGTCGTCGATATGTTCTGTGCCGATGGAAAGTCTAATTGTGCTGGGCTTTATGCCCTGATCCTCAAGCTCCACCGCGCTCAGCTGCGAATGCGTGGTGCTGGCAGGGTGAATGACAAGCGATTTCACGTCCGCGACGTTCGCAAGAAGCGAGAATATCTCGAGCTTATCAATAAAGGCTTTTGCCCTTTCAGCGTCGCCCTTGATTTCAAACGTGAAGATTGAGCTGCCGCCGTTCGGGAAATACTTTTTGTAAAGCTCATGGTCGGGATGGCTCGGCAGCGCCGGATGATTAACCTTCTCAACCTGAGGATGGTTCGATAGGAACTCGACAACCTTAAGAGCGTTCTCAACATGACGCTCGACACGTAGTGAAAGCGTCTCGAGCCCTTGCAGGAAAATAAACGCATGCAAAGGCGCAAGCGTCGCGCCCGTGTCGCGGAGTAATATCGCGCGAATCTTTGTGACGAATGCGGCAGCGCCGACAGCTTTGGTGAAGCTGATGCCGTGATAGCTCGGGTTCGGCTCTGTCAGGGACGGGAATTTTCCGCTGCCCTCCCAGTCGAATTTGCCGCTGTCGACTATAACACCGCCGATTGCTGTACCGTGACCGCCGATAAATTTCGTAGCGGAATGAATTACTATGTCCGCGCCGTATTCGAAGGGGCGTAAGAGGTACGGTGTTGCAAAGGTATTGTCGACGACGAGCGGAATTTTATTGGCGTGAGCGATAGCCGCGACCTTTTCAATGTCGATAATATTCGAATTAGGATTACCAAGAGTTTCGATATAGATTGCCTTGGTATTCCTTTGAATCGCCCTTTCAAAGGAGCCTTCGACAGCCGGATCAACAAAAGTTGTGGAAATACCGTACTGTGGAAGGGTGTGCTCGAGCAGATTGTAGGTTCCACCGTAAATCGTCTTGGCCGAAACGATGTGGTCACCTGCCTGAGCGAGATTCAGTATAGTATAGGTCACTGCCGCTGCGCCTGACGCAACCGCGAGAGCGGCGACTCCGCCTTCGAGAGCGGCAATTCTCGTCTCGAAAACACCCTGTGTGGTATTGGTTAGTCTACCGTAAATATTTCCGGGGTCTGAGAGTCCGAAGCGGGCGGCGGCGTGAGCTGAGTTTTTGAAGACATAGGAAGTCGTCTGGTAGATTGGCACTGCGCGCGCATCCGATACGGCATCGGGTTCTTCCTGACCTACATGTATCTGTAGCGTTTCGAATTTATAGTTTTTGTTGCTCATTGTAAGTTACCTCTTTTTATTAAATTTTTTATGGGGGTTTAAGGCTACTTACAAGGGCACATTCGTCCGAATCTGAAGTTGTGCCTAAGCATTTTAAATACGACCGAATACATTCGAATATGCCTCCTTTTATTAGTTACTATTCATATCGCTTAAGTATGATATGCCCATTATACCAATTATCTTCTCTTTGTCAAGAGAAACCTCACATTATTTAGGTAAAGTTTTTCTTTAGAACGTCTGCTTAATTAAACCAACAATTATTATACGTTGTAAAGCGCAGCAAATTTGTGTTAGAATGATTAAGAATAATATAGAGACGTTATTTAGACGGGATCGGGGAGGAAAGCAGAAAATGTGTTTGATCGACAACGTGATATTGAATGGTTTTTCTATTCTTCTGCTGATAACTCTCTACGTTCATTTTCTGCTGAAAACTGAGGAAAAGCCCGTACAGCAAAAGCTTTATATTTATACTCTTCTAAGCACGATTCTTTTATTGATTTTGGATGTATTCAGCAGGTTTGACGGAAATCTTGGTTCGATTTACCCTGTCATCAATCATGTGAGCAATTTTTTGCTGTTTTTACTTAATCCTATTTTGCCTTCAATGTGGCTTCTGTATGCTAATTATCAAATTTATCATGACGAAGGAAGGATAAAAAGACTGCTTGCCCCGCTCATTGTTTTGAATGTAATTAACGCAGCTATTATTGTTATTTCCCAATTTAACGGATGGTTCTACTTCATTGATGCCAATAATATTTATCACCGAGGTCCGCTCTTTTTTCTCTCAATCGGTTTTATGTTTATTCTGCTCTTAGCAGCCTTTGACCTCTGTGTACGCAACAGAAAAAGGATTTACGGGAAACAATTATTTTCACTGTTGTTTTTCCCGATACCGCCGATAGTGGGCACAATACTACAAATTTACATCTATGGGCTTTCATTTGCGTTGAACGCAATGACACTGTCTTTGCTGATAGTGGTCTTAAACATGAAAGACGATGTAATCTATACCGATCACCTTACCGGCATAGGCAACAGGAGGAAAGCTGAATCTGTACTGAAGGAAAGTATAAAGAAATCCTCCCAGAGCAGAACCTTTTCACTCGTTATGCTGGATATTGACAAATTTAAAGAAATCAATGATACCTTTGGCCATGAAATGGGCGATAATGCTTTAAAGGCATCCGCGCTGCTACTAAAAAAATGTATACGTTCGAAGGATTATGTTGCCCGTTATGGCGGCGACGAGTTTTGCTTAATACTTGAAATATATCATTACAAAAATCTTGAGGTAGTTATTCGCAGGATGAACAATTATATTGATTCGCTGAATAACTCAAGAGAATTTCCGTTTAAACTTAGTTTTACTGCCGGATATGCCGTTTATGACTATGATTCAAACTTCGGAATTGAAGATTTCATCAATCAAGTTGATATGCTTATGTATGAAAACAAACGCATAAAAACGAATACGGCCTCTTTGGATTTGCAATATTTAAGCAAATAAGGCAATTACACAAGCAGATTAATTAATTTGTAATGGGGAATGCAAATGCAAACGAGAACCAATCAAAAGAACGGTGAGGAGCTTTCCATTTTGGGATTCGGCTGCCTGAGACTTCCAACCAAGGGCAGAGAAATCGACGAGCCAAGAGCAATCGCACTAATACACGAAGCAATCGAAAATGGTGTAAATTACTTTGACACGGCGTACATCTACGGTAACGGAAAAAATGAAGCTCTGCTCGGAGCAGCGCTAAACGGCGGCTGGCGCGAAAAAGTCAAAATCGCAACAAAGCTTCCACCCTTCATGGTCAAAACTCTTGCAAATGCAAAGAAAATTATGGATACGCAGCTTTTGAGACTACAAACAGACTCCATAGATTATTACTTGCTGCATATGCTTACCGACAAAGCCATGTATGATAGGCTCTCGTCTCTCGGTATAATGGAATGGCTGGAGGAGCAAAAGAAAAACGGGGTTATAAAAAACATCGGTTTTTCCTTCCATGGCGGCAAAATGGACTTCGAACTCATACTGAAATCATACCCTTGGGATTTTTGCCAGATTCAATATAACTACATGGACGAAAACAATCAGGCGACAAAGGACGGCCTCCTTCTCGCGGCAGAAATGGGGATTCCCGTGATAGTTATGGAGCCTTTGCGTGGCGGCAAGCTGGTCACACATCTTCCGGAATCGGTAACAAAGGAATTTGCCTCGCAAAAGCCCGAAAAATCTTCAGCCGAGTGGGCGCTTCGCTGGGTATGGGATCACCCCCAGATTAACGTCGTCCTCTCCGGAATGAGCGACGAAGATCAGCTCGCCGAAAATATCCGTATAGCCTCAACCGTTATGCCCAATTCCCTTTCAGAAGAAGAATTGCAGGTTTTCGAGCGGGTTAAGACCGTAATGCATGAAAAAACGAAAGTCCCCTGCACAGGCTGCGGCTACTGTATGCCGTGTCCGTTTGGCGTGGATATACCAGGGTGTTTTTCCTGCTACAACGACAAATATCTGATGAACGACAAATCGGTCAGGTTCAAGTATTATCAGACGATGGGAACTCTTTCGAAAAAACCGGCCGTAGCCTCGCAGTGTCACGAATGCGGCAAATGCGAGGGCCATTGCCCGCAGAAAATAGAAATCAGAAAGCAGCTTAAAACTGTTAAGCGTGAGCTGGAGGGGCCCCTTTATCGGCCGGTTGCCGCAATCGCCCGCAAATTTATGCATATAAAATAGCTTTTCCATTAAGAATTGCACATATAAAGGAGTGGAAGTTAAATCTGTTTCCGCTCCTTTATATGTGTATTTTTTGCGGATTACAATATCAATGACCGATTTTGACACACTCTCAATAAAAATCAGAGGCCCATTACTGAGCCTCTGTTTCCAAGCTAGTGTTCATTCTTCCAGTGACAATCAAAATAATCCAACTTAACCATCCCCCACTCCGCTACAGAACAGCTCGTATCATTACGGGTTCAAATACAGGTCGATTCAATCCAATCATCTCCCTATTCCGAACTACTTCCTTGCTTGCTAGTTTAGTTCCGGCTCCTCAGATTTTAATCTTTGGAACCCGATATTATTGTGACCTGCTGCACCAGTTTTATTACTGCCAAAATTTGAATCTGCGTACACGATTTTTGATAAATTTTGTATCATCTATGTACCGCCTTGCAGATATGTGATAAAATGCCCGATAGTTTCGTTTATCTAACGTATTTTAGGGAGGTACGCATGAGCGTATTAAATGTAGAAAATGTAACACACGGATATGGTTCACGGCAAATTTTAGAAAATGCTTCTTTTCGACTTTTAAAGGGTGAACATGTCGGTCTCGTCGGAGCAAACGGCGAGGGGAAATCCACCTTTTTGAATATAATCACCGGAGAGCTCATTCCCGACGAGGGAAGCGTGAGCTGGTGTAAGCACATCACAACAGGCTATCTTGACCAAAGCAGTACCCTAACCAAAGGGAAAACGATACGCGAAGTGCTGCGCGAGGCCTTTGCCGATATGTATCTGAAAGAAGCAGAAATGCTCAAAATGTATGAGCAAATGAGCGACTGCAGTAACGAGGAAATGACGGAACTGCTGGAGGACGCCTCTGAAATACAGGAAATGCTCGACCAAAGCGGCTTTTATATTCTGGATTCCCGCATAGAGGAGTATGCCAACGGTCTCGGTCTTTGTGATATCGGGCTCGACAAGGATGTTGGGGAATTAAGCGGCGGACAACGTACAAAAGTCCTGCTTACCAAGCTCTTATTGGAAAACCCGATTATTCTAATTCTCGACGAGCCGACCAATTTTCTGGATGAAAATCACATTGCGTGGCTGACAAAGCTTCTGCAAAAATATGAAAATGCGTTTATTCTTGTGTCGCATGACGTCGCTTTTCTGAATAGCGTAGTCAATGTTGTCTATCATGTTGATAATGCAACGCTTACGCGCTATAAGGGCGACTATGACAACTTTATTGTAATGAGTGAGCTTAAAAAGCGCCAGCTGGAACAGGCCTTTGACAAGCAGCAAAAAGAAATTGCGGGTCTTGAGGACTTTATCGCCCGCAACAAGGCGAGAATCGCCACAACGAACATGGCGAAGAGCCGCCAAAAGAAGCTGGACAAGATGGATATTATTGAACTCGGCAGGGAAAAGATAAAACCCGTTTTTTCTTTTACTAATGCACGAACTCCGGGCAAGGTTGTTATTGACGCAAAAAACCTCGTACTGGGTTATGATGAGCCCCTCACTTCCCCGCTCAATCTACAGCTTGAGAGAGGACAAAAAATCGCCGTCAAGGGCGTTAACGGTTTAGGAAAGTCCACTCTTCTAAAAACCTTGCTGGGCATACAGCCGCCAATCTCTGGAACGGTCGAGCTCGATCCATTTGTCGAACCCGGCTATTTTGAACAGGAAAAAGCGGCGGGAAGCAACACGGCGCTTGAAGAAATCTGGCGGGAATTCTCTTCCATGACCAACGGGGAGGTTCGCGGCGCGCTTGCAAAATGCGGGCTGACCTCAGATCACATCGGAAGTCAGATGAAGGTGCTCAGCGGCGGTGAAAACGCAAAGGTACGCCTATGCAAAACCATGCTGCGGAGCATGAATCTTTTGGTTCTCGATGAGCCGACGAATCATCTTGACGTGGATGCCAAGGACGCCTTAAAAACAGCGTTACAAGAATATCGCGGCACCCTGCTGCTCGTAAGCCATGAGCCGGAATTTTATCAGGATATTGTCTCAGGTGTTTGGAATCTTGAGGAGTGGACAACAAAAATCGTGTAACAGCGTTTTGAAAGGGCTTTAAATGGAACGCATTTTACAGCTTCGTGCGGAAGGTCGCCACTTTGGACGAACGCTAAAGCAAATAATGCAAAAAGAATACGGCATGTCTTCTGGTCTCATTTCGCGCATGAAGCAAAGTGATAACTCCGTTTTGGTAAATGGCGCACCGCAATGGGTTAATTATATAGCTAGTGAGGGAGACGAAATTACCTTCACGGTTGAAACCGAAGACATGTCCTCCGAAGGCATAATACCCACGACTCACCCTGTCGATATCATTTTTGAGGATGAAGATATTCTGGTGGTAAACAAGCCCGCATATTTGCCCTGCCATCCTGTGACGAGCAACCGCGAGAACACCCTGTCTAATTATCTTACCGCCTATTATTTACAGACTGGGCAAGCCTTCACCGCAAGGGTGATAAACCGCTTGGACAGCAACACCTCGGGCCTCGTTTTGTTCGCCAAGAACGCCCTTGCCGGCGGAACCTTGAACGAGCTGTCAAAAAGGAAGCTCATTATCAAGGAATACACAGCTATTACGCTCGGCATTCCGTCCCAAGAGGGTGGAGAAGTATCAACGCATATCCGCCGTAAGGAAGGAAACGCACTTGCGCGCGAAGTCTGCTCAGATGAGGACGGCAAAATGGCCATTACCCAGTATGAGGTTTTGTCCTGCGATAAAGAGAAAAATCTTGCTCTCTTGCGTGTTCGAACCCTGACAGGTCGCACGCATCAAATTCGTGTACACATGGCAAATATCGGCTGTCCTCTGGCAGGCGATTTTCTCTACGGCACGGAGGACCATGAGCTAATTGCACGCCACGCGCTTCATATGGGCGAGCTTTCGCTCAATCATCCCTTGACCAAAGCGCCTTTGCATTTTTCCGCACCTTTGCCGGAGGACATGCAAAGGCTATTTCCTGTTTAAGGATTCTCTTTTAAATACATGTTTTTCAAATCAAGGTAATAGCTTGTAACATCGTTCGAGGTATCGACGCTGATTTGCACATTATTAAAGATAAGAAGAATATCTAAGTCCTGTGTTTCAAGCGTAAGGCTCATATCCTCCAAGCTCGCCTCAACGTTTCCCTCTTGTCTAGGCGGATATTTTTCAGAAAGCGTTTTCATATAATCACTCATGTCCTGCTCGAGGACAACTTCATCGTTTCGCATTATCTTGAGTGTGGGGATACCTGCACTCGAAGTTATCGTCCAATTAATATTATATGTGCCCTTGTCACCGCTGACTGTAACATAAGCCTGCCCGTCTTTGTAATCATTCTGCGGATTTAACGCCCAGCGATAGCCGCTAATATCGATTGCTTCCGATGTCAAATGCAGATAAGTCCCTAGAAATTGCCCGGGTTCGCTTGTTCCATCGGAATTGCCCCAAGTTTGTTCAAAACCGAGTTTCTTTTTAAACACCGTGCTGTCCTTGAGGTTTCTGTCGAACCATATCGGTAACTTTGCGTCCTCCGCATATGCGAGATAGTTAACCGCGTCCGTGATTTCAATGCGAATGGGTTCCTTTAGCTGTATCGATGCTGGTATCAGACGGTCACCCTCGAGCATATGCTCTTCGTTCAGCAGTTTTTCTAGCCGGCTGACCTGAAAAGTGACAGGCAAAGCATGGTAACCGACAACCGGCAGCACCGCGAAAACAGCCAGAGCGCAAATCAGAACAGCAATGGACCGATGTGCTTTGGATTTATGTTTGAGCAGCATGACCGCCCCGACAGCCGCAACAATCCATATCAGGATATAACTATATTCGGCGGTTTTAAGCCCAGAGCTTTGCAGCTGCTTGATAACTGCCCAAAGCTCAAAGGCTAGTATCACAAGCGAGGCGATTGGATACACACGGCGGTATAGCTTTGCCATACCGGATTCATGCTCCGAAACCATCGCGTGAAGCCAAAGCCCGCCGATTGTATAAGCTGCCGCTATCCCCGAAAGCCGCAAGAATGGGACCTGCATGCCGTTTAAAACTGTTATTCCTGCCCAGATAAGTAGCACAACGGTCAGCGCCAATACGATTGGAATCATAATGTATACGAACAGCATCTCAATAAACCGCGGCTGTTTTTGCGCTACTTCGCGGTGTTCGTCCGTTTCACCTTTGCGGAAATCCGGAAAATATCCAATGAAAATTGTGAAGGCCAGAAACGCAGCCAAGGTTGCGATATGCATATAAACTTTACTGCTCAAACCATGATAAATCAGAGCTTGCACGGCACGCGCAACTCCGGTTGTCCCGGCCAATATCACAACTCCATAAATGAGCGCAATAAAGAAAGCTTTAAGCGTCATAAAAAAGGCCGCGGTGAATTCAAAGCGTTCCCTCGGGTCGCCGCTCAGAATTATAAAGGCTATAAAACTGACCAAAATAGCCGCACTGACTCGAGCAATAGCCAAAGACGAAAGTACCGCATATCGGGCGTCGGGCAGCTCCCTGCCGCTATACAGATAAAGCGCGACGAAAGTTACGACCATGGCCGTAATTCCAAGAAGATTTGCGGTCAGAAAAGTTCTAACTCGATTAAAGCGGCTTCTCTCCGCCACGATAAGCGCCATGCTGAGTATTGCGCCAAAAGCGAATGACCAGTTAAGAGCGTCAAACAGAAAATCCAAAGGCTCCTGCTGCGGCCAGTCAAGCTGAATCCTTATCATTGTTACAACCGCGAGCGCCAGCGCACTGCCTATAGAAGCCGGAAAGGTCCGAAAAGCCCTCATTGCTCCCCTAAAAATCATTGAGACTGATTGCGTAAAACTAACCATACTTACCCCCTGACGGAAGCGTTTTCATTATAGAAGCGTCTGCATCCAAAAGAGCAGGCGCTTTTACTTTTTATAAACTTAGCTTTGGATTTTCTTCATTCATAATCGATTTTGAATCCCGTGTTTTCAATGCAACTTTTCAGCTCGTTTTCGGTTGCGGGCTCGTTATATTGAATTTCTATTGTGCCTGTCATTAGATTGACCCCTACTTCGTTTACGCCCTTGATCTTTTTCAGGGCATTTTTAATTTGCGTCTTGCCTTCCTTGTTCTGAATACCGGAAACGCTGCAAAGCATATTGTTCATTTTTTTGTCCTCCACTTATTTTTCGTGTCTGCTTTCATGTAGTCCGATTTTCTTTCCTTCAATAATCCCTAAATCCGCGTTTTCGCGTGGCTTCATTTTTCGAAGCTCAGGATTGCTTTTTGGTCTGTCTTTCTTCCTGTTTTTATTATTATCCATCGTAATCCTTCCTGAAAACTCAACTTAAATAGTAGCTGTAATAGTATTCTGCAAAATGTCTCCTTTTATTAGCGCAAATGGTAAATGTATGCTAATACTGCGGTGAAAACCAAATCTTTAATTAGATTTTTCTAGGCAGGGAGAGCGGCGCTCTTTCAACATAAACGGTTCTGTCGTCCCTAGTTCTAACATCCCATTTAACAAGTAAAATTTCCGAATTTACGATTTCGATGCAGGTTATGCAATTGGGGTGTACGCAGCTTCCGACGTTGAAATAGGGCGGCTCGCCTTCGGGCGGACAGGTCGGTCTGTGCGTGTGACCTGCTACCACCATCTGGTCGTTTTTCTCCACCCACTCCAGAATCTTTCTTTCGACCTTTCTTCTCTCCAGAAAGTTCTTTGCGGCACTCGTCGGGTCATTGTGCCCGAAAAACTCCATCCTTCGCCAGACATATCTCGAAAGTAAGCGTCCCAACTTCCAAAAAATATCGCTGAGTATATCTCCCTGATGGCCGTGCACGAGCAATATTTTAGTTTGTGATTCAGTGTTCTTCAATAAGAGGCCTTCCGGAATCTCCACATTTTCAAAGAGCGGCTCATAGCTGTTGGTATGACCGTTATAATATTGCTGCATATGCTCACGAACATACGCAGGATATTTTTTTTGGATGTCATGATTTCCGTAAATCATAAAGTATCGGTCGTCCTCATAATAATCGTGTAGTAGACGGTAGGTATCGGCATAAATGCCGCTGATATCCGCGAATTTCTTGTTCTTCCACAGTTCCTCACTGTCACCAAGATCGATATATGTGAAACCGTTCGCGAAATAATACTTTACAGCGGCATAGTAAAGGCTTTGATTATGCCTGAAGTCATCGACCCAGCTTCCGTCGCCTCTATGACAGTCACTAATAAGGACTATTTTTGAGGAGCTGTCAAAAGGCAGTTCTCTTGCCGAAGCGAATATTTCGCTCAGACGACTGTACGTCGATAAAGAAGTCATCATATTCTCCCTACCCTGTGTTATTGCTGACTTCTCCTATTTTTATACAAAAGGCGCCAAGGTATACCTTGGCGCCTGGAAGTATGCATATTTTTCGGTACTGCTATTTGTTAATCCTCGCGACGCCGCTTTTTCTCGCCGCTTCGGCGACCGCCAAAGCAACCGTGGGCGCGACGCGTGGGTCAAACGGCGCGGGGAGTATGAAGTCCGCCGAGAGCTCACTCTCGCTCACGAGCCCCGCAAGCGCGAGCGCCGCCGCGATTTTCATCTCATCGTTAATCTCTGATGCGCGCACATCCAGTGCACCTCTGAAAATGCCGGGAAACGCCATGACGTTATTTATCTGGTTTTTGAAGTCGCTCCGCCCTGTTCCGACGACAGCCGCTCCCGCTTTTTCGGCGAGGTCCGGCATAATTTCCGGCGTGGGGTTGGACATCGGAAAGACTATGGCTTTCGGTGCCATGGAGCGCACCATGTCCTCCGTCACAGTTCCTGGCGAGGATACGCCTATAAACACATCCGCGCCCTTCATAGCCTCCGTAAGGCTGCCCTTTATACCTGATTTGTTAGTAATTTCGGCAATTTCCGCCTTTGATTCGTTGAGATCACCTCGTTCCTTATAGATTGCTCCCTTGCGGTCACACATCACTACGTCTCCAAGCCCCATTTTAAGCAGCAGCTTGACAATGGCAACGCCTGCCGCACCGGCTCCGCAGGTGACTGCGCGGATGTTTTTAATGTCCTTGCCGACTACCTTCAGCGCATTAATGAGCGCCGCGAGCGTCACGACAGCCGTACCGTGCTGGTCGTCGTGGAAAATCGGAATGTCGCTAATCGCCTTCAGCTTGCGCTCGATTTCAAAACAGCGCGGCGCCGAGATATCTTCAAGATTCACACCGCCGAAGCTGCCGAGCAGGAGTGAAACCGCGTGTACGAATTCGTCCACGTCCTTCGTACGCAAGCAGAGCGGCAAAGCATCCACTCCTCCGAGTGCCTTGAAAAGTACGCACTTGCCCTCCATGACAGGCATCGAGGCTTCGGGGCCTATATCGCCGAGACCGAGCACAGCGGTACCATCCGTAATGACAGCGACAAGGTTGCTGCGGTTCGTTAGCTCGAAACTCTTTTCGGGGTCGTCCCTTATGACCTCGCAAGGTCTGGCAACACCGGGAGTATAGGCAATACTCAAGTCTTCCTTATTCTTTATTGGCATTTTTGCTGCGTAGTCTATCTTTCCGCCCCATTCGTAATGCTTCTGCAGCGACAGCTCCATATAATCCATTATTAAAGGCTCCTTTAAAGTCGTTTATTTTTATAATACCGTCGATTAAATAAATCTCAGCAAGGCCTATTGCTTTTTTGCCCGCTTAAGGCTGAGTGAAATTCGCTTTTTTTCGACGTCAACGCTAAGCACAACCGCATCGACAACATCGCCGACCTTGACCACCTCTGACGGGTGCTTTATATAGCGGTCACACAATTCTGAAATATGAACAAGCCCGTCCTGATGAACACCGATATCGACAAACACACCGAAATCTATGACATTCCGAACCGTTCCGCGCATTGTCATGCCCGGCTTCAAGTCCTTCATATCCATAACGTCCGAGCGAAGCATGGGAGGCGGAAGCTCGTCACGCGGGTCGCGCCCGGGCTTTACTAGTTCGTTCACGATGTCGTTAACGGTCGGTATTCCGACACCGCTGTATTCCGCTGCCTTTTGTACTGTCACAGTTTTTAATCTCTCGCGCAGCTCCTGCACCTTACCCGCGGCAACATCTTTAAGCGTATATCCGCATAGCTCAAGAACTTTCTCCGCCGCGGCATAAGACTCGGGGTGCACTCCGGTGTTATCGAGAATGTTCTTGCTTTCCGAAACTCGTAGGAATCCCGCGCACTGCTCAAAGGCTTTGGGACCGATTTTTGGCACTTTTTGAACGGTTTTCCTCGCTGTGAACACGCCGTTCTCTTCGCGGAAGGTGACGATGTTTTTCGCAGACGCAGCGCTTAAGCCCGAAACTCTCGCGAGCAGCGAAGCCGAGGCCGTGTTCAGGTCAACACCCACCGCATTAACGCAGTCCTCCACAACGCCATTTAACGTCTCGTCCAGTCTTGCTTCGGGCATATCGTGCTGATACTGCCCGACACCTATGGACTTCGGGTCAATTTTAACAAGCTCCGCAAGCGGGTCCTGAAGTCTTCTGGCTATCGAAACGGCGGAACGCAGGGAAACGTCAAAGTCCGGAAATTCCTGTGCGCCGAGCTTAGATGCGGAATAGACGGAGGCACCCGCCTCGTTAACCATCATATAGGCTACATTGGGAAGCTCCTTAATTAAGCCTGCAACGAAAATCTCCGATTCCTTGGAAGCCGTACCGTTTCCGATTGAAATAGCTTCAACGCCGTACTGTTTTATCATTCGTGTCAGAGTCTTAGTTGCTTCCTCGGTCTTATTGTGCGGTGGTGTCGGATAGACGACCCCTGTTTCCAGAACCTTTCCAGTGCCATCAACAACAGCGATTTTGCATCCTGTCCGATACGCGGGGTCAAAGCCCAGCGTTACCTTGTTTTTAACCGGAGGCTGCATCAAAAGCGGCTTAAGGTTGAGACCGAACATCTTAATCGCCTGTTCGGACGCCGCATCTGTCAGGTCGTTTCGCGTTTCACGCTCAATTGAGGGGAAAATCAGCCTTCCATAAGCGTCCTCGGCGGCAGCGGCAACAAAGTCGCTCGAAATACTGCCCTGACGGACGGCATGGCGTTTTACGGTGTCCAAGGCCGAAACCTCATCCAGAACAAGGCTCACCTTGAGGAAGTTTTCCTTTTCCCCGCGGTTGATTGCGAGAATTCTGTGGCTTTGGAGCCTGCTGACTAGCTCTTTAAAATCGTAATATAGCCTGTAAACGGAGTCTTCGTTCTTTGTCGCCGACGATACAAGGTATGCCCTCGCGTTAATCAGCTCTTTAAGGCTTTTGCGGATTTCGGCATTGTCAGAAATGTTTTCCGCTATGATGTCAGATGCACCGGCTAGCGCTTCCTCGACACTCGCAACACCCTTTTCGGTATCTATATACGGCTCGGCAAGTTCCGCAAGGCTGCCGTTTTTTATGTTTTGAGCGAAAAGCAGCTCGGCGAGCGGCTCAAGCCCCTTTTCACGCGCGATGGTCGCCCTTGTGCGACGCTTTTGTTTATACGGACGGTAAATATCCTCCAGCTCCGAAAGCGTAGCCGCGTTTTGAATGGCTGAAATGAGCTCGTCCGTGAGCTTACCCTGCGCTTCAATTGAGGATGTGATTTCTTCCCTGCGCTTGTCTAAATTGCGTAGATATTGCAGCCTGTCGGCGATTTCACGGATAAGCTGGTCATCCATCGTTCCGTGAAGCTCTTTCCTGTAGCGGGCAATAAAGGGTATGGTGTTGCCCTCATCGATGAGCGATATAATATTTTTAATGTGCTCGGGTTTTTGTGAAAACTCTTTAGCAAGAATTCCGATCATTTTTTCGATTTCCATTTAGTGATTTCTCCTCAGACGTGTGTGGACTGTACATTTAGTTTAATACAAATAAGGCTTTTGTTCAAGGCTAATTCCAAAGCTCTCTCTCCAAAATTCCCTAGACAACACCATTTCCATATGGTAAAATAGAATATATCAATATCGAAAGGAAAGTACATTCATGCTTGATCCAATCTATCGCTAATTATTAAATGGAACAATTACTCCGGCTATATAAGTATAGCCTTAATTTGTTATACGTTTAATTAATAGTGTATAGTGGAGAAGCTGTGTGGAAATGCCCTGAATGCCGCACACTGTTTTGGTGTGCTTTTTTCATATATTCTAAACCACTTTCACAATATAATAAGAAAATGAGGTTTATTATGTTTGATATAAGAAATATTCAAGAGCAAGTGATTTTTGGCGCTGTAAACGCTGTAAGCAACGATGAAACAGCCGCAAAAATCGTATATGGAGTTAACGGGCAGGCGGAGGATAATGCTACATGGGTGAATGCAACCATGAACAGATTGGAAAACCGCTTTGACAAGTCTGAAGTAAAGCAAATTAGAATGAGCTGTCAATGCGGATACGGGATGGACGATAAATTGGCTTTACTAATAGAGCTAGTTGAATCCTCGTCAAATTTAGAAGAGTTTGCAAGCCACGACAAAGCAAAGGCGGCAGGGCTATTCGTCTCAAACGGTGAACTCTATCTGCAATTCATGTTCTGCCCTTGCCCGATGCTTGCCGAAGTGGAAAAATTGGAATCTGCTGCATGGTGTCATTGCACAATCGGCTATAGCAAAGTTCTTTTCGAAAAAGCCTTTGGCTGCGAAGTCGATGTGGAGCTGCTAAAAAGCATAAAAATGGGCGATAGCATATGTCTCCAGAAAATTATTCCCCATGACTCGATATGGAAATAAACTTAAATACTCAGCTTGCATAATTTTCAAATATACAAGGAGGAGCGGCCTTAATTAGGTCGCTTTTTCCTTTATGAATCGCCGTGATTAAATGCAATTGAAAAACTTAGTAATATATGTAATAATCTGAAGGTAAGCTTTTAACTGGTTTTGAGAGGATGATTTGTTTGTTTACTTTGCCTGAATATAAAAAACCCGATTTTAGCAAGATAGAATTCTGCTCCGCGCCGAATGTGCAGGTCGTGCCTGCCCCCGAGGACGGCATCCTTCCTGATGAATTTTATGCGACGAATATTTATCCGGAATACTTCAAGCTTGACGGAGACTGGCAGCTCATTGACGCTCCTAGGATGGATTGCGTCGTCGTTATAAAAGACGGCAAACCAGTGGCCACTGAGGCGCGAAGAGTCAAGAAGGGCGACAGCATCGTGATTGGACGTGAAGAAGACATGTCCAACGGTGTTTTCATCGATTTTACCGCCTTCCAGGACACAGACGCTCAAGGCAAGGCTCAAAATTTCGCCTTCCGCACCGGAAAATCCAGAGAATCCTCATATTCCAGAGATTATGACGAGCTTTATGAAATACTGAGGCACGACTGCGATAAAGGAAACATCGTCTGGGTGCTGGGTCCAGCCGTGGCGTTTGACTATGATTCCAGACGGGCAATGTCCGGTCTTGTAAAAAGCGGCTATGTAAACGCGCTTTTCGCCGGCAACGCCCTTGCCACTCACGACATGGAGGCTGGCATTTTCAATACAGGTCTCGGACAGGATATCTACTCGAAAGAGCTTCAACACAACGGTCATTATAACCATCTCGAAACCATAAACCGCGTTCGAAACGCAGGTTCCATTGAAAACTTCATCGCGGAAAATCCTTCGCAGGACGGAATCGTCGCTTCCTGTATCAGAAACAACGTGCCGCTGGTGCTCGCGGGCTCGATACGCGACGACGGACCTCTTCCCGGCGTAATCGGTAATGTGTACGACGCGCAGGATGCAATGAGAAAGCACATCATGCAGGCTACGACTGTAATCGCCCTCGCGACCCAGCTCCATACAATTGCAACTGGAAACATGACGCCCTCGTGGAACTTAAAGGATGGCAAGCTCCGCCCCGTATATTTCTATACGGTAGACATTTCAGAGTTTGCCGTGGGCAAGCTGCGCGACAGAGGAAGTCTCAGCGTCAACAGCATCGTGACAAATGTGCAAGATTTCCTAATAAATACCGCGCGGAGTCTCAATGTAATTTAATCTCTAAAGATTCGAAGAGCCGAACCCGATATTCGTCGGGTTCGGCTCTTCCTTTTTTAAAGTCTCTCCATCAGCGCGGTGAAGAAATCGATGCAGCGGTTCACGTTTGCAACGCTTATGTTTTCGTTGGTTCCATGTATCTTCCGGATATCCTCGTTGTCGATGATATACGGAGTGAAGCGGTAGATGTTTTTGCAGACTGCTTCATATTTTCTCGCGTCCGTGCTCGCCATGACGAGATATGGCACCACGATTACATCGCCGCAAAACTCTCCGATTAAGCTCTCAATCAGACGATAAGCATTGCAATCGCAGGGCGAGAGTGCGGAGGGATCATCCAACGCTATAGGATCAAGCTTTACAGGCAGGCCCTTGAGGGTCTTCTTCATATGGTCGAGCAGCATTTCACCGTTTTCACCCGGCAGGATGCGGCAGTTGACGAAGGCCGACGATTTTTGCGGAACAACGTTCGGAGCGGGGCTGCCCTGCGCCATCGTAACCGCCATGGTCGTACGGAGCAATGCTCCGCCGGTATTCGTTTTTGAGAACATACTCAAAAACAGAGGCTTAAAAATCCAGAGATTTGCCAGCACTACGCGGTTTACGCCTTTCATGTACGGTCCGATTCTCAAGAGAAAGTCCTTCGTGCATGATATAAGACGCGGCTTGAAGGGATGCTCCTCCAGAAGGCAGAGCGCCTTTGCCAGAGTTCCCAGAGAAGTATGCGGCGCGGGCATTGATGCGTGTCCGCCATCCATAGTCACTGACAGGCGGATGTTGGCAAAGCCTTTTTCCCCAACACCAACCATAGCTATGGGCTTCTCTATCCCTTCGAGGACATTTGTTACGGCGCAGCCTCCCTCATCCAAGACGAAATCGAACTCAAGTCCCTCGTTTTCAAAATACTCCGCGATCTTTAGCGCACCCTCTTCGCCGTTAATCTCCTCATCATGACCAAAGGCCAGATAAATGTCCCGAGCCGGAGAAAAGTCCTTTTCGAGCAGGTGTTCCATAGCTTCCAGTGCGCCTATAAGATGCACCTTGGTATCAAGCGTGCCTCGTCCCCATACTATGCCATCGGCTATTTCGCCGCTGTAGGGCTGCTTTATCCAATCGCCCTCTGTGCCCTCCTCGACAGGTACGACATCCATGTGGGCAGTGATGAGAATCGGTTTTTCAGAAGGGCGAGGATTCTTTGTCTTTAAGCAATAAACAAGGCTGTATTTATTTATAATCGTCTTTTCACAGCACTTATGAACGAGCGGGAACTGCTTTTCCAGCAACTTATGAAATTCGCGAAAGGCCTCGTCGTCCATTTTTCCGGCTTCGATATAGGATATCGTCGGAATACGGACGGCGTCCGCGAGCTTTGAGGGGCCCGCAAGATCATTTGATTCCACATAGCTGCTGTCGCATACAAGCTCGACAGGTTTGAAATTTCGGGTTTTTACTACGATTATCACGACCAAAGCCATGATTAAAATGATGCATATATAAAGTATCCAAAGCATTGGGGCACCTAGTTTCTATGTAATTTAAAACGGCCCGTAATTAATTGCGACGCTGATAAATAAAAAGATTGCGGCAAGGGCTAACGATACCAGCTGTAATTTGATTGTCCATTTCATCCATTTAGTATACGAAACCACCGTAAGTCCCAGACAAATCAGAAGCACCGGATTTGTCGGATAAATAATATTGGAAAAACCGTCCGCAAAGCAGAAGGCGAGCACCGAGCTCTGTCTTGTGATACCCACCAAATCCGAAAGCGGAGCGATAAGAGGCATGACCAGAAATGCTTTTGCCGAGGACGAGCCGACAAACAGCTCAAGCAGGAGTATAAGCCCATATATAAGCAGAATTGCCACATAGGGGGAGGTGGACATTATCGCAGTAGCGGTGTAGTACAGAATTGTATCCATAATTCCGCCCTGGCTGATGATGAACTTGACGCTCATCGCCATCAGAATCAAGATAATTCCCGGAGCTATACCGGCGATTGCCCTGCCTATTATTTTCATTCTTTCTTTGATTGGAATTCCGGCAATAGTCGAAGACACGAGCCCTCCGACTAGGAAGAGCAGTCCGATAATCGGAAGAGTCAAATCGGACAGTACGGAAATAAATGAAGCGAGTATGATTGAGGCAAATATCAACACCACAAAAGCACCGAAAGCAAGGGTCGCGGTCTTTAGCTTTTTGTAATCCTCCGGTGTTTTTTGGTTTAGCACCTGCTCCAAGCTGTCAATATTCCTATATTTTTCACGCAGGGAGGCGTCCTCACCGTAAACCAGAGATTTCTCCGGATTTTTTTCGATCTTGCGCGCGTATCGGAACAGGAACAAGAACACAACGGCGTAAAAAATGATGAAAATAATCACACGAAAACCGGAACCGGAGTATAAGGGAAGGTCTGAAATTTCCTGAGTGATTGCAATTGAAAAAGGATTCGTTATGGCTGCCGTAAAGCCAAAGCAGGAGGCGAGCATACTCATGCCCAGACCCACGAGCGAATCCCAGCCGAGACAATACGCCACAGCGATTATTATAGGCACCAAAGCGATGTTTTCCTCAAAGGTTCCGAGGACTGCGCCGAGCAGCATAAAGAAAAACACAATAATCGCCATCAGCAGATATTTCATATTGCTGAATTTCTTGACTATTTTAGAAATAAACAGCGACATGATATCGCTTTTCTCCAAGAGCGAAAACGCTATGCTGACGGCGAGAAGGAAGAAAATGATAACGATAATAACCGCGCCATCAGAGCTTCCCAGCACCTCCACGGGAGCTGTGAACCAACGGTATATGGGAAGCTTCGCGACTTCCGTTAATTGAAAGGAGTTCGAAACGAGTATCTCTTTTCCGTCTACGATTTGACGGGCATAGCTGCCTGTCGGAACCACCCTTGTCAGTATCCCGACGGTGATTATCAGCAGCAGAAGAATGGAGAAAGCTATTATAAATGTTCTTTTCCCAATCTTTATCGATGCTTCTTCGCGCGTATTTTCTGCCATGGTGTCCTCCAAGCTCAGCCGTTTTCCTTACCGAATTTGATATGCTGTCATTATTTACTATTTGAAATTATTATAAGAATTTAATTCGATAAAGTCAATCACAACTTGGGTTCACAGCATAGACTAGGTATAGGTATTGTGACACGTGTTCAAATTTTTTCCTCTCAGCTCATCAAACGTTACATACATTTATACCATTACGAATGTTATTGACATACAATAGAACAGCTGTTATAATCAAGGCACAAAGATATACAACTTGCATACATATTATACGAATTGTATGCGCGCAATTGGGCATATTTCACATTTGCTCAGAAACACATCAAATCTATACCGTAGGGGGCGGAATGAACAATGAATAAATATGACGAACTTATTAACTCGCTACAAAACTGTAAGAATGTTCCTAACGACTGCGACCACTCGGTATTTGAACAAACCGTTGAAGCAATTAAGGCCCTTCAATCCGTCTTGGACGAAAAGCAGAAGCAGCTTGATGTGGCTCTTGATGATTTGGCAAAATGCAGTGAATGCAAACATTGTTCAAACCTAGACCGATGCAGTATACGCCGGATAGAACGCACTTTAGCTTACGGCAAATGCCGCGACTGGCAATGGAGAGGCACTAATACGGCAGACAAAGCCAGCTGATACATTAATACCATGCCATAACCCGTGTTTCCGGTCCATTTTTCTTGTCTCCTTTTATTTTCTATATTTGTCCTACTTTCTCCATGTGTATGTCCTCCTAAGGATATCCCTTCACAGAGTAATTCTGCGAAGGGATGTTCTTTTTTGCGTCCGACTCCTGATACGGATCGACGTTATCTATACCCTGTTTTCGCTCGCGTTTATGCTGTGACCTATGGGCATTGACTTGCAGATATATTGCATTTATACTTTTTTAAGCGATTGTTTTTTACGGCCTATTATTTTGACTTTTAAAAATGGTTGCATCCTCAAATGTAAAACATCAGATTATGACACAATATATTTAAAACCCGTAATCATACAAGGAGGTTTTCATGCGTATATTAATTGATGCTGACGGTTGCCCTGTGGTGGACATAGCCGTTCATATGGCGACAGAGCACAATATCGAATGCTTCATACTTTGCGACACTTCACACGTTTTTGATAAGGATGGAGCAACCACACTGACTTTTTCAAAAGGGGCAGACAGCGTCGATTATGCTCTCGTCAACCGTGTTTTGGCCGGAGATATCGTCATTACTCAAGATTACGGACTTGCCGCAATGTGCCTGTCCAGAAATGCCGTGGTCATCAATCAGGACGGTATGGAATATACTGCCGACAACATTGATTCTCTTCTGCTCGCACGCCATACTGCTAAAAAAATTCGCAGCTCCGGCGGCAGATTAAAAGGTCCATCAAAGAGAACAGCGCTTCAGGACGAGAGCTTTAAGACAGAGCTCGCACATCTTTTGGATAATCCGAAATAGATAGGTGTGCCTTTGAAGGGGATGAAAACATTAATTTCTCAGGAATTTGTGGATATTAATAAATATCATTCCATGACCCGAGGAATTCCGATGAGCTCTGACTCGCTTTGAAAAAGTCGGTTTAATCCTCATGTTGTTAAAAAATATCCGGATCAAAAAAGGAGGGATGCGCCTGATTTTGCTGATGCAAAGAGCTAAATGTTGTGTTATAATACTTAAAATGTATGCATTATTTGTCTGTATTTTGTCGTTAATTATAGCAGCGTATATTGCAGCAAGGGGAGGAAATATTTGATGGATAAGAGCGCAAAATCAAATCGCTACTTTTTTGGCCTCGGCACAGTGGGAAGAGATATGCTCTACTCATTGGTAAGCATGTATCTGATATATTATTTAACCGAGATACTGAATTTGCCCGACTCCACTATGTGGTGGATGGCTGGCGTATTCACTGTTCTGCGAGTATTTGATGCCTTTAATGACCCGATCATGGGCTTTCTGGTCGACAACACACACTCGCGCTTCGGCAAATTCAAGCCATGGATAGCTATAGGCGGCGTCATCGGCGGTATTTTTACGGTACTCATGTTTACCGACTTTGGCCTCAGGGGCACTTTGTACATAGTCGTATTTGTAATAATTTATCTTCTCTGGGATCTCACTTACGGAGCCAACGACATCGCCTATTGGTCAATGCTCCCCTCGCTGTCATTAGATCAGAAGGAGCGTGAAAAAACCGGCGCCTTCGCCCGCATATGCGCAAATGTCGGCTTGTTCACCTGCGTCGTAGGGATTATGCCGCTGACGGAATGGATTTCATTAAAATTAGGTGGAGACCCTTCGGCAATCGTGGACTCTATGGCAAAACAGGCGTGGTTCATATTTGCCGTTGCGATCGTTCTAATCACCTTGGCTTTTCTATGCTTCACGCTGTTTGGAGTCAAGGAAAACAGAGCTATTGTCAATAAGCAGGACAACACCTCACTCAAAGAGATGTTCGGAGTGCTTTTCAAAAACGACCAGCTTCTGTTCACAGCCATCTCAATGGCGCTGTTCATGATAGGCTACTGCACCACCACGAGCTTCGGAGTGTATTTTTTCAAGTACGCATATAAAAACGCAGATATGTATTCCGTGTTTGCGGGCGTATTGGGTATATCCCAGCTTGCTGCACTGGCTGCTTTCCCTCTCTTTTCAAAAAAGCACAACCGCAAGCAGCTCTATACGGCGGCGACGGTTCTCGTCGTTTTAGGATATATCGTCTTTTTCTTCGCTCCGATGAATATGGTGGTAATAGGTCTCGCGGGTGTTCTAATCTTTGTAGGCCAAGCCTTCATTCAGCTACTCATGCTCATGTTCCTGACCGACACAATCGAGTATGGGCAGCTTAAGCTCGGCAAACGAAATGAGAGCATTACATTTTCTGTTCAGCCCTTTATCAACAAAATCGGCGGAGCGCTTGCGAGCGGTGTTGTGACGGTTACGCTCATCATTTCAGGTATCAATTCCGCGGTCACGCCTAACGACGTCACAGCCGGAGGCCTTCTCACGATGAAGCTGGCTATGCTGATATTCCCCCTAATTTCTATCGTCGCTGGCTATTTGGTTTACCTCTTTAAATTCAAGATTGACAAAGAGATGTTTGATAAAATCATCTCTGAACTCGGCGAACGTGGAGACCTCAATTTATCCGTAAAGGAAAAATAAAGGATATGCTAACAAAAAATAGCAGTGTAAAAGAGCTTTACGCACATCCTGTCGGAAGGGACATTCTTAGAAAAGCTCTGCTTCTGGTCGGTAAAAACGATAAGCTGGTCCGAAATCCGTTAATTAGTGCAATTAAGCTGAAACTTCTACCGAAGCTTTCCGGCGGCAAGGTTAGCATGGGTTTCATCGATGCACTGCTTGAAATCCTTAACGGAGAGCCGGATACGCCCCGAAAGTACGACGGAAATGAAACCCCCGCATGGTGGAAGGAAGCCGTATTTTATCAGATTTATCCCCGCAGCTTCAAGGACTCAAACGGGGACGGTATCGGCGATTTGCGCGGCATTACGGAGAAGCTTGATTATCTGAAGGAACTCGGAGTTGACGCGATATGGCTTTCGCCGGTCTACGATTCTCCGAACGACGACAACGGCTATGATATACGCGATTACCGCAAAATAATGGCGGAGTTCGGCACCATGGAGGACTTCGACGAGCTGCTCGAGGGAGTCCACACAAGGGGCATGCGCCTTATCATGGATTTGGTCGTGAACCACACCTCCGACGAGCACGAGTGGTTTAAAAAAGCCGTGGCGGAACCCGACTCCAAGTATGGGGACTACTATATATTCCGTGATGAGCCGAACAACTGGAACTCGTTTTTCAGCGGAAGCGCGTGGCGCTGGATTGAGGAGCGGGGGCAGTACGCACTGCACCTGTTTTCGAACAAGCAGATGGATTTGAACTGGGAGAATCCCGACGTGCGCCATGAGGTCAAGGAGCTTGTGCGTTGGTGGCTGGAGAAGGGCGTCGACGGTTTCCGTATGGACGTCATTAACTACATTTCAAAGCGTCCCGGTCTTCCGGACGGCGACAAGCTGATAGGTGTGCTGACTAACTTTACCGGCATGGAGCACTACTATTACGGACCGAGGCTGCACGAGTATCTGCGCGAACTGAAAAGCAGGGCATTCTCTCCCTATAATGCCTTTACGGTCGGCGAAACCCCCGGCATAGGCATGGAGATGTCGAAGCTGCTGACCGCCGATTACCGCGAGGAGCTTGACATGGTGTTTTCCTTCGACCAGCTTGAGACTCCGGGGCACATCCGCTTTGACGACTACAAGTACGATCTCAACTACTATAAAGAATACATTACGGACTGGATGGAAAACTACGGCGCGCATTGCCGGATGGCGCTGTTTTATGAGAACCATGACAATCCTCGCATAGTGTCGAAGGTGAACCCTGATCCGCAGTATAGAAGTGTTCTAGCGAAGCTGCTCGCTACAATGCTCATGACGCTCAAGGGAACCCCTTTTGTATTCCAGGGTCAGGAGCTCGGAATGGTCAATAGCGATTTTTCATCGATGGGCGAGCTTCGTGACGTCGAGAGTCTCAACTATTATACCGAGCTGAAAAAAACAATGAATGAAAAGGACGCATTTAAAAAGATTCTAGCTGGCAGCCGCGACCATGCGCGTGTTCCGATGCAATGGACGCCCGGGGCTAATGCGGGCTTTTCGGAGGCAGAGCCGTGGATAGACGGAGGACGTGACTGCGAGGCTTGCAACGCGGCTGTGCAAGCGGAGGATAAAGATTCTGTGCTTAACTACCACCGCGAGCTTATAAGTCTCAGAAAAAAACACGCCGCGCTTATTTACGGAGACATCAGCATCGTTAACAAAAATGAAAAGGATCTGTTCACCTACTGGCGCACAGACGGAAATGAGAGCTTCTATATCGAGTGCAATCTTGGAAGCGCAATGAAAAAGCGAAAAGATATCCTGCCAAATGCTTCTCGTATACTTGGAAATTACTCGGACGCTCCGGAAAAGCTTCTCAGACCCTATGAAGCAGTCGTCTGGAGGACAGACCGGAACGGGTAAAGCACCATAAGCATTTAATAAAGAGAGCGCCGGATTAAAAATCCGGCGCTCTCTTTATTAAATGCTTATTTCGTCAGGCTGTCAATAATATCAACAAGCTGTCCTATTTCGGGCTTTGTAATTTGCTCATCCGCGCCAAGCTCTTTGCCCTTGATGCGCATTTCTTCGCTGATTAACGAAGAGAAAATTACCAGAGGAATATGCTTTAGTTTTTTATCGGTTTTTACGAGCTTCGTAAGTCTATGCCCATCCATCAAGGGCATTTCGATATCTGTTATTATGCATGACAGTGAGCTATCAATATTATTCTCGCTGTCGCGCAGTTCACACAGATAGTCCCAGGCTTCCTGTCCATTATCGAGCTTTACAGTCTGGATATAGCCCGCTTTATGCAGTGATTCAATAATCATTTTTGATAGAAGCAGCGAATCCTCGACTACCAATATATGTTTATCGTTACGCGAAATACTACCGAGGTCGGAAATTTTTAATATATTCAAGCCTTTTTCGGGGCAAATCTCAGTAATGATAGCCTCGAAATCAATTATCGTAATGAGCTTTTTTTCATGCTCCACAATTCCGGTTGCGACGCCCTCTTTGCCACCAAAAATCACAGGGTCAGGCTTTTTCATTTGAGCACATGAAATTCGGTCAATTCCAACGACAGTATGCACATGAAAAGCATATTCGCTGTTGTTAAAACCCGCAATGATGAAAATGTCTCGCTCAGGCTTCTCGGCCTCCGCAAGACCCAGAAAAGCAGGGAGATTTATCACCGTCAAGACCTTATCTCTGGGTTTAAATATTCCTTCAATGTATTCGTTTGATTTTTGAATATGGACCAACGTTTCGATTTTCATTATCTCACGGACTTTGGCAACGTTGATACCAAACAACTGGCTGCCAATTGTAAACTCCATGATTTCCAGTTCATTTATGCCCGATTCCAGAAGTATTTCCGGCTGCCTACTTTCATTCATATACAATCGACCCTTCTCATTAATATATCTGTACGATTTTTCCGATATTATCTGCTATTCAGAATGACCATTCTCCCATATTAACGGATTTAACTCTCATAATGCCTTCATCTGAATCAAAATAAACCGTTCTTCCGTAATTTTTCCCAGTGTCCTCTGCGACAACCGGAATCCGGAGCCTATATAGCTCTTGCTTAACTGCAATCACATTCCGCTCACCAATGCCAGCCAGAGATAAATTGCTCAGATTACTGAACATCTGTGCTCCGCCTGCTATCTTTGCCCTTATGCGGACTTTCATTGCGCCGTTACTCAACATTTTCTGCAAAAGAATTTCAATCGCTGCATCAGCAAACTTTTCGCGAACCGTATTGGAATTCGAAAAATCCGCTATAGTTGGCAGCATAATATGAGACAGACCGGCAATTTTTGAGAGCGGGTCATAAAGGCAAATACCGACGCACGATCCCAACGCATATGTGACAAGAACATCGCCCTTCTGTGCAATATTTAGATCCGATATACCGACTACTATTGGTTTGCTCATGAATCCAGTCCTAAACTCTCCATAATTCTTTGCAGACTTTCTACTTCCGGAATCAGAAGAATGTGGCTGGACATATCCTTGTTAATGTGTCCAAACTCATCCTCAATCAATATTATCTTGTCGCTGATGTTCGCGTAATAAATTGCCGGTACGCTCATCATGGCGCCTGCCATATCAAAGCACATATTCGGAACGGAAATATCTATTTTCAAACCAGTCAATGACGCAATCGCATTGACGTATGAAGCCGCCATAATATTTCCGACTTCGAGGATTGCGCTTTGGCTCATGTCGTCAAGGCTGGATAGTTCACCGAACTCTGTGCCTAAAAGGGAATTCAGAACATTATGTGCGAACTCCTTGTTAAGCAAAAACATCATCATTCCCTGAATGTCACCGCGAAGGCCAAGCAGAATACCGACAAGAATCGTTTCCGGTCCGCCAAGACTTTCAACAGCCGAGTTATAGTCAAGGACTTTAATAGTCGGGACATTTATGCTAACAGATCTCTCCAGCATATCGGAAAGAGCCGTTGCGGCATTGCCCGAGCCGATATTTCCGATTTCTTTCAGTGCGTCAAGCTGATATTCATTCAGATCTCCGTAATCTTTCAGCGCCATATACATTCCACCGTCCGTTCGTACACTCTATGCCAAGGATTTGCTTTTAACAAGATACTAGCGTCTGAGCGAGTTTATAGTCTGCTCAACTTCATCGGCTGTCTGAACAACACGGGCGCTGAGCTGATAGCCTCTCTGAGCTGTAATAAGTGCAACCATTTCATCAGCCAGGGATACATCGGACTGCTCCAGATAACCCTTCAAAACGGTGTATTCATTCTTTTTGGCCACCGTGGCCGTTCCGGTATAAGCATTGGACAGATAGCTGTTCGATGAAGCCGGAGTCAGCGCTTCGGGATTTGTAAAGGTAAAAACACCGACATTATTAATAATGGTGCCGATATCAACATTGTTTGATTTCGAGTCTACTGTGGCTGTTACTTGTCTTCCGGATGAATCAAGCACATAAGCCCCGTTTTGGTTCACGAGATATGCACTATTACCGGACATGCTGAGTGAAAAAGAGCCGTCTCTTGTATATTCCTTTTGACCGCCATTAGATACGCAAAACCAGCCGTTTCCAGCAATAGCAAGGTCAAGAGAGCCCTGTGTTGCCATGACATCGGCTGCGCTCGCATCAATTCCGGCAGACACGGTGCGAACTCCATTTCCGACAAGCACAGGATTTGCCTCTTCATTCATCTTTGTTGCCAACAGCTGGCTAAAGGCGGTTCTCTGGGCTTTATATCCGGTAGTACTACAGTTAGCAATATTATTTCCGATTACATCCATGCTGTCCTGATAAGCGACTAAACCCGATGCTCCTGTATAAAACGCTGCTCTCATTGCCCTATAACCTCCTTTATATCGCGGCTAGCGTCTGTGCCGCTTTTCGATTAAGCGAATCAACTGTTGTTAAAGCTGAGCTGCAGCTCTGAAAAGCCCGCTGTGCCGCAACAAGATTAGTAAGCTCAATATTCATGTTGACATTTGATTTTTCCAGACTGTTTTGAATCACTAGATAATTTGCAGATACAGGCGCAGCGCCGCTGAATGTAAACAGGCCGCTTTCCGTTCTTTCTAATGTTCCGTAATCTGCGGGAGACGTGACACGAATTTTCCCAAGCATAGCACCCGTGGGGCTTGATACAGTACCGTCAGAAGCTATCTCGACGCTTGTCCCTGAGGCTTTTATGTATCCGCTCGAGCCTTGGACGCGGCCGACTCCGGGAAGAACCAGATAGCCCTCTGTGTCCAAATCGAAGCCGCCGTTACGGGTCAGATATGTCGTGCCGTCTTCTCCAGTAATGTTAAAAAAGCCATCGCCGTTTATGGCAACATCCAGACTGCGGTCCGTCGCTTCGATTGTTCCGGGCTGGAACAGGGTTTTTCCGCTGTCGATGGTGACAATCGGCGAGCCAATGCCGTCTCCCAGAATTTTTTGCCCGCCATTACTCAAAACCGACATCATTTCCATCTCAAAAGCTGAATAGACTGACCTTTCGGTTCGAAATCCGGCAGTCTCCGAATTTAACAGGTTGTTTCCTATGATGTCAATATTTTTCTGGTTTGCCTTGATGCCGGACGCTATCGTATAGTAACCGCTTAAAATTTCAACCGCCTCCGATCACTCATTTTTTCACAGAACCAAAATCCTTCATCGCTTCAGTCAACACTTCAAGTGTTTTGCTTCTGATTTGCGAAACGCGCTGCTGAGATACCTCAAGCACCTCTCCGATTTCCCGAAGGTTCAGGTTCTCATAGTAATATAATGAAATCACCTGTTTCTGCTTTGGTGGCAGCTTGTTGATGGCGTCCGCCAAAGCATCAAGCATTTCCTGCTGCAGCATGTTATCCGAAATATCGATATCCGATATCAACCCAGTGTTTTCTGTTATACCACTATATGTATTCTCTAATAACTCCTCAAATGAAACAGTTTCGACAACAGTTATTTCAGAAATTAAATTATTTAGCTGCTTTTCTGTCATTTCGAGGTGATCCGCAAGCTCTTTATCTGTCGGTTCGCGCAATAATGCCTGTTCAAGGTCAATCCTACCCTGCGAAATTCTCTTCCTTGCCTCCCAAACGCGATTCGGAAGCCAGTTTTGTTTTCGCAAATACTTCAATATTGAGCCTCTGATTCCCATATAGCTGTAGGTATCAAAGCTCGCTCCTCGAGACGGGTCATAGCGCTCGATACAGTCAATTAACGCCATGATGCCCTGATTGAAAAAATCATCAAAGGGTATATTGGATAGTAGGATGGAGCGCATGCTGTAAATCGCGATATTTACATACTGCAAATAGTGCATCACGAGCTGATTGCGCAGCTCGACATCACCCGTTTCCTTATACCTGAGCATAACTTTTTCCGGGTCCTCGATTTTCACTTCTTTTATAAATCTGCTTTCGTTATTAGACATAGCTGCCTCCTAAGAGAGAATGCACGTTCATATCTTAATTACGCCAAGGGACTGCACCTGTACGGACGGATCCAGGTCGTTAAAAGATAAAACCGTAATTTTGGGATAAAACTGATCTAACAACTTTTTGTAATAAACTCGGACAACGGGCGAAGTCAGAATTATCGGTTCCTGAACAAGCTTGCGCATTTTTTCAACCTGTTCCTTTGTTCCTGCCATGATTCTTTGTATTATTTCCGGTTCCAGCGTCAGATAAGCACCGCCATCCGTGCGTTTTATATTTTTCAGAATAGAATTCTCAATCTCGCCGTCCAGTGTCAAAACCTTCATATGCGCGCCTGAGGAAAATCTGCTCGTTATTGTACGCTTTAAGGACTGCCTGACGTATTCAGTAAGCATGTCCGTATCTTTTACCTTCGGTGCGTAGTCCGACAAGGTTTCAAGTATCAACTCCATATCAAGTATAGGAACGCCCTCGCGGAGCAGATTTTTAAGTACATGCTGCAGCTCGCTAATCGACGCGAGCTCGGGTATGGTTTCATCGACAATGCTTACGCCCTGTTTTTTCAGGTTTTCAAGCATATGCTTGATTTCCTGCCGGCTCAGCAGCTCGTGTGCATGGCGCTTAATCAGTTCAGACAAATGCGTAATGATAACTGATGTCGGATCGATAAGCGTGTATCCGTTCATTTCAGCGCGGAGCTTGTTGTCTTCGCTGACCCAAACAGCGGGCATTCCGAAGGCCGGCTCCGTAGTTTCGATGCCGTCCACCGCGTTTTCCGGCGCAAGGTCATCCGGAATAAGACCCAGATAATAATCCACCAAAACCTCACCGACAGCAATCGATTCCCCTCGAAGCAGAATTTCATACTGATTTGGGTTAAGGCGGCTTGAGTCCTTTAGCCTGATTGAGGGTATGACCATACCCATCTCGTCTGCAAATTGTTTTCTAAGCATAACAATACGGTCAAGAAAATTCCCGCCGCTTTTTTCATCAACAAGAGGCAAGAGACTATATCCGACTTCGACGCCAATAGAATCAACACTCAAAAGGCCATAGATATTATCCATGTTCTTATAATAGCTGACTTCGCTCGTGATTTCCTCAACCTGCGCCGGACCGGTTACTTCCGCCTTAATTGCGGCCTTGCTTCGACGAAGCAGGCTCACACCAAGCGTCAGCAGAAGCCCCGACATTATGATAATCTGTATGGGCGGGAATCCGATAACCATAAGAAAGGGCATTACGCAGCCGGCTATTATAAGCACTATAGGCTGAGATGTAAACTGTCTTATAACTTCGGTGTTGAGGTCCTCCTCAGATGCAGATCTCGTTACGACCATACCGGTTGCAATTGAGATCATAAGCGCGGGGATCTGACTCATAAGCCCGTCTCCGACTGACGCGACGGAATATGTGTTTACGACCGAGCCGAAGTCTCCTCCCTTAACAAGGCCAACGGCCAGTCCGCCGATGAGGTTAATAAGGGTGATTATTATCGAAATTATTGCGTCGCCTTTGACGAATTTCGAGGCGCCGTCCATTGAACCGAAAAAATCCGCTTCGCGCTGGATCTTTTCTCTGCGTGTTTTTGCCGTGCCTTCGTCGATTATCCCAGAGCTAAGATCGGCGTCTATTGCCATCTGCTTGCCGGGCATTGCGTCAAGCGTGAATCTAGCAGATACCTCGGCGACGCGTTCAGCGCCCTTTGTGATGACGATAAACTGGACGAGAACGATGATGAGAAAAATCACCAGACCGACAATTACATCGCCTCGAATAACGAATTCACCGAAGGTTTTGATTACCTCGCCGGCATATCCGTCTCTTGTGAAGATCGAACGTGTAGATGAGACGTTTAGTCCCAGTCTAAGAAGCGTCGTCATAAGCAAGAGAGACGGGAATATCGAGAACTGGAGGGGCTCCTTTATGTACATCGTCATCAGCAGGATTATGAGCGATATAGTCAGGTTTAGAATGAACAAAAAGTCAAGTATCGGCGTTGGAAGTGGGACAATCAGCAGCGCTATTATCAGGATGACAAATACCGCGACACTGTTGTTAAGAAATTTAAAGTTCATCCTATTTCAATTCCTTCTTCTTAAGGCTATATACAAATGCAAGTACTTCTGCCACTGCTTTGTAGAAACTCTCCGGTATTTCTCTGTCAAGATCAGCGGATTCGAAAAGTGCACGAGCCAGCGGTTTGTTTTCCATGACGTAAACGTCATTTTCCTCGGCTACGGCAATTATTCGGAGCGCAAGGCTGTCAATTCCCTTTGCGATAACACGGGGCGCTTTATTCTTGTTCTGGTCATATTTAATTGCAATGGCATAATGCGTCGGGTTTTTTATAACGACATCCGCCGTCGGCACGCTCTGCATCATGCGCCGTTTTGCGCGTTGCTGCTGCATCGACCGAATTTGGCCCTTAATTTTGGGATCTCCTTCTGTCTGTTTGTACTCGTCCTTAATCTCCTGTTTGGACATGCGAAGGTTCTTTTCGTATTGCCACCATTGATACAAATAATCAGCACCCGCAACGAAAATAAAGACTATTCCCGCCTTTGTGACGATCGACATAATTATCGAACCTGTCTTTGTAAGCGACTGTCCGAAGGTCATATGCATCATCTGCGGCATGAGAAAAATCTCGCCTTTGATTACAGAATATATGACATATAAAATTATGCTTATTTTTATGAGCGATTTTAAAAGCTCGACAAAGCCGCGCATAGAAAAAATCTTCTTAAGCCCCTTCATAGGGCTTAATCTTTCGGCCTTAAAGGAAAACGCCTTAGCCGAAAAAAGCATCTTGGTCTGAAACATAGTTGCAATAATGGCAACCATGCCGCAGACAAGCAGAGGAACAGCTGCAACTTTCGCAAAAACAATCAGCAGGTTTATAAATATTTTGCCAAGCTCGCCGTATGTAAGCTCCGATGTCGAAGAAGCAAGCGTGCTGAAATACTTGATACTCTCCTCCAGCGTTCTCATAGCCGCCGGCATCATAAGTTTTAGACTATAGAATGTCGCCAGAAGTGTAAATATGGTGATGACTTCCTGGCTTAGAAATACATTGCCTTTCTTTCGCTCGTCTTGTTTTCGTTTCGGGGTTGCTCTTTCAGTTTTTTCGCCAGCCACAATATCCCCCCCAAAGCGCCAGTTGTTGCATCATACTCTATTTAATGACACCTATCAGGTTCTGCATCGAAACAAAAATTTCGTTTATGTATGACTGGACAAATTCCGTTATAGGTAAGGCAAATAAAAACAGCAGTCCCAGTCCAAGAAGGATTTTAAACTGGAAATTTATCGAGAACACGTTTATCTGCGGAATAAGCTTCATAAGGACACCCATTCCGATTTCAAGAACAAACGATGCGGCTATAAACGGAAGCGCAAGGTGCATAATTAAAGCGAAGGCGGATACAAACTGGGTGAAAATAAAGCTGCCGACATCGGCACCGAAGTTAAATGCCCCGATTCCGACAAGATCAAAAGTCGAAACAATGAGCTTAACAAATATCAGGTGGCAGTCCGTAATAAAAAAATAGACAACGAAAAATAATTGAAAAAAACCGCCCGAGAGTGAGGTCTGAATATTGGTTGCCGGATCAAATACCTTTGCCATCGAAAGCCCGAAGCCCATATCGATAATGTCGCCGGCAACAAATACCATATAATAGTAAATTTGAAAAACGGCTCCGAAGCAAATCCCGGCAAAGAGCTCTTTAATCAAAGCGAAAGCCAAGGAAAAGCCCTCGATTCCGCTCACGGCATTCGCTGGTACAGTCGGGATAATCAGCAGCGATAAGCCTAGAGCAAATGCAATTCGAAACTGTGTGGGGATATTTTTGCGATTGAGAAGCGGATTGAAGAATATCATTCCGCCAACTCTGACAAAAACCAGAGCAAAAATGTTTATATCGTTAATACTAAGGCTAAGCATATTTACAGCCCGCTCATAAGGTTAACGAGAGAAACAAAGAAGCTAGAAAGATTAGTAAGCATCCATGATCCCAAGACTATGAGGAGAATCGCAATTGCGACTATCTTCGGCACAAAGGTCAGGGTCTGCTCATGGATCTGCGTTGCCGCCTGAAATATTGAAATAATAAGTCCGACTAATATGCTGACAATAAGCAGAGGCGCAGAGAGCTTTAGAATAAGCCATAATGCATCTTTAAATACTGTCAAGGCTTCCCCTTGTGTCATGTTTTCAACTCCGATTGCTTTGAATTTACGAAAAACGTTCAGTAATGGAAGCTTTTTATGAGCATCTCCATTATCAGACTCCAGCCGTCAACAACAACAAAAAGCATGAGCTTGAACGGCAGAGAAATAGTCGTCGGCGGCAGCATAACCATGCCCATTGACATTAGCGTACTTGCGACGATCATATCGATTACAAGGAAAGGGAGGAAAAGAAGGAAACCGATTAAAAAAGCTCTTTTCAATTCGCTAGTTATAAAAGCCGGTACAATAACCTGAAGTCCGAGCTTTTGAAGCTCGGCCGTGTTAACCTCGGTTATCGTATTATCCTTATCCGAAATAGATAAAAACAAATTGAGGTCGGCGGTTTTTGTCTGTTTCAGCATAAAGACCTTCAAAGGAACCTGAACAGTTTCGAATGCTTGCTCCTGAGTAATTTCGCCCTTTGAATAAGGCGCAATTGCGGTGTTATTCATTTCCGTAATGGTCGGGAACATAATAAACAACGAAAGAAACAGAGAGAGCCCGATAATAACCTGATTCGGAGGCGTCTGCTGAAGCCCGAGAGCATTTCTCAAAAATGAAAATACAATGATGATTCGGGTAAAGCTCGTCATCATTACGAGCAGGGAGGGTGCAAGGGCGATAAGAGCAAATGTGAACAGCAGCTTGAGGCTGTCCATTGTGCTGCCCTCTCCGTTTGTGTTCAGTGTAAAATCAACCGTCTTCGCGAAAGCCCGTGATGATAAAAGGATGCAAAAAAACAGCAACACCAGTCCCATCAGGAGCGACTTGAACCACATTTTTCTATTGTTATGTAATTTCTTTGATACGGGTGCAATAACAAGAGTCTGTGATTCCATTAGCTTTCTTCTCCATCGTCGGGTCTTTTGAGTTTGCTTTTAATAACGTTTCGAAAAGTCGTAATGAAGTCATTTGGCAAAGCTTGTTCTGTTTCGGAAACAGATGCAAACTGCTCTGCTTGAAGCTCGCTCAGAAATGTAAATTCATTGGGCGTAGAACCTATCAAGAAGGCCTTCTCTCCAACTTTGACAAGAAGCAGCGATCTATCCTTGCCGATTACAGTACTGTCGATTACGGTAATATTCTTTGAAAGACCATAATTAGGTTTATAATGCTTTCCAACATATTTCGACACAAAATACGCAGCAGCAAAAACCGCAATCATTAGAACTATCGTACCAATTATAGATAATACTTCCGACCAGCCATTCAAGCCCTCGTCACCCCTTGCTCATTCTTTTTATTAGAGCGGTAAAATTTTATTAACAGTCTGGATAATACGTTCTGCCTTGAAGGGCTTAACAATAAAGTCCAGCGCTCCAAGCTTAATGGCTTCCATGACCATTGCTTCCTGTCCCATTGCGGAGCACATTATAATTTTCGCGTCGGAGTCTGTTGCCTTAATCTGCCGCAAAGCTTCTATCCCGTCTACATTGGGCATGGTTATATCCATTATGACAAGATCCGGCTTTTGCTCTTTGTAAATATCAATAGCGCGCTGTCCGTCTTCTCCCTCAATAAAGTCGGTGTATCCTGCCTTTGAAAGATGTGTCTGAACCATCTTCCTCATAAACCCTGCATCATCAACAATCAGAATTTTGTTCATTGCCCGTTCCTCCTAAATGATTACTTATTGTTCTTTTCGATGGAATCTATTAGTTCCTTTGTTCCTACTATTTCAGTTATACGGATTCCAAAATTATCACCTACAACAACCACATCGCCATACGCAATGAGTTGGCCGTTAACTACAATTTCAGCCGGAGAGCCTGTCTGCCTGTCAAGCTCGATAACAGAGCCCTGTCCCAAATCAAGCACGTCTTTTATCTTTTGTTTTGCCCTGCCTATAACCACCGAGACCTCAAGCTGGACGCCCAAGAGCAAACCCATGTTTGAACTATATACCGACGCCGCCTGTCCCAACTTTTGCGAGAAATCCGGGAATTCCGGCTGTTTAACATTCAATGAAGGCATAACATAACGCGGGTTTTGCTGTTGTTCAGGATATTGACTATATTGCCCGTTAGGGTACTGCCTTGCAGGTGCTTGTCCATAAGGCGGCTGGGGGTAGGGCTGCTGATATTGCGAATACTGCATGGCCGGATCTACCGGAGGCTGATATGGCTGCTGGTATGGATATGCGTTCGGCGGCTTTGCCTGTGAAGGAGCATACTGTGGGTCGTTAGGTGCGTTAGGCGGCCAGTAATCCGGCTGTTGCGGCGCCTGTGGGAGAATTTGCTGCGGTGACGCAGGCACTTGCTGATATGTTTGTGCCGGCCGGGGAGGAATTTGCTGCGGTTGGGGAATAGCTGGATTCTGGCTCTCAACTGTCGGTTCCTGATACGATTCCGCCGAATCAATCATCCCGCCGTTAACCGCCTCTACTATAGCTCTTGAAAGACCGAACGGCATAACGCAGCTGAAGGTTGTATCAAGAGTCTCTTTAATCGACATTTTGAATGATATAGCAACTACATTTTCTTCCTGATCAATATTATCAAAAATTATTTTCGTGTCATTTGAACTGTCAACGAGCATCGCCTGCGGCGTAGAAATATTGATTGTTTGATTTATCATTTCCGACATCGCCGTAGCTGAAGATCCCATCATCTGGTTCATTACTTCACAGGCCGCACTCATACTCATTTCATCAAATTCAAAATCATCGGCGCTTGTACAATCATTGCCCATCAGCAGGTCAAGTATAATCCCCATATCCTTGCGTCTAATCACAATGACATTTGTACCGGACAAACCCTCAATGTAATTGATTTTTACGACAATTGCGGGCTCGAATTCTGAGAAGTCAACATTTTGAAGCTGATCTTGAGCTATTTGAGGCGTTGTAATAACAACCTGCCGCTCTAGCATAGTTGAAACTGCGGTTGCAGCAGCACCCATACTGATGTTCATTATTTCCCCTATTGCGTCGAGCTCGTCGCTGGTCAGTACCTTTTTATCCTTCTTCACCCATTATCCCTCTCTTCTGTCATCTAATATGCTCTCCGTATTGACAATTCTCAAAGCCATCTTAGAATCAATTTCACCGAGTCTGGCTTTATAGCAAGGAATTCCTTCGACACTTACTGATATGTCTTCGTTTATTCTCTTATTAAGGAAAATAACATCATTTACTTGAAGATGTGCTATTTCTCCCAGGCTCATAAAGCAGTCGTCCAAATGTGCTTCAATGTTTAATTCTGATTGCTTCAGATAATCAAAAACCTTGTCACGCTTTTGCTTTTCCTTTACAGCATCCTGTTTCTTTGAAGAGTGGTTATATTTTACGGAGAGACTGTTTATGAGTTCTTCAAGGTTTTCAGCGGGCATACAGATGTTCGCTGAGGTTTTGCAGAACTCGTCGTCGATATCAAATGTGACTATCACGACTACGTCCTGGGGTGCAAAAGTCTGAACAAATCTTCCATTAGTTTCAATGGTCAAAAAGCGTGTCTGAAGCGGAAAAAAACCACTCCATGCCTCCTGCAGATAAAACGTAATCCTGTCCATAACCAGGTTCAGAAGCGACAGTTCAATCTCTGTGTATTCGCGGTCCAATGTAACAAGTTCTCCGTTCCCGCCCATTTGCCTATCTATCAGCAAATATCCAAACACCGTTGAAAACTCAATCATCATTGTTGTTTCGCCATAGGCACTGCCCTCAGGCAGAAACGAGAATATTCCTATTAAAGTGCTGTCCGGAAGCGCGTTTGTAAATTCATAAAACCGCTGCTCTTCAATTTGACTAATTGATACTTCGCAGCTGCTTCGGAGAACACTGGTGAAATACGAGGACATCATTCTGGAATAATTCTCGTACAGGTTGTTCAGAGATTTGAGCTGGTCCTTGGTGAACTTTTTGGGAGACGAAAAATCATATTCTTTGATTCTCTGCTTTGATTCGGTATGCTGTTTTTCAACGGTACCCGAACGCATTTGATGCAGTAATTCGTCTATCTGACTTTGTGACAGCGCTTCTGCCATAATAAATCTCAACTCCTTTAGCTGCCAGAAAAAATACTTAAATTAATCATACGGTGAAACATCGACCTGAATATCCGTATCCTTCACCGGCGGTGATGGTGATGGGTCTACAATGTCGGTGCCTGACGCTGAATTATCCGTATCTTGATTTCCGATTAAGCTATAGAGACTGCTTAATTCTGAATATGGATCAAATGAAATATCGCTTTCTCTTCCAACGATCACTATTTCAACCCTGCGATTTACCAAGCGTCCTTCTTCCGTATCATTTGGGGCAATAGGCAAATTTTTGCCATATCCAAGAAGAATCATCTTTTTGGGGTCAATTTCTATTTCATCCTCAAAAAACATGGCAGTTACGGCCGCTCGTTCACCAGACAGCATCCAATCCGAAACACTGGAGGAGGAGTTATCTGGTACCGTAGCAGTATGTCCGCATATGGCTACGAGATTAATCATACTTTCGTATTCTTTGATTCCAGCTCCGATAAATGAAATAACGTCTTTACCGCCGGAACGCATAACATATTTATCCGGCTCGAAATAGACCGTGCTGTCAAATTTAATGAAAATGACCTGGTCGAGCTTATTAATGCTCACAGTATCTGACATCCCGTTTGTTTCTACATAATCAGATAGCTTTTTGTACAGATCATTCATGGCTTGTACAGCTGCTTCGGAAGGAGGTTCCGACAATGTATCATCCTCATTTTCCGGAGAAATGGCAGGATTTGTTATTTCTTCAATTACTTCCGGAGGGAGATTGGAAAAGGACCTGATGAAAGCGTTGTATTTTTCCTGGTTTACTGAAGACATACTAAGCAAAACAGCAAAAAAGGTCAGCAGCAACGTAACCATATCCGCATAGGTGTTCAGCCAAGAATCTCCGCCGCCTTCACCGCCGCCTCCTTTTTTTCGTCTCATAAGAGCCTCCATCTATTTCACACAGCCGCATTGTTCGACAAGTTTAATCTTTAGGTTTGAGTCTATATCATGCGGTTGAAGTCTAACTAAGCAATTCGTGGTTTAAACAACTATTTGAGGAACTTGAAAGAAAAAATAGAAATGAAAGTACAAGCCTTCATGTGTTATTTCTTTTCCTTTTCTTTTTTCTTCTTCCCCGCTTTACTACTTGAAGGACCTTCTCCGCCTTCCTTCGAGCCAAGGGCTTCCTGCCGATATTCAGGCAGTAAATGTGTCAGCTTTTCGTGTATTAGTTTCGGGTTTTCACCGGACTGTATTGCCTGTACGCCTTCATACACTATCTGCATACACAAGTATTCCTCGTCATGCCTTACGCGAAGTTTATTTGAAATCGGAGCAAAAACAACGTTTGCAAGTAAAGAACCATAAAAAGTCGTTACCAGAGCAACCGCCATATTCGGGCCAACAGATGAAATGTCTTCTAAATTTTTTAGCATATTGATAAGTCCGATTAGAGTTCCTATCATACCGAATGCAGGCGCAATCTGCGCACCTTTATCATAGAATGAACGTTCCTGTTCGTGCCGTCCCTCGACACTGTCAGCCCATGACTCCATCTGGGTTTTAACCTTTTCGGGGTCTGTTGAGTCGACTATCATTTGCAGGCTGTTTTTCAGATAAGCGTCATCAATAGAGTTTGCATCCTCTTCCAACGCTAACAGACCGTTGATTCTCGCCTTTTTTGCGCAATCGACGATTTTAGTTATGTATTCTTCTGCTACGAATTCCTGCGGCAAAAAGATTATGCGTAAGTGCTTTGGAATTCTTGTGAATTGACTAAGCGGAAATGAAAGCATAAGTGTGGCGAACGTTCCGCCTATTACTATTGCAACGCTTGGAAGATCCCAAAAGCTCGAAAGGCTTATAGTAAGGATTTTGTATCCTCCACCCTCGTCAGCGGGAATTTTGGTTAGTATTATTCCCATTACAGTCAAGCCTATTGCTAGTACAAGCCCTACGACAGTCATAATATCAAGTTTTCTTTTCATTATCAGAAAAGCCCTCTTTCTTACCGGAAGTGATGCTATAAGTCTTTTTTCAGAGCTATTACTCCGTTTATTTGCCTTCGAAATTCGATTACCTTTTCAACGACTTCCATCATGGACTCTTTAACTATCAAATAGTTTTTACTCGTAAGTCTGATTGTAGTGTCAGGGGTTTCTTCAATCGTCTCAATCAGATCGTCGTTAAGGGTAAAAGGGATATCATTAAGTTTGGTTAATATGATCATCGCGGCCTGTGCCCCTTTAACTGATTAATTTATAATACAGTTTTGGAATTTTACAACATTTGGTAGATAAGTTTTGGGGGAACATTACTTTATCACTGTGGAGTTGCGAAGCAATTTTAAATTATGCTTGCCTCTGACGACGGTAAAAACCGTCGTCAGAGGCACTTCGGTCAGCGTTTAAGATTTATAAGTTCCTCAAGCATTGTGTCTGAAACGGTTATGATGCGCGAGTTAGCCTGGAACCCGCGTTGAGTGGTGATCATTTCTGCAAATTCGGATGAGAGGTCAACGTTGGACAACTCCAGCGTGTTGCTCTGCAGCTCGCCCGTTCCGCTTGAACCGGGGTTGCACAGTATAGGTTCACCGGAGTTTGTAGTCTTCTGAAAGTAGTTGGAGCCCTTCATCTGAAGACCTGATGGATTGGCAAAGCTGGCAAGCGAGATTCTACCAGCCGTAACAGTCCCCAGATCAGCGTGTGTTACGGAAAGTACACCGTCCGACCCAATCGCGATGCTTGTGAGCTGGTCTAGTGTGACAGCGCCGCCCTTTGTGCCGCCCGCCAAGCTGAATGAAACAGACGAGAGTCCGAGTTCGTTCGACTGAGTAGCAGGCGCGACGGTAAGAGAATCCCCCGTAGCCAACGCGTTGAGAGTCGTTACATCGGGAACACCATCTTTGGGTGTAGATGTGTCTGCCTGATCAACAAGCTGATCGAATCCCGGATTTGTAACTTCCACATAGTCTCCCGCTGAACTTTTGAGCAAAAGAGACTTTGCTAGCTCGCCGTCCTTTAGAACGCCTGAATAAGTTTTTGCTCCCACAGTCATCGAAATCGTCCAGAATGCCGGATTGCCGCCGCTCGCCGCAGTATAGGTTGCCGTGAAATCGGTAGAATTCACAGTGCCGCTTCCTATGAAATCACTGCTTGTACCGTTAATGGTCATCAAGCCTCCGAATATCGGATCTCCTGTAATCGTACCGTCAGTAACGCTGTAATCGGTTCCGCAGATTTCTTTTCCGGTCAGCCCACCGGTCGGAAATTTGGTGGCCGCGTCTGGAGCTGCAATAGTAAAAGTGCCCGCCGCATGCGCTTTGCCGCCGTTTGCTTCGGTTATTGCTGCGTTTATCGCAGCGTTTAGTGAGGCAATATCGGTAAATTTCTCAGTACTGCTCAGCTTTACGGTTATTGTTCCCGTAGTAGATATAGTTGCAGTCGCTTTTTGTCCGGCAGGAAGGTCATCACTTGAACCGATTGCTATTGAGATGTTTCCGCTTTCGGTTGCGTTCGATGAGGTAATAGTATATTTGATACCGTTTATCGTAACATCCGCCTTTGAAGCTGCCGACGGTACCGCGCCTATATTGTCGATCTTAATTTTTTCGGAAGCGGCAGTGCCGTCTGCCTTCGCTGCGCCTAAAACAAAGTTTCCGTTAACATCGGTCAGGTACCCGTTCGCGTCATAGTCAAGCAAACCTGCCTTTGTATAGAAAATGTTGCCGTCAGCATCCATGACCTGGAAAAAGCCCTCGCCTGTAATCGCCACATCGAGTCCATAGCCTGTTGACTGCATACTGGACTGCGACATCTTGGTCTGAATCGCAGCGAGCTGAGAGCCATAGCCTATGCTTGACGGGTTCGTGCCTCCCTTGCTTGCCGTGCCCGCAGTTGCGCTTGCAACCGTTTGGTAAAACACATCGCTGAAAACTGCACGCTGGGATTTGTAGCCATAGGTGTTGACGTTTGAAATGTTGTTTCCGATAACGTCCATTTTGGTCTGGTGAGCTTTAAGGCCCGCCACGCCCGAATATAATGCTCTGTTCATTTTGATTCCTTTCTTGGAACCGCATCTATTGCACCCGTCAGTCAATCGGGGTACTATAGCCTCCTCAAAAGGTCCGGCTAGATTATTACGGTTCCGTCAATATTTGTGAATACGTTCCCTTTCATGTCGCTGCTGTCAACCGCAGTTATTACTGTGTTGTTCGGAATGTTGACCAAAAATGCTGTGTTTCCGACAAGGATTAACGGCTCTTCCAGATTCTTTTCGCTCGCCATTTTGACACCCTCATTAAGCCGGCTCAAGTTCTCGTCGTTAAGCTCAATATTGTGGTCGATAGCCCTTTTAACAGCGTGCTTTGAGAAGTTGACCTCGCTATTTTTACGAAGCATTTCTGTGAGGATACTTTTGAAGCTGTCTTTATCCGCAGCATCGTTAACATCCTTGTCAACCTTCTGCGTCTGCTCTATGAGAGGATTTCCCGAAACGATGGGGAAATTGATGTTCAAGCGCATATCGTCCATGATATTTGCTCCTTCTTAAGCATTGTCATTTGTTTGTTACTACTATTGTTGGATTATAGACGTACTTTTTTCCATCCGTATCCTGAACCAGCACATTGATGTAATAGGCCTGACCTGCTTCAAGTCCCGTGATGGTTTCGTTTAACAGCCCCGTCTGATTTGCAGCCCCGTACGCAGTTCCTTTTTCGACGTCTGTAACAGTATTGAACGGCCCTTCCTTTGAGTAATAGACGGAATACTTGAGTCCACTGGCTTCAACAGGATCTTCTGTCGGAACGCTCCAATTGATAGCCGCCGTGTCGCTCGTGACGGATGTTACTTTGATGGGATAGGATGATGGATCCATCGATGAGCCGCTGTCTGAGTCGTTTTTGATCTCCATAATCTCATCCAGACCATACTTCTTTCCGTTGACATACAGAACATACTCGTCATCGACAAGAGAGACCTTTGAAACGGTTCCAGTTTCCGTGTCAAGCTCACCGTTTGTAAACCTTGATGCGATAACGGTTTTTCCCACCAGAGACATTGCATAGCCGGTTTTTGAATATGACGCCATTTCCTGCATCATCTGCATGTTGGACAGCTGTGTTATCTGATTCATCATTTCGCTGTTGTCCATGGGATTGTTAAAATCTTGATTCTGTATCTGTGTCACAAACAATTTCAGGAAATCCGAAGCCGTGAGTTTTGTTGTTCCGGTATTAGTTGTTGTAGTTGTTCTTCCGCTCGATGAGGACGCTAAAGCGCTGTTAACTGCTGCGCTCATTTTTTTACCTCCTTTCACTTAGATGTAGGCGTCAAGCCTGTCGCTCGATTGAAATTTTAACTGTGCGGCTTGCGATGACTCATAAATGTCATCAGCAGTCTGATTGCCGGCCTGCCTTGATGCCGCCTGAGACATTTGCAGGAAGCTTTGATGTCCCGCGAACTGTTGCCCTGCGAATTGCTGTCCTGTCATGTTGAACTGCTGCATAGACCCGTTTGCAGTTTCGTTTGTTGATACGACCGCATCACGTACTTCAACTTTCATGGGTGCGACCGCCGCTCTCAGCGCGTCGAGGTCATCGTTGATAAGCTTTGCCGTCTGCGCTTTTGCCGCTGTAATTGTCAGTGTCGTTTTTCCGGCTTCTTCAACGAGCTTAACTGTGATTTCACCTAAATTTTCCGGTTTGAGCTTGATTGTAAATTCACTTTTTCCTAAGGATATATTTTGCTTAATTCCGTCCGTAATCTGATCCAGAACCTTAGCATCAGCTGCGTTGCCAGCGCTCTTGAACCGAATCTCAAAGGGCGCCATCTTGTCTGTTTTCGAAAGCTCGTTCTGGAGCTTGTCAACGTCAATTTCGTCCTTATCGCTCTGCTGTTGCTGCAAGTATTCCGAGAGTAATTCCTTTGCTTTAATGACCGATTCGGATGTACCGCTTTGTGCAGAACCCACTGCGTCTTCTGTTACTTCAATGCCGACATTTTTCAATAAGGTCTGCATTTCGTTCTTGCTCGAAAGACCAAGCAAATCGGTTAGCTGAGTCAGCGCACCCGAAGAAATTGCTACATTTCCGGCATTGTCTGCGCCTTTGCCGACCAGGTTAAGTAAACCGGAAATATCTGTCGCCTTTTCTGTGTAACCCGACGGTGTTACGTTCGCTCCGATTACATTGTCGGTCGGGATATTGATGGCTCCTTCTTGAGTTTCCGATTGTGCCAGCAAGTTCATAAGGGCGGCAGTATTTGTGGACTTGGCTGAGTTCAGAGCGGTACTTGCGCTCGGATCACCGTTTAGCAAGTTCTGAAGCGCTGCCAATCCCCCCGGATAGCTTTGGAACAGGGCGGCAAGCTCGCTTGGCTCAACAGCTCCGGTCCCCGAAGCGCTGTCATTAGGCTGTAAGCTCTGCTCTTCAAGCTGCGGCAGAAGGCTCATAATAATCTGTAGAAACGGATCCATTAGCTCGGCGTTACCCTCGCTCTTCTTGACAGCTCCCGACGATTCCTTGTCGATTCTCTGTGGTGTGCGTGCTTTCATATGGACTAATGTACTTTGCATGTTTCTCACCTCCTTTCGTGGCTTGGCGAAGAATTTCCCGCAATTATACGGCTAAAGTCTTTCTATGCGGTAATCTTTCTCGCCATCTTATTATTTATTCCCTGCATGACTTCACTTTCAAGGGCTTTTGCTTCAAGAAGTCGATATTCCTCAATTTGCTTTTCCTCAAGCTTATCCATGCCGGTTTTCTCCTGATAGATTGATATAACGACCTTGCGTTGAGCTTCAGCAATTTCCTCTGCTCTTTCCAGTTCAATAAGCAGTGTTTCGACTTGTTTTCTGGTGCTTTCGATCAGATAATTGAGCGAAGAGAGCTCCATCATTGAAACGCCTTCAATCTGCTTAAGCTGCACCTGCTCGGTTTTCTCATCTCCGAACTTTTCCAAATAGCGAATTTTCTCGGCGATATCATCTCTCCGCCTATTTAAGTTGCCGAGAATTTTCTTTTCCTTGTCCAGAATCTGTATTTTATAGTTACGGATACGCTCCAAGGAGAATTCATATTGCTTCACAAGTTCGGCCCTCCTATCTTACGGATTCAATCAGTAGTTTCAGTGTTTCATCAAAATCCGAAGGTTCATCGACCTTCTGCATCAGAAAATCATTGATGTTTTTCATGTGCTCCAGCGCGCTGTCCAGCTCGGGATTGTTTCCTGATTTGTATGCGCCAATCGATATCAGATCCTCATTTTCTCTGTAAACCGCGAGCATACTCCGCAATTTGTTGGCGGAATTTTTATGCTCCGGATTGGCTATTCCGGACATCAGACGGCTTATACTGTTAAGCACATCGATTGCCGGATAGTGGTTTTTCGCGGCGATTTTCCTTGATAAAATTATATGCCCGTCAATAATACTTCTGACAGTATCGGCAATCGGCTCGTTTGTATCGTCTCCCTCAACAAGTACTGTGTAAATACCGGTTATCGAGCCGTTTCGGAAATTTCCTGAGCGTTCAAGCAGCTTTGGAAGCTCGTAATAAATCGACGGCGTATAGCCGCGGGCGACCGGCGCTTCTCCTGTTGAGAGCCCAATCTCGCGCTGCGCCATAGCAAATCGCGTAAGTGAATCCATCATCAGCAAGACATCCAGACCCTGATCCTTGAAGTATTCTGCAATCGCCGTTGCGGTATGGGCACATTTTAATCGCATCAGAGCCGGTTGATCGGAGGTCGCGACAACGAGAACCGATCTTGTTATTCCTTCGGGTCCAAGGTCTCTTTCGATGAATTCAACAACCTCTCGTCCGCGCTCGCCTACAAGAGCGATAACATTGACATCAGCGCGAACATTTCTCGCAATCATGCCCATAAGCGTACTTTTTCCAACGCCGCTGCCGGCAAATATCCCTATTCTTTGCCCCTTGCCGATTGTCAAAAGCCCGTCAATTGCTTTTACCCCAAGCTCCATCACTTCTGTTATGGGCGGGCGAGACATAGGGTTTTCGGGACTTTTGGTTATCGACATCCCATACCCTTTAGGCAAATCGGGACCGCCGTCAATTGGATTTCCGAGCGGATCTATGGTGCGGCCTATTAAAGCATCTGATACCGGAACAGTAAGCTTTTCTCCCTTAGTCGTCACCGCACAGCCATAGCCAATTCCCTGAACCTGCTGGAACGGCATAAGAAAGACTTTGTTTTCTGTGATTCCGACAACTTCCGAAATGACATCAGTTTGATTTTTATCGATATGTATAGTGCAAAGATCGCCGATACTGCATTTCAGCCCTGTAGCTTCAAGAGTCATTCCGACGATTTTGTTGATTTTTCCCTCATGAGTCCGGAGATCGGACTGCTGAATGATTTTATAATATTTTTGCATTGATTCATGAATGGTTTGTTTCACAGCAGTATTTATCTCCCTGTTTTGCGCTATTCCTCATCAGCTTCCTTAAAGGCTTTTCGCAGATTGTTCGCCTGAACACTGATTGTGCTCACTATCGTGCCTTCATCCGTAGTAACACGGCAAGTATCTTTCTTATCCGTGACGGTATAAACGCTGGTTCTGCCTTTATACTCAGGCATTTCGAGTTCATTTTTCACATAATCGACAAGTCCGACAAGCCGCTCGGAGAGTTCAACGTTTATCCATTCTGCATTCTTTACGGTTTTAATGTTCTGGAGTACGAGCTTTTTCAGTACGGCATCGTCGGCAGAGATTTTCTCAAGTATCATTTTTTCGGCAATATCGACAGCCATGTATTTCAGTTCATTGGTATACTGCTCAATAAACTCCTCGTGCTTTTGTGCCAGCTCATTGAGCAGCATCTGAACATCGGATATGCATTCCTTTAGCTCGCACTTTTTTTTATTCAGTGCATCGAAATATGCGCTTTGGGCCGCTGCCTGGGCTGCGGCTTTAGAAAGAGCTTCCAATTCCTTCTTGTAAATCAAGGAGAGAGCTTCCTTATCCGGTTCCTGTTCAATTGCAGCCGCGTTTGCGGCTTTTTTTGTTTGCTTTTTCGTTTCCGGCTGGTGCTTAGAATCGTTGAAATCCTCGCCGTTCAAGTTCTTATCAGAATTTTTAGAATCATTGCCCGCTATTCCTGCTGGATTTAGACTACTCGCAAAAGTATCACTTTCAGACGAAAAAACCTCAGACGATATTTCTTCTTCATCTTGTTTCACCATGAGGTTAATTGCATTTTGTTTAGTGTTGCCATCGGGAATGCGGACACATTCATCCTTCGAGACAAAGTTATGCCTCTTGTAAACATGTGCGCTATTCAATTATTGCATCCTCCGTTCCTCGAGATATCGTTATTTCGCCGCTTTCTTCAAGGATTCGAATCGAGTCGACAATCTTCTGCTGAGCCCGTTCCACATCCTTCATACGAACATTGCGCAGGAATTCGATGTCAGAAAGTATATTTTCCCTTGCCCTGGAAGAAATGTTATTAAGAAGCATTTGCTTGATCTCTTCGCTTGAGCCCTTAATAGCAACAGCAAGATCCTGCGTCTCAACATTCCGCAAAACAATCTGAATAGTCGTATCGTCGAGATTCAGGATATCCTCAAATACGAACATCAGCTTTCTTATCTCCTCAGAAAGAGTAGGATTACTCTTTGAAAGCTCATCAAACACAAACTTTTCGGTTGTGCGGTTTACATGGTTCATAATATCGGCTACAAAATTGATTCCTCCGATTTCGGTCATATCCACCGAGACGACAGCCGAGAACCTTTTTTCAAGTGCTGTTTCAACTATCGAAACTATCTCCGGACTGACGCTTTCAAGCGTCGCAATCCGTCTGATTACATCGATTTGAAGCTTTTTGGGTAATTCAGAAATAATTTTCGATGACTGATCAGCTGATGCATATGACAGCACAAACGCGATGGTTTGCGGATGTTCGTTTTGAATCATCATCATGAGGTTTTTATAGTTTGCCTTTCGAATGAACTCAAAGGACCTTGTTTGCATTGATTTCGCAACTCGGTCCATGTACGATGTTGCCTGCTGTGTGCCGAAAGCTTTTTCGAGAACATTCCTTGCGTATAGGACTCCGCCTTCTGAAATTACCTTTTGGGTAGTACAAAGGCCATAGAAATCATCAACGATGTCCTGCATTTCGTCTGGAGATAATCTATCAAGCTTTGCGACTTCGATCGTCAGCGTTTCAACTTCGTCCTCGGACAGATTTTTATAAACCGCTGAAGCCTGCTCGCTTCCCAATGCAACGATAACAGCTGCTGCTTTCGTTAGGGATGTTATTTTTTTTGATGAAGATCTTGACATCGCTATTCCTCCTTCAGCCAAGAACGGATTAGATTTGCAGCTATCTGGGGGTTGGTCTTGGTGAATTCGCGGACTTCTTCAACTATTGCCTCATTCTTCGGGTCGATTTTCCCTTTTGCAACATCCTCAAGTGTTTTTTTGTGGTCTTCAATTTCCATTTGCTTGCGGCGAGCTTCATCCAGCTTTGCGCGCTTATCCGCTTCAGATTTCACCTTGTAGCGATTCTTTCTTTTGCGCTTAATAAATGCGACAACAAAGACAATCGTCGCCAGCAACAGCAATAGTCCGCCACCGATAATTATATAAGTCTGAGTTGATAGGTTAAATAACTGAGGAAAAATGGAATTGTTGTTTTCTTCGGGTTCAGCCGATGGCTCGGTGCCCGGCTCCTCATAAAGAGCGGATTTATCAAAGGCTGAAATGGAAATCAAGTCTACTGGGATATCGGTACAGCCGCTGACAAGACTTTTCAGTTCATTAATCCGGGTATCGGTCAGAGCGCTTTCATTTACCATTACTGAAATTGTTGCTCTTTTCAAAATTGCATTGCCCGATTCGACCTGCGTCTTTATGTAGCTGTAGTCGTAGTCCGAACTCCACGAATAGTCTGTCATCCCGTCTCCGGAAGCAGGATTGTTATAGCCATATGTGGGAATGTCGGTATTGTTTTCCGTTCCGACGATATCTCCCGCGTTTTCCGTCCCTTCAACAGAATAAGACCCCTCGCTGTGAGTAACATTGCCTTTGCCGTCAGTATTCGGCGTCATCTCAAGTTTTTCGGTCATCATCTTATCATAGTCAATGGTCGCTTTCGCAACCGCAACTACGCCGCCCGTCCCGTAGCGCGGAGAAAGAAGCCTCACTACATTGTCCTCGATTTTTGTCTGTATCAGGAGCTCAAACCCCATGCTGTTCGTACCGCTTGATTCATTGCCAGAGCCGCTTTCGGGTGAAAGCTTAAGCATCGTTCCCGCATCTACCACGCTGACATCTTCTGGCTTCATCTTCGGAACGCTGGAGGCTATCAGAGTACAAATAGCCGAAACCTGCTCTCCGCTAATTTCAATCCCAGGATTTAGTGAGAGCAGCACTCCGGCTGTTGCACGCTGTTCAGTTGAAACTGTTTCCCAAACGTAATTGCTTGTTTCGGGCACGGTAATAGTGACGGTGGCACTTCCTACCCCATCAATCCTTTCGAGCGTTGACTGTATCCTGTCCTGTAATTGATATATTAGCCATTGAGCCTTCTCGGATTCTGTTGCCGTCATACCGGAATTGCTCGAAAAGACATCATAGGTCAGCGCAGTCTTAGGATAGCCCTTTGCCGCCAGCTGGAGAACCCATATGTCGTATTCATCTTTCGGCACCATGATGTTGCCCTCTGAATCGAATTTGACATCGGCTCCCATGCCGTTCAAAACGCTGTAAACACTTCCCGACTCACTGGTGCTCAGACCTGTATACAGAACTGTGTACTTGCCGTTTTGGACATTAATAATAACCGTAAAAAGAACGACAAACAGCAGAACCACGGCAAAAGAAATGCCGATTCCGGTTTTTGTCTTCGTCGGTAATTGACTTATATAAGCTTTAGCTTTAGAAAAGCTAACTTGAAATATGTTATTATTCACGCTAACCTCTTATTATTGCACGCTCGCCAGGTGAAGCTGCGGTCGTTGCTATTATTTTTTAAGTAAAAAACACAGTCATACGGACATTTGCATGATTTCTTTATATGCGTTAACTACTCGTGAGGTTAATTGGACAGTTGTCTGCAGCGCTGTTTCAGCTTCTAATGTGTTAATTTGGATTTGCGCAAGATTATCTGATTCGCCCAGAGCCAGAGCTTGATTGTCTGCATCTGCTATTTCCTGTTTTGATGCATATTCGCTGACTGCATCCTTCAAAACATTCAGGAACGGTGCCGATGACTCGGTACTTTCTTCCGTTTCCCCGATCTTAGAAAGTGCCATTTTCGCAATCGGCTGAATAGACGAAATAAAGTTTCCCATTTTGCGCTCCTTTTAGTACCAAAATTTAGATGCAAATAATTCTCAGTTTTTGTTTTAGAATTTCATAAATCATAGTATAACTGATTTGAGTTAATGGTAACATCTCCTCATGGACTTGTAAAGTCTAAAATTGTAGTATTTATGCGTTAATTATTGTAATTTGTCGAAACACAGGCTATAAAATCTCTAGTCTTATCCATATATGGAAAACCAACGCTTATATTCCAAAATAATATCCGCGTTCCATAACTATATTGTTATGTGTTTCACTGTAGCACAACCAATATGTTATGGATTTTGTATTGTACAGGACGTTTCACATGTTCCGTATTAATAAACCAACTCCCATTTCTGTAATCTTTAATCATTTAAATTGAATAAATCATCAATGTATGCATAATTATTCGTATTTACGATTTATGTTCCAACATTAATTCAATTGTAAAACACCTCAAAAAAAACAATTGAAAATGTTCTTTAGTTTTCTTTTGGACGTGAAATAACTATGATGACCGGATTGACTCGGTCAGAAGCGTTTCGATTTTCGTAGTGTTCGGTGCACAGATCGCTCAAAGGTCGAAACATAACATTACAGTTCGGAGAGCATGGACGCGCTCCGAAACAAACAAAATACATGGAGGTATTTTTTTATGGGTTTGGTAGTAAGAACCAACACAATGTCAACTAACGCTTATCGTCAGTTGAGCACAAACAACACACAGCTTGCAAAGAGTCTTGAAAAGCTTTCTTCCGGCTTCCGCATCAACCGTGCAGGCGATGACGCATCCGGCCTCGCAATCAGCGAAAAAATGAAGGCTCAGATCAAAGGTCTCGAACAGGCTTCCGCAAACTCTCAGGATGGTATTTCACTAGTGCAGACCGCTGAAGGTGCGCTTACAGAAGTCCACAGCATGCTCAACCGCATGGTATCCCTTGCAACAAAGTCTGCAAGCGGAACAATCCAAGATACTGTTGACCGTGACGCTATCCAGACTGAGGTCGATGCGCTAAACACCGAAATTACACGTATCGCAAAATCTACAAACTTCAACGGCATCAACCTGCTCGACGGTTCCCTCGGCGAAGGTGGTCAGTCCTTGAAGGCCTCCGGAACATGTGCCGGTGTTGGTATTGTCACAACAGAAACTCCCGCATCTGCAACAAAGTTCACATCGGCAACAATTGTCACTAACACCACCCTCGCCACACCTGTGACTGGTCAAACTTTAACAGTTGCTTATACTGATGAAACCGGCGCAGCTCAGTCAACGGATGTCACCTTTGACATTCTCGGTGCTGACACCGCAGAAACTAACGCGACTGCTATGGCAGCAGCAGGTAATGCTGATTCGGATCTGTCTAAACTCTTTACTTTCGGCACGGACGGACTCGGCAAGCTTACAATCACGAACAAAACCGCGGGCGTAAGCAAAGCGGGAATCACCAGTTTAACGGACGATATAGCAGTTAAGGGTACCCCTGTAACACAAGGTGCTGGCACCAACGTTGCAGGTAAGGATTTGGCATACACCTCCAATCTGGCCGGAACATTTGCAGCCGGAGACAAAGTAACCGTAAACGGAAACACTTTCACCTTCAAGTCAACTGTCGATGGCTCTGACGGCAAGACTTTCGACGACCTTGCTTCTTTGAAAACAGCGGCAGAACTGCATAACATGGACGTGGATATTTCCATCCCCGGTTCTACTACTTTCACCAGCAAAGCAGGTGCCGGTCTTGTCCTTCAGGTTGGCGACTCGAACGACTCCTTCAACAAGGTTACTGTTAATGTTGCAGACCTGACCGCTGAAGGCCTCGGAACCGCCGGACTGGATGTTTCCTCTCAGACCGCTGCAGGCAACTCGATCAGCACAATCAAAGCTGCCATAAATACGGTTTCCACAAACCGCGGCAACCTCGGTGCTCTCCAGAACAGACTTGAATATGCTATAAACAGCATGGACACCACGACTGAGAACATGGACGCTGCTAACAGCCGTATCCGTGATACAGACATGGCGAAAGAAATGATGACCTATACCAAGATGAACATCCTTTCTCAGGCTGCTCAGGCAATGCTTGCTCAGGCAAACCAGAACCCGCAGTCCATCCTTCAGCTTCTCCAGTAAGAGCAAGTGGACCTTATGGTTATCTGGCTATAACATTAACAGGGGCGGTTCTTCGGAACCGCTCCTGTTTTTTAGTCTTACATATTATTAGACTTGCGGAGTGAGATTTTAAACAGATTATTGCTGAATAGAAACGAAAAAGCCCTCGCACCGTTATCCGGTACGAGGGCTTCGAATTGGCTTGTTCTATTTATTGCCCATTTCGATTGTTCTGTTTATCATGGCCTTCACGACTGATAAGGCTGTCAGATTGGCCTCATATGCGTTACTCGCGGCGAGAAGGTCTACCTGCTCTTCGGTCGTATCGACGTTGGAGGATTGAACATAGCCCTCCGCATTCGCGTCCGGATTCGTAGGATCATAAATGAGCTTGAACTCGGCGTCACTCTTTACGACGTTCGATACACGCACACCGCCGCCCGACTTTGCCTTATCCAGTTCTTCTGAAAAGGCAAGCGGTATCTCTTCGAACTCGACCATCTGGCGGCGATATGGTTCACCGTTCGCTGTTTTCGTTGTTTGCGCATTAGCGATATTCTGTGTGATTATGTCTGTGCGGAAGCGCTCTGCCGTCAGTGCGGAACCGACTATATCCAAAGATGAGCTGAATGACATTGATTTCCCTCCAATGACTCGTCATGCAAGTGTTGTTACGTATATGAACGGCTACATGTTGCAGTTTAGAACATAGCTATATTTATCAAACTCTGAGCTGATCTGATTCAGCAGCACGCTGTACTGGGCATATGCCTTATAAAGAGTAATGCTTTCTTTTTCAAGATTGACATTATTGCCGTTCGGCTGCGTTGATTCTGTGTCGTTTGTAATAATGGAGGCCTTAATGCCGCTTATTTCAGGCGTATCGGTACCGTTTTGAACAGAACTCAGAACACCGTCAAACGACAAACCCTTGGATTTGTAACCCGTAGTTTCTATATTGGCAATATTCTGCGTGCTCAGCTTTTGCTGCATCAGTGCGAGCTGGACGCCTGCTTCGAGCACTTTGAACTTACTGGAATCGTAAAACACTTGAACGGTTACCCCCTTTGCCCCGCTTTATCCGCGTGCCATTTTATCTGCTTCCTCAAAAGTGGACTTCATCTCAGTTGCCATCTCTATAAGCGACGGCAGTTCGGAGGCATCTTTTTTCGTATTAGCATTGAGAACTGCGGAATAAAAGAAATCATAGAGATTGTTGAGCTCATTCGAAATACTGTAGTCGAAGTTAAGAGTACCCTTTAATTCGTGTATGATATGCTGTGCTTTTTGCAGACTGCGGTTAATCTCGGGTATATCGTTTTTTTCAAACGCCTTTTGAGCTAAACTCAGCTGCTTTATTAGCTCATTATACACGAGTAAAAGGATTTGTCCAGCGGTCATTGTCATTACCGACTGGTGCTTATACGTTTCATATGGATTAGTCATCATAAAAAATCACCACTGCCTTTATTTCAGATACTATCATGAACTGAACGTTGACGTAATCATACTGCTCTGGGACGAGTATCTCGCCATTGCTGTTTCCATTGCGGTAAACTTAGCCCAATAGCGCTCCTTCTCATCATCATATTTATCCTTAAGATCGTCGAGCTTATCGCTTATGCTGGATAATTTCTGGTACATGTCATTGGTCTTCGCGTTTACTGCCCAACCGTTTGCGCCTGCAATTGCAACAAGCGATCCCGGGCTTGCTGCGCTAAGCTTAGCAGTTTTATCGCAAATTGTCGAAATCTGCTTTGCCAGACCGTCAGTTGAATCTGTAAATAAAGTTGCTACTGCCTCAGGGTCAGTGGCGAGAGCGCTTTTTAATGCCGTCTCATCAATTGTAAGCTTCCCGGTTAAATCCCACGCCGATGTTTCAATCCCTATGCTGTAAAGAGCTATTCCCGCTTTCTTACAGGTTGTATCCATAGCGGTGCGCAACGAAGACATAAATGAAGTTATATTGGCATCGCTGCGAACAAGGCCGATCTTCGCCTTTTTGGTCCAAGTCTCAATCTCCGTATCCGACATTTCTTCTTTTTGGGCGTCGGTTAAGGGAGGATAGTCGCGGTAATCCGGGTCTTCGGTGGTTAAAGAATAGAAGCTGCTAATCATCGTATTGTAGTCGCTTACAAAGGATTTAATTGCGCTCACAATTGAATCAGTGTCACGAGTCGTCCCGATAACGGTGGTTTCCGAAGCATTGGCCTTTGTTGCCGTGAGTGTAATTCCGCCAACGGTGAACGTGTTGCTGCTTCTAGAAGTGTCGACATTGTTGATTTTTAGAAGTGCATCTGTACCCGCCGTAACGGCATCAGCTGCCATTGTTCCGCTTCCCAACTCAACAGTCGTACCAAATAAACTCTCAAGCCCCGTTCCTGTTAAATCAAGAGCTGATGTTCCTGAAATTAACAAGTGACCGTCCGAATAGCTAATAGAATAGCTTGTACCGCCATTCGAAAAGGAAGCAATATCGGAGAGAGTTGTTGCTGCTGTAGTGCCATCGGATTTCAAAAAGCTGAGACCCTCCAATTGCAGAACGTCTGCGATATTGGTATCTCCTGTAACCGCGTTGGATGAGCCATTTGTAGAAAACCCAAACGCCAGCGCAAGGTCAGTTTTCGCAGCTGCAGCAACTGCGGCAGAGTCCGACGTGTCGACTGTAGTCTTTGCAAAAGAGACCGCATAACCTGCCGCAGTTGTCAGTTTACCATCTGCATAGCTGATATTTGAAGTACCGCTCGTCTGTCCGAAGGTTGTTGCCAGCCATTCATTAAGTTTATTTTCAACATCTGTTTTTGTATATGTAGTTCCGCTGTCAGCAAGTGTAAAGGTGTAAGCTTTTCCGTTCACTGTCATGTTCATTGCCGCGCTGGTTGTTGTGTATGCGCTGTCCAGTCCCGCAGTGCTAATTGATCCGGCTTGCAGTATTGCACTGCTCGATTTTGATGCGGCAGAGACAGCACTGCTGCCAAAAATCGCGCTGAGTAAATTTCCGCAATCCTGTTCCATTGATATGCCGTATTGTTCGCCTGTTGTGGCAGTCTGCATAGAAAACTTATCAGTCATTGAAGAATAGCTTATCTTGACGCCTGCATCACCGGAGTTAATTTTGTTCATCATGCTACTGACAGTATCGCCGGATGAAAACTCAAACGTCGAGCCATTTATCGTGAACGAATACTTATCCCCCTGTATTCCCGCCAAGTCACCAAGCTTTGTACCGCCGGAAATCAGAGTCGAGACACCTGGGGTTATGCCAAAGCTTTTTGCATCTGCGCCTGTTATTGCTAGCTCGTGTCCTTCTTCTATAACACCGTAAGTGTCTTTTAGGTTAAGTGAAAAAGTAAGCTTGTTATCTGCAGACATCGTGGCATTGACATAGGAACCAAACGCTTTTGTAATTTCTGCATCCAAAGCGCTCTTAATTGTACTGGCATCAATTTCACCCGAAAAATCTGCGCTCGAGAAAGTCAGGGTCTTGGCAGTTCCGTCAAGTGAAAGTGTTATGGCAAGTTCTTTGCCGGAAGTAATTGTGTTTTTTATTGAGGTCACATCCATGGCAGAGCCGGTTATCGTTTGTGTACCACTCATTTTGCTGCCGGATGAAATTTGAGCGGCACTTGCAAGCTGAGAAACAATAACGCTCATCTCTCCCGTCGCAGCTGATGAGCTCGAACCAACGACCTTTACAGAGCTTCCGCTCGTAACAGATGAAATCATTGAGTTAAAGAAAGACGGACTCGCAAGGTTTGTTGAAAGTGTTGAGCCGTAAGTTGAATCAAAATACTTGCTTTTAAAAGTATTAATATCGGAAACAGCCCCCTGATATATCGTCTGCTTCCACTCAGTCGTTGTTTTTAATTGATTCTGTTTATCAATTTTTGCCTGTGTCGCACTGAGCATTTTTTTGACCATGCTGTCTGTGTCCATTCCAGACATAAGTCCTGATATACCGTTATTGCTAGAGCTGCTCACATTATAGTAATTTGAACTTGTTATGCTGGAACTCATAAAATTGTCACCTCAATATTCGTAGCGTTCGAACCGGCTCAGAACGTTTACGTTTTTGATTGCTCGGCTATTTCTACATGGTCTTGTTTTTGCTGTTGCCAAAGCCGTGAGGCAGTGCTGTTTCAACAGAGCGCTTATAGCTTTCGGCTACTGTTTTGCTGCTACGGTTCATGGTTTCGATCTTTTCAAGCAGCAAATCTCTTTCATTTTCTATTCTCTGACGAACACAGTCCTCGTTTTTGATAATCCGATTGGCAACTGCTCTGATTCGGAGCGCCTGCTCAAACAGTTCTTTCGTTTCTCCAGTAAGACCGGATATTTCGCAACTGCAATTTAGGATGCTTTTTAGATGCTCATCACCCTCGATAAGAGGACTAATTTTGTCGTTGACCTGGTTCACCCGTTCGAGAGCATTTCCTCTTGTTTCAAGGAGCGCGTTTATAATATCAACGGGAGCCTCGAAAATGTCATTGGTAATTCTTTCGACATCGATAAAGAGTACCTCTTTCTCCCGAAGGAGCTGCGTTAATTTTTGATTGTTTTTCATGTCCCCAACCATTCAATCGCTGCCTTTTCCGTTGCTCATCTGGGAAGTCAGGCTGCGCAGACTTCCAAATGACGTGTTTTCAGCCGCTTTTCTGTTCGCTTCAACGGTTGTATAGAGTTCCTTGCGCCAAATTTTGCATCCGCTCGGAGCACTGATTCCAACCCGCACCTGGTTATCAATCGACAGGAGTCTGATTTCGATTGGCTCGCCATTCTCCTGTTCGATGATGATACACTCATCTGTTTTTCTGGAAATCACTAGCATCGGTCATTTCCCTCCTTTAAAAAGAAGAATCTGACAGGGTAGTCGTTCTCGAGCATTATCTGGGCAGCTAGGTGTGTTTCCGGATTGATAAAAACAGGGCTTTTCAGATTAACGGAGGAATCCTTAAAATCCTGAGGTACGACGGCAACGGCCCAGCACAAGCAATCACCCTTGCCCAAAAGCTTTTCTGAGTCCGTAGGTAATTCCGGTAAAAACGTAGCGGACATCCCGCTCGGATCCACAAGTATAAAGCAAAGGCTCTGCTCCTGCACAGACTGAAGCCAGATTATGTTTTCTCCGATATCTTTATCGTTAAGGATAACAAAATCGGTGTAAGGCTCAAATCCGAATAATGGCTGCGTGAAATGATATACATCTTTTTCAGATATATCAACTTCTCCGAAGTCCCTTGTTTTAATTATCATTCTCGTTCACCCGACTTTCAGCATTTAACGGTCATGGAAGTCTTATCAGACTTCCGTCTTTTTCTCATAGTCCGGATCGGCGCTTGGCGGCGCATACATCGGCCCTCCGAGATACTTGATTTCTACGTGCGCATACTCAATTATCTTCATACGAACGCTTCCGGGCTTATAACTTATGGAGCTGTCTTTAATCTGCCAGTCGAGGTTCACATCGCCGGGCTTATAGCTTATATCCGTTTGCGCAGGGACGAACGAAAGCTCGGCGGGGGCGCTCGGCAGAAACGTAGTATAGAGTTCGGGCTGCTCCAGCATCTTCTGTCTTACAATGTCGCCTATGTCTGTTCCGTTTTGGATATCTGCCATAGCTTCCCCAAACTGGACATATTCCTGAGTCTGCTTGCTGATATGTTCTTTGCCTTTAGCGGCATATTGCTGTATGCTGTCATCAATATTCAATAGTCCCAAAGACTTCCTCGCTTCATAGGTATCGATGTGAATCTCGGCGTTTTGCGACTGGATTTTGAGCTGCGAAGGCGTTGTGATTATATCACAAGAAGGATTCGCTTCCTGCTTATACTCCAGTTTTGCGCTTTCGACTTCGAGTTCGTATTTCATTGGTGTAGTTGAGATTTTAAGCAGTTGCATTGTTAATCCTCCTTTCGTGATTAAGCCTCTTAACTCAGTTCAAAAAGTCCATTAGCGAAGTCGGAATAATTTTTGAGCCCATAGAAAGAACCGCTTTAAGCACATAATCATTCATACTCTGATTGGTTGCCTCTTCTGCGTCGTTAACACCGACCAGTCGGCTTATCTGACTTTGATATGTGTCTATGGTTGTACTGACTCTTTTTTCTATCGTATCCAGAAAGCTCGTTTTCGCTCCGATGTCTGTAAGGTACCCTCTAAAATTTGTGGTGAATGAGACCAGTTTGTCATCATAATTTCCGACAGTCTCTGCATCGTAATTTTTAATACTGTCTTTCAATTTAGTCAGCATGTTGAAAACATTATTTGGGTTCCCGTCGGCATCCTTGCCGAAGCCCAGAATCTCAAGTCCGGAATACGAGGTTTTCATAGCCGTATCTGACCGAACAATAGAACCCGACATCGTGATTCCAAGCCCGATATCCACATAGGTGTCACCGTTCATCGGGATTTCTTTTCTGTCAGCCCCATCCATGTAATAATATCCAGCGGAATCCTTTTCAATAATATTGACATCGATTCCGTTATATAAGAGATTTCCGGAACTGTCCGTTGAAAACGGGGCCTTGCCGGCACTGGAGCCGCCAAGAACAAACGCGTCGTTGTATTTCGTATTTGCAAACTGAAGAATTTCATCGCGTACTGAGCCGATTTCGTTGGCAATCGCTGCTCTTCCCGATTCGCCGCTGGTGCTGTTCATCGCGGCAAGTACCTTTGAGTGCGCTCCGCTCAAGACTCCGTTAATTGAGGTCAACGCGTTTTCCGTTGTGGAAAGCTGCTCGTTGACCGCCTTGACGTTGCCATAGTATTCCTCAGACTTCGCCTTTTCAACTCTGACCCTAAGCGCTTTTGTAGCAGCCGAAACGTCATCGGATATGCTTGTGAACCTGTTGCCGGAAGCTATCCGCGCATTGGTTTCGGCGTAATTCGTTTTTGCTTTATCAAGATATTTAAGATAATCTCTGGCAGTCTGCCTGTCTGATATTCTCATTTGCGGCAGCTCCTTTCCTTGCTTTGATTTAAGAAATGCTTACCTTCCGACTCGTCCCATGCCGTTGATAAGAGTATCGAGCATATCGTCCATTACGGTCATAAGTCGTGCAGCAGCCTGATAGCTTTTCTGGTAAATCAGCATATTTGCGGTTTCCTCGTCCTGTTGGACGCCCGAGGCCGAATCCCGACTCGAAAGGTAATCGTCGGCAATAGTAGCTGTCGCCTCGCTTCGGCCCTTGTTGAAGCTTACATCGGTGCCGATTCTTCCGAGCATTTCAATTGTGTAGTTCGAAAAAGTCCCCTTGTAGCTTTCACCATAGGAGCTGAACGTGTTGCTTTCTTCAAAAAGCCTATTTGAAAGGAGCTGGGCATAATCCTCAACATTTTCGCTTTTGCTGTAAACGATGTATCCCGCTCCGTTTGTATTCCATTCGTTACTTATTGAAATATTCTCGGCAGTAGTCGCTGCGGCTTTCGTACCGTCCAAATTGTACCCGGAGAGAAGAGTTTTATATGAAGTAGCTTTCCCTGACGCATCCACTGATGCAGGGATAGTGGAGTTTGCAACGTCGGCTAGCGCTCTTGCAAAGGTATCAAGCCTGTCACGGTAATAAGGTATTCCCTGGACAGGTGTCTCGCTGTTGGACTGAACATTTTTGCCTCTGCCGTTTAAAACATTTACATAAGCTCGTATTGAGCCGCCAGAGAGTGAAACGCTGTCGCCAGTTGTTCTCCACACGACATTCACATAGTTGTTTTTATCCACATTCATAGAAAGGGAGTCGAAATTGCCCTTATCAACAACCTTCTGTCCGCCCATTTCGACGCTTACGGTACCGTCGCTGTTATTCTTTACACTAATATTGCCATATGACGAAAGCTCATCCAGAAGCAGATTCCGCTGATCGAGCAGTTCATTGGGAGCGAAATACTGACTTTGAGAATTAGACATTACAGATGCGTCACCGGCAATGCTCTTGTTCAGGTTCGCTATCTGCTCAAGCAAATCGTTCGTTCTGGTGACTGTGGTCTGGAGATTCTCGGTCTGGCGCTGACAGACCGTCGTAAGTCCTGCGTCCAGCTGTTTCAATATCTGCGTTATATTCGTAAAAGATGATTTGACCAAATTCGCCTCAGATTCGGAGGTGGGCGACTGAATAAAGGTATTCAGGTTTGTATACAGTCCTTCAAGTCCGCCGATAAGTCCGGAATCGTCCGTAATATCCGCGCCATCGGGGAAAACCTTGAGTATATCGTTAAGTATATCCGTTGTCTGAGAAAAACTGCTGTTCACCGAATACTCGTCGCGAAAGCTCTTATCCAGAAACGAATCGCGGATTTGCGAAACTCCGAGTGCCGCAACACCTGTGCCGGTATTTCCCATTGAGCTTGTAGACACACGGCTAGAATAGGAAGATACAGCTACAGAGGATCTTTCTATACGCTGCCTAGTGTATCCTTTAGTCTCGCTGTTGGCGATATTATTTGCAACGACATCCTGCGCCAGCTGATTAACGACAATAGCGGACCTAGCTGTCTCCAATCCTACAAAAGTTGATCTCAACTAAATGCCCTCCTATACCGTCTCTTCATAAGCCTCTCCGGCAGAATAGACTGTGCGTCGGCCGTTTTCGGGGCCATAGCATGTGCTTCGTTCTTCTTTTTCACCGCCTCGACGAATCAAATCGAAGATTTTGAGATTTGATTCCGCCAGTTCAAGTGATTGTCTGTTTTGCTCACGAATCTGACCCGCAATCTCGGCCATCTCCTCCAAAAGCGCTTCGACGCTCCTGCGCGCTTCCATGTCGTCTATCGTTTCGATGAGCTCTTCTGCCTTTGCATCAGGCAGGCCAAGCTTTGACTGGAGCCCCGCTCTTTTTGATTCCAGACCGCGAAACTTCATAGTTTCCGCCTGCTGGACATTAAGCATCTTCTCAAGTCTTTCAAAATCGCTGCTAAGCAAAGCCCTTCGCTTTTCAGCTTCGCTGTCAAGGAATGAGGAAAGCTCGTCCCTATATTTCGTTAAAAAGCCTATGTACTCGTTATATCGCGAATCCATTTTTATGTTCTCCAATTAGTCTTTTGCTCCGGGTCCTAGTATTCCCGAAATTATCTTCGCTGCAATGTCGCTCCCGGAAATCGGGCAGGCATCTCCCTGATACTGCTTCTTGAGCTCCGTGATGCGCTCAGGGGACGTATCCTCTGTGATTTTTGCTGAATAAGTCTTGGCATATTTGCCGAGCTCGGCCTTGAAGCTGGCTTCTGCGCTTATGTCAATCTTATCTGTTCCGCGGGTATCCGTTGCCGGTACGCCGTTTTCCTCGACAGTCTTCTTGGTATTTACCGTATTTGACGTAGCCTGTGTCTTATAATAGCTCGCAATAGGTTTAATCTCCATGTTTTATGGCACCTCCAAAATATTGTTAAATAGTAATATAATCCCAAGTATACTTAGAATAGCAGTTTTTTTAAGAAAATTGTATTTCTAAAACTTATATCTCAACTTATTTATACATCTAAAACGAGAAAATTAAAGTACTTACACAGAACAACATATTAATTATTGTATATTTTTTTGGTTTTGTATCAAGCGGTATATTATTCCTGCCGTATGAAGTACGCTTCTTCTGCTGGCTGAAAGTATACCACGAAAACTAAATATGGCAATTATATAATTAGCTTGCCTTAGTTGTCGGCTTAAAATTACAAGAGAAACCTGTAATTAACTATTTGATTATAGGACTATTTGTGATAATATCAGCTATTGAGGAGTGATGATCAAAATGGCGAAGGTAATTTCTTTAATTAATCAAAAGGGCGGTGTGGGAAAAACTGCATCAACAAACGCCATCTCCGCCTGTTTGAAACATATGGGATACAGTGTTCTTTGTGTTGACTTTGACCCTCAAGGCTATCTTTCATTCAGTATGAACGCCGACACAAGGGATCACTCAACGATATACGATGTTATTAAGCACAACGTGAAACCACGCTATGCTATACAGAAGTCAAACGTTGTCGACATCATTCCCTCCGATGCTCTGCTTGGCAATGTTGAGCGTGAATTTACAGGACCCGGCAGCGAGCAAATGCTTAAGGAAAGCCTTAAAACGCTTCTTCCTATGTATGATTACATTCTGATAGACTCTCCTCCAGAGCTTGGTCTGCTTTCTTCCAATGTTATAGTCGCTTCGGATATAGTCCTTATTCCGGGGCTTTCAGACGGTTACAGTCTGCATGGCATCATTCAGGTACATGAAACTATATTTCGTATTAAGAAGGTCTTCAATCCCAATCTAACGATTGCGGGAATGTTTTTACTGCGTTACTATCCCCGCGAAGCCCTTAGCCGCACCACAAGGGAGACAGCTCAAATGCTCGCGACCCATCTGAACATACCTCTTCTGGATACTGTTATTAGGCATAGCAATGTCATCAGCAAAGCGATGACAACGCTGCAAAAGGATATTATAGATTACGCTCCGGATAACAACGCTGTACAGGACTACACGGCTTTAGTCAGAGAGCTTTTTGAAAGGAGACTACTTTAGAAAATGGCAAAATCAAAAAAAGAGCTAGATAAGGATTTAATGTTTTCGAAAATTATGCCGGCTTTAAACAGTAATCCTTTCAGCTCTGACGCTTCTTCGGACCAAACTGAGGCTGAAGCTGAAGCAAGTCCCGATTCGCTTTCAGCTTTAAGGGACAAAATCTTTGCTCGAAGCCCAAGCTTCCAAGAAGCAGAAGCGATTTCAACAATAAATGTTATGGAGAGCCTTGTTTTAAAGAACGTGGACGCAGTTATCAAAAGGTTCAACGTCTGCAGCTGTGACCGTTGTCGATGTGATATCTGCGCTTATGCCTTGAACGCTCTTCCTGCTCGCTATGCGGTTGTTCAATCTTCAGCAATCGAAAAAGTCGAAGCGGAAATACCTAAGAAAGTTATTATGGATGCACTTATAAAGGCTGCGATACAGATTCGTTCCCACCCGCACCACTAATTTATGATAATTAGAATACCACCAGATAAAAACTGCTTAGTAAGTAAAACTAAGCAGTTTTTTTGATTGCATTCACCGGCACTAATGGAGTCCCTTTTTTCTGTGTATTTCAAGGCGCTGCTGTGCAAAAATCGCCTGACACAGACTTTGGATTTCCTTATCATTTAAGTCAGTGAATTCACATCCTAGAAGCTTGCCAAGCCTCTCGTGATTTTCACTTCTTTTAACCCTGCATTTCAAGGTGAACACCTGACTGCTCTCTCCAACAGAAAAAGCATTAATTTGAAGCATTGAATCAACTTGGAAATTGCATTTCTCATCATCAATTGCTAGCAGTGCCCCGGAAATACTAACACTCATAACTGTACAGGGATACTTTACTGTTTGTTCGTCCGTTGCTTCCTGCCCGTCATTTTCCGGCTGTTCTCTCTCGATGATTTCCTCGACCTCTGCATGCGAATTGGTCTTAATTCTAAAATAGCTTCGTCTCTCATTTTCACCTAAGCTGCTGACATCATATAATCTCCAGAAACTGCTGTTCGCAATGTAGACATAGCCTTCCAGGCCCAAAAAGCCGCTTTTGCTACCGAATATGTTGATTTTGATTTTCGTTGCATATCGCATGCTCGGCAGATCGCTCCCGTCACAGGAAACAATTTCGATGGAATTATCCTCCGGAAGAAAATCACTGATTCTCCCGATAGCTAAAAACTCATTATCCATCGTTTTGATCTCGCACATGCAGCCAAGAACGCTACTTAAATTTATTTTCAAATATAATCACCGCCAAGCGCAATTCTAAAGTTTTAAAAAAACCTTATTTTTATAGATACTCAATGCCGGCAGAAGGTACTGACAGTTCAGACCAAATACCATTAACGTAATCAATCGCTTCCATGTATTTCGATTTAACAACGTCTTCCTGTAGCCCCAGTTTTTGAATTGTTGAGGCGACTTTGCTCCATTTGCCCTTTTCATATAGGATACATAGTTTCAATAGGTCGGCGCAATCCCCGTCATCACCCGTAAGTCCTTTTTTTAGTTCAGTCGTAAGCGGAAGCTCCTCAACGGCATCTTTCACAGGCACATCGAGCAGCAGCCCAAGCGTTGAGAACATTCCAAGCAAATACGTTTCAGGTCTTGATATTGGGAAATTATTAATGTACTGAGACACTTCCTGACAAAAAACAGCACGAAGAAATGATTGCTTGATGAGCTGATCTGTAACACCGCCGTCGTCTGAAAAACTGAGCAGATATATCCACTGTTTCAGCTGCCCGAGTCCAAGAATCGTCAGGGCTTGTTTTACGCTGCTGATTCTATTGGGCAGGGCAAAATATGAGGAATTGACCATTTTGAGCAGAGAAAATGACAACGTGACATCCATTGAGATAATTTTTGCTATTTCATCAAATTCCGGAATTTCTTTAGTTATAGACCCCATCAGCCTGAAAAAGTTCGACTGAAGATAATTCATTTTGTGTACCTTAGTCGTGACCATTACAGAAACACTGTCGCCTTGCAAGTAATCGCAGCCGTAAGATAGCGCAAGCTCCTTTGATTCGAGAGAATTAATGCCGTAAGCCGCAAGTTTTTTTCCAAAGTTCTTTGCCAGCTTGCACAAAACCCCTAGGCTCTCGGTTTTGGGATCAGAAAAATCCGCCTTAATAATATCGATATCGGGAAGCAAATCCAAATAGCGTTTATTAAAGTCGAATCCAAGAACAGCAATACGGTAGCCGTCTTTTTTATATCTGTTCAGTATTGCTTTCGCATCGGGATTAATCAGGATGTTTTCTTCAATCTGAATTACAAGCTTTTTTTCGTCAAAAATCTTGGGGATGTCTTTCATCAGCAGATTAGGCGTAAATGTCAGAAAACAATCTTTCCCTTCAAAAAAACCGCCGGCATCGACTCCCGCAAAGAATGAAACTATTGTGTTGGCAACATGAGTGTCACGCTGATTATACAGGGTGCTGGCATCCTGATAATAAACAAGTTCATAGGCTACAAGCTTTAGGTTCTTGTCGAGTATAGGCGCTCTTACTATATGGGTTTCCATAATATTTCTCCCTTAAGTCTTAAATTGGGAACACAAGAATTCTTCCTTAATACAATTAGCCGAAGCCCTTGGGTTTACTATACATATCTTGCAAATATTCTTCAAGACAAAGATTCTTTGATTTAATAGCTTCCGCATTTTTTTCTCCGACATATCGGTAATGCCACGGTTCCCAATCAATTCCGGTTATCTGGCTTTTATCTTTAGGATACCGTTCAATAAAACCGTATTTTGCAGCATTTTCTTCAAGCCATGTATATGCAGGTGTTTTAGCAAAGCCTTCGTCCAGATCTGTAACATTGTCAGTAAGTAAGTCAACGGCAAGACCCGTATGGTGCTCGCTCGCTCCGCCCATTTGCAAATATTTAGATGTAAGGTTCTTGCTGTTTTCATCACTGTACCCGGCAGTCGTATATATTAAGCATTTAGCTTTATATAGTTTATCCTGCTCTGACACGCTTCGAAAACCAGAGCAAACACTTAAGGTTATGCCTTCATCTTTTGCTGAATCGATCATCTTTTGAAGAGAATCTGCAATTCTTGAATCTACGCGAGTATTCTGGAACGGAATTAAATCAACTGTAAAATCTCTAGGCACAACATTTTTACTGTTAACTAGTATCAATTCCCAAGAATCCACTTCCGCAACATCTTTTAAAATAGAAGCTTTTTGCTGAACGGAATTTTTGGGATTAATAGTCGAGCCTATGGTGAATAAGCTGAACATTGAAAGACCGAGAAGTGTAGCAGCAAGTAGAAGCCAGCTCATTCGCATATTTTTCGATTTTTGTTTTTTTGCCTCTATCTCACGGTTTTTTAGACTTTGAGTATGGCCTTGCATCTTTATCACCCCATGGCAAATCGTTTGAATTATTCTCTAATTGTCGGCATTAATTCCTTTGTACTTTTCTGCGGACATAAGTATGCTGCAATATATCTTCGCAATAATTCCGTAGAGATCCGCAGGAATATTTTTACCGACATCCAGCATGCATAGCATTGATGCAACACTGTCATCTCTATAAACAGGTATACCCTGCTTTTCGGCAATATCAATTATTTTTTCAGCAATCGGACCGTATCCTGAAGCGACAACAACAGGCGCAAAATCATTGTCTTTGTCGTATTTCAGAGCAACGGCTTTCTTGTCAAATTTTGACATCTACTCCGACCCTCCTGTAAGGCAATGATTTGAAAACTTCCATGAGCGAACGTGTGTTTTCAAAGGTTAATACTTCCGTTTTACCAACATGGTAAGGCGTTCCGTGAAAGAGCTTTGGAAGCGATTTCATAAGCTCCTCATAGCCCGCTTCACAGTTTTTAGGGCAATAGAGTGAAAAATCGACCGTTGAATTATATACGGAGAATTCCGCCTCAAAGCGTCCGACACCCTCGACATCAATTACCATAAGCAGGTGCATTGCCTGAGGAGCATTCTCCGGCACGTCCTTTTCATCGCCCTCCGGATTAATCCATAATTCTGCGAAGGCTCTCATGTCATTATACTGAAGAGGCAGTATGAAATGAAGCAGGGGAGTAAAGTTGCAGGGCGATGAAAGCAGACTGTAAAGCATTTTTTCCAGCTTTGCCGTATCGGTAGTATTTGCTCCCGTTCCTCTTTGCTGCGAAATAAGCCTGATAATCGAGGCCATTACCCGAGACTCGTTTTCTTCTGAATTATCGGTTTTCGTAAGTCCTCTTTCTTCAATATTCAACTCCGTGTATGACTGCATCAGGGCTTTGAGTTCGCTTCTTTGTGAAGGCGCAAGGAATTGGCCTAGCCTATAAGCCGACTCAGCAGCATAATCGGTGTTCGCGTTGTATCTGGAGAGGTTATAAATGAGTATTGAAAGCGTTTTGGAAAGCTTAGGGGAGAATAATATGCTGTCTTCAATATTTTTCATCAAAGCTAGCGCATCTGATTTCAGGGCAGAAAAGTTCTCCGGCGCATCCTGCGCGAGAAATCTCACAATAAGACCATCCAGCTTTGCTGAAAGCGATTTACTCGAAGACAGCTGGTCTCGTAAAAAACCAAGATTGTTAGCAACAGAATCGAGTATTTCGCGCTGGTTTCCCATGTTGTTAATCGAACGCAGAACTCTTGCGATTGCGACCTGAACATCGGGCTTTTCCTTATTCTGTGAGCTTACCTCTCTTAAAAAATCAAAGAGTTCCCCTGAAAAAGCAGTTGACCCGCGCAGTTGTCTGCGCATCTCTTCCGTCAGGTATTCAGGTTTTATGAGCAGAGTACCCAAAATGTCCTCAATATCAGTCGTAAGAGTCTTGTTGTTTGCAGGCAGAAGCTTGTACAGTTCTTCAAGCATGAAGATGTTTTTTAAATATGACACCGTAACGGTGGGGTCTTTCAGCAGATTAAGTAGAAGGGTAGGCACATCGTTGCCGTCTAATAAGCCGTTATTTTGCTTTAGTAATTCGCTTTGGTTATGCGTCTGAACAACTTTCGTCGAGCTCTGTATGTTAAATGTCCCGTTTGTCTCCACGCCTGGCTTAGGCTGTATGTTTTGGTTTTGCGTTACTAAAGGTTTTGTAACTCGTAAAAAATCCGGCAACTTGCTCCCTCCTTTTCTATAAAGTGAATATAATTTGGGCGGCATTTATGTGCTATTCCACAATTATATTTATTTACTGTTTTTTAGAAAACACAATGGGTAAAGTCTATAGTTTAATTATTATTTATCTACAAAAAGCGTCAATATGCAAGGCTTTTCACTCATTTGTGCCTGCCATATCCTGTCTGTAAGCAGTTTACATACATTTTCTCTTTCTTTTTTGCTGAACAATAGTATAAATACTACAAATCTAACTATACCAAGCGACAGCTACTATGGAAAGGTGATTTTATGAGTACCGATGATTTAGTAATGGAATCTCTACTGGAAGCTTTTATTCACGAAACGAATGAAATGCTTGAACAGCTCGATGAAATACTTCTTGATTCTGAACGGGCAAAAAGTATCACGGATGAAAACATAAACAGTATATTCCGGATCACACACACAATTAAAGGCTCTGCAGCCATGATGAGCTTCAACACGATTTCACAGTTGGCGCACTCTGTCGAAGATGTGTTTTTCATTCTAAGAGAAAACCCATCCAGCCTTCGGCTTGTTTTTAATTCAATATTTGACCTTGTTTTCAAGGCATCGGACTTTTTTAAGCGTGAGCTGGAAAGACTTCAGGACAGCGAATATATTGAAGGCGATGCATCCGAAATTATTGCTCAGCTGACAAGTCAGGCCGTCATAATCAAGGGGAGCCCCGAACCTGTTTCTGCGGCTTCAGTGACTAGCGCCGTTTCTGATGGTTCAGATATTCTATCCCATGACGGCTCCGTGTCGATACTAGTGTATTTTGAAAACGACTGCGGAATGGAAAATGTCCGCGCATTCATGCTTCTAAGTCAGCTTAGTCCCTTTTGCGACGAAATGGCTTCTATTCCGGCGAATCCAGAAGCCGATTCCGCTCTCGCGGCTGAAATAATCAAGAACGGCTTTAAGGTCATCTGTAAGCCCTCGCACTCGCTTGATGTGGTTTTGAACGTAATTGAAAGCGCGCTAAGCATAAGATCGTACGAGGTGCTCGCCGAAGAAACAATCAAGCTCGATGACGGCATAGCAGATGCGTCAAGCGAAAGCAACATGGGTGATACCTCGCAGGCCGTTCTTGACACTAAAATTGATACAATTAAAAACCAGGCTCAGGCCTCCGCAGGCGGCGTGAAGCAGAGTCTTATCAGTGTTAACCAGTTGAAGCTCGACCATCTTATGGACCTTGTGGGTGAAATCGTCACGGCGGAATCCATGGTTGCAAGAAATCCAGACATTCTCGGTCTTCGTCTCGATAATTTCACAAAATCTGTTCGTGAGCTGAGAAAACTGACCGACGAGCTGCAGGACATTGTAATGTCGATTCGAATGGTTCCTCTGCTCGGGACCTTCCATAAGATGGACAGGATAGTTCGGGATATGGGTAAAAAGCTCGGGAAAAAAGCCGATCTCATCACGGAAGGCGGAGATACCGAGGTCGATAAAACCATAAATGACGCGATCGTTGACCCTCTTATGCATATGATCCGCAACTCAATGGATCACGCAATTGAAACACCCGAAGCGCGTATCGCTCTCGGAAAGCCGGAAGTCGGAACATTAGTACTCTCGGCGAGAAACACAGGCGGCGAAATACTCATTACCATTTCTGACGACGGCGCAGGCCTTGACACTGAAAAGCTGCTCGCAAAAGCAAAAGCAAACGGTATGCTGCAAAAGCCCGAGGCCTCATACTCAGAAAAAGAAATATTTAATCTCATTCTGCTTCCCGGATTTTCCACAAACACTAATGTTACCGAGTTTTCCGGCCGTGGAGTCGGCATGGATGTGGTTAAGAAAAACATCGACCAAGTTGGCGGAACTATATCCATAAACAGCGAAAAGGGCAAAGGCACTACCTTCACAATTAAGATTCCTCTCACCCTTGCAATTGTTGACGGAATGAACATCGCCGTGGGTAAAACTGTGTTTACCCTACCTATCACGGCAATTAGACAATCTTTTAAAATTACCGATGAATCTCAGATTATCCGCAACTCAGACGGCACGGAAATGATTCTTCAGCGCGGCGAATGTTTTCCAATTGCGAGACTAAAAAAGCTGTTCGATATCGAAGCCGGCTGTGAAAACATTAGCGATGGCATTATGATTCAGGTTGACAGCAACAATTCCGGGTACTGCTTATTTGCCGATGAGCTTTTGGGCGAATACCAAGTGGTTGTTAAACCCTTCCCTGTGTTCCTGAAAAAATATAACTTGAAAAACCAGGGCATTTCCGGCTGCAGCGTTCTCGGAGACGGCAGTATAAGCCTGATTTTGGACGTCAACACGCTTAGAAACGACTGATATTATTGAAGCTCGTTCTCTTAGCTTAGCAACCGACGCATAGCTTTTCAATGTTCTCCGAATTTTTAATGATGGAAGGAATAATCTGATGACTAACCTTGAAAAAAAAGCAGAACTGTCCGATTTTCTGAATGACAGATATCTATTATTTACAATAGAAGGTTCATACTATGGGCTTCCTCTGGCTATGGCGCTTGAAATACTGACCGTGCAGTCAATAACAAAGCTGCCCCGGGTCGCGGACTATGTTAAGGGAATAATCAATCTGCGCGGAAAGGTAATTCCGGTTCTGGATGTTAGGAAAAAGCTCGGGATTCCCGAGCGCCCTTATGATGATGCAAACTGCATAATCGTAATCGAAATCAGAGATGTTCACGTCGGTCTTATTGTTGATATGGTATCTGAGGTTGCGACTGTACCGGCCGACAGAGTGATTCCGCCACCGAAAACGATTGGTGAGAATTCAAACTTCATCTCCTCCGTATCTCAGCTTGATAACAAAATCGTCTTAAATCTTGACTGCGAAAGATTTTTTGCTAATGACTTTGAAATAGCTGTATCCTGAGCGAAAGGTAATGCTCCCCTATGAAAACCGAAGAAGCCTTCAGAATAGTAAAGCTCTCAGACAGTGAGTTTGACTATTTTGTAAAGTTCGTCAGTCAGCACTATGGAATTGATTTATCTCAGAAGCGTCATCTGATTGAAGCGCGCCTTGCAGGAGAGCTCAAAGCTCACGGCTTAACAAGCTACACTCAATTTATTGATATGATCAAGGCAGACAGGTCCTTAAAGATTATCGAATCCGTAATGAATAAGCTAACTACAAATTATTCGTTTTTTTCAAGGGAAACAGAACATTTCGACTATCTTGCGAAAACTGTAATCCCGGAGCTGGAAAAAACCGCAAAGAGAACACTAAAAATATGGAGCGCCGGATGCTCAACAGGACAGGAACCATATAATATCGCAATGGCAATCGACAGTGCCGTTGGTTTTAAGCGGAATCTCTGGTCTGTTTCAATTACCGCTACAGATGTTTCCACCGAAGCGCTCTCAGTTGCCGCAAAAGGAGTTTATCCCGAAAGCTCGCTTGATGTAATGCCTGCTTCATGGAAGGCGAATTATATGTCAAAACTGCCGGACGGGAATTTTCAGGTTGCATCTAATATAAGAAATATGGTATCATTTAAAAAATTCAATTTGATGGATCCGTTTCCGTACAGTAATTATTACGACATAATTTTCTGCCGTAATGTTATGATTTACTTTAAACCGCAGACCGCTCAGCAGATTGTCAAAAAGTTTTATCAGGCTAACCTTGAGGGCGGATACTTTTTTATCAGTCATTCGGAAACGATAAGCAGATTCGAAAACGATTATTCATACCTGTTTCCATCAGTATACCGAAAGCAAAAAAAATGAGGATGTGTCCTGAATAATGCCAATTAATGTATTGGTCGTCGACGATTCGATTGTCTTTAGGACAAAGTTGAATCTGTCTCTAAGTAAAGACCCTGAAATAAAAGTTATCGGCACAGCAATGGATGTAGAAGACGCTCTGAAAAAAATCAAAGAGTTGAAGCCGGATGTCGTAACACTGGACATAGAAATGCCCAACGCAAACGGCTTTGAGTTATTGAAAACTGTTATGCCGACGAATCCCTTGCCCATTGTTGTCGTTAGCTCGCTGCCTGCAAACGCATTGGACGCCTTAAGTCTCGGCGCAGTCGATTTTGTAAAAAAGCCCGAGGCAGGCGTTGTGGATTCCACCGAAACATTTATAGCAAAACTTATTGAGAAGATAAAAATTGCGTCCAAAGCCAACGTAAAACATATTGAACGGCCCTCCGCAGTACAACCAATTTTGGCGCAAAATTCAAGCTCAGCCATTAGCCGGAATCTGTCTTTTAACAGCAACACCATAATTGCTATCGGAGCCTCGACCGGAGGGACGGAAGCCATTATTAATGTCGTGAAAGACCTGCCGGCATCGACTCCGCCCGTTTTAATAGTTCAGCATATGCCAGCCACGTTTACAAAGCTCTATGCCGACCGCCTGAATAGGATATGCAAGATGCGTGCTAAGGAAGCAGAGGATTTTGACAGGGTGCTCCCAGGCCAAATCATTGTAGGTGCAGGCGGATATCAAATGACACTGAAAAAAGACGACAACGGTTACTATATCCGGAGTGTCATCGGTGAAAAAGTCAGCGGACACTCCCCCTCCGTCAATGTCCTTTTTGACAGCGTTGCAGAGCTAGTCGGTCGGAACGCTACCGCCGTTATTCTTACAGGTATGGGTTCGGATGGAGCTTCGGGCATTACAAAGATACGCAGGCTCGGCGGATACACTATCGGGCAGGATAAAGACAGTTGTGTTGTTTATGGTATGCCCATGGAGGCCTTTAAGCTTGGCGGCATCGTAAAGCAGCTCCCGCTTGACATGATCGCAGAAGATTTATTTGCAAGACTCAAAAATCGAATAATCTAGCATAAGTTAGAAGCACTATTAGAAAGCACCATGGATTATATTGATAATTCTTACATCAAAATGTAAATATTTTTCTATAAGAACTTTACTTTTCAAAGGTACGGAGAATAAATCAAATGTTGCACTTTGAGACTATGCGGTTTGTTCTGTTTTAGAGTAGTAATAAAAGCACCACTTTGTGTATCTTAAGAGAAAAAGGGGTCATCGAAGTGATATATATCCCACTTTCCAGGGTAAGCCCCGGAATGACTCTTGCAAAAAGCGTTTCTGCGCCAAATGGTTTATTTGCTCTTCTACAGGATGGGGAAGTTTTGTCCGACCGCTATATTAAGCGACTTGCCGCCTGTGATATTGATGGCATTTACATTGAGATGGCGGGTACCGAGGGCATCGAACCGAGGAGTATAATTAGCCCGAAAACCAAGCAGGAGATGACGACCGAGTTTCGTTCCCTGTATAATAATTATTTTAATCGGCCTTGTATTTCAAGTTCAACTGTTTTATCAACAAAAAAGATTGCAGGGAAAATCGTAGACAACATTTTGAACCGCGAAGAACATCTCATGGACATGATTGAAATAAAAAGTTACGATAATTATACATATTCACACAGTTTGAATGTCGGGATTCTCAGCGCCATGTTAGCAGAAGAACTCGGCATCACTCGCAACAGACTTGAAGACCTCGCCCTTTGCGCGCTGATGCACGACATAGGAAAGATTGATATTCCTATTGAAATTATCAATAAAAACGGCGCCGTAACCACTAATGAATTCGACGTTATAAAAACTCATCCCTTAAAGGGCGTCGAGCGTATGCGCAAATGCTATAACCTTTCTACCGAGGTTTTACCCGGGATACAAAGCCATCATGAAAAGATAGACGGCAGCGGCTATCCCTTCGGTCACGCCGGCGGTCAGATTCCTCTCTTCGGACGCATTCTCGCGATAGCCGATGTTTATGATGCGCTGACCAGCCAAAGGAGCTATCGAAAGGCATGGCATCCCAAAGAGGCTTTGGAGTATATTATTGCCGGTTCAGATTCTCAGTTTGACTGTGAGCTGGTCAGGGTCTTTTCGCATCTTATAAGCGTTTATCCCACAGGGACTATGGTAAAATTGTCCGACGGCTCAACTGCCGTTATTGTAAAAAACCACAAGGAAAATATTTTCCGTCCGTGTATAAGGCTTCTTGAAGACTCTCCGCTCGGCCAAAAAGGATATGAAATCGACTTGCTTGAGGATGTACGATATTTATATTTAACCATAGGCTCCGTTATGGGCGCATCAGATAATGAAACCTTTGAACTGCCCTCCTCCGAACACTCTTTCGAATCATTCGGAAGCTGAGACGCGACTATTAACACAACAAGTCCGAGACTCGTTTTAGGGTCTCGGACTTGTTTGTTATCACAGTTTATTAGGTGTTCAAACTTTCATATTTTACCAATCTCCCAAACAATCGATAAACATTCTCACTTACGGCTTGTAGCAATTCAATTCCATAGTATAAATAAATCAAAGCTGAAAAGCAAATTTCTACTATAGAAAAAAATATTAAAGTAGGGGTGTTATCTATGGATAAAAGCAACGTCAAAGGTATAGCTGCATTAAGGGAAAAAAGAAAAAAGAGTCTGAGAATGACGATTACTGTTCCAATAATCATCTTCATTTGTTCAGCTGCCGTCATCCTGACGGTATTTACTGTCTATATGGGCTATCGGAGTACTGTCGGTAGTCTTACCGACTCAATGCTTGCTACTGCCAGTGTTGCGCAGGACTCTGTAGCCAATAAATTGAGTGCATTTACGGGTCTTCTGGAAGAAATCGCATCAAACAGCACCATGTACAATGCAGAAATTACGAACGCTGAAAAAGCCTCTTTCATCTCTGATAAGGCCGATGAAAGTAAGTTGCTTGGTGGATTCATTTTATCGGCGACCGGCAATGACATCCAGTCCGGCGATAATTATTCCAGTTCTGAATTTTTTACAGCAAGCAAGGAAGGCAAAACATATATTTCCTCGCCGTATGTTGACACGGAATCGGGCGAGCTTGTTATGACTCTTTCCGCTCCGATTTGGTCTAATGGAATAGAGGGATCCACTGTGATAGGTGTGGTTTGTTTAACAATGCCTCAGACTATGATTAATGAAGTGACCGATAACATGCATATCAGCAAACATGGCTATGCATACATAGTTGATAAAGACGGTTATTTTGTCGATTATATAGATGCTGCATATATGACTGACAAGAAAAATATTATGGAGCTGGCAAAAAGCAACCCCGCTTTACAGCCGTTGGTGGATTCATTCAACAGCGCATTATCCGGAGAGATCACATTTAATCAATACCAGTATCAGGGCGTTAACAAATTCCTCTCTTCCTCCGCTATTGACGGTAGTGACGGCTGGGTAATTTGTTTAACTGCTCCTGTATCGGATTTCACCGGTGGAGTTACAACCACGATTTATGGTTCCGCAATTCTTCTCGTTATAGTCATCCTCGTAGGAGTATTCGGCTGCATCTATATCGCAAACAGAGTTGTAGATCCCCTCAAGCTCTTTGTAGACAGACTGTCCAAGCTCGCAGCCGGCGATGTTTCTTCACCCCTGGCTAATTTCAATGCTTCTTCTTCCGAATTCGCGGTCTTAAAAAGTTCTCTTGAAGACACGCTGAACAATACGGGAGCAGTAATCAGAGACGTTGATTACCTTCTGGCAGAGTTCTCAAGCGGCAACTTTGATGTCTTTTCAAAAGAATCTGCGTCGTACGTAGGAGAGTATAAACACATTTTAACTTCCTTCAGGACCTTGAAGCGCGGGCTTACAGAGTCCTTCCAGAATATACTGCAGGTTTCGGAGCAGGTTTCAGCCGGAGCAACACAAGTCAGCTTCGGTTCGCAATCACTTGCTCAGGGCGCGACAGAGCAGGCCAGCAGCGTTCAGGAACTCTCGGCTTCTATCGCAGACATCTCGCAGCGTGTCAATAATAGCGCCGCGGATGCCGAAAGAGCAAAAGCTCTGTCTTCGGCAACCGAATCCATCATGCAGAGCAGCGTAAGCGATATGGATCTTGCACGTCGGGCTATGGATGAGATTTCGTCAACATCTAAGAACATCAGTAAGGTCATCAAAACCATCGACGATATTGCATTCCAGACCAACATCCTTGCGCTTAACGCCGCAGTTGAGGCAGCGAGAGCCGGAGCCGCAGGCAAGGGTTTTGCGGTTGTGGCAGATGAGGTCCGCAATTTGTCCCAGAAGTCCGCAGAGGCAGCCAAAAACACTACCGCCCTCATCGAAAGCTCGATTGAAGCTGTTGAAAAAGGATCTCAGCTTGTGAGCAAAACAAGCACCGGCTTTGTGGAGGTTGCGGCAAAAGCTTCCGAAGTCGTCAAACTTGTCGATTCGATATCCGAACAGGCTCAGGAGCAGGCGTCCGCGATTTCCCAGGTCTCGATTGGCATAGAGCAGGTTTCATCCGTTGTACAGATGAACTCCGCTACATCCGAAGAGAGCGCCGCGGCGAGCGAAGAGCTTTCGAGTCAGGCCGAGGTTCTCAAAAATCTCGTTGACCAGTTCAAGCTGGCAACTTCATTCCACGACGAGAACGATTGACGCTTAATAATCACTCTTTCAACACTCCTTTTCCCATTATTTATCCCCCGCCACTTTTGTAAGCGGCAACAGCTGAACTCAAAAGGCGCTTCATGCTTGGCATGAAGCGCCTTTTGAATAAATGGCTTATTTTTTCTGCTGCTTTTTATAGAATAAGCCCATATGCTAAAGTCCGGTAACCTTTCAGCATATGGGCTTTTTTCACTTATCAGTATGCATTAATCAAATCATTACACCATTTGACGGCATTGACATATGCGTTATTTATGGCATAGCAGCCTATATCGTGCTCTTCTGAAAAACGCGTAATTTCATTCCAATTAGCGTATTCATAGTGTTTATAAAACTCCAGGAGTTCCGAGTAGGGACCATCGTTACCCAGAAGAGACTTTCGAATCTTATCTGCCACGGGAATTTCATCGAGCAGCTCTTCCTTGGTTTTATCAAGCGCGATATGAAGTAGCGATAGAAGTCCAACCATGAACACATGCTTCGTATCCATCGGAGGCTTAAAGCAGTATGCCAAGTTTTCGCCGAAACGCGCCCTAATCAGGGACATTCGTACCAACTCCAAGGGCTTTTCATCTGAAACGCCTCGCAGAGCCAGAACCGATATCCATTGTTTCAAGTTTTCTTCACCCAGAAAGGTCAATGCGGTAAGAATTGACGATACTCTGGTACGCAGTCCTACAGAAGCTGAATTCAAAAGCCGAAGTAATTTATACGATAATGCCACGTCTGAGGAAATTACGGCGCTTATCTCATTAAAATCCACATAGTTATCTGTGCTGGTTAACTGCAGAAGCCGAAAATAATTTGCTTTCAATGGCTCAATATCTTTTTCTTTCTTAATTATTACCTGCTGATTAAAGTAGTATCCTTGGAACAGTGAAAAACCTCGATGCTGTGCAATTTCAAATTCCTCGTTTGTTGACACATCTGTTGCAATAAATGTTTTCGTCGAGTTAGCGGAAATCAGACTAATCTGTTCGCTGACGCTTATTCCTTCCGGCGCAAACTTGCAGTATTCCGCTAGTGCCAACAACTTCATGTCCATATTGCTGTTATCGATATTTGACAGCAACAGCAGGTAGCCGTTTGATTTTAATTGTTTGTAAAGCTGCATATGTTCGTCTGTGCATCTGTCGGACGCGTTAATCTGTATGACAAATTTGTTTCTGGGTAAGTTTTTAAGCACAGCTCTGTTGAAAAGCTGTTTCGTGAAGGATATGAAATATCTTGTATTGTCCTTGATGTCATTCATGCCGAGCGCATCCAGTGTACGGTCGAACTGCGAAAGGCTGAGTGTTCCGTCGTCCTCCTTTTCGCTTTTGTCGCTGTCGACAAGCTCATATCCGTAGGTGTTGCCGTTTTTCAATAGGATGGGCTGCATATTTATATACAGATCTTTGAATTTTTTCGAAGCATCATATTTGTCCTCAAAAAGCACAACGCGGTTCCGGCCTTCGGTCTTTGCCTTATAAAGCGCTATATCCGCCTTGCGCAGAAGCTCCGATAAAGTTTCTCCGTGGGCGGGATATAAGGCTACGCCAATGCTTAGCGTGCACTTGTACTCAATGTTCGGCATCGTATAGGAAAGAAGCGATTTTTGAAGCATTTCTTGATAATATGACCGAACTGCGGCTTGACTTTCAAAGTTTGACAGCCTTTCTTTATAAAACAGCACAAACTCGTCTCCGCCCAGCCTGTATAGATGGCCCTTAAAATCATCGTTGTTCTCAAGATAAGCCGTAATACGGATGAGCATCTCATCGCCAGTATTGTGACCGTAATTATCATTTATGATTTTGAAATTGTCAAGGTCAAACATGGCTAATATTCCGCAATACCTGTCATTTTTGCCGTCTTTCAATGCAGCTTCAAAATCCTCCTTCAGCTTTTGTCTGTTGGGGATTCCCGTCAATTGGTCATAATAGGCAAGATTATACATTCTTGTTTTTAAGCTGCGTTCCTCGTCAACATCCCGCAGGATAAACGCTGTTGCCGGTTTTCCATCTATCCATTCGATGCTATTGCGTGTGACCGAGAAAACTCGACCGTTCCTATCCTTTATATCAAAAGCTCCTGCCTCTGCCTTGGAGTCTGCTTTGTGGTGACAATTGTCACAAAGCTCAGGAAAAATATGTGAATACCCACTCTTGCAGTTAGTAACAGAGCGAAGCTCTGCGTCAACACGCTTACTCGCAGCTTCATTCATTAGTAAAACATCACATCTATCATTACGAACAATAACCACATCCGAATCTACAGAATCGGCTATGCTTTTTAGCGAATGTTCGATATTTATGTTCTTATTTTTTTTAATCCTCATAAGCTGCATCCTTTAAAAAATTGTAAAGCCATAGATCTTATCTTTCTTTTAATGCGATTATAAAAGCAATAATTTGTGTATTCTGTCGAAGTTTGTCATATTCTTTATATTCAGACAGGACTTGCCATTGACAAGACGGCGGGCTTGCTATAACCTTGAACACGGTGAAGAATATGAACATAAACAGCATTGGCTCTAACGGAGCCGAAATAAACAATCAAATTCAATACGTTAACACTCTGGGAAATTCCAACTTTGCAGGTGTATTAAGCGATGCAACGGATAAGTCAAAAACCAGCCTAGAGCGTATATTTGAGGCTGCGTCGAAGAAATACGGCGTTCCGGTAAGCCTTCTTAAAGCGGTTGCAAAGACTGAATCAAACTTTAATCCCAAGGCAATATCAAGCTGCGGGGCAATGGGAATTATGCAGCTGATGCCTGCCACGGCAAAATCGCTTGGAGTGCTTGATCCATATGATCCCGAACAAAACATTATGGGCGGAGCAAAATACTTGGCGCAAATGCTTAAAGCGTTTGGCGGCAAGATTGAGCTTGCTGTTGCGGCCTACAACGCGGGTCCCGGAAATGTTGAAAAATATGACGGCATACCTCCGTTTAAAGAGACCCAAAGTTATGTAAAAAAAGTTCTGGAATACTGCGGAAGTGATTTAAGTACCGATACTGTTATTCCACACACGGATACTTCTTCGCAAAACACCTTGACTACCGCCGGAGACACGACCGGCCTGAGTGAGCTTTATTATTCAATGCTCATGAACATATATAGGATGCAGATGCAGCTGTTTGAGACAATAAATACAGAAAATGACACCTAACAGCTGTCTATATTATATCTCAAAAGCCCACAAATCTTCTGGTTTGCGGGCTTTTCGTATTGTTTTGCCTAATTAATCGACTTTAACTGTTTCATGATATAGTTTGTACTGTCCTGTCAGCTCGGAAAGCTGCTTTGCCAGAGCTGCAAGCTCCTCTGCCGCCGCCGCACTTTCTTCAGCTGTCGCGGAGTTCATTTGGATAACAGATGAAACCTGCTCGATACCGATGGAGACCTGGGAAATCGCAACCGCCTGCTCCTGAGTCTGTGCGAATATCGAATCGACAAGGCTTGCCACCTCGCCGGCTTTTCGGGCGACATCTGCAAAACCAAAACTTGTGTTGCTCACAAGCTGCGTTCCTTTTTCGACAGCCTTAATTGAGTTTTCAATAAGTGCCGTGGTGTTCTTTGCTGCCTCAGCGGACTTCTGGGATAGATTACGAACCTCATCTGCCACAACCGCAAAGCCCTTGCCTGCGGCTCCGGCTCTCGCTGCTTCGACAGCGGCGTTGAGCGCAAGGATGTTGGTCTGGAATGCGATGTCGTCAATAGTTTTTATGACCTTACTGATGTTCTTAGATGTCGTTGTGATCTCATCCATAGCCTCGCGCGCAAGTTCCATATCACTAACGCTGCTGCACATGGTCAATTCATTTCCTGATGCCAGAACTTTTGCTCTTTCTGCATCTTCAGCGTTATTCTTGACCCGCTGTGATATGTCCGCAATAGAAGCCGAGAGCTCCTGAACACTGCTGGCCTGCTCTGTAGTTCCCTGCGCGAGAGTCTGCGAGACAGCGGATATCTGATTTGATCCCGATGACACCTGCTCGGCGATTCCGTTTGTTAGCCTCATGCTCTCGCTGATGTCGGAGAAAACGGCATAGGTTGAATGCACTATTTCGTCATATTTGCCGACATATTTGCTTTCGTCTTCCGAACGCGCATCAAGGTTCTTTGCAGCGCCGCTTGCAAGCATATGGCAAGTGTCGTCAATAACGAATGAAACGGTATTGCTCATATCCTCAAAGGTCTTTCCCAGCTCTCCGAATTCATCCTGCGAGTCTATATGTAGAGGCTTTATCTTCCTGCCGTCTTTGAGATCCTGACAGGAGTCAACCAGTTTTTCAAGTGGCAGAACAATGCTTTTTTGTAAAACAATAAGCACATAGGCCGTAAAGATCAGCGCGACACCCGCAAGCGCGCAGAAAATCAATATTGCTTTAGTCTTTGTAGATTTAAAGTTTTTGACAGCACTCCGCGATTCGGCCGTTGACGCTGCAGCCATTTCACTCATCGCTTTGTTGAGAGTTTCGAGAGTCGGTATAAAGGTGCCGGTATATCTCGAAAGAGCCGATTCCTGATTTCCTTTTTCGGCAAGTTTATATATATCCTCAGCCGTTTCCTTTACTTTCTGATAGGCGGTTGAAAACGCGTCTATGCCAGAAGTATCCGACAGCTTGCTAATTTCGGACTCGATAGCCGCTTCGGACGCTGTTATTATCTCATATCCGGTTTTTACTTCTGAAGAACTTGCCCCTTCCGCCATATTATAAAGCGACTGATTAATACTATCCAGTTCATCTCTGATAGTCATCTGAGAATCAATCGACGAAAGAGACCTGCTCAGGAAGTTGTCAATATGCTTATCCGCTCCGGCCAAAAGCGAAAATAGTATGGCCATGCTCCCTGTTGTGGCAACGAATACGATTACAAATGTCACGATGAATTTTTTACTGACATTCATTCTGCTAAATATTGATTTCATAATATATCTCCCTCAAACATTCGTGAATAAGTGCATATTACCACGTATATATGATTTATTCTCCTGTTTCCACCATTTACTAGAAGCTCTCAAAGATGACACGCTAGAAATGTATATTTTATTATCAAAAAGCGTGAACAGGCATCGCTTAAACAAAGCAATGCCTGTTCATGTAAATTATCAATTGGAGTAAAGCACCTTGGCATTTGATGACAGGGGCTAATTTTAACCCGATATGCGGCTCAGAAGCGTCTGCGTAAAATGGCGGAAGGCTATCTCTCCTTTTATATCTTGTCCGAATACACCTGCGTGCTCCAGACATTTGACGAAAACAGCTCCGACTTCCGCGCGCAAAACTTCGTCGATGTTATTTGCAGTCACCTGCCGCCGAGTCATAATTTCCTCCGCCCAATCCGCATGGAGGCTAATTTCCGATGCGTGCAAATTCCCGTCGGAAACCATCATCTCTCCAAGAGTCTGAAGCTCTTTTTTCAAATGAGGTGGCAGAATTGCAAGTCCCATCACCTCAATTAGCCCGATATTCTCCTTCTTGATATGATGCAGTTCCTGATGAGGGTGAAAGAGACCCAGCGGATGCTCCGGTGTTGTTCGGTTGTTGCGAAGGACGATGTCCAGCTCATAGCGTTCGCCGCGCTTTCTGGCAATCGGAGTCACGGTATTGTGAGGCGTTCCGTCTGTTTTTGACAAAATTCCTGCATCAGTGTCGTCATATCCACGCCATACTTCGAGGATGATATCCGCAATATGCGCAACCTTTTCGCTGTCCGTGCCTGATAGCCGAAGCGTCGCCATTGGCCAGTTAAGAATCCCACAAGTGACAGCCTTATCTCTAAGCGGCAGCTCCTCAACAATTTCAGCGCGCTCAATTGGAAACACATGGCGTCCGCCCTGAAAATGCTCATGGGAGAGAATGGAGCCGCCGACTATCGGCAGGTCGGCGTTGGAGCCGATAAAGTAATGCGGGAATTTATCGAGGAAATCAAAGAGCTTGCGGAAACATGCGGCGTTGATGGTCATCGGCGTATGAGCATCATTCAGAACTATGCAGTGCTCGTTGTAATAAACATAGGGCGAATACTGAAGGCCCCACGGCGCGCCTAGTATGTCTACTGGGACAATACGCAGGTTCTGCCTCGCTGGATAATCAGTCCGCCCCGCGTAGCCCTCGTTTTCGCGGCATAGCTGACAGGCGGGGTAGCCGGTTTTTTTTGCGTTCAAAGCCGCAGCGATATCCCGGGGATCCTTTTCGGGCTTTGCTAGATTTATTGTTATCTGCATATTGCCATATTTGCTCGGATGCGTCCACTTTACGTCCTTAATAAGCCTATATTCGCGAATGTAGTTGCAGTCCATGCAAAATCTGTAGAACCAGTCGGTGGCGTCTTTCGGATTGTGGGCATAAAGCGCGGCAAAATCCTCGATGACTTTAGAGGGACGCGGGGTCACGCAACCCATTATGGCCGTGTCGAACAAATCAAGGCTAACTATTGAATTAGAAATAACGCCGCGCTCCGCAGCATCGTCAAGCAGCACATCGAGCAGTTTTTCAAGCGGCAATTCCGCCGGTGACTCTGCTATGTCCAGACTGTCAATTTTCAATACGCTCAGTATGGCGTTGACTGCCCATATTTTGTCCGTCTGATGCAGAATGCCTTTACCGAGCGCGTATTCAACAATTCCGGAAACAGCCCAGGACACGTCAAATTTACTCATCATAAATCTCCGTTATAAATATTCTTATAGGACGATTTCGACCGCACCGGCGTCCCTGATTTGGAGAAAGCGGCAGCTGCCGACGCCCGTCAGAAGCTCCATATCAGCCTTGAATCGCTGCGCCTCTGAGACCTTAACAAACGCCTGTATCGTGCCTCCAAAACCGCCGCCGTGGATACGGCAGGCGCCGGAGTTGTCCAGCAATCGCTCACACCACGCAAGTGTCAGAGCGGCTGACTGGTCCCGCAAGGATTCGTGCGGATATATATTCTGCAGAAGCGTCCAGCTAGAGCGCCCGCTTTCGCGTACACGGCTCAAAAAGCGCTCAAAATCTCCGCATTTGAGCGCGTCAGTCTCAGACAGGACCCTCTCGTTCTCATTGAAAAAGTGCATTGCCCGAAGCAGAGCCCGATCTGATACTGGTCCTCGCAGCTTGAACAATTCGGCATAAAACCTTTCGGGCGGGACATCACGGAGCTTGACAGCGCCGAGAAGCCGCGCAACGCTTGACATTTCCGTCGGTATTGCGGCGTATTCATCACCCAGGTGGTCGTGCTTCGCGCCCGTATCGATTATGCAGAGCACATAGCCGAAATCCGAGAAATCAACGGATAAGCGCTCAATTTTGGGTACATCAGGATTTTTGAAGTCAATTTCTATAATGCCGCCGACCGCCGAAGCCATCTGGTCCATCAAGCCGCAGGGCTTGCCGAAATGGACGTTTTCCGCATACTGTCCGGCGTGCGCAAGAGTTTCGGACAGGATTTTCCCATCGAAACACAGCCCGTTCATGACAGACGCAATCAGAGTTTCGAAGGCCGCCGAACTCGAGAGTCCCGAGCCGACGGGCACCTGACCGGATATATATGCGTCAAAGCCGCCAACAGTTCCGAAACCCTGCTTTGTGAAATATTCAGCGACACCGCGCACGAGGGCAGCAGGAGCTCCCTTGTCGCTTTCTCGCGGTGAGAGCTCGCTTAAATCAACACTCGCAGAGCCATGAGTATCTGAGAAAATGCGTATTACATTTTCTCCGTTTGGAAAAGCAGCAGCAACATTATCAAGGTTGACCGCTGCGGCGATAACGAGTCCTCGCTGATGGTCTGTATGGTTGCCGCCGAGCTCGGTTCTTCCGGGTGCGCTGAAAAAGCGGGGCCGAGCCTTGCCATAAACACAATTAAACCCATCAAGAGCCAAAACGAGCCGCTTTTCAATTTGTTCCCCGCTTATACCTGGGTATAGCCGAGAAAGTTCGGTTCGGGGCACTATCTTGTTATTTTCCATGACTACTCCAATGCCTCCGAAGACTTTATGCAGATGGTTTGATAAGGGCGCAGTTCGATTTCCTCGTCTTTCTTAACGGAGAGCTTTTCTTTTTGCAGAGTTCCGGTAAAAAGAGCCTGCACAGGCACCTTATCCGAGTTCAGATTGCTTACTAGGCAGAAGGTTTCTTCTCCGATGGAATAGTAAATGCGAAATACCTCGGTTTTTTCGACCCTAATGTCCTTTTTATCTTCTGCTATAAACAGGGTTTTGAAAAGCTCCATTTGACTATCCGTATATTCGTTAATATTGTCGGAGGTGAATACAAGCCCACCCAAAACGCTGTTTATCATGAACAGGCTATATTTCTGATCCTCTGACAAACTGTTGTTGCTGTTTCGCAGGATAAAGACGTCGGGATCATTATAAAACGCCCTCCCATTAAGCTGATGCCTGCCTATGGTGCTCGTCAGTGCGTTGAGGGTGGAGACACGTTCTCTGTAATGAATCGCTGAAAGAAACTTATCCTCCCACATCAGCGCAACGTCGCTGCTCACACGGCAGTAATCGAAAAGACCGAAAGCGGGTCCAAGCGGTGCTCCGCAGCCGAGGATAATTTTATCACCCGAAATTTCACGCAGAAACTCGAAAAATTCACACATAACCTGACCACGCGTTTTATCCTTATGTGGGGGAAGTGAAGCGGCGTATAAGAAGTCGAGCTTCACCATGTCGTAATTCCATTTGTTCAGAACAGTATCGAACACCTCTCTCAGATAGGCGCGCACCTCGGGATTGTAAAAATCGAGCACATAAAAGATACCGCTCCAGCCCGGATTTAAGCCAGCCTTATTTAGCACCCAGTCGGGGTGCTCCTTGTAAATCCTCGATTTTTTTTCGCAAATAATCGGCGCGAGCCAGAGACCAGCCTTGTAACCGGCCTTATGTATCTCATCGGCAAGATAAGCCATGCCCTGCGGAAACTTTTTGTTTATGCGAAGCCAGTCGCCAACGGCTTCCTGAAACCCATCATCAATCTGAAAATAATCAATCCGCAGCTTTCGAGAGCTGAAAGCTGCAAGGTTTTCGAGCACATCAGCCTGTGTCACTTTCGTATAATAATTATACCAGCTTGTCCAGCCAGTGCAGGGCTTGACATGCGGCGGCGTAATGTTTGCAGCCGCAAAATAGCTATCGAAGGCGGAATTTTCCTCCGTGTGTATTGTGAAAACATCAAACAGGACATAAGGGATGCCGACTTGTGGTTCAAGCCCTTTGCAGTCCTTAATTACACGCAGGTTTTTTTCTTTATTGCTGAATTCAAAAACGGTATAGCCCGATTTTTCAGAAATCGAGCCATAAAGTGTGATTAATCCGTCCTCCGCATCGCGGATATAAGTGTAGCTCCAGCTTTGGAGCCTATCACTCCCGGATTTATAGAAGGAGTAGTCACCGTACATACCGATTAGGGGTTTTGCAAGGGGATTCAGCCTCGGAATTTTGTGACCGAGCCGCACTTCCGAACTATCTGTCCACGTCTGATAGCCGTTAAGAAACACGAGATTGTCATCTGTAAGCACTTCGTCGGTTAGAAGAGAGCAGTCCATAATCGTAAGCTCCGTTTTCGGCGTCAGCACGGCAGTGAACTGACCGCCGCCGTTCGTGGACGCATCTTTTAATACCAGACTGAAATCCTCGGTCTCCATACTTTGCTTAAAGTTAAAGGAGATATTGAGTTTACCTTTTTTGTATGTCAATTTACCGCTAGCTATACTCATCCAACACACTCCTTTGAACCCTTAATATAAGAAAGCTCCATATCAATCAGTAATGCAATTTGTGTTTTTGCGTCAATTTCCCTGTCACTTTGAATTACATCTCCCCGCAAAAGCAATTTTTGAATCAGCGGAATGGTGGAGTGTATTGCCGTCGTATTAAATATTACGGCATCAATATCGGGACGAATTGACCCGTCCTCTTGACCGGCTTCAACTGCCGCAAGCATCATAACTCGAGTGTCGATTATTCCGGCTTCATACTTTTGCAAAAACTCCTTTGAAATCCGCTCTCGAACGATGTAGTTATCGAATTGTTCCAGTAGCCGGAGCAAATGGGGCCGTATTTTATACAGAGAACCAATTGTATTAAGTATCTGACGGACCTTCTCAAACCCGTTTAGCTCATTATAATTCGCAGGGTAGAACAGCGGTGTAAGGCTGCTCATTTCAGAGTGCCAAAGCTTTGTCGCGCACTCGACTACAAGCTTCGGCTTGGTTTCAAAGTAACGGTAAACTGTTGCTGCTCCGACCTCCGCCCTTTTGGCGATGTCCGAGATTTTGGAGTTATCGATACCGTTTTCGATAAATTCCTGTATCGCTGAGTCTATTATATTTTCTTTTCGCGCTTCAATCTGCCTATCTAGCTCGATTCTGCGCTTTGCTTTTGCATCCATAGTCAAGCGCTCTTTTCCGATTGTTTTGTGACCTAAATCTTCGAAATTGCATATTCAAATACGTAGCTTTTTCCCTTATGAATCTTATACGGCTCATGGAGCATTGCCACACCGGGGAAATCCCCGCCGACACCACATTGCATGTGATCGATATTTACCGTTATAAAATCCTGAGCCTCGAGCTCGTGCATATGCCTTGCTTTTTCGAGCGTTTCCTGTGTATAAGGCCAAGCACTGAAATTGAAAAGATTGCCTGTAATCATAAGACCGTTTTTATATTTATCGCTGATTTTAAGCCACCGTACATCAGTACGGTTACCGTTTTCCTGTGGACGCATATAGCTATGCCCGATTTCCTCGGCATTTAGGGAATAAACCCCGATTGGTGAGCCTGTTTTGCGGTCACAGTAATTCTCCTGCGGGCCTCTTCCAAACCAAGTGAAGCTGTCAAATCGCCGCTTTAAAGCCATTGTGAAGCCAATACGCAGCATATCCTTCTTCGGGCAAATTTCGTGCCGGACAAAGATGGTGCCGACACTGTCAATTTTATATATCGTTATAACATAGCCCTTGCAGTTAGGAACGCTCTGCCTTATTGTTACAGACGCAAGACCGTACGAGCTTGCAATATTCACCGAACGCACCTTTCGCCTTTCCGTCGCTTCTCTCCATCGTTTTACCGGAAAAGCAAGGAGCTTTTCGAACTCGGGTTTAAAGTTCGCGTAGCCGAGGTCGTTATCCGTATATGCCCGCCAGTAATTTTGCGTCAGGGGTGAACTCAGGATATTGCCTCTCCCGTAATCAATGGAGCTTATGCCGCCGTCCTTTTTGGAAACGCTTATGCGAAACCCTTTTCCCTGAATGTCAATTTCAGTTTCGTACTCCGAAACCTCTATCTTTTTGCTTCTATCAGGCTTTATCTGAAGACGGTCAGGGAGCACTTCAAACTGCTCAAAGGCTAGTGGGTAATTCTTTTCGCACCAGAGCGTTTCGTCGCGCATGAGAAAATCAAGCGTCAGATGATATTCCTTGCCGAGCTTAAATTTATAATTCGTAAAATCGAGTTTCACATCAAGACTTTCACCGGCGGGAAGAAAAATCGGTTCAAGCGTCTTCCACGATACGGCTCTGCCATCCTCGATGAGCGTCCATTCCGGTCTGAACTCCGACAGGTCATTAAAGCAGTATTGATTTTCAATGCGGATAACTCCGTTTTGCAAGTCCACAGGCGTTACCTTAATGCGCTGATATACCTTTTTAACCTCATAATAGGAGGGGTGTGGTGTGCGGTCAGCGGAAACTATGCCGTTTGCACAGAAATATCTGTGCGAGACTTCTTCACCGAAATCCCCGCCGTAAAGCCACTGCTCCTTGCCATTTTCTGTTTTTCTGCGAATAGATTGATCAACGAAGTCCCAGATGAAGCCGCCTGCCATGTTAGGGTATTTTTCAAAAACGTCCATGTATTCCTGAAAATTTCCCAGACTGTTCTCCATTGCATGTGCGTATTCACACAGCAGCACAGGTTTGCCCCTGTACTGCTCTGGTTTCATCGGTTTTTTATCCGCCGTCACCGTAAGCCTGTTAAGCAGTTTATCAATTAGATTAATTTTGATTTCCTCGTGAAGACCCAGCTTTTCGAGAAGCTCAAACTTGGGATACATCTTTGAAACCACGTCGCTCACTGACATGTCAAAATCGCCCTCGTAGTGAAACGGTCTTGTAGCATCGAGAGCCAGCGCGGCTTCCTTCATCTTCGTAAAATTACTGCCATAACCTGCCTCGTTGCCGAGCGACCACATAAAGACGCAGGGATGGTTTCTATCCCTTAGCACCATGCGCTCCATGCGGTCAACCACCGCTCGCGTCCAAATCGGGTTATCGCCGGGCACGTTTTTTCTGCGTACCGCGTGCGTTTCAATATCCGCCTCATCCATGACGTAGATGCCGTAAATGTCGCAAAGCTCGTAGAGCATTGGGTCGTTCGGATAATGGCTGGTGCGAATTGCATTAATATTAGCCTGCTTCATGAGAACCAAATCTTGAACGTATCTTTCCCGCGGCACGGCCCAGCCATTGTCCGGGTCAAAATCGTGGCGATTTACCCCGCAGATCATAAGTGGTTTTCCGTTTATAAGGATTTTTTCATCTTTGATTTCAACCGACTTGAAGCCAAAGTGTATAGTTTTTGCCTCGATCACCGACCCGTTGCTGCCCTTGAGCACTATTATGAGCTGATAAAGATTCGGTTGCTCGGCGCTCCACTGTTTCGGACAGGATATCAGCTTTTGAAGGCTGAAACAATTTGCTGATTTTGTACCTGCCTCAAATCCGCCGGAAACACTATCAATAACGTGATAATCGTGATAATCACAAAGCAGAGCTTCTATGATAGTGCCGTTATCCTGTCCGGTTCTATTTTCAATGAAGACATCGATGTTCAGCGTCCAGTTCGTATACGTTGCATCTGGGGTTGAGCGGGCAAATATATCACGCAGGAACAATTTTGGTTCGGCATAAATATAGACTTCGCGGTAGATACCGCTGAAAAACCACATATCCTGATCTTCAAGGTAGGTTCCGTCGCTAAAGCGGATAATTTCAGCTGCAACGACGTTTTCCCCGCTTTTTACGAATGCGGTAATGTCGAACTCGGCAGGAGTCATTGAGCCTTGCGAATATCCGATCTTTTCACCGTTTATGTAGAGATAAAACGCAGATTTTACTGCGCCGAAATGGATATATATTTCTCTACCTTCAAAATTCTCTGGCAAAATAAAGGTTCTTCTGTATAGACCCTTTTCGTTTCTGCTTTGGTCTATTTTGGGTACTTCATTCTTTTTCTTGCTTAGTGCCGGCGGAAAATCAAATGCAAGATAATACGGCTTGCCATAGCCCTCAAGCTGCCAGACTGAGGGCACATTTAACTTGTCCCAGCCGGTGGCGTCGTAACTGGGCATAAAGAAACCCTCGGGTATAACGCTCTCTCCGAGCACCCATTTAAAATCCCAGAGGCCATTCAGGCAGAGCTTATAATTATCGCTTATGTTATCATACGGCATCCAAATAGCATGGGCGGTTTCTTTGTTATATTCGATAATTTCTGGATTCTCATAATCGAGAAGAGCTATCTGCTTTTTTATCATTGTGAGCCCCGCGTTTCAATAGAAATAAAAGAGGGTAATGCAAATTATTTTTATAGTGATAGTTAAACTATCACTATAAACTTTACCACAATTTTCTTTAGATAACAACATAGATTTTGATTAGATACAATTGACAATATTATTTTATAAAACGTAGTTTAACAAAATAAATCAACCGTGCAAATTAATGAACGGTTGATTTTAATTTTTTAACTTATATCCACTTTAGTATGCACGAGAATATTACTATCGACAAAGCATCAACGCCGAAAATTGTGCCCACAGCGATGATTTTTTTCTTGACCGTTTCCATGTCATGTACCCAATAGCAGGCAACTAGGAACGGCATGTAGCCGATAAGGAACAGCACATACGGGAATTTTGCCTGCCACCACCAATATTCCCAAGTGAGAACACCGATATGGTTAAGTACGCACTCAACAATAACAAATAAAATCGAATTTAGTACTGCAAGAAAAAGACGGTTCGGAATACCGAGTATTTTTGCTTTTTTGTCCTTTGGCAGCATTTTGGCACATGCGATGCCTGCAACCAAAAACATGAGCGAAATTTCGATATTAAGACCGATGAATATTTCAAATGCAGATTTAGTCGGAGTGCCCCAAACCGGTGCAAACTGAGTGAAGTGGAACACCAGTCCGTTCCAGATTTCGTTAAACACATCCACGCCCCAGAATGCCAGACCCGCAAATAAAACATTCCAGTTTTTCTTTTCGACCTCAACCGAATAAACGTAAAAGACAATAATTACTATCGGGATGATATACCATTCAAAATTCGCCGCGCTTCGGAGCTGTGCGAGTGCCAGTTTTGCCGATTCAGCCATTATAATCCCCCTTTTATGTTGCATTCTACTAAATTAGCGCCGGAACACATACGCCTTTCGTGCAAAAACATACTACCACACATTATAGATTTAATAAACATAAATTTCCATATTTTTTTCTGTACTTTCCGACAGATGCACCGAAATCCTTCAGAATTTGTTTTCTTCCGGCGGATTATGGGTTAGTATCCAATAATTTTGCATAGACAAGACCGTATAATTAAGTAAAAATGGGAGACATACAAACTACTCGCGCAGGAGGATACCAATGAAATTTGCGAAAAAGTACATATGTATGTTTATCATATTGGCAATTACTCTGAATTTCGGTTTGTCGGCCGCCGCCTTGGATTACAAATACAATATGTCATATATATACTTCGGGAGCGCCGCAAATTATGCGAAGCAAGTGAGTAATACGCAAGACTCGGTAAACGAGGTATCGCCCGATTACTTTTCGCTTAACTCAAGCGGAAATCTTGTAATTACGTCTGATGCAAGCATTAGCTTTGTTCAAGATATGCATCAAAAGGGCATACTGGTTACGCCATATTTAACAAACGACTGGGACAGGGCAAAAGGCGTTGCAGCGTTAAACAATATAGATAAACTTTCTACTGATTTGGCCAATGCCATATCCGCTTATAATCTTGACGGAGTCAATATCGATATCGAAAACGTAACGCCCGCTGAGCGGACGAAGTATGTCACACTTGTCCAGCTTCTTCGCTCAAAGCTCGATAGCTCAAAAATTATAACAGTAGCCGTAGCCGCTAATCCTTATGGATATACTTCGGGCTGGGCAGGGTCTTATGATTATGCTGGGCTTGCCCCATACTGCGACTATCTGATGCTCATGACCTACGATGAATCCTATGACGGAGGCGCACCGGGTCCCGTTGCGAGCATAGGTTTTGTTGAAAAGTCACTCAAATATGCTCTCGGCCTTGTCCCAAAGGAAAAAATAGTTCTTGGTATACCGTTTTATGGACGCATATGGTCCTCCATTGGCGGCTCTCCAAACGGATACGGAATCAGTAACACGAAGGTTGAAGCGTTCATAAGGGATTATAACGGAACCGTGGTATTTGATAATACCAGCAAGGCTGCCTGCGCCACCATAACTGTCAAAGCAAGCGACACGAAGCCCGTTGTTGCCGGTAAGTCCTTGGCTGTCGGTACTTATAAAATATGGTACTCAAACGAACAGTCAATCAAAGCGGTGCTTGGGCTTGTAAAAAAGTATGATATTAAGGGCACGGGGAGCTGGAGTCTTGGTCAGGAGTCAAGTCAGACTTGGGATTATTACAAACTCTGGCTCAACGGCTGCACCTTCGGCGACATTCAGAACAGCTGGGCAAAGAGTTCTATCCTAACAGCTTATATGAACCAGTGGATGGACGGCATTAGCTCCGACACTTTTTCGCCTAATGCACCAATGACTCGGGCTCAGGCCGCAACAATTCTTGTCCGCATGCTCGGACTTACCCCCGAATTAAGCAGCGCATATAGCTTTGATGACTGCAAAGGTTCTTGGGCTGAAAAATACATCGATACAGCAAGAAAATATAACATCATATCCGGAATCGGCGGCAATCTTTTTGCACCAGACAGTACGGTTACGCGCGAGGAGGTCACGGTTATGCTCAACAACATTTTGGGATATTCGAGCAGCAATTCAGTAACCGCCTTTAGCGACGTTTCCAGACAGAGCAATTCGTGGTCCTTTGATTCTATAAATGCTCTGAATGAAAAGGGAATCATAACAGGATATTCAGACGGCAGCTTTAAGCCCTCCAATAAAGTGACACGCGCAGAAGTGACGGCCTTGTTTGCAAGAGTTGATATCTCCCGGCTAAAAATCGGAATTAACTGATCAGCCAAGTTAAATTCCAAAGGACTAAAATCGTTTTTTAAGGTCAGCGCACAGACCTGCCGATATGCACGAGGGAGAGAGCCGACTTTTGCTCTCTCCCTTATTTGTTTTAGAAAGTATCTGTTTATTTACCAAATTCAATACAAAAATCCGCCTCTGCCCAAGAGATCCGAAAGCAGCAATCCATATATTAAATCTCTGCCAAGCCCACGGCGCCTGAAACTGCCGAAGCCTGATCCATATCCACCGCCGCCTCTAAATCCGCCGTCTCCTCTGAATCCGCCGAAACCGGAATCCCGAAATACACTTCTGAAGGCCGCTGGGTCATCACTTCTATCTGCGGATTTTCCCATATAATCGCACATATCCGGATACATCTTGCAGAAATCATCGTAAATACCGTCTGACATCTCCTCCAGTTTTTCCTGCGTAGGCATCATGTTATATGAAAAAATTAAATCGCAGGTCATCGAAACGAATGGAGTTAGTTTATAATATATTTCCGGATAGACTGACCGATAACCCATAGGATAGTCCTGCATCATGTCCGGTGTTTCGCTTTGATTATCTAAGCGGGTATCTCCCATTGGTTGCATATTTAAGTTTTCTTGATTAATCATTTTTGCTTCCTCCAATTTTGCTATTATCTACGCGGCCCGGGCCCGCCTGGTCTGCCCGGTCCTCCGGGTCTTCCTGGTCCTCCGGGTCTTCCCGGTCCTCCAGGTCTTCCTGGTCCTCCGGGTCTGCCGGGTCCTCCGGGTCTTCCCGGTCCTCCGGGTCCTCCGGGTCCTCTAAAGCGCCTGAATGGAATGGGGAATATCGGGAAAATTGGATACACAGGATATCTGGGATACAACTGATATCTTGGATATACCGGATAATTTGGATAATAATCAGTGGGTATAAGAATAATCTGTCCAACAATCATATTATAAGGGTACAAACCCGGGTTGGCAGACAGTATGGTATTAATGGGAACGTTGAACATGTCGGCAATACTATAAATGGTATCGCCGGGCTGTACAGTATATTGAAACAAAAGAAACACCTCCTTAATTATTTTATGTTGAGAGCTTAATTCGGTTCGCTTAAGCATTTAAGCTTAAGTGTATCGTTCATATTCGGTTCATATTGCGCGGGTATGTTATAATCGTATTATAAAAATTGACCGTGAGAGGTGCGCCATGATAAATATTTTAGTTGTCGAGGATAACGAGAAGCTGCGAAAGCTGATGAGTATCCATCTGGAGCGCGCGGGCTACAACGTTTACGAGTCCGGCAACGGGTTAGAGGCGCTGGATGTTCTAGAAAATGTCGCTGTACACCTGATAATTGCTGATATTATGATGCCGAAGATGGACGGCTACGAGCTGACAGGCGAGCTGCGGAGCGCAAAGATTACGATTCCGGTTCTTATGGTCACGGCAAAGGAAACTCTTGAGGACAAGAGAAAGGGTTTTAAAACCGGTGCGGATGATTATATGGTAAAGCCCGTTGATTTTGAAGAAATGCTGCTTCGAGTTGAGGCTCTACTGCGACGCTCGAACCTTTCCGGTGAGCATATTCTCGCATTCGGCTGCACGACTTTGGATTCAGACGCACTGACCGTTTCATCAGACGGGCAGTCGGTGACTCTTCCGCAGAAAGAATTTTTTCTTTTGCATATGCTGCTGTCCTACCCAAAAAAGATTTTTACTCGTCAGACGCTTATGGACGAGATATGGGGCTTCGACAGCGAAACCGACCCCCGTACCGTTGATGTCCACATCAAGCGCCTGCGCGAAAAATTTACAAATTCAGAGGACTTCGAAATAGAGACCGTAAGAGGACTCGGCTATAAGGCGGTGATTAAAAGATGAAGCATATGAGAACCCACCTTATACTGATGACCACCTTTATCGTTCTTACCGCGTCACTGATTTCAATACCAATATCGATTCTGATAACCAAAACTTTTTTTAATACCGGCACGCAGGATATGATTGTGCGAGGCTTGACCGTCAGAGAGATAATAACACCTATTCTAATCATAATACTTTATACTTTTATGTTTATAATTGCTTCGCGCAGAGCCGTATCACCTTTCGTTGAGCTTTCCAACGCGACAAAGCAGATTGCGGCCGGAAACTTTGACATTTCAATCGGATGGGCGCACAAAAAAGGGGGGCCCGCGCGGCTTGCCCGAAATTTTAATCTTATGGCGCAAGAATTAAAAGCGAACGAGTTTCTGCGCAAAGACTTCATTTCAAATGTGTCCCACGAATTTAAAACACCGCTGTCCATAATTTCCGGCTATGCAGGACTTCTGGACAGTGAAGAGATATCGGATAAAGACCGTCACGAATACAGCCTTACGATACAAAAGGAAAGCAAACGGCTTATAAAGCTTACAAGCGACCTTCTTAGTATTTCGAGGCTGGATCACCAGAAAATACAGGAAAAAGCTGAGGCTTTCAGGCTGGACGAGCAAATACGGCAGGCGGTGTTGCTGCTTTCAGCCGAATGGAGCGCTAAAAATATAGCCATGGAGATTGATATTCCGAAGATTGTATACATCGGGAATGAGGCGCTGCTTGCGCAGGTTTGGAGCAACCTGATCGACAATGCAATCAAGTTCACCAGCAACGACGGGCTTATCTGTATCTGGGCGCACGCTCAAAACGGCGTCGTTACTGTAAAGATTTCCGATAACGGCGAGGGAATGAGCGAGGAAACACAAAGTAGGATATTTGAGCAGTTCTATCAGGGAGATACCTCTCATGCCGTGGAGGGTCACGGACTCGGACTTGCTCTCGTTAAAAGGATACTTGATGTTTCCGGAGGAAGCATATCGGTTACAAGCAAAATAGGCTCAGGTTCAAACTTTGTAATAACACTGCCCGTTAAAGAATCAGCAGATTAGATATTGATTAATGCCGCTCTTTTCGAGCGGCATTAATTATTTTAAAGTTCACATATGGTTCATTTAGCTAGGTTATATTCATGCCTATCAAAAGCAAAGGCAGGTTTTTTATTAAAATGATCAAAATTCTAAAGTACATGAAAAAGAAAGAGCGCTTGCTCGTTCTGTGCAGTCTCGTCTTTATAGTTGCGCAGGTTTTTCTCGATTTGAAGCTGCCCGACTATATGACCGAGATTACAAAACTCGTTCAGACCGGCGACAACAAGATTAGCGACATACTCACTCAAGGCGGCTGGATGCTGCTGTGCGCGTTCGGAAGTTTGGTCGCGTCCATCATCGTTGCGGGGTTTGCGGCAAGGATTGCCTCAAGCTTCAGCATGGGACTCCGAGAGCTGCAGTTTGACAAGGTCGAGGCATTCTCTATGCAGGAGATAAACAGCTTTTCCACGGCTAGTCTTATCACCCGCTCCACAAATGACATCACACAGGTGCAGATGTTCATCGCAATGGGCTTGCAGCTTCTCATAAAGGCGCCGATAACGGCGGTCTGGGCAGTCACAAAAATTGCGGGCAAGGGCTGGCAATGGACAACGGCAACTGCTGTTGCGGTTCTGGTTCTGATTATTGTAATCAGCATTGTTATTACGTTTGCGATTCCGAAATTCAGAAAGATCCAGGGTCTCACCGATAATCTCAACCGTGTAACCAGAGAAAACCTTACAGGTATCCGTGTCGTAAGAGCGTATAACGCGGAGAAATATCAGGAAAACAAATTCGAAGGCGCGAACAGTGAGCTTACAAACAACAACCTATTCGCAAACCGTATTATGTCTATCATGATGCCTTCCATGTCTCTAATAATGAGCGGCATGAGCCTTGCGATATACTGGATAGGCGCATATCTCATCGATTCCGCGGGGATGATGGACAAAATCACGCTGTTTTCAAACATGGTGGTCTTTATGAACTATGCGGTGCAGGTGGTCATGTCCTTCATGATGGTAAGCATGATTTTCATCATGCTACCGCGCGCCTCTGTTGCGGCGAAGCGCATAGTTGAGGTTATTGAAACAAAGCCCACCATACTTGACGGGAAAAAGACCACATCGGTAGACGGCCTTGAGGGTGAGATCGAATTCCGCAATGTCAGCTTTAAATATCCGGACGCCGCAGAATATGTTCTGGAGGATGTGAGCTTCACGGCGCACAGGGGCGAAACGGTTGCTTTCATTGGCTCTACAGGCAGCGGAAAAAGCACTCTCATTAACCTTGTTCCGCGTTTCTATGACACGACAGAGGGCGAAGTACTGATTGACGGTGTCAATGTTCGGGACTACACTCAGGAGGCTCTTCACAACAAGTTCGGCTATGTCCCTCAAAGGGCCGTCATTTTCTCCGGCACAGTCGAATCCAATGTCGCCTACGGTGATAACGGAAAAGGCGCATACACGACTGAGGACGTGGAAAATTCCATTGCAATCGCTCAGAGCTCCGATTTCGTTGAGAACATTCCCGGTAAGCTGGAAGGAAAAGTTGCTCAGGGCGGAACCAACCTCTCCGGAGGTCAGAAGCAGCGCCTTTCCATAGCCCGCGCTGTCTGCAGAAAGCCGGAAATCTATATTTTCGACGACTCCTTCTCCGCTCTTGACTATAAAACCGATAAGCTGCTGCGTCATGCACTGAAAGAAAAAACCTCCGACACGACCTCTCTCATCGTTGCTCAGCGTATCGGCACAATCAAGGAAGCGGATAAGATAGTTGTGCTGGAAGAGGGAAGGGTAGTCGGCATCGGCACGCATGAGGAGCTTATGAAGAGCTGCTCCGTTTATCAAGAAATCGCTCTTTCCCAGCTTTCAAAGGAGGAACTTGCATAATGAGTAAAAATGAATATGAATTCGAAGAAAATAAAAGCTCACCACCTACCCCACCAGGCCGCGGTCCCGGTATGGGCGGTCCCGGAGGAATGGCTGTTGGCGGCGGAGAAAAGGCAAAAGACTTTAAAGGCACATGGAAAAAACTGATTGCCTACTGTAAGCCCTTTCTTCCAATAATTATCATTGCGATAATATGCGCGTCCGGCGGAGCAATATTGACTCTGGTTGGCCCGAACACACTCAAAAGAATCACTAACTTCATAACGGACGGCTTTATGTCGGGAATCGATCTTCCCGCAGTTACAAAAATATGCGTTACGCTGGTTATCATATATCTCTCAAGCTGGCTTTTGTCTCTTTCTCAGGGCTATATAATGGCAACAATGACGCAGAAGGTGTCAAAAAAGCTGCGCTCGGATGTGTCTGAAAAAATTAACAGACTGCCCGTCAGCTACTATAACAGAACCTCTTATGGCGACGTGCTCAGCCGTGTTACCAACGACGTCGACACGATAGGGCAGACGCTCAATCAGAGTATTGGCACGCTGGTATCTGCCGCGACACTCTTCTTGGGTTCGCTTATTATGATGCTGACGACTAACGCAATCATGACTCTGGCGGCGGTCGGCGCGACCGTTATCGGCTTTGTGCTGATGATGGTAATTATGTCAAAATCTCAGAAGTACTTTTCACGCCAGCAGAAAAACCTCGGTGCCATGAACGGCCATGTCGAAGAAATCTACTCCGGCCACAATGTCGTGAAGCTCTATAACGGTGAAAAGGACGCAAAGAAGAGATTTAACCATATCAATAGTGCGCTATGTGACAGCGCGTTCAAATCCCAATTCCTTTCCGGTCTGATGATGCCGATCATGATATTTATTGGCAACTTCGGCTATGTCGCCGTTTGCGTTACGGGAGCTGTGCTTGTCATGAACGGCACGATTTCTTTCGGAGTAATCGTGGCCTTCATGCTCTATGTGAGACTCTTCACTCAGCCGCTTTCCCAGCTCGCGCAGGTCGCGACGAGCCTTCAGTCCACAGCCGCCGCTAGCGAGCGAGTGTTCGCCTTCCTCGGTGAAACAGAAATGGCAGACGAAAGCCATAAGACAACTAAACTCGAAGATGTTAAGGGCGAGGTGGAATTCCGCAACGTACGTTTCGGATATGAGGACTCGGACGTAACCGTCATCCACGACTTTTCGGCGCGGGCTATGCCCGGTCAAAAAATTGCGATAGTCGGACCTACGGGTGCCGGCAAAACCACAATGGTCAATCTGCTAATGCGCTTCAATGAAATACAAAGCGGTGGAATATTTATCGACGGCGTTCCCACAAGCGAAATCACCCGCGAAAACGTCCACGATTTATTCTGCATGGTCCTTCAGGACACCTGGCTGTTCGAGGGAACGATTAAGGAAAACATCGTATACTGTAAAGAAGGCGTGAGCGACGCCGAAGTGGTCAAGGCCTGCAAGGCGGTGGGTATCCATCACTTCATAAAGACGCTCCCGCAGGGCTATGATACGGTTCTCGCTGATGAATCCAGTCTTTCGGCAGGTCAGAAACAGCAGATTACAATAGCTCGTGCGATGATTAAAAACGCCCCGATGCTTATTCTGGACGAGGCGACAAGTTCTGTTGATACCAGAACCGAGCTTTTGATACAAAAGGCAATGGATAAGTTGATGGAGGGCAGAACCTCATTCGTCATCGCGCATAGGCTCTCTACCATAAAAAATGCCGATGTTATATTTGTAATGAGAGACGGCGATATTGTCGAGAGCGGCAGCCATCAGGAGCTTCTTGAAAAGGGCGGGTTCTATGCCGAGCTGTATAACAGCCAGTTCGAAAAGATATCGTAAGAAAAACAAATACTGGCATGCGCTCATTTATATTGACAATATAAATGCATGGGTTTAAACTAAAATTAATAGAATAAAGTTCGGATGAAGGGCTCGGGAGAGATTAGGTTCACATAGTGAATCTGGCGCCGAAGGAGAAACAAGCGAGAAACTCTCAGGCAAAAAGGACCGGGTCCGGACGAGACCCCGGAAAGCCATTAAATTGGCACCGACGAAGCAATTCCCTTTATGGGGAAGAATCTTTCAGGTATCACAACGGAGACGCACCAGAAATAGGTGCGTCTCCGATTTTTTTTATAAAAGAAAGTGAGATTGAGTATGGAGAAGAAAACACCGCTGTATGACTGTCATGTTGAAGCAGGCGCTTCTATGGTTCCCTTTGCGGGCTACCTAATGCCCGTGCAGTACACCGATATAATCGAGGAGCACATGGCTGTTCGCACCAAAGCGGGCTTGTTCGATGTTTCTCATATGGGCGAAGTAATGATAAGCGGACGAGATGCTCTCAAAAACATCAACTTTTTGTTTACAAATGACTTCACCAGTATGACCGACGGCAGGGTTCGATACAGCCCGATGTGCAATCCGGACGGCGGAGTCATTGACGATTTGCTCATCTACCGAATAAGTGAGGGCAGATACATTGTTGTCGTGAACGCGTCAAACCGCGACAAAGATGTCGATTGGATGAAAAGCCATATCTTCGGGCAGGTAACGCTTGAGGACATTTCCGATTCGGTGGCACAAATCGCGCTTCAGGGCCCGAAATCGAAAGAAATACTTGCAAAGCTGACTGATATTAATGGCCTCCCTGAAAAATACTATACCTTTGCTGAAACCTGTGATGTCGCGGAGCTGAAATGCCTTGTTTCGCAAACGGGTTATACGGGGGAATTCGGATATGAGCTTTACTGTCATGCTGATAGTGCAGCATCGCTCTGGAAGGCTCTAATTGACGCGGGAAAAGACGAGGGGCTGATTCCCTGTGGGCTTGGTGCACGCGACACTCTTCGTCTTGAGGCGGCGATGCCGCTTTACGGGCATGAGATGGACGATACCGTAAGTCCTCTGGAAACAGGGCTTGACTTTGGAGTCAAGTTGCTGAAGGACGATTTTATCGGTAAAAGTGCTCTCATCGCTCGAGGAGAGCCAAAAATCACCCGTGTCGGTTTGAAGGTCACCGGTAGGGGTATAATCCGTGAGCATTGTCCTGTTTTTATCGGTGAAGAAAAGCTCGGCGATACCACGAGCGGCACCTTCCTACCTTATCTGAACGGAGCTTACGCCATGGCGCTTATCAACAAGAGCCACAGCGAAATCGGAACTTTAGTATCTGTGGAGGTTCGCGGACGCAGAATTGAGGCTGAAATCGTGCCCCTTCCCTTCTATAAAAAGTCCTGATAAGTCAATTATAAAAAAGGAGAAGTCAAAATGAACACACCAAAAAATCTTAAATACTCCGACACTCACGAATGGGTGGAATTCTTAGATGACGGCATAGTCAAAATCGGGCTGACGGACTACGCACAGAAAAAGCTCGGCAAGCTTGTTTTTGTTAACCTTCCGCTGGTCGGAGATGTTATCGCAATTGACGAAGCTTTCAGCGATGTTGAGAGTGTAAAGGCAGTTTCGGATGTTCTGGCTCCTATCGACGGCACCGTTGTTGAAATAAACGAGGCTCTGCTTGATGCCCCCGGAATGATTAACGACGACCCTTACAGCGCATGGCTCGTCAAGGTGACCGTCATTTCCGAAAATGGTGAATTGATGGACTCCGGTGAGTATGAGGATTTCTGCGCGAAGGAGGAATAGGCATGGGCCATTATATCTCCATCACGGATTCACAACGGAAGCAGATGCTGGACTCCATCGGTCTTGGTTCACTTGACGAAATGTATGCCGCCGCGCCAAACGAACTAATTTTGAAAAAGGACCTTGCTCTTGAGCCCGGAATGAGCGAGCTCGGGGTACTGCAGACTATGGAGGCTTTGGAATACAAAAACAAAGTGTTTCCGACTATGTTTCGCGGTGCCGGAGCTTACCGTCACTATATTCCTGCCGTAGTAAATTCCGTCGTTTCAAAGGAAACCTTTGTAACAGCATACACTCCGTATCAGGCGGAAATCTCGCAGGGTATTTTGCAGGCGATATTTGAATATCAGACTATGATTTGCGAGCTTACCGGTATGGACGTTTCCAATGCGTCCGTTTATGACGGAGCCACGTCTGCGGCTGAGGCTTCCGCCATGTGCCGCGAGAGAAAGCGTACTAAGACGCTCGTCAGCGCCTGTGCTCATCCCGAATCGATCAGGGTGCTGCAGACCTACTGCTGGGCGGCAAACGCAGAAATTGCCTTGATTCCCGAAAAAGACGGGCTGACCGACATCGAAGCTCTGCGCACGATGCTGGACGAGACGACGGCCTGCGTTTACCTCGCTTCACCGAATTACTACGGGCTTATTGAGGACGCTGCGGTCATCGGGCAGACAGTCCATGACGCTGGGGCAAAGTTTATTATGGGCGTTAACCCCATAGCTGCGGCACTTTTAAAAACACCTGCAGAATGTGGAGCCGACGTCGCGGTGGGCGAAGGTCAGCCGCTTGGTATGCCCCTTTCGTTCGGCGGTCCTTATCTCGGCTTTATGGCGGCGACGAGTGCAATGATGAGAAAGCTCCCTGGGCGCATTGTCGGCGAAACCAAAGACTCAGAGGGAAACCGCGCCTTTGTTTTGACGCTTCAGGCCAGAGAGCAGCATATCCGCCGTGAAAAGGCCAGCAGCAACATCTGCTCCAATGAGGCGCTCTGCGCGATGACTGCCGCCGTGTACATGGCCGCCATGGGACGCGAGGGCATGAAGGACGTCGCCGCTCAGTGCCTATCTAAGGCGCACTATATGGCTTCTCAAATTTCGTCCGTTTCTGGCTTCGCTCTCAGATATAAGGGTGAATTTTTCCATGAATTCGTGACCGAATGCCCTGTCCACACTGAGAAACTGATGTCCGCGCTCGAAGAAAAAGGCATACTCGGCGGTCTGCCTCTGCCGGACGGCGGCATTCTCTGGTGCGCGACCGAAATGAACACGAAAAACGAGATTGATTTACTTGTTAAACTTTTACAGGAGGTGAGCGCGAAATGAAACTGCTGTTTGAAAAAAGCGTTTCGGGAAGAGCCTCCGTTTATCTTTCAAAATGTGATGTGCCTGTTATTACACTTTCAGTTGACCTCACGCGCGCAAAAGATGCCCAGCTCCCCGAGCTTTCGGAAAACGATGTGAGCCGCCACTACTCCGAACTGGAGGGCAGGGCCTACGGCGTAAATACCGGCTTTTACCCGCTTGGCAGCTGTACGATGAAATATAACCCGAAAGTGAACGAAAAAATTGCTAATAATCATAATTTTCTTTCTTCGCACCCTTTTTCTCCGATCGATTTAGTTCAGGGAAATCTTGAAATCTTGAAAATGACAGAAGAACTTCTTGTAGAAATTACAGGAATGGATGCATTTACTCTTCAGCCGTCTGCAGGCGCACAGGGTGAGTTAGTAGGAATGATGCTTATCCGTGCACTCCTTGAAGAAAAAGGAGACCCGCGGAAGATTGTCTTGATTCCTGATTCTGCTCATGGAACTAACCCTTCGAGTGCTCACATATGCGGGTATAAGGTGCAAGAAATCAAGTCGAACAAAAGTGGCACTGTGGATTTAGCAGATTTATCGAATGTTATGACAGAAGATGTTGCTGCCTTGATGATAACAAATCCGAATACTCTGGGTGTTTTTGAGTTTG
>PGZZ01000012.1:0-90408 GCA_002841545.1 Firmicutes bacterium HGW-Firmicutes-16
TTTGAATATGCAGACCGCTACGGAAATAAAACCGCACGAACAGCCGAGCCGTATCAGCTTGTATTGAAAAGTTGTCATTGGTACTTACAAGGGTATTGCCATAAAAGAAATGATTTTCGCTTATTCAAACTATCCCGCATGTCAAACCTGCAAATGCAGGAGGAAACTTTTACGCCACGAGATTATCAAAAACCGATCTTAGACTTTGATGATATTTTGGAAACCATGCAAACAGAAATCAAAATTCGTATTCATAAATCTGTCATGGACAGGGTCCTTGATTATTGCACTTATGAAGACTTTTCGCCAGACGGTGATGAGCATTACATTGTTAGTTTTCCTTTCATAGAGAACGAATACTACTACAATATTCTTTTCAGTTTCGGGGATAAATGCGAGTGTTTAGAGCCGTTACATATCCGCTCAGAAATGAAGCGTAGAATACATGATATAGCTACCTTATACGAAAACTAGAACAAAGAGTCTATTCTAACATAGATTGGAAAACCAGTTTTGATTCAAACATTCATCTCGCAGTTTTCCGTTAAAACTCTCTATGTAACCGTTTTGTGTAGGACAGCCAGGGTCTGTGAACACGTGTTCTACTCCTCTGTCGTGTGCCCATGCGTTTAAAACATTTCCAGTGAACTCAGAGCCGTTATCCGTCAATATTTCTTTTGGCAAGCCACGGAAGAGCTGTCATATTGAGTATGGCGGCTACTTTTCGTCCAGTCAGAGATGTATCTACTTCCAAAGCCAGACACTCTCTGGTTGCTTCATCAATCAGTGTTAATATGCGTAGGTTTCCGCCGTTGCGGGTACGATCGATGACAAAATCCATCGACCAGCGGTGGTTGAGTGCGGATATTGTTCTGTCCGGCATTCCACGCTTTTCGTATCTTTTCTTCTTGCTGCGTTTCTAAGGCTTAATCCGGCTTCTCGATAAAGCCGATAGGTTCTTTTGTGATTTATATGAATATCTTCCCGTTCCAGCATTACCTTGAGCCGACGATAACCGAATCGTATCCACCTTGCGGACAAAGCCATAAGGCGCTCCGTTATAAGCCCATCCTCGGTCTTTTCAACTGGTACATATCTTTTGCTGCTGCCGCTTAATTCCATAAGCCTGCACGCCCGGCGTTCGCTTGTTTGGTATTCTTCCTGTATTCTACAGGAAATTGCACGCTTGTCGGCAGGCTTTATCCGTTTTTTGAGAGCACATCCTTCAGAATGCGGTTGTCCAGCGACAAGTCTGCAACCAGCTCTTTAAGTCGGCGGTTTTCTTCTTCAAGCTGCTTAAGGCGCTTTGCTTCATTGACTTCCAGGCCACCGTACTTGCTCTTCCAGCGGAAAAATGTCTGTTCGGTAATGTTGTGCTCTCGGACAATATCTGCCGCTCGTTTTCCGCCTTCGTGCTCTTTCAAAATCTTGATAATTTGCTCTTCTGTGAATCTTGCTTTCATGTCAATCACGTCCTTGTTTTTTATTATATCATTCCGTGACTAACATTCCTATTGGCTTAGTTTTCGGGGTTCAGGTCACCATCTTTGCATAAGCCCAGGGTGCATGCAGCCTAATGTGTTCTCCCATGAATAAATGAATTCCTATATCTGATCGGCAAGCTACGCTTATCCGCGTTCATCTCTACGGAATGGCATGAGGTTAATTTATTTTCATACAATATGTCAGTAAAACAACAAATTATATTCCTATTTCCCGCATTTTTTCTGTAATCTTTTTAATCCTTACATCAACATCCGTTCTATCATATTTCGGAAGTCTCATTTCACTTACGATTTTCCCATCCAACATAAACATTATGCGCTCTGTACGCGCCGCTACCTTTGCGTCATGGGTTACAAGCATAACAGCCGTTCCGTCCGTGTTGATTTCAGAAAAAATGTCCATGATTTCATTTGCGGATTTTGAGTTTAGCGCACCGGTCGGCTCGTCGCCAAAGATGATTTTCGGGTCGTTCATCAGTGCGCGGCATATCCCCGCGCGCTGAAGTTGACCTCCAGAAACCTGTGTGATGCCGCGCGTTTCAAGTTCGGAAATACTCGTCTTTTGCATAAGCGCTTTTGCTTTTTCGGTGATTTTTGTACCTTTCCTGCGGTTGCCGCGAACCGACGGCAGGATAATGTTATCCAGAATGTTGAGGTTTTTCAACAGCGTTGGCTGCTGAAAAACAAAGCCCATTTCCGAGCGTCTGAGATCTGCCAGTTCATTCTCCTTAAGACCAGAAAGCTCCTTTCCGCCATAAACAACCTTTCCGCCGTCAATGCTATCCATGCCGCTGAGTGCAAACATCAGCGACGATTTTCCTGAGCCGGAGGGGCCCATGACAGAGACAAACTCTCCCTCGTATATTTCAATTGATACTCCATTAAGAACCTTAACTTTTTCGGCATCCTCGCCGAAGGCTTTTTCCATATTTTCGCCGACAATAATCTTTTTCATGGACTCACTCCTTTATATATTCGGATATTTTTGTTTTTCCGGCGCCGGACGCTCCCAAAAATGTCGCGGCAAGCACGGCGCATATAATCAATAGGGGACAAACGAGATAGGCATTAAGCGGGTTTATAATGAAGCTAAACGATGAGGTACCGAATGAGGAAATAACAGCGCCCGCAAGCAGCTCTCCGAGTGTATTTGAAAGAACCGTGCCGACGATGATGCTTGCGATAAGCACAAATGCCGAGCGCGAGATATACTGCACTGTAATATCCGAGCCTCTGAAGCCTAAGGCTTTCATTGCAGCAACGGAACCTCTGTCCTTGGCAATCAGCATTCTCATAAACAGCACTGTTATAAGCGCGGAAATTATAAGCGCGGCTGCCGTGGCGGCGACTGAGGCCTTTTTGACAGAAGCGACTGTTGATCCGAAGGTTTGCAATATATACTCATTGACATCCGAAACCTTTGCGTAATCAAAAATTTCAGCATATTCCAACACCTTATTATCGACGAGGGACTCGTCCGAAAGCTTCGCGCAAATTAAGCACCACATGGTATCTGCGGATTCGTCGGAGAAAACTGCCTTTGCGGTTTTGCCGCCGTTTGTTATATCGGAATAGATTCCGCAGACAGTAAGACTTTTTTCACTTCCGCCAATTACAAGCCTGACGGAGTCGCCGACCTTTTTGCCCAGCTCCTTGGCGTTTAGCGCCGAAAGTGCGATTTCGTCAGCTTTGACGGGCGCGCTGCCGCCGGAGTAATTTACAGGGAATATGGAATGGTCGCCCAGCTCAATTTTCATGCCTGCCGCCGTTCCGTCGTCGGCGATAAGCTTAAAGGCTTTTGTTGTAAGAACAACATTCTTTGAAATGCTGCTGTCTTTATCCATCGCGTTCGAAATTTCAACGGCTTTGCCGGGAAGGTCGTCAGCCTGCTGAATATCCAAGCGTATATCGCATTCTCCGACTCCCATGTATTTGATAAAGTCTTTCGAGGAAATGGTACTATACAAATTCTGAGGGACAACAATGATGAAAGTCGAAATTACAAGTACGGCGAGCATTGTAACATAAAGCCTTTTCTTTGAAAGCACGTCCTTGACGCCCAGAAATACATTCGTATTAAAAAGCCTGTTTTTGCTCAAGGTCAGATGCCTTGCCCCGGATACTTTTTCCTGCGTTGTTCCGAAACGGACGGCCTCGGCTGCCGATAAGCTTTTAAAGCGTCTCAGCACACTGTTTACAAATACTGTAACAGCTAGAAAAACCAGCAATATGCCGACTATTCCGAGCAGCGAAGCAAAGGTGGCACTTCCGCTTTCTCCCATGTACAGGCGGATGTTTTCGAGCAGCATTCCTTTAAAAATAAACGAGAGCGCATAACCGAGAACACAGCCGGAAGCGGCTATTGCGGCATATTTCGCGAGGTAAATCCGCTTAATATCGGATACACGCAGACCAATCGCCTTCATAACGCCGATTTCCCTGTAATCGTCCTCAATTTTCGCAAGCAGTGTGAAGCGAATGCACATGAACGCGACAGCGACTATAAGCAGGCTGACAAGCAGTATTACGCCTATCATCATTCCATCGGTCAGCGCATTTATCATTTTAAATAGAGGATATGTAACCGTCGGGCCATTTGCTTCGAGTCCAGCCGAGGTATAGGCGGTTTCAAATGCGCTCAGTTTTGACAAATCATTTAGTCTGAACTCAATCAGATATTCAATGCTTCCGGAGCTTTTCAGCGCAGAGAAGTCGGTTTCACTAATAATAAAGCGCTTTGAGAAGGCAAGTGTTGAATTCATCTGCGAATCACGAAGGAAACCGACAACAGTAAATTCCTTTCCGCATATTAACGCCCGGTCACCGACCTTTGTGGTTCCGTCCTTCATATAGCATATGGGAACGTATAGCTCGCCGTCAGACGCATTAATAATGTTTCCTTCAAGGTCAAGCACGTAATCGAAGCTGCTGCTCTGCGTGCAGAAGCCGTTGTCCTGAATGTTTTTGGCAAGAGAATTGTCGCCGAGAACAATTTGCGCTCCGTCAATATTTAAAAAAATAATTATCTGAAATTCTTCAGCATTTTCGTTCCGTTGGGCAAATTCCTCAAGCCGATTTGTGTCAATTGCCCCCGAATGCATCTGAAGAAAATGCGGAGTTTCTGCGGTTTTCATCAGCGTTTCAATTGAACCGGTAAGATTTATAATAAGCACAGCCGCAAGCGAGACAAGCATTGCAGCCGCGGCTACAAACAAGGTCATTATTATATAGATGATCTTGCTTTTTTTTATATCGTTACGAATTATTCTGAAGTACATATGTCACCCCTTATCTCGAGCTTTTTGACTGATTTCAAACTGTAAAGCACAAGTGAGGTCACACACAACAGCCCCCCTGAAATAATTATGAGAAAGCCGGTGCCTCTGCCAGTTCCCGTGCCGATAATTTTTCCAACGCTGTCGGCGAGTGCTCCGTTGTCAAGCAGCAGCGGGTTAAATACATAGTCCGAAAGCACGCCTGAGAGCGCATACGCGGCAACATACCCAAGCTGGGAAATAAGACCTATAAGCCCCCACGCTCTGCCCTGAACGGAATTTTCAATATTGGTGCGGACAAGAAAGTCCAGACATGTGTTTGCAAACGGAAGCATCGCGAAAAACAGAAATCCCGAAACGCAGATGAGTACTATGTTTTGGCGAAGCCCGAAGCCGACCATGAATACTCCCGCGCAAAACAGTGAAGCCGAGAGAAGCTTCACATAGCCCTTTTTAATCGAAAGAATTCCTATAATAACGCTTGTAACTAGCATTCCAGAAGCGCAGATGGTTTCTGTTGTTCCCAATGAAGAACTGTTAGTAAATGCAAGTATCATCGGCATGGAAAGCGTTTGTACAAAGCCGAGGAAAAATGTCATAACCGATGCAACTATCACAAGAACAAGCACGCCTCTTTTTTCGGAAATGGCTTCCCACCCGTCTATAAATTCACTGATGAAAGATTTTGTCTGTTCGCTTTTTTTCGATTTAAGCCCGCTGCGCACAGCAAGGGTTGAGCCCACAGTTACAAAGAATGTGCAGATGTCAATAATTAAAAGAAGCTTAATATCCGAAACGGTGAGCAGATATCCTGCAATTATAGGGGAGATTAAATATTTTGCCGAGCCGGCAACCTGAACGAGGCCGCTTGCCTTTGTATACTGTTCCTCTGTAAGCAGATCTGTGACTGTTGCCCTGTATGAAGGTTCAAGCAGAGATGAAAACACAGAGCTGATAGTAACGCCAACACATATCTGCCAGAGCTGCGCCTCTCCGCGCATCATGCAAATGAGAATAAACACAAGTCCCACCGCGGAAAGACTGTCGCCAATCACCATCAACAGCCTGCGGTCGTACCGGTCTGCAAGCACACCGGATGGAGCGCTTAAGAGAAGTGATTGTAAAAAAGCAAGCAAGATTACTAGCGCCATTGCAGATACCTTCCCTGTCTGCTGAAACACGTATACGCCCAGTCCAAACGAAGTTAGCCCGCTGCCTATAGAGGAAACAAGCTCGCCTGACCAAAGAAGAATAAATTTTCCGAATGACTTTCCACAATTATCCATTACTTTCCTCATTTTCAGAACCAAACACCTGCATTACGTACTTAATAAGGCCTCCGCTCTCGACCCCAAGCAGCCTTTCAATGTTAAATACAAATGCTTGTATGCGAACCATTTTTTCCGCTTCCGTTATTTCGACCATATTTTCATCGAAAACGGTATTTCCATATGCCATAACCATTTCCATACTTTCATACGGATATGGAGTGTTATACAAACCCTCTCTGATACCCTCTCGAATTATTTCTGCAAGTATCGGTGTGACTCCGTTTAGCATAACTTTTTGTATTTTCTGATGCATAAGCGCGTTTTGCGGCTTGTGAATCTGCTCCATAATCTCATTATGACTATCGTCACTTATGTTCAGCGAGGTAATGACACGGACCATGCGCTCGTTTACGGGTATGCTTTTATCCTCTGCAATAATCTTCGCAGCGCTTAAAAGCCGTTTGTTATATCTCTCTATCAGCGCGTCCAAAATATCTTCTTTTGAACTAAAGTGATAATACAGCGTTCCTCTCGCAATTCCTACCTTGTCAAGAATATCGTTTGTACTTGTGCCATCAAAGCCCTTCTTGGCAAAAAGCTCATTTGCTGCGTCAAGTATCTCATTTCTTCGTTCCTCTGCTTCTTTTACAATTCTCATTTGTACATCTCCCCATTACTGACCGACTGTCTGTCGGTGGTATAATAATATAATATTCTTAGAATGTCAAGAGAAATTATTTTTCCTTTTAAAGCCGTCTTTAAAATTGGACTGCATCAATCAGGCGTCTTCCGCAGTGTGGACACATTACCGTTGTCTTTCTCATTTGCGTACCCCTCTCAAAAGCACACTTCATTTTTTCCTCCTAGTCTCATAAACATATGGAAAGTGCAACATAGTTTTTGATATACAATTCGCTTACAAATAACACAAGCCAGCAAACCCTTGGAATTCCTAAGGATTTACGGATTTTTTGTGGCAGGGGCAGAAGGGATCTAACCCGCGGCCTACGGTTTTGGAGGTCTACACGGTCGAACCTGCAAGTGCTTGATAACAGGGCACAACTCGTACATAATTCCCACTTCAAGATGCATCAAGATGTTTGGTGAACAATTTGCGAATTCCTATACACATACTCTAACATACCCACTCTCTTTTTCGACGCAGTCCAAAAATATAATAAAAACCATCTTGACATTTAGTCAGCGCTGAGTATAATTATACTCAGCGCTGACTAAATGCTTTAGAAGGAAAAAAACTTATGATACCACTTTATATTCTTGGACTTCTGCAGAGATACGGCCCACAGCACGGTTATTATATCAAAAAACTAATAGCCGAACAGCTATCGGACTTTACGCAGATAAAACTGCCAACAATTTATTATCATCTGGGGAAGATGGAGGCTGCCGGTTTACTCTCCGCAAACAGCGAAAAGCCGGGTCTCAGGCCTGAAAAAACAATCTACTCAATAACAGCAAAAGGAAAAGACACATTTAGAAATGATTTGTACTCCTTGATGGATTTTGATTACCGCCCGACATTTTCATCGGATAGTGTTTTCTTCTTTGCAGAGCATCTCGAAGTCGGTGAAATTGCAACCCATCTGGAGAGATACATAGCAAAGCTTACTACATCACTCGAATTAATCAAAAAACACAGAGACGAATCTCTGCGGTTCGTACCTGATGATTCAAGAAAAATGGCCGAAATAATATGCAGTCATCACGAAAATCACTACAGGTCGGAGCTCGAATGGGCAACGGAAACCTTAACGAAACTTGTTCAGGAGATAATTAAATGACCAAACCAAGAGTAATTGAAACAAACGAGGGCATACAATCCGAGCTTACGGTCGATATATTCGACAGGTTTGCAAGATGTATGCGTGACAAGGGCTGGAATAACGTCGACAGCTTCATCAAAGCCGGAATAACTAAAGGAAATGTACTTGAAATCGGCCCGGGACCGGGTTAAGTCGGTCTTGAGTGGCTGAAGCGCTGCCCCGAATCGACGCTCACCGGTTGCGAGATAAGCCCTGAGATGATGAAACTGGCAAGAAAAAACTCGGCGGAGTATGGGCTTGCGGAAAAAACAAATTACATTGAAGGCAACTGCATGTCTATGCCTTTTACGGACGCTTCCTTTGACGCTGTTATTTCCAACGGGTCTCTCCATGAATGGGAAAATCCCGTCCGGGCATTCAATGAAATATTCAGAGTTTTAAAACCCGGCGGATTATTTTGTATAACTGATATGCGCCGGGACGTCAATTCCCTGATTAAGTGGATGATATATCTCTCTACAAAACCGAAGGAGATACGCCCAGGATTCCTCACCTCGCTGAACGCCGCATATACCATTTCGGAAATCAGCACCCTACTGGCGGGTTCTGAGCTAACTGTCGCAAACGTAGCATCTGAATTCTTTGGGCTATGCATATCTGGTAGCAAGAAAAAATGAGAAAAGGCAGCGGTAAATTCCGCTGCCTTTTCTCAAGCTTATCCGAGGTCTATACTTTGCTCAAGAACAATTTTTCCTATGTTTGGATCATACATTTTTGCAAGGTTTTTTTCAATATCACAAAAACAATACTCATACGTATATGCTTTTCTATAGCTGCGGGTAGATGTCATTGCGTCAATTGAATCGCATAGAGCAATAATTCTGGCTCCGAGCGGTATCCGATCTCCGTACAGTGCGTCAGGATAGCCAAGCCCGTCATACCTTTCGTGATGGTGAAGAACGATGTCCTTCATCTCCGCTAAGTGGGCAAATTTGTTCAGAATATCCGCGCCTATCTGCGGATGCTTTTTTATTATGTTCCATTCCCAGTCCTCCAGCTTTGCATCTTTGTTTAGTATTGCATCCGGAATTCCGATTTTCCCGATGTCATGAAGGTGCGCTGCGATATGTACTTTTTCAGAAACATCATAGGGTATATTCATGAGTTTGCATACCAGCATCGACATGTCGCTGACACGTTATGAATGTCCTGCCGTATATTGGTCCTTTGCATCCAGCGCCTCCGTGATGCATTCTATTATTTCGTGATAATCAATAAGCCTATTAAAAAAAGTGTGGTTTTCCATTGCGCCGCCTCCCATCAATCACCGCGTACTATAATTTCCAGCCTGCGGCCTTATTCTGTAGTTCAACCATATGCTTGAAGGAGCCCTCCTGCTGCTGCAGTTCCTGAGGCGAGCCCTGCTGAGCGACACAGCCGCCATCAAGTACGACTATCTTATCCGCGTCCGCGACGGTTCTCATCCGATGCGCTATTACCATTACAGTTTTATCGCGGATTAGCTCGGAGATTGCCGACTGAATTAGAGTCTCATTTTCCACATCTAGAGACGCTGTGGCTTCATCCAGAAGAATAATTGGAGCGTCTTTCAAAAACGCTCGCGCTATTGAAATTCGCTGGCGCTCGCCTCCCGAAAGCTCCGAGCCGTTTTCGCCAATCATAGTGTTCCACGTTTCAGGAAGTTTTTCGGCAAACTCATCGCAATGCGCGTACCGCGCCGCTTCAAGAATTTCTTCATCGCTTGCGTCTTTTCTTCCGACACGGATATTCTCCATAATCGTGTTGTTAAACAGCGTAACATCCTGAAAGACTATCGAAAAAAGCGAGAGAAGTGTTTCCGGTTCTGTTTTTGAAACATCCATTCCACCTATAGTTATTCTGCCCTTGCTTAAATCCCAGAAGCGCGCAGCAAGGCGTGAAACTGTAGTCTTACCTCCGCCGGAGGGGCCAATAAGCGCAGTCACCTCTCCCTGTCTTGCAGTAAAGGACACATCCTTCAGAACGCTTTCCTCGCCGTTATAGGCAAAGCCGACATGGTCGAATACGATGTCGCAGCCCTTGTTGGTCAACGCGGTTTCTCCTCTCTGCACAGGATGGTCGAGAATCTCGTTCATACGCTCGGTCTGAACATTTGCGGCTATGATTGCAGCAAGGTTTTGAAGAGCCTCCTGCATTGGGTCATACATTCTTGAAACCACGAGCAGGAACATGAAGAACGTAAGAACATCAAGCTTTCCGCCGGTGAGAAGAACGCCTCCTGTAAGAGCGACTGTCGCAATTCCCAGCTTCAAAATCATCTGCGCCGAAGCGACGAATACTGCGGTTCCGAGCTCAGTAAAAATCGCTCGTTTTTCGACAACTTTTATTTTTTTATCGAGTCCCTCAAGATACTCGCCTTCGGCATTGTTCGCCTTCAAATCCCGAACTGTCTCAAGGCACTCCTGAATGCCGTCGGCACAGGCCATTTTAACAGCCATTTGTTTGCGCCCAAGCGCGTCCTGAACTTTTGTAGAAAACAGAACAACGCAGAACGATATGGGAAGAACCCAGAGCGCGGCCAAAGCCATTTTCCAATTGAAAAAGAAGAGGCTTATGGCAACAAAAACTGTTGAAGCCACAGCCCCAATCAAGGTTGGGAAGTAATGAGAAAAGGCGGTTTCAAGAGACGAGCAGTCCGCCATAATGGTGCTGGTTAAATCGGATAAATCCTTCTTTCCGAAGAAAGACAAGGGCAGCTTTCTGAGCTTTTCAGCTAATGTTATCCGGCGCACGCCGCTTTCCACATAGGTCGCAAGGTAGCAGGCGTTATACTGTATCCGCGAAGTGACGAAGATTAAAAGAAGGCACACCGCTATGCCAATAATGTAAAAAGCGGGTCTGCTCTCGGACACTCCGCCGTTCATCAAATCTCCTACGAGAGAATAGAGCAATACGACAGGAAACATAAGAACAAAATCCGCCAATGCGCAGGCGGCACAACTTTTGATGAAGTCCTTTGCGCCCTGTTCTGAAAGCGCAAATTTGTGCGAAACCTTCTTAAGCAAGCTCATTTTTGACACCCACCTTCCATTTCGCAGCGCGGTTGTATTCGCGCCACATATGCGTGTATAGACCATCCTTTTGAAGCAGCTCTTCATGCCCATCGCATTCCTCGATATGTCCGTTCTTCAGCACGAATATCTTATCAGCCCCCGTCATGGTCGATAATCTATGTGCTATCATAATCACGGTTTTTCCAATTGAAAGCGCCTTGAACGCTGCCTGCACCTTGAATTCATTGTCCGGGTCGGCAAAGGCCGTTGCCTCGTCCAGAATAATAATCGGAGTATTTTTCAGCATGACGCGAGCAATTGCGATCCGATGCTGCTCGCCGCCGGAAAGGTAGACCCCCTTTGTTCCGATTACCGTGTCAATCCCGTTGGGCATTTTCTCGATAATGTCACCGCACTGCGCCGCTTCGAGCGCTTTTAGAACCTCCTCTCGGCTGGCATTCGGCTTTGATATGCGTACATTTTCAAAAATCGAGGTTTTCAGCAGCCTGCTGTCCTGAAAAACGAAGGAAATCGTGTTCATCAGCGCTTCTTTTGGTATATCCTTAACGTTTACGCCGCCAAGCATGATTTTGCCGCTGTCCACATCCCAGAAACGCGCGATAACGCTGGCTAGTGTCGTTTTCCCTCCGCCCGAAGGGCCGACGAAAGCAATGTGCTCTCCCGGATTAATCCTCAGGGAAACATGATCCAGCGCGTTCGCCTTTGAACTTCGATAGCGGAACGAGACATCCTCCAGCACAACTGAATTGTCTTTGGGGTGCAAATACCGTTTAGGCTCTGGCATAGGCTCGAGCGTCATAACGCTGTCAATTCGCTCAAGCGCATCGGCGACAATCATTTCGTTCTCGCTTGAGAACATAATTTTTGTTAGCGTAACGCTGATAATCGGCGTGAAAATTATATAAAAGAGCAGATTCAGTAAAAACGTATCGCTTACGCCGTTTTGAGTAATGACAAGCGCTGCAGCAATCAATACAGCAAAAACGGCGTTGATTGCCGTTGTATAGAACATCATCGGCAGCCGCAGCTGCTTTGTGTAAGAAATGACCCATTTTTCGTAATTGTCAATTGCCGCTTTAAATCTCTTGAACGAAAACACTGATTGCCCGAAGGTTTTGACAATGGGTATACCTCGAACATATTCAACGGCTTCGTTGGACATTTGTCCAAGCGCGTCCTGATATTCCTTCATTCTCGTACGCATTTTTGCGCCGGTCATCGCCGTCATCAGTATAAATGCCAGCACTATTGGAATAAGACTCAGTAGTCCGAGTCTCCAGTCGAACACGAGAAGCAACGCCAGCATTCCGACCGGAGTGGTTATCGCACCTGCTCGGTCAGGCAGCTGATGCGCGAGATAGGTTTCCGTCGCGGCGCTGGACTCATTGACGATTTTTCTCAGTTTTCCGCTTCCAAAGCTGTCCATGAAGCCAAGCGGCAGAGTCACAATATGGTGCATCGCCTGACTTCTGATATTGGACGCGACCCTGAATGCCGCGATATGCGAGCTCATCAGCGCGCCGATGTAGACAAGCATCGACAGCCCGGCGAACGCTACAGCCATCCAGCCGTTATGAGCAAGATTTTGGGCCCCGCCGTAGTTCGGAGCGGCCTCAAGCACCTCTTTAATGATTTTCCATATGTATACGAACGGTAAAAGCGCAACAAGTGCGCTTATCGCGGATAAAATCCACGACGATATCGTCAGATATTTGAAGCTTCCGGCATAACCGAAAAGCCTTGATAAATCAGACTGTTTTTTCAATGTTTTTTTCCTCCTTATCGTTATTTATAAAATAGTCGATTAAACGGCGACCGCCGTTGTCGTCAAGCGGATAAAACTCTCTGATACCTCCGTTTTCCATGTGCAAAGCATGGGTGCAGCAGCTTAAAATCAGCTCGGGGTCATGGGTAATAACAAAAAGCGTGCGTTTTCCCAGAAGGGACTTAAAAAGCGCCGCTGTTTCTTTCATATGGCGATAATCTAGCCCGCTTGTCGGCTCGTCAAAAACAAGTATTTCCTTATCGGCTAGCAGTGCGGACGCAATGGCGACCCGCTGCTTCTGTCCGCCGGACAGCGACACAGGATGACGGTCTACATACGGCAGCAAATCAAGCTGATTAAGAATACCCTGCACGTCTTTTTCGTTGTCCTCGCTCATTCCGAGGCGCACCTCGTCCTCCACCGATTCACAGAACAATTGGTGGTTTACATCCTGCATGACCATATAGCTTTTTTTCAGCAGCGCGCGCCTTCCGCAGGCAGTGCCATCTATAAGCACTTTTCCGCCGAACTTTTTCTCAAGTCCGCAGAGACATTTTGAAAAGGTCGATTTCCCCGCCCCGTTGCTGCCTATAACGGCAATAATGCCGTTTCGCGGAAGAACCAGCGATTTTATGTCAAGGGCCTGTTTTTTACCATCATAGGAGAAGCAGAAATTACGAAGCTCCAGCGTATCTCCCGAAATTGCGGGCGGCGTTTCATTTTTTAGCTTATCCAGCGACAGAGGACGAAGCCCGAGTTTTTGTAGCTTTTCAGGCGGCATAGCCGCAAATTTGCTCATTGGTAGATCAATGCCGATTCCGCCGCCGCTCATATAAATTACCCTGTCGCAGACATCCCTAAGCCAGTGAAGCCTGTGTTCGGCTATCACGACGGTTTTGCCGAGGGATTTCCACAAAAGAATGGTGCGTCTGAGGCTTTCTATCGCTTCCATATCCAGGTTGGAGGTCGGTTCGTCCAAAACGAAAACCTCGGGATGCGCGGCAGCCACCGATGCACACGCAATCTTCTGCTTTTCGCCGCCGGACAGCTTGAAGATGCTGCGTCCTAGCAGACTCTCCGCCTCCATATCACGAGCGGCCTCACGAATTCTCATTTTTATTGTGTCTTCGGGCAATCCCATGTTCTCACAGGCAAAGGCAATCTCGCTCGTTGTGTCCACGCAGAAAAACTGGCTACGCGGGTTCTGAAACACGCTGCCAACGATACGCGCGGTCTCATACAGCTCAGCCTTGACGGCGTCTACTCCGCCAACGGTTACTCTACCGTTTAATTCGCCCTCGTAGAAATGGGGAATCAAGCCGTTTATAAGCCGCGTTACAGTCGTTTTTCCACAGCCCGATTCTCCGCAAAGCAGCACGATTTCACCTTCATCTACGGTGAGCGAAAAATTATTCAAAGCGCCCGTATTCGAATTTGCGTACCTGAAATCAAGATTTTTCATTTCTATCAAAATACACTCACCTCAAACCACCGCAGAATCAACATTATAAACGGTACGATACACACGAGAATCATTGCGTAGTCCAAAACACGGAAACCGATTTCGCACACATTCGTCCTTCGAATATCTCCGCCTAGTCCTCGTGTAAGCGCCGCGGCGGACAGTTCCTCGCCTATCTTGGAGGAACAGGTCAGAAGCGGAACAAGCCGGTACTCAAGCATTTTGCCTGCGTTTTTGCCGGCAAAGCTGACTCCGCGCATACGCATCGCCGCGTTAATGGAAGAAAATTCGTCCGCAACGGTTGGGAAAAAGCGGAACATTACGGACATCGGGATGACGAGCCTTTCGCTGACGCGCATTCTCTGCATCGCGGCGGTAAATTCGCTTACTGTGGTTGTTGAAACGACATAAATACCCATCATGACGCTTGGCATAAATCGTGTTATGATTCCCGCCGTTCCGAGGAGCAGGAAGTTCGGCACCCCTGTTGTTTTCGGGCCTACAAAATGGAACACGGAGTACGTGGCAAGATATACGGTGAGATAAAGCACCGCAGATATAAATTTCTTTGCAGAAAGCAGCAGCACAAGCGGTAGAATACATAAGCTCGGAGTCAGAAACCACAGTGCCGCTGTCCCTGTACCGCCAAGCACGAACACCGCCATCGTTATCAGCAGAAGCAGCTTTGTTCTCGGGTCAAGTACAAGGCCGTGATTTCCAACATCCGACTGCATAACGCCCTGACTCATCAGGCGATACCCGCCTTAATAAAGTGCTTTTTGAGAATTGCCTTGCCAACCAATCCACCGATTATGCCGGAGATAATAGCCGCCGCCAGCAGAGTCGGGCACATCCATGTGGGCATGAGTCTGGTAAGTGCGTCTATGTATTCCTGCCCATAGTCCTGTCTGGTTGAAAAATAGCCCTCAATATTCGTAAACAGCGGAATATAGTTGCCCCATATCCAGATGCTGAAAACGCCCGAAGTCCATACGGCTTTTGAGGAGCTTTTATACTTTCCGCTTTTATATACAAGCTCAGCAAGCAAACCGGACACTATGCCGATAATTAAGGAATAATAGCCCATGCCTGTCAGCAGCATCAAAATTCCCATAAGTATGCTCATAATCAGAATCATTCCGAATTTTTTAACCTTTGTGAGAAAGAGCATAAACGGAATACCGGCAATAATCGGGCCTATCACACAGAGCAGGGGCATAAAAATCGGAATATAGCCAAGCATCGCTATCGCGAAGGTTATGACAGCATATATCGCCGTATAAATTCCTACGTTAATTAAGTCCTTGCCTTTGAGTTTTTCATTTTTCATCTCCATGTTCCTCCAATAATATAATGTAGTTAGTTTATTTAAGCGATTAGATAAAGGAAAGCGCTGACTCCTTCAAGGAAGAAGCATCGGAACGTAAGCGCTCCATATCACGCTTCCATCCGGCAGCGGCAGTGGATTTCCATTATGCTTGTCAGTGCACTCAGGCTGCTGGAATGCGACCTTGCAATTACCGCGTTGCAGCGCCTCGCTTCCGTTTCGGCACATTCCCTCATACCATGAGAGACCGTGTTCGTAAAAACAATAAGAAGGTCCGGAGAGCCAATTTTGCTTCTCAGTGCTCCCTTTTCTTTTGTATACACTTTTGCGGTACATCCATATTTTTCGCAAGTATCAGAGTAAATTCGCTCCATACGTTCGTTTCCGCCTATTATCACTATGCTCATGGTTCACCTCCGCTATAGTTATAGTTAGAGTTATCTAACTATTGTTGTTTTTCACAGCGCTGTTCAGCGCTGTGATGTACTATAATTCTTTGTACTGTTAATACTCAGGTCAAATCCTGCATTTTTTCGCACATATCACCGATTCGCTCGTCCGGTATCTCGGCAAGCAGCGCGACTGCGGCATTTTTAGCGTCCTCCGGCGTCAAAGAAAGTTTCTGGCTCAGGAAAAAGAAAACAACATCGAAGTATGAGGCATATCGTATGGCGATCCTGCGCCCCTCGTCCGTTAGGAATACAGTTCCGTATTTCACCTTATTAACTAAAGCTCTTCCACTCAGCGCTTCAATCATTCTGTGTACGCTGGGCTTAGTCAGAGCCAGCTTTTCTGCAATATCTATACTTCGTATCCCGCATTCCCCGTCGAGGTCGTTCAGGACAATCAAATATCGTATACCCGCGGCGGACAGGGTCTGCATTTCACACATCCTTTCCTGTTTTATTTGTCTGAGGGCGGCAGGCTCTTTGAGTGTTCCGCCCAAAGTTCTATTTTCCATGATGGCAGCTGCCGCTCATCGGGCAGTTACCGCAGTTACAGCCGCAGGAGGACTTGCCCTTCTTCTTGTTTTTCAGCATACTTACGATAATGCCGTAGACTGCGGCTATAAGCAGCAGAGAAATTATTATTGTTCCAAGGTTTTCAGAAATCCATGGCAGCATATTGAAGTCCTCCTTTTGTCTGATTATTTTACGGATAAGGGAGTTTTTGTTTCCAACTTTTCAGATTCCTTATAGGGTCTGAAAAGCATATAAGTGATTACGGCAACAGCAATGAAGGCCGCAATTGTCCCGATAACATTTCCGTTCCCACTGAACTGCATTCCGAGCTGATAGATGATGAGCGAAATGACGTAGGCAAATACGCATTGGTACCCGATGGCAAACCAAGTCCATTTTGCGTTGTTCATCTCGCGCTTTATGGCTCCCATAGCGGCGAAGCAGGGTGCGCAGAGAAGGTTGAACACGAGGAAGGAATAAGCCGAGAGTGGACTAAACACAGCACGCATATTATTCCAAATCTGCCAGCCGTTCTCTGCAACCTCGTCGAAGCCGCCGAAAAGCACGCCAAAGGTTCCAACCACATTCTCTTTCGCGATAAGTCCGGTGATAGAGGCCACCGCACCCTGCCAGTTGCCCCAGCCCAACGGCACGAATATCCACGCAACAGCGGAACCGATGGCGGCAAGAATGCTGTTATCCATATCGACGAAGCCGAACGAACCGTCCGCCCAGCCGAAGTTTGAAGTGAACCAGACGAAGATAGTTGCCAGCAAGATTATGGTTCCGGCTTTCTTAATAAATGACCAGCCGCGCTCCCACATTGAGCGAAGAAGATTGCTGACTGTCGGCCAGTGGTACGCCGGAAGCTCCATAACAAAGGGCGCGGGGTCACCGGCAAACATCTTTGTCTTTTTCAGCATAATTCCGGAAACGACGATTGCGAGGATTCCTAGGAAGTACGCGCTGGGCGCCACCCACGCCGCTCCGCCGAACATCGCGCCGGCAATCAGGGCAATAATCGGCAGCTTTGCGCCGCAGGGAATAAAGGTGGTCGTTATTATGGTCATTTTGCGGTCACGGTCGTTTTCGATAGTTCGCGAAGCCATTATGCCTGGAACACCGCATCCTGTGCCGATAAGCATAGGGATAAAGCTCTTGCCCGAAAGCCCGAATTTGCGGAAGATACGGTCCATAACAAAGGCAATTCGTGCCATATAGCCGCAGGCCTCAAGAAACGCGAGGAAAAGGAACAAAACCAGCATCTGAGGAACGAAGCCGAGAACGGCGCCGACTCCGGCAACAATACCGTCTAAGAGTAGTCCGCTCAGCCAATCGGCGCAGTTGATGCTTTCCAGCCAGTTTCCGAGCAGAACCGGAACACCCGGCACCCAAACGCCGTAGTTGGCAGGATCGGGTTCCTCAATATCAGCCGCCTCCGTGTAGCTGTCGTAGGTAACGGGGATTTCTTCTTCCACGTTTCCGTTGTCGTCATAGAGATACGCTGTGGCTGTGAGGGTTTTTGCCGCACATGGGTCAACTCCGGCATCCTCGGCGGCAGCTTCAAAAGCGTCCTTGATTGCGCCGGGTTCTGTGTAAGCTTCGGCTGCCTCTTCATAAGCAGCGGAGCCTATGCCTAAAAGGTGCCACCCATCGCCGAACACTCCGTCGTTAGCCCAGTCCGTCGCCAAGGAGCCGACGGTCGTCACGGAGACGAAATACACAATAAACATAACCAGTGCAAAAATCGGCAGTGCCGCCCAGCGGTTTGTTACAACCCTGTCAATTTTGTCCGACGCGGAGAGCTTTCCAAGGTTTTTCTTCTTGTAGCTGCCTTTTATGATTGACGCTATGTAGATATAACGCTCGTTTGTGATTACGCTTTCCGCATCGTCGTCCAGCTCCGACTCCGCAGCCTTGATATCCTGCTCTATGTGTTCGACTATAGTCTTATCAAGATTCAGCTGTTTCAGAACCTTCTCGTCGCGCTCAAAGATTTTGATGGCAACCCAGCGCTGCTGCTCCTGCGGCATATTGTGGACGGCGGCTTCCTCGATATGTGCAATTGCGTGTTCCACAACGCCGCTGAAGGTGTGCATCGGAACCGTCTTTGAAGAGCGCGCGGCTTCTACTGCGGCTTCTGCGGCCTCCATAACTCCCGTCCCCTTCAATGCCGAGATTTCAACAATCTTGCAGCCGAGCTCGCGGGAAAGCTCTTTTATATTTATCTGGTCACCGTTTTTCTTTACGACGTCCATCATGTTGATGGCGATTACCACAGGAATTCCCAGCTCCGTAAGCTGAGTGGTGAGGTAGAGGTTTCTTTCAAGGTTCGTGCCGTCTACAATGTTAAGTATCGCGTCAGGCCGCTCACTAATAAGATAGTTTCTTGCAACGACCTCCTCCAGCGTGTATGGAGAAAGCGAATAGATGCCCGGAAGGTCCATGATTATAACGTCTTTATGGTTCTTTAGCTTGCCTTCCTTTTTCTCCACCGTTACGCCCGGCCAGTTGCCGACAAATTGGTTAGAACCTGTCAGGGCGTTGAACAGAGTTGTTTTCCCGCAGTTCGGGTTGCCCGCAAGAGCAATTTTTATGCTCATATAAAATCCTCCCTCTAGTTTGAGTAATTTAATCGCTAATCAAAAAAGATAATGGTTAAAGCTATAAAACCTCAATCATTTCAGCATCCGCCTTGCGGATTGAAAGTTCGTATCCTCGCACGGTAATCTCGACTGGGTCCCCCAGCGGAGCCACCTTGCGGATGTTCACATCGACGCCCTTGGTTATACCCATGTCCATAATACGGCGTTTGACAGCGCCCTCTCCGTGAAGCTTCACCACCGAAACCGTATCTCCGATTTTTACATCTCTAAGTGTTTTCATATAAGTTCTCCTCCCCTCTGCACTTTATATCATGATATTGCATGCCATTTCTTTACTGATGGCAATGCGGGATTCCTTTATGTTGACGATGACATTGCCTCCCATCATGGCAACGATTGTTACATTCCCACCGGCGACAAAACCGAGATCCTCAAGATGTTTTTTTACGTCGGCCCTGCCGCCGACCTTTCTGATGATATTCTCTTCGCCGACTGACGCAAGTGATAACGGCATCATACAATCCTCCTCTGAGCCTCGTCGGTTAGACAGCTCTTACCGACGGCGCAAATTATCGGTTAGGTACTCCTAACCAACGCCAGTTTAATGGCTCAAACTTTATTTGTCAATAGCTTTTCTATAAATGTTGATAATTTGGTTAGAGTATGTTAACCTAGCCTCAATACCAGATGAAAGTTGGTCAAGATGCCATGAAAATATTGAAAGCTTCCGAGGACTATCTTGAAGCTATGCTGATGATGAAGGAAAGGCACGGCTATATACGCTCTATCGACATCGCAGAGGAATTAGGCGTAACCAAGCCCAGCGTAACTTTTACTACTAAGCGTCTGCGTGAAAACGGGTATATAACTATGGATAAGGACGGACTTATTACTTTAACCGCTACAGGCATGGAGATTGCAGCCCGTATGTATGATCGTCACAAGCTGCTGACTAAGTTCTTTATCCGATTGGGTGTTGACGAGAAGGTCGCGCGCGAGGACGCCTGCAAGGTGGAGCACGACCTCAGCGACGAGACCTTCAACGCCATTTGCCGACATGCTGGCAGTGAGCATAAATAGCGTTTTATAATGTTCACCCTTTCGGCATATGCCGTTCAAGCTCCTGCCAGACCGGCATCGGAAAATCGGGCTTTTTCGCGCGCAGAGTGTCAAACGCCTTGTTAAGCTCCCGCATTTCTGTCACAGCGTTCCAGTAATGGTCGCTTGCTGCAAGCTTTCCAAGATTGGTTTTTGCCATTATACGTAGCATCACGTACATGAACCCACCCTTCAGCCCGCGTTCAAAATACGCCTCCGAGCCCTCGGGCAGAATGGGATAACCCAGCGCTGAGAGCAGTCCATATCCCTCCAGAGCGGCAGCCATTGCCTGTTTCATCTGCCTTCCTGAGGCTTTCTTCAGGTCGCAGTCGTGCAGATAACATATAAACGCAATCGGCAGGACAAAAACCAGGTGTCCCTTGTACCACGCATCCATGTCGGAATAATAGTCTATTTTATATTTTACCTCCGCGAACATCTCCTGAAGTTTCGCCTTTGTCTCTCCGTCCGGCTCGCTGTTCAATAATCCGCACTTCAGTCTGGGATTTCCAAAGGTGACACAGATAAGCTTCCCGTCCTCTCTTCTTCCCCCTGTCGCCTGAAAGCCAAAAAGGATTGTTTTCGGTACAGTCCAATGCTCCCGAATGTATGTGTCCATCTCAGCTGCCGATGGATTGTTTCCCACGAGGACGACGAGAGGACTTTCGCATACGGCAAGGTCGTCCAGTATTGACTGCATCTGCTGATACTGCATGACCGCGAACACCGCCTCATATTTATCTTCAGGGCTGAGCCTGTCTACGATGTGCGGACGGTCGACAGTCGTTTTTTTCTGACGATAGTGGTATATTTCAAGCCCGTCAGTCTCAAGCTCTTGCTTCCATTTTCCCCTTGCCAGCAGCGTAACCTAGTGACCTGCAGAACACAGCGCATGGGTCAGATATGTCCCGATAACACCCGCTCCGTAAACCAGTATTTTCATATTCCGTTTTCCCCTCCGATTTATTTTGAAGCATTTCTAGCTAATGATTTGTCCGCCTGGTTAGCTTCGCCTAACCAGGCGGAGTTTAACTCCTCTTACTTAATATGTCAAGAGCACGAAACAAATCTCTCCACAAATTATTATGCCTTCACCGAAAAAATAGCTGATATGCTTTGGGCTTGACTGCTGGCTCATCTGGTGCTAATATTTAGTTAGAGTTCTTTAACTCAAGGCCCAAGTAAAAAACATGTTTTGGTGGGGTAATAGTTATGAGTGATACATTAAAAGTCGTTGTCGGGATTGTAATCCCGCTTTTGGGGACAACATTGGGTGCTGCCATGGTGTTTTTCATGAAGGGCGAAATGAAGCCGAAGGTTCAGAAAGTGCTTCTGGGTTTTGCTTCAGGCGTCATGATTGCAGCGTCTGTGTGGTCGCTGCTTATTCCAGCCATCGAAATGGAGGAGGCCGCAGGCGGTATTGCGTGGCTCCCTGCTGTTGTGGGATTTTTAATTGGCGTCGGTTTTCTGCTGCTGCTTGACAGCGTTATTCCGCATCTGCACTTGAATTCTGACCGTCCAGAGGGCAGACCAAGTAAGCTGGGCAAATCCCTGATGCTTATGCTCGCGGTAACGTTGCATAACATTCCGGAGGGAATGGCGGTCGGCGTTGTGCTCGCCGGTATGCTGGGTAGCGGCGGAGCTGTAATATCGACTGCGGGCGCTTTTGCTCTTGCAATCGGTATTGCCATACAGAACTTTCCCGAAGGCGCTATAATTTCCATGCCGCTTGTAGGGTCCGGGCTGTCGCGCCGTAAAGCTTTTCACTACGGCTTTTTATCCGGTGTTGTGGAGCCGGTCGGGGCGATTGTGACCATTTTGCTGACAGCTCTTGTCACGCCTATTCTTCCTTACATACTTTCCTTCGCGGCAGGCGCGATGTTCTATGTGGTGGTGGAGGAACTCATCCCCGAGGCTCAGGCGGGAGAGCATAGTAATATCGGTACTATCGGCGCAGCAATCGGTTTCGCGCTGATGATGATGCTGGATGTTGCGCTCGGCTAAGTGACTGTGCGGTTTCGGCAAGCATATGCATACTGTTTATAGTAGCAATCAGACGGTCTTTGCATATGCAGAAGCCGTCTGATTACCTGATGAGAACTTACTTTCGGATGTAAATTTTTTTCAAAATGCCTCCGCTTTTTTATAAATTATTCCGTATAACTTGCTATATTTGTTAATAAATAAGAACTATAATCTATATAGGAACCATATACAACATACTCGCTGCGCATGCAGCGTTAAATCAATCGGAGGCTGTCATGGCAATTGAAATCTACATAGTATCCGGCTTTCTGGGCGCTGGGAAAACCACTTTCGTCCACAAGCTTCTGAAAGAGTCATTTAGGGACAAGAAAGTCGTTCTGATTGAGAACGATTTTGGTGAAATAAGCGTAGACGCTGCTCTTATGAAGTCACTCGGAGTGACCGTTCGAGAGTTAAATTCCGGCTGCATCTGCTGCAGTCTTTCAGGTGACTTCATAAAGTCCCTAAAAGAAGTTTCGGAGCGTTTTCATCCGGACATTGTCTTAATAGAGCCTTCTGGAGTCGGAAAGCTCTCCGATATCGTTGCCGCCTGTGAGGACAAGCGTCTGAGCGGACTTTTCACGGTTAAGGCTAAAATCGCGATAGCCGACGCCAAGCGCTGCCGTATGTATCTTGAAAATTTCGGCGAGTTCTTTGAAGATCAAATAAGGCATGCGAATACTATTGTTCTAAGCCGCACTGAGGATGCGGAAACAGTAAAAAAAGCCCTCGGGCTTATCCATGAGCTGAATCCTGAGGCATCTGTCTTTTCGATTCCGTGGGAAAGCTTTAGCGCTGACAATGTGCTGTTAGCAGCCGCGCAAACACCTGAAACGCATTGTCATGAAGCGTGCTGCACGCATGAGCACAGCCACACGCATGAGAACAACGGCTGCTGTGAGCACGATTACGGTGCGGAGAAGATATTCGATACCGTAACACTGCGTACAGAGGGAGAATATTCTCCCGAAGAACTGAAGGCGCGCTTTTCCAGACTCACACAAAGCTTAGATGGGAAGCTTCTGCGCGCAAAGGGAATTGTCAACAGCAAAAACGGCTGTCTTGAGTTGCAGTATGTTCAGGATGAGCTAAAAATCGCTCCAACCGAAACAAGGGGCGACATTATCTGCTTTATTGGCAAGGGTTTGAAAAGCTCTGAGTTCAACGCTGTATTTAACGGGAAGTGATATATTTGCGCGTACCTGTCTATGTCGTCACAGGCTTTCTCGGCTCTGGAAAAACGACGCTTATAAACAAGCTTTTGGATAAACGGCCTCTGGAAACCACCCGACTTCTGTTGGTTCAATTTGAAGCCGGCGAAAAGGATTTTGATGGCAACGAATATGTCTGTCAGGTGCTGAGCTTTTCAAAAAAAGAGCTGGACGCAAACCCGAAGGATATTTCCAAAAAGATTGCACGCTGTGCCGATGAGCTGTCCATTGACGAAATTTGGGTAGAGTGGAACGGCATGGCCGTGTTTTCAGAGCTTCAGTCCATATTTCTAGAAAGATTGCTACGCCATAAATGTAAAATCGAGAAAGTCGTACATATTGCGGATACGGATACGCTGGACACACTGCTCGGAAAAACCGGTGCCGCCCTACCTGAGCAGATATCCGTCGCAGATTTGGTCGTGCTCCGGCACGTTTCTGGTGCTCAAGTAAAAAACGCCGTGCGCCTCGTTAATTCTCTGAATCGCGGCGTAAAAATCGCGGATGCGGAAGAAAGCTCACTCATTATAAAGACGCTGGCGCACAGGGACTTAAGCCCTGTCAGCACACTCTGCCTGAGCATTGTTTATGCGCTCGCACTTGTGTGGTTCTGCTCGCGCTATGTGGATTTCTCGTTCATATCACTCAACACGCTGGTGAACGTGTTTCTCGGTATAATTCTTCAGGCCGTGCCTTTTTTGCTATTAGGCGTGCTTATATCCTCGGCGATTCAGATTTTTGTTTCAAGTAGAACAATCGAGCGAAGGTTCCCGAAAAAGCTAGGACTGGGAATGCTGACCGCAATACTCATGGGTTTCTGTCTGCCAGTGTGCGACTGCGCGTCAGTCCCGATTTTCAGAAGCCTTGTGAAAAAAGGAATACCGGTTCCTGTCGCCGTGACCTTTCTGACGGCGGCGCCGGTGATAAATCCGGTTGTTATGCTCTCTACCTATTATGCTTTTAACGGCAGCCTGCGCGTCGTAGCGGTCAGAGTCGGGCTCGGCATAATGGCGGCGCTTTTTATTGGTTTGTTCTTCTCCGCGTGGCCTTCCAAAAACGAACTGCTGTCGTCAGGTGGTTTTGACGGAGCGATGTGCAGCTGTGGCTGCTATACGGGGCTAAGCGAGGCCAACGGGCTTAAGGACAAGCTTAGGCTGTACGCCCGACACGCTGAGACAGAATTTTTCAGCGTCGGAAAGTTCCTATTAATCGGCGCTTTCATTTCCGCTCTTTTCCAGACCATAGGCACGAAGACACTGTTCCTTCAGACCACTTCCGGCTATGCCCTGTCCTTGCTTCTGATGATGGTACTGGCGTTTCTTCTGTCCCTATGCTCCTCCTCTGACGCCGTCATCGCGCGGAGCTTCAGCTCTGTTTTCCCCACGGGTGCGGTCATGGGCTTTCTTGTTTTCGGACCGATGATGGATATTAAAAACCTGCTAATGCTGTCAGGCGGCTTTTCAAAAAAGTTCGTTCTCAAGCTGCTGCTCGCAGTTTTCCTGATATGCTATCTGGTGGTCATCGCCTTCGCGCGGCCGTTTCTGGGGGTGTGATATGGTGAAAAAACTCAATCCTCAGGCAGTGCTGGAGCTTATCTGCCTTTTGCTGTTCTCGGCAATGATGTTCCATCTCGCGTTTAGCGGCAAATATCTTTCCTATGTCACACCGAGAATGCTTCCGTACCTCTATTTCACCTCTACAGCCATGCTGATTTGGGCGACGTTTAAGCTGCCGATGCTGTTTCGTCCGCAGTATAAGCTTCGCGCGTCGCATTGCCTGCTTCTGATTATACCCGTTATACTTCTGCTGTTGCCGCATGGCACAGTCAGCGCGGCAGATGTTTCGAACGGACTTGTGAGCGACGTTGGCCTGTCTCAAAGCACGAATTCAACGGAAAGCGCAACTTCGGCGGAGGAAAACCCTCAGAACAGTGCCAATCAGTACGACGACAGCATAATAGAGCAGTTCGGGCTTGAAAAAAACGCAGACGGGTCTATAGCGGTTTCAGACGAGCTGTTTTATCCCTGGCTTTCCGAGATATATACCAACAAGGATAGTTACGACGGCACCACAATAACGATAAAAGGGTTCGTTTTCAGGGACTCCGCAACGATGGCCGAGAACGAATTTGTGCCCGCTCGTCTATTGATGTATTGCTGCACAGCCGACCTTGCTCCCTGCGGTATCGTCTGCGAATACGACGGCGCTTCTTCTCTTGAGGCTGACAGCTGGATGACGGTCACGGGTGTGATTCATGTAGTTGAACACCAAGGAGAAATGCAGCCAATTGTTACAATCACGTCTGTCTCGCCCGCTGTAAAGCCGAACGACGAATACGTCTATCCTTGGTAAAACTATTGCCACCAATATCTGATGAAAAAACCGGAGCTAATTTTGAAAGCTTTATTTGCACTGATAGGCTGGAAAATGCCACGTCAAAAGGCTCCCTATAAAAAACATCCGCATTTAGCGGATGTTTTTTATTATCAGCTTATAATTTTCTCGCCTGTGCGGCAGCATACACGAGCTGCAATCCTTGCGGCCGTCAGGAAGAAGCGCAAAGTTGCCGCCGCATTTCTCTCCCAAGCTGTACAGCGGGCAGAAGCAGAAAAGGCAGTTAAAGTTACTTTTGTCGTCAGTCTTGTGGCAGGGAAAATACTCGCAGGCTGTGTTGCTGAAATAGGCGTAGTGTTTGTTTTTACTGTCACCATTTTTATCCGGCATTTCCTGTCCTCCAAATCTGTTTTCTGTACTCTGCTTATCCGTCTATCAGTCCATATTTCACCTTTATGCGTTCAAGCTTTTCGAGAAGTGGCTGAGAAATGAACCACAAAAATGTAACCGTAGCCGCAGCGTGCACGAGGTCTATTGGAAAACCGATGACGCAGGCGGCCAGGAGCATCTCAAAGGTCGGGTTCGGCTGGTACATGAGAACCGTCGCTGGGTTCATAAGCCCGCCGTATACAATGATCGTCACGAGCACGCCGAAAATACTGAGGGAAAGCCTGTTTCTCTGTATTAGGCCTTTACTAAACAGAATCCCCGCGAGAAAACCGGCAATGCCCATCGCAAACATCTGCCATGGCGTCCACGGGCCCTGGCCGAACAGCATGTTGCTTGCAAACATGGTTATTGCCCCGACAAGGAAGCCTGTCTCTCCTCCGAAGGCCACGCCCGAAATAATAACGATGGCAAGTACCGGTTTGAACCCCGGCAGAGCGAAAAAGGCCGCGCGTCCGGATATGCCAAGAGCGCAGAGGACGGCAATCACGACAAGCTCCCGTGCCTGCGGCCTGCGACTTTCGAACATAAGACCGAAGGGCAGCATGGACTCCAGAATGACCAGCAGCGAGATGAAGTAATACTTTCTGTCGCCGAGAAAATGAATCCCGACAAATACCGTAAGCGGAACGGCTATGAATATCACCAGTGCCGACAAAAGCGTACGCTTTGACAGACGGCGCTTTACTTTTTTTGTCTGCGCAAAATTGGAATTCTTGTCCGTTTTTCTTCCGCAAAATGCGAGAACGAGCATCGACGCTATTAAAATCAGGTAAACTGAGCTATATTTTCTATTATGCCCCTCCAGAGCTCCACTCGTCAAAATTTCCGTCACATCGACATTTCTAAGTGCACAGACAAAATCACCAAGCACCACCATGCCAGAAGCCAAGGCAAGCAATCTTTGCCAGAGCGGAAGTTTTGGCTTGTTTATTTGTTTGTCGATAGACATCTGCGCAAAATCTTCATGACATTTGCTGTCCGTGCTAATATCGACTTCAGGTAGAACTTCGGTCTTTCCGCCGCAGGACAAAATTACTTCCTCCGCTGTGACTGCGTTCGGAATCAGTCCCCGCGCCATGCGGCTGGCAGAGGTCGTATAGAAGCTGTTGCCGCCGAAAAACGCACGGGACGTGTTCTCCGTTACAATGGCGCCGTCAAAAAACAGTGCGCAGCGGTCGGCGTGCTCTGCGCAGAATTCCACATCATGACTCACCATAACGACGCAGACGCCGTTAACGGTGAGTTTTCTTATTATGGCGGCAAAAATGCGCTTGAACTCCGCGTCCAAGCCCTTCGTAGGCTCGTCCAGCAGTAGCACCTTTGGACGCAGAAGCAAAACCTTGGCAAGCGCCGTACGCTGCATCTCACCGCCGGAGAGGTCGTAGGGGTGACGCGAGAGGAAATCCTCAATCCGGCACAGCTGAGCCATAATGAGTACCTGAGACCGCTTTTCCTCTTTTGTAAGCTCAGATTCCGAAAGCATGTCCAGAAGCTCTTCAAAAACCGTCTTTTTTACGAACAGGAACTTCGGATCCTGCGGAAGCGCGGCGACAGGGCCGCTATTGAGCCTCACATTGCCCCTGTATGGTTTCTTTTGGCGGGCAACAATTGATAGCGCAGTGGTTTTTCCTGTGCCGTTTCCGCCCAACATACACAATAATTCGCCGGAATACGCCTTAAAAGATAAGCCTTTAATAACTTCCGGCTCATTTTTGCCATAGCGAAACCAAACATTGTCAAGCTCGATTGCGGGAGCATCAAATTTAAAAACGGTCGGCTTTTCCGTCGGCAAAGGAAATAGCTCATGGTTTTCCGCAAAAGCACCTAGCCAGTCTCGCCCTTCCGAAATGCTGAGCGGACATGAAAGTCCGCTTTCAACCGCCGCCCAGACGCGCATGGGAGTCGCCATGGACCGGAACATCGGGTGTCCCAAGGCTTTAAGCGCTACGCCGATTTCCTCTGGCGGCCTGTCGCAGATAATCTTCCCTCCGTCCAGAACGATAACGCGCGTGGCAATAGGGAGAACCTCCTCCAGATGGTGTCCTGTGAGGATGACCGTCGTGCCGAGTTCTCTGATTATTTTACCAACCATTGAGAGAAATTCTCCGGCGGCGATTGGGTCAAGCTGACAGGTCGGCTCGTCCAGAATCAACACCGAGGGCTGCATGACCATCACTGACGCGAGATTCAAAAGCTGCTTCTGTCCGCCAGATAGCTCAGCTATATCCTTGTGAAACCAGCTTTGTATGCCGAAAAAGCTGGCTGTTTCCGCGACTCTCAAGCGTATCGTCGGCGTGTTCATGCCCAGACTTTCAAGCCCGAAGGCCAGTTCATGCCACACCTTATCCGTGACCGCCTGATTTTCCGGCGACTGCTGCACATAGCCGATGCTCGAGGCCTGATGCCTCATATCAGCATTCTCAAGCGGCTTTCCCTCAAACAAAATCTCTCCGCTGCGCTCGCCGTGTGGCGCGAGAACAGTCTTTAGCTGACGTAAAAGCGTGGATTTGCCGCATCCGGAAAGTCCGATTAAGGCGATAAATTCGCCAGACGCTAACCGAAACGACAGGTTTTTCAGCACAGGCTCTTTCTGTCCTGGATATGTAAAGGTCAGATTGCGGACATCAAAGACTTCCATTTCCGTTCCTCCCTCACACTTAAAAATAATGGCATGGCGCAGAGCGCAAGCCAGACAAAAAACACGCTTATGGTATAGGGCTCATTAAGCGCACCCGAGGCCGACGGGTAATACCGCCAGACGATACCGCCGGAAACTGCGGCGGCAAGAATGTACGTTGAGCAGAAAAGAATAAATATAAGCGCATATGTGTCGCGGCTTTCAAAACGGAAGATAGAAAAAGCCGTCCTTTTGGGCAGCCCGTAACCGCGGCTTTTCATGCTGTCCGCCGTTTCAATGGCGTTTTCCAACGCCCATGTGACAGCCGAGGACAAAACCTTAAAACCAAGCCGAATCCGTCCGATTATTCCGCCTGATAAAACGCCTTTTCTGAGGGCCCGCTGCGCTTCTGCCGCCGCTTTTATTCTGGTGCTGAAAAGAGGCACAAAACGAAGGGCCATCGAAAGCAACAGCCCAAGTGCGGGAACCATTCGTCCGAATAAATACACGAATTTTTCTGAGTTAATAACGCTGTTAAAACAGGTAACCCATTCGATGCCCGTCACCAGCATGGCCGCGGCGGCAAGCCCGTATAGTATGGCTTCCAGCGTAAGCGGATTACCGCTCGGGAGCCAGCAAAGTATAGTCACGCCCTCATGGTTAAAAACAGGGTTAAGCGCGGCAGTCATGAGCATCAGCGGCAGCAGGTATTGCAGAGAAGTTCGGAGAACCTTTCCGCCTGTGAGCCGCGCTGCATAGTACAAGGCGCACACAAGTGCGATAAAAAGCATGACAGGATGCATAAACAGCATGGAAAAAGCGAATACGGCCGTAAACCATGCAAAATTGACGATAGGGTGATAGCACGAAAAAGCATCGTTCAAGCGCTCGCCTCCTCTACATCGCGGCCAAGATCGCAGGTGTACACAAATGCAATGTTATCTCTGTCCGAAAGCTTGTACTCGCCGCATCCGACATTGGGAAACACACCGTTGACCGTAAACATCCAGCCCGACAGCTCGCCGCAGTCCAGCTCGTAAAGGTTGCATATGCCCTCAATATACACAGTGTTGTACAGCGGCGAAACGGAAAATTCAAGGTGCATATCTCGGGCTTTAAGCTCCCGTTTAAGTACGTCTAAAACCGTTTCCCCCTCGGTATATTTAACATCCGTCAGGTTCAGCAGCCAGCCATCCGTGGGAGCAAGAGTCTCTTTTCCCTTCGTGAGCTTGTCAATATTATCCAGAATTGTTTTGCAGCTGATAGTCAGCGAACAGGTTGACGACGCTGTCTCCGGCGGCGCTGTTTCCTCGGGCTGCGCGGAGGTTACGGGCGCGAGAGTATCCGACGGCTTTGACGAGGGATTCTTCATGGCGGCGTTTGAATCCGTGCTTTCTGAGGGCGCGGCTGAAATTTCCGGCGAAACGGCGTTTACCGATGATGGGGCCGCCGAAGTGTCTTGTACTGATACCGATGCGGCAGCGCCAGGTCCGGAATTGGAAACCGAGCCGTTTTGGATGAAAAATGCTACGGCGAGTACAATCGCGACAGCAAGAGCGGCTATGAGCCTTTTTAGGTTTGGCTTCATATCCTTCCGGCCTCGTTAAGCAAGTCGTACATCTGCGACGCCACCTCGCGGCGTGTTATGCAGACGGAGGAAGGCATCCAGCTTTCGTCCGCTTTATCGCGCAGTCCCAGCAGAACGCTGGCGCGGGAGAGCATGATACGAGCCTCCACGTCCGTTATAGTGCCGTTCGGCGTGAAGATCGTCGCGGAGCTTCCTTTGATTATGCAGGCTCCGTAAGCCGCACCGACATAGCCGGAATACCACGCGCTTTCCGGCACATCCGTAAATACGGCCGACGTTTTCTTTTCAAGCCCCAGCGCCTTTACAGCTATGGCACAAAATTCCGCGCGCGTCATGGTTTTGTCAGGCGCGAAAAGCCCTCCGCCCATGCCGCTTATCAGTCCGGAGTTTGCGAGAGTCTCAATTTCATTCTGCTCCGCGAGCCCCTTTATGTCCGAAAAGCTCACCATTCTGTAGAGACTGACTTCGCCGTTCTCCGCACGAAGAGCTGCCGCGAGCGCGAGCAGAGCCTGTTCTGTGGCAGTACCATTGAACCCTCCGCCCTTAACATGCTCAAAGCTGCCGTCGGAAAGCTGATAGGTCAAAAGCTTGTCCAATGGCGAGTTCCCGTTTTTTATAAACCGGTCATCATCAAGGCTTATTCCCAGCTCGCCTAACGCGACGATAACCTGTGCGCAGCTCTCGGAATTTGCCGTACCTCCGCTCGAATATCCGCCATCGCTGCTCTGAAGCGAGGAGAGCAGCACGACAGCATGCTCAACAGCCTTTGAAACGCCGTCCATCGACCTATACTTTGAAAGAGCGCAGAGCGCCATCGCGGTCATATCCGGATCGGAGGTCGAACCCGAAAACGCCCAGCCGCCGCCCGACAGCTCTTGCGAAAGGATGTATTTCACATACATTTCACGTGTCGCCTGAGTCTTGGCGTTAGTGCTTTTCTGAATTTCATATAGTCTGCTGTCTAGCGCGATAAGCGCCCAGACGGGCCCATTAATTCCTTGCAAGACGGTCATATCGTAATCGCCGAGCGGTAGCGCAAGGTCGTAGCCGTCCACATTTGCCGCGTCAAATCCAGAGGCGGTCAGCCCGAGGATTACACGGGAATACTCGGTATATTTCCGGCTGTTCAGAACGCCGCCGCAGTCTTTGACGGTATCGGCTACGGAATTATAATAGGTCTTTCCCCAAGCACCCGTCAGCTCAGCTCCGCCGCGGCAAAGACCTATCGTGACCCACTCACCGCCGCAAACTGGCTTGTCCGACGTTTTCGTGCAGTATTCCGCCGCGCTGCTGTAAGCACTTTGCAGCTTTGTATCAGATGCGGCAACGACGCCAATACTCAGGTTTATGGCAATGACTAGCGCCATAATCGCGCTTGCAGTCTTTTTCATACCTTCCACACGCTCCTTTTAGTTCGAGTTTCTTCAAGAAAGCTCCTGATTACCTGCCGTTATGCTTTGATGCTTTTCATAAACCGTGTGATAACCGCCGCCGCCTCGCACCTTGTAGCGGCGCCCGAGGGCGAAAGCGTCTCTGAGCTTGTGCCGTTGATGATTCCCGCACCCAGCGCCCAGCGCAGGCCCGGATATGCCCACTCGCTGATTTGCAACGAGTCGTCATAGTTGAGTATGTTCGTATCATCGCCGGCGCTGACGTCATAGCCCTTGTATTTCGCGTAGCGGTAGATGATTGTAACCAGCTGTTCCCGCGTGATATTGTCGTTAGCACCGAAGCTTCCGTCGCCGTAGCCGTTGACAATGCCGTTTTTCGATGCCCAGATAACCGCGTTATAGCACCACTGGCTGCTGTCAGAAACATCCTTGAATTCGCTTGCACCGGTAAGCGCGGGGCTGCCCGCCATACGGTACAGCACGGTGACAAGCATGGCGCGGGACATGACGGTCTTTGGCTCAAAGGCCGTATCTGCGGTTCCGGCCATTAAGCCTTTTTCCCAGGTATATTGGACGTACTGCACATACCATTCGCCGGCTTTAACGTCCGCAAAGCGGTATTCCACAGGAATATCCGCCGCTGAAATTACGACAAAGGTGGAGAGCGACGCGGTATTAAAGCTCAGCAAGCCGTTCGTATCGACAGAGCCCATAAAAATTTCATAGCTGCCGTCGTCCTTCAGATGAAGAATTGAGAGCGTCTGATTTTTGTAAGCCGCACCGACGGAGACGCTGATTGTCATAGTGCCAAAGCCGCTTTTTATCTCAGTGTCTCCCGCTTTTATTGAAACGTCAAGGGCCGCAATCGTTTTGCTGTTTGAAACCACGGCAAACTTGCTCGCAGCCGCATCGGTCTTTACGATCTCAACACTAAGCTTTTCGTTGGAGCCGAGTTTGTCCGAAAGAGCCTTCGCTCCCGCTGCCGTCAGAGAAATATCTCCCGCTGCGGCGTCGACGGAAAAGCCCTTACCGGCAGCAACGATTTCGGAGAGTTTATCGGGAGTGAAAGCCGCCGCACCCGTAACGTCGGCGGTAATGACTGTCTGCTGCGCGGTCGCAACGCCGCTAGATGTCGAATACATAGCTGTGGAACCGTCCTTTGTATAAAACCAAAGAATACTGTCACCCGGGGAAAGAGTACAGCTCGAAGCGTTGACATTTGGCGTCGCACCGTTTACCGAGTACAGCCAGCCGGACATGCCGCCATAATCCAGTTCTTTAAAATTGGAGATTGCGGAGACGTAGTACCCACCATAAGTACTGCTCCATGCAGACGTGACGCTTAGGCCGGAACAGTTTTTAAGTACCGTATAGGCGGACATGCCGCTTGTATAGGTAAGCTGTTTGCTGTCGAGAAGCACGGAGCCGGGCCCATAGACCGTGAGAAAGACATTTTGCGCCGACGGGCTTCCGCCTCCTATAGCCAGAATCGAAAATGTACAGCTCGCGGTGTTCGAGCCTGCGCCGACAACGACGGTATAGGTACCCGCGCTCCAGTCCGTACCCGTTTTAAAGCTGTACGTCTTATTGGAAGTTGAGCTTGAAATCTGCTTTGTCCCTGTGGCGGCTTCTCCCAGGAAAACCTCTATTATCAGGTCGCTGCCTGCCGATAAAAGTACGTTTACCATGTCCCCCGCCGTATAGGAGGCTTGGTCGGTATCGACCGCCGGACCTGCCGCGAAAGCTGTCGGACACAGCGACAGAATCAGAACGAGTACAAGCAGGAGGCTTAATATTCTTTTCTTCATTTGTTTTTTCTCCTATATCTGTCAGGAAACCGTAAGCGTGTCCACGACGGATCCGTCTGACGCTTTGACGAGGCTTATTTCGATTTTAGAAGCGCCGGAGAGTTCGACGCTGCCGGAGGCAGGGATGGAGTCCCTCGCATATGCGGCTGTGAAGAAATAGAGACCCAGCCCGGTGGAATTCTTTGCCTGATATTTCAGATAGTAATTTCCGCTGTCAAGGCCGTTTGTCGCCGCCGTGACATATTTTGCGGTCATTACGCCGCCGGAGGTGGAGGCCCACGCATAGAGCCGCCCCACCTTGACAACCGCCTGACTGCCGACGCTGGTAATGGTCTTATCGTTTACGGTGTCTTTGATAACCACATAATAGTAATAGGTGCCCGGCGTAGTCGTATCTGGATAAAACATAAAGTTGTAGTAGTTTCCGTAAGTATTAACATAGGAGTTGTAATAACTGATATTGTCAACGGTTCCGCTTGCGCCTGAGGTGGGGATACTTACGGAGGTATAACCGCTGCCCGTTGCGCTGTAGGTGCCGCTGTAATACACGGTAACATTAAGCTTACTCATATCGCTCAAAGTTACGTTCGTGCAGGCGCTCAAATATCGGAATACGGTCGAGGACACGCTGTCGTAGCCATAGCGCAGGTTTGACGGCGTTTCGCCCGCAGCGCAAGTGAGTGGGCTGGCGTTTGTCCAGTTATTGCCGAGCATTGAATAGTCATAGCCACCCGAAAAATAGAACGCAAGATCAGAGGCGGAGGTCATGTTAACCGCAACGTAATATTCATATTCCTCCGAGCCTTCAACTATGCAGAAAACATCACCGTCCGAAAAGGATATTGCTGTGTTTAGGCCAGTAAGATAGCTGCTCATGTAGTACTTGTTATCATAACTGCTTAGGTATGTAGAATAGATTTTTACGGTTTTGGAAGCGCTGTGGGGCGTTGCGCTGACCTTGAAGCTCGTCGCGTCGGCGAGTGTGGTGAGCTTATACATCCCTGCGGTACTGTCATAAGCAAAGCTGCTGCCATCACTGCCAAAGGAAAAACCCGTAACTGAAGTGGAGGTGCCCGCAGCGCTTGCGCCTGTCACGCCGTCAACGCCGTCCGCGCTCTGATAGGCGACACAGATTGTTTCGCCGCTGCTCACTATGTAACTGCCAAGTCCCAGATTTGCGTAATAGTATGCGCTTCCGACCTTGTGGTAGAAAGACCAGTAGTTGTAACCACTGGAGTAGTCGCTTGCCATCCCATTTACGGCATTCAGCATACCGGATGAATGGTCATAGGAGACACTTCCGGCATCCAGCACATCCTTTACCGCCGTCCACACGCTGCTTCCGGAGGGTACAACAATGCCGACAGTACCGGTTGTGTAATCGACGCTGTAGATGTCGCCGGAGTCAAGTACCGTATCCGCGGAAGCAGATATTGACTTGGTCGTACCGTTGAACAGGTACCCGCTCCATGCCGGAGATGCGTAATTCGAGTTGTTTTGGATAATCACGTTGACGACGATTGTGCCGTCCGCAAGTGCCGCTGCCGCGCTTGCTGTTACAGTGAGCCCTGAAAACAGGCACACCACCATAGTCAGGATAATTAAAAGGGACAATGCTTTCTTCTTCATTCGGTCTTCCTCCAATAATATAAATATAAAACAAAAGCGCTGCCGCATGGTCAGCTTTGGAAACTCGCTTTGTTCCTGCGACTCCAAATCAGACCATGCGGCAGCGCTCACTCCAGTTTGCGACTTAAGGGCAAACAAAAAATGCCCGTAAGCCAAAACTGCAGCGGACGATATTAGTATCCGCATTTTCTGGTTTCGGCAGAAACACTTCACCCGCCCCCACGTATCTGACTTGGCGTTTACACGCCGCACAGTGACCGACTCGTGGGTTCTTACCCCTTTCCATGTTCCGCATTTAAGCGGCGGGGCGAGCAATTATTAATTTTGTACTATTGTAACATCTGGAAAATGACTTGTAAACTATATGTTATCAAGATTTTATTTCATACCAGGACAATTCCCGTGATGCATACGAACAAGCCCGATATAACACCTATTTCATATGTTCCGATTAGCAACGAGTAAATAAAGTATTACGCCTCATAACTCACAGTATGAGTAAGTAGCATCGCGCAAATAACGCAAAAAGTCTCGCTACCATTACAGCGGCGAGGCTTTTGTCTTTATCCGGCTTTATACAGTGATTTCAGTTCCATTGTAAAAGGGCCTGAAAAATGCACCGCAGTAGCAATACTTAATACGGCTGACTTATATTTTCGAACACCTGCCATGTAAGCGCCATAAGCTAGGTAGGTTGTTTTTACCTTCTTGGTATTCAAAATGCAGTTTTAGCGCATTCAACGCATTAATCAAATAATATTAATTATTTGTCGGAGATGATTGATAGGTGCTGATGAATAATGTTACAATATACGAGTAACAGTCTTAATTTTTCGTGGAAGAGTGTTTTTGGAAGCGAGTAAAAAATGCACCTGGGATTTAGGATATCAAGATATGAAGCTATGATGCAGGGCAAACGATTGCGGGAGATAATTTGAGTATGAAAAACTTTAGGTGGAACAAGGTATGTCTGTATTGGGGAGTAACGGCCTTCCTCGTTATCATTGCTTGCATTGCGTTCTTTTGGATAATACAAAGATGGTCTGGGCTCATGGAATCCGTCTCGACGCTTATTGGGATACTCAGCCCGATAATTGGCGGTTTCGTTATTGCCTATATTCTGACGCCTTTTGTGAAGTTTTTTGAGAAAAAGATGTTCCTTCCGCTGGGAACTAAACTGTTCCGTAGAAATGAGAAAAGGGCTCGCAGCTTTGTCCGCGGTATGTCTATATTACTTGCGATTGTCCTTGTCATCGCTTCCGCAGCGGCACTGTTCAGCCTTGTTATCCCACAGGTTTACGACAGCATTCAGAACATTGTGAAAAACCTGTCTTCAAGTATAACAAAGGTGGAGAAATGGGCGAATAAATGGCTTCAGGACTATCCCGGGCTTGAAGCAAGCTTTACGGATATTGTCGGCGTTGCGGGGGATAAGCTCACCCAATGGGCAAAGAATAGCCTTTTACCGCAGATGAACGATGTGGTATCAATCGTATCCACCGGAGTGATAAACATTTTAAAAGCGCTTGCAAATCTGTTCGTAGCGGCGGTAGTATCGGTTTACGTTATGTTCAGCCGCGAAAGGTTTGCGGCGCACAGCAAAAAAGTCCTATACAGCATTTTCTCGCTGGAGAGTGTGAAGGGCATTCTGGCTGCGCTTAGATTTGTGGACAAGTCATTTATCGGTTTTTTTACGGGAAAGCTTATCGATTCGCTGATTGTTGGGTTGATTTGCTATGTAGGTTGCCTGCTAATAGGAATTAAGGACTCGGTGCTGATTAGCGTAATAATAGCGATTACCAATATCATTCCATTTTTCGGCCCCTTTATCGGAGCAATTCCATCTGTCCTCATCGTGCTCATGTGGTCCCCAATGCAATGCTTAATTTTTATTACATTTATAATCGTTTTGCAGCAGTTTGACGGGAACATTTTAGGACCGAGAATTCTTGGCAACGCAACGGGACTAAGCGGATTTTGGGTGCTTTTTGCCATAATAGTGGGAGGGGGACTTTTTGGCTTCCTCGGCATGATTGTAGGCGTTCCCACCTTCGCCGCTATATACGCCGGAGTGAAGACGCTCGTCAGGCGGAAGCTTGAAAAAAGCGGCCTCCCATCGGAGACCGCAGTCTATGAAAATATGAGCTACTTTGACCCTGAAAGCCTCGAACCGGTTCCGCAGGAGCCGAGAAATCTGGCAAAGTCAACAGCCAAAGCACATGAGAAGGAGGCTTCGGGGCACAGTGCGAGGAATAAAGAGGAATAATCAGTGCAAAACCGTATGTGGTTTTTCTCTCGCTTTGTGGATTCCGTCTCAGAGACCATTTACTTCCTCCGCGTTGCCAATAGTGAAAAGCTGATTGGACTGCGGCGAAAAAATGATAGTACTTTTGTACCAATAAGGGCGACAAAATATAATGAATTATGCGGTTTTCAGGCCGTCATACTTCAGACGATATTCGACCGTGCTCAAATATCCCAAAGCCGCGTGCATACGTTTTCGGTTGTATAACAGCTCCACATACTCGAAGACATCAGTTTTAACTTCTTCAAGTGTAACATATTTCCTGCGGTAAATGCATTCCTTTTTTATCGTGGCAAAGAAGCTCTCTGCACAGGAATTGTCATACGGGCAGCCAGGACGGCTCATACTGCTGCGGATGCCGTATTGTTCCAGCATAGCCCGATAGCTACGGCTACTGTACTGGCACCCCCTGTCGCTGTGGAATATGAGTCCGGAAACGTCAGGATTTCGAGCCAAAGCATTTGAAAGGGCACGCTTAGCAAGCTCAGCATCAATTTTCTTGCTGAGCGAATACCCTATTATTTCTCTGTTGTACAGGTCGATGACTGTGGCTAGATATACCCAGCCGAGGCTTGTCTTTATGTAAGTTATATCTCCTGCCCAGACCTTGTTTCGCTCAGCAATCTGAAAGTGCTGCGAAACAAGGTCTTTACTATACTGCCCGTCTGTTTTCCCGTTTCTATATGGACGGTATTTTACGTTTTTAACAGGATATAGTCCGTGTTCCCGCTTCATGCTCCGCACGGAATATTCGCTTATTATCAAGCCTTGCTTGGCCAATTCCCGCTGCATTTTACGGTAGCCATAGGTCTCGTGGCTCTCTTTGAAAACGCTCTCGACCAGTTCAAACCGCTGCAATTCCTTAAGTCTCTGAATCTCCTTTTTTCTGCGGTTTCGCTGCCAGCGGTAGTAATTTGCTTCTTTAAGCCCTAATACACGGCACATCTTTCCCACTGAGAATTCGGGCCTGTATGTGCTAATGGGTGATACCATTCCTATAATTCTCAATCTCTTCAATGTTCTTTCTTATTGCTGAAAACTGTTTGACTTTTCATCATTACGATGCTCAGTCACATAATCAAGAGCTTTGTCTGCGGACATGGTGTGACCATCGTCAGCGTGGTATTATGTACATTATTTATATAAGCTTTTCGTTGATTCATCCGGAAACAAATCAATTTAGTATACTCTGCGTTTTGCGGTGGATAGTTTAAAGGCTTTTCTTTCTCGCATGCCTTTTCGCTATTCTTATCGCGTCCACAAAGCCATGTTTTATAGATATTGCCCGATTGGGACATGCTTCTAGACACAAGCTGCAATGCGTGCACGCTAACTCATCTACCGCTTTCGCCTTGTTATCATTAATGGCAAACACATTCATGGGGCAAACAACAATGCATTTACCGCAAGCAATACAATCTTCATTCACATGCACAAAGTGTCCTTTGGGTACATCATTTAAATTTTTAACATACTGAGGTAGTATGCGCGATATAAATTTGATTGCTTTTTGCTCGTCCTTTTCATTTGGTCTGCCCTTGTTTCCGCCTTTAATGATGATAAAAGGTCCGGTGCAATCAAATCCTTTGCATGAAAATTCTCCGATAACACTGATACTTCTTTTCACTAGCTCCTCTTTGATAGAGTCATGATAACTGCCCAAAAAGGGACTGCCATGTGTCGAGAATATAAAGGCTTGTTGCCCAGAATTCAAACTGTTTAGCGCCTCAATTATTTTCGGATGATGGGATGTAAAATAGATTCCAGAGCCAAGCCCTACTATTTTGTACTGCGATAAATCCATCAATAATGCCTCCTGCGGGCTCACAATCTCGCAGTCTAGCGCGAATGCTATGGCTTTTGCTAATTTAATGGTATTTCCATGATATATAGATTCACATATAATAATGACTTCTTTTTTCATTTCTATTCTCTCACTCTGTATGTCTTATTAAAGCTAATTTCTACTTTATGCCGTTCAATTTTTACGGGGCGTTCGCGTGCAAGACGCCCTCTTATCCTTGAGCAGCGCAAAAACTTCCGTCGCTCCTTGTTCATCTCCCGGTTGGTAATACAGACTAATATTATCATCAACCATACTTTTGCTTCCTAAAGGCTTTGGAAAGAACGCCTGTAATTTCTGGATAACTACAATTGCCATGATACAGATAATTATTACAATTACTGTTTTAGATTTTTTTCTTTTTCATGCTTTTATCTCCTTAAATAGATTTCGCAATCAGCCTGACAATTATTTGTCAGCAAGCGTAGTTGTACTGTTTAGTACATCCTCAACCATAATATGCATAAATTTTTCTGTCTCCTCAAACATAGGACTATGGGCGGATTGCTTGAATGTATAATGCCCTTTTACAGGTGACTGCAGTTGATCTAAGTAGGCTTTAGATAAATCATAGTTAACCGTGTAATCGTATATACCACTGAGAAAATAGACGGGGATTTTAAGCTGCGGTATTTTTATAGATAAATCGGTGGAAAAAAGCTGATCGAGCAGTATGGTATCATGTCTTAAGAATGCCTTTGCCCGCCATTTCTCCGAGTGAATATGCCTTTGATTGCATAATAGGCAGAAATACACCGGTAATGACCGATTTCATGTTGTGCAGTGTACCAATGCCAAGTTCGTGCATTGTTTCGTCACGCAAAGCTGAAATAAAAAACGAGCGGGTGGCAGTGTCAGACTCTAAAACAGCATAATTCTTCAGCTTCTTCACCATTTTTGTGTTTCCCATCGCTGCATACTGCTCCAGCATATACGCATACGCTAGCTTTTCAGAATCGAGTATATATGAAATCTGCGCCATCCCGATATAGGCGGAGTATAGCTCAGGGGCCTGTGCTGCCGTTTGGATACCAAGATATGACCCCCAAGAATGGCCCATCAGATAAATCTTTTCCTGACTAAAACGCTCACGCAGGTAATTTGTCAGTTCAATCGCATCCAAAACAAGTTGTTCCGTGGTAATAGCCTCTGCCGAAATATCAGAGCTATAAGAAAGGCCTCCACCACGCTGTTCCCAGTAACAAATGGTGAAATGATCCTCAAGTCCGGTTGGATAATTTTCGCCAAGAAAAAAAGTTGGCATACCGGGGCCTCCATGCAGAAAGAGTAGCACAGGATTTTTTGTGTTCTTGCCCTTAACAAACATTCCCTGCTCCACACCGCCAATATTTACAAAAATCTTCTCCGATATGCTCCCTGCCAACACACTGCCATTTTGATCTTGATACGGTTCTATCTTGCCGGGGCTCAAAATTAACAACCAGCCAACTAAAGCGATTACGCTTACCAGTAAAACACTTAGAAATATCGCCATAAAACGCACCATCCATAAATATTTCTTCTGAAACACTGTTTCTTCCGACTTATCTGTTCCGAATAATATTTTCAATTTTCATCTCCCAATCTTTGTCATAATGTACGTTTTTCATTGTGGCGATAGCCGCCAGACCATGTACGGTTGCCCACAACGAGATAATTGTATCTTCCATTTTTTCATTTGGCATTCCAGCTTCTCCATAAATTCGAACAACTATAGTCTTTAATAGTTCAAGTGGAGGAAAGTTTTTCACTTCATCCGCATCCAGAGATAGCTTCATTTCAATATTTGTATGAGAAAACAAAAACTGAAAATATTGAGGATGATTAATAAAAAACAGAACGTAGTTCTTACCCATTTGAATCAGCACGTCTGGATCATTTTGTTTTGGGCAAGAGTTAATGGCATGCTCTAGCACTTCCATAAACTGCTGGATTACATATTCTTGCATTGCCTCCAGTAAGTCTTCCTTGCTCTGAAAGTGGCTGTACGGCGCCGTTTGGCTTACTCCGCATAATGCAGATACTTTCCTCAATGATAATTGTTCTGAGCCCTTCTGATTAATGAGTTCAATCCCCTTCTCTACTAGGGCGTTTCTTAAATTTCCATGATGATATGATTTATTTGACACTTTAGTCACCTCCAATCCTGACACTGTAAAGATAGTAACATTTAATCTTTACAGTGTCAAGATTGGAAATAAAATATTTATTCGCGTTCGGATCTGTACTGCGTTCAGATGATGATTTGACCCAGTCTAAGTATGCCAGACAAAAGAAGTAGTATATTAAAATCAAGGGTTAAATGCCGTCTGCTACATAATAACAGGCGGATTTTGTTTTCAAAATCAAATTGGTTGAGTAATCTAGAGCAATTAAACCTTGCAGAATTCTTTGATATAGATTATCATATTTTTGCAGCCATATGACTATATGGTCACAGAAAGGGGCCGTTATGCCGAAACAAACGTTTTTTAATTTACCTGATGCTAAGAGAAGGCTGATTATTGATACAGCTTTAGAGGAGTTTGCCTTTAATACATACGACAAAGCTTCATTAAGTCAAATTGTATTAAAAGCAGGAATTGCTAAAGGCAGCATGTATCAATATTTTAACGACAAGGATGAGCTTTACACATATCTCGTGGAATATGTCTCGGAAAAAAAACTATCATTTATAAACGAAGCGCTGCCTCAGCTGCGAAATGATTTCTTTTTGCTTTACAAGGAGGTTATTTTTGTCGCTGCCAGATTTGATATCATTAACCCCCTTTATAGCTCATTCCTTTACAGTGTGGGGAAGGACTCACATAATCCGGCAATATCTAAAAAAATTATGGCTTCGTCAGCGTCTTTCATTGAACAAATGTTGGAGAAAGCATATTCTCAAGGTCAAATTCGTAAAGACATAAACATAAAACTTGCGGCATTTATTATCAGCTATCTTTCTGTTGATGTAGGGGAATATATAGGAGAAAAATATGGTTTTTCTTATTTGTCGGTATTAAAATCCAAATTACCAAATGTACCTATATCCGATAATCAACTGGAAGAAGTGCTTGATGAACTTATTGATTTCATAAAGAGGGGTATAGCTTCTACGATATAAAATACTAAAGTACCTATTTCAATTCTATAATGTTGTGCTATAATATGACCATTCGGTCACACGACCAGATGGTCATATTACTTTAAAGTGAACGGAGTAGTTATATGTTAGACTCTGATAAGAAAAACATTATAGAAAAAGAAGGTACTTACCGCCTGCAAAACGGAGCAGCGATTTACGCAAAAACATTAAACACTTTAGATGGGAACGGTAAAAGTGCTATCTTTATTCACGGCGGAGGCTCCGGCGGGAACCATACCATAGTTTATCGTCCTTCGTGCTGGCTTTTGAACAAAGGTTTATACTCGAAAATTATTCTGCCTGACCGGCGAGGAGCGGGGCATAGCACGCCTATGAGTACAGTTATGAGCTATGAGGATAATGCGCTGGATATGAAGCAACTGCTTGACAGTATGGGGGCCGTTGGCGATGTGACTGCAATTGGCGTCTCCTATGGCGGGCCGATCGCACTCACACTGGCAGCAATTGATGAGCGCATTAATGAAGTTATATTGGTAGCCTCTTCACCGTCATTGAAGCCTGCCAAAGGCATCGTTGGTTTTCTATATCACACAGGATTACTGGAGAAACTCGTTAAATCAGTGTATAGTAAGAACATTGGAAAGCTTGAACCCGAATATCCGGATTTTGATTGCGCCTACGACACAAAAAAAGTTTCCGAACTGAAACTAATATTTTTTAATGCAATACGACATATGGAAAAGAAGCGCCTTCAATCTTTACTTTTAGAGAATGCTTCTACCTGTGATGTTAAGAATGCAGGGATAAGCACTCGGCACAAGATCAACGTACCCGTTTTTCGTATAATAGGCACTAAGGACGAGACATGGGAAGTCGAACTTGGTAACAGGTATGAAGCACATATACCTAATATTAAGAGCGTATATATACAAAACGCAGGCCACAAGGATGTCTTCTTCAGAGCATCAGAATTTTATGGAGCATTAGCTGTTGAAATACTGAATTGCAAGTAATAATTCTTAAAAAAGCATACCATGAAAATAGTTTGGCCATATTAATAATTATGAAATTATAAAAGGTGATAATATGCCCTTAACAAAAAATGAGAAAAGCGGAATCCTGTTCGTCGCCATTACAATAATATGGACATGGGGTGTTTTGGCAATTCCAGTTATGTTTGGGATGAATTTTGAAAACACTGTCACCAAGGTCTCATACATACTTGCTGGCGCTTCGCCATCAGTGATCGGATTGACTTTTCTCCTAGTTTCGAGAGACCGCATTTATATTAGATCTTTTATTAAACGGCTTATAACTCTCGGAAATTCAAGAGCTTTAGTCTTATTGGCAGTATTTACTCTGGTTCCAGCCATAACGCTACTTTCAGCCTACGCAAGTTATCTCATCACATTGGTATATCCAGACCTTACTATTCTGTCGGGCACACTGTGGATATTGTTGATTGAAGTTGTTATCCAGCTCATTGGACGCGCAGCGGTAGATTTCCGTGAGCTGCTCTGCTGAGAAAAGCTGCCGTTTCTGAATGAGTCCGCTGCGCACCGCGAAATCCTTCTTTGCGGCTTCATAATAATTAGACATATTGTGCTCCTGGGATACATGCGGATGGGGAGACCATCCAGCAAGACAGGCAGTTGGCCGCCCTTCAGTGGCAGTGTCTCCAGCCCGTCGCGCTTCAGTGTAACGGCCAGCTCGGTAAAATATCTGTTCCTGAGGTTTTCATCTATAGGTTTCATTGCGATCCTCCTCAAATTTAATGTGGAAATGAAAAAGGGTGCCAGTTTCTACGGGCCTGACAGCGGCCAGAAACTGACGCCCTTAAATTTTAGTTATAAATCCTTTAAAAAAATGGGTCAGGAATAAGTTCAAATCCATAAATAGTCCGAAATGCTAAAATGACATAATCCTACAGCGGAAGCTGCTTTATGACACCCTGTTCCATAAGTCGGTTTATCAATTCATGTAATTTCTCATTTGTCAGCGTATCAGATTGATTAAACCAATAACTCATGGTGCCAATCATAGCAGATAAGGTGTATTCCAAAATATAGTCCAGTTCTTTTCTATCAACATTAGTCTTATCATAAAAAACCTGCATGATAATCGGCTTAATTGAATTTTTTAGTTTGCTTGCAAAAGCTGGATCTCCACGCTCTCCCAGTAAGATCGAGTAGTATTTGTTGTTTTTGTTATAAAGTTCAAAAAAAGCACCTAGTGGCATGCCTAACGAGCCTGTTGGGGTTGAAACCGGTGGAAGTTCATCTAGTGAAGGGATTAGAGAATTCTCGATTTGTTCAAGGACATCGTACACATCAGTGAAATATTCATAGAATGTCCCTCTGTTATATCCGGCTTTAGTCGTAATATCCTTTACGGTTATTTTCTCGATCCTTTTTTCAGAATATAATAACCAAAAGGCTTCGATTAAATTTTGCTTGGTCTGGGCTGTTATATCTTCTCTTTTTCTCATACTTACCTCACTTTTGAAATCCGACAGATCGTTCAACATTGTCGGTTGAAGATTGATAGCGTTCATTTTATAATAAATTATACAACACGATGTCGGAAGAATTCAAGAGGGTTAAAGATATGATTACACTTCTTTGTTCTGGTTCACGTGGTGATTTTCAGCCATATATTGCGCTTGCCCAACAACTAAAAAAATTGGGTAAGGATGTTCGCATCGCAGCGAGTAAAAGCTTTGAAGGCTTTATTAGCGGCTATGGAATAGATGTATTTCCGATAGAGGCAGATATTGAAACTCTAAACGTTGATCCAAAGCTGTTGAAAGCCGCCGGCTCAGCTGATAATCCATTGAAAATGCTTTTGGCTTTTAACAAAATGAAGGAATATGGCATTTACATGGTAAATGACTACTATTCCGCCTGCGAAGGAAGTGAACTTATTATCTACCACCCGGGCTGCACGATCGGGTATTTTGCAGCACAGAAATTTGGTGTTCCTTCTGTTCTGGCTTCTCCCTTCCCAATGCACAAGACAAAGGAATATTTATCGGTAGTGATGTATGGGAAAACAAAGTCCAATGTTTTGACCAATAAAATCAGCTATGTCATGATTCAGGGAATGCTGTGGATGGCTTCAAAGGATTCTGTTAAAGGCTTTTGGAAAAAGCGTTTTGGGAATGTACCTGATAATTTTTGCTGCCCGTTTGAAAGGCATACAGATAAAAAACATCCTGCTATTGTCTCTTGCAGCAACTATGTTTTTAAGAGACCTGAGGATTGGAACGAAAACATTCATCAGGACGGCTACTGGTTTGTTGAAGAGCCGAGTGAATACAGTCCTTCAGACGAGCTAGCTGCTTTTTTGGATGCTGGCGATAAGCCGGTATATATCGGTTTTGGCAGCATGACTTCTTTAGAAAAACATGATGGACTGGTAGAAATAGCAGTAGAAGCACTTATTAAAAGCGGAAAACGTGGTATTATCTGCGGCATGGGTAAGCCGACAAATCTTCCAAAGAATATAATTGCAATAGATGGTGCGCCTCATACATGGCTATTTGAGAGAGTATCCGCTGTATGCCATCATGGTGGCGCGGGTACTACTGCGGCAGGATTTAAAGCAGGCGTTCCCAGTATTATTATCCCATTTTCCAATGACCAGTTCGCATGGGCACATAGGGCTTATGACTTAGGCGTTGGTGCAAAACCCATTCCTAAAAAGGAGCTATCTGCAGAGAAACTCGCTGATGCAATCATATTTACCTTAACCGATAAAATTAACGCAAATGCTGAAACTCTCGGCAAGAAAATAGCTACTGAAAACGGGGCAATTGCATGTGCAGAAATAATTGTAAAGTGTCTCCAGAGGTGCTGATATGGCGCAAACTGCAAATTGGAGAAAATTATTCTTTATAATCTATGTAGGTCAGGCGTTTTCGCTATTGAGCTCAAGCGCTGTACAGTTTTCAATCATCTGGTGGATAACCATGGAAACAGGTTCAGCTATGGCATTGGCGATAGCAAGTATCATAGGCTTGCTACCACAAGCTGTTATTGGTTTATTTGCAGGTGTTTGGATTGACAGATTCAACCGTAAAACAATTATGATTATAGCTGATAGTGCAGTTGCAGTATCAAGCCTAGTTTTAGGAGTTTTATTTTTTATTGGTATTAAATCAATTATAGTTGTTTATATAGTTTTGTTTATCAGAGCTTTGGGTGAAACCTTTCATAAACCAGCCCTACAAGCGGCTATTCCCCAATTGGTTCCGCCACAAGAGCTAACAAAAGCAGGCGGATTTGGGCAAATGATTAACTCAGCATATTCTTTGGTCGGGCCTATGATAGGTGCGTTATTGATGAGCGTGACAACGCTTCAATATGCAATGATTGTTGACGTTTTGGGCGCTGCTTTAGCTGTATCCACGTTATCTTTTGTGAAAATCCCGAAACAAGTGATAGGACAGAGGAGTAAGTTAAGCTTCATACAAGATATTAAACAGGGAATTAGTGCATTCAAATCAAATAGGGCACTGCTCCGGCTTACCATTCCTATGCTGATATCAACCATCATTTTTGTTCCTTTGGGAACGCTGCTTCCACTCATGGTCAAAGAATATTTTAATGGTACGGCATGGCACAACGGTATTGTGCAGACCTTGTTTTCGTGTGGGATGTTGATTGCGGCAATGGTAATCGGTATAACCGGAGGACTCAAAAAGCAGTTTTTAATGATTTCAATTTCTACAGGATTATTAGGTATATGTGCATTCGTTGGCGGTTTCCTGCCTGCACAGTTATTTTGGGTTTTCTGTATTGTTGTATTTGTTATGGGTACGACGGGCATGGGGTTCAATATTCCCTTTACCTCCTACATACAAAGAACCGTTCCTACTGTAAACCTTGGTAAAGTTATTTCTCTTGTTACAAGTGTCATGAGTTTCGCAGCGCCTGTTGGCATGTTTATGCAGGTCCTGTATCAGAAATTATCGGAGTAAGCAACTGGATGATTTCTGCAGGAATAGTTATGATTTTTGTAGGTTTCTTGTGTTATTTCCTCACAAGAGAGTTTGATATTCCATTAAACAGTGGGGTCTCCAAATGAAAAGTAAAATTTTAAAAGGCATTTTGGGCTTAGCTCTTTTAACGATTTCTCCATTTTTTATGTTGGCAATCGTTTGCATTTTATATGTTGCATTTCAAATGATTGGAGGGGCATCATTTACAGCTGGTGTTCAGACATTTATTGATTTGATATACAGTCTATTGCCGTATTTTTCGTATTTGACTGCGATTCCAGTAATTATGGTTATTGCAATACTAATATATAAAAACAAGCAATTTATATTAAGTAAGCTGACAAGACACTGATTATTCGCTAAAGGCTAACTTCAAATAACTCTATATTCTTTATTGACATAGTAAACCGAGTGTACTATAATATAAGTACACTCGGTTTACTAAAAGGGGGATTCTATGTTAGAAATTATTCAAGCTGCTGAGCAGATTTCCCTCTTCTGCCGGCTTAACATCAACACGAAACGAGAGTTACCGATTCGTTCGAGCGAAATGGGTATGTTGATCTACCTTTGCAAATCTGATAGGGATAAAACACCTATGGGTGTGGCACGCTTTTTTAATGTATCCAAAGCAATGGCTACGAACATGGTTACTTCTCTCTATAAAAAAGACTATATAGAAAAAACACCCTCGCCAAGCGATGGGCGAAGCCTTTTGCTCAATCCGACGGAAAAAGCTAAAACGCTGGTAGACAGCACCTATGACGAATACTTTAAAACCATGGCTGTCTTAAAAGAACAAATGGGTGAAGAAGATTTTAAAGATTTCCTTTCGCTACTTAAAAAAGCAAACAGTATTTTACTGGAGGAAAAAAACAATGGGTAAGATTTTGGTCACTGGTGCGCAGGGCAATGTAGGAGCCTATGTAGCGCAGTATGCAATCTCAAATGGAGAACAGGTTAAGGTTGCAAGCCGTGGTTTAAAAGCATTAGAAACGCAATATGTTAACAGTGCGGAATGTATATACTTTGACTTTACTGATAGCAGTAGTTTTAACGCTGCGCTGGATGGCGTGGATAGGGTGTTTATTGTTCGCCCGCCCCAGCTTGGAGCTCCTGAAGATTTAAAGCCGTTTATTGAAGCAATGAAAAATCAGGGTGGAATAAAGCTGGTCAGCTTTTTATCCTTGATAGGTGTAGAGAAGAATCCCGCACCACCTCACCACAAGATTGAAAAATATATCGAACAGGCGAAGCTGCCATACTGTCATATCCGACCCAGCTTCTTTATGCAGAACATCAGTGGTATTCATGCTTTTGAAATAAAGCATTTTGACCGTATCATAGTACCGGTGAAGAATGCACTTACCAGCTTCATCGATACGGAGGATATTGGATTTCTGGTTGCCAAAATACTTTCGGAGTCTGAGAAACATCAAAATAAAGCATATTCTATCACCGGTCCTGAAGCAATAAGTTACTGGCAGGTCGAAAGAATTCTTTCAGAGGAACTTGGACGTAAAATCACATACGCCAATCCGCAGCCCTTATTTGCAAAAAAGTATTGGACTGATGTTCGTGGAATAGATAAAGAGTACTCGAATGTTATGGGGATGCTCTATATGATGACGCGCTTGGGAACTGCTAAAAAGATAACTTCTACATTTGAAGAAGTTACCGGAAGAAAGCCACAGGCCTTCCGTCAATTTGTTAAAAAAAATCTGAATGCGTGGGAAAGATAGATGTCATTAGATTTGATTTTTACTCATTGAAAGGCAACTCAGCGAATTTTGTGTAAATAGGAATTCCAGTCAGGCGGAAAACATTATAAACGTAACCTGATTTCACTCGAAATCATAAGTCCGAAATCCACCTTACAGGCAGTTCTTTGTGAAGTGATGGCGGTATATGCCCCCACAGGCATGAATGCCGACATCACTTCACAAAGAAGAAGCTTAAATGGGAAGTTATCCGGCAATTCTGTCCTCAAACATGATATTCAACTGATTCAAAACCACATCCCAATTTCGACAGCGCTGAGACCAGCGTTCGACAATATTTTTGGAAGCGAGAAATAGCAGTTTTCGGAGCGAGTCATCGTTTGTAAACGATGGCTTGTTTTTCGTTACCTGACGGAACTGCCGGTTCAAACCTTCAATGATATTTGTAGTATATATTATCTTCCGAATCTCAGGAGGATATGCGAAGAAAGTGCTTGATAACAGGGCACAACTCGTACATGATTCCCGCTTCAAGATGCATCAAGATGTTTGGTAAAAAATTTTGAATTTCTACTATATGCTCGAACATGCCCACTCTCATATTTTTGATAGAGTCCAGAATATTTATTGCTTGTTTACGGTAATGTGCTTGTTTTGGTAATAATTGAACGATACTGTCATATCAAACACGCCGTCACGCGCGGTAAAACAAAAAACGCCTCCGTTTTTTCGCGCAATCGCGGCGATGCTTCTGGTGCCGGTTCCATGCTCGGGGCTTTCGGCAACAGGGTACTCCCCGTCAAATTTAATCTCGCCGTCGTAAGGGTTACTGACTCTGATAACAAGCTGTCCGTTATGTTCCCTGCATACGACTGATATTTTCCGATTTTCAGAATCATCGATTTTTTTGCAGGCATTTATCGCGTTTTCTATCGCATTGGCAAAAATCAGTCCGATTTCCACGGGGTTGATATTGGTTTTTTCGGGGACATCAGCTTCGCACATGATTGAAACTTGCTCGTCCTGCGCTTTTCTAATATAGGACGATAAAAGTACATTGACTATGTAATTTTCGCAATACCACTCAACAATTGTATTATGAAGGTTTCCATCCAGCTTCCGAATCAGATTCAGCGCTTCAGCAATGTTGTTTTCGCTTAACGGCGTATCGACAGCTGTAAGGCAGTGTCTCATATCGTGCCTGTAAATTTTAACGGCGTTGATGCTCTCCTGTAAGGCTTCAAATTCTTTCTTATGCATATCCAGCTGAATCTCCGTGATTTGTCTGTCGTGTTTCAGCTCGTAATATTGCGTGATGTTCTCAAAATTTAGATACAAAATCATGTAAAATACTACAGTAAGCGCAAAGATTACTGCCATGAGAAAAGTGTTTTCCGGTTGATTCAGCAAAGGTGCCGGATAGTACATCAGATAAAACAGCAGAGCCGATAGCAGACCCGGTACAAGGCAGAGATAGCCCCAGCCTTTGTCAAGGACATCAAACATTCTCAGATAGGGCTTGCGGAAAAACCGAATTATCACAAAAAGCAGAAGTGTATCTGCTAGGATTTCAACAAAAAAAGCCAAGAGCGAACTGTTCCAGGATATATACACAAGCTTTCCGACGAATCTTGCCAACGAACTGAAAATGCCGGTAAGCAGCGAAAAAAGCACCTTCGTCGCGCCCGAACGTGAGACGGAAAGAAAACCGAAGAATGCCGGTATTGTGGCGGTGAGGAGAAATACTTTTCCCAAAGTTTCCGCACCGAAATAACAGCCGATAAGGCAATTCAGAATCAGTATACATACGCTGAAGGCGCTGACAATGACGTCTGATTTTTTTGCGCTGAACCGAAACTGAATCAGCAAACACATGAAGGCTGTCAGAAAAATTACTTTAAAAAGCAGATAAATAAACATGTTAAGCTCACTCATCTTTTAAAAAAATAGTCAAAATACGTGCTTTTGACCTGTCCTAACAGGTTTCTTGAAATCGGCACGACGACGCCGCCTTCAAGGATGAATTCTTTGCCTGTGATGCTGGTGACATAGCTCATGTTTACGACAAAGGATTTGTGGCACTTTATAAAGCGCGGATCAGCCTCTAGCGCATCGTAATATGTATTTATAGCAGTATAGCTTGATATAGTTTCGTTATGGAGGAGATGAAAATATACTGTGTGGTTCATGCTCTCAACATACTTAATTCTGTTCAGAGGAATGCGCGTCCAACGGAATTTTTCTTTTATGAGAATGCTGGATGTGATCTCACCCGCAATTTCATCGGAAACTTTCTTTAAAAGATTGGGCAGTTCATTTTTCATTTCGCTCTTCAGCAGATAATAATAGGCCTTGACCTTATAAGAATCAACCGCGAAATCAGCGCTGGAGGTCAGAAAAATAATTCTACAGTTGTCATTTAGCTCTCGAATCTTTGCGGCAAGATCAATGCCGTTAAGACTGGGCATGACAACATCAAGAATCAGTAGCTCGTATCTACCGCCTGCACGGATGTCCTCAAGCAACTCGTTTCCGGATCCGAATGTGCTGACGACAGCGCTGCCGGCGTCTTTTTTTGTGGGAAAACACGCTTCGATGCAGTCGCGTGTTCTTTGAAGTTCCAACGCATCATCGTCACAGACTGCTATTCTCAAATACTCCACCCCTGCTAGGCCACAAAAGCTTAATTTGCGGTCTTCATCATTCCGTAGCTAATTATACAGGATATTTCGCCACCATTCAACATTTCACGTCGAAAATGCTACATCTTTCGTTACGCCACTTGTGCCTATTGGAGGATGTTTGATAGAATTACTAGCAATAACTTGTGAAATTTGGGTGAAAGCAATCCTGGAGGCTATATTTATGAAATTGAAAAACCAGTTAAGTATGGTACTAATTTTATCATTATTAATTACACTGTTTTTTTCGCTGGTTACGCCGGCTTATGCTGAAAGCACACCTGCCAGTTATATCTTCGATATTTCTGAAGGTGACATTACGGTAACCGCAAGCGGAGGCAATCTTTGCGTTACTTACGGTACTCCGCAGGTTTCAACGGCAGCCTTTGCCGACTCGCAGGAGATAACCATAATCGGTTCGAGCATCCAAAACAAGGTTATCGTGAATATTGGTAGTAAAACGGCTAATATTAGGCTGAAAAATACCGATATTGATTTCCATTCGGAGGATATCTGCGCATTTTCTATTGATGAAGGCACGGTCAATCTTTCGCTTGAGGGGGCAAACAAGCTTGTAAGCGGAGGCGGAAACCCCGGGCTGCGTGTGCCTACAACAGCTTCGCTGACTGTAGCCGGAACCGGCTCTCTCACGGCCACCGGCGCGAGCTACGCCGCAGGCATCGGCGGCGGCAATAGTGCGGATAACGGCCTATCGTGCAGCGACTGCTGAAAAAGTCAAGCCTAATTTAAAATACGGCTCGCTTATTAGCTTTTCGGCTCGCTGTTTCGGAATGAAAAGTAAGTATACCTTCGGGTTATTAAATTAAATTATGCTAAAAGACTGCAGAGTCTGTCCACGTTTTGAGTGAACGCCCCATTTATGAGAGAAGACAGCACACGGGACATGTACAGATTTGAGTCTGGCCTCCCCAGATAACCCATGTAGAACTGCAGTGCTTTTTCAACGAATTCGCTTCGGCTTTTACAGTTATCCTCAGCTAGAGATGCATCTATGCGGTCAGATACCTCCGGAGAAAAATAAAAACCGTATTTCTTCTTTTCGTCGTTCGTTATGCTCCCTCCCAATCTCTATGTTTCCTCTAAAAGCTGTTCAACCGCCTGATGTTTCGGCATTCTTCAGAATACCGTCCCCAATGTGCTAACTATCTTTCAAAATTGTCTCTATGAATAAGCCCCGCACTGCGGGGCTTTGTGGTTGGAACGGGGGCTTTAGTCCCCCGTTCCTTTATCCTGTTTCATAATCGAAAATATGATCTCGTCCTAGTTCTCCTGATTACGCCGTTCCAAAGCTCGGCTCAAGCTCTCCAAAACGCATCTTCAGGTGTGCGAATGCCTACGCCCCCCACAAAATCTTACACAGGGGCAACACGCGCGCGACGCTGCGTTATTCCGCTGCTATCTCACCGTGCTTAAGTTTGCAGATGTGGATTTCGGCTTGCTTGGGGCGCAAATTGACAACCTGCTGTCCAGATATTTGGGTGTCTCCTTCGTGCTATTTGTTCCTAGACAGCATAAAAGCGCCGAACACAAAGTCCGACGCTTTATTTATAGTGTATATTGTTTGATAGGGATTTTGATTCCTCAACAAGAAAATCCAGGTGCGAAATTTGCTTTACTGCACCCGGCCATGTTTTTATATATCGCATAGCGTGGCTACTGCTTTTTTCGTTGTTTCTTCAAGAGCGTGGACATATATGTTGTACGTAATTTCAACCGAGGCGTGCCCGAGAAGCGATGATACGATTTTGACATCAGTATTTTTCGCGATTAGTTGGGTCGCGAAGGTGTGCCTGAGCGTATGTATTCCGCACGGTCTAATATTGGCTCGTTTTAATATTGCTTCGAAGGTCCGCGTGAAGTTATCTATCGTATTGAATGTGCCGTCGACCTGAGCGAGTATTGGGCTATCTTCGCCGAAGTATCTGGTCTTTTTTAGTTCATTCAACGCCGCTTTCGCAGCAGCATTTACCGGGATACTGCGCTTGCCGTTTTTGGTTTTCGTCGTTTGGAACTGTTGCTTCCATCTTCGCTCATCTTCTGTGCGGTCTCGGACTCTTACCAGTGTCCCGTTGGTATGAATGATACCACTCGCTTCATCATAATCCGACCATCGCCATGCTAATGCTTCCCCCACGCGAACGCCGGTGTTGAGCGTTAATATCATTGCATAGCCTAGAGGATATATTGGTTTTCCGTTACCCCACGTTGCTGAAGCAGCAATCTTGAACCGGTTTATTTCTTCTTCGCTTAAGTATCGTATTTCCTTTGTATCAAATTGTTCCTGCGACGGCATTACTACACCGAGCATCGGGTTCTTGACTATTATCTCCTTAGGGAAGATGGCATATTTCATGCTCTCATTGAGCGTGTTATACGCTTTCTTAATGGTTGAGTAGGATTTCCGTCATCCTGAAGACGGTTTATTACTTCGTTCTGGATTATTCCGTATGTAAGCTCGTTTAGTTTATAGCTGCCGATGTTCGGAACGATATTGTTTAGCACGGTGCATTCGAGCCTATCATATGAAGTATCTTTAAGGGTGCGGCGCTTTACCAATGACATCCATTCTATCATAAAATCTTCTAGCTTCATTTCTGCGCCAGCGGTCGGCAATAGAAACTCTGCGCTCTTTTTATATTCGTCCAGCTTAGCCATTGCTTCCTTACGGGTTTTTCCCGTAAAGGTTTTTCTTTTCCCGCCAACAGTTATTTGGGCTACCCAAGCGTCTTTGATTTCTTTGCCTTCTTTGTCTCGGTGCCGATATACTGATCCTTCGCCTACTGCTCGTCTTGATGCCATGTGTCATCACCTCAACGACAGTATACCGACAACGTTTCACAAGTCAAGTGAAATAACCCTATCTAATTATTATATAAAACAGTCGGGAAATTAATTTGTGTTTATATAATCAGGTTTTGGAATAACGTCAAACAGCTTCATATTCAAGCTGTATCATCTCAGCCGCGTTCAAATCCATTATCCCAATCTTACCTGTTAGCCATGCAGACTGAGCCGTACTTGGAATTATTACAGGCATTCTATCATGAATAAAAGCAAGTTCCGGAGCGGCAGGGCGCGTCAGTATGACGAAACGCGGAAGCTCCGTATCCGCTTCCGTTTGATACAGTCCCGCCATGAAAAGCGGCTCCTTCGCGCGTATTGCGTACTTTTCCTTTTTTACTCCGTCCTTACGCCACTCGAAATACCAGCCCGCCGGAACCAGACAGCGCTGAGATTGAAAAGCCTTTCTGAACATTGGCTTCGTGTCTGCGCTTTCAAGCCGTGCGTTTATTATAATGCCTTTGCCACCGAAGCCGGAGAAGCCCCACTGCATGAGCTGCTGAGATATGGCTGTCACTACTGGCGCAATCTCAGTAGGGAATACCTCGCCGAGCTTCATTTGCCCCAGCAGTTTGGAACCTTTATGGCTCTCGCGGATTGATTTAATAATCACATCTATAATATCAATGCCGTCGGGGATGTAGTACCTTCCACACATTTCAGTCTCCTATCTGCGCTCAACAAACCAGCGGCCTATGTTGTTGCCAGAATTCGCAGTGCTGCGCTCAAAAAACAGATAGCTCTGTTTACCTCGTACAGAAATTGTGTATCTGTCGCCCTGACCACCGGCTTTCATAGCTGCCGCTTGTCGTATATCAAGAATCCTGTCTATCTCGTAAATTGAACCATCTTCCCAAGTTAGTTCTTTGGGAATCATTCGTCCTTCCGCGTCGAACGCGGCGCGGACGCCGACATAAACCTTCTTGTTTTCCATGCTCAAACCTTCCTTAGAAAGTCCCCCGTCGCCATAAGCGGCGGCTCTATAAATTCATAGCCCCTTCGCTTCATAAGTCTGAACTTGAAATCCATCAGCTCCGGCGGAACGCCCAGCCGCGCCGCGGCGCCGAAAAACGAAATGTCGTCGTTTAGATGTGCGAGCACATCCTCGTCCTTCATCAGATAGTCTGCCGCGAAGATATTCGCCTCATACTCTTTTCCTCCTGCTTTGTCAAACACAGCGAAGTCGTGGAATGCAGCCGTACCGCTTGACTTGCTGTGCAGTACTGCGTGAGCGAGCTCATGCATGAGTATGACGCGCTGAAGTTCCTCCAACAGGTCGGCATTCACCGTTATGTGCTTCTGGCGGCAGGCGGTGATGAAAAAGCCTTTGCAGCAGCCGTCATATACGCCCATAGGCTCATATCTTACTATGACCTTCAGCTCCTCGGCGAGCTTCGCTGGCTCAAGCTGTCCGTATTCCGATTTTATTCTTTCAAGCTCGCTAAGCGCATAGTCGTTTTTCATCTTCCGTCACCTCCCCTGCAATTACTATAGCTTAAATTATTTGCTTGCGTAAGTCTTCTTCGCGGCTTCCTTACAGTCGACATAGGCCTTCATGACCGCCTGGAAAAAGGCGTCCTTGGCTTCATCGGATATGTCCCCGCCGGCAAAAAGTGCTGCGTTCTGCTGCAAAAGAGCCTCAACGTCCCTCGCCTGTCTCGCACCGTATCTGAGTCTCGCGTCCTCAACGTAGTCCATACTCTCCGCACCGTACTGTGGGTTCTCTATTTCGTCATTTTTCAAGTATTCCGGTGTCACGCCCAGAGCCTTCGCAAGCTTATAAAGCTGCGCCGGCTGCGGTAGCCTGCCGTCCGTCTCATAGGATGTCACGGTTCTCAATCCAATACCCGCCTTCTTACCGAGTTCTCCCTGAGTTAGCCCGAGCTCCGCCCTGCGGGATATTAGCTTATCCTTAAATGTTCTCATCTTCAAACCTCCAAACCATTTACTGTATATTACGCAAATCTCTTGACTTTATTGCGCATATTTGCTACCATGCAAGCGTAATATAAAGCGACTACTAGCAATCATGTGCATATTATATCCTGACACTATTTCAGTGTCAAGCAGAATAATTGCGTGTGTTTGCGTATATTTACGCAGGGAGGTTCGGCTATGGGCGGAAGGGCAATACTTCACAGCGATATGAACGCGTTCTACGCTTCAGTGGAGATGATGCTCCATCCCGAGCTTCGCGGCAAGGCAGTCGCCGTCTGCGGTTCTACGGAGAACCGGCACGGCATCGTACTGGCAAAATCGGAGCTTGCAAAAAAAGCTGGCGTCAAAACCGGCTTGGCAAACTGGGAAGCGCAGCGGCTATGTCCGGGACTGATACTCGTCCCTCCGCACTTTGAGGAATATGTAAAGTATTCAAAACTTGCTCGCGAGATATACCAGCGATACACGGAGTTCGTAGAGCCATACGGCATGGACGAATGTTTCCTCGATGTGACGGGCAGCGCCGGAATCTACGGTGGTGGTTATGCCGTTGCCGATAAAATAAGAAATGAAATAAAATCTGAGCTGGGGCTAACGGTCAGCGTCGGCGTATCGTATAATAAGGTATTTGCAAAGCTGGGCTCCGACATGAAGAAGCCGGACGCTATTACGGAAATCACGGAGGACAGCTTCAAAACGCAGGTATGGCCGTTGCCCGCTTCAGACCTATTTTTTGTCGGCAGGGCGACAGCGAAAAAGCTCTCGCGCTTTGGTGTCAACACGATAGGCCAGCTTTCGGAATTAACGCCAGAGCTTCTGCAAGAGACCTTCGGGAAAAATGGTCTCTTACTCTGGGCTTATGCAAACGGTCTCGATACGGCGCCGGTTATGGCGCAGGACTTTGTCATGCCGATAAAGTCCATTGGGCACGGAATAACCTGCACCTCAGACCTTGAAAACGAGGAAGAGGTCTGGCACGTTATGCTGGAGCTCTCGCAGGACATCGGACACAAGCTGCGTGTTCAAGGACTCAAGGCTTCGGGAATTCAGATTACGGTCAGAAGCAACGACCTTCAATTCAAGCAGTTTCAGGGCAAGCTGGCAAACCTGACACAGAACCCTACGGATATTGCAAAGAAAGCGCGCGAGCTTTTTCATACGAATTATGACTGGCATCTGCCGGTACGCACGATAACCGTCAGGAGCATTAATCTGCGGGAAACGGAAGCACCGGAGCAGATAGACCTTTTCTACGATACGCGCAAGGCAGAAAAAGACGAGCAGCTATATAGCTGCGTTGAGGATATTCGCCGCCGCTTTGGCAAGCACGCCATTTGCCCTGCTGCGCTCATCGGTGATATAAAGATGCCATCTTACCGTGATCACGACCTCGTCATGCCCGGCATGATGGGGCGATAATTGATAGAATAAGAGATAGACAATTTGGTTGACTATCTCTTAAAATTAATTATTTGTAGCACCTCACAAAGCTCAAGTTGAATGATTTAAAAATAATGCACAGCCCATATACTCTAACAGATTGCCCTGTACAAACATCACAAAACATACATACCCGCTCTACCAATTGCGAACCTACGACCTTCGGGTTATGAGATGGTTGTTTATTCATCTCATATTAATTTAATGCATGATTAATTGCATTTGGCTGTGTATGTGCTGGATATTGCGGATAATTATTTATAGTTCCCACGTTGTCGTGACAACGAATATCTGTGTTGGGGTCAAATCGGGGTCAACGTTTTATCATTAGCTTCGTACTAACATCATCATAAAAGTATGAGGAACTCATCCCAATTCATATCGGAGTAAGCTTATTCTGTGATTATTTCAAACCGCTAGGATGTTTATCCATAAGCGACAACATACTATTATGTAATAGGAATCATATAAATTAGTGTTTGATATCATGCTTTATGTATAACGGGAAATGATTACCCTGAAACTGCTTTGATATTTATCTTTGCCAAATGCGTAATGATGACGTGCAATTGCCCATTATAACATCATAAACGAAAAAGCATTTCACTTGCTTTGGCGCATTTGGCATCTTTTTTAATCTATAACAACCAGCAAACGAACTAGAAACATTTGTATTATATCAGAAGCGTCGTAGCTTTTAATATTATCAATAGCGTATGGGTCTAGTTTTTATCCGCAATAGTGCCCACATATTATTTTCGATTGTCGTGTTTTGACATAACGACATGAAATATGTTAAAATATATAATTACAAAATATTACTGCAATACGCTCAGGGGAACATGGAGGTGACCACATCTGTATCAGCTTACAAAACAGGATTATGACAATATCTTCTCATTTTATACTGCAATAAACAGTGACTATTCAAACTATGAAAATATCGTGTTGTTTTCACTTTCTACAATATTTAAAATCAAACTTGCAGCCTACGGCGCGTTCAGAATCGATAGTAACGGTGTTATAAAAGTGGATCACATTATTAGCAACAGCATCCGAGGGGAGATACTGGATCAATATAAAAAAGAACATTATCTTGAAGATGCTTTTCTCAACAACTACGCACAGCTATGTTACTCCAACCCCGATGCAGCCTATTTTACCGATGACTTGCTGGATCAAGAAGAATATCAACACTCCGGTTACACAAAGCTTCTGAGAAAATCCAATATTGGGCATGAAGCGCTCATAGGCGTAAATGGTTTGCCGGGAAGCTTAGTTCATATTATTAGAATCTATAAGTCAGTAGACGCCGGAGATTTTACAGAGCAAGAAAAAGAGCTGTTCCAGTATATTGGTCAGGCATTTAACCATAGTAAAACGCTTTTTAACCGGTTTGTTCGTCAGCAGCGTAAGCTCGAAGCCGTCTCCGCCTATTGTGATGAAATCTCTTTCGGCTTTGCAATACTTGATGGCAAAGGAAGGCTTTTGCAGAGCAATGCTGCATTTATGAATTTTAGTTCCAAGCTTTCATCCGGCCTTACAAAGGGCGAGATCGCAACGGATATCATTTTTGCGGTTACAGGGACCGACAAATTGCCTGAAGGAAATTATTTCCGTGAAGAAACTCATGTGAACGGTGTTTTAATTACAATGCAGAAGAAGCGGGTTGTTCTTTCAATCCGCACGGAGAACCTTTACTATATTACTCTTCAGAAGGACAAAGGCGACCGGGTTCCTGATATAAATTCTATATCCCTTTCCTCACGCTATGGCCTTACCCGAAGAGAAACAGAGGTGATTTTACTCGTTGTAAAGGGCTATAACAATCAAGAAATATCGGACGATTTGTTTATAGGAGTCTCGACTGTCAAAACACATATCAGCAATATTTACTCGAAACTAGCGGTGAGCTCACGCACAGAGATGCTGAAAAAGCTTCAAAACGACGAACCCCGAAGGCTCTAATCTGATTAAGATTAATTGAATAGAATCAAAAGAGGACTTTCGTAAATCGAAAGTCCTCTTTTTCGATTAGTTTCTCAACAGTGTGGACGATAAATTCACCCTTACTAATTTTTGTGCTGTACTTTTTCAGTCCATTTTTAAATCTTTCCGGATGTTTTTACGATAACAAAAACAGAGTATCATTTAGTGCACAAGGGAAGAGACGATCTTAACTCTTCAGGTAAGAAGCATTCATACTTTCAGCAGTAAAGCTGTGAAAATATTCTGGAGGAGATAATATGAGAAAACAGTACTTACTTACGGATGACCAGAAAGATCTTCAGCTAATGGTAAGGGAATTCGTTGCAAAAGAGATTATACCTTATGCGGCGATATGGGATGAAAAAGGTGAATTTCCGATTGGAACATATAGAAAAGCTGTCGAAATGGGACTTCATGTTACAGAATTGCCTGAAAAATTCGGCGGTATGGGCCTTAATCATTTAACCGATTGTCTTATCATGGAAGAGATGGGTTACGGCGATGCCGGCTTTGCGTTATCTATAGGCACTAATATGCTCGCTTATGCCGCAATGGTAATTGCGGGTTCGGATGAACAAATGAAAATCTTTGCCGATATTGTTGTGCCAGGCGGACTTGCAGCGTTCGCCTTGACTGAAGCTCAGGGCGGCTCCGATGCATCGAACTGCAAAACTACCGCAGTAAAGATTGGAAACGAATATATTATTAACGGCACTAAGGCGTTTATTACTAACGGCGGAAATGCCGATGTCTACATAGTGTTTGCAATGACCGACCCTGAAATGGGCGTAAGAGGAATGTCGGCATTTTTAGTGGAGCGCAGCCGTGTTGGAGTCTCAGTTGGCGCTCACGAGAACAAAATGGGTATCAGAGCATCCAACACCTCCGAAGTGGTTTTTCAGGATGTTCGCGTACCTGCCGATCACTTGCTTGGAGCGGAGGGTTTTGGCTTCTTAATTGCAATGCAAACGCTTGACCGCAGCCGCCCAGCTGGCTCATCAGTCGTTGTGGGTCTCTGCCAGAGAGCGCTAGATGAATGCGTCGCTTACTCCAAAGAAAGAGTTGTATTCGGCAGACCGATATCAAAGCATCAGGCTGTCTCATTTACTATGGCCGACATGGAGATACAGACCGAAGTCGCTCGGAGAATGGTACATTATTCTGCACAGCTCATGGACAACGGTATTTTTGACTCTGAGGTCAGCGCAGTGGCAAAGACATTTGCGGGTGATATCGCAATGAAAGTAACGTGCGATGCCATTCAGGTGCTCGGAGGATACGGATACAGCCGCGATTACCCAGTAGAAAAGCTAATGCGCGATGCAAAAATATTCCAGATTTTTGAAGGAACAAACCAAATTCAGCGTATCGTTATTTCATCTGCACTAATGAAAGCAAAATAAGTTTTGTTAACTGTTCCAGGCGGAGAATATTGAGTGATTTATTTATATATCAGTTAAACAGCTTCAAAAAACATTAGAAGGAGAGGACTTTATTATGGCAACAAGAGACTTAACCGCAGACATTAATAAGTACTACAAGGATCATCTGGTTTCAATGGAAGATGCAGCAAAAGTAATTAAAGCTGGCGACGTTGTTTGGATGGGACAGGCAACACAGGTTCCATACGCTTTTCTTGATGAACTCCATGCGCACAAGGAATCTTACAACGATGTTACCTTAATCTGGAACTGTGCAAATGTTCCCTTTAACATGATCTTTGATCCCGATGCAAAAAAGCATTTTCGCATGCTTTCCTTGTTTTGCCTGCCTCTTGAGCGTATGTCGGGCGACATGGGTGTTATGGAATACCCTAGTGTCGGCTATGAATTTACTATCAAATATGTTTTTGAATATGGCTGCAATACGATAGCCTATCAAGTTTGCCCGCCGGATGAAAACGGTTTCTGCAATTACGGCGCTTACGGTATTTCCAACGGCGCTCAGGTTGCAACCGACCCGCGTATTACAAAAAAAATTGCTTTCATTGATCACGGCCAGTATGCTGTTCCCGGCAAACAAGAAGACGTATCTATGCATATCAGCGAATTCGACTACATAGTCGAAAACGATACTGTTCTGGTTCCTATCCCTGCGGCTCCGCCTACGGACGTTGATAAGCAAATCGCATCATATATACTGCCCTACATTCACGCAGGCGACAAGGTCGAAATTGGCTTTGGCGGTCTGGGCGAAGAAATTTTGGCAAACCTAAAAGACGTAGGACAGCTAGAAATTTTCTCCGAAGTGGCTTGTGATAATATGGCCACTCTCGTTGAGGAAGGCGTTCTTACAAAGGTTGTTGCATCCAGCCCCGGAGCTTGCTCTGAAAAATTCTTCGATTTTATTGCAAAGGATCCAAGAGCTCAACTAATCCCTACATCTACTACTATTAATCCATTTGTAATTGGCAAGACGGAAAACATTGTTGCTATCAACGCAACTTTCATGGTTGACTTGCTCGGTCAAGCTTGCTCCGAATCACAGGGACTTAAACCTTACAGCGGTGCCGGCGGTTCATTTGCGTATATTTTCGGCGCAATGAACGCACCTGGCGGACGCAGTTTTGTTTGCCTGCGTTCTACATATAAAGACAAAGAAAAGAAATTGCAATCGAACATCGTGCCTTGGCTGCCTGAAGGAAGCATTGTTACAACGCCTAAGAACTATCAGATGTACATTGTTTCTGAGTGGGGTATTGCAAATGTTTTCCTCAAAACCTGCAAGGATCGTATTAAAGCCATAATCAAGATTGCACATCCGGACTTCAGGCAGGAGCTCAAAGATAAGATTTGCACGACACCGTTAATTTCGGAGGCTGATTTTGAAAACGGCTTCAACTTATTTAATGAAGACCCTGCGGACTGCTATGATGTTCACGAGCGTTGATGTCAGAATTACTTTCATCTCCAATAGCAATCCTTTCTCACGGCTTCACTTATTTGTATCCACTCAGTACAAATAAGCTCTCCTTTTGCTGCTGACTGTCTATACTCTGCCAATAGAGTAGTCGGTAACCTACTGAAGCGTGCTCCCCTGCTAGTAGGAGAATTGATATATTCCCTACTGGCAGGGGAGTGAAATTGGTACCACGGAAAATATACTTATCTATTAAATTTTTTCTTAATGAAAATGAGTGAGGTGTGCACTCAATACAATTAATACTTAAGGAGTAATGCAATATTATGAGCAAAGTGATAAACAAAGCAACCGTCTTGGGCGCAGGCGTCATGGGTGCCGGTATTGCCGGGCTTTTGGCAAGCGTCGGCGTACAGGTCGCTCTGCTGGACATTGTTCCTCCCCAGGGACTGACCGATGAAGATAAGGCAAAGGGCTTCACCGAGCAGAGCCCCGAATTTCGCAACCGCTTCGCAATGGGCGGCTACGAGAAGATTAAAAACCTCAAGAACAACATGCTCTACACCCAGAGCAAACTTGAAAATATAAAGATCGGTAACATGGCCGACGACATGGATATGCTTAATGATGCTGACTGGATTATCGAAGTCGTTGTCGAGCGTCTTGATGTTAAGAAGAGTGTCATGAAGGAAATCGCAAAGCACCGCAAGGCTGATGCAGTCGTTTCCTCAAACACCTCCGGTGTTTCCATTACAAAGATCATTGAAGACGAGTCAGATGATTTCAAAGCACACTTCCTTGGAACCCACTTCTTTAATCCTCCCCGCTGGATGGCACTCTTTGAAATGATTCCCACGCCATGGACAGACAAGGGCGTATATGCACGCATGGCTGACTTTGCTGAAAGCCAGCTGGGAAAGGCTGTTGTTAACGCAAAGGACACGCCGAACTTTGTCGGTAACCGCATAGGAGTATACGGCGGTATTCAGGCTCTGCAGCTAGGAGAGAAATACGGCTTTGATAACCAGACGCTTGATGGACTGACTGGTAAGATTATGGGCCATCCGAAGTCTGCAACCTGCAAGACTGCCGATATGGTCGGTCTGGACATTTTTGCAAACGTCTCCAAGAATATCCTTGACAGCAGCACAGACGAAGCCGAGAAGAGAAACTATGATCTTCCTGCTTATGTTAAGGAAATGGTCGCTGCAGGACTCCTCGGTGACAAGACTAAACAGGGTTTCTTCAAGAAGGAAGTTATAGACGGCAAAAAGACAACTCTTACTTATAACCCTGCAACAAAGACCTATGAGAACATTAAGGCTACGAAGTTCGACACCGTTGCCGCAGCTCAGGAATCTGGCAATAAGTTCGAATTTATGACATACGGAGATACGCCCGAGCAGAAGTTTACCTATGATTTCAACAAAAGCCTTCTGCTTTATGCAGCCCGCCTTGTTCCCGAAATAACCGATGACTTCAGGAACATCGATAACGCACTGACGGCCGGCTTCAACTGGGATCTCGGCGTCTTCCAATTGTGGGACAAGATTGGCGTTGAGCGCTCTGTTAAGGCTTGGCAGGCAGACGGTGAGGATATTCCAAAGTGGGTTCTGGATATGCTCGCTTCCGGCAAGACCAAGTTCTATGAAGCAGGTTCCACAACCAGCAGGTTCATTAAACTTAAAGGCTGCAACGAGGTCAAGGGCAATAGCGACGCCTCGATCCGCGACATCGGCGACGGCGTGCTTTGTGTTGAGTTCCATTCAACTGGCAACGCCATCGGCGAGCTTGTTGGCGATATGATGCTTGAAGCTACAGAAATGCTTAAGGGCGATGATTGGGTCGGCCTTGTCGTTGGTAACGAAGGAAAGAACTTCTGTGCAGGCGCAGACCTTGTTACAATCGTAAACCTTGCTCAGGACAAAGAATTCGACAAACTGGACACTCTCATCAGAGGTCTTCAGGTAGGCACAATGGCTCTCAAATATGCTGCACGTCCAACAGTCTCCGCTCCGTTCGGACAGACCCTCGGCGGTGGCTGCGAAGTTTCCATGCACTGTGCCGCATCCGTTCCCCATACAGACACCTTCATGGGTCTTGTTGAAGTTGGCGTAGGTCTTATTCCTGCCGGTGGCGGCTGCACGGAGCTTCTTATCCGTATGATGGAGCGTTGCTACAACACCCAGAAGAAGTCTCGTTATGACGCCTTGAAAGCTCTTTGGCAGAACATCATGACAGGTAAGGTTAATGTCGGCGCTGACGCCGCTATCGAAGCAGGCTATCTCGCTAAGGGTACCTATGTTGAGCGCAACAAGGCAAAGCAAATTCAATCCGCTAAAGAGCAGGTTCTCTATATGGCCAGCCACAATTATCATCCCGCTTCCGATCCTTCCATCACGGTTATGGGTGACTACGGCTACGGCGCAATCGCATACGATATGCTGATGATGAAGAACGGCAACTTTAGCTCCGACTATGATATTCACATCGGCGAGAAGATAGCTCACGTTATTACCGGCGGAAATCTGCCCTATGGCGCAGTAGTTCCCGCTCAGCAGATCCGAGATCTTGAGCGTGAAGCATTCCTGTCCCTTGCCGGTGAACAAAAGACACAGGACCGTATCGTAGGTATGCTTATGAACGGCAAACCTGTCCGAAATTAAGGGGGGACAGAAATAATGAGAGAAGCAGTAGTAGTAGCTTATGGACGCAGTGCAATCGGGAAATCTCCCAAGGGTACATTGAAAGACACAAGACCCGAAGATTTTGCAGCACAGGTGGTTAAGGGCGTTCTTGCAAAGGTTCCGACCTTTGATCCTGCTCTTATAGACGACGTTATCCTCGGCTGCGCATTCCAGGAGGCTGAAACAGGCACAAATGTTGCTCGCAGTATCGTTTTTCTTTCAGGCATTCCGGATAGCGTTCCCGCACAGACAATAAACCGTTTTTGCTCTTCCGGACTTCAGGCCATATCAATGGGTGCAAACGCGATTAGGGCAGGAGAGGCCGACGTTATTCTTGCCGGAGGTGTTGAGACAATGTCCATGATTCCCATGGGCGGTAACCTCAATGTACCCGTAGTATCTCTTGCAGTTGGAATGCCCGAGACCATGACGGCAATGGGCAACACGGCTGAAAACGTTGCGGATAAGTATGGTATTACACGCGAAATGCAGGATGCTTTTGCTGTCGGCAGTCATGCAAAGGCGGCAGCGGCTCAAGAAGCAGGCAAGTTCGATGATGAAATCATAACTGTTGATGCTGTTAAGTACAAAACAGATGAGGCTGGCCGCGTAGTTAAGTACTACGAGCCCTTCAACAAGGACGAAGGTATCCGTTATGGCCTCACCATGGAGCAGCTCACAAAGCTTAAGCCTGTATTCCAAAAGGACGGTACAGTTACCGCCGGAAACGCATCCCAGATGAACGATGCAGCTTCAGTAGTTCTCCTCATGTCCAGGGAAAAGGCCGAAGAACTTGGACTTAAGCCTATCGCAAAGTTTGTTAGCTTCGCAGTTGCAGGCGTTGATCCCGCTTTCATGGGCATCGGGCCTACGGTTGCCGTTCCAAAGGCTTTAAAATTTGCAGGTCTCAATATAGCCGACATCGACGTGTGGGAGCTTAATGAAGCGTTTGCATCGCAGGCTATTGCGTGTGTAAATGAGCTTGGGCTCGACCCTCAAAAAGTCAACCCAAACGGCGGTGGAATTGCTCTCGGTCATCCCCTCGGTTGTACAGGCGCAATGCTGACCTGCAAGCTCCTCAGCGAGCTCAAGCGCACAGGTAAAAAATACGGCGTAGTCAGCATGTGCATCGGCGGCGGCATGGGTGCAGCAGGTGTCTATGAGATGTGCACTTAGCGTGAAAAAAGACTAATGCTGCATGGTAAGAGTGTCTGATTCTAATTTCAAATAGAAAGTAGACGCGAGGCAAATTCTTACCCTATAATCCCCTTTAGGTCGGGTAATCAATATCGACAAAGTCGGAACTTTAAGTCCGACTCGTCAGCAAAACTGCTTGTGCTTGGAGTTCGGTGGTTCTGACGGCACATCTACAATCTGACGCAGCGGTTGAGCAGAAATAAAATTATTATTTTGGAGGTCATTATTATGGCAGTTACTATGGATACTCTCGTCGGAGAAATCCTCGAAAACCCCGCACTTTGCGCTCTTATGGAAGAGATGACTCCCGGCGTTACTAAGAACCCTATGATGAAGATGGCAAAGGGCTTTTCTCTTGGCAAGATCGTGAAGACTCCCGCTGCTAAGATGCCCGAAGCTACAATTCAAGCGTTCATCGACGCAGCTAACGCTAAGGGTCTTTAAACCCTAACTACATCAGTGTAAAAGGTGTACCACGGTGGCTTGCCTCACCGTCAGGAGGCAGGCCGCCTTTCATACAGGCAGTGCGTCGGTTCTCCGGCGCACTGTTTGTTTTTTGTTTGCAATGATTTTTTGTGAATAAGGAGGATCATAAGCTGCAAAGTATTTTTCTTCGCCAAATAGGTTAAAAAGAAAAGTAGGGTTTTGATGATGGAAAACAATATGGTTAGGAAGACAAAGAAAAAGACTCTAGGTCATGGATTGCGTTGAAAAAAGGTCAGTGGTTACTGCAAAGTCATCTGCATAGAAAACACTTGTTTTTAAGCAGCTTCGCCGCCCTGATTCTTTCTTCTGTATGCAACCGGGCTGAGATATCCCAAGAATGAATGCATACGTTTTCGGTTGTAAAACAGCTCGACATAGGAGAACATATCCCGCCTAACTTCTTCCATTGTAGCATATCGCCTTCAGTAGATACACTCTTGATTACATCGCTCACGCCGTCATAGTACTTGTAATTGCTGTGGTTTACCGCATCTATCATCTGCTTGAGCCTGTTATTTCGGTCATAGACATATTGCGTCATGTTGTTCAGCGCGTACGTCGTCTTCACATCCTTTACACACTTACCTTTGAGATTCTGCAGTTCCTCTTCGTTGTAATTAAGATTTGCTCCGATTACCTGTGTCATCATTGCAACCTCAACCGCGAGCTTGAATAAAAGACTGCTGACCAGGATAGTCGTCTGGATGAGTAGACGACACAAAACGGCAGACCGAACTGCGCGTCAGTACGGTCTGCCGTTAAATTGTTGTTAAATTGCATTTCTTGAAGCAGCGCGGTCTTGGTACGTGTGACGCTGACTTCAGTCTGAATTTCAGCCTAATATATTTTTAATAAATCGTTCCAGTATAACTGCAACCTCCGCTCTTGTAGCCGTGCCCTGCGGGACGAAGCTTTCCGTCTTGATTTCGAGCTTGGCTTCCTTCTGATCCATGTTCTTGATCGTCTGGCCGCCAAGCTCGCTGACAGTGACATCAGAACCTGTGCTCGGCAGCGTTACGGTCGGTTATTCACCGCTGCTGTCGAGAATCTTATCCAGTTTCGAATCGTCAACCGTAACAGTCGTAACGCGCTGTCCGCAGGCGTTGGTTGAAGTTGCCGACATTCCTGCGTCCTGAGCCTGCCCGTTGACTACTATAGCGGAATTTGAGGTAGTATTTCCGTCTCCGCAAGCTGCTACCTTTGTCTTTCCGGCAACTGCTGTATATAATGCTTTATTTCCGGCCTCGTCCATTACCAATACATAGAAGTAATAATCTGTGTTCGCTGTTAGTCCTGTGACCGTAGTTGTAGTAATTCTTGATGTCCATGTACCCGACAGGTCATCCGCATCATTGATGGACATAATTTCGCTTGTTGAATAGACAACCTTGTACTTGAGGGTTGTCGGCAAAGTTACTGCATCACTCGCTTCCGTCCAAGCAATCTTTGCAGAATTGGATGTAAGGTCACTTACTTCAATTGCTCCACTGTTACCTGGAGTCGGTGCTATCTTATCGCGTAGCGTAATCACTCCGCTTTGACGGCTGTTCTGTTCAGGCTATGGATTATATTAAAAAACAGCAAAGGAACACAAGCTGGAGGAATTGCTCGCCCGAGCAAAAGGATTATTGGAGAAAAAGACAGCCGCAGACCTTCACCATTCAGAACGCAGATGGACTGTACCGCATATTGAAACAATATAAATAACAGCCGTCAGTGACGGCTGTTTCAGTCTGTCAAACAAGTCCGGAGAAAGCTAGGCTTTTCGCGTTGGCATGTATGTCAACGCCAGAATTTAAATGACCAATTATTCGGTCATTTTTTACCCCAATAACGGAAAACAAAGTCCATGTATTTAATTTATTCTTTTCAGTTTTTTCTATTACTAAAGAGTAATATTTAGTTTTTGGCTACTCTTTAGGCTCCTGTGTTACCGCCATCTTTTCCGCTTACAGCAATTATTGCCCTAATCCTCAAGCTTTGATATATTGGTTGAAGGTACTTTTGGCAATGCTACTCTATATGGTTAAAAAAACAGCCCTAAATCATCGATTCGGGGCTGGATTAGTGTATGCGGGTTTGAACCAATTATGGAGACGGACGGGATCTATCCGTTTATCTTCTGAGCGGCAGTCAGACGCTCTGCCGAAGCATCGGGTGTACACCCCCATTTTTGCAGCCTTTTATCCCAAATGGGCTCTTTTAATTTAGTCGCGTATCACTATGTAGCTGTATTAAAACATTTAGTTCTTTAGTCGAATTTCTATGAGGGGAGGCATAAAGGCAGTGGCTATATATGCATCAAAAAGCGCAAGAATTATTAAAGCTGAGGGTTCTGATATTGCTATAATGGGGTGACATTATCGAAGAAAGGAGACGCCATGAAAAACCTTGAAGCTGTGATTGCTGCTATCGAATATATTGAAGCACACTTGTCGGACGAAAAGCTTGATTTAGAAACGGTCGCGGATGCTGTGCACTATTCGAAATACCATCTGCACCGGGTCTTCAGTGATACGGTACAGCTTACCATCCATGATTATGTGCAGCGCAGGCAGCTTACGGAAGCGGCCAAGCTGCTTACCTTTTCTGATAAGCCAATCATGGATATTGCAATCCTATCCGGCTACAACAGCCAGCAGGCTTTCAGCAATGTATTCAAGGCTATGTATAAGCAGTCTCCTCTTGAGTTTCGAAGAAACGAGGTGTTTTATCCATTGCAGCTTGAATATAACTTCAAAGACCGGCGGGAGACAGCTAGAAATTCCAGAAAACAATCCGCCAGAGAAATCCGCTATGTCACAGAAGCAGACATTCTGTCCTGGGTGGAGCTCACGCGCCTTTCCGTTGATGGGTTCCCTAATTTGGATGAAGCTGAGCATACGGCGGCTCTGAAATGCTATATTGCTGATAAAGGTGCTCTTCTGATGATCGAAGATGGCGAATATATCGGCGGAATGCTGTTGTGTCACGAAGCGGGCAGCATCGATTTTCTTGCGGTGCATCCTCTTCATCGAAAACAGGGTGTCGTCAGAGATTTTCTTGACGCAGCTCTCATGGAATTGATTGAAAACAAGGAAATTAGTATTACCACATTCCGGGAGGGCGACAAAGCCGATACCGGATACCGAAAAGCGCTTAAGGAGCTGGGCTTTGCTGAATCCGAGCTCTTAACGGAGTTTGGATATCCAACGCAGCGCATGGTTTTACCAAAGGAGGACTGAAATGACAAGCCACCAGGAATCGGGCAGGAGCGGCACGAACGCACCTGCCCCTGTTCATGAAGCCACAAAGAAGATACCGGACGACACCTCGGTTTTTCCGGATGAAATCGCACATCTGAATGAGATTAAGGGAAATCTCGATGAGGCCATAAAACAGGCAAATAATTCCGTAGAGCAAATCGACGATGAATATATGGATACCAAGCGGTACATGGTTCAGCATCGCGGCGAAATCGACCCGCACGAAATGTTCCAGAACGAACTTGCGCTAACGCAGATTGACCACCGCGGATCTTTTGCCGTCGAAATTCGGGATAAACTCATTAAGCTCAAAGACTCTCCCTACTTTGCCCGGATTGACTTTCGGGAAACAGTCGAAGAAAGGCCTTACTCTTTCTATATAGGCCGATTTGCTTTTCATCATAACAATGAGCTACTAGTGTCCGACTGGCGTTCCCCTGTCGCAAGTATGTTTTATGACTGCGAGGTCGGGCCTGCTGGATACGACGCCCCGGTGGGACGAATTGACGGAGAACTGAGCCGAAAAAGACAGTTCAAAATCAAAAACGGCGAAATGGAATATGCCCTGGAAAGCTCAACGAATGTTCAGGATGATGTTTTACAGCGCGAACTCAGCCACACCTCCGACGAAAAGATGAAGTCTATTATTTCAACAATTCAGAAGGAACAAAACCGGATCATCCGTGATGAAAAGGCAGGAACCCTCCTGATTCAGGGCGTTGCAGGCTCCGGTAAAACATCCATTGCGCTGCATCGGATTGCCTACTTACTTTACCGCAACAAAGACAGGCTCACGGCAAAAAACGTGACTATTCTGTCCCCAAACAAGGTGTTCGGCGATTACATTTCGGGTGTCCTGCCGGAGCTTGGCGAGGAATCGATTGGCGGAATCAGTTTCGTGGATATTGCAGAAATCCAGCTTGAGGGTGTAATCCGTTTTGAGCAGGATCGTGACCCGCTAGAGACGAGGGATACAAAATGGGCGGAGCGAGTATGCTATAAGTCCACTCTAGACTTTCTCAGGCTGATGGATGAATATCTGGCCCGGATGCCAGAGACCGTTTTTGAACCATGTGACTATACGTTTGGACGGTTCTTCGTGGGACGCGAGTGGATACAAAATCGATTTGTGTCTTTGAATAAGCTTCCGGTCAGACAGCGGCTCAAAATGATAGCGGATGACATTCATGACCGAATTCAGGCAGATTACTTTATGGATGATACACTACCGACAGCCAGAGCTATCCAAAAGAGCTTGACCTCGATGCTGAAGGTGAAAAACACCCTTGCACTCTATAAGATCTTTTATAAACGGATGAATATTGAAGACAAATTTGTGATGCCGTCCAAGGACACTCTCGAGTGGGCCGACGTATATCCGTTTTTATATTTACACGCAGCATTTGAGGGCTTGAAGGAAAGCAGGGTTATCCGACATCTGGTGATTGACGAAATGCAGGATTACACCCCCGCCCAGTATGCAGTTATGAATCTCCTGTTCAAGTGCCAGAAGACAATCCTCGGCGACTTCGGGCAGTTTATTAATCCAAACCATAGGCATACGCTCAGCGACCTGCGCAAGCTTTATGACAGCGCTGATCTGATTGAGCTAAACAAGAGCTACCGTTCAACCTACGAAATCATTATGTTCGCCAGACGCATCCAAAATGTATTATCGCTTGAGGCAGTAGAACGACACGGGGATGTTCCTGATCTGATCTCTTGCAAAGACGAAGAGGACGAACTTGCACAGATAAAAAGGGAAATCGACATTTTTGCTAACAGTGAAAATATAACGCTTGGAATTATCCTGAAAACGAACAGCGCCGCGAAAGCATTTTACGACATTTTGTCACAAAGTCTTGATGCACATCTAATCGCTCCGGAAAGCACCGCGTTTTTCAATGGCGTATCAATTACTTCGATTCAAATGTCAAAGGGTTTGGAGTTTGACGAAGTTATCATACCCTCGGCGAACAGTGAAACCTACTCCGTCGAACATGACCGCTTCCTACTCTATATTGCCTGCACCCGAGCTATGCACCGCCTATCTTTGACTTATACAGGGAAGCTAACCCGGCTTATTGGTGGTATGTAATATAAGTAATTGCTGGTTTTCGAAATAAACTTTCCTATGGCAAGAAGAGAGCAAGATGGATTGTAAATTAATCGCATATTTTGTTATAGTTCGCTCGTCCTTGTCATATTTGGTCAAGAAGAATTAACATTTTATAAATGTTTTGATGAATCTGAGTGATGTTCTATGCTATAATATCTTGTCGAAGTCATTATACTTAAATTATAATATTTGTCATAAAGTCGCTATACCGACATGATATAAGGTCTTCGAGGAATTCTGTAAAGATAATACTACATGCGTGAATTATGATTTGCGTCGCATATACATTACTTGCCTATTAAGGCGATTATATTAGGGAGCTGTACGATGGAACATATTTTGGTCGTAGATGACGAGAAAGAGATTGCCGACCTCGTTGAGGTTTGCCTCCGCAACGAAAACTATGAAGTTCATAAATTCTATAACGCTACTGATGCTTTAACTTGCGTTGCCTGCGAGGTTATCAGCCTTGCCATTTTGGATGTTATGCTGCCTGATATGAACGGATTTACGCTTTGTCAAAAAATACGTGAAAAGCACCTTTTTCCAATCATCATGCTTACTGCGAAAGTTGAGGATATGGACAAGATTATGGGACTTACTCTGGGTGCGGACGACTACGTCACTAAGCCTTTTAACCCACTTGAGCTGATAGCCAGAGTTAAGACTCAACTTAGGCGCTGCAACCGCTATAACTCTGCGGCAATTTCTGCGCAGGAAGTTAGAGAGCATGATTTTTCAGGGTTGTATATTTGTCAGGACACGCATCGGTGCACGCTTAATGGGCTAGAGCTCCCGCTAACGCCGATAGAATTTTCGATACTTTGGTATCTGTGTGAGCACAGAGGGGCTGTCATATCCTCCGAGGAGCTTTTTGAAACCGTGTGGGGAGAAAAATATTTGGATAATAACAACACCGTAATGGCCCATGTGGCGCGGCTTAGAGAAAAAATGCACGAGCCCAGCCGTAAGCCCAAATTTGTCAAGACGGTCTGGGGGGTGGGTTATACAATTGCGTGAGAAGAATACAAATAAAAACACAGTCACGAGAGATGTTTTCCGTTTGACTATCGGCAGACTACTCGTTGCAGAGGTCGCTTATGCGGTGATTCTTGCAGTATTCCTATTTGGAGCATATTGGATTTGCAGCCGTTTTGTTGTATGGAAAGGAACCGAATGGTTTTATATACTCGCAAAAAATTTGTTCTATAATCCTGTGCTCTCGGGTTTTATTATATGGTTGCTTGGTGCTATTGTCGTCATCCTGCTTCATGTTTACCGAATAACAAGATATTTCCAGAATATTACCTCCGCGATAGAAACTATGGTTACCGAGGATGATACAATGATCACCCTTCCGGCAACGCTCAAGCAAGTTGAACTGCAAATGAATCGGCTGAAGAGCGGTTCGATTAGAAATGCCAGAGCTGCAAAGGACGCGGAACAGCGAAAAAACGATCTCATCGTATATTTGGCACACGACCTAAAAACCCCGCTCACCTCCGTAATCGGTTATCTCACACTGCTTAGGGACGAAAAGGAAATCTCCTTAGAATTACATGAAAAATATTCGGGGATAGCCCTGAACAAGGCGCATAGGCTAGAGGAGTTAATAAACGAATTCTTCGATATAACGCGGTTTAGTTTGACACACCTGACGCTTGAGCCTGAAACCGTCAACCTTAACAGAATGCTTGAGCAAATTACGTTTGAATTTAATCCGGTGCTGGCCGAAAAGGGACTTGTTTGGGATTTGTCGCTGCCGCCTGATATGGAAATTATCTGCGATCCCGACAAGCTTCAGAGAGTTTTTGATAACCTCATACGCAACGCCGTGAATTACAGCTATCCAAACAGCACAATTTCTGTCATCGTTGATTATGCCGAGGATGTCGTTATTCTTCGCTTTATCAACAGCGGAAGAACGATTCCAGCGGAAAAGCTCAGCAGGCTTTTTGAGCAGTTCTTCCGCATGGATTCCTCACGCGCAAGCGAAACGGGCGGTGCCGGACTTGGACTTGCCATAGCCAAAGAGATTGTCATGCTTCATGGCGGTTTAATTAAGGCCGAAAGCGCAGACGAAAAGATCGTGTTCTCTGTCTTACTTCCGCGAAATTGTAAGAAAAGCGTAAGATTTTAGTTCCAAAAAAGTCATAAACTTCAATGAAAACCGAAAACATTCAGCTCCCCGCTTTGTTACGATAATCGTACAAGGCGGGGAGCTTTTCTCACGCCAAAAACAAGGGATATAAGCACATGAGTATTAGAGAGAAAATCACAGATTATTCAAGGGGAGATAACCTTCGTCTGTTCTGGCGCTTGTTCTATACGCGAGGACGAGTGAAGAACGCCCTGGTAAAGGGCATTTTAACCTTTTGGTGCAGTCGACTGGCACATAAGCACGGCGGTTATGTCGGAGCAGGTGCGGAAATTAATGAGATTCCAAGCCTTCCTCACGGACTGCACGGAATATACATTTCGCGCTATTCAAGTATCGGAGCAGGATGCAGGATTTATCAGAACGTGACCATCGGTGAGATCGAGCAAAGAGCTCCACAAATCGGCAGAAACTGCCTTATTGGAGCGGGCGCTGTTATCATTGGGGATATTACAATTGGGGATAGCGTTAAAATCGGCGCAGGGGCGGTGGTTTTTACTGATATTCAGGATAACAGCACTGTGGTCTCCCATCCGCCCAGAATTCTGACTAAAGAAGTAAAGGAGCGTAGCGCATGCTAAATATTGCGATTATTTTCGGAGGCTTATCAAGTGAACATGAGGTTTCGCTTCAGTCGGCTTATTCGATCATTAAAAACCTTGACAGAAAAAGATTTAACCCGATAATGGTCGGTATTACTCCCGCGGGAGAGTGGTTTCGGTTCAAAGGTGATATAGGGAAGATAGCCGACGGAACATGGTGCAATCCATCTGATTGCTCTCGCGCCTTAATTTCGCCGGATCGTGAGATGCACGGCTTGCTCGAAATCGAAAAAGACGCTATTTACGGTGTTCTACTAGACGCTGCTATGCCAGTCATGCACGGTAAAAACGGAGAGGACGGAACAGTGCAGGGACTTTTGGAGCTTGCGGGGATACCCATTGTCGGCTGCGGTGTATTAAGCTCGGCTCTTTGTATGGACAAGCATAGAGCTCATCAACTTGCGCATATTGCGGGCGTTCCTGTGCCGCGCTCGTTTGTCCTTACTGACGGTACTGACCTGGAGCTTGCCAGAGAATACATGGAAATGCTCAAATATCCCATATACATAAAGCCTGTGAAAGCCGGATCCTCCTTTGGAATTACGAGGGTAGCAGAGGAAAAAGATTTGGCGGCGGCAATAGTCCGCGCTTTTGAATATGACAATGAAGTGATTATGGAGGAAAACATCGAGGGCTTTGAGGTCGGCTGTGCGGTAATGGGAAATGACGAACTAGTAACAGGTGAAGTAGACGAAATCGAGCTATCTGACGGGTTTTTCGATTTCACAGAGAAATACAACCTGATAACCTCAAAAATCCATGTTCCGGCGAGGATATCTAAGCAAAAGGCGAAGGAGATTAAAACCACGGCGAAAGTAATATACAAAGCTCTTGGCTGTCGTGGCTTTGCACGAGTTGATATGTTCCTGAAACCCTCGGGCGAGATCGTTTTTAACGAGGTCAACACCATTCCCGGCTTTACATCTCACAGCCGATACCCGAATATGATGAAGGCTGTCGGCTTGAGCTTTACCGAAGTTATCACAGCGATAATAGATCTGGCGGTGGACAATGAAAACGCTTGAGCTTTCACGAAACGCGATTTACAGCGGCAGTTTGATCCTAGTGAACGGTAAAAACCCCTTACGTGAGGCTGTGCGTGAAATCGCGCTTGTCCCGGTTGATGAGAAGAACCCCTCAGCGCTTATGGAACGGCAAAGCGCGCGGCTTCTGTACAGTCTGATTGAAGAGGTGCGCGCACGCGAGCGAATTGTCGCTGTCAGCGGATGGCGTTCAAAATCCGAGCAGACACGGATTTATAAGGACTCAATGGCAGAAAACGGCAGGGATTTTACGAAAAAACACATAGCCCTGCCTGGTTGCAGCGAGCACCATACCGGCCTTGCAATCGATCTCGCTGAGAACAAGCCTGACATTGATTTCATCCGACCGGAATTTCCGTACAACGGGATTTGCCATAGATTCCGCGAGAAAGCATCAAATTTCGGCTTTGTAGAGCGCTATCCGGAAGGCAAGGAATACATTACGGGAATCGCTTGGGAGCCGTGGCATTTCCGTTATGTCGGCTTTCCTCATTCGGCAATAATGCAGCAGCAGAAAATGACGCTGGAGGAATACCATCTGTTCTTGACGGAGCACGTATGCGGAACAAATCCCTTTGTGTACCAGACTAACGGACGCAGAATCGAGATTTCTTTTCAGTTAGCCGAAAAGAACAGTCTTACAAAAATTGATGTAGATGACGGAGCACTATGTTTTGTATCCGGCAACAATACCGACGGTTTTATTGTAACGGTCTGGAGGTAAGGAAATGCCGGAAGAAAAAATGGGCCGTGCGTGGAAAGAACTGAATATGGATAATCTGCGTCACAACTGTGAGGTGATATGTAAGCTTTTACCCGAAAACTGTCAGTTAATGCCGGCACTGAAAGCAAACGCATATGGTCACGGTGCAGTCGAGGTTGCTCGCGAGCTGAATGCTATGGGCTTAAGCGCCTTTTGTGTGGCAACGCTGCACGAGGGCGTTGAGCTTCGCAAAAACGGTATAAAGGGCGAGATACTGATTCTGGGTTATACGCATCCGAATGAATTTTATCTGCTACGAAAACATCGCCTTACGCAAACTGTATTGGATAGTGAATATGCCAAGGCTATAAACAGTTATAGGCATAAAATTCATGTTCATATCGGAATCGACACGGGTATGCACAGACTGGGCGAGTGCAGCGAAAATATTGATAACATCCTTGAGATGTTCAAGTGCGAAAATCTGGTTGTTGATGGAATGTTTACTCATCTATGCGCCTCGGACTCAATGGAAAAACCCTTTGCTGAATACACAAATGCCCAAATCCTACTCTTTTACGGTGTCGTTAACGAAATTAAAGCGCAGGGCATCAAATGTCCGAAGCTGCATATTCAAAGCAGCTATGGCGTTATGAATTACCCTGAGCTAAAGTGCGACTATGCTCGTGTTGGAATTGCGCTTTATGGACTAATGAGTACACAGGAGGATACAGAAAAATGCAATTTAGCACTGCGACCCGTCCTCTCGGTAAAGTCTCGTGTAAGTGCGGTCAAGAATCTGGCGGCGGGCGAATTTGCGGGTTACGGTATGGAGTTCGAAGCACCGTGTGACATGAAAATTGCCGTTTTGTCAATTGGCTATGCTGACGGTATTCCCAGAAGTCTGTCATGTGGCAAGGGAAGTGTTTTAATCGCAGGGAAGAAGGCACCTATAATTGGCCGCATATGCATGGATCAGATGTCTGTGGATGTGACCGACATACCGTTCATAAGGCAAAATGATATCGCTGATATCATTGGAAAGTCGGGAAACGATGTTATAACAGCGGGTGATATTGCGAAACAGGCAGGCACGATATCAAATGAAATATTAAGCCGTTTAGGCGGCAGGCTGAGTCTTGCTTGCAAGAACAAGAAGAATAAGTATTGGACAAAACTGATATATTCTGTAAGAATAAAAATTGGAGCAATTCTATGAGTGAATTTAACAATACACCAGATTTGCGCAGGCGAAGGACGCTAAAATTGCTCACATCTGCGCTCGTTTCTCTAATTTTTGAGAAACCAGTTTCTCAAATAACAGTTAAAGAATTGGTTGAGAAAGCAGAGATTGCGCGTACCACCTTTTACCAGAACTGTCTTGACATGGACGACTTTATCGACAGAATAACTGATAAAATTCTCTTCGAGTACCTTATTAAGGCAAAAGAAGCTGTGCAGCATTTTGATAACCCCATGTCAAAGGAAGGCGTACTCGCTCACAACTTGGTCTATTTTAATCACATAGCAGAAAATGCCGATTTTTATCGAGCCATGCTCAGCATTAATGGCCCTTCAAGTTTTCGCAATAAGATGCTGAGCATCGGCAGCGACTGGGTCACATCGCTCTATAAATCTGGAATATCAGCCGATTTAGCCTCCAATATTGCAAATCCAAAGTATACGTCGCGCTACGATCTCAATTTAATCATCAACGCTGCAGTCGCAATGCAAATCGTCACGGTAGAGTTTTGGGTGAGGCATGATATGAACTACTCAATTGAATACCTGGCAAATTATCAGACAGACTTCTGCATGTCGCTTGGATCACTCAGCTTCCCCGTATAAGATGAGTGTGCTGATTGGCCTTGTAAATCAGGTCGTCGCACATCAGGAACTAATGCCCACAGCATTAGCGCTTGCGACAGCCATCGCATCTCAGGCACAGATAGCTGTCCGCGCTTCCAAGCAGTGCATCCGGCGAGGCATGCAGACAGACATCTCTACCGCTACGACTTATGAAGCTCTCGCTTTCGGCGTCTGCTGCGGTACTGAGGATCAATACGACGCTATGAACGCCTTTGTAAAGAAAGAAAAGTTCTCAGGCTTTAAAAACAGATAGGAGCGTATGTCATGGATAAAGTAATGGTAATCGGCGCGGGCACGATGGGGCTCGACATCGCGTAGGTGTTCGCAAAGGCTGGTTTTGAAGTCGCAGTACGCGACATTTCCAATGAGATCTTAAAGAACTCCGAAAAGAAGATTTTGAATGGTCTCGATAAGCTTGTTGAAAAAGGAAAGCTCGACGATGTGAAAAAGAGCTCCATCGTTTCTAAATTGAGTTTCACGACGGAGTTGTCGGTAGCTGCGGATGCTGACCTCGTAATAGAAGCCGCAATTGAGAATCTTAAAATTAAACAAAGCATCTTCGCGGAGCTGGACGGTATCTGCAGACCTGAGACTATCCTCGCTTCCAACACCTCCTCGATCTCCGTCACTGCCATTGCCTCCGCCACAAAGCGTCAGGACAAATTCATTGGCATGCATTTTTTCAATCCCGCAACGGTGATGAAGCTCGTCGAGGTCATTCGCCGCGCTAACACCTCTGACGAGACGACCAACACAATAAAGGAACTGTCGATTAAGATAGGAAAGGAACCCGTCGAGGTTTCCGAAGCCCCCGGTTTTGTTGTTAATAAGAGTCTCATTCCGATGACAAACGAGGCCGTCTCCCTTGTCGAAACAGGAGTTGCTTCTGTCGAGGGAATCGACACTGCGATGAAGCTCGGTGCGAACCATCCGATGGGTCCCCTCGCTCTAGGCGACCTCATAGGTCTTGATGTTTGCCTTGCAATCATGGACGTGCTCCTTACCGAGACGGGCGATCCGAAATACCGTGCCTGCCCACTGCTTCGCAAGATGGTACGTGGTGGCAAGCTCGGTCGCAAATCCGGTGTTGGCTTCTACAGCTATATTTAATTAGGTTACTAAAATCGGCACCCCCATTTGCTCATAATACAACCTCCTCGAATAATTTTTACTAATTAGATTGCTATTCAACTTCTCATTATTACTAATGAATAAATTTCATATTATCAAAAAACCGCTCAGCCTTGAGGCAGAGCGGTTAAAAGCTACGCACTGCCCATAATAAATGTGAGGCTAATTTGCGCGATTGCCATGGCTATAAAGTTTACTTTCCTAATTATACCCTTGCCATGCTTGAATGACAAGAAAAAGCGAAATTCGACAACGATACTCCTCACTTAGAATTGCTCAGTAGGTGTCTTTGCATTTTAATGGCTGCAGCTTATCGGTATTCTTGCCGCTAGCTTTGTCGATGTAAATCTCGTCAACACCAAGCTCTTGCATCAGGACTTCTTGACGGATGGCATTCTGCTCATCGCAGCTAACCCTAATATAACCAATCTTCATTTTTCCCTCCAAAAGCAACAAGTGTGCCAATAGAGTTGTCGTTCGTAATGGGATGTCCCAAAACATCAGAAACGACTCTATTGACACACTTTTTCATCATCCTTTACGGGAATACTCAAATATACACAATTTGAATATTATGCCAACCCAGATTCATTCTTTCCACATAGTCAATTATTTGAGGGAACTATTCATTTTAAATACCTATTTCTTCAATTGTGCAACTCTAACTATCTCAGATAAATTAAGATGCAATTAGATGCTTCACTCGCCGGAAAGCAGGTAAACGTGGGTAAAAAGCCGCACCAAACCGGAAACTGTAACACTTCTTACATTTTGCCTACATATAACACAAGTCCGCAAACCCTTGGAATTCCTAAGGATTTGTGGACTTTTTGTGGCAGGGGCAGAAGGGATCGAACCCTCGGCCTACGGTTTTGGAGGTCTACATGGTCGAACCCGCAACCGCTTGATAACAGGGCACAACTCGTTCAGATTTTTCGGTTCAAGATGCATCAAGATGCTTGGCTGGCATTTCCGAATTCCTATGCATATGCTCGAGCATGCCCACTCTCACTTTTTCGACGCAGTCTAATTCATCTCAAAAAGCTGAGGGAGGACATTGGTCCCTCCCTCAGCTTTTTAATATGCTGCATTTTACTTTGCCGTGTTTTCTATAAATCGCTGTAGAATGGTTGCCGTCTGAGCGCGGGTAGCGCTGCCCTTCGGGTCAAGGCTGCCTCCGCTGCCTTTTATCAGACCCTTGGCCACTGCCCAGCTTACGCTCGAAAACGCCCAATCGGAGGGCTTGTCCGCATAAGCGGAGAGGCTCTCCCCTGCGCTCACATCATAGTTTTTGTATGCGGCGTAGCGATATAAAATTGCCGCCAACTGCTCGCGAGTGAGAGCGTCGTCGGGATTAAACTTGCCGGCATAACCGGTGACAATGTTATTTGCCGCCGCCCATGTTACAGCCTTTGCGTACCAATTGCCGTCTGAAACGTCAGAGAAGGATATCGTTTTTGCTGTTGCAGGCTCATTTTCCAAGCGCCATAGAATAGTGACGAGCATACCGCGCGTAACGGTCGTATTGGGGCTGAAATCGGTTCCGCCAATCCCCTTCATCATGCCATTACTAGAAACAAATTCAACCGCACTGTAGAACCAGTCGTTTTCTTTCACGTCGGTGAAAGGATTATTCCAAGGCACGCCGACCACATACAGGGAGAAGTGCGTGACCGTAAATGTTGCAAGCTTTGTCGCTGGGTCATAGGTGCAGGGGATTTCGGTCATCGAGCTGTCGCTTGCGAGGTACCAGACTGTCACGTCCTCTGCAGTCTCCCCTTCCTTAAGCGTATAAGGCAGGGTAACGGTAACAGCGCCGCCGAAATTCGTGATGGTGCTGCTGCCGGAGGAAACCGTCAGCGAGAACACCTTCTTGCTGGGGAGACTCTCCTGATGTGCGGGAGAAACGTCCTTCATCTCCACCTTGATATCACTTGAGGTCTGGTTGCCGATGCCCTTGAGGGCTTCGGTGTTGAACACTAGCTTCGCGCCACTTTTGTCCTCAACCGTCAGGGTTTTCCCGTCGGAAACCAGCTGGCCGAGGTTAGAACCTGTCGTGCTGTCGCCGTTTTTAATCTCGGTTACCGGAGCTGCCGGAGTGACGCTGCCGCCGCCGGAGGGGGGTGCGCTGTATGCGGTAATGGTTATACTTTGGCTCTGTCCGGTCGGGGCGGTGTTCGCAACGGCCTTCACGCGGACCAGAACCGCACCGGGATTAAGCCCGGTGACATCTGTGTCGGTTCCATCAATCCATGAGGTTCCGCCGTTTGTGGAATACTGCATTGCTGCTGTAATGCCGGAAACCGTGCCGGTGGCGGAGCCTGCGGAGGGCTGCACAGCGGTGCAGGTAGGTGCCACGGGCCGAGCCGCCAGCGCAATGCTCTGCGCCGCACTGTCGACGGTGGAGGTGCCGTTACCCTTCTTCACAAGAGAAATCGTTGTGCCAAGCCAAGCGTTTTGGATCGTGATTTTTCCGTCTGCATCCGCCGTAACAGCCGTACCGTTCACTGTATAGGCAGCGCTTGCCGTCAGTCCGGTCAGCTTTTCGTTCTCATAGTCGACAGTCGCATTGGGCGTGGTTGCTCTTTGCCACACGTTCCAGATAGCCGAATTTCCGGTCCAGCTGCCGCCGGTCAGGACAGGAACGTGGGTTTCGTTGCCCTGCGGTGCATGATAAAAAGCTTTCTTGCTGGTACCAATATATTCACCTGACGTAACGGCAGTGCCGTTGCCGCCGGTAATATTGATGCTGCCCTCGGCGTACACGCCATAGCTGTTACTGCCAGCTAAGATACCTGCGGCAATGGTGGTGCCGCCGGTAATGCTGATGCTGCTCTCCGTGCCCTCGGCGTACACGCCATAGCACTCGCTGCCATAGACACCTGTGGCAATGGTGGTGCCGCCGATAATGTTTACGCTATCACAGCTCTGTACACCCATGCTATTGCCGTTCTGGCCGTTACCTACGGCGATGGTGGTGCTGCCGCTGCTTAAAGAGACCGCTCCGTCAGATCTTATACCGGCACTCGGATTGTTCGGGTATGTCATGCCGCTCAGAGCGACTACCTTTGCGCTTTCGATGCTGAGGAATGTACCCGCAAAAAGTCCGCTGCTGCTGATTCTCCCTACGCCGCTGAGTGCAATCAGGGTGTTGCCGGAGATGGAGATGCCGCTATTTTCACCGTACACGCCGTAGCTATAGCTCGAGCTCGAGCTGTTTGCCTTCCCCGCGCTGACGACGTTGACGCCTTCCAGTACGATGTTAACATTAGCATCGGGCAGTTTGATGCCAAAAACATCCGAGGATTCTGGAGAAACATAACGATCCAGATTGTGCGTGTTGACAATGAGATTTTTTAGGGTGAGAGTCTTGACACCATCTAGCGTCTCGGTTTTGTAGCCGCCGCTAGAAGCGTCCCAATGCGTACTGTCATCACTCCATTCACTCAAATCCAAGTGTTCAGAGTAAATATTTGTGTTGGGATACGTGGCGCTGACGCCCCACACCCCAGTGAGATAGTTAGGCCCGCCGCTGAGTGCCGCACTGCCGCTGCCGTAGGTTGGAGTACTGTTCGCCGCGCCGTCTTTACCCTTGGCGATAATCAGACCGTCACCTTCTCCGTTGTTAATGTTGATTGTGTTGGCCGAAACGCCATTGTTAATGCCCGTGGCGGTGACGATGCCGCCGGTAATGCTGACGGTGTCGGTCCATATACCATAACTTGAAGAATCTCCTACTTTGCTGCCGATGGCGGTGACCGTTCCGCCGGATATTGCGATACTATCTCCGCCGTTGTAAATGGTACCCAAACCAAAGCTACGGGTCCCGTATCCGCCGATGGCTGTGATTGTTCCACCGGAAATGGTGATGCTGTTTCTGGCGAAAATACCGCCGCTCATTGCGAAAGGCGCTTTTCCGGCGCTGGCGGTGAGATATCCGCTGCCGCCTACAGTCAGCGATCCCGATACATACACGCCGAAACTGTGGCTGCTGCTGGAATTAGTGCCGTCCAGACCTGTGACGGTATTGACGCCGAGCAGAACGACGTCTAAGTCGCCGTCGGCATAGATTGCAGCCATGAGACTGCTCGATGTGCTATAATTTGTCGTTATGGCTGCGTTGTTGAGGGTGAGGGTGTACTTCACCAAAGCCCCGGAATTGTACTGCACCGCCCATGTCCAGCCGTCGGCGGGAAGGGTTTCCTGATTGCTTGCAGTGCCGGCTCCGCCACTATTGGTGCCGTAGGTGTAGTAGCCGTGAGTCGTCGGCAGGGTGACCGCTGTACCGTTGCCGATATACAGAGTTGTCAAATCCGCCGCACTTGCCGCCACCGGCAGCAGGGTCAGCGCCAGGCAGAAGGTCAATAGAATACTCAATAACCGTTTTTTCATGTCATGATTTCTCCTCTTTTTTATTGTATTTCCTTATTAGTTTGTTCTTTTTCCTCCTCCGTCCGAAAGCCCATCAGCAGGGCCGGGATACGGTTCATGGGTTTTTGCAGAATGCGGTTATAGCTTTTGGCTGCCTCACGGCAGAGCATCCGGCTTGTTTCCAGCATTCCGGCGGATAAGCACGCGTCGGGACCGGCCCTTGTCTGTGCGTACAGTCCCTCATGCAGACGCAGCTGCTCCGCAAGAGCGTCAAGGCTGTTTCGCTTTGCGGACAGCTCCTTATATGCGGTTGTAAGCCAGATCGTCACAAATCCCGCCACACAGATGCCCGCAATAAAGGAAGCTATTAACGTGGGCACGCAGCGTCACACCTCTCTTGTTTTATTTAACGACAGAATAACAGAAAAACCGCCTCAAAATCGTTTTCGGCCCGAACGGTAGTGAATTTCGGCTTGAACGGTAAATGGGACGGTTGAAGAACGTCAAATATTATAGTAAAATACTGGCATGTTTAAAAGGAAAGGGGGCGGAGCAGCTGAAGATTGCTATTTGTGACGATGATAATCGAGACTTGCTGCAAATCGCTTCTCTGCTGGAAGAATATCGGCATGACAGAAAAGCGGAGCTTACCTATGTGAGTTTTCAGAGCGCCACGGAGCTTTTGGCCTCCTTGGACAGCAAGGATTATGATTTGCTTTTGTTGGATGTGCTGATGCCCGGCGTTAACGGCATGCAGGCCGCCCACGAAATTCGGGAGCACAATAGCCGGACGGAGATTGTGTTCCTGACCTCCTCACCGGAATACGCTGTGGAGAGCTACAGCGTACGGGCACACTATTATCTATTAAAGCCCGCCACCGAAGAAAAGCTGTTTCCCATACTCGACAGGCTGATGGACAGTTTTAAAAATCCGGAGGATGCATTGCTCATCAAAACGCAGACCAGTGTGTTCAGCTTGCCTTATGGAAAAATCGAATACATAGAGGTCAGCGCAAAAAAACTTTATTTCTATCTGACTGACGGCGGTAATCGGGAGGTACCCGGCAGTCTGGCGGATTATGAAAGGGCTCTGCTGAAAAGGCCCGGTTTTATGAAGGTGCATCGCTCCTATCTTGTGAATCTGCAATGGGTGCGAGAGCTGCGTCAGGGAGAGCTTGTGACCGTGACAGGACGGCGTGTGCCGGTGGCAAGAACAGCCTATCCTCTGGTTCGGACTGCCTATACACAGTTTTTGTTTGAGGAAGCGGAGGAATTGGTGCAGGACAGAGGAGGCGAGTTTAAATGTTAGAAACCGTCATCGGACTCATGCGATTTGCTTCTTCTCTGCTCTTTGGCGTTGCGGTTTCGGTTCTCTTCGCGGGCATAGAGCGTACGCGGAAAAACAATATTGTTGTTGGCTGCTCTTGCGTAATTCTCCTTTTAGTTCAGTCTGCCTGCTGGTGGTTTTTTGGCATAGACATGACGTCAAAGCTGTATCCCTTTATCATCCATGTGCCGATGATACTTTTATTCTCCCTATATTTTAAACGTCCGTGGCTAACCTCCGCCGCCAGCGTACTGTCCGCTTACCTGTGCTGTCAGGCTCCGCGCTGGATTGGTTTCCTTGCTGGCACCGCCTTTGACAGAAGGCTCGCAGACCACATTTTTTATATCGCAGCCGTGTTTCTAGCCTATTATTTCTTGAAAAGATATGTGGCAGGGTCCGTCCGTGAGCTGATGGATAAATCCATCAAATCCCGTGTGCTTTTAGGTGCAGTCCCACTTTTCTATTATATGTTCGACTACATTACCACCATCTATACCGATATACTTTACAGTGGTGCTAAATGGGCGGTGCAGTTCATGCCTTCGACAATATCTGTCTTTTATTTTGTATTTATCATCCTCTATTACGCCGAAACGCAAAAGCAGGCGGACGCACAGAGAGTGCAAGATATGTTGACTGCTCAGTTGCAGTTGGCGAAAACAGAGTTTGCAACGCTCCGCCAACTGCAGGAATTTACCGCCGTTTATCGCCACGATATGCGGCATCATTTCACATTTCTGCAAAGCTTGGCATCGGCGGGAAGCATCGAAGGAATCAAGGAGTATCTGAAAACCGCACAGTCCGATATCGACGCTATCACTCCTGTGCGCTTTTGCGAGAATGAAACGGCTAATCTGATTGTATCCGCCTTTTCCGCCAGAGCAGTGCAGGAGGGCGTTCTCCTGTCGGTAGACGCGAAGCTGCCAGCCACGGTTCCCCTGAGCGATACCGAGTTTTGCTCGCTGCTCTCCAACAGCCTTGAAAACGCCATTACCGCTGCTGCCACCTGCCCCGATCCACGGTGCAAAACCGTGACTTTTAAGGCGCAGGTACACAAAAATAAGCTTTTAATTTCAACGGATAATCCTTATTCAGGAAAAATTAGAATGAAAGGCGGACTTCCTCAATCGCCCTTCGAGAGCCATGGCTTCGGAACGCGCAGCATCGTAGCTATCGCCGATGCCCACGGGGGGCAGGCGATTTTCAACGCTGAAGGTGGTGTATTTAACTTGAAAATCATGCTTCCTCTCGATGAATAAACGCGCAAAACCTGAGACACTATCTCAACTAAAATCTGAGCATGGGAATTATTAGATATTTTATCGGCAAAACCTTAAACGCCATGGATTATCTCAAAAAGCGGGGGGGACACCCGACTCCTCGGGAAATTGTCTGACTGGCAGTCAGAAGTGTGGCGGTTCGATTCCGTCCGTCTCCACCAAAATCAAAAAACAGCCTAAAACGTAAGTTTATGGCTGTTTTTATTGTTTTATAGAACCCTTCCGCAGGGCTTAGTTAAGTCGGGCTCGCTATACTTTTGTTAGATAAGTATGATGGCACTTTTGTTCCACTTACATACAGTCTGGTGTTCCGCTGCTTGCGTCCTCATTTTCTCTGAATATCTGCTACTATTAATTGCTGTTGCCTGCTAATGTCAACCTTAAGGAAAGCAATTTATATTGATATTATTTTACTATACTCGGCAGCAGCACGGTCCTCGGACTCTTTGCGCAGGCAGGAAATAATCGCATAGTTATCAACAAGTAATGATACTATTGATTGAGAAATGCTTTTATTTTCCACCATGTGGCCTAGAACAGTCTCCGCCCTTTCTTTAGGCATACCCTTTCGGTAAGGTCTGTCCTCGGTGATGGCAGTAAATATATCTGCAACAGCCATGATGCGGGCACCAAGTGAAAGGTTATCTGATTTAATATGAAAAGGATAGCCACGTCCATTCAATTTCTCGTGGTGATAAGCAGCCCATTGAGCTATAGATTCGAATTTGCTGATCGGCGCTAGCAAATGGTAGGTATAGAATGTGTGGGATTTTATAATGTCATATTCCGCAGGTTCCAGCGCGTCAGTTTTTTCAAGGATTTCTCTTGGGATTGCGAGCTTCCCGATATCGTGGAGATTTCCCGCTATGCTCATCATTTTACATTCGCCTTCTGAAAATCCAGATAGTTCAGCCAATTTTAAAGCGACAGCTGCCACTCCTGCAGAATGCGTAGCTGTGAACCTGCTGCGGAAATCAATTATTTGAGAGAGTATCTTCGTGAAATCAACAGTTTCGTCCAAAGTCAGATTGATTGACTGAAGCGATAGATCATTTTGTCCGGTGAAAATTGTAGGACGATAAACCAGATCAAGCCATAGAGCCTCCTCATCGCATATGTCCAAAAATGTATCTACCAGTTCAGGCTCAAAGACAGTATTTCGTGCGCTTTTTGTGTACTCTTTTATAGGCCGTATTTGGCTTATTACACTTTCATCACGGTTTACTCTTATTGCGACTCTATCAGAGAGATGAAGAATATGCGAAAGTAATGGAACCTCCTCCCCTTTAAAGGACTTGCCTTCCCCGTTGTTCCATGGGATATGGTGAAATTTGATTACTTCTGCCACGTCCTTCATTATGGGGGAGCTGCTGAACAGTCTTGCTCCAATGAAAGCATGATTGTTAATTGTTAAAGGTTCCTCTTCGAAAAAGTCCATATTGTCATCTAGGGAAAGAGAACCTATATCATGCAAAAGCGCGGCAAGAACCAGTGTTCGTTTCTGGTCTACAGATATCCGCATTGCATCGGCAATGTTAAGTGCCATATAGGCAACCTGTTGATGATGACTAGAGACTTTAGGGGTCACTAAATCTACAGCTCTTGTCAAGCAATTGATAAGGTCATATAGATTCGCAAAATATTGATCGATGTATGGCATTTCACACCTCCTTCATGTGCACTCATTCTTCATATTACAAATTACAACATTACTTTTATGCGTGTCCATATTGGACACGGGTTATTTTGTTATATACTCTTGAAGTCATCAATATCAAGTAATAACATGATTCCTGCGCCTTTTTTGACTTCTTCCCCAATCAATGTTTCGGTTGTTGCTTTATTGTAAAGCCCTGTGAAAATGTCAGTTTGAGCTCCAAGCATCAAGGCTTGTCTATCATGCACTTCTTTATCGATATCAAACCCATAAGCAAACGCATACACATCATTAGATTCAACATCTTTGAACATTCGGAGAACAAGTCTGACCCAATGGTAATTATTATCCGTGCTGAAACGCCGGTATTCAAAAGGCTTAGGCTCAACACCCTTATTAAAACTATCCAGCAGATTTTGACGTTCAAGAGATTTGAAATAGACATCATAATCATCCGCATGAACTCTCGACTTTGCATATTCAAACCATGCATCATATTCGCTGAGAAGGCGCTCAAGCGGTTCATCATAGAATTCTAGACCACTGATGATTTTGGACTGCGCTGAAAAAAGGTCAGTGGGTCTGGCAAAGTCATCCGCATAGAAAGCACTTGTTTTTAAGCAGCTTCGCCGCCCTGATTCTTTCTTCTGTATGCAACCGGGCTCAGATAGCCTAAGACTGAATGCATACGCTTTCGGTTGTAAAAAAGCTCCATATACGAGAACATATCTCGCCTAACTTCTTCCATTGTAACATATCGCCTTCGATAGATACATTCTTTTTTCAGCGTCGCAAAAAAGATCTCCAAGCATGAGTTGTCATATGAACAACCGGGGCGGCTCATGCTGCTGACTATGCCGTGTTCCTCCAGCATATGCCGGTATCCCTGACTGCTGTACTGGCAACCTCGATCACCGTGAAAAACCAGCCCACTCAAATTTTCTCGGCCTCCGATTGCATTACCAAGGGCGCGCTTCACAAGCTCGGTGTCAATCTGCTTACTAACGGAATAGCCGATAACCTCCCGGTTATACAAATCAATCACCGCTGCAAGATATACCCAGCCTAACGTGGTTTTTATGTATGTAATGTCGCCAACCCAGACCTTATCCGCTTTTTCTGCTCTGAAGTTTTGCTTTAATAGATTTGGACTGTATTGCCCGGACTGCTTGCCGTAGTGATAGGGCCGATACTTCGTAATAGTTTCGGGGTAAAACCCGTTCTCACGCATTATCTTTCTAACACAATATACACTAATTTTAGTGCCAGACTGCGCCAAAGCTCGCTGCATTTTCCTGTAGCCATAAGTCTTTCGGCTCTCAGTAAACAGCATTTCTGTTTTCATAACCAACAGCTTTTCTTGCCAGCAGTTCTTCTGCTGGCTTTCCTGTCTGCTTTGCCACCTGTAATAATTGGATTCCTTAAAACGCTCTCGACCAGTTCATACTGCTGCAATTCCTTGAGTCTCTGAATATCTTTTTTGCTGCGATATCGTTGCCAACAGTAATAATTCGCTTCTTTCAGCCCTAATACACGGCACATCTTTCCCACTGAGAATTCGGGCTTGTATGTGCTGATTGCCTCATACTTCATCCTTGTGGTTGCATAAAGATGTGCAGGGAT
>PGZZ01000012.1:90597-94230 GCA_002841545.1 Firmicutes bacterium HGW-Firmicutes-16
TTCGGAATACTTGCTGTTATTACTTGCCATGGTTTCTTCCTACCTTTCCTACCCATATGATGGTATCAGAAACCACTGTCAATTTTCCACCGCAGTCCAGATTCTGTTTTTTGAATGCTTGGCGCTTCTTATATTCTTTTTTAGCACAGTTCTCACGCTTTGTAAATTCAATTCCTAAATAATGCTGCTAATCTGTTTCTTGGTTACTTATCAACCAAAATAAAGAACGTCTCATGCGCTGCATGAGACGTTCTTTATCTGTTGTAGAAGGGGGCGGACAATGTGGAGTGACCCCTTATTATTTTAGTAATTATCGATTATGCAACAGACGTGGTAGAAGCGTCAATTTCGTTGAGAAGATCAAATGCTTCGGACTGTTCGCAGGGCATAACGGCAAGCGCTCCTAAATCGCCCATGTCCAATGCTACGGAGCCGTCTTCATAGAACTCGGCGGAGAAAGTGAGTGCCAGCTCACTTGTGGTGTCTGTGATGGTATAAAGGCCATCTTCAGACAATGTCATCTCGCCAACGAAGCTGACAGATTCCATTGTGTCGGGATCAACAACCGCAAGAACCGCAAAGTCCTCTGCATCGTTCATTACAAAAACAACAGGCTCACCAGCTTCTGAGAGACCATATAATGTAGTTGTAAAGATGTCTGCATAGTCGTACCAATCACCTATTGCAGCAGTTTCTTCGCCGCCGGCTGCCTCTGTCGCGGGTTCTGTGGAAGCTACAGGTTCTTCCGATGTAGTCGGGGTTGCGGGTGTGCCGCAAGCAACAAGCGCGAAGCACATTGCAAGAGCAAGCATGAGTGTTAGTAGTTTCTTCAATTTTTTCTCCTCTAGTTTTTTTCTTTTATATCAAGCTGTTATTCGACAGCCGATATTTAAAATATTAGGCCGACGGTGACTCAGTCGGCGTCAGGAATCAATCCGTAGACGCCGTTCTAGCGGCGATAGACAATTGCAAAGGTGTTGTCATCTGACTGGTTTTTGAATGCAAAAAATTCGTGTTCCAGCAGGTTCATTTGCAGAATTGCTTCCTAGGGTGTTATGGACTTGATGAGGAAGCAATTTGAACGGACGATTACGAAATCAGTATCCTCTTCATTGGGAAGAAAGCTGTCGACAGGCTCTTTTTCAAGTACACCTTCGTGCAAACGCTTTTCCAGACAGGTCTTGTTCTTCATTATCTGTCTGTCAAGGATGCACAGGCTGAGTCGATGGAAGCGCGCATATCACTTGTCAGTTCGCTGACGCGGTAGAACGTGCCGTTGTTTTCAATGGTGACTTCCGCCCTCTTTCGAAGCTGAAAGTAATAAAGGCGGCTGTTTCTCAACGGATAAAGCGATCGATTTTTCCGACCTTGGGCTCGGCGTATTCTTTGATCTCAAAGAAACTTTAATCTTTTTCCGTAATTGTGAATTTCATAAAGTCCAACTCCTTCTTTTGGCAAACCGCCTCGTATGTTGCAATTAACGATAGAATAACATAAAAATTGCCCAAAAACCGTTTTTGGCCCGAACGGTAGTGAATTTCGGCCCGAACGGTAGTGAATTTCGGCCTGAACGGTAATTTGGACGGTTGAAAAACGTCAAATATTATAGTAAAATACCTACGTGTAAAAAAGAGAGGGGGAGGAGCGGCTGAAGATTGCTATTTGTGACGATGATAATCGGGATTTGCTGCAGGTATAAAGCGTACGAGGAAGAACAATATTGTTGTCGGTTGCTCTTGCGTAATTCTCCTTTTTGTTCAGTCCGCCTGCTGGTTGCTTTTTGGCATAGACATGACGTCGAAGATGTATCCGCTCATCATTCATGTGCCGATGATACTTTTATTCTCCCAATATTTTAAGCGTCCGTGGATAGCATCCGCCGCCAGCATACTTTCCGCATACCTGTGCTGTCAGGCTCCGCGCTGGTTCGGTTTCCTTGCAGGAGCCGCCTTTGACAGCAGACTTGCAGACCACATTTTTTTATATCGAGGTCGTGTTCCTGGCCTATTACTTCCTGAAAAGATATGTGGTAGGATCCGTACGGGAGCTGATGGGCGGTGCAGTTTATGCCCTCAACAATATCCGTTTTCTATTTCGTATTTATCATCCTCTACTACGCCGAAACGCAAAAGCAGGCGAACGCACAGAGAGAACGGGATATGCTGGCCGCACAGCTTCAGCATGCGCGAACAGAATTTACCACGCTCCGACAGTTGCAGGAATACACCGCCGTTTATCGCCACGATATGAGGCATCACTTCACGTTTCTGCAGGGCTTGGCCTTGGCGGGAAGCATCGAAGGAATCAAAGAGTATCTGAAAACCGCACAGTCTGATATCGACGCTATCACTCCGGTGCGCTTTTGCGAGAACGAAACGGCTAACCTGATTTTATCCGCCTTTTCCGCCAGAGCAGCGCAGGAGGGCGTTCTCCTATCGGTGGACGCGAAGCTGCCGACCACGATTCCCCTGAGCGATACTGAGTTTTGTTCGCTGCTCTCAAACAGCCTTGAGAACGCCATTGCCGCTGCTGCCGCCTGCCCCGATTCATGCGTGAATGTTAAGGTACAGGTACATAAAAATAAGCTGTTAATTTTAACGGATAATCCCTATTCAGGAAAAATCAAAATGAAAGACGGCCTCCCACTGTCGGCTCTGGAAGGTCACGGCTATGGAACCCGCAGCATCGTTTCAATTGCCGACGCCCACGGCGGGCAGGCAATTTTCAGCGCTGACGGTGGTGTATTCAACTTGAAGATCATGCTTCCGCTTTAGGAATGAGTTTGAAAAAAGCCTTCGCTGCCGATTGTTCGACTTATGTTATCTGGTTTTATTGTTTGTTGTTTCAATGCGGAAATTGGAAAGCTTGTATTAGACCGTGGCAATTATTGCGAGATTTATTGTACCTTATCAATTTTTGAAGCAATAGTTCGAATCCATCATCAAAATTTAATGATATCTATTTCGACCGTGTGACACATATAAGGACTTGACTGTTGATACAATGGTTGAGTCCTTGTTTTTTGTGCTGAGGGCTGAAAAGGGCTTGGAATCAGGACTTTTTTGAAATAGCGGCAAAAACGGCGGCTCGTGATTTAATCATCACAGGCCGCCGTTGCTGTTTTTGAGGTCGTTTAAAATAGTTACAAATGCACCCGCTTCTTATTACCGTTTCAGAGTATAGGTAATCGTTCAAAGGTTTACAATTTAAAGGCAATATCCTGCTACAAAAAATTTGCCTAATGAAATTATTGATTATGTGGTGATTAAGTTATAGAATTTGTAGATATCGGGATATTTTGTCTTATGCTCGTTATAGCAATAATGAGCAACTCCCGCAATAGCGGCCAAAGGCAATAATATTTGTTAACAAAAGTATTACGAAAAGTATCGGGATCTTCAGATCAATCAAGTGTGTTTTTGATGGATCCGAATGCAATGATCCTTTCATTTGATTCTCGTAAAGTCACTTTAGGCTTCCCTTAAAAACTTATGGATAGAAAGTCAAATTAGGTTAAAAAGTTTTAAAAATCTTCCCTAATACACGGCACATCTTTCCCACTGAGAATTCGGGCTTGTATGTGCTGATTGCCTCATACTTCATCCTTGTGGTTGCATAAAGATGTGCAGGGAT
>PGZZ01000013.1:0-1096 GCA_002841545.1 Firmicutes bacterium HGW-Firmicutes-16
CTTTCCTGTAAAGCTGTTTTGATAATTTCTAAATATGGTTGTATGTTCCTGTTGCCCATCCACGGACTTAAATCTATATATATTTGATTTGCTTTTAATTCAATGTCTTTTGCTCTATCGGCGGGGATAAAACTCTTGACTTTCGCAAGGGCGTTTACCAGTTCATCACCTCGTATCATGTTGGAAAGACTGGAAAGCCCCATCAAGATAGCGGAAAGGTCGGCAGTCGAAAAAACCTTTCTATCAATCTTGTATTTCTGCATGATTTCAAAGCCGCCGCCCACTCCCGGTACAGAACAAACAGGAATACCCGCCATGTTTATAGCGTCTATGTCGCGGTAGATTGTGCGGGGCGAAACTTCAAACATATCTGCTAACTCCTGTGCGCCTATACGCTCTTTATCAAGGAGTATCATAATAATGCTAACAAGCCTGTCAACTTTCATCTGATAGCCGCCTTTTAAAATTTCTTGTTATCATTGTAGATTGTTGCCATACTGTTGTCAACAATTACACGGTACAATAAAAATGCAAACAAATCAATCTACCTATCAGGAGGAGACACTATGCAGAAAATAGCCTTAGTAATAATAGATATTCAAAATGACATAACAAAGAATTACAAGGATGTTATTGGCAATATCAATAAAGCAATTGATTGGGCAGTCGATAATAATATTCATGTTATTTATATAAGGCATGAAAATTTATCAGTCGGCACGAGGACTTTTAAACCCAATACATATGGATCTGAATTAGCTTCAGACTTGAAAATAGTATCAAAAAATGTTTTTACAAAATACAAAGGAAACGCATTATGCTGTGGAGAATTTACAGACTTTATTAGTAAAAATGAAATATGTGATTTCTACATAGCAGGAGCAGATGCAGTTGCTTGTGTTAAATCAACCTGTTACAACTTAAGCAAATTTAATTATGGAGTTAATGTTCTATCAGATTGCGTTACCAGTTATGATAAAAGGAAAATTGACGAAATGCTGCGTTATTATGAAAGTAAAGGTTGTAAAATCATTTGTATAAATGACTAGTTAATTTAAGCTCTTTCCATATTAACCGCATAGTGCGGCGGGCGTTT
>PGZZ01000013.1:1112-49095 GCA_002841545.1 Firmicutes bacterium HGW-Firmicutes-16
TTTTTTCGCCCGCCGCTTAGCTAGTTTATCGGTCAATGTCGTGCGCCCTGCGTGGTTGCTGTTCGCGCTGTTCATGCCGCAAAATACTGTAAACACTACGCCTAATTTGCGCAATACTCTTGACGACACCGTCCGTCCAGGTTGAGGTAGGATATTTTGCTTTGAAATCGAAATAAAAGAAGTGATGGGCAAATTGGAATTCCAGAAAATCTGTATCCAATCTGCCCATTACTTCATTTATCTCCGACAAATCCAAGAGTTGTTTTTGAGTTCCACACTTATTCCGCGACTAAATTACTTTTTTTCCTTTAATTACTCTTATCAAAACCACAATGATTGCAATGACTAGTAGAACATGAATGAAACCGCCCAAAGTATACGAAGTAACCACTCCAAGAAGCCATAGGATTATAAGAATAACAGCAATTGTCCATAACATGATTTTTCACACTTTCTAAATTATTTCTGAGAACTCGGCAGCTTATAAAATGTCTTTTGCCTCCGGATATTCCATATGCTCAATCAAATCTGAAATCCGCTTATACTCAGCTACCGAAAATAATACGGCGTCAGGTTGGCCATTTCTCAAAATAAATATCTTACCGAAAGCTTCCGCCTTTTCTCTGCAAGCCTTATAGTTCTTTATCATTTCAGAATTGGAGACGATTGCTTCTGTAATAATTTTCATCGAAATTACCCCCTTCCCGTTTCCTTTATGTATTCGTATCATATATGAATTATAACGGTATGTCAATTATAATTAATATTATAATTATAAAAATATATATAACAATAATGCAACACAAATATTATGTTCTAAATCGAAAATTAGCGCGGCGTATATATAGTCTCTTCAAAAAGGTAGAAAATATTAATATCAGCGAAAACTTGCTTTATCTGCGCTTGGTGATACAATGAGTGCATATGCACTCGGAGAACAAGGGCGCTTATGCCGGCTCTGCCATGTAAAAAACAATATGCAGCATGGTAAAATCAGTTCTAGAAAGAAGTGAGGAAACATGCAACATTTTGAAACGAGACTGAAAAGCTATGACAACACATACAAAGAATTATTTGTCCGTCATCATAACAATCCAATTTTGTCGGCCAAGGATTGGCCGTACCCAGTCAACGCGGTTTTCAATCCCGGAGTGACATTGTTCCAAAATAAAGTAGTACTGCTTGCAAGAGTAGAAGATCGAAGGGGCTTTTCCCATCTAGCAAAAGCCGTTAGTGAAAACGGAATCGTTAACTGGATGATTGATTCTCAGCCAACATTTGAGGCAGACCCCCAGAATTATCCCGAAGAGGCGTGGGGTATTGAAGATCCGCGAATTACAAGGCTTGATGAATTGGACAAGTGGGCAATTACATATACCGCTTTTTCAGAATCTGGGCCTATGGTTTCACTGGCAATGACTAAGGACTTCCACGAATTTGAGAGATTTGGTCCTATTTTGCCTCCGGAAGATAAAGACGCGGCAATATTCCCAAGAAAAATAGGCGGAAGATGGATGCTGATTCACAGACCGATGGGTGCAAGCGTTAAGCCGGGTACTCATATCTGGGCTTCAAGCTCGGATGATCTGAAGAATTGGAGTGATCCAAAAATACTAATTCCAGCGCGCGCCGGGGCATGGTGGGACGCAAACAAGGTTGGTTTGAGCGCACAGCCGCTTGAAACTCCGGACGGCTGGCTGATACTGTACCATGGTGTCAGACAGACAGCTGCGGGCTCAATATATCGTTTGGGGCTCGCGCTCCTTGACCTTGAAGACCCGTTTAAAATATTGCGAAGAAGCGATGAATGGATATTTGGACCGCAGGAACCCTATGAAAAAGAGGGTGATGTGGGCGGAGCCGTGTTTCCCTGCGGATGGATATTGGATATTGCAACGGGGAAAGTCAGAATGTATTATGGTGCTGCCGATTCCTGTATTGCTCTTGCTACCGCAAATTTGAGCGAGTTGCTTGACTATATCAAATCCTGCCCGGAAGTGGAAACATAAGAATAATAGCATAAAGAGAATTGCGTTTAGATGGGTATCAGCTACCCATCTAAACGCAATTTTTGTATAAAAATTATTATATACAAAAGATATGAAAAATAATATAAAAAATAAGTATACAAATAATACTAATTAATGTACAATAAATGCGACAGCAAAATTATTGCATAACCAATCACATTTACCAAATGGTGTTCTTTGCCAATCAACGAGAATACCAACTAGCTGGAAAGGAAAAACATGAAAGCGTTATTTTTGGCAGGAGGTATGGGGACGAGGTTAAAGCCTTTAACCGATGATCTTCCGAAACCCATGGTTCCAATTATGAACAAGCCGCTTCTGGAGAGAAGTTTTGAAAACCTCAGGAAGTGCGGAATTCGAGATATTGTCATCAGCACTGGCTATAAGTCGCAATATATACAAGAGTACTTTGGTTCAGGCAGAAAATTTGGTCTTAATATCGAGTATATATGTGAGGATTCCCCAATGGGGACAGGCGGCGCCATTAAAAAAACCGGCCACTTATTTAATGATACGTTTCTGGTGTTTAATGCAGACATTCTCTGCAACATGGATTTCACGGAACTTATTAAGTATCACAAAGCAAAGTCGGCCGCCGTTACGATTGCAGTAACCCGCGTGGATAACCCCAGTTTATACGGCGTCATTGAGTACAACAAAAACGGCTATGCTGTCACTTTTACTGAAAAGCCGGAAGCCGATAAAATCAAGTCCAATTATATCAATGCAGGCGTCTATGTTTTTGAGCCTGAAGCCCTAAGGGAGATTCCGGAGGACATGCCGACATCCATTGAACGGGAAACATTCCCCAAAATTCTTCAGAATGGGCATAAAATCGCAGTTTATAACGGATGTTCATATTGGATGGATATTGGAACACCGCAAAAATATATGCAGACGCATGAAGACATTATGGCCGGAGATTGCCGCATATCAGGAATCCGGTTCAACAATAACGGCGTATTTATAGCGCAACACTCCAATATTGACTCAACCGCTGAAATTATCGGACCTGTCTATATTGGAAACAATGTGAGAATTGGGCCTTATGCGACAGTTGGGCCAAATGCGGTAATTGGAGACGACGTTATTGTTCATATGGGATGTAACGTGACTAACAGCATCCTTTGGAATAATGTGCATGTTGGCATTTTTTCAGCAATGGACGGCGTTGTCGCCGCATCAAGTTTTATAGTCCCATGCAAAGACATTAATGACAATCCTGCTTTTATTAATACCGAAAGTGCAAAGCTTGCGGCAGTGCTGGCGGCAATTAGTTGACAAATTCAGCGGAGCCAGAGCTTGCGCTCGTCAAAAGGCTATCATACTGATGAGATTTATTCCCAACTGGGAAAAGAAATGAGGAGCGTGCATATGACGTCTGAAAAACTTTTACATATAGCTTTTCTGAGCACTTATCCGCCAAGAGAATGCGGCCTTGCAACATTTACACAGGACATTTTTATGGAGCTAAAAAAAATACCTTCTACAGCACAAAGCCGAATCGTCGCTGTGAGTAGTGAGAGCACGCAGTATGATGATGAAGTGATGCTGGAACTCAAACAAAATGACAAAGAGAGTTATAAGCAAATTGCAAATGAGCTGAACAATTCCGACATTGAGCTTCTGGTAATTGAGCATGAATACGGTATATATGGAGGCGAGCGTGGCGAATACTTACTGGAGCTTATTGACAACTTGAAAATTCCGTTTATAACGACGCTTCATACCGTGCTTCCTGCTCCGGATGAAAAACAACGCTATATCTTAAATACGCTTGCCAAAAAGGGCGAAAGAATAATAACGATGGCAAATAACACAATTGATATATTGAAAGACGCTTATGGAATCGATCCGTCGAAGATTGTGGTAATAAACCACGGCGTGCCGTCAATTCCCATGGAATCCAGAGAAAAGCTAAAAGCGGACGGCGGACTGGATAACCGTTTCATTATCAGCACTTTTGGGCTGCTCGGTCCGGGAAAAGGACTGGAATATGGAATCGAAGCAATCGAAAAAGTGGCGCAGAAGCATAAAGACGTACTTTATTACATCCTTGGTCGGACCCACCCGGCAATCGTGAATATATCCGGAGAAGACTACCGTAAGTCGCTTGAGACGATGGTAGCGAAGCTTGGTATCAGCGACAATGTGATATTAGTGAACAAGTATCTTTCAAAAGAGGAGATTGTCCGCTATCTGAAACTATCCGATGTTTATCTGACGCCGTACCTTAACAAGGACCAGGCGGTAAGCGGAACGCTGGCCTATGCCGCAGGGTATGGACGTGTTATTGTTTCAACGCCCTATGGTTATGCAAAAGAGATGCTGTCGGGGGGCAGAGGATTGCTTGCCGAGTTTCGGAGTTCTGAATCAATTGCGAGTTGCATTGAATATTTAGTCGACCATCCGGATGAAAAGCTACAAATGGAGCAGAAAACACTTGATACAGGAAAAACAATGATGTGGGAGAATGTTGCAAAGCAGTACGAGGCGTTGTTTGTTAACGTCCTGCATCAAAATGGAGAAAAACGGAGTATCAAATGACAAAGGCAAACAACCTGATTTCATTAAAGACAGATCAAATATTCCGTATGACTGACGATACAGGAATGCTCCAGCATTCTGTCTATGGGATCCCAAATCTTGCGGAAGGATATACAACCGATGACAACGCTAGAGCGTTGATAATGGCTGTTAAGCTATATGATCAGCATCGCGAAAAATCGATTGAAAGATTGATGAGTAGGTATATTGCCTTCTTGTTTTATGCTCAAAACTCAGACGGGAAATTTAAAAATTTTATGGGATATAACCGCGAATTTTTGGAAGATGAAGGATCTGAAGATTGCTTCGGACGCTGTATGTGGGCACTGTGTTATACATTAGCAAGTCCTATCATACCAAAGAGCATAAAGAATACCGCACGGAAGATTATTGACAATGCCCTGCCCAATTGTTTGAAGTTATTCTCTCTCAGGGCAAACGCCTATATAATAATCGGGCTTAAATATCTAAATCAAGAAAAAACCAATGAATATATTTTGCAGCTGGCCGATACTCTTTCCGATCACTACGATAATTACAATAATGGCGACTGGCATTGGTTTGAAGACAGTTTGACTTACTGCAATGCGACCTTGCCATGGGCAATGCTGGCGGCTTTCAGTATTACCGGAATAGAACGGCATAAACAAATCGGCTTAGAGAGCCTGAAATTTCTTGAAAGCAAGACTTTCAGCAAGGGTTATTTCAAACCGATTGGCTGCAAAGGATGGCTTATAAAGGGAAATGCACCCGCTGAGTTCGATGAACAGCCGGTAGAGGCCTGCGAAACAATGCTGGCTTATTTTGAAGCCTATTTGGTTTCTGGGAACAGAGTGTTCTTTGATAGAGCAAACACCTGTTTTTCTTGGTATACCGGGAAAAATTCAAAGGGTCTGAGTCTCATCGACAATGAGACCGGAGGATGCTGTGACGCGATCACATCGGAAGGACTAAACCTCAATCAGGGTGCGGAGAGCATTGTATCCTTCTGGATTGCTTATCTCGAAATGAATAAGTACGATAAAAAATAGCTAATTTGTTGCAGCAAAATAATCTAACCATCCGTAGAGAACCGTCTGACTTACGACAGTCAGACGGTTTTTTGTTAAGAGACAAAACACCAAAGTTGGGGGCATGAACAATGAATATAGAGCAAAATTATAAAAAATGGCTGGATTCCTTGAAGGATTCCGATTTATTAAATCAGATGGTTTTCATGACAGAGCCCGAAATATACGAAGCATTTTATAAGGAATTGGAATTTGGCACGGGTGGGCTTCGCGGGATTATGGGTGCAGGAACAAACTGCATGAATATTTACACCGTGAACAAAGCGACGCAGGGTCTCTGCAATTTTCTGAAAAGTCAAAAAGAACCCTTTTCCGTAGCAATTGCCTTTGACAGTCGAATAAATTCTGAACTGTTTGCAAGATGCGCCGCTAGTGTCGTCGCAGCCAATGGAGGCATGGCGCATATTTTTCAGGAGCTCATGCCGACTCCCATACTCTCCTATGGGGTTCGGAGCCTTGGCTGCGATGCCGGAATTGTAATAACCGCCAGCCATAATCCGGCTGAATATAACGGATACAAGGTGTATGGAAGCGACGGGTGCCAGATTACACTGCAAGCTGCCGATTTAATACAAAGATATATCCAAGAGGTGGATGTTTTTAATGACGTGAGAACAGAGCCTTTTGAAAAAGCGTTTATTGAAGGTTCTATCAGCTATATTTATCATGACCTGCTGGCAGAATACTTTGAACAGGCGAAACAATGCTCCGTAAATCCGGGAATCTTAGCAGAGTCTGACATAAAAGTGACTTACACTCCGCTCAATGGAACAGGGAACAAACCTGTCAGAGAAATTCTCGCAAAAGCGGGACTGAGAAATCTGATCATAGTGCCTGAGCAGGAAAACCCAGACGGTCTTTTCCCGACCTGCCAAAGTCCAAACCCAGAGGAACACTGCGCCTTCGAATTGGCTATGGGTCTGGCGGAGAGAACTGATGCGGATTTGCTGATTGCTACAGATCCGGACTGTGACAGGGTTGGAATCGCCGTGAAAAGCGGAAACGCATATGTGTTGCTGACGGGTAATGAAACAGGCTGCCTGCTGCTAAATTACATTCTGTCTCAGAAAAAGAAAAAGAACTCGCTCCCTGAAAATCCGGTGTTGATTAAAACCATTGTCACTAGCAGAATGGCAAATATGATTGCAATAGAGTACGGTGTGAGGGTCATTGATACATTGACAGGTTTTAAATTTATAGGTGAGCAGATCGGTCTTCTCGAACAGGCACACGAAGAAGACGGTTACATATTTGGCTTTGAAGAAAGCTATGGTTATTTGCCGGAAACTTTCGTCAGAGACAAAGATGCCGTCTTGACATCTCTGCTTATTTGTGAAATGACCGCATTTTATAAGAAGAACAATTCAACACTGATAGAAGAACTGAACAAGTTATATGAAAAACACGGATATTGGAAGCATAAGTTGTTGACCTTCACTTTCGAGGGATCTAATGGATTGAAACGGATGAAAGTCATCATAGACAGATTCCGGAACGGGACTTTCGGTGATTTTGCTGACTTAAAAATCACCAAAAGCTGTGATTATCTTAGCTCGATCACCACAATCAGGGCTACGCACGAGACAGGCGGTCTATTTTTGCCAAAATCAGATGTACTTGTTTTCTCACTTGAAGACAACTGTGAAATCGTATTAAGGCCATCCGGTACGGAGCCGAAATTAAAATGCTACCTGACAGCGACTTCGGATAATGAAGATACCTCAGCCAAAATGCTGGATGCTCTTGAGACCGATTTTTCAAGCAAGCTCAAGTTGCTTGAAGGATGTGGATGAGTTGCTGTATCCGTTGAAATTCGATCCCATTTACAAGCAAATCATTTGGGGCGGAACAAACATCTCAAAGTATTTTCACAGGGAAATCATTTCAGATAGGGTAGCCGAGAGCTGGGAGCTTTGTTGTCGCGACGACGGAACAAGTATCGTGTCCTCCGGCGTTTTAAAAGGGATGAGCCTGCAGGATGTGATTTTTAAGTACAAGGATAAGCTGCTAGGGGAAAAAACTTATCTAAGCTTCGGTACTCGGTTTCCTTTGCTTATAAAAATAATAGACGCAAATGAAAATCTATCAGTCCAAGTTCACCCCGGTGACGATTATGCAAAAATCACCGGTGATAAGTGCGGGAAAAACGAGCTTTGGTACATACTGGATGCAAAAGCAAACTCCAAGCTTGTATACGGGGTTAAAAAAGATGAGACTAAAGCAGGGTTTATAAAAGCTGTCTCGGAAAACAAAACAGAGCAGGTTCTGAATGTGGTTGATGCAAGCGCCGGAGATGTTTTCTATGTGCCGGCAGGTAAGGTGCACGCCATACTCAGCGGAATATTAATTGCCGAAATCCAACAAAACAGCAACACAACATACCGTATTTACGACTGGGGAAGAGTGGATAAAGACGGTAGGGGAAGGGCTCTGAACACAGTCCAAGCGCTAGACGTAATTGACTTTGATTCACAGAACCTGCCCACAATCTTTTCCCAGCCAGAGAAGAATCAAGATTATAGCCTCGATGTCGTACTTAGATCAGAGTATTTCAATGTAGATAAAATTAGCGTACACCATCAGTATAAAAGCACAACTATCGGCTGTTTTATAATATTTATGTGTATCAAAGGCGGCGGAGCAATAATTTACGATGGCGGTACATGCAGCATTATATTGGGCGAGACTCTCCTTTTCCCTGCCTGTATTGGAAAGTTCGTAATCAATGGAAGCATGACTCTTCTTTCAATATATATGCCCTAAATTACATATACCATCTAAACAAGATCATTCTATATTTAATGCGACTTGAAAAGCAGTGCTACAAGAAAGGAAGGAAACATGAAAAACAATCGGATACTCGAATTGCAGCGCTTTGGACAGTCTATTTGGCTGGATTATATTCGACGTGATTTTATAGCCGGCGGTGAGCTCGGAAGATTTATCGGGGTATATGGATTGCGCGGAATGACCTCAAATCCGGCTATATTTGAAAAAGCGATTCTGAGCGGGGATATATATAGCGAACCTATCAGAGCCATGTCGCAGAGCGGCAAAGACTCCAAATTCATATATGAAGCTCTCAGTCAAAGTGACGTGCAGGCGGCCGCAGATGTGTTCAAACCTGTATATGACAGAACCAGCGGAAATGACGGATACGTCAGTCTTGAAGTAAATCCGCATTTGGCCTTTGACACCGAAGGAACGATTAAGGAGGCGCGTCGTCTTTGGACCGCTGTTGATCGCCCAAACATATTGATTAAAGTTCCTGCAACTGCAGAAGGTCTGCCTGCAATCAGACAGCTTATAAGCGAAGGAATCAATGTTAATGTAACGCTGATATTTGGAGTTGAAAGGTACTTGCAGGTCGCGAATGAATATATTGCGGGAATTATGGAGCGAATAGATCATAATGAACCAGTAAATAATGTAGTATCGTTCGCCAGTTTTTTCCTCAGTCGAATCGATTCTCTGATAGACCCGATGCTTGAAAAAATCATCGACAATCGTGGAGAATTGGGCGGTCTAGCCCAAAATGCTTACGGGCAAGTTGCCATAGCCAGTGCGAAAACGGCTTATCAACATTATAAAAATATCTTTGAAAGCGATAAACTTTTGGAACTGGCAAAAATGGGCGTCCGTGTTCAGAGGATGCTTTGGGCAAGCACAGGTGCAAAAAATCCGAAATTCAGTGAGCTGAAATACGTTGAGCCTCTGATTGGCCGGAATACCGTCAGCACCTTGCCGCTCGAAACCTTCAACGCATACTGCGAGCACGGAAAGCCTAAACGCTCTATTGAAGACGGAGCCACAGATGCCGAAGAAATACTGAAGTCATTGCCCGATCTTGGTGTGGATATTGACGAAATAATCCGTCAGCTCGAGCTTGAGGGCATAAAAAAATTCACAGAGCCTTTCGACAAGCTTTTATCAGCTATAGACAAGCAGACTTAGTTTGTGACCGTTAATGATTACGTTCGAACGGCTGTTGGCAGATGTAATGTCTCAGCCGAATAGATAGCAAGCTAAAAACTATTACTCAATAAAAAAGGAGATTTTTAAGATGGTCAAAATCGAAAAGATGTGCGACTTAATAAACGAGAAAATGAGACCGAAGGAAAAATCGGAAAAAGCAAAGAAATTTGCGTTAAGAGTGGCTCTCATAGGTGCAATAGGTGTGACGTTCTGCGCATTGATGGCTGCAAAAAAAGGAATGGAGATTAGAAATATGTGTAAAAGTAAAGCATTAGACACAGTAGAAAAAACCAAGGATAATATTCAGGATACGGCAGACGCCGTTCATGTTGCAGCGGATCATGCAGCAAAGGCAGCAAGCAAAGCGATTAACAGCATAGACAATAATTCAAATGAATTACACGAGGATATAAAAGAAGTGTATCATGATGTGAAAAAAGGCGTCGATGAAAAAGCCGAAGATTTAAGCAAGGATATAAAAGACGGTTATATTCATGTGAAAAATGATGTTGATAAGGCCGCTGAAAAAGTTCAAACGATTTGAAGAAGGAAGAAAAGTAAAAGCCGGACTTACAAGTCCGTGCTACTAAATCGAGTTAAGCACTCATAAAAAGGAGTATAAAATGAAAAAGGCCTTATCTCCTGAACTACTGAAAAATATTGACGCATATTGGCGTGCTGCAAATTATCTGTCGGTTGGGCAACTATACCTTTATGACAATCCGCTGCTTAGCCGACCGTTGAAACTCACCGACATAAAACCGCTTGTTGTCGGGCACTGGGGGACAACCCCGGGTCAAAACTTCATTTATGTACATTTGAACCGAATTATTAAGAAATATGATTTGGACATGATATACATATCTGGCCCGGGACACGGTGGTCCAGCAGTAGTTTCAAACACTTATCTTGAGGGCACGTACAGTGAGATTTATCCAAATGTCACGCAGGATGAAGAGGGCTTGAAAAAGCTTTTCACCCAGTTCTCCTTTCCTGGCGGGATTTCCAGTCATGCCGCTCCGGAAACGCCGGGTTCCATCCACGAAGGTGGCGAGCTGGGATATTCTTTGAGCCATGCGTTTGGAGCAGTTTTCGACAATCCTAATCTTATAACTGCCTGCGTAGTAGGCGACGGAGAGGCGGAAACAGGCCCGCTTGCGACCTCATGGCAATGCAATAAATTTCTAAATCCAATTTCAGACGGAGCGGTACTTCCCATCCTCCATCTGAACGGATATAAAATAAGTAATCCGACCATTCTTGCTAGAATCGGTCACGAAGAATTGGAACAGTTTTTCTGCGGCTGTGGCTGGAAACCTATCTTTGTGGAGGGAGATAACCCCGAAACCATGCATGAGCTTATGGCCGAAGCGCTGGATCTCGCTATTAAAGACATAAAACAGATACAAAAAAACGCGCGTGAAAAAAATGACAGTTCTCGCCCGCGTTGGCCTATGATAGTCCTACGCTCGCCTAAAGGCTGGACAGGTCCAAAAGAAGTTGACGGACTTGCGAACGAAGGCACCTTCAGATCCCATCAAGTGCCCATGCAAGTCAATTCTGAGCATCTTGACCATTTAGAAAAACTGGAATCGTGGATGAAAAGCTACCGTCACGAGGAACTCTTTGACCCTTCTGGAAGGCTTTTGCCGGAGCTAAGGGAGCTTGCTCCTGTCGGCGAGCGAAGAATGGGAGCTAACCCTCACACCAACGGCGGCATGTTACTGAAGGACCTGAGAATACCGGATTTTAAAGAATACGCCTTAGCTGTGCCGTCCCCGGGAGGAGCTGAAGGTTTTGATACACTTGAACTCGGAAAGTTTCTGCGCGATGTCATCGTATTAAACAGGCAACAGAGTAATTTCAGAGTTTTCGGGCCTGATGAAACCCTTTCCAATCGATTAAGTGCGGTGTTTGAAACTACCGACCGCCAGTGGAATGGTCAAAGATTGGATGGCGATGAATTTATTGCACCTTATGGCAGCGTCCTTGACTCCATGCTAAGTGAACACATGTGCCAGGGCTGGCTTGAGGGTTATCTTCTCACCGGACGGCATGGTATCTTCAATTGCTATGAAGCCTTCATTCGAATTGTCGATTCAATGTTCAGCCAGCACGCGAAGTGGATTAAGGTCACGTCGCAACTGCCATGGCGGCATGAAATCGCATCGCTCAATTATCTGCTCACGTCACATTGCTGGCAGCAGGATCATAACGGGTTTACGCATCAGGATCCAGGCTTTATCGACCATGCTATAAATAAAAAAGCCAGTATCGTTCGCGTGTATCTTCCGCCTGACGCTAATTGCCTGCTGTCTGTTATGGACCACTGCCTGAGAAGCAAAAATTACGTGAATGTGGTGGTTGCCTCCAAACACGCCCGTCCGCAATGGCTGGACATGGATGCCGCGGTAAAACACTGCACACAAGGAATTGGCATATGGCAGTGGGCAAGTAATGACCAGGGCGATGAGCCCGACGTTGTGATGGCATGTTGCGGCGACACGCCGACGCTGGAAACCCTTGCGGCTGTGTCGATATTGCGAAAGTGCTTGCCTGAGCTAAAAATCAGGGTAATCAATGTGGTAGATCTCATGAAGCTTCAGAAAAACACGGAGCACCCCCATGGATTGAGCGATACGGACTATGATCTTTTTTTTACAACTGATAAGCAGATAGTATTTGCTTTCCACGGGTATGCCTCCCTTGTGCACGAACTTACATACCACCGCAATAACCGCAGCATTCATGTACGCGGATACAAGGAAGAGGGCACGATAACAACAGCGTTTGATATGAGGGTACAGAATGATTTAGACAGATTTCATCTTGTAATGGATGTCATTGATCGTCTTCCTCAGCTTCGTTATAAGGGCGCTCATTTGAAACAAATAATGAAAGACAAGCTGGTCGAACATAAACAATATATAGCCGAATACGGCGAGGATATGCCGGAAATCCGCAATTGGAAATGGAATAGTAAGTAGTTTGCTTTTTTACCCTGAATGATGGTTACCAATCGAATGTGGGAGAATATGCCATTATAGAATTGCCTCTATAATGGCATAATATGTTCAAGGATATATTCAATAATTATTTGACAATACATAGAGAATAATATAAAATATATTGTATTATTGGAGAAGGTAGTGGACAAACTTTATGATTATTTCGACAAATTCAATCGTGTCAAACTCAGAAATGATAAAAAATTATAAATCATGCAGGGAAAAAGCGGATGGTTGCGGAAAAATATTTATCCTAAAAAACAACCAACCGGACGCAGTGCTATTTTCGGTTGCTGAATATGATAGACTTTCAGCTCTAATCGAGTATATGGAAACTCTAGACGATAACGAAATCGCTGCAGTTATTGATTCTTTACCAATTCAAGGAATCAGAAAAGTCTACTCAATGGATCGCCTAAGAGACATAAACTCATAAATCAAGGCTTTGAGTTGCGGTTTAGTTAATAGTTGGTCAGCAGCTCGAGATTTAAACAGCATAGAACAAGGAGTGTGATACGTTTAATTTCACACTCCTTGTTCTATGCTGTTTTTGCTTCTATATTATAAGGCCGGCGTAACTTCTTCAGTTTCTTCAACCAGCACTTCTTTGATAGCTTTGATACCTGCATATATTTCATCTTCAGAATCAAGTATGATTAACTCTTTTGGGAGGTGAAAATCTATAGCAGTGATGTTATCTCCGAACACTTTTTCTGAAACGTCAGCTACGACTGAATCGGGCATATTCGCCCCAATTCCAGATACTTTTATCTCGGATTTGTAAACTTGTAACTGCAGCAATCTGTGCTCTAATTCAGCGCTGCCATGATAGGTGATCGGAAGTAGCATTTTGACCTCTTGGTCCTTTGCAAGCATTTGAATCGCAACATGAATGACTTTTCCTTCTACAGGATGTCTCTGAACTTCTTTAATGTAACCAAATTTTTTCTTATTGTTCAAATCGACCCATAATTTTGAGTTCTTCCCGTGCTTGGCAATAATTTTGTTAAGTGGTATGCTCTCCAATATTATCGAGGTGGAGGCTGTACCCGGCCCGTTAAGAACGCCCGGAATCAAACCGGCATTCTTTGCTATTTTGGTATTTAAACTTCTTACTGTCGCTTTAATTATTGTTTCTTCCATAAAAATGCTCCTTTTGGCTTTTAGCCATTATCTTAATGAATTTAAATCGTCGATTAGACCACCATACCTATATTATCCCATATCAAGATTTACTAAACCTTGAAGTGGCTAAGAGAAGCTTTGCAAGTTTCATTATACAAATCCTTTTCTCGCATTTTTTGCATCAACAATATGCGATTCTTCTGCGAAATAGCTATTATCAGTCATCTCTAAGAACGAAACATCGCTCCGCAGTTTGATTATGCATGGCAGTCATTATCTCCTATCCAACACTCTCAACAAATTCCTCAGGATCACTTAACGACACAATTAGATTATCCAGAATTTCATAGTGCTGTAATTCCTGATTAATTAGATATTCAAACAGTTCTTTTTCGTCTGCCTCATGAGCAGTGGATAGCATATCAGAATATAAGTTGATGCTTTTCTTTTTCTTATCCAAAGCCATTTTATATAATTTCAATTGCCATGGATTTTTTCTAAGTTCACTTTTTAAATTGCCAATTTCATTAAGTATGTGTTTAACATTGGGCAGCGTATCGGTGAAAATTAACTTGTATGGTGATTCGATCATCTTATTTCGGAGAATCATTTCATGATTTTTCTCGTCTTGTGCCAGCATAAGAAAAATTTTGTGTAAACCGTTGCTATTATTGATTTCCGCTTGATTCAAATAATACTTATTGCCTTCCATTTCCATGCTAATTGCATATCCCAGAACATTCATAATTCTCCTCACTTTCCATATCAGACAATTTTCGTATAAGTCATTTTTGCGCTCCTAATTGCTATTTATCCATGTCCTTTATTACCTGAAAAACTTCGCTGATATCCGGTAATTGATGCAGCGGATATACCTTTGCCCATCGGATAATGCCTGTTTCATCAATAATAATGTTTACCCTCTGAGACACACCGAACTCTTCCATAAAAATTCCGTAATCCTGCGCGACTAATCCATGCGGCCAAAAATCGCTGAGAAGCCTGGTGTTATTAATGCATAAAACATCTGCCCATGCCTTTTTACTGGCACTAGGGTCAACGCTCAGCCCAAAGGCCACAACGTTAAGAGTCTGGAATTCATCAAAGTTTACTTCCAGAGATCTCATCTGATCCGTGCACACACCCGTCCAAGCAATCGGATGCCAAGACAATAGAACTTTTTTTCCGCGGTAATCTTTTAAATGTACAAACTGGTTATGATTATCCTGCAAAGTAAAATCCGGAGCCATTTCTCCAATATTAATAGAATTATTAATAGCATTTAGCATTAGAGATCTTCTTTCTTCGATAATTATTAATGCCGAACAGGTGAATGCACAGTGTATCCAAGCCCTTGCGCCTAAAAGTATTTACAGGCTGCGATACCGTTAGCTGCCAAATAAAAAATATGCTGGGTTAAGCTGAATTACCCCCCTGACGTTTTCAGGACTAAATGAGGTCGGCTTTCCACAAACCGTGAAGGTTGCAATACGCTCTTGCATATAAAATATCCTCGTTGAGCAGAAACTCAGCTTCTGGTTTTTCTCCCGGCTTCAGGTGTTTTCTGTACAGCTTATCTTTTGTATGTATCTCTATCCATTCAATATAGTGGTTGTCCAGCATAGGATGTTCAACCGATCCGATATAAACAAGAACGCCTCCGCTGATCTTTTCAATCACTGGGACATGCTTTTCTCTCGCTGCATCTTCAGTGTTCGCCTCATTCAAAGTCATTGGCTGGCCGCAGCATACCAAGGTGCCAATTCCTGTATGTAACAGCTCAACAATATTTCCGCAAATCTCACATTTATAAACCTGTCTATTTTCAGTCATGTTATTGTCCTCCATTATTTTCACTTAATGCTTTGAAGTAGATATATCTATTTCAAAACAAGCATATGATAATTACCACGATAAGTCAATAGAAAGTAATAAAAATAATACATTAAATAATAAGAATAATATATTAAATATATATTCAATAATTTATAATCTGACAGCAGAGGGTGAAGCGCTGTATTTGCGCTTCACCCTCTGTATTTATTCAAATTCAGAAACTAACTAATCGCAAAAGAGACATTTCTAAAGTAGAAAAACAAAATACTGCAATTTGTTTTGATGTTAGTATTAAGCTGTATGCTGGGGGAAATATTAAAAATACAATATGACAAATAATAATAAATAACGTACTATTAATTAATGGTAAAATTATTATAATAAAGGTGATGATTCTGATGATGATTCCAAGAGATGCAATTGTATCAAACTCCGATATGATAAAGAACTATAAAGCGTGCCGTGATAAGGCAGAGCGCTTAAGCAAAGTGTTCATTATGAAAAACAACGAACCTGATGGGGTGCTGTTTTCGATTAATGAATATGAAAGACTTTCAGGATTCGTTGAGTATGCGGAATATCTCGAAAAAAACGATATTGCAAAGATTCTCGAAGTTGTTCCAAGGCAAGGTGTTGATGAGAGTCACTCTATAGGCCTGATTAGAAAGGATATAGATCAAATCGTTGCAGTAGATATAATAAAATAGTTTTCAAAAATGATTAATCAATAACCTGTTGTTATTCAAAGCGAAAAATGAAGGAGATTACAAAAATGATATTAAGAAGATTTTTAAATTCGGTAAGTGAGCTGGAAAGAAAAATGGAGCAAGCAATGACAGGGAGGAGGTTTGCCGAAGGATTAGGGGTCGCTGCGGTTTTAGGTTTTGTAATCGGAATAATAGCAGCGCATAAACCGAGGGTAGAAACAATAGAAAACCAAGACAATCAAGCCTTGAATTCAACGATAACAATTGAGCTGCATGACCTCCAAAAACTGAGGATAGAAAGGATTGAGTAAACATATGAAAAAATTACATATAAAGTGTTGTGAATAACCTGGGAACTCACCGGGCCAAAACTTTCAATTCTATCATAGTGGGGTTTGGATTTATTGTCCTTTGGTTTGGATTCATATGCTTTACGGCAATTAATATAGTGTCGATGCTGGAAGTGACTGACAATACTTATTCCAGCCAGTTGGGTGCGCCAACCACGCTAAATATTTCGCTCTTTGAAAGCAGCGAGGAAGTGGCTAGCACTCAGCTTATGGACGTTGTGCAGCTTTTAGAGACGCCTATTTCAGATATAAACCTATATGCAGCATATCTTGCCGCGGGAGATGCTATCGAAAGTCCGCCTATTTCAGAGATAGAAAATGATGTAGCGAACAAGATGTTTAGAAGCAGCAATGTCGATGATATGATTTTCAGAAGCACCGTCACGGTGCTCAGCGAGAGATAACTGTCACTTAGAATTATGCCGCGTAGATGATGTTTTGTTCGATTGATTTAAAGTGGAAAATAGGAAATTTGCTATGATAATTGATGATTTATTTGATAAGGTCAACGAGGCTATTGCTTCGATAGAAAAGTTTGAGCAAAAGGCTAATGTCCAAGAATTAGTTTCCAGAGAAACTGAAAAACAGAATCAGCACACAAAGAAACCGAAAACGAATGATCTGACGCAAAAATCTTGAGGATGACATCTTATCTTTTGAAACACGCAGGAAGAAATGCCTTCAATAACATGAACAGAGATTAATGATAAATTCAGAAAATGACAGAAGGGAACTGACAAATGTACAAGCATGTAGAGAAAAGCCATCGCGGGCGAGAAATCGGAATAATTGTATTAGGCGTCTGGCTCACTTTGACCGGGGTGATGCAGGTTTTTAGCTTGCAGATTCCTTTTATTAACACTATGCTTGCCTTGCTCGCTATCGCTGCTGGTGTGCTACTCCTGTTTAGCCGCAAGTAGACTGCAGATGTGAGCTTTCAGAAACAGTTAAAAGCGCTCAAAATTACAAACAATACAACTGTTAAAGCTTTGAACAGTTGTATTGAACTGTGAAATATATCTAATATGATAGGAGCACAAATAGATGGAGAATATTGACAAGAAAACTGAGGTTCACGATATCAGACGGGATAGACCCTATTTACAGCGCGTTTTTGGCGCAATTTTTGGCATAATTGAGATTCTTCTGGCATTTCGCTTGGTCTTCAAATTGTTGGGAGCAAACGCTGCAAACGGCTTTGTGTATGGAATCTATTATATTACCCACTTTTTGGTGAGAATTTTTGAAGGAATTTTCTCCCGGGTTGCCACCGGACTGGAGAATGCTGCGGTCTTCGAGCCGGCTACCTTGATTGCGATGATAGTTGTTGCCCTGATTGCGATAATTGCCGTAGAGCTCATAAACTCGAGCGCAAAGACCAGGATTTCAACAACCGAAGTCTCGGAACATAACAATCAGCTTAAATAGATCCCGTAAAGGCTCAGAAATTTGATTAATTGGGTGAATGAAGCCAAATTCCCGTATATTTAACTGGTGGAGTCTACCCAGATTTTTGAAACCCTCCAAGATGGTGCTTCAATTTCGCATCATCTTGGAGGGTTTCAAAAATCTAAAAGAAAAATTATACCGGATGTCGAGAGCAAAATAATCACTGGCACTGCTGTAGGCCACAGGGATAACTGAAATAGAAAGGAAGACTATATGAATGATGATTTTTGCAAACAGCTAATTATAGATTCTAAAACAAATCGACCCGAAACGAGACTTATCGAAGTCGAAGAGATAGAAAAGCAAGCAGCGGCGCTAATCATTGCGAATAAAGAGTTAGCCTTTCAGAATGAAGAGAAAGAAAAACGGGCAGCAGAACTAATCATTGCAAATAAGGAACTCGCCTTTCAAAACGAAGAGAAAGAAAAACGGGCAGCAGAACTAATCATTGCAAATAAGGAACTCGCCTTTCAAAACCAAGAAAAAGAAAAACGAGCAGCAGAGCTCATTATTGCAAATAAAGAGCTCGCATTCCAAAATGAAGAAAAGGATAAGCGGGCGGCGGAGTTAATCGTTGCAAATAAAGAGCTAGCATTCCAAAATGAAGAGAAGGATAAAAGGGCAGCAGAGTTAATCGTTGCAAATAAAGAGCTCGCATTCCAAAACAAAGAGAAGGATAAGCGGGCAGCGGAGCTAATTGTTGCAAACAAAGAACTTGCATTTCAAAACGAAGAGAAGGTTAAGCGGGCGGCGGAGTTAATTATTGCTGATAAAGAGCTTGCCTTTCAAAACGAAGAAAAAGAAAAACGAGCAGCAGAATTAATCATTGCAAACAGAGAGCTGGCCTTTCAAAAAAAAGAGAAAGGAAGACAGGCGATACAGACAGATGAGCTTAAAGAGCAAAACATTGAGTTAGAGTTGCAAAAAAAACAGTTGGATGAAGCAAGCCAGCTCAAGAGTGATTTTCTTTCCAACATGAGTCATGAACTACGCACCCCTCTAAACGCAATCGTTGGATTTTCGGAATTAGCCCTAAAAACAAGCTTATCCGCACAGCAAAAAAATTATTTAACAAAAATTAAAATCTCTTCTCACACATTACTTGGAATTATCAGTGATATTTTGGATTTATCTAAAATTGAAGCTGGTAAACAGGAACTGGAGATTGCACCCTTTAACCTTGAAGACGTGGTACAAAAAGCCGTTAACCAGGTCAGTGTAAAGAGCCAAGAAAAAGGTTTGAAAATATTCGTATTAATAGAAGAGGATGTGCCACTAAGTTTAAGCGGCGATTCTCTTCGCCTAGGGCAGATACTTATTAATCTCGCCAGTAATGCGGTTAAATTTACCGATAAAGGAAAAATCATTATCCGAGTAAGGTTGATGGAGAATGATGGGTCAAGCGCCACGATTCAGTTTTCTGTAGAAGACACAGGCATAGGTTTGACTAAGGAACAAATAGCGATACTTTTTCAACCGTTTACTCAGGCAGATACATCCACGACCCGCAAATACGGAGGTACGGGGCTCGGCCTTTCTATATCCCGAAAATTGGTAAATATGATGAATGGGGATATATGGGTCGAAAGTGAAATGGGCTCGGGCAGCACCTTTTTCTTTACAACCAAGATTAATATAGCAGATGGCGATTCTAACGGTGAGCAATTTGTTCAGTATAAGGATACTTTTAAAAAATGGGGAATGAGGGTCCTTGTGGTTGATGACAAAGAGGATAGCAGAGAAATCATTGGGCGTATGTTGACAGATATGTCTTTAGAGGTGACCATGAGTTCCTCAGGAGAAGCGGCGATTGCTATATTGGAAAAAACAAAAGAAGAAAAGCGCTATGACTTAGTTATTATGGACTGGAAACTGCCGGGAATTAATGGAATAGAGGCTTCTAAACGTATAAAGAAGATGTTTGCGGTTGACAAGGCACCGAGTATTATCCTGCTCACCGCGTGCATAAATGAGGGCCTTCAAGAAAAGGCGGACCAGATTGGTCTGTTGGAGGCTATTCTATATAAACCGGTTGTACCGTCGCTACTGTTTAATGCGATAATTCATGTTTGCGGCAAGGAGGGGTTGGCGCAAATTTGTGCTGACTTAAAAGCAAAGAATGATATTGAGTACTTACCCCAGCTTCGAGACATACGAGCTTTGCTGGTGGAGGACAATGAAATTAACTGTGAGGTAGCTAAGGAGATTCTTCAGGAAGCCGGACTAATAGTAACAATCGCCAATAATGGCAGAGAAGCTGTCAACAAGGTAAAGGCAAACACCTACGATGTTGTTCTTATGGATATACAAATGCCAATAATGGACGGCTATGCTGCGACGATGGAAATACGAGAAGTCCCGACGTATGCAAAATTGCCTATTATCGCAATGACTGCCAATGCGCTATCTAGCGATCAAGAAAAATGTTTATTGGCGGGCATGAATGATTATGTTTCTAAACCTATAGACACGACTCAGCTACTCAGCATTATTGCTTATTGGATCAATAAGGGGCAAGCAGTCCCTGTAAAACCGGCACTTGAGGTACCTACCGCATGCTCGTCGACGAGCGGAGTTCTTTCAATGAGCAAAGAGCAAATACCGCAGCTTGTTGGTATCGACGTACAAACGGGTTTGTGCCGTTTAGGTGGGAATCAAAAGCTCTATTTCGAGCTATTGGTGAAATTTCAAAAGATTCACGTGCATGCTATAAAAGAAATCCGGTTCGCACTTGACCAAGACGATCCGAAGACAGCAAAAATTCTTGCCCATACCCTAAAAGGTGCGGCTGGAAACATAGGAGCCCACGATGTTTATCTTATCGCTGATGCCTTTGAGGCTGCGCTTAGTGTAAACCGGGCAGATAGTATTGACGTTTTATTGAAACAGCTTGAGAAGGTGTTGGAGCAGGCATTTACTTCAATATTGCTTATTAAAATTACTGACAAAGAGTTACAAAGCGAACACTTGGGCAGAGCGAATTTGCCTCTGATCAAACCAGTTCTAGATAAGTTGGGAAAATTATTATACGACAATAGCATGGATGCGGGTGAGTGTGCGGAGGAGATTGTCAAGCTTACAAAAAACACTGTTTTCGCATGGAGGGCAGCAGAACTGCAATTCAATGTCGATCAATACTATTTTGAAGCGGCGTTAGGCAGTTTTAATGGACTACTCAAAAATGTTGAGGAGGCTGAGATGGATGGAAAAGTATAGTAGTATTATTTCGAAAAATATTCTTATAGTTGATGACAGCCCGGAGGCTATTAAAGTACTTGGCAATGCTCTACCTAAGTACTTTAAGCGTCAAGTTGCCATCAGCGGTGAGAGGGCAATCAGGCTACTCGAGACGAGCGAGGAACTGCCTGACTTGATTTTGCTGGATGTCGTGATGCCAGATATGGATGGATATGATGTGTGCAGGTATCTTAAGAAGAATGAAAGATTTAAGGATATTCCGGTGATTTATCTTAGCGCACTTACTGATACTAAGGATAAAGTGAAGGCGTTTAAAGAAGGTGGAGTTGACTATATTGAAAAGCCCTTTCAATTGGAAGAAATCAGAGCTCGCGTAAATACGCATCTAAAGCTTCGCCATTTTCAGAAGGAACTTGAGACATATAATGATAACTTAAAACAAATGGTTGACGACAAAGTTAAAGAGATTTCAGAATCACAGATGGCAACCATTTTTGCGTTTGCTAAGCTGGCAGAAGCTCGTGATAAGGATACCGGCGACCATTTAAAGCGAATACAGCTTTTTTGTCGAATACTCGCTGAAAAGCTGAGCAAACAACCCAACTATAAAGACAGGATAGATGCGGACTTTATTGATAATCTTCAGCAAGCAAGTCCTTTGCACGACATTGGCAAAGTTGGGATAAGAGATGCAGTTCTCTTAAAGCCAGGAAAGCTTACGAAGGAAGAGCTTGAAGAAATGAAGCGACATACTATAATAGGTGCAAATACATTAGAAGAAGTATTTAAAAAATATCCATGCAATGACTTTATAAAGATTGGTATCGAAATAGCTCGGTATCATCACGAAAAATGGGATGGGAGCGGTTATCCTGAAGGCCTGAGTGGGGAGAAAATTCCCCTGTCCGCGCAAATAATGGCGCTGGTAGATGTATATGATGCGCTGCGTTCAAAACGTGTATATAAAGAAGCCTACTCCAGTAATAAAGCACGAGAAATAATTATACAGGAATCTGGAAAACACTATAATCCTCTTATTATAGCAACCTTTTTGGGATGTGAGCAAGAATTAAATATAGCATATGATTCGTTAAATGGGGAATAGCAAGCGTAATAACACTTGACCTATACGCGCATGTAACGACTGATATGCAGAAGGCATCTGCGGACAGAATGGAGCGATTTAACAAAAGCGTGAAGCCCGCTTAAGCAAGGTCATAATTCGAGCTTTACCCCGCTCAAAAAAGCATAAATAATTCTGTAAGTCGTCAAAGTTGTCGTCAATGGCGATTTTATAGCATAGAAGATACCCTGTAACCGTTGCGGTTACAGGGTATCTCTTTGGGGGAGAAGGAGATATTTGAACCCTCGCACGCTTTTGACAAGTCTACTCTCTTAGCAGGGATGGCAAAATCATTGATATTACTAGGATACATGGCTATATGTTGGGAGTTCGTTGGTAATAGAAAATAACTGCATTAGCATCTTATAGGTGTGGAATACTGGACTCCTTTATTTCAATAATCTTATCTTCAACATAAATAATGTAGCGCCTGCATGCAGTTTGCAGGCGCTACATTATTTATGTTGAAAAATGGAAAATAAGATATATAATGTAATTATTAAATACGAATGGAGTGATTAAATGATCCATTTTAAAAAGATTACTGCATTGCTCATTTCTTTAACTATCATCCTAACAATTGTACCAGCTGCTTATGCCTCGACAGTAGTAAAAAGCTCACAGATCGTTTATGTCAATGGAGTCCAGCAGTCATTAAACGCCTATAACATCGACGGTAGCAACTACTTTAAGCTTCGCGATATAGCTTATGTGCTCAATAATACCGACAGCAAGTTCTCTGTATCGTATGATTCTGACTCGCAGTCTATTGCTGTTTCAACAAAGACATCTTATTCTACCGTTGGGGGTGAAATGGCTTTAGGTGTTGATGAGAGCGGTACGGCAATTGCCAGTGGACAGAGTTTAAAAGTGAATGGCACGACAACTTCTTTGGCAGCATATAACATTGGAGGAAGCAACTATTTCAAGCTGCGCGATCTCGGGAGTGCCATTGGCTTCACAGTAAATTACAGTAACACGGCAAGCGCAATAATTATTAAAAGTTCTGACTATGTCGGCGCTGACATTAAGGATGGAACAAAAAATAATCCATACTCGTTTGGCGACAGAATAGAGTTGAATTTCGTTGGCACCGATACGAGTAAATCCGGCAAACTATACTTTACCGCAATAGATTATTTAAATCCGGCTCAAATGTCTTCAACCTTCAACAGCTCAATGTTTGAGGCTGAATCGACTCGCTGGTATATTTATGCCAAGGTTGAACTTTCAAAATATAGTAAAGATGCTGCCTGCAATTTTACTGATGCTATCTGTTCATCTTGCATCGTAACAAATAATTTAGTAAACTGTAATTATTATTCGTGGTACATTAATCCGGCGGCCTATCAGATGTTGAGTCTGTATGCTGGGGGGAAATCTGATTGTTATATTCCCGTCGAAACAAAAGAAATTACTCAAGGGGATACGGCAAAGTTCTTTTCGATTACCTATTATGTGGATAATAAATATACTAAAAAAACGATTTGGATTGCGATGCCATAACTGGCGGGTATGACGTTTTATAAGACCTGAATTTGTTGGTAACGGCGTTGGAAGTAGGAAAGTATCACAACAAACGAAGAGCCCTGTAACCATTGCAGTTACAGGGCTCTTCGTTTGGCGGAGAACCAAACCGTCAAAACAGGATACTTTGATACAATAACACAAAGACAGCATTATTGCTGGATATATTGTTCCAAAAAGAACGACGCCATTTTTCTGTAGTACAGATAAATGGCGTTTTTCTTTTTAGGAAAAACCAGAAGGTTTTATATAGTCAGTTAGCTGAAGCATATTATCAATAACCGAAAAAAGATTTGCACGCTCGATGTTACTCTCTATTGCACCATCATTTAGTTTACAAGTCATTTGTTGAGTATATGACTTTTCAAGGTTGCCGCCCGGGCCATTACTGCAGCCTCCAATACAGTTCAGCGCATCAAGCAGCACTGGAAAATCCGTAGCTTCCTTTCTTGAAACAGAATCCAGATAGCGGTACACATTTTCACTGCTTTTAACTTTATCAACTTTAATTGTTGAATAGATAAAGCTTATACAACCAATGCCACTAACACTTTTTATATAGTCGCTTGCCATCGTACAAGCGTTGCTGCAAACAGCAGCCAAATTATCAAACTCGAAGATTGCATCCGGAATTGAAATGTCATGGGCTGTCAGGTAAGCTAACAGCTTTTTAAATGTCACATTGTAACTCACGAAATTCGTTTCTTCGAATTCTATAGTCTTGGCAGGGCATGGTGTCAACGCGGAAATTTTTTCGGGTAGCTTAAGAACCTTCTTTAAGTATATTGAAGTGCATTGTATTGGACTATACACCGGAGACAGATCGCTCTGCATTTCCGGACAGTGTTTTTCAATATATTGAGCGATTGGCGGACAGGGTTGTGGGATCAGAGCAGTGGGATTATATCGTTCAATATATCGTATGTGCGCCCAAGTACATATTTCAATCCCAAGTGAAACGTCTATTATTGCAAAAGCTCCTTTTGTTTTGAGCCACGCAAGAATCGATCTCCAATTCTCAAAATTCTCTTTAAAGGCCGGTGCGACAATTAGGGCGATTGGTTCTCCGCTTTCAAGATCATCAAAAAAGCGTTCGGTATCATCACTATAAAAACGCGCACCGGTAGGACAAGCCCTCAGGCAAGCGCCGCATGAAATGCATTTATTTGAATCGATGCGCACCTTAGGCTTATCTGAACTGGTATCTGTGATATTTGCATCCTTTACAGGGCACACCCTAACGCAGTTTGTACAACCCCGACATTTTTCATCATCAATTTTAATTATATGTTTCATTTGAGTGCTTTACTGAATCGCTTGATTCTCCGTCTATACTTATTATAACTGCCGTCAATTTTTCAAAGGGCTTATAATCAATATGTACATGCGTCCAGTTACCGAACATTGAATTTTCCCGCTCACACAAGTGCTCAAGAAGAAGGGGCGCGTTAATATGGCTGCCCTTGTCAACCTCAAGATCTAAAGCATTTACTTTAACAATTGAGTTGACCCGGCACAGCTCGGAAATCGATTCGTAGATTTTTTCGATTAAGTGCGTATCATGCAAGTTTAGCCGCCTCCTTAAGCTCCAAAATCGTTTTGAGTACGTCATTGCAGAGCTTCTCAAACCTTAGCTCTAAAGATGGACTAAGACCAAATCCAAACCCGATTTCCGCAGCTTCAATTCCGATAAGATAGCCTTTTATGTTTGGGTAGTTCATAAGAACGGCATCAAAAAGGCTGAAGTCGTGCTGAGTATGTATTTTGACTCGTTCTTTTAGTGCGTCGATTATAGGTATAATTTCAATTTCGCCCGGCTCTTTGCCTTGTGAAATTGCGTCTATAATAATTAAAAAATCGTTTGGAGATATCTCATTAAAGCAATACTGATAATCCGTCTCTCCGACTATGACTTTAACATCATATTCAAGCAGTTTGATTTTTAGGGCCTCGGCAATTTTTGTTCCAATCCCGTCGTCCGTCATAATTAGGCTGCCTATTCCAATGACGAGCGGCCTTTTCATGGCACCACCTTGAAAGACTTAACAAGATTGCCCTTTGCAAATATGTGTGTTGCACAGGACACACATGGATCGAAGGTGCGGATAATTCGGCCTATCTCCACAGGATTATCAGTATTTTCAATTAATGTACTTATTAAAGCCTTTTCGCAAGGACCCGGCAGCATGTCATTGCCTCTTGTTGAAAGGTTCCAGGTGGATGGAGTAATAATCTGATATTGCTCGATCAAGCCGTTTTCAATCCTTACCCAGTGACCCAGAGCGCCCCTTGTTGTATCAGTCAAACCCGCACCGAATGCACTTTGCGGCACAGCATATTCCTTCTGCACAGAAACCCCCGGAATTAGATTATTCAAAAGCGTGAGAATAATCTCGCTAAGCTTCTTGGCTTCGAGAACCCTTGCCAGTGTTCTGTCCATAGTCGATATGCCGTGTCGATACTCACCGCTAAGCCACATCCTAGCGAGCGGCCCGACTTCGCAGGGAACTCCAGCGTACCTCGGTGCCTTCACCCATGAGTAAGCTCCGACCTTTTTTATATCTGGCTCTGGAATCTCTTGCTCGGGTGTATAGGTTTCACGTTTTGCCGTATACCAAGAGGAGTGAATATTCTCGGTTATCCAGCGCGGATTAAGATTTTGAACTGAGCCATCAACGTAGACAAGCGGGTCTACATAGAGCGTTCCAAGCTTTTCGTAACCGTCAAAGCACCCATAAGTTAAGAGATTCCCATAACCGCGGCCGTTATTAAAATACTCCGGATAATACTCGGCGATGGCATATGCGTCGGGTATCATTGTACTGATAATAAAACTCCTTATATTATCAGCAATAGAACGCATAAATGATATGTTTTCAGCGCTTGCCTCTGACGTAGCCCCGCCTATGAAAACCCCATGGTTGTGCGGTGCTTTGCCGCCTAAAATCGCCAGCATCTCATGCGCGCTCCGGCTAATTTCAAGAGAATCAAAATAATGCTGGACGATAAGATCGTTTTTTGTTTTTGGAAGCCTAAAGTCATTGTGATCAGTTTCGAAAAGCGGGTTTTCTTGCGGCAGCTTTATATAATCCGGTACTGTATATTGATAAAAGTGACGAATATGGTTTTGCAAAAACTCGCAGGCATGGATTATGTCCCTAAGATATCTGCCTTGCTCTGAAACAGCGACACCTAATGCGTCTTCTAGCGCCATTGAGGAAGCTATAGAATGGGCCGTTGAACAAATGCCGCAGATGCGCTGAGTAAAGTATACGGCGTCAAAGGGGCTTCTGCCCTCTAGCATTTTCTCAAAGCCTCTGAAAAGAAGGCCTTCGGTTTTTGCTTCTGTCACCGCATTCTTTTCGATTATTGCTTCGATTTCCATAAAGCCACTGATTCGTGTTACAGGATTTATTACAACTCTTTTCGTATAAAACGCCCCTTTCAGGTTGTGTTATAGCTGATAAAAGGCTTCATCTTGTCCGGGAAACCAAACATGGCGCAGCCGATGCAAGGACTGTTATCGCCGATTGGCCAGTTGACTCGGTCGTTCCATTTTCTTATTGGGCAGTCAACTCTTGTAACAGGCCCCCTGCATCCGAGCTTGAACATGCAGGTTTCGTCTCCGAGCTTTTCGGCAAAAACCCCTTGCTCAAAAAACGGATGCCTTGGGCAGCAGTCGTGTATAAGGGTACTATAGAACATGAGAGGCCTGGCTCTTTCATCAAGAGCAGGTTCCCCGAAAAGCAAGATATAGGCCAGAGTTCCCATAAACCAGTCGGGGTGACAAGGGCAGCCCGGCAGTTTAATGACCTTTCGGTTTAATAAGTCCTGTACTCCGACGCATTTCGAGGGATTCGGCCGTGCTGCCGAAATCCCTCCGTCGGAAGCGCAGGTGCCTACCGCAATGACGTAAGCCGCCCCTTCACCGAGTTCCTTTATCGCCCTGTAAGCAGTTATAGACTCCCCTTTAAACCTTCCGATCACGTTGTAAAGGCCGCCGTCCTTTGTTGAAACAGCGCCCTCCACAGCGAGTATGTAGTCTTTGCCGAGCATATTAAACAGTTTCTCCATGGCAAATTCGCCTTCAGCTGCCATCAGGCTGTTGTCATAAACGATTTTAACCATTTGTGTCGCGAGGCTCTTGAAGTCGGGGTCAGCTCCATCAAGTAAAGAGATAATGTTGCCCGAGCAGCCTGTAAGCTCAAGCCATATCAGGTTTCTTTTTTGTATCTTATTCATGGTGACAGCATCAATAGCCTTATTTACAAGAACCGAGGCTGTTTCCAGCCTCATCGTAATATTAGGACAATTTATATTTTTTTCATTCATGTCACAATCTTCCCAACTGCCTTTAAACGGCTGAGTATCGGCTGACCCGAATGGCAGGACGTAAATTCACGGGTCACGTCCCTACCTGCCGTCAGACCGAAATGCGTTGCCGCAGCCCAAGCTGCGTTATTTGTCACATCATATACGGTACCGTTTACCGCAACGTATGCAGGGTTACCGTTTTTGCCGTTGTATCTTGAAAGCTCTGCCCGAGTGAATGATTTGTTTGGACTACTTATGATATCGGGCGCATTTGCGGTATTATTTTTTTGAACATCATTTTGTGCGCCTTGCAGCAGAACGGAAAGATCGCTTATGTTTTTCCGAAGGCTGTTTAAGAGGGTGTTTTTCGTACAGGAATTGCAGGTTACATATAAGCTGTCTATCGTGCTATGCATCTCCTTGAAGATGCTATTTACATAAAATTCACGGTCATTCATGTATAACGCTCCTGATATATGTATTCAAAGTCAGTACAGTATATTCTTTGAAATACTATATGTTTCGCATTCAAATAGCTTTTGGCTGTTATCTTATAACATGTAGGTGAAATCGTGGCATAAAGTTCAATGCTCTGATTACTTTTTTGATAGAATGTTGTGAAATATTCTACATAAAGAAAGAAAACTTTAAATGTACACTAAAGAACAGAGAGAAATGATACTCCGGCAACATCAAGAGGGAAAGAACGTTACAGAAATATGCGCGGAGTACAACGTTTCAAAGAGCAGTTTATATAATTGGCTTAGACAGGATAGACCGGTTAAATCACAAAGGAAGACTTCTATCACATGCAGAATGTACTATGAATTGGAGCAAGAAGTGCTGCGTCTGAGGGAGGAGGTCGAGATATTACATAGAGCTGGTCGCCCCGCACGAACTTCTGTGGAGCAAAAACTGCCTGAGCTGGTACGTCTGAATACAGAATATGGGTATAGCGTCCATGCGCTCTGCCGCGCGTTGGAGGTGCGGCGCTCGGCGTTCTACCATTACACGCTACGCCGACCGGAGCAGACCGTTTTCCAACGCGATGCAGAGCAGCTAAAACTTGCCATTGCAGAGATTTTCAACGAAAGCAAGTGTCGGTTTGGTTCGCGAATGATTCGCGTTAAGCTGATGGAACGCGGCTATACTGCAAGCCAAGTACGGATTGCGGCATTAATGAAGGAACTTGAACTTGTATGCAATGCGCAAAAAAAGACTCTCCAGGAGTATAGGAGAGTCTATCAATATAGTGGACACGCCTTTGCGGTCAACAAGCTGAAACGGCAGTTCACTCAGACGGCGCCGAATCTGGTTTGGGTCAGCGATTTGACTTATCTTCGGACGCTGGAGGCGGTTTACTATCTGTGCGTAATACTTGATCTCTTTTCCCGCAAGGTTATTTCCTATACACTTTCAGATTCTAAGGCTCCGAAAATCGTGACCAACTGCTTTCAGAGGGCATATGAAAAACGGCAACCACCAGACGGGCTAATGTTCCATAGCGACCAAGGTGCGAAATACTACTCCAGTGAGTTGCGCGACATAATGAATAAGCATTGCGTTGTTCAGTCCTTCTCAAATGTTGGAACACCCTATGAAAATGCCGTCGTTTAGTCATTCTTTGGTTCCATGAAACGAGAGCAAATCTATCAGAACGTTTATACCGGTCGTGAGGCGCTGATAGATGCTGAGGAGGAGTATCCCATTTCTACAACCACGAGCGCCCGCATCAGAGGCTTGGTATGCTGACGCCTGCCCAGGCGGAGGAGGCATATTTCGCCTCAAAATCGCAATAAAAGAAGTGAAGGACAAATTGGAATTCCAGAAAATCTGTATCCAATCTGCCCTTCACTTCATCATGCCATCACGGTCGATATTACTTTATATATAATATATGCGATATAGCTCAGCAACAGGAAAATTCCCGTTCCTCGAAACAATTTCTTTTTTACCAGTGATACTATCAACACAAAAATTGTGAGTATAAGCATCGCTGCAACATCAATCCAGAGGCGGCTTTCGGCAACTATCGGGGAAATTACCGAAGAAAAGCCTAACACGAGCAAGATGTTAAATATATTACTACCGATGCAATTCCCAAGCACTATATCCGGCTCTTTTTTCAATGCCGCCATGATACTTGTGATAAGCTCCGGAATTGTGGTGGCGAGCGCCACTACAGTCAGGCCAATCAGTGTTTCACTCAAGCCAAGGCTTTTGGCTATTTGTGTACTGCTGTCTACTGTGAGATTCCCACCAATAAAAAGGCCTAGAAGTGATATTAGGGATAAAAACGATAGCTTTGCAAGACTCTCATTTCGTTGTTTAATTTCAGCTTCCTGCGGTAACTGGTTTCCGTCGCCGTCGGTGTCGATGCCACCTTCGGTATCAATCTGAATCTTCATGGAATTTTTCGCATCCCGAAAGACATAAATCATAAACCCTAGAAATCCTAAAAGAAGAATGCAGCCTTCAGTACGTGACAGACGTCCATCCACAAAGAGCATTACCGCAAGAATGATTTGGATGCCAAGCAGCATAGGTATTTCGCGTTTTAGAACATTATCTCTCACATACAATGGCATGATGATGGCCGAAATACCTACAATCAAAGCAATGTTCGACAAAGAACTTCCGATAATATTGCCCAGCGATAGTTGATTTGTGTGGTTAATTCCCGAAATAATTCCGACCGCCAATTCTGGGGCACTGGTGCCGAAAGCGATCACGGTGATACCGATAATAAAAGAGGAAATGCCGTATCTGCGCGCAATTTTGGAAGAAGAATCTATCAAAACATCTGCGCTTTTTATAATCATCGCAAGACCTAAAATCAATAAAAACAACTGCATGTAACGATCCTTTCAAATGCTTGTATTTGCAAAAAATGGGTGGAAAACTTTGTACGAAGCTCTCCACCCATAAGCTCAAATTCTTAAAAACAGTTTCCTGACCAACCGGAATATTAATTTCTATCTTTACTATTTTACCATATAATGAGCGACATATCAATATTTCATAGTGTACTGCGGTGAAAAATTAAAGTGACGTCTGAAAATAATTCTCAGCTTTAGTAATAAAGTTTTCAAACTGTTTGCTTTTAAAATTGTAATCATGCTAATATTGAACTAAAATTGTAATCATGCTAATATTGAACTAAAATTGCTAATCGATAGGAGAGATTGTTATTAGCATTTCATATTATTCATATGTGACGCCAAACTTAGAGCGTTTGGCAGATACTTGTCGAGAAAACAACTGTATTAATCAAGAGGACTACGTGCGCTTCGAGGTAAAGCGAGGCTTGCGAGATGTCAATGGAGAGGGTGTAAGGGCAGGGCTGACTGAGATTTCAGAAATATGTTCTTACCGAGATGTTAACGGGGAAAAAGTACCGATTGACGGCGAGCTATGTTATCGTGGTTACGATATCAATGATATTGTCCATGGCTTTATGGACAAAGGAGACTTCGGTTTTGAGGAAACCGCTTTCCTCCTTATGTTCGGAAAGCTTCCAACGCAGGCGGAGCTTTCCGAATTCAAGGAACAGCTATCATTTCGCCGCAGCTTACCCACCAATTTTGTAAGAGACGTCATTTTAAAAGCACCAAGCAGTGATATGATGAATACTCTGTCGCGCAGTATTCTTACAATGGCAAGCTATGACGAAAAACCTGACGATATCAGTCTTCCCAATGTGGTTCGTCAATGCATCAACATGATTGCCATTTTCCCGCTTTTGGCTGTATATGGGTATCAGGGCTACACATATAAATCCGGAAATAGCTTGTTGATACATGCACCCCGAAAGGACCTCTCAACGGCAGAAAATATTCTCCATCTTTTGCGGGCCGACTCCCAATACACACCGCTTGAAGCGCGTATATTGGATCTTTGCCTCGTGCTTCACGCCGAGCATGGCGGCGGCAACAACTCCACCTTTACAACTCATGTTGTTACCAGCAGCGGAACCGATACCTACAGCTGTATGGCTGCAGCTCTCGCTAGCCTTAAAGGACCCCGACATGGCGGCGCAAATCACAAGGTTGTGCAGATGTTTGATGATATGGAGCAAAAGCTTAGCGACTGGACGGACGAGGATGAAATCAAGGATTATTTAAAACTCCTTCTTCACAAGGAACGCTTTGATAAAAGTGGGCTAATTTACGGAATGGGACATGCAGTTTACTCAGTCAGCGACCCTCGAGCCGTGATTTTAAAGCAGTTCGTCGAGCTGCTTTGCGCCGAAAAGGGGCTGGAAAAGGAATACCGTCTTTATTCAACAGTAGAGCGTTTGGCGCCGCAGGTAATTGCAGATGAACGAAAGATTTACAAAGGCGTCAGTGCCAATGTGGATTTCTATAGTGGCTTTGTTTATCGTATGCTCGGGTTACCTATGGAGCTGTATACACCGATGTTTGCCATAGCACGTGTTGCAGGTTGGAGTGCACACCGTATGGAGGAAATCGTAAACATGGGTAAAATAATCAGGCCTGCATATGCATGCGTTCAATCGCGCAGGGAATATACTCCGAAGGACATAAGATAAAATACGATAACTAGTCGATTGCCCCAGAGATTTTTGTGCAAATAGGATATACTTTTCAAGAAGATCTGGTTGATGAAACGCAGCCGGTTCTATAACAACAAACGTATTCAACTAAAATATGCTACCGCCGTTTAAAAAACGATGCCGGCATTTATGTTTAAAATTGAGGGGTAAATACCCCTCAATTTTTCAGCAATTACATATATGCGCTAAAAAGACCGTTTGGAAATTGCTGTTCACGACAAGAATTAACAATGGTGCACAATATTGGTTAACACAATTATTGCATTTCTCTGAAAAATCAGTATAATTATCTCACGGCATTAAACTTTCACACGAGACACTTATAAAGAGAATTGAGGAGCTAATACTAAATTATGGATAATAATATCATTGCCCCAATTTACGCACAAATTGCGCTCGATATTGCTCTACGTATCAGCAAGGGGGATCTAAAGGAAAAAAGCAAAGTTTTCGGGCGTTCGGTAATGGCGTCCGAATATGGAGTGTCGCCAGAAACCATTCGGAGAGCTATGAGATTGCTTGAAGATATGGAGATCGTTGAAAGCAAGCACAGTAGTGGATCAATTATCACTTCGGCAGAAAATGCAAAAAAATATATCGAAAGATTTGGAAATAGGAATAATATACGCGTATGTCAAAAGAACCTAAATGAGCTTTTGGAGCAGCAGGAATTGCTTTGCCGTCAGATTGCTGAGGTTGCCGGATCGATAGTCAGAATAAACGAAAAGTTTTCACAGTCAACGCCTTTCAACACCTACGAGGTTAAAATTTCTGAAAATTCGAAGCTGGTTAACAAAACAATCGGAGACAGCATGTTTTGGCAAAACACCTCGGCAACTATTATTGCCATACGTCGCTCGGAAATCATAATTCTTTCCCCGGGCCCATATGCAGTTTTTTATGTTGATGATACCATAATTTTTGTTGGCGACATGAACTGCATAGAAGCCGTAATTGATTTTGTCAATCAGTAGGATTTTGCATAAATAATACGTCAGCCATGCTTTCACACCCAAATGAAAGCATGGCTTTTTTGCGAGATTATACCTGCATAGAGCGTATTATTATAACTTGTTTGCTTGACAACCAACAACTTGAGTAGTACAATAAAGTTGTTGCTGCAAACGCATATTTTATTTTAGGGCAACAAAATAAAAATGATAAGGAGCAAAAATGAACAATAAAAAAACAGGTATTCTACTTATAGCACTGCTGTTTTCCATTTCTTTGTTTACGGGGTGTTCGAGCGGTAAAGCCGGCACTGATGATGAAAACAGCCTTCAAAGGGTTCTGGATGCCGGAAAACTTACCGTTGTCGGAAGCGGAGGATACCCTCCATTTAACTATTTCGACGAGAACGGAGTTGTAGTCGGTTTTGATGTTGATGTAGGAACAGAAATCGCGAAAAGATTAGGCGTTGAACTGGATTATGTCACAAGCGACTGGGACGGCCTTGTTGAGGGGCTGAGAAACAAACGTTATGACGGTATTCTGGGCAGTATGGCAATTACCGAAGAAAGGCTGAAGGTCGTTTCTTTTACTACCCCATATTACTACTCAGGAGCGCAGCTTGTGGTATCGAAGGATTCCGGAATCACCGATACTTCGCAAATGTCCGGTAAAACAATAGCCGTTGCAACGGGAACAAATTTTGTTGGCGATGCGGAGGGCTTAGGCGCAACAGCAAGCCTGTACCAGGATGATAATGCGACGATGATGGAATTAATCAACGGAAGAGTTGACGGCGTTATCACGGACAGACTTGTGGCGCTCGGTGCTATGAGCAAAATAAGCGGCGGCGAAAATCTGACCCTGTGCGGTGAGATTTTGAGGCTTGAAGAAATGGCAATCGCCATTAACAAGGATGACACATCGCTGCTCGACAAAATAAATGAAATACTGAATGATATGCATAATGACGGCACTTTAACAAAAATAAGTGAAAAATGGCATAATGGTTCGGATATTACGGTAAAGTAACAGGACTGTTTAGTACCAATATTTAAAGGGAATCTGTTACCATGCAGATTCCCTTTATTGAAAAGAGGGACACTTATGGAATGGGATTTTTCCGTATTCCCAAAATATTTCTCGTCGTTTCTTCCATATGCGTGGATGACGCTACAGGTAACGTTTTTTGGAATACTGATCGGCGTTGGCTTAGGTCTGCTTTTCGCATTGCTTAGAATATCAAAATACAAGGTATTGAATTATCCCTCAAAGCTCTATATTTGGGTTATCAGAGGCACGCCGCTGCTTTTGCAGCTTTTATTTCTTTACTTTGGACTTGTAAATGTTATTAAGCTCGACAAGCTTCCCGCAGCTTTTGTTGCCCTTGGTATACACAACGGCGCATATATTGCCGAAATTTTCAGAGGCGCAATCCAATCTGTAGACATTGGTCAGCGAGAGGCCGGAATCTCTCTTGGAATGACTTCATTCAAGGTGATGCAACGTATAATATTGCCACAGGCATTTAAAAGGTCAGTGCCGCCGTTGAGCAATCAATTTATCATTGCTTTAAAGGATTCTTCGCTCGCAAGCGCGATTTCGGTTCCCGAGCTTTTACTTCACGCCCGTCAACTCGGCTCGTCTAACTACAAGCTTATGGAAATGCTGACTATCGCCGCAATATACTATTTAATCATGACAACTATGCTTACAATACTAGCTAATAAAATTGAAAAGCGCCTTAAAGTCAGTGATAGCAGGACAGGGGTATAAAAATAATAAGAACGGAGGTGTTTTATGATTAAAAATGGAAATCCAGTGCAGCCGATGATAAAGGTTGAAAATTTAAGCAAATGGTTTGGCAAACACAAAGTGTTGAACAACATCAACATTACGGTAGTGCCGGGAGAAGTCGTTGTAATTATCGGTTCGAGCGGATCGGGCAAAAGCACCCTGCTTCGATGTATAAATTTTCTTGAAAAGCCGCAAAAAGGTACAATAAATATTGATGGTACAGAGATAAACTGTAAAAGTAAAAATCTGCATCTTGTACGCCGTGATGTCGGTATGGTGTTTCAACACTTCAATCTGTTTCCGCACATGACGGTTATGAACAATGTTATAGAAGGTCTGACTCAGGTTAAAAAAATGAATCGCCAGGAAGCTCTAGAAGTAGGCAGAAAAATGCTTGATAAGGTTGGTATGCAGGAAAAAGCCGATACCTATCCGTCAATGATATCAGGAGGACAAAAGCAAAGAGTTGCAATTGCTCGTGCGCTCGCAATGAACCCCAAAATAATGCTGTTTGATGAACCGACCTCCGCGCTCGACCCGGAGCTTGTTGGAGATGTGCTGCTTGTAATGAAGAAGCTTGCGGCTGATGGAATGACTATGATTGTGGTCACTCACGAAATGGGCTTTGCCCGTGAGGTTGCGGACCGGATAATATATATGGATGAAGGACGCATTGTCGAAAGAGGCTCGGCGGAGGATATTTATAATAATCCTCAGAATGAGCGAACAAAAGAATTTTTGAGCCGGATATTATAGCTGATAACATATTGGAATATACGAAGCTTAAAACCTGCTGTACACGGTCAAAATCATAATGAAGGACAGCGCCGTTATGAACACGCTTCTACCGTTGGGAATAAGGTAACTCTTTTACTGGTATGAGAGAGGGCGAAGCAATGGGCTTGTAATGGTCTAATGTGGACTTTGCAAATGGTACAATCACAACAAGCATGTAATTACAAAAAGAGATGCAAAAGAACGCTAAATATTATCTTGCGCCGCTAAAGAATGACAAAACGAGAATAATAGTCCCCGCACCGTCCGTTATGCATTTACTCAAGAAGCGAAGAGGCGGCAACATATTACTGGACTGCACTGAAAAAAGGTCAGTGGTTACTGCAAAGACATCTGCATAGAAAACACTTTTTTTGCAGCTTCGCCGCCCTGATTCTTTCTTCTTTATGCAACCGGGCTCAGATAGCCTAGGACAGAATGCATACGCTTTCGGTTGTAAAACAGCTCTACATACGAGAAAATATCTCGCCTAACTTCTTCCGTTGTAGCATATCGCCTTCGGTAGATACATTCTTTTTTCAACGTTGCGAAAAAGCTGTCCATACAGGAATAATCGTATGGACAGCCCGGTCGGCTCATGCTGCTGACTATGCCGTGCTCCTCTAACATTTGCCGGTATCCCTGACTACTGTACTGTCAGCCGCGGTCACTGTGAAACACCATTCCACTCAGGTTTTCACGCCCTTTGTAATGTCGCCAGACTTTATCCGGTTTTTCTGTTCTGAAATTTTGTTTTAACAGATTGGGCTGAACTGCCCGGACTGCTTACCGTTGTGATAAGGCTTATACTTTGTGCCTGTTTCGGGATAAAAACCGTTCTCCCGCATCATCTTCCGAACACAATTCACGCTGCTGTCAGTACCCGACTGCGCCAAAGTTCGCTGCATTTTCCTGTAGCCGCAGGTCTTTCGGCTCTCTGAAAACAGCTTGTCTATCTTCATAACCACCAGTTTTTCTTGCCAGCAGGTTTTCTGCTGGCGCTTCTGTCTGTCTCGCCACCTGTAATAATTGGATTCCTTCACTCCAAGTGCATTGCACATCTTCCGCACCGAGAACTGGCGGCGATACTCTTCTATTGCTTCGTATTTCATTCTTGTGCTTGCATGAAGATGTGCAGGGATTTTTTTAGAATTTCTACCTTCTCTTTCTCTTCGGCCAGTCGCCGCTCCACCTGAGTGAGTTCAAGGTTCTTGGCTTTTATTGATGTCTCTAATTCTTTGACTCGATATTTCAGCTCTGGCGCTGACTGTGGCGGTTTTCTCGTCTGACCTTTTTCCTCCGCATAGCTTGGTAGCTTATACTTTCTTCGATACTCCCGCACCCAGCGGCAGACAGTATTTATGTAGATTCCCATTTCCTCCGCCATGCTGGTTGCTGATTTGTGGTTTTTGATGATATAGGCCGCCGTCTGTTCCCGCATCTCCGTGGTGTACTTCGAGTTATTGCTTGGCATAAAATTCAGTTTCCTTTCTTTCTGAATTCCTATGCATATACTCTAACATACCCACTCTCTCTTTTTCGACGCAGTCCAGTAAACACTACGCCTAATTTGCCCAATACTCTTGACGACAGCACCCGTCCAGGTTGAGGTAGCATATTTAGCTTTGAAATCGAAATAAAAGAAGTGATGGGCAAATTGGAATTCCAGAAAATCTGTATCCAATCTGCCCATCACTTAAAAAACAGCATTATTGCCGGATATATTGTTCCAAAAAAGATTACGCCATTTGTCTGCACATTTATTGATATGCTCCCTTTATGAGAGACAGTGAAAAAGAAAAAACACTGTTGATCATAAAGGGAGCATATCATCACAGATAAATGGCGGTTTTCAATTTTGGAGGAGTCTTCATTGGCACACATTCCGTACGGCACGTTGCTCGAGTTTGTATCATATCTAAAAGCCTTTTAGATATCGCTGAGAGAACCATATTCCTCAAGCATATTGAAAGCCTGACGGAATAGCGTGTTATGAGCTTCCTCACGGTTAAGCATTTTCCGGGGTTCTGTGCAGTGGGGCCGCTCTTGCATCTTCACTCAAATTATTGATTTATAAGGCGATATATTAATGCTTTCGTCTTTATTCATAGATGCATAAAAAATATCTTTAAAACAATTATAACCACGAGAATTAATAATTTTAATTATGTCTTGCTCTGACTTATTTAAAAGGCTTAAGTTATCAAATTGTAATTTTCCTTCTAAAATGATTGTATTAAAATTATTGTTTTCACTTGGTTCAATTTTTGAGTCTTTGAGTGTTATTACCTCATTCTCGGACTTTTTTAAAATGGAAAGCTTTCCGTTACTCTCAATGATGGCAAATGATAGTTTTCCAATATCAAATATATCTTTATCTCTCAGAAGCATAAGTACTTCATCGATGGAGTACTTTATCTTTTTAATATTGTTGCATATAAAAACGCCGTCTTTTAAAATGACAGTGGGCTCAAAGTTAATTAAACGTTTAAACCATCTTTTGCGAATTGCTAATTCAGCAATGATTCTTTGAAACACTGCCATGACTACCACGGCGAATGCTGTGGGTAAATGTTTAATATCGGGATCTGCAATATCAGCACCAACGATTGAAGCAAGAACAATGATTGAAAGAAAATCAAAAACAGGCATCTCACCAATCGGTCTTTTCCCCATGATGATGAGGGCACAAAATAAAAGCAAACTCATTATTGAAATAATTCTTGCAAATATAACTAAATATTCCATCAAAATTCACCCTACCACTTCATAACTATAATTATTTTATCCATTGCTCTTTATATGCATTATTAACTTATTATGCTAAAATATAACAAAAAGACAACTGGAATTTGTTTATTAAAGCTTGATGAGTGAATATACGGATGATCTTGTGGCAGACGCGATCGACGCTCATGGACATCTCCCAAGTAGTTACATCAGAGGCTTGGTATGCTGACGCCGGTCCAGGCGGAGGAGGCATATTTTGCCTCGAAATCGCAATAAAAGAAGTGAAGGACAAATTGGAATTCCAGAAAATCTGTATCCAATATGCCCTTCACTTCAAGCACATTGTAAAATAATCTCTTGCTCCAACATACATATTGAAACTACCTTGTTGATATCATTTTCTTAGCCAAAAAACATTAATTCTAAATTTTTAAGAACAAATTTTGATAAAAGGTATTAATCTCATTATAGCCGTATTAGCCACGAAAGCCTTGAAACAAGTCGTCTTTCAATGGCTTGGAAATAACTGAATTAGCTATTTACAGGAAGGATGATAATTTCCGTCTTTTTTGCTATTTATCCAACAATGCGAATGTTAGAAAACAAGATACACATTAGGCATTTCTTGAAAAAGTGTTTGACAATAAATCTCATGTAATGGGCTAATCTAGATAAGTAAATCTCCATTGTTCGTTAAATAATTTGTTGCAGAAAGCAGCTTTTTGTATGATAATCAATTAGACATTTAAGGGGGGGCGTTTTTTGTGCGGGTTGCAATTTGTGACGACAATTCTGAGCAGTTAAATATCATTCAAGCCGCGGTGGAGAATTATTCGGAGCGGTACCCCGAACTATCGATGCAAACCGATCTTTACGATTCTCCGCTTTTATTCATAGAAGAGTGGAACAAAAACGGCAACTACGATGTTTTATTGTTGGATATCTGCATGCCAGGTATGTTGGGCACTGACATTGCGCGGGAAATTAGGCAGAGGAAAGAAAATCCGGAAATTATATTCCTGACCACTTCTGCCGATTTTGCGATAGAAGCCTTCACCTTAAAGGCGGCACACTACATCGTCAAGCCATTTTCCCAAGAGCAGTTTGATGAGGCGATGGACAGGGCTATCGAAAAGCATAAAAACAAGATAGTCAAAAACATCACACTTAAGCTTCGAAGCGGCGAGGCAAGACTTGTTGACCTCAACGAAATCATGTACGTGGAGAGTTTCTCTCATTCTCAGAATATCCATTTGAAAACCGGTGAGCAAATTGAAACTAGGCAGACCCTTTCCGAACTACTGTCCCTTTTCAAGGAACACGCAAAGGAGCAGTTCATATCGCCCTATAAGGGCTATATAGTTAACCAAAAAAGTATCAGGAGCATCGAACCTGATAAAATCACACTGAAATGTGGTGTACAGATACCCATGGTCAAGCGCAACTTCAAACAGATAAAGGACCAGTATTTTGCTTTCATATTCGATGAGGGGGAACACTAAATGGAGCTTTTGTATATTCATATCATCCGCGGTGCTGTCACGAATTTTTTTGTTCTCCTGCACCTGTTTTCCCTTGATGAGCCCAAATACGATAAGCGAACCATGCGCCTCGCTCTTTTCGGGACCTATCTGGTGGTAACTGCCGTTACAATAGCGATGTATTTCACCATTGACATGACCCAGATTACCAAAATCAGTGCCTTGATATGGATCGTGACAGGGCTTGCCAGCAAACCGCTATTTCAGGGCGGCTTTATGAAATGGCTGTTCAATATAATTACGGTTATTAATGTTTTCATTTTTGTTGTCATCATCAGCTATACCTTCGCACCAACACCGTTGACGCATTTGTTGCTGAGGGCAGCTCTTTACAGCGTAATCATCTTCGTGTTCAAGAAGTATCTTAACCCAATATACAGGCAGGTAGCAAAGCGTTGGCAGCTCTTTCTTGCTCTGGCCATAGCGATACTGGCAAACTTTTTGTATCTCATCGTAACAGCAAGCAATATAGAGGTCATGCTGACGGAGGATTTGACTCTTCTGATGCTCATGGTGTTCACGATGTTACTCATATATACAACTGTCTTTATCTCCTGCCGCAGCTTGATTAAGGAAAGGGAACTGGCGGAAGAGAATACCAAGGTGAAAATGCATCAGGAGCTGCTCACTACGGAGCTTTCCTCATATGAAAACTTTTTGAATATGGCAAAGCAGTCGCGTCATGATTTGCGTCACCACAATGGAATCTTGTGTGAATATCTTGCAAGTGGGGATGTGGGTGGTGCACTGGAGTACCTGCGGTACTATGACGAAAGCCTTTCCGAAAGCGGCCTTACGCAGCACTGCAAAAACCCCATTGCAAACGCCGTCCTGGGCCTGTATGAACGAAAGACGGCCAATGTCGGCATAACCTTTGCGCTCAATGCCGTTGTTCCAGACAACTTGAGTATTTCGCCATCTGAGCTTGGCACGATGCTTTCCAATATTCTGGAAAACGCCTTGGAAGCTTGCAAACGAACACGGTCTTCTGCACCAATGATTTCCTTTGTTTCAGACACTGATGAAGACAGCCTTAAAATCGAGCTGAGAAACAGCGTAGAGGGCAAAGTGGAATTACAAAATAATTTGCCCATTTCCACGAAAGAAAATGGAGGCACAGGAATGAGAAGTGTGCTTCGCATCGTAGAAAAACAGAATGGCATGTTGCATTTTGCACAAGAAAATGACGTGTTCATTACGCAAATCATTTTGCCACTATAACAGGTTAAGCATCCCCACAAAAGCACCGTTTGCATTCGAGCAAATGGTGCTTTTGTCGTCTTGCGCCAGATTATGTATGTTTTGCGCAAAAAAACACATAGAGGTAAAAATTTCTGCTATTCTTACGCTTGAAAATTTTTTAAAAAAGGGAGGGGATTAGATGGATAGTATCTTAACCGACCATACCCCCGATGTGGAACGGAGACTCGCCGCTATTTGCGTAAAGTCCAGAGACTGCTGTTCCTTTTTTAAAGCAAGAGAAGGCTCGTTGGTGAAGTTGAGGGAGTGCTGGTACTGCGCCTTTGGGGATTTTGACAAGGAAGGCAAAGATTTGCCAACACAGGGCTATTGTAAATGCAATAAATGAACGAGGAGAGATAAAGATGAAAAAGAGACTTTTAAGCATTCTGCTGACGGTATGCATGGTACTAACGCTGCTGCCGGGCTTTACTCAGCCCGCAATGGCGGCAGGAGAAGGCACTGGCAATCCTGCAAATGGTGCGTTTATTCTTAATACAAGCGGCGTCAATGAAATTAACAATGCCGACCAGCTTGCCTATGTGGCGTATCAGATCAATAACAATATACCCGATTGGAGAACCGCGAGCTATAAGATAATAAACAACATTGATTTGTCAAGTTATCCTAACTGGGAACCAATTGGCATTGGGGGTAAAGATGTAAATTGGCCGGAATTTAAAGGCACCTTTGACGGCGGAGGATATACCATCTCAAACTTAAAACAAAATAGAGAAGATGGTGATTTCGGATTATTCGGTACCATCTCAAACTGGCAGGCGCCGGGAGTGGTTCGAAATATTGTCTTAACCAATGTCCAAATCACTGCAAGTAATATAACGAACAGTACTGGGATAGGAGCTCTTGCTGGTTATAATAAAGGAACTATTGAAAACTGCTCTGTTGCTGGCACCATCAGCGCTACAAGTAATGGCGGATACGTTTATGTTGGTGGTTTAGCAGGCAGGCATTGGGGAACGGTGCGAAACTGCTATTCAACGGCAAACGTCAGTGTCAAAGTTAAACAAGTATTGGGGACAAACGATATAAACTGTGGCGGCGGTATTGCGGGACAAAGCATGGGGGGGGTTATAGATAACTGTTACTCCACAGGTGCTGTAACCTTAGACAGCGTGGATGCTAACTCAAAGGTCGGTGGGATTGCCGGATATCTGTTTGGTGGAAACATATCAAATTGCTATTGGCTGTCAAGCAATATAACGGTAGGTATTGGTGGCGGAACCGCAACAAATATTTCCAGCTTTTCAGGCACAGACACCCTTGCTTCGCAAGTAACAATTGGGGGGACAAGTTATTCTTCTCTCCTTGGAGCCCTTAACGCAAGGGTTAACGAGTTAGCAAGCACAAACCTTAAAACTTGGACATCCTCCGGGTCTTACCCTGTGTTCAGTACGGCTTGGACGCCGCCGACTTATACCGCCACCGTGACGGTGAACAAGGACGGCAGCGCATGGACCAGCGGTACGCCCAACATCAAGCTTTCCACTTCGTCTTCCACTCTGACAGGCGCAATTAGTGGGACAATCTCAAATGGCGTGTACACGTTCAGCGGCCTTGCAAATGACACCTCATACTATCTTTGGGAGGATGGGGATACTGATTCCTATGTCGGTCAAAGCGTAACAAAGGCATCAAATACTGTCACGTTAAATTATTACACCGTGACCTTCAGAAACGACAATAACACAAGCACGCTGAATACCCAGACCGTGCTTTCCGGCCAAAACGCAATATATGGCGGTGAAACGCCAACAAAAGCGGCTACCGCTCAGTATTCTTATGCCTTTTCCAAATGGGTAACAACGGCCGGCGGCGCAATAGAAGCAACGCTGACCAATATTACGGCGGCAAAGACAGTATACGCCAGCTTTACGCCGACTCTCCTAAGCTATACTATTACATGGAAAAAGGACGCCTCTAATATAATTGATACCAGCACCGTAGCCTTTGGCGAAATGCCGACACATTCCATTCCAAACAATACAGGCTATACCTTCTCCGGCTGGACGCCGGCCATAGCGAGTGTTACAGGATCCGCAACATACACAGCTACATGGACACTGGATACACACAACATATCCTACACTCTAAACGGCGGTACGGTTGCATCCGCGAACCCCGTAAACTATACAATTGAAAGCACTGCAATCACCTTAAACAACCCCACACGCGCAGGATTTACGTTCCTCGGCTGGACAGGCAGCAACGGTGCAACAGCGCAGACAAGCGTTACCATCCCTACCGGCAGTACCGGCAATAAAACCTACACAGCCAACTGGAAAGCAGATAAACCTGCTTCGGCACCTAATGATTCCATCGTGACGGCAAAGACAGACACGAGCCTTACCATTACGACGCAAGCTGGGTATGAATACAGCGTGAACGGAACAAGCTGGTACAGCGGTACAGGCAGTTATACTTTCACCGATTTGGCGCCAAAGACAGCATACAATCTCGTCTGCCGCAAAGCGGCGGTAACTACAGGAGACACTTTCTCGGCAAGCGACGCGTCGGACGCGCTGTCTGTGACCACCAAGACTGCTACGGCGATGGCTCCCGTCGCACCCACTATCGGCACGGGTACGGATAAGCCCACAAGCAACAGCATTACCATCAGCACGGTGGCAGGCAGTGAGTATTATATCTCCACCAGCGCTACTGCCGACTGGAGCGGAACGCCCAACGGCTATTTTAAGGCAAGCGTCAGCGGGCCTCACAAGTTTGACAGCCTAAGCCCCGCAACGCAGTATTACATACATGTCCGTGTAGCTGAAACGGACAACGCCATGCCCTCCGCGTCCGCTTCTGTGATGCAATACACGCTGCCTACCACGCCGCTGGCAAGCGTGGTGACTGTCAATTACGCATCGGAAACAATCAGCTTCGTCAACACCTATGAGGTCAGCACTAGTGCCGGCTTTACCACAACTATCGCCAGCGGCGGCACCCTTACGCCGGGAACAACCTATTATGTCCGCGTAAAATCTGCAAGCGGCGCTCCCGCGTCCGAGGCTGTCAGCTTTACGATTCCTGAGCGCCCTGCGGCGCCCACGACCATTACAGCCGATAAAACTAAAAACAGTATCACTATCACCCCTGTCGCGGGACAGGAATACAAAATCGGAACTGGCTCATGGCAGGACAGTGGCAACTTCACGGGACTCTCTCAGAACACAGACTATACCGTTTCCGCAAGAGTGAAAGCGGTGAGCAATGGGAGCATTTCCTTTGCTTCGGAAGTGTATTCGAAAACCATTAAAACCAAGTCGGACGGAAGTTCAGGCTTCTCCTTGCCCACAATTTCCGTGTCACCGACTTACGCCCCCAGCAAAACGCTAAATGACATTAACCTCCCGCTCGGCTGGGATTGGAGCGCACCTGCAACTGTTCCCACTGTGACAAACAGCGGTTACAGCGCTGTGTATACTCCAACGGACACCGCAACGGTGGATTATTCCGGAGTTGCGGGTTACGCAGTTGACGGTAATGGCAAGGTTACCATTACTCGCACTGTTCCCCTGACGGTCAACTGCGCTACACCCACGGCGGCAGACTTTTCTTACACCGCACCTGCGCCGCTTGATTACAACGCCACAGCCAAGTCCGCTTCTGTTACGGCTAACGGCGGCATTTCAGGCATGGGAACTGTTACGGTAAAGTATTATCTTGACGGCACCGAAATCCTTGAACCCACCAATGTTGGCACTTACACCGTCAAAATTAACGTAGTACAGGGTGACAATTATGCGGCGGCAACCGCCGTAACCCACAGCGCTTGGACATTTACCATTGCTAAGGTCGCGCAAGCACCGCTGTCTATCACAGAGCCTCCTAGTGTCACCTACGGACATACCTTCACACTTGAAACTGCAGGCGGCAGCGGTACAGGCGCTGTGACATGGGCTGTGACCCCAGGAGGCTCTGCAACCGTGGTTCCTGTCACGCAGCCTGGCACGGGTAAGATTATTGCTGAAGTTACCATTAACGGCGTGGGCGAAACCATCATCACGGCCACCCATGCAGCTGACGGAAACTACTTAGCTGATGTGACGGATACGTATACCTTTACCCCTTTAAAACGGCTGATTACAGTTGATGCACCATCAACCACAGGTGGATGGACGAAAATATATGACGGTAAAACAGACTTTGATAAATCTATTATCACAGTTGGCGGCATCACAAATAAAGTGGGTTCGGATGCTGTAAACGTAACGGTGCAGAGTGCAGCATATAACACTGCGGATGTTGGTTCCGGCGATAAAACACTTACAATCGCCTATGCAATAGACGGAACGAATAGCGAAAATTATTTGGCACCCGATAACACGGTCATCAGTACAGCTTCCATCACAGCTGCTACGCCGACAATAACACTCAAGACTAAGACAGAAGCCTACACCGGAAAGAAAATTGAAATTGATGCAGCAACTGTTAAAGGAGTTACGGGAGGTACCACACCAGACGGCGCTATTACCTACACCTATTACACCAAAGACACTTGCACAGACGCTGATAAGACAAGCGTCGATAAATCCGGTGCTGAAGCTGTAGGCGGCGCCCCAAAAACCGCTGGTACGTATTATGTGAAGGCAAATATCGAAGATAGCGGAAACTATACGGCTGCCACAAGTGCGGCGGTTACGCTGACAATTTATTATCCGTCCAGCGGCGAAAACAATTCCGCCGCACCTGTCATAGTGGACGGTAAAACAGTTGACATGGGAACATCCGAAGTTAAGGATGGCACTACAACCGTCAAAGTTGACCAAAATAAGATGAGTGAACAGCTCAAAAATGCCAAGGACAGCGTGGTAATTCCAGTTACCTCAAAAACTGATACTGCCGCGGCACAGTTGGTGGTTCAAAATGTAGAGGATATGGCGAAAAAAGGAATGACCCTCACTGTGCAGGCGGAAGGCGTTAAGTACAACCTCCCAGCGGCCGCAGTTGACACAGCCGCACTGCTCAAGGGACTTGATGCTTCCGATTCCGCTAAGGTTACCTTTACCGTCACCATGGCCGAGCTTTCAAAAACTGCCGTTACCATCAAGGACGGCACGCTGATGGTTGCCCCCATGCAATTTACCGTCACAGCTGAATATAACGGTAAGAGCGTTAACGTCGAGAGCTTCGCAAGTTATGTCCATCGTGACATTGAGCTTCCCAGCGGGGTTGACCCTAAAACCATTACCACCGCCGTGGTTGTGGAAACGAATGGTTCCGAGCGCCACGTTCCGACCGAAGTATATTCAAAGAGCGGCAAGTGGTATGCCAAAATAAACTCTATGACTAACTCTACCTATGCTTTAATTCAAAACAGCGCAAACTTTACCGATACCACAGGAAAATGGTATGCCGCTGTTGTAACTGAAATGGCAAGCCGCAAGGTTATCAGCGGCATAGGTGAAAATATGTTTGCCGGAGAAAGAGCAATCACAAGAGCCGAGTTCGCGGCCATTATTGTGAGAGCCCTAGGTCTTCCGACAACCGGCACTTCAGCCTTTACCGATGTAGCTATAAGTGCCTGGTACAATGGCGCGGTGGGAACAGCTTTTGAATATGGAATTGTCTCAGGCGTGGGAAATAACAAGTTTAACCCTGATGCTAACATCACACGACAGGATGCAATGGTGATGGTAACAAGAGCAGCGAAGCTATGCGGCATGGACACAACTGACGGTGGAGCAATGGGACTTGCTGGCTTTGAGGATGCAACGAAGATTTCATCATGGGCATATGACAGCGCCGCGTTTAATGTGAAAAACGGCTTAATCAAGGGCGATAACGGCAAAATAAGTCCGAGCGCAGCTATTACGCGCGCCGAAACCGCAACTGTGGTCTTAAGACTTCTTCAAAAAGCAGGGCTCGTTGATGTGCGCACAGCCGTATAAAACAAAATGACTTTGGACTAACGAAACAAATAGACAGGACAGAGTTGATCAGCTATCAGATCCCTAAGGGATGAGCTTAGGGGGGAAATTCATAAATAACGCAAAAAACCCTGTAACCATTGCGGTTACAGGGTTTTTGCTTGGCGGAGAAGGAGGGATTTGAACCCTCGCACGCTTTTGACACGTCTACTCCCTTAGCAGGGG
>PGZZ01000014.1 GCA_002841545.1 Firmicutes bacterium HGW-Firmicutes-16
TTCGGAATACTTGCTGTTATTACTTGCCATGGTTTCTTCCTACCTTTCCTACCCATATGATGGTATCAGAAACCACTGTCAATTTTCCACCGCAGTCCATGTTACCGACCGGTTAATTTACTATACTTCGCATTATGATTAGCGAATTATCTGAGCAAATGCACGCAAAAAAGCAACCGAGAAGAAATCTCTAGATTGCCTTTGGTTGGATAATTCCATAGCGCGAAACCACCGCATTACGCTATGGGAAAACTAGATTTTCTTTCCTAAAATATTGAAATAGTTATAACAAAACGGAGAGTATATGTCAAGAACGATAGCCACCGCGAAGCGGTTTAGTGCAATGGTACAAATGAATTTCTCAAAATGTTTATTAAGCCGAGTACAAGAGTGTCTCATGTTTTCCGTGAAGCACCAGACACGGATTTGAACGACCGTGAGCAGCTTGAATGTGTTCTACCGTGGAACGCACCGGACACTGCAAGAACGAAATCGCTGAGAACTGACTTTTTGCCAGCCTCAGCGATTTCGCGTATATGGACTTTTGACGCTTACTTTAGAAATACTACTTGAGGAGATAGCAGCCTGTAAACCTTTTATACCTATTTTTTGTCCCATTAATTAAAATAATACTTATATCTAGAACCACATGTGTTGCATTCTAAAAATTGGACTGCGTCAATAATGAATAATTTTGTGAATCGTTGCACATTGAATCTGTTTGAGTTTCGGTTTGGCTGAAAAATGACTTTGCAAATTATCCATGGCAAGGTGTAAACATATTTTTGCTCCCTCCGTTATGAGGTCATAACGGAGGGTCTGTTTAAATTCAACGAGCGTCAAAAGCTATTTCTTATTCATACATTCCATAAACCTGTCTTACATTCTGAACAAAGATAATACCGTTTCCAGGTTTGTTTATATCCAGTGCATCCCGGACAGAAGCAACGACCTGTTCTGTTATTTCACATTTTATAACAATCAAAACGATCTCTTTTTCAGGCTCGATTTCCATATTAAAAAGCTTGTTTGTCTCATGGGTACCGGAGCCTCTGGCACAAATAATGGTTGCTCCCCTGGCACCCGCCCTTGTAGCCGCTTCAACAGCTGATTCCCCTTTACCCCTGTCAACAATTATATAAACAGACTGATACATTGCTATCTCCTCACATCCGACTTTTTTGAAATTACTACAACTGAGACATTTGGTGCCGCAAACAAAGTCGACATTCATAATGAATGCTATCCCATGATTTGATTTATATAACTTGAACTCTGCGTTTAGGCTCTCAAGAAACGTTAGGCCGATTGATTCCTCAGTTACAAGAAACACAATCTCTTTTCTTACATCATTTATCGCTAGTGCCTCTAGAAGGTGGTTTTTAATTGTACCGCGACCCAGCAACACCGTGCCACCGGGAAGTCCATGTTTTCTCGCGAAATGCAGAACTTTACTACCTATTCCTCTGTTTACGATGACATAGATGGATATAATGTTTTCCACATTAGAGTTCATTTTCAAGTTCTCCTTTTCGGGACTTAGCTTTATAAATAAGACCCAGTATCTGCAATGTAATCAGCGGTGTAAGGGCAACCATAGAAATAATACCGAAGCCGTCCAGCAATACATCCGCCCCTTCAATGCAATCGGCTGCTCCCTGAGCAAAAGCAAGAATGAAAGTTGCTGTCATGGGACCGGAAGCCACACCGCCGGAGTCAAAGGCTATGCCGACAAAAAGCTTTGGAACGAAATAAGTTAATACAAGAGCAATTGCATATCCCGGAAGTAGATAATGCCATAATTTAAGCTCGGGAATTAGAATTCGAATCATAGAAAGGGCTACTGAAACCCCAACACCAATCGATAAAGCTGCAAGTACGGTCTTGCGTTTTACATAACCACTGGTCACATTCTCAATCTGGTTTGTCAGAACAAAAACCGCCGGTTCGGCCAATATCGTTAAGAGCCCCATAATAAATCCGATGGCAATCAGCAAAGCCTTGTTATCCAAAGCTGCAATTTTAAAACCGACTATGGCACCGACCTCCATAAATCCTGCGTTAACACCCGTCAACAGCAGGACAAGCCCAATAAACGTATACAACAGGCCTATCAATATCCTTGCTTTTTCATGCTTTGGCAATTTAAAAGATGTCTTTTGAAATATCAAAAATAAAACTAAAATCGGCAGCAAAGCGATAATAATCTCAAACGATATTTTAGGCAACTCATGAACAAAGGGATTAATAATACTATCAGAATTAAGCTTACTCGACTCAAGGCTTCCGGTTATTTTATTCGCCTTATTAATAATACTCATAGCCATAACTGAAATGATTGCGCCTGTGGAAGCGATCGCTACAAGCCCAAAGCTGTCCGTTTCTGATGCTTTGCTGTCTTTTTTTAACTGCGATACGCCCAACGCAAGAGCAAGGATAAAGGGCACAGTCAGTGCTCCTGTTGTGGCACCTGATGCATCAAATGATATCGGCATGAATTCTGGAGATGTAAATATCGCAAGTATAAGGATTACACCATACAATATTATCAATATTTTTTGCAATGCTATATTGTATATAATTCGAACAAGCCCCAAGGACAAAAGAAGCGCCACACCAATAGAAACGATGACCACAATGCTTGATTTTGAAACATGTCCGCCAGAAACGACATCAACTTGGCCGGCAAGTATATGGAGGTCCGGCTCGGCAACGGATATAATAAACCCTAGTAAAATGCCGACTACCACAACGATCCATACTCGATTGGATTTTGCGATTGTTGAGCCCATATGCCGCCCGATTTTATCAATACTCAGTTCAACCCCCAGCAAAAAAATTGACAACCCAAAAATGATTAGAAGAGCTCCAATCAGAAACCTGATAAGTTGTTTGATTTCCAGTGGCGATACTGTGAAATTCAAGAACAGCACAAGCAGTATAATCGGAACTACTGAAAGCGCGGCTTCTTTTAATTTTTGAAAAATGACACTCAAATAAATCTCACTTCCTTCCTAATTAAACAACTTACCATGAATGACAGTTTATTTTATTATATCATAAAATTGATTCTAATACCATTTATATGGAATAACAGAAACGTCTTGCATCATGAGATTATATATTTATAATTAAATCAATAGTTTTGTTATTCATGCATAAACTTTAATAAAATTATGAAAATAAAAAAGAGGCCACCTGATTTGTAGATAAAACGGGGTAGGTTAGAAGTTCAAATCCCCCAATATTCCGAAACACTAAAATGACATTTATAAAATTGCAGCAAATTTTAACGAGATGAGTTCTAACATTGTTGGCTAAAATGTGGATGTTTTGCCTTAAAACAAGCTAAAAAAGTCGCCGGCTTCGTGTCCGAATCTATCATTGACACTCTTGAAGTCATCAATATCAAGTAAAAACATGATTCCTGCGCCCTTACCGGCTTCTTCTGAACTTGTCAAGCGAAAGTAGACACGTAAAAAGGCATCAAAAGCCCTGTTCGGTTTTGTACTGGACGGGGCTTTTGTAATCCAGCGCATACGCCGGCCTATCATAGTTAAAATAATGGACATAGCGATTAAGAACAACTTGGATGTCGTCGGCGATCATTAGTCCAAAGTCGAGAATCAGTTCCTCCTTCATCCATCCGTTCAAAGATTCCATAACGGGATTATCTGTAGGAGTTGCTGCTCGTGACATGGAACGAAGTATGTTATAATCTTTATGAGCTTGTCCAAATGCTCTTGAGGAGTAGACGGCCCCCTGGTCGGTGTGCAAAACTACCGGGGCTGTCTGCTCTTTGTTTTTGCCCACTTTCCGTTTCAGGACGTCAAGGCACTTGTAGTATGGTTTGCTATCTCCGCGCCTCGAAGAAAGACTGTGGGCGATGATTTCGTTGTTGTATGTATCCAAAAAAAGAGTCCATTCGAACAGCTTGCCCTTTTGAGAAATGCAGGTCATATCCGAAACCACAAGTTCAAGGGGTTTAGTGGCGTTTCAGTGCCCTTGCACAAGATTTTCGTATTTTAGGCTCTCGTCACCCGGCTTCTGATATCTCCGTTTTCGTGCGCTGGAACGAATTCCAGTAGCCTTGCAGCATTTATGGGCAAGATTATCCGAAAATGCAAAGTTGGAAGTCTTACGAACATTTCGCGCCAAAGCATGATACCCCATGACCTTATGCTTTTCATGCTCCTTTTGGAGCTTTTCTGTTAGAGTTATACGGTTTTGCTCATAGCAGGTAAGCGCTCCCTTGCGGCTTAGCCATTTGTAGTAGCCGGAACGATTGACGTCCATGATGACACAAAGAAATTTGATGCTGTATTTTACTTTGAGTATTTCGATGATTTCGTAGTCAACCCGCTGCCAGTAATGTATTCCTTGTTTACACCAACTCCTTCTACCCAGAATCCTTTTTTTAAGCGCTCGATCTCCACTTCCTGCTTGGCTATGGTGAGACGCAACCGCTCTATTTCGCTAAGGCTTTTGCTCGTGTGTAACGCTGCATAAGAGTTGCCGTTCTTGGGTGCTAACGATTCCTCTCCGTCCTCTAGGTAACGTTTGACCCATTCTGATACCAGTGAGCTTCTAATGCCTGTATCCTTTCCGATATCATTGATGGAGATATGTTCATCCAAATGCTTTTTTACGATTGCCAACTTTTCCTCTTTGCTCCACTTCCGGTGGGGTACTCCCTTTTTTCCCATATGCTCATCTCCTTTTTCTTCATTATACCAGAAAAGTAGACACCATCTTTTTCGATAGTGTCTACTTTCATTTTACCAGTTCACGCTTTCTTGGTGCCCGGCACTTTTTTATACCTAAAGTATTACAAATGATAATCTCCTGAGGCCTCTGGCTGATACAATATTTCTTTAATAAAAATTTGTGTAACGCCCGACGGAACTTCCCATACGACAGTATCTCCTACTTTATACCCGAGAATGGCGGTGCCTATGGGTGAAAGAATAGACATTTTGTTGCTCGCCAAATCTGCCTCTTCTGGATATACTAAAGTTAGCTCAATATCTTCGTGGTCAAGGTGTAACAAAGCACGCGTGTTCATAGTAATTATATCTTGAGGTAATTGTCCCGAACTTACAACAATTGCATTATTGATTTCATCAGAAAGCTTTTTCATTGGCTTGTCTAGCATGTTACCGCTTTTTATTTCAGCGTCTATGAGTTTGCTTAATCTCTCTTTATCAAGTTCTGTTATGTAGATTTCTTTTCCCATGACATTTCCCCCTTTGTTTGTTTAAAACTAATTTCAAATACATCACAAATTCCACATAAAGATAAAAGGCTTTTATTTTTCACGAATATATCCGCAAAAAACAAAAGCCCTTCATTAGTAAGACATATGACGGTTCTTTAACATATATTCTACATGATTTTACAGTTGAAGTCAAGCCAGATGTTTTTTAGTTATATACTGCCCCTGTGTAGGCATTGGGGAAATATTCGTTTTTTAGTTTGTTTTCCGCTTCACAAGCATTATTTCAAGTAAAAATGTTATTATTCTAATATTCATCCCACATACACTCCGCAATTCGTTGTTGAATTTTTCTGTTTTAGTGGTATAATATAAGTAATTAAATAGCCGTACATGGAATTAGAATTGATGCGAGGGAATTAGAATGGCTTACGTATAATACTACAACTATACCCAATACAACTATGGAAGCAGTTAAGCAGTATCTCTCTACCTGTTCTTATGAAGAGATATTGGAGCTGCTTTTTTCATATTTTGAGCTAAATGACATTGGTGGCTCAAATAAGAAAAAGGCATCTTCTATGGTTGCATTGCAGGAAAAAATGCTTGAAAAGAAATCATTTACTGCATGCCCTCATTGTGGGTCTGTACACTTTGTAAAAAACGGAATACAGCAAAGCACGGGGCTTACTTGTTTTAAATGCAAAGACTGTGATAGAAAGTTCAACGTCTTTACAGATACGATATTGGAAAACTCTCGTTGGTCCTGGGAACTTTGGGCCAAAGTCTTGGAAATGTCTATTAATAAGATGAGCATAGACGATATGCTCAATGTTTTAAAGAAAGACTATGGCTGCGATAGCTTGTGCTATAAAACTGTGTGGCAGTGGCGCATGAAGCTTATACACGCACTGGCTATGATGCCTCAGCCCAAACTTACAGGCGTAATTCAGATAGATGAAACCTATATTCGTGAATCTCAAAAAGGCAGCAGATGTTTAACAAACTATCTTCCGGAAAGGTTTGCGGCCAGACTGCCCCGGTATGGATATAAGCCCTCTGCATATGGAATTATGTGACCGGAATTCTGTACAGTAGTTACAGCCATTGATGAGCAAGGTTACAGTGTGAGTAAAGTTGTGGCCATGGGTAAGCTGACAGATGAAGTGTTCTTTGATACTTTTGACAGGCATATAGAAAATCCCACATATATTTGTACCGACGCTTACCCTGCGTATTCGCATTATTGTGAAGCCCGAGGCTACGCGCATTACATCAAGCCTTCCAACTACGACAAAATACTTGACAATAACCGCTATGTAAAAGCTATGCCATTTTCAGGTCCTATTACAGAAGATGAAGCAAAACAGAACCATAGAATTAAAAAAACTCTGTATAAACAGGGAGAGCTAGACAAAATAGAAAATAACCACTGCTCTTATGAAGAATTTAATGCTATAAAGAAAGGTTATCATCTTTCTTTGGGCAGAGTAAATGAACTTCATGCAGATATTAAACATTTCATATGCGTAGACAAAGCAAATGTATCTAGCAAATACTTACAAGATTACATTGGCTTCTTTACCTATATTCGGAATTGGTCTGTTAAGCATGGCAACTATCCCAGTTCTCGTACTGATGCCGTTGAAATCTTCTTTGAAATTCTTGCACAGCATTGCAATTACACAAAAAAGGAAATAAGGCATACAGTTCTTGTTTTGCCCAAACCTACAAACAAGTTTCTTTCTTTGCTGAAAACAAATACTGGAAAAGTGCGTAAAGCAACAAACAATCAGTATTTTAAATTTAGTACAGATGATGGAATTTACACCTTTGACCGGAGAGCGTTTTTAACGGCGCAGCCTCGTAAAAACTTGCATGAAATCTGCCGCACCCACAACATACGAGGGTACAGCAGATGGCCTGTACGCAGCCTTGTAGTGACAATTCTGCATTTTTCAGATATAGATGCTATCATTGCAGCCCTAATTTCAAAGAAAAGGGATTCGCTAGTTGACGAAGAAGATAAGAAGGCGTTATCAGCCGCAAAACATAAGCACTAGACTCACACCCTCAGACAGAATTTATATTATTTATAATATAAGGGTTTGCACCAGTTTTGGTAGCTATTAGCACCTCTAAATCAAACGTTTAAACAAATACTATGTTTGATTTGGGGGATAGCAATGAAAAGACAAATAAGAAAAATTGCCTTAGCTAATCTATTCGTACTAGCATTATGTGCCTTTGAACTATCTTTTGGATGTTTGGCAATAGAATACAATTCAATCGAATCACTTGAAGTAATTAAAAATAATATTATTTATTTCCCTGATAATGGCTTGAAATTAGGGGTAAGGGGAGCTATAAATAAACCTCAGGGAGATATTTACCTTGAAGATGTTCAAAATATTAAATCCTTAGAAATTAACCACAAAAGGATTTCAAACCTGGAAGGTATACAATATTTGACCGGGCTTAGAGAATTAAATCTGAGTTATAATAAAATTCAAGACTTAAGCCCACTTAAATCACTTACGAAGCTGGAAAGCCTTAATCTGGGTTATAACCAAATTGTTGATATCACCCCTCTGGCGCTTCTGAATGATTTGCACGAATTAATACTAGATAGTAATAAAACAGCTGATATTAGTCCGATAAAAGGATTAACAAATTTAAAGAAACTAAGCTTGTATAACAATAAAGTGAGCAATATTCAGCCTTTAAGCACATTAATAAACTTAACCGACCTAAACCTCTATATCAATAATTTAGAAAATATAAAACCCTTGAAAAACCTCGTAAAACTTTCAATATTGTCTATAGGAAATAATAATATAAGCGATATTTCTCCGCTAAGTAATTTAAAAAACTTAACAGTATTAGAAGCAGGAGAAAATAAAATCAGTAACCTAAAAGGATTAGGGAATTTATCTAACCTTAAAGAGTTATATCTTCATGGTAATAAGATTGAAGACCCGAGTGAACTTAAAGCGCTGAATAATTTGCATTATTTGGGCTTATCTGATAACGAAGTTAAATATGTTCTCTCACTTGCTAATTTAGTAAACCTATCCTATTTGGATATGGACAGAAACCAAATAATTAGTATTGAAGGGTTAAAAACATTAGCTAAGTTACGAGGCTTAAGATTGGGAGACAACAAAATAGAAAATGTAGGCGAGCTCGGTTCATTAGTAATGCTCGAAAATCTTGCACTAAACAACAACCAAATTACTGATGTTAAAGGTTTGAGTAGTTTGATAAATTTAAGGTCACTAGACATATCTAATAACAAAATATACAACATTGACTCTTTAAGAAACATGCCCAATTTACCTTTAACATCGATAATGCTGGGAGGAAATCCTTTACCAGACTATGTTTTTGACGATGTGCTGAAAGAACAACTAATAATGACTCTGTTTAATCCGTATATTAATGAAGCAATAAAAGCCTACTATAATGGACCTAGGCAATACTGGAATGAGGATATATTAGATATTAGTAAAAGTGGTGCTGAATATAGAATTAAGATAAGGTTAGAAACTTTTGTAGGTTCTCATAACCCTCCATACGGATTGGATACAATGACTGTAATCGGAGATTGGAATGGAATTAGAGTCGAAGACTTTAAACATGAGGAGCTTAATTGATATGCTAGATACGCACAAAACGCCTGAATTGCTGTTGGTTTGCTATTATGGATTTAACCTTGAACTAATATTGAGAAAAGTATATTTTTAACCGCAATATTGTAATAATTCGGTCAACACTCGCTAAAACACTACCAAATTGACTAAGAAAAAAGCACTAACTACCCTTAATAATTAGGGAAGTCAGTGCTTTTCGCTGTTATACTGCAAAATTAAGCCGAGAATATTCTATTCCTCGTAAAGGACAGTATATAATTTTTTAGCGTAAGCGTCAAATCAAACGACACATAGACTGCGAAACGGCGTTATGAGAAAATACACCCATAGTAAGCTAGAGTTTCTTAGACTTTTTAGGATAACTAACTAATTACCAATTCAGACAAGTCACTGTGGTTTGAGTCACCTCCGAACAGTCAAGCTGTAATTATATAGAAACAAATCCACAGTGCTTGTGCTGATTATATCGCAGGTAGCTACTCCTGCCACATAACATTTTGAAGAAAGGAGAAATAATGAAAACCACCCCTTTCGAGATGGTTTTCATTATACGTGATATAAATGAAGATAATAATTGATCGCTTTGAGGGCGAGTTTGCAGTTGTAGAACTAGAAGACCGTAGCTTTGCTAATTTGCCTAAAAAGCTAATTCCAACGGGAGCTGATGAAGGTACCGTTGTTTCAATCAACGTAGAGCAAGAACAGACGGAAAAACTAAAGGCCGGAATGTCAAGACTTATAAAGGACCTATTTAAAGAATAGAAAAATTAGACGGACATCCGATTACGGTTGACCGTCTTTTTGATAAACACCAATATTTTATTGACTGGGTCAGTATAAAGTTTTCATTGTTTTTATTCCCTTATAGCTGACATATATCTAGCCGTAATAATACCCGCTGGTAAGGCAACCACGCTATACCTGCTAATGATGAAACCATACTTACAAGCCGCCCAACATCTGTAATTGGATAAATATCGACATATCCTACCGTTGTAAGTTCAGTAAATCTTTCCTATTTTCCTCTCCAGCCAACTAACAAAACCAGACTTCATTACATAGTACCTCCCGCCTATTTTCACTGCCGGAAACGATTTGCTTTTGACTAACGCATAGGCTTTATCCCTACCAATACCGAGGTAGCTTTGTAGTTCTTTAACCGTAATTAACTCGGGCAATTGTGTCATACTAGTTACCTCTCATTTCAGAATTGTATACAAGTTGGAGCTGTAGCTGCCGTTACCGCGGTAGCGCAGCTCCTTCTCTATATACCCGTTTTGTATTAAGTCCTCCAACGCCCTTTTTACCGTTGATCGGGACATATCCAAATCAGACGCTATGCGATTAATACCCGGCCAACACGCCCCCTCTTTATTGGCTCGATCACGAAGATACATATATGCAGTCTTTGCCCGATGAGGGAGATTGTCTGTATAAATAGTACCGAAATAGCCCATTTTCTCTCCTGTTACTCATATCTCAGCATTTTGCCGTTTGGTGTACGTGTCTCTTCGCCTAATTCTACTGAAGAGCTATCACTTACCCGCTTTGAGCTCATCGTAAGGCTCTTTTTCATAATGTTCATCTCGAGCTCACGCCGGTTTGCATAAACCACTTCCCGCTGCGCTTTTTCTGAGACTGAGTACGGTCTACAGAACGTGATACCCCAGTCCGAGTACAACCGCAGGCGTGTTTTCATCGGATGTGTACCAGTCTTCATAACAATGAAATGTCCTTTCGGCAAAGCTTTCAGCTCGTCAGGTGTGAGCAAAGGACGCTCCATCATCTGCAGGCTCTGAGATGGGTCACTTCTCCCCCGATTGACACTTCCCGACATGACTGTTCTGCATCCCAACGCTTTAGATAACACCTCCGCCGTTTGGCTGTTTGGCGCAAAGCCTCCGAAAATTATGTCCTGACAATTATCGACTATTATTTCAGCACCCTCTCTTCCGTAATTCTTATGGAGCTGACTAAGACTCTGTATTATCGGGACCATTGTCAGTCGGCGAGATCGCGAGGCGGAAAACATTAATTCCAGTGAATCTATAGGCGGTATGGTTCCAAGCTCGTCGCAGAAAAACACAACACGGTTGTTAAGCTTTCCTCCCTGCTCGTCCGCAACAGCAAGTATTTCACGATATAATTGCTGTATCATAAGCGACACCATAAAGTACTTTGTATTGTCTTCCTCGGGAAGAACAATGAAAACGGCCGACTTTTCGTTGCAGAATCTCTCCGCGTCAATCGCGGTATCAAAACAGAGAACTTGCTCCATTTCGGAGTCCAGAAATGCGTTGAGCCTGGACAGAACAGTCGACATCACCGATGCCATTGCCTGCTCCGAAGTGTTCAGTGCTGCTCCAGCAAACCACTTGGCCTTATGCTCTGGTGGCAGCTTCTCCATAAGCAGCTGGAACTGATTTCTTCCCGCTATCTGTGGTGGAGCAAGCAATTCCTGTACAAGCTTGAACACGCTTACTATATGTCTCTTCTCGCTTTTATCACCTTCCGCCGGTCGCAGATATTCGGCTACCAAAAGAATAACCGCTGTAAGCACACCTTCGGCTGCGTCATAAAAGAACGCGTTTTGTCCGTAGCTCTCATTCCCGGATTTGTTAATAATCGTCCGACTGATTATTTTCGCGTATTTTTCCGCCTTAGCTTTTGAGACTATATCCTTTGGGTATAACGAGTAGGCATCCATATATCGGTTGACGAGATGGAGAAGATTATTACCGTCCGAGCGTGTAGGGTTACGCAAATCAATGACCGATACCTTATAACCATAACAATCCTTGGCGATTGCGCCGTAATTTCGATATACATCTCCCTTGGTGTCAGTCACGAGAAAGCTCATTCCGCTTGCGCATGCAAATTCGAGATTAGGGTAGAGAAAAAATGCTGTCTTGCCAACTCCGGAAGCTCCGATCATAAGAGTATGCACATCGCCGGTATCGACAAGAGCCTCTATCTTGTTTTTATGCCCGACACATCCGAGGACTACTCCTTGAAGGGCGGGGCATTTCATCCCCTCCCTCCATTCCTGCGGAGTAAATCGAACCTGACTATATGTCTTTTGAATTTCCCGTTTCGTCGCAAAGCGAGCTGTTCCATGTTGACCATCGCCAACTGTTCGGCTCTTTATCCCGTTCAGAGTATAATAATGCGACAATATAGAAAGGCCGCCAATGACAACAAACATCACGACGGCAGCAATTATTAATATGTATATGTTGTTTGGCATCATGCTCCTTTCAACGTTGAAGACGTATTCATTCTTTTGTCGCACACAAATCTTCATTCCAGTCCTTCAGTTCCGACCTATCATAAGACACATCCTTATATCCGAGACTCTGTAATCTATCGCTCATACGTTCTGAGGCGGCAATCCCTGCATGGTCATTATCCAGACATAGAATTACTGTTGTCAGATTGGGATGTGTTTCAAGAATCTTCAGCATCGCATACTCAGACAAACCGCAAAGAGCAACATAGCTATGCTCATTCCAGTTTTCGATATGCAAGCATATATACGACATCAGGTCTATCGGAGCTTCAAATACATACAGCTTCTCAGAATCGCCTGTCCAGTTAAAGCTGAACTCAGAATCGCTCCCCTCTACGTTCATACAAAACCCATTTTTGCCCAAAGCTTTTTTGTGGCAATGACGGGCAGTGCCGTGTTCGTCCATCCCGACGAACACGGCACTGTGATATTCTCTTCCGTTTTTGGAGAACTCCCGGCTTTCGTATATAAGCTTTTCGTTAGCAAACGCTTCAATTACTTTTGTTTCAAGCTTTCGCTCATTTATGAGGTAGGCAAACAACCTATGCATGTTGCCATTGCGTAGAGGGAGCACAAACGGCATCGGCTTGCTCTCGCGAATAGTTTCTTCAACAGTATACTCCTTCATTTCTAGCAACGATGCCACTGCTTCCACAAACGGTAGTCCCCAATGATACTGCAGAAAGCTAACTGCCAAACCGCCTTTCATTGTCGCGTGATCGTACCATCTGTTTCCCCGGACAGTTATGCTGTGGTCAGTGGCCAAACGACGGTCTTTACCCGAACGTATTAGTCGCTCTCCATGCCTAACGAGAATTGTTTCTAAATCCACAGTATTTGCACTATGTAGTTGCTCCTCGGTATATTGTACGTATTTCGCCATTTAGGCCCTCCTTTACATATTCTGTTCGTAGTCATTGCCTTTGACACCATGGGTCCGACGCAATCTCGCAAGCTCAGCTTTCCGCTTCCGGTCAATGTGCTGAGCCTTGTAATAGTTCATGGGTACTGTACTTCTGAAAATATTGCCCATGTTATAAAGTAAACGCGTCGCCGCAGATATCGAAAGTGCCGCATCTGACTGCGGCGTATTGCTAATCTTATGAGGCTGATGTGTATTGACCAACACTGCCGGTTCAACTTGAGGGGTGATATTATCACTTTCTAGCTCTTCCCTAGGAGCTGAATCCAGCTGTTCCACGAAATCTGACACGGCAAGTGCTTCACGTATTATCATGTTACGAACGGTTTTGAATTCCTTCTGCTGATTCAAGGGCAGCAGTTCCGGAAGATTATCCGTATAGATTTTAATAACCGCTTCCTGCATCTCATTCCAAAGCTTATACGCCTCGGCAACCCGAGCATCCTTTGCAAGCTCGTTCGTGATCTCATCTACAACTGATTTTAGCTTAGGAGAAAGATAACCATACTGCTTTTTACCGCTCACGGACTTCAACGCTTCCGATAACTCCCGTACCAGTAGCTCTATTTTCTCATTCTCCAACGTCCCAGTTTCCATTTGTTCTATGAGCTCTTTCATGACATCTTGAGCACGCAAGTTCAGTTCTTCCCTTTTCTCGGTTTTCTGAGAGTAATACTCCAGCATCTCAGGTCTAAAAATATCATTTGCGAGTGCCGACTTAATCTGGCGTATACCTGTCTTAGTGAGATAGCCCTCTTTGGGATCGGTCGAGTATATAACCATATGAACATGTGGGTGCGTATCTTTATTATGATAAGCCGCATACCAACGGAGATTATCCGGATGTATTTTCATGCTCGCCGCAATATCTGCACTGTGTGCGCGTAGAAGGTTTTTCCACGCTTCGGCGTTGTTGTAGCCAAACTGTTCCGCGTCCTCGCGTGTCAGAGATATGATAGGTATCCAAACGTTACCTTCATGTTCCGCAATTTCCTTCTGGACACGCGAGAGCACAATTTTTTCATCTGTCATTGAAAACAGACCGTTCGTTCCAAGCTTTTGAACGCCCGGACGCTCAGCAATATAGTTAACCAGAATGGAGCGCTTCACGGAATTGTCCGAATTAACATCCTCCTCAAACGAAAGATACTCGCTCTGCAGCTCATCAACAGGTCTATCTTCGTTATCGTCATTAGAGACGTTGAGTTCTTTCTCCGCCAGCATCTCGACACCTTCTCGAGTTGCTATGTAATTCACATGGTTACTTTTGCGGGTACTGTTTCCACTAATATACGGACATATAAATATAAGCCTCGCCATTATCTGATACCATTTTGAAACCTTGCTGCATCTTCAAGGCTAATCTTCCCGAACGTCGTCTTCACATCCTTTACACACTTACCTCGGAGATTCCGAAGCTCCTCTTCATTGTAATTAAGATTTGCTCCGATTACCTGTGTCATCATCGCAACCTCAACAGCAAGCTTGAATAAAAGACTGCAGAGTCTGTCCACGTTTTGTGTGAGTACGCCGTTTATGAGTGAAGACAGCACACGGGACATGTACAGGTTTGAGTCTGGACTTCCCAGATACCCCATGTAGAACTGCAATGCTTTTTCTACGAACTCGCTTCGGTTTTTACAGTTATCCTCGGCAAGAGATGCATCTATCCGCTCAGATACCTGTGGAGATAAATAAAAACCGTATTTATTCTTTTCGTCGTTCGTTATACTCCCTCCCAATCTGTATGTTTCCTCAAAAAGCTGTTCAACCGCCTGGTATTTCGGCATTCTTCAGAAAACAGTCCCTAATTCGCTAATCTTTTTTCAAACGTGTCTCTTTGAACAAGCCCCGCACTGCGGGGCTTTGTGGTCGGAACGGGGGCTTTAGTCCCCAGTTCCTTTATCCTGTTTCATAATCGAAAATATGCTTTCGTCCTATTTCTCCTGATTACGCCGTTTCAAAGCTCGGCTCAAGCTCTCCAAAATGCCGCTTCAGGTGTACGGATGCCTGTGCCCTCCACAAAATCGAACACAGTGGCAAACAGTGGCCGACACAGCGCTAAGCGCCGCTTATACGACGGGCGGTGCTTAGCCTTTCTAACGTTATTTAGGCTTTTTTGCAGAATTGTCGTCATCGTCAGTTTCATCAATGTAATCGCGGACAGTAGCTGGCACGTGTTTTTCATAGAGCTTTTGGAGTGCGTCGGCAAGCTCCTTCTCAATGGACAGCTCTTTTTTCTCCATATATTTTTTAGTAGCTCGGAGCTTTTCAGCATCCATGCTGATAGAAATGGTCTCTATTTTCATCAGTGCATACCTCCCATAAAGTCAAACCCGATTACTTCTATCCTTGGCTCAAGCTCGGGCTCTTCTCCTGTAAACGCTGGGATTTCCCCAAACTTCTCACTATATTTTTGGATTTGTTCCTCGCTCAACGATGCAAAGTCACCGTCCAAGGTATCCCCACAAATAAAAAAAGGGCCGCAAATAATATCTGCGCCCAGCCTGCGGTTGGGTTCCATGCCGTTTAGTTTTCCCTCCTCATTGCAGACTGCGATAGAACCATCGTCCAAATAAACGCACTCAATTAAACCGCCCACCTCGTGCTGTAGACCGCTAATCTCGTTTGGGATTTCCTTGATTTCTGGAGGTTCGCCCACCTCAATTTTTAAAACCGTAATCATATTTTCTTTCATTGTGCTATAGTCCTTTCGTAATTTATATATGGTATTTCAAGCCATGCCGTCCAGTTTCTGTCTTGCAGTTTTGTTTTTACAACGCCGTACTTTGTGCCCATGGCTTCAATAACCTCGCCGTTTCCGATGTAAACACCAATGTGTCCCTTGTGCCAAACCGCAAGGCCGGGGGTGTCGGGCATGGTGTTCATGCTGCCCTTTGTCGTCGCCACTTGGTACATTTGGTCGGCAGAGATGTCAGGCATGCCGTTTGTTCCATAGCCAACCTCGAGAGTGTTGGAGTCCAGCCAGCCATAGCCCTTTATAAGACCGACACAGTCGGTTGTGCGACCGTTCAGCCAGTTTTCTTCAATGAAATCTTTGTACTTACCAACGCCGTCGGGGTACTGACTGAGCTTGCTTGCGAACATTTGAGGTGTCAGAACCCAGCCGCAGGTGCCCCAAACATAGCCCCAACCGTTTTCAAATGCTTGCTGCGCATAGGCGACAAGGTCGTGACTGTTTTTAGTGGAGGGATCTGTAAATCCACTGACATCAATCTTTGTTTCGCCGCCCTCACCACGAATAATGTCACCTGTGAAACTGTCACCGGCACCTGAAATATGCTCAAACACATCGGCGGCACTTTCCTTTTGAATGGCTGTGACTGTGACAGGAAGTCTGCCGTATGCGGTGTCCGTTGGCAGTGGAATCGCAACAATGTAGGACACCGGAACTTCGTTTCCATCCGCATCGGTGTAGGTAGTTGTGCGTTCCTCATAGCGCACAAAGCTGTCAACAAAGCCTTGAATGTCAATGGAGTCGGGACGGTCTGTGCCAAAAAAGAGAGCATAAAAAATAGACTTAACGTTTGTTCCGTCAAGTCCGTTTCCGTTTTCAGTCATAGCATTGACCCTTGCCACTTCGCTGTCCACGATAGCAAAAGCAGACTGCATTTCCTCGATATGCCGGCGGTAATCGTCCGGTAGAAACACAAATCTGCAGCGGTAGTGTTATGCTGTGAGGTGGCGGAGAGAAGTGTGCAGAGCATAACAATGACTAAAATTAAAGGCGAGAGGACGGCTACGAGCAACCATCCCACTCCCTTTCGGAGCTTTTTATCGGTCAAAACTGTTGCGGCAATCTTTGCAACTGCCGCTCCGGATATAGCTGCCATTTATCTTCCTCCCGCCGTGCCGAACAGAGTTTCCTTATACTCCGGCGCGTGGACGGCGAGATTGTAGCGCTCGTTGCCGCATTTGTAAAGGCACACACCTTGCTGGGGGTACTTGATGAGCTTGTATTCCGACTCCTCAAGTTGCAAGGTGTCCATGTAAAATCTCGAATCCACCGAACCTGCGTTGAATAAAAACTGATGCACCGGAATGGAGAACAGAGGCTTTGTCAGCTCGGCTATGCCTGGCAGCGCGAAGTCCTCAAGGTTTTGTGAGCTTAAAACAACTGCCGACTCCTTTTTACGGACACGCTTCATAAAGCTCCTGATGTACTCAATCACCGTCTTGTTAGTTAAAAACAAGTACAGCTCATCAAGAGCGGCAACAGTGTTTCCAACGGTAAGGAGTCTGTCGCTCATATAGGATAGCACGTTAAACAGCAGGGCATTTTTTACATTTTGACTCGCCTGCAGTAGCCCTTTCACTCCAAAAACAATGAAACGGTCACTTGTAACATTGGTATGGCCGTTGAAAAATTTGCTCTCCGCACCCTCACACATAGAGTGAAGTCCAAGGAGAATGTCCTGCAACAATTCCTTGGGATACAAGGGACTTTGCTTATTGTCATAGTACCTATACTCCATTTCAATGAGGGCATAGAGGTCGGATAAAATCGGGTAATCGGTGGATTTCAGCTTTGCAAAATCCGTGCTGTCGCTAATGCCCCACTTGGAGTACAGCTTTGAAAGCATGATTTCAACTGTGTCAATATGGCGATCGTCAAAGTCCTTGTAGCTGCGAAAAAAGTCCTTTAGGAAGGAGATGTGCTGACTTAATTTTGTGGATTGTACAAATGCTGACGGAACTCCTTTTTCATAAAGCTCTCCCCCGGTGTCCCAGCTCTTTGGCTCGAGAGGGTTAATCATGTAATGCCCACTCATTAAATCCACAAAGCAGCCGCCCAAGTTATCGCACAGGTCTGCAAATTCGTGCTCGGGATCAAGCACGATTACATTCTTTCCGCTCTCAAAAACATTACATAAAATGAGCTTTAGAAGGTAGCTTTTGCCCTGTCCCGAGTTACCCAAGATGAGGATGTTGGCATTCGTTTTGTCCTCGTCACGCTGGTTGAAGTCAACAATAATGTTACTGCCGAACTTGTCCTTGCCAAGATAGAAGCCGTTGCTGTTGGTCTTGCCAGAGTAGTTGAGGGGGAAGAGGTTTGCAACAGAGCTTACCGGCAGCACTCGCTCAAGCTGAGTTCCCAACGCATTTCTCCCAGTGGGGCTTGCAGAGAGAAAGCCCTCTTTTTGACGGAGAATTAGCCTGTCCACGTTCAGCTTTGAGCGGACAAGCTCCGTAAGCACCTCGGTTTGAAGCTGTTTTAGGCTGTCGTAATCGTTTGCGATCAGCTCGATATAGACGGCGCAGTGAATAAGCGGCTCTCGGTTACGCTGCATATTGCTTAGTACATCAGCCACATCCTGCAGGTTGTTTTGCGCTTTTATGTTTTCCTTCATGTTGTCGGCGGAGGCGTACATACGGTTCTTGTTTGATGCATTGTCGAGGATTTTCTTTTCCTCCATGTATTTTACTTGTCGTGAGTAGATGTGCAGGGTTACACCGTCTTTTTCACCTAGACGTCGGAGTATTGCCTGCTCAGTGGTACTTGTTGGGTATTCACGTAGGGCAAAAACACAGCGGTAGGTGTTACCGCAAATATAGTGGTCGCTTGAAAACCTGATAACAGATGGCGCAATCATATCCGCAAAGGACTTGATCTGTGCCTTCGGTGTAGTGCGTTCTTTATTTTTTTTCATAGCTCGGCATCATTCCTTTCATAGTTTTGGGCATAAAAAAGCAAGCCTCGATCGAAGCTTGCTTTTTTAAAGGCGTTGTTGTGCAACTCCGCTTTTAGGTCGGTCCTGTTCGAAGCATCAGCAACCAAAGAATCAACATAAATGACGTCTTGAATCACCTATCTATCCACATATCCCCGTCATAATCCTGCAAAAAATCGCTTGTGACATTTTGCTCGAAATAGACGGAAAGAATTCTCATATAGTCGTCTTTGGTTGCACGCCTTACCGTGAAGCCCTGATCTTTTATGCTTTTTTCTATATTGGAAAGGTATGCATAAATATTGCTGTCCTTTTCGTTCTTCAAGCGAAGCACAAATATAAATTCCCTTGCCGTTGCCATCTGAATCTGCATTTTGTCGAGGCTCTTGAGGTCTTGCTCCAAGAGCTTTCGCACCACGGGGTTTTCTTCCTCCTCCATTCGGCTTTTGAGATATTCCTTGTTGGCATCAAAGTTTTCTTTGGAGCTAAGACACAGAATCTCAAGCTCTTCCATGCTTTTCAGCACATTTGCGAGAGCGTTAATTTTTCCAGCCACAGTGCTTTCGGAAAGAACAGAGATGTTTGTTGGCTTCACGAGAAAGTATACAAGCTCATCCTCCGCTCTTTTTATGCTGTATGGCGTAATTTCTCCTATGCCAACAAGGGCTTTGGTGGGGTTTTTGTTTTTCATAATTCTCATTTTTCACAGCTTCCTTTGTAGTTGAATTCGGGCATATACTGTTTCGCTGAATTTTGGGAAGACTCAGCCTGTCCATTCGTAATATTGCTGTTTGGATATAAAAAAAGCCACCGCATATCGGATAAAGTCCAAAATACTGGTGTCTGAAAAACGGATAGAAAGAAAGCCATAGACCGCTGTTATAACAAAGGGAATGAGCGTTCCCAGCTGAGCCAAGGCAAAGACCGAGATCAAAAGTCCACTGCTAAAAATGGCTACATCACGCAGTTGCCACAGCCAAAGAGCAGCCTTCGCTTTCAGATTGTCGGGGTAAATATACATTATATGTTCCTCGCTTTCGTTTTTACGTTTATCAACGAGTAGGCAATCCTTACAAGGAGGAATTCTCTAATTCCGTCAAATAGACTTCCTAACGCCATCATTTTTATGCTCCCACCTTATTTCGGTGCCACGGTCTGCACTACAGTTCGGGTAGTATTGACTGCCGCCTGCGCCGTATAAACTGCCGACATAACATTTGCTTTGGTTGAGGTGTCCAACCCAAAAGCACCGCAAATTCTCGGCACCTCGCCGGCTGAGAGCATTAGCCCAAGACCCAAAAGTGCGTGATCTCGAATGACCATCAGTCCTGCAGTTAAGATTGTTGCCTGCAAAAAGGTGGTCAGGCATAGCCCAATGACCTGCTTGCACCATTGGTAAAAGCCGTCCATGTAACCGCGGGGTACGCTGAACATATACAAGCTGCCCACAGCAATTTGTATTAGCAAAATACCGCCGCGCTTGAGGTTTGCAAAAAACACCTTGATTACGGAATATCCCATCATAACAATGAGGAAAATCATCAACAGCGGGTTCGTAACACCGGTTATGCCGCCGAAGCCACTTTCTGAACTTTCCCTGAGTATCGTGTCGGCGACAGCTCCGAAGTCAGTGCCGTAGCCGGTAATTCCTGCCGTCATGCTCGCCTGTAAAGTGACGGAGAGCTTAAAAAGCTCAACAGGTACAAGGGTAAAAAGAGAAACGGCCAGAAAACCCTTTAGAGCATTAAGCAAGGCATCCTTGACACTTCCTCTGCCGGATTGATATTCCATTCCTGTTTCGAATGTTGACACAACAAGCCCTGTCACGAAGAGCGACCACGCGAGATAGGAAAAGAACAGAACGATTGACTTCACCCAGCCCATATCAAAAAGCTCCACGCCCATATTACCCATCTGGGAGAAAAAACTGCCCAGAAAGCCTACGATTTGGCTGTAGCACCAGTCGATGAACTGGTCCATTACATCAGTAAGCAAAAAGTCCCATATAAACAAATGCGATCACGTCCTTCATTTCAAAGTAAAAAAGGCATATCGTTTTCACGATATACCCTCTGTAATTTAGTCATCCCATGCAGATGCTGTTGATATTTGCTGCCTTTATCAATCTACTTTTTCCTGGGGTAAATTTAGCCGTTATAAAGCTCTCGGAGTATATTTTCGCCATCACATTCTTATTTCTTGTTTTTCGAGTTCATCAAGCGCCTTGGTGATAAGCTCCGTGATTAACGCCTTTTGCGTTAGGTGAAGAACAAAGAAAGTCAGTTGAGCACCCAGCCGCACGAAGTCTCTGGTATGTTACTCTAAGCGGCAGCTGGTCGAAGAGCACTGACTCGACCTACACGGTCACCTATTCGTGGACTGGTTTCCCTGCTGGAACAATGCTCCCAACCGACGGCGGGCTCTATTATAAAAAGAATTGCCGTTCGGACATGCTCTTTCCAAATGCAGATATTTTTGTCGTCCAATCGACACTGCATCTTGTTCTGCGCAGGGGTCAAAATCTGAACATGCAGAGTTCTTATGGCCATTTTCCCGCTGTCCAGCAAATCCAACGCATATTGAACAGCCATTTGATTCTTCTCCGCTTCAAGTAGATTTAAGAATTCATCGTATTCTTTCACGGAAAGCCTACCCCTCTCATAGAATTTACTTCAAACATTGTATTTAGGAACTTTTTTCCTGTGCGAGTCCTAAAAATATTGTTATCAATTTTTCTGATTGCGTCGATAGACATATTATCTTCAAAAACATTAACCAGGAAGTCCGCCTCGACCAGAATCTGATAATCAATTCCCTGAATGTCTGTATAGGAATGATGGTGCGCGATTAGCCAACATACCCGTTCGACGATGGTTGGATCAACGTCTAAATTCTCCAGCAAGCTTTGCGCTTCCGGTGGGCCTTCAATCTGCTGATAATTTCCGGAAGAACTGTCATGCTTTATTTCGCTGTTCTTAATACCAATATCGTGGGTTAGCGCTGCAATTTCAAGAATTTCCTGCGTTCTTTCATCAAGACCCTCCAATTCACCTATAGCCTTGGCGAACCCGTATACTTTCAGAAAATGATTGATACGCCGCGCATCACCGGAGTAATAATGAATCATAGCATTGATAAGCAGTCCGATTTTTTCCATAAGTTTCTCCAATAGAAAAGTGTTGTCCCGCCGCTATGATTTAACATACCGGCGGGACTGTTGATTTATTGGGCCATGAAGAGTTCGATATCCTCATCTGCTGTACCGATACCAGCAATTCCGAATTTTTCAATCAAAACATTAGCTACATTTGGTGATAGGAAGCCTGGGAGCGTGGGGCCGAGATGGATATTCTTTACGCCAAGATATAGGAGCGCAAGAAGTACAATTACGGCTTTCTGCTCATACCACGCTATGTTGTAAACAATCGGGAGCTTATTAATATCGTCAAGCTCGAATACTTCTTTCAGCTTCAGCGCAATAAGAGCAAGTGAATATGAGTCGTTGCACTGTCCGGCATCCAGTACTCTTGGGATACCGCCGATGTCGCCGAGATTGAGCTTGTTGTAACGGTATTTTGCGCATCCGGCTGTCAAAATAACAGTATCCTTAGGGAGCTTTTCAGCAAACTCTGTGTAATACTCTCTGGACTTCATTCGGCCGTCACAGCCAGCCATGACGAAGAACTTTTTGATTGCACCGGATTTTACTGCCTCGACAACCTTGTCCGCCAGAGCGAACACCTGATTGTGAGCAAAGCCGCCTACTATGCTACCCGATTCAATTTCTTCAGGTGTAGGTAGAGCTTTTGCCAGTTCGATTATTGCTGAAAAGTCTTTCTTGCCGTTTTCGTCAGCAGTAATATTGGGGCAACCGGGGAAGCCTGACGCGCCGGTAGTAAAGATTCTGTTTCTAACCTCTTCGCTTTTTGGAGGAACTATGCAGTTTGTTGTGAACAAAATCGGACCATGGAAAGTCTCAAATTCTGTAACTTGCTTCCACCATGCGTTGCCGTAGTTTCCAGCAAAATTATCATACTTTTTGAAGAAGGGGTAATAATGGGCGGGAAGCATTTCTCCGTGAGTATATACATCGACTCCAGTTCCGCGGGTCTGTTCCATAAGCTGTTCCAAGTCGTTCAGGTCATGTCCTGAAATGAGGATGGCTGGATTCTTTCTGACTCCTATGTTAACCTCTGTTATTTCAGGGTTGCCGTACTTTGAGGTGTTAGCCTCATCAAGAAGAGCCATTACCTTAACACCGTATTCTCCGGTTTTAAGCGTAAGCGCAACAAGATCGTCAGCTGAAAGCGTGTCATCCAACGTAGCTGCTAGTGCTTCGTAGATAAAAGCGTTAATGGTCGTGTCTTCTTTTCCGATATTATTAGCGTGTTCGGCATAGGCGGCAATGCCCTTGAGACCGTAAATGATCATTTCTCTTAAAGAACGCACATCTTCATTTTGTGTAGAAAGCACACCAACAGTTGCGGCTTTTTCCAGCATTGACTCTTTAGTATCTGTTTCAAATGTTGCAGAGTCATGAAGATTGTTAAAGGAAATGGTCTTTCGCAAATCGTTCCTTAAAGACAGCATCTTTCTGATCTGACTTTCTATTGCTCGGTCATCAAAGTTTGCGTTTGTAATGGTCATGAAAAGGCTGCTGAGAATCTCTTGGTTTACATAATCTAACTTGCTGATATCAATCTTACCTTTTACAACGATTTCGGAAACACCTTTAATCGTGTAAATCAGCAGATCCTGGAGCTTTGCGACTTCTTCGGTCTTTCCGCATACGCCGCGAAGTTCGCAGCCTGTCCCTTTTGCGGTTTCCTGGCACTGATAACAAAACATACTCATTTTACTTTATCTCCTTTATTCTTCTATGGGTTCAAATTCTTCCTTGCCTACAAAACATACGGGGCACTGCCAATTGTCCGGCAAATCTTCAAATGCCGTACCGGGATTGATTCCATTGTCAGGATCACCAAGCGCAGGGTCATAGATATAATCGCAGGGAATGCATCTGTAATTTTTCACTTAATGTACTCCTTCTCAATTATTGGGGGCCGGTGCTTTCACTATGATCAATTCCAAAGTTTCCAAATGTAGGTTTTTAACATTCATTTTTGTGTTGATTGGAATTACCAGTAAGGTGCTGGCTTCGTACACGTGGACTTCTTGATCATCAAGCTCAATCGACAGCTTTCCTCTGATGACGGTCATGTATACATTTGAATTTGAAAAGTGCTCGGGGAGACCTTCACTTTGATTAAATACCATGTGGAGATAATGAAGGTTATCATCAAAAACTACTTTTTCTACTGCCTTTTCATTGGTTTTTGATAGCTTATATTCTTTTTCTATCATTACAATTACCTCCTGTCAATCAATAATTTTTCCGTCTGTTGAAATCGTCACTACTTGCCATGGAATCATTTTGCCGCTGTTTTGAAGCGCCCGTTTAACCGCATTTTCAATCCCGCCGCAGCAAGGGACTTCCATTCTAACGACTGTAACGCTTTTTATGTTGTTCTTTATAATGATCTCCGTGAGTTTGTCGCTGTAATCCCCTTCGTCAAGCTTAGGACAGCCAATAAGGGTAACTTTGTTCTTAATAAACCTGTTGTGGAAATCGCCGTAAGAATAGGCCGTACAGTCGGCGGCAATCAGCAAGTTGGCGTCAGCGAAATAAGGGGCATTGACAGGTGCAAGCTTGATTTGGACGGGCCACTGTGAAAGCTGACTTTTATTTTCTAAGGCTTCGGTACGGACGGCCTCACACACGGCTTCCCTATGAATGGATTTAGACTGTGTGCCTGGGCATCCGCAGGCCAGCGTTTCTTCCTGTTTGCTAAGCTTGCTTTTCATCACGGCGGCTTCGTCGTATTCATTCGCTTCGCGTTCTTCAAAACTGATGGCTCCTGTTGGGCAGGCCGGCAGGCAGTCACCGAGTCCGTCACAGTAATCGTCGCGAAGGAGCTTTGCCTTTCCGTTTACCATGTCGATTGCACCTTCATGGCAGGCTTTTGCGCACAGTCCGCAGCCGTTACATTTGTCTTCGTCAATTTTAATAATTTTTCTAATCATGTACGTTCACCTCTATTTTCAAGTTTGTTTCTTAATGTTATTGTTGACTTTATGTATTGATTGTACTATTCTTAAGCCGATAAGTCTGTTGCAATTCCAACAAAAGAGGATTTTATGAAAAATTATTTGGATGTACTGAAAACAGTTAAACTATTTAACGGCATTGAAGAGGAAAATATACAACCACTTTTATCGTGCCTATGCGCCAAATCGATTCGTTTTGAAAAAGGTCAAACCGTATTTTCTAGTGGTGAAAGCATCGAACAATTCGGTGTTGTTTTATCAGGACAGGTTCAGGTGGTTCAGGACGACTATTACGGAAAAAGAAGCATCCTTGCCAAAATTGACACCGGCAGTTTGTTTGGTGAATCCTTTGCCTGCGCAGAAATAAAAACGCTTCCGGTCAGTGTGATCACAACGACCGAAAGCGAACTTCTCTTTATCGACTGCCACAGGCTTGCAGTTCCTTGCGCCAAAGCGTGCGGTTTTCACAACAAGCTCATTCAAAATATGCTGAGTATTGTATCTATTAAAAATATATTGCTGACTCAGAAAATAGAATATACTTCTAAACACACCACCCGTGAGAAACTCCTTGCCTATCTTTCAGCTGAGGCTAAGAACGCTGGAAGTAGTCGTTTTTGCATTCCTTTTAACCGTCAGGAACTCGCGGACTATCTTTCTGTCGATCGTAGCGCTATGTCTGCTGAGCTTTCAAAGCTTAGAAATGATGGTTTGCTGAACTTCCATAAAAATCAGTTTGAGCTGTTATAAGTAGATTTATATTTATATTTCGTTTTTTTATAACGAATAGCATCCTTAGGGCAAACCTGCTGGCAATTTGTGCATTGGTGGCACAACATTGTGTTTATCACAGCTTTATTATCTTCCGCAGAAACAGCTATGGCATTAGACGGACAGGCTTTCTCACATAGCTTACATCCGATACAGGTGCTTTTATCTACTTGCTCTGACAACATTGAGAATCGACCAAATGTTTTTTGCAAAGTACCAAAGGGGCAGATGAGGTTGTGGAACACGGCAGGTTTGTATCTTAGTGTAACAAGCAATGAAATAACCAGCCAGAATGGCAGAATGGGTAATTCGATATGAAGGAGTCTTTTCGACAGAAGCATGATTGCTACGCTGATACCTAAAGATATCCATGCGAAATACCCGTTTTTTAACCATTTGGGCGTAGCCGAAGTTTGAAGATTTAACTTTTTGGACAGCCACTCAGTGGGAATCATCAGTGTGTTCATAGGGCAGACATACCCGCAATAGACTCTGCCAAATATAAGAGCGGCAACAAGACTGATTGCGAACAGTACAAGCCATATCATTACGTTTCCGTTTACCAATAAAAATAGAAACAGCGCAAGAAACAATATACGAATTATATTGGCTATGTATTTCATGATGCTTTCTCCCCCTTGATTATTATAATCATTTTGGACGGACATTTCTGGATAGATTCTTTAATTGCCGGTAACTTTTTCTTTCCTTCCGGAGCTTTTTTGACTACAACTTTGTTATTGTTCATTACGTGCCCTCCTTGTCTTGATATAGCTCAATTATAAAGATATAATAAGAAAAAAGGTGTTACCAATGTAACACCTTCGGGGGATTATTATGAACGATTATTTAGAGCTTATTAAGCAGGCTGCGCTTACTAAATCGCTTGCATCTGAAGAAATTATATTTTATATAAGTGAAGGCAGCTTTAGAATAACCACATATTGCAAAAATAATATTGTTCATTTTGTTGGAGAGACATGCTCTAAGCTGGAAATAATTCTTTTGGGGAAAGTGGCGGTAGAGCGTATTGATGAGTCTGGCAACCTTATGACAATAGCTGAATTTTTAAGCGGTGAAATACTAGGCGGTAATCTGCTGTTTTCAAGAAACCCGCATTATCCGATGACCATTACTGTAAAACAGCCTACTGTGATATTAGAAATCAACAAAGACCGGTTGTTTAAGTTGTTCTCAGATAATCATGAATTTTTAAAGAGCTATCTTGAATTCGTATCTGACCACGCAATAATCCTGGGAGATCGTATTAAACATTATGTAAACAAAACAATCCGAGAAAGTATTATGTGTTACCTTGATTATGAGAGAAAAAAGCAAAACTCGAATATAATAAAACTCGGAATAACAAAAAAAGCATTAGCTGAAAAAATTGGTGTTCAGCGCACTTCGTTATCGAGAGAGCTTGCAAAAATGAGAGACGAGGGACTGATTAAATTTGACGCTGAATCAATCAAAATTCTAACATGTGACGATGCAGTAAAAGGGAGAAGTTGAAAAAACAATACGCGGATACAACGATGGAATCCGTAACGAACAAAATTGTCTTGCTAATCTGAATTGCAAGGCGTCCGATAAGCACTTTGTAAAAATGACATCGTATTGCATATGTCGTTTGCGTTGAACACCCTGTTTAACCACAAGCGACATATTCATCTATTAGGATAAACTCCTTGGCCGACGGCTAGCAATAGTTGCGCGTTTTCCGAAGGTTTTGATTTCAAGCGGCATTGTTACAATTCCAACCATCATTAGAGTGGAAATAAATGCAGCGATCTGCATATATCCAGCACCGTTTTTCAATAGTGCAGCAGCTAAAGGAAATCTCGATTACTGCGAAAGTATGGGCAAACCTTGCAATTAGGCTTGGTTTGCCCTCATTTTACCGCCATTATGCTAGTATCTGCCATATATAAAGTGGAGCGGTAAGCGTGAACACGAGACAGGCAAACAAAATGGCAGGGCCGCTCCACTCGAACTGGCCATGTTTCCTGTAATCAAAATAAGCAGTGCCCACTTTTGCGAAGAAAAACACCGCCAAGATGAGGTCTATAGCGGGGAATACCACCTTGTTTACCACCGTCTTAATCTGCACGGATGCATCGTTCCATGTACCCTCAATAGCGCCTGCCACATCTCCTGTTCCTGCAGCAAATGCGCTCGCACTCAAAGTGCAAACGAGCGCAACGGTAACTACAAAAAAGAGTAAATATTTATATTTTTTAAGCATTGTATCCCTCTTTCTTAATTTCAAGAATCTCCTCTTTATTAAACTGCCCCTCGGATTGCTCCGAGGGGCTTACTTGGTTTATTGTCTGTCGCCGCTGAAATCATCCTGGTACATATCGCCCTTGACGGTGATTGTAGCAGTTTTGGTTGCAGAAATCCCAGTGCCGGCAGCATTCGTTCCGGTTATTGTAAATGTGATAGTGTAAGTCTTGTCCTTCGTGTCCACGGGAATATAAACACAGCGGTACTTGCTTGGACTTGCGGAGTTTTTTGTAAACTCAAAGCGACCCTTAGAGGTTTCCTCAAGGGTTACCGTCTTTGTGCCCTTGCCGAAGTTGTAACTTGCAGTCACACAAACATCTTCCACGTCAACAAAATCCGCCTGCACATTGGCATAAATACCATAGCCGCTTTTTACCGTTCCCTTACCGTCCTTGTCAGCGAGATCTGCACTCACAATGCTCACTCTGCCACTGGGGACAAAGCTCGCGGAAATGCTGTGGGCTGAGGTCACATTGGAAAAGGTATAGGAGCTGACAGCTCCCACGGAAACGCCGTCCACTATGAAACCTTCAATCTTGAAGCCCTTGTTCGGGGTAATGGTAAAGCTTTGGCTGCCTCCCTCAATTACAGAGGTGCTGCCGCTGGGCGAAATGCTGCCGCCACCTCCGGCACTTGCGTTGATAGTAAAGTAATTGTAACTTGGCGTGTAGCCTCCGCCACCGTAATATCCGCCTCCACCGAGAGGAATGTACTCGCTGCCGTCAGCACCGCCGCTGTAATTCCCGCTTGAATCTGCACGAACGCTTTCTGCGCGAGTGTGGGCATTGTTCATGGCCGCCTGCGCCGCATCCTTTTCCGCCTGAGAGCTTGCATTCATAAAGTCGTTTTGAGCTTTACCATAGTCTGTTTTTGCCTGCTCAACAATCTCCGTTTGGCTTGAATTCAGATAGCTTTGATCGTACTGTGACCAGTAAAGGTCGCTTTGGCCTGTGCTGCCTGAATCCAAGTTACTAAAATCAGGGATGGTAAGACCGCTGAGATCGGGAATGTCGATGCTGCCTATGTCCGGAATATCAAAATTGAAATCAAAGTTGAAATCGAAATTGAAATTAAAGTCAAAGTCGAACTCTGCATATGCAGAAGCCCCCATACCAAGGCACAGGGTAAAAATTAAGGCTAAGGTCATAAAAAACCTTAGCCCCTTGCTGTTTGTAATTTTTGCTTTCATTCCGCAGCACCTCCCAGAGCCTTCATTCCGACTGCGCTCATTTTTCCGCCGGTCAGTACGATTTTAAGCTCCACATCACACTCGTAGTGCTCACCTGCTTTAAGTCCCACCATACCGAATTTCTCGGAGAGGTTCGCTGTGTTTGCGTCCTCTGGCACATCCATGGTCAGCACACCACGCACCAGCAGGTTTCCATCAGAGAGATGACGGGACGCCATCACACAGCTCAGGTCGGTTCGGAGCTTTCCATTCACTTCCCCAAGCTGAACTGCAGTTCCGTAAATCGCCTCGGCTAAGGCTATCTTGTCGCAGATGATGTTCTCCTGCTCCCCGTATTTATAGCTGTTTTTAGTGATTACGCCTGTGTAGCTCTCTGCTTTTATGGTTTGTATCGAGTCTGAAACTGAGCCCTTAGGCATTTCAATTGTCCACTCATTGGCGTTTGAGAAACCGTTTTCACCTGTGCCTGTAAAGTAGGCGATTTGCGGGAAGCTTTTTCCCCAGCTCTCGTTTGTGACACCGTAAGACTTCTCCCCTGTGAGCTTCAAATATTCTTCCCACGTCGGGTCGGGGTAGCTGTGAAGTCTTGATATTTCTTTCGGTGTCAGCACATCGTCATAGATTTGTGCGGTGTTAAAAAGGTCTGAGTATCCCACCCATGCGCCCAGGGCTTCGGCGATAAAGCGAACGGGTACAAAGGTTCTGCCGTCCTTAAGCACCGCTTTTGTGTCCATGACAACGGTGGAGGCTTCGCCGTTTTTGGTAACGGTGATGTTGCTGTTTCCGATGGTAACGTCAACCCTTGTGCCGTCCTTTTCCACTGTGGCGGTCGAGGAATTCTCATCCCATGTGACGGCAGCACCCATCTTTTCCGTTACGAAGCGAAGGGGGACTAAGGTGCGGTCGTGCTCGTCCACAAAGGGCTGAGCGTCCGGAAAGTCCACCTTCTCGCCATTGAACTTGACTTTAAAGTCGTTGCTTCCAATGGTGTACTGCTGCTTTCCGGTAATGTCCGAATAAATTGGGATTTCTTTTGCCTGTGCTGCTATGCTAAGAGCTAAGCATAGACACAGAACTAATGCGGAAATCGCTGTTTTTTTCTTCATGATTTACCTCCAAATGTTAATTTGCATGTATATTTCTTCGGTTTTACTGCATTGCCATCACCCCCCACAAGGCGGCTTGGCTGAGGATATATGCCGGTGCAATGTAGGTGCAAAGGGGGATTTTGCGTAGGATTTCGCGGCGCAAAATCATGCTCACGAATAGAGTACCAAGAACGGCAAGCACAAGGATTATTGCGATTTCCATAAGTCCGCAGGTGAAGCTAAGCGCACACAGGAGCTTATAATCTCCACCCGGGATCTCCATTTCTGTGAGCTTGCTTACCGACCAAAGCCCAAACATCATGATCGTCAACCAAACAATACCGCAAAAAACGGATAAGTCAAGGGAAAGACCACAAAGCACTATCACAATCGGTACAATGTCGGGAATTTCCCTGCGCTTGTAGTCTATAATAGCCCCATAAATAAGCACCGCACAAATAATTGCAGACTTAATCATACCCCACCTCGAAGTTCTCGGCTCTGACCTTAAAATTGAAGGTCAAGTCCTCAAAGCCGTACTTTGAGAAGATGGTGGGAAAGGTAATGGTTCCGCTTGCCGTAAAACTTGGCGGCTCCTCTGTTGCACTTAGGTTATTTATGTATAATGTATATTTCCCATCCAAATCTTCGCTTGCAAGTTGTGTGAAATCCGCTTTTGCCTGCTCGGTTTTGAGCTTCAATATTCCGTCGGCACGGTAGCTGTCGTCCATGTTTTTCTCAAGCGCGGCGTTTGCACTTCGCTGCAAGACACTCTCGGCGGCATAGTAGTTTTGATAAGCTCCGCCCAGTTCCATAATAAGCATGGTCATCAGCAGCATGACGAATACCAAGCCAATGAACAAAACGGAGCTGTTGCCGCTATTGTCGGTAAGCAGCTTTTTCATTTCCAATACACCTCGCTCATGCCGCCCACTTGCGCTCGAATGGGCAAGCTTAATTCAAGCGTCTTACTGCCCACCTGCACGATTTTAATTTTATAATCCGCTGTCAGCTTGACGGTGAAGTCTTCACAAAGCTGAATTTTGTTCTCGGTGAAGTAATCCGCAGTTACATCAATCTCAAGGTTTTGCAAATCTCCACCCTCAATTTGGGAAAGCTGGCTATTTACCTCGATGCGGTCGTATACTCCGGTGACCTCAATTTGACGGGTGACCTTACGGCAAAGATAGGAAGCGTTATAGCATTGAGAAATGTAAACAAAGGCAGTAACGATAGTAGCAAAGATACACATCAGCATAGCGGTGGTGAGAAGGAAGCTCACCGCCTCGCTGCCGCGCCGATCAGTAAGTAGTCTTTTTAGTTTTCTCACCACCCTACCGCCTTACCAGTTGCTATTGAGCTTTTGTGCCATCTTGCTGAACATATCCGTAAAGAAGCCGGGGAAGAAGGCGTTAACAGCAACAATGAGCAGCCCGATGATAACAACGGCAACAATTATGCCTCCGATGGTGTTAGTGGCAAGGTCTCCGCGAGTGTCGGAGAGTACGGCATTTGCTTTACTAATTGTTTTTGAAATGTGGTTTTTAATGGTCTTCACTGCGTTTTTCATAATATTATTTCTCCTTCAAATTATAGAATTTAGACTGTTTATGACGTAAACGATGAGCACATACATAATCATCGCTACGCATACTCCGATTGCCGGATAATAGGTCGCCCGCATTTTAGAGGGGCGGAGGGACAACTCTTTTCGGATATTTTCCTTTGCCTGCACCGCCATTGAATCCGCCAAATAGGACAGTGTTGCGGTTTGGTCAATGCCCATTGCCATATCTCGAAGGGCACTGCAAAACCGAAAGGCATCTGCCGTTCCGATACGGTTTTCAAAGTGGGAAAGGGCATTTTGGAGGTTGCCCGACTGCATTTCGGCAAGCAAAATGTCTAGCTCCGCCCCCATCACAGCGCCTGCTGCCTTGCGATAGCTTGCAATGACACGCACGAGGTCACGGTCGGTTTGCAGGCTGCGGCAGATGGTGCGGACAAATCGCGGCATTTCGGATGAAATTTCCAAGTCCTTTGCCTTGATTTTATCGGCAATGGTGTCACGCAATTTGAGCAACAAAAAGACGGTCACGAGGACCGCCAAAATGATTCCCATATAGAATTTTGCGAAGACGCAGAGTGCCGATAGTGCAGTGCCAAGAAGAATTAGAATATACTTTTTGCCTGTGTACTCCCTGGGTGTGTCGGACAGACCTGCCTTGGTGAGCTGCTTTTGCAGGGTAAGCTCCGCCGCTTCATCCACATAGGCAAGCCTGCTTGTAATTCGTAAAAGCTGTGGCATCGGGAACAGGCTCCAAAGGTCGGTGTCCGTCTTGTTCCAGCGCTTCATTTTGGCAAGCTTGCGGTGCCCGACGTAGGAATATTGCTTGTTTGCCATTGCCGAAATGAGGATTTTTAGCCCAACAAATATGAGTACAAAGGCGATAATTTGAATAAAGCTCATGAATACCTCCTCACATCAAAATGGGCTTGTTGAGCTTTAAGGCTCGCACCAGCGAGAACACCACGGCTGCCAAAAGCAGAACAAAAAGTCCTTGCCCCACAAGGCTTGTGACTAAAATCTCATATGCCATGGGCATTAGAATTTTGAAGATGAGCGGTGCTGCAAAGATAAGCGCAAGCACCATAAAATACTCTCGCCACACGGCATAAATCGCTGTGTCCGACTCCATCTGCGCCTGCGCCACATCGTTCATCGAATCGACTACGGACATAGTGACATATTTTAGCTGTCTGTCGTCCTGCGCCATGACCAGCACATCAATCCACTGGCTGAAATATGCGTTGTTGACCTGTGCTTCCAACCTGCGGAGTGCAACCTTGATGTTGCCGTCGATGTAGTTGCAGTAGGTAAGGAAATCTTGAAAAGGCTTCGGGTACTCTAGCAGCTCCAGGTTGTCCTGCACAGTTTTGAGGAGGTCCTCGGTGACAATGTAGCTGCCCGACAAAATCATCATGGTGCTACGCAGCTTTTCCATGCGGCTGCTGCGGGTTTTGGTGCCTTTGAAGCTGAGGTACAGAAGCGGAACAGCGGCTCCTAAGCCGCCGATGAGCAACACAAACGCCATGCTCTTGAACACCAGTTTCCCCACGGCACCGCCTGCAATGATGCAGGCAATGGTCATAAGTCTGTAGGTGTGCTCGCTCATTTGCACCTGTACCACGAGGTTTTTTCTCATTCGGCTGAGTTTGGATAGCCGTTTGCCTAGGCTGCTTTTTTGCTTCAGCATGTCCTTTTTCTTGCCCTTAATTTCCTTTGCTATCGCCATTGCTTGGTCAACGTTTTCACCCAAACCTACCGCCAAAATGCTGACGATCCCCAACAGGAGAAATACTGTTAAATATACGAGTATTTCCATGGCCTAAACGCCCCCTTTCACGGCATCGGGAAAGTGCCTGTTTAGCTCTTTTTCCTCTACGCCGTTGTCCTTTAATCTGTTGTAGAGCTTTGCAGAAATGTTGCCCACCCTACGGTGCTCACCTCGGACTTTTACGATTTGTCCATTCTCGTCGCGCTCATTTTCCGAGATGACAAAGCGATAGAGCATGGTGCCGCAGAGCTTACCGTTTTTAACTCCTGTTGCTTCAAAAACCTCCATATATTTTCGGCTGTTGTCCTTGAGCTGCTTTTTGTATACCATAATGGGCCATGCTCCCACGCACATCTCGAGTAAGCGTTCATCGGAAAGTCCTGTATTTGCAAAATGGCACATGGACACCAAACGGGCGTATGCTTCCTCGGCGTTGTCGGCGTGAAAGGCAGTCAAAATCGTGTGACCTGTCTGCCCGGCGCTTGCCGCCTCGTATGCCGCACCGTCACGAACCTCGGCGGGAACAATCAATTTCGGATGGTAACGGAGGGCATTTATAATGTGGTCCCGCATGGTAATGGGATTTGGTGCAGGCTTGGTGGTAGTGTAAATCACCCTCGCCGGTCGCTCGTGAAGGTGGTCAAAGCCGATGAGGGTTAACTCTCTGCTGTCCTCAATGATGTAAACACGGTTGTTGTAATCGTCATTGGATTTAATGTATTCGTTCAAGAGAAATGCTTGGTCTGTGGTCTTGCCGCTGCCTGTGCCGCCCGCAAGCCCCACGGAAATCCCGTTACAAAGGCAAAGAGTCAGAAAGTCCAGCATATCCGACGATACACTGCCGCTTTCAATGAGCTGTACCCTTGAAATGCTGCTGCAGCTCTGTTTTCGGATTGATACTACAACGCCGCGCTCCGGCGGAACGGCAGGTGGAATCATAGCGGAAATTCGGGTACCGTCCCCTATGTAGCTATCCACCTTTGGTGCCTGTGCGTCCAAAATCATGCCGCCCATTCGCACCATTCGTTTGACGATGTCAAGGGCGGCGGTGGGTGTTGGAAATGCTTCCGTACCGTAGAGAAATTTTGTGCGGTCGGGGTAGATAATTTCCACGGTGTCATAGCCGTTGAGGTTTATTTCCTCCACGCTTTCGTCCTGCAAATATTCTGTGAGCAGTCCGAGTCCGGCCATATCCAGATATATTTTCTCTACAAGCGTTTCCTGCTCAAAGCCTGTGCCGGCAAGGAATTCCACACAATATTGTAAAATGAGCGCCTTTAAGGTTTTAGCAGCTGCACGGCTGTCCAAAGCGGCGGCAAGCTCTTTTGAGTGTCGCTCAGCAATTGTGGCGCGTATTTTTTCAAGCAAGGCGAGGTAGTCAAAGTTATGAGTTTTAGGATCGCCGTTACTGTCCGTCGTCTGCAAAATGGAGAGGTATTCATAGGCTGTAATGCTCAATTTGACGTCACCTCCAAAAGCTTCAAAATGGCTTTGTAATAGGTTTTTAGCCGTTTGTGGGGTACACGGTAGTGGGGCTTTTGCGCCAAGAAATCGTAGAGTGCCTCATAATCAAAGGCATCACTTATTTCCATTCCCACGAATATGGTTTTGTGCTTTATAGCGGCGATGGCTCGTTCTGCCGACTTGTGCCACATGGCACCCTGATATTCACCACCAATGCACAAAAGAACCTTGTCTGCAAGGCTCAGCGCCCAGGCCGAAACGAGATTGTTCATTTCCGTGGGGCAATCCACAATAACGGTATCGAAGGTGGTTTTGGCAAGGGTGAGCAATGCTTTTACCTGCTCGGCGGAATAGTTGTCGTCGAAGCAATCATGACAACTGGGTGCCGCCAAAATGTAAAATAAATCGTCCTTTTGGAACACGCTCTGCTTGAGGTTTCCGGTGCGAATTGCCGTTTGCAGGCTCTGCTCTGAAGGGACTTTCACTCCAAAAAACGCCGACAGCTCGCTGTATGGCTCGGGAGAAATGAGAAGGACGGTTTTACCCTCTGCAATAAGGGCTTTGGATAATGCAAGAGCAAGCGTTGTCTTGCCCACACCGCTTGCACCCCAAATTGGTATGAGCATTTTAATCACCCGCCTTTATAAGTGTCAGGTGGAAGTTCTCGGCTTTTTCAAGGGCAATCAGGGTCTTTGCCTGGGTTTCGTCCACCGTCACAACAATATAAACAGGGACATAATCTGCATCGTCCTTCACGCCGTCCGATTCCTCGGCCAGACTCTCGTCCAAGTCGTCGAGACTTTCCAATTTGCTGTTTAACACCTGTTTGACGGAGATTTCAGAGAGTGCCTTTTCCGATGCTATTGCTCCGTTTTCGTTCTCTGTGGTGGTGTAAACATCTACAAAAGCACCGCCGCGAAGCACCCCTGCAAGCCCCGCGGAGGTAGAGGGAAGCTTGAGGGTCAGGAGAAACTCCCCAAACTCCAAGGATGTTCCGTGACCACTGTTCTCGTATTCTTCTGCGCTCACGAGGCGGTTCTTTGTGAGATACTCACCCTCGAAAATTGTGCTTGTCGCAACCATTCCGATGACCTGCTCCTTGTCGGTGGCAACAGCTCCCGAAAGTCCAAAGGCTCCCACCTCGGCAGTGGCGAGTAAGTTCTCTGTGATTTCTGTTCCTTCGTCCACCGTCTGATTGAGCACCAACACATTGGCTGTGGCGGTTTCGCCCTCATACATTTTGGGAAGGAGGACAAAGGAAAGCACAGCTGCCAAAACAAGGCAAGCTGTGCCGATGAATAGCTTGTTTTTCAAGATTTTCTGCATGGTATCCCCCTTCACATTGACTGACTACCTATTTTATTCTCTTGGCATGGTTCCTCAACCTGAAGCTCTTGGAGCTTTTCTCTCGCCCAATCGGGCAAGTGCTTTTCATCCAGTACTCCTACGATGTCCTCACGGTTCCACCGAGTTTTCTCGCCGTCCCTAAGGCAGGTGGCAAAGACTGCTCTACCGCTTGAGTTTGGGTGCGAGCCAAAGCCACCCGTTGCAAGCCATAACTGATTTTCCGGACAAAGATAGCGGTCCTTTAGGATGCTTGGGGAGAGCACAATAACCTTACCGTCAAATTCTTGCTCATGCTTATCGCCCACGCAGTGGGTGTAGTCGAACAGCCCCAATTCTTGGTATGCCTTGCAATATTGGCTGACAAAGCCGTCCAGCACCGCAGGGTGGCTGTCCACGGCAAAATCTCCGTTGAAATCTCTGTCATTTATCTTGTCGGACGGAATGTAGAGGCTGTTTGCCCACTTTTTATTCCCTATAGAAAACCTGCCGTCATACTGCTTTTGCTGAATGCTGTTGGCAAGAACGCAGGCGGTACGCTTATATCCAAACTGCTCAATTACGCTTTGGACGCTGTCATTTTTTAGGTGCATCCCGTCAAAGTCCTTCCTAATGGCTTCCTCGATGGCCTCCTTACAACAAACATTTTCACGGCGGCTCTCCTGCCAGAGTGTCAGTTCATCGCGCTCTCTGGCATCCGCAAGAGAGTAGGGATAGACATGTAAATATTCCTTATCCAACATCAATTTTACGCTCCAATCTGAGGGCTTCGTCCAACTCCCCAAGGCAGACACCGGAAAGTCGGAAAACCTCCAAAAGCTCTGGCGGAACATCGGAAATGTCGTAATCATACCCGGCTTCGCTGAGAATGATTTCCCCTCTTTCCTCATCTGTCTCGGCGCTAAGCTTTGCGTTTGAGTTGATTCCTGCTTTGTCGCGGAGGTAGTCGGGTACACGAATGTCGTTTTTGATATCAAGCAGTTCTTCGCAAAGGGCACACTCGGCAGCCCAGCTAGCCGGTGTGCCCTTGCCGAAATCGCCGCAGTTATCGCAGAAACCGCAGGCTTTGGCGAGCTTTGCAGTAATGTCTGCTCCAAGCGCAGAGAAGGTGGTAATTGCATTTACCAAATTCATCGCCGTCATCTTCTTGTTGCGGAGGACTAGCACACCGGGGGCAATGGCCAGGGCAAGTCCGCTTTTCACATCGAACTCGCAGGTCGCCACAATTTCATCGGGAATTTCAGTCAAGGGGTTAATTATTTCTTCTTTTTTCATATTCGGTTTCCTTCCATTCTAAAATAATTAAACCACCAAAGCTTTTGGTGGTTCGTGGATAAGTTTATATTCGCCCTCACTAGAAATGTTGAGCATGGGAAACAGTGTAAGCTGACGTCCTTTCTCCTTGATAAAGGGCCGTGGGTCGTAGTTGGTCATGATGATTTCCTCGTAAACATCGCCCTCCTTGTGGCTCATACTGTTGGGGCGGGTGGTGTAGAAGATGTAGAAGTCTTGATACAGTTCCAAAATTTCGGGGGCATAGTTGTAGCTGACCATAACGTAGCCCTTGGCTTCCTTGATGGTATCGTGCAGCCGCGTGTGATCCTCTTTTGTAAACACCACTGCATAAAAGCCCTCGGCTTCAAAGTAGGGCGGATCACAGTAGACAAAGGCATTTTCTCTGTCATACTGCTTGATGAGGGCTTCAAAATCCTTGTTTTCGATGGTTACCTCAGAGAAGGCTCGTGAGAAATTCCAGATGTCTACAAAAAATCTACGAACATCGCACTTTTTGCCGCCGTAGGTATCACCATTTGCGTTGAAGCTGTAACGCAGGATCTTATAATAAGTGGCGGCTCGCTTGATGTCACGGTGTTTCGCTTTTTGGGTTAAAAGCTTTTTCATCTGTCTGGCACTGGGTGGCTCGAACATAATCTCAGTGAGAAAAAGCTCTCGCTTTAAGTCCTCTTCTGTAAATTCCTCCTGCTCGATAAATTTCTTGCATAGCTCAAAATCGTCTCGGGAGTTGAGAGTTAAAAAGCCCAGCTCTCTCAAAAGAGCCAGCGGCATTTCCCTGGCGCAGCGCATAAGGTTGACTAAATTGCCGTTAAAATCGTTGTAGACCTTGAGATTGACCTGAGGGCAGTCAAGGTTTAGGGTTACCGTACCGCTGCCTCCGAACACATCAATACTACGTTCATACCTCGGCGGGGCAAGGAGATTGATGAGCCACATGAGTTTTGCCTTTCCACCCACCCAGCTGATAATGCTTTTTGTAATTTTTTTCACCTCGTTTCAGGACGTAAAACTTCATGCACTGTTGAATGAAGTTTTTTGCTTATGGGCACTATGTTCCCATGCGTTTGACTATCCATTTTGCGCAGCAAAAAGAGCGATCGTTTTCTGCAGTAGCAGTAACAATCGCTCTTCATTAGCGTTATTTATTATTCTTTTTTGAGGTCCTTAATGTCGTTTAGCTTGGACGCTATTCTTTTATGTCGGTTTCAATTGCGTCCGGATTAGTATCCTCTTTGTGCATAAGCTGGAATATTTTTTGCGGTTGGGGAGGATTGCCGCCTGCGGCTTTCCAGCCTGCGAGGAAAGAGATTCGTACCATCGCGAACAGCGCATTCTCCGCCTGATCATACTCCCGGCGATCCAAAAAGTCGCCGAACGCTTTTTCAAAGTCATTGCTCATCATAAGTGCCACCTCGATTGCTATACGGAATTCCGTACTGCAGAACACATTTTACCACATCTTTTTTGTGAAGTCTACGGTATTCCGAATGTAATTCAGCGGAAAACGTCAGATAATATATACGGAATACCGTAGTAGGAGGTGGCCTAGTGGAAAAGAGCGCAGTAATCTCGCAACGCATTTTGCAGCTTTGCCGGGAACGCAATATTACTATTGGAAAGCTGTGCAGTACAGCTGGAACTACAGCTTCCACAGTTCATGATATTGTGACAGGGACAACTAAGAATCCGCGAGTATTTACATTAAAAAAGCTCTGCGATGCGCTGGATATAACACTTTCAGAATTCTTTGACACTCCGGAATTCAATAACATGGACCAGGAGATTGAGTAGGGGATCCGCAAATTTTGCGGGTCCCTTTTCCTGTTACATGACCATCTGCTGCGATTCGGGGTGGTCATGTACTGGGACGAACGGTGTATCTTTGCGGGTAATATAGGATTTCTCGTCCTTTGTTAACAGAAACCCCTGATGTTCCAGCAGATCTGCAGCGTAGACTTCAAAATCGAAGCAGTCGGCGAGAGAGCTCTCGCCATGGAAGTAACCGCGCCGCTGAAGCTCCCGCATGGCGTAATCGTGAAAGCCTTCTGCGGACATAACGTCATAACAGCTCAGGTTCTGACTGATATCCACAGCATCTGCGAGAGTGCGGCATCCCTCATACTCAAGGGCGGCGGCGAACTTTTCCATGAAGTGCGGCATGCCCTGGCCACGCTCGTCCAAAGCAAAGCCAAGATTCTGTCCGTCGTAAATCAGTTCAGCAAGGCTGTCGTAATTTTCCGCTATGTTTCTGACCTCTGGCAAGATGCACTTTACTTCCAGCAGTTGGCATTCCTCAATCGTCCGCACACCCAGCGCGTCCAGAGCAATACGAATTTCATCCGGTCTGCCGTTGCTGATTTCCTCGTAATCGGGCAGCTTAACCCAGACGCCCTCGGGATTCTGGTCGGATGCAAGACGAAGCTTGACGCTCCAGTCCTTATCCTCAAGCTTCGCAAGGTTTGTGCAGTCGTAATGCCGGTCGTCGTCGCAGCTGCCGTGGTACACATACGCGCCGCCGGCAAACTGGCCGGGATGTTCCTCCATATATCTGCCGGCAAGCTTGTCTAGATCGAGGTAGGTAAGCAGCACATCGTCCATGTTGTGCTCTTCGCGAGCGAGGAATTCGCCGAGCTGACGCGGATTATCTGCAGGATAGCACATCTCGTATTCCATCAGGTTCGCAAGCAATTCTACAGCCTCCTTGCCGCAACCGGGCGGGTTCGCAGCTATCACACCGTGCAGGAGAATAGCTTCCTTAGCGGTGAGTCCATCCAGCCTTTGATTGAGCCACACGGATTCCTCGGACGTAGTGTTGCGAATACTCCGAAGCGTATCAAAACTCTTATCCAAGAGTCATTCCTCCCATCTGAGGCGCCTGCTCATAGGCTTTCGGATCAGCACCGTGTACATGCGCAGGAGAAAACAGTTCCTGCTCGGTCTGAATGCTCCAGTTGTTATTACAGCTCCAGAGATGGGCATACATCTCACCGTCGCTGAATTTGATGGCGTGCTGTTCAAAGCCCTCTCCAAAACCGTCGCTGGCCTGACCGGACACATAATCCTTCAAAAGTTCCAACTCCTGTGGTGTCAGTTCGCCGACAACCCTGCATTCGGCAACTCCCCACAGCGTACCATCCCGAGTCTCCGCTGCAAATTGAAGAGATCGTACCTTTTGCTCTACGCCATCGTGCTCACTGTAGTACTTCATAAGGCCGCGTTCGGACTCTTCCGGTCTCCGTTCCCGTAGAATAGCTCCGGCTATGGTGTTGGCATAACTTGTCGCCGTTCGGTCGTCCATGGTTAGCTCATCATTTTCCAGATCACCGTATTCGTTACGTTCGTAGTAGGTCACGTTCATGGGCATATAGAGCTTCAGGAGCGTTGGCTCCGGCGGCAGGACGCTGAACCGATCCTCATCCAGCACGAGTCCAAGGGTACGGCCATTGTCCCAATTGCAATGAAATGTGCCGATATCGTCAATGAAATCCAGCGTACCCGTTGTCCCCGGCTCCATGGGATTATACGGGTCCTTCATTTCCGTCAGTCTGATTCGGGATCCTTTTGGAAATTGTTCACGCAAGAATTCAAGCCATTTTTGGTTAACTGCCATTTTACATTCCTCCAAAATAAATGCCCTGTGAGGGCGGTGTTTCATATTCTTCAAGAGCTCTGGGGTTTTTCTCACCGAAGAGGTTATAGATCTCATCATCAACCGCCTTTCGTACCTGCGGGTCATCCGTAAACGTCTGATAGCGGAAACCGGATGTAGCATGATAAGGCAGTTCCTCACGGATAGCCTTGAGATATTCTTCCGGTTCGGTATAAGTGATTTCTTCACCGCTGGCGAAGGAGACTCTGCCAACGGCGGGCTTCTCCGCCTGCTGCTGCCGCTGTACTGTTCCTTTTGTTCCTGATGGCACAGGAGCTAGCGGGTCATTCTTGCTTATTAATTCGATTCGTGTTCCTTCAGGATAACGCTCCTTTAGGCTTTGTATTGAGTTTTTGTTGAACATCATCTTGTCCCTCAATCTCTACCGTTGTTGTGTTGCTGCGATTTTGCATTGCTCTTACATCCGTTTTCATACAACGTCCAGCGCCATGTCTACAGATAAACCCTATGGATTTATATCTGCAGTTCCTGCATTCGCAGGTGTCTGTCACTGTGATGTTCGCATTAATATTGGGGTTGCTGGTCGTTGCGCTGTCATTGTGCATCTACCGCCCTCCGATTACTGTTGCGTTCCGGTATAAGCAGTCTGAACAAGGCTTTCCCTTCTGGGGTGATAAGCGTGTAAACGCCATGACGCCCGTTAACGCAGAAATCCTTCACCTCGAACAAGCCTCCTGTAAGCGTTTCGGAATAGGGCAGAAGTACGCCTCGAATTGTCCGATATAGGAAACTGCCTCTGAGAAGGAATTCTACGAACTGTTTTGTTGGGATGTTAAGCTCCTTTGCTGTGGTGGAAATGTTCGTACACAAACCCACTTCGCAGAAATAGTCATAGTACATGGCCTTATTCTGCAGCGCGACGTTCTCTTGGTTTAGCCGTTCAACTTTCCTTCGTTCTTTCTCCAGTGCCGCTGCAAGCCTGGTCAACGCTTCCGGATCGTCTTTTATTTCATCAAGCTTGTCCGACATGATATAAGCGCCATGTTTTCGTATGCTCGGAACGACCTCCTCAAATAGCCAACGTTCAAATCGCTGGGCGTCGGGAAGCTTGCTTCCGACAATCATGCGATATACATCGCCCTCAGGTATTACGATGGTTTCTTGCGCACCGCCTTTTGAAAGGATGGGGCGTTTTACCCCTTCCTTGCAGTAACGGGCAACTGCTTTTCTCGGATCCCTGTATCCAAGAGCCGCAGCAACATCATTACCGCAGAACAGAAGCCTATCGCCATCTTCCAAGACTCTTACACTTCCAAACTCAATATTATGAAATATCTCTACATTTTTCATTGTCCTTTCCCTTTCATCAAATAAATAAACCGCTGTTCAGATACAGTCGGTTTCAAAATATCCGTTTTTCTTAATGCCACAAATACAAAGACCGCTCCAAGCAGTTTAGCTTGATATATAACGAAGCGGTCCTCGTAGCATCTAGCATTAAATACAATTTGTGCTGCTGTTCGGCCACTGCCATCCCCGCACATGGGCAACTTACAGGCTGCGGACGGCTCCGCATCACGGGCTTCTCACCCCTCCGAGGTTCTCTCCGAGCTGCCCCCATTGCTTGCGTCTGTGGCTGGGCAGGAGTATCATTATAGGCTGACGGGATTATCGCATGACAGTTTGCCAATACTGTCTTTCGGATGGAATGTGTCGCTCGCGCCGCGAGGCGGTCATGGCGTTTCCTCCGATATTGCTTTCTCTTTTCGAGTCCGTCAGCTAAAGTACCTGTTTCGTTGGATATGCGGTTTTCAAGGTTCGAAAGGCTTTACAAAAAGCCTCCTCACTGTGTAGGCAGCGAGAAGGCGTGTTTGTAACCCTTATTTTAAAAAACTTTTTATCCGGGCCATTTTTTTACTAATGGTGTTTCTCGCGCAGTCCATTTTCCGGGCAACATCCGCTTGGCTGTAGCCTTCAATTGCTATTAGGGTAAGCAGGTCAAGGTCTGGGGCTGAGAGCGCTTTCAGCTTTCCAGCCAGCGCAGAGTCGTTAACCGCTTCTATCCACGCAAATCTTCCAGAAAACTCTGCTTCGTCAAATTGAACCGTCAATCCGGGATACCGATTTACCAAGGAGGATTCAGCTGATTCTTCCGTAATGGTTTCTGCCGGGAGCTCCTGATTGTGCCGTATGTATGTCCTTTCCTTGCAGAACAGTTCGCGGTCGAAGTTATACATCTCCCAAGTGTCCTCAATTGTCATGCCTGCACCGATATATTCGGCGCTAAGCTTTCTCCATTTTTCTAAGAATGCCTGCTCTTCTTTTGCATAATTAAAACTCATATGTCCTCACTCCGTTTTTCGAAATCTGATTTGTCGTCAAAATCTCGATAAACGTGGAGGGCCGCGGGATTCATGCTTGGTATTGCATATAATTTTCATTTGCTTGCAGCTCCTTCCGGAGCCGAACAAGCAGCAAAAAGGAGCCTGACAATAGCTTTTTAGCTACTTGTCAGGCTCCTCATTCAGTTTGTTGATGGGTGCTCAGTACTAAGTAAAATCTCTTATGTTATTCTTCTGTAGCCTATCGTTGAATGGCACTTCCAGCATTTTATGTAATAGTCCGGAGTCCATCTTTCTTTTGGAGATCCCTCATCGTACATATCAATCTCCTTTGTTTGTGTCTTCACACCGTACTCAGCGTCAATCAGGCGTCTTCCGCAGTGTGGACACATTACCGTTGTCTTTCTCATTTGCGTACCCCTCTCAAAAGCACACTTTGTCTTTTCGTGTTATGTGTTAATTTAACAGTTATCGTTTTGCTTAAAATTTTTAACTTATTGAGCCGGTATTAGCGTAGAAGCTCATGCCGCAATCTATGTCAGCCTTTGAAAAGCCAGATATTAGGCCAAGATCGCGTAGCCTTATATCCGCGGCTTGCAAAGAAACGTCAAAAGTTTTAGATACGGTTAAAATAATTCCCGCAGCCCAGAGTTCATCTTTTATGGTATTGTTAATGCCTTTTAAGCCTAATAATGCTTTGCGCGGCATTAGCAAGCACGACGCGAAACAATTTGCCTGCCACTCCAGCCAGTCATTATCCGTCCACTCGGATTCGCGCGCCGGTGTTTGTATGTTTTCAATACGGCATTGGATAAAAGCTTTGCTCCCTTCGCTTCGTGCTGCCGCCATACCGATCTTTTGTGCAAAGTATTCAGAATGAAAGAAGCCGTGTCCCGCCTCATGCGCAGCAGTAAACCGGTAACGGTGAAGCGGCTTTTTTAGAAGACCCTGGTCGATAAGCATTGTACCAGCTTTTACGCTGATAAACTCGGCGCGGCCTTTTACAGCATCAAATATTGGCACTTCATCAGAATCGTTGAACACGGTCATTCCGAGATATATTCCATTATGCGATAGGTATTGGTATTCCTGCTTCATTCCAAGGTATTTAAAAACAAAACTATCTATATTAATTGCTTTAGGTACCTGCAAGGTTTCGGGGCAAAAATCTGCAAGCATTCTCTCAGTAATATCTTCGATGCCCGCCTTGCTGACAACCGGCAAGCCGTTTTTCTTTTTTGCAAAACCGGTTTTTGTCACAAAGCTTCATCCTTTCCGTTTTTTTAGTTCTTCAATAAATTTATTCCAGTCCGCTTCTCCGGCGCCAAGATCTCTGGCCGTCCTCAGCGCAACGCTTACGTATTCTTTGCCTTTGATATACTCCGGAAGGTCTGGTGCAACGCCGTCTTTCTGCTTACCAACAATATCGTACATTTCGGATCTTTCCTCTTTGCTAAGATCAAGGATTTCAGCTGCTCTGGAAAGACGTTCGGGCATCAGCGGAGCCGCCCGGTCCTTTTCAACCTCAGTCATATACGGTGCGGAAACTCCCAGCTGCCGCGCGAACTCGCGGAGGCTTATTCTTCGTTCCTCTCTTTTTACAGTGAGAAACTGCCCAAAAGATTTATATACGCCACTCGTCGCAATCACTCTCCTGTCTTTTCTCTTTCGTTAATTGTTAAGTGATTTGTTAACGTTATTTGCAGTATAAAACTTTTGCTTTTTCTTGTCAATATATAATCGCAATATAATAAAGCATTTTCCTCTTCTGTCTATAATACTTCATCTGAGTACTTATTAGTTGGTTCATAGTGAACCCAGGGTAGGTTCACAAACAACAAAAGCCTCAGTGCAGCTTTTCGATACTGCACTAGGCCATGTTTTTCATATATCGCAGAGAGTGGCTACTGCTTTTTTCGTTGTTTCCTCTAGTGCGTGGACATATATGTTGTACGTAATTTCAACCGAGGAGTGTCCGAGAAGCGATGATACGATTTTGACATCAGTATTCTTTGCGATTAGCTGCGTCGCGAAGGTATGCCTTAGCGTATGTATTCCGCAGGGCCTTATATTTGCTCGTTCTAATATCGCTTCGAAGGTCCGCGTAAAGTTATCTATCGTATTGAATGTACCATCGGCTTGAGCGAGTATTGGGCTATCTTCGCCGAAGTATCTGGTCTTTTTTAGTTCTTTCAACGCCGCTTTCGCAGCAGCATTTACCGGAATACTACGCTTGCCGTTTTTGGTTTTCGTCGTTTGAAACTGTTGCTTCCATCTTCGCTCACCTTCTGTGCGGTCTCGGACTCTTACCAGTGTCCCGTTGGTATGAATGATCCCACCCGCTTCATCATAGTCCGACCATCGCCATGCTAATGCTTCCCCCACGCGAACGCCTGTGTTGAGCGTTAATGTCATTGCGTAGCCTAGAGGATATATGGGTTTTCCGTTGCCCCACACTGCGGTGGCAGCGTTCTTAAATCTGGTTATTTCTTCTTCGCTTAAGTATCGTATTTCCTTTGTATCAAATTGTTCCGGCGATGGCATTACAACACCGAGCATCGGATTCTTGACTATTATCTCCTTAGGGAAGATAGCATACTTCATGCTATCATTGAGTGCGTTGTACGCTTTCTTAATGGTAGAGTAGGATTTTCCGTCGTCCTGAAGATGGTTTATTACTTCGTTCTGGATTATTCCGTATGTAAGCTCGTTTAGTTTATAGCTGCCGATGTTCGGAACGATATTGTTCTGCACGGTGCATTCAAGCCGGTCATATGAAGTGTCTTTAAGGGTGCGGCGCTTTACCGACGACATCCATTCTGTCATAAAATCTTCTAGCGTCATTTCTGCGCCAGCGGTCGGCAATAGGAACTCTGCGCTCTTTTTATATTCGTCCAGCTTAGCCGTTGCTTCTTTACGGGTTTTTCCCGTGAAGGTTCTTCTTTTCCCGCCAACAGTGATTTGGGCTATCCAAGCATCTTTGATTTCTTTGCCTTCTTTGTCCCTGCGTCGGTATACTGAACCTTCACCTACTGCTCGTCTTGATGCCATGTGTCATCACCTCAACGACAGTATACCGACAACGTTTCACAAGTCAAGTGAAATAGCTTATCTAGCTGTTATAAGCTTCACAAGTAGCTCACTCAGCAAAAACGCCATGACGAAACAATAATTATCGCTATTATTCAGCTATTTTATGCCAGTACAGTCTCACTTCTTTGTCTTTTTACTTTGCTCTTGAGCATATTGAAGGATAGTCTTTACTTCAATATTTTCATAAGTATCCCGCGGTTCGATAATAAAACGCTCATATTTTTCTGAAGGATTATATTTTATAGTTTGAATCCCGTCCCTAATCAAGTCTAAATATACATCAAATTGATAATCTGTTAGTCCTTTGGGAATCGGTGCAATTATCTCTCCATTTTGTGTTTTGTAGCAAATGCTTGGTTCTGCTTCACGAATTTCACCTGATTGCTTTATTTTAACATTTTCTTTAATTTTATTGACCACAAATTTAATGGTATTTTTTATAATGTCATATGCCATCGGCATAATGAGACCAGTAATAATTAATTCTGTTACATTTTGGCTAATAAATATACTTATATCATTAAGCGAGGCTTTTGGGTATGTATTATTTGTAACATGCAATTCTATTCCTTGTTCTTTCAGTCTGCTTCGAATTTCAAATAATTCTGTATCTGCTAGATAATTTGCGCCATTTTCCAGACACACGCTACTTATGCTCTCCATGGAATTCACACCTTAATTCATTAATAATTAATACAAATTGTTGCTTATGGCGATATTAGATAGCAAATTTCAAAATATCATGGCGTAGTATAAGGTTCAACAAGAAAAACCGTAATGACGTTATCTTCTACCCCAAACTTAATGAACAATTTGTTACCTTTATCAACTATGCTAATTGGGGTGGCTTTACTTTTATCGAGCATGCCGCTATCTATTGCCTGTAAAATAATCATTTCTGCAGTAAGTTGATCAGCATATTCACTAACGCCGTTGATTGCAGAAGATGCGTAAACAAAAGAATAATTTTTATAAGCATTTGTATATTCCAAATCTGCAATATCATGATCTGCGGTTACATATGGGACAGATGATAGAACAAGTACTAAAAACAGGCAAATCAAAGAGTTTCGAATGCACTTATACGAAGTAAAAACGCCATTATTTCTAATAATGTTTTGTGTACGATTTTGCGAAATACATTTATCGTAATCTTCTCTCAAAACGGCTTCATCTGCAGCAAAACTACTTAGATTTATAACGAAAATCTTATTCTCATCAATCAGTACTTTTATAGCTATTATTCCAGCTAAAAACATATAGATTACAGCCAGAGTAAACAAAATAAATGCTATCCAAGAGAAAGTTGGATAAGAATACTTCTCGTAAATTGTCGTAAGCATTCCAGTTGCACCCAAAATCAAAGTAATGGTTATTGTAAGACCAACTACATTTGTTTTTGCTTTATCTTCCAGTTTGTCTTTTATCCTCATTGTTTCTGTATATTGGTCTTTTAGTACATCTGTGCTAATTGCATCGGCATTTTCGTTGAAGCATAGAACCCCTTTCGGCTCATCCAATAATATTTTTCGAAGTATTTTATTCGCTTTGCAATATGCGACATATGGAAAAACGGCATCAATCACCTTGCTCATTATGTACCTCCCACTACCAAATGATCTACAATAGCCTTGTCAATGGGTAGTTTAGCTGTAGAAACCAACCACCCCCATTCTCCTGTTGGATTAATTTCAATGAAATAGTATGTATCATTTACTAGCGCAAGGTCAACTCCACCAAAACACAATCCAAGCTTATCCATCAACTTTTTTATCTGTTCTTGAATATTTTGGGGTAAATCAATTGGAGTATATAAAAGCCCTTCTTTATTTTTCTTTCTCCAATCTCCTTCAATACTGTTTCCGTTATGTGTTATACTGACAGCTAAAATTTTGTCGCCTATGACTGTGGCGCGAATATCTATTTTATTTTCTAAGTATTGTTGAAGTATTATAGGCGCATATCGGATTTCTGCATCCAACAATTCGCTACCATTAACAATTGTTGAATATGTGAACATTTCTTGTCCATTGTCATTGAATAGCGCTGTGTCCAAAGACTTAACAATATATTGCTTCGAAGATTGGATACTTTGCGGCAGAGAATTACCAATATAAGTTTCTGGTGTCGTAAGTTGGCACGTTTGAGCAGTTTTGAGCTGATATAGTTTATTTTCTGCTGCATAAATGGAAGCTGGATGATTAACCCAATTTGCATTGTCAAAAGATATTAGGTTTCTGATAAATGCGCTCCACTGGCTTCTATACAATTGTTCATTTAAAGAGTATGGCTTTCCCATATTTCGCAGAAAAACCGGAGCACGAAAATAAACCGACTTTAGACTTTCAGGCGTTATTATATAAGTTGAATCATTGACTACTATGGATAGCATATCTGTTTGAAGCGTGTAAAGTATTTTATATTCAGAAAAATGATCTCGGTTAATTCTTAAATAATTTAAGCCACGTTTTTCAAGCTCACAACAAATTAGATCTGTTGAGTAATCTATTGTGTTTGAAACGATCAAATAGTTAATATTATTCACCTTTTTGATCTTCTCCTGTTTCTAGGTCACATTTTTTTGATTGAGGCCGACGGGGATCATTGCTTAACATCATAACTTCGCCGGTAGAATTATTAACCCAATAGCCATGATTTTCTTGAAAAGTACAGTCTTTAGGAATTGGATTTACTATGGGGACAGGATATCGATATGCTTTCTCAATTAAAATGTGTTCTTTCATTAAAGTACTCCTTATACATTATTGGTAATATATTCAATCCGTATCAGGAAATCACTTCGCCCACCAACCATCTTTTCCGCCAGTGGCCCGCCCACCACCTTGCCTAAATTTAAAATACGTCCTTTGGGCTGAGCATTCCTTAACAAATCCACTAAGTTCTTGACCGCCGATGATCCATAACGAACCTCCGCTGCTGCGGTTATCAACAAATTGGATTCCTGCTTTTTTGATATTGACGATTATGTCTTCAGATTGTAACGCTTTTTTGTTATCAGTCTTAACGACACCTATTGGTTGTTTAGGCAAATCCTTGATTGTAGGTACAGATTGAGCAACCGACTGCATGCTATCCCTCGGTTCGCATTTGCAATCTGCCTCCAATTGAGAAATGCTAATTTGCATAAAGCCTTCTGTCTTCTGAGTAGTATTTTCTTTAAGGTTTTTGATTTCAGGTGATATTGTGTGAGGCAAAGCTGTAATTGTAGGCAGCACTTTGTTTTTGATGTCACTCATATCCTCAACAGCGTTTTCATCTTCGCTATGCCATTCATCCATGATTTGTGCAGAACGAATTTTAATTCGTGAAAGCAACTCGGAACTGCTTGCGTCGGTTATCGACTCAACCATACTCTCCCGCAAGATACCATAATCGGTAAGTTCATCTATTACACGTGACATGGCAGCATCAGGATCACGATAATACTCGCTTCCGCGAATCCGAATAAATCTCCAACCCATTCTTTCAAGAATCGTCTGGCGTTCCATGTCAGCACGGACTTTTTCCTCGCCACTGTGATACTGCTCTCCATCACATTCGACGGCAATCTTCTTGCCGCTGTGTTGGACGACCATATCAATGCGATATGCGCCTACTTCCCATTGCTGAGTGATATGGTATCCGGCAGCGACCAACGATTTCCCGACGGCCTCTTCAAAAGGAGATTCTGCTTTTGCTTTGACATCCTCAGCCAGGCGAGAATAAGCCTTCGGATTATCGGCATATTCAAGCAGATCGCGGCGCATGTCCCCAGTTTTTAGGTCTTTCGAGTAATCAAGTGAGTGGACAATCCAAAGTTGATCTTTTGCACGGCTTGCTGCGACGTTATATCTTTGTTTTGTAGATTGCTCTACACCCTCGCCTGATACTTTCAAGGGGCCATCTCCTTCATTGCTGTCAACAATAGAAAGAAATATCACGTTTCGTTCGTCACCCTGAAAATGTGACGCGTTACCGCAAAGGATTCGTCGTTCCTCGATAACAGCCGGTTCAAGCCTCTTAAAAACGATTTGCTGAATCAGCTTTGCTTGATCGTCACCAAGCAGAGAAATGGCGCCAAAGGTCTCCCGTTCATACTCTGGCTGTTCCATACAGGCCATCATCAGCGAGACTACGGATTCAGCTTCTCGAATATTGATTTTGCGGTGCCCTTCGCGCTGGCCATTCACAACTCGGTACTGAACAACAGGAGGGACAACAACACAATTGCTCGCATCTCTCAGCGGCTTGATTTTGAAATCGTATGCCAGCTTGTTGCTATAACCGATGATGTCTGGGACACATCTAAAATGCTCACGCAGCATTAGCGGTTGATAAGTTGTTCCGGCAATATCGTACAAGGATGTCTTTGCATCATAGAGGTGCCAATTTGGAATAGTATCCTTGATATACATTTCCCTCAGTGCATTCATTCGGTCAATATCAACGCCGACTGCCATTGGGCTGACCTGCTTGTCGTCTCCGACAATAATGACTTTCTTAGCCATATACATAATTGCGAGCGCTGACACATCAGATTGGCTTGCCTCATCCACGATGACGACATCAAATAAGTTTTTAGAAGGGTCAAGGCTTTCTAATGCTTTACCAACAGGAATAATCCACGCAGGAACAGCCGCCTGACATTTAGCCATCAAGCTACGTGCCTGCTTTCTGAGCGTAGGCGCGTTTTTACCTGTACCCTTGCCTATTTTCTTTACTGTTAGTTTCCAGCCGACCAGCGCTTGCTTCATTTCTAGATTTTGTTCTGTTCTCAAAAGCAGATGATACCAAGCCTTATTTGCAGCTAACTCCGCCGTTTTAGTTCTCAGTTCCTGACTGAGAACAACAGATTTCTTCTGCAGTTCCTCAAACGGTTCAGCTGTTATTTCTTCTATGATTCCTGCAAACTGTTTCCATTTCCATGCCTGTTCTATGGTGCCAGGGCAAATGGTTGCACCGTGGATTCCCTCACGAGCTGCAATGGAAGCAGCCCATTCAGGGGCTAAGGGCTCTATCTTTGCCAGAATGTCAATTCGTTTTGCGTGTAATGTGTATTTTTCAAATAGCTGGGACAGCCTGCAATACTCTTCTTCATATTGATCAATCTCTTTCTTGCGTATGGCGGAAATTGTCGCAATGCATGCAGTGGAATTCTTTCGTTTTCCTTCCGACAGGACAGAAATAATTAGTCGTCGGCGTTGCTCGATGGCGCTCAAATCAATGAAAAGTTCTGTGGCTCGAATGTGCAGTGGGAGTGTATTATAAATAGACTTTAATACTTTTTCTGTGCGAACACGCTCTGAATCCAAGTCGGAATAATCAAAAAGCACATCCGAATTAAGTCCAGCTGCATCAACCAAATTTATGAACTGAGCATACTCATTATGATACCAAGAGAGATAGCGCTTTATGTTCGAGATTCTCTGCTCACATATTTCCTCAGGCTCTGGGCCAAGTACAGAAAATGCCGGAGAGCCTTGTTTTGCCATTAGCTCATCCCAGAGTCTTTCTGTTTCTGTCCGTTTTTCTAAAAGCTCAATAAAACTTAGAATTACAGTACAGTCATCTGCGGAAGAAATAGCATTCCCATTAATTGTAACAAGCGACAATGCACTTTCAAGCTGTTTGTTGAAGAGAAAATCAATTTTCGATATTTTGCCTTTTCTTTGGAAGATATCTAATATTTTTATAATCTGAGGTTTAAGCTTCGATGGGTCCACGCCATTAGTAAACGTTACTGTTTTTCCAAGCATTATAGTAACAATGGACTCGGCGTAAGTAGCCGTTACTTCTATAGATGAAATTAGCATTTCCCATTTTTGCTTAAAGCCGCCTCCCTTATGCCCATCGATAGCCGCTTGGATCATCCAACCGTCTATCGAATTGAACGTCTTCACATATGATGCCAAGTCTTCAAGGGCCTGACTTGTAGGGCTATCTGCGAGAACAACTGCCGTGGATTCGCTTTCAGCGAGAAGACAACCTTTGATAAAGTCGCAGTTAATATTCAAAGACAGTGACTTACCTATACGTTCAAGCGTACTAAGGCCTTCAATCTCCGCCTGTATATCTGCAGAAAACATAGCCGGAGATGTTAGTAATTCTGGGTTTGGAATTTCACACGCTAATTCAGCCTCATCTTCAAGACTTATACTTGCGTTACTTCGATATAAAAGATAGAGTTCATCAACACTTACAGGAATTTCGTGATAGAGACGTACCTTTCCTGGTATGTATGATAATTCTTCAGCGAAACTGCTGACAAATTCTGCAGCTTCAGCTGGAGAATAACCATCTCCGCTGTACACGATAGGTTCGAATTCACGGTACTTAATGGCGTATATTTTGCGGCGGATTTCTGCCAAACGTTCTATTATCTCTGTACGCTGTCTTGCGGATGATTCCATTTTTTTCTTTAATTCATTTGATGTATATCTTGACAAATACTCTGAGATTCCATCAACCGAACGTACCATATCGAGATTAGTGTCATCAAGTACTGAAACACAAAGATTTTGTATTGCTTCAGGGACCTGATCTTTCAGAACGGATAGTGCTTTTTTGGTTTGGCTAGTAACTAACACACTTTTTCCTTGTGCAAGAAAATGCCCCAAAAGATTTGCAATTGTGTGCGTTTTCCCAGTTCCAGGAGGCCCCTGCACCAAAACAGCATTATAGTGTTCAATCCGTTCAGCGATTTCAAGCTGCTCTCGATTCGCTTCTTTAGAAAGAAGAATGTCTGCATTTTCGCCGCTTAAGGCAGCTAATTGCTCATCAATTGTCAATTCGTGGTCGTTAATCGGTATTTCAACAGTTCCCGCTCCAACGAGATCAATCAAGTGACCTGGAACATACCCCGTATTTTCGATATTTGCAATTATTTCCTCAATTGATTTTAACGTGCCATCAATTCTTCTCCGAATAAAAAACACAGGCGCACACCGCGTCACTATTCTATCCCCGCACCCTGGCTGATCATCATCGTTTCCAATATACTTACTTTCAGAGCAAAGTCGGTGTGTCAAAGTTTTCAAAAAATCCGGGGTGTCATTTCGGTCTAATGGATGGTAGAAGTACTCGTGCAAATCCTCCTTGAGCTGTCTGACTACGCCATAATTTATGTCTGTCATTTCCTGAAGTAAAAGTGTGTAGAGCTCTGGCTCGGTATCTGTGTCACTGATTCTTATGATGTTCTCTTTTGCGTTAAAGTCAAACTTCACTCTCTTCAGCAGAACAGGATGATTAATAGATTGATTGTTAATATCTTTGATCAAACCGTTTCCGACCACAAACTCAAGTGTCTCAAATTCACGTTCAATATCAGTATATGCCTGAAAAAGGCGCGCAAAAAAGAGGCGTGTCCCATTAATAACTCTCTGTTTATCTGCCCATATGCTTCTCAAAACAACCCATTTTTCAAATGCTTGTATTCGACTATCAGAATCTCCAAAACATTCAACAGCTGTATCGGAATCACTATCATTAATGGTCGATCTAGCAGTAGCTCGGTCATTTAATGTCTCCGTGTACGACGGAGTGTTCGTGAATCTATCCCAGCCGTATTCAAGCCATTCTCTAATTAACTCGGGCGGCTGCGGACATTGTTGAAATTCAGGTTTCCGTACCTCCAACAACACCATATCATCGTTGGTTTCTTCTTCCACACGATCTCTAAAATACATGGTAATGTTCTCCGGATCATTTGGAATATCCTTGAGAAAACATGTCCAATATTGTTTACTTATATCGGTCACAACGGTATATTTTAGTGCGCACAACTCTTTCACATACTTATATAGCGCAATAACTTTATCAACACTTTCCAAGAAAACACCTCATTCAACGCTATTTATGTTTCCATATTATTCTTGCCATGGCTTTTCGTACCATAACCGTCTGCCCGCCCCTTGGCTGTGGCAAGTAATATAAGTTCCCGTATCGCCGTGCTAATTGCCCAATTTCGACACAATACGAAGTTCATTATTTCTACTCTAATACTGGTCTGAGATACTGCAGAAATTTATAACTAAAGTAATCTGGAAATGCCTTTAGAGTTTTCAAAATCTCAATTTGTTTAATAATCATATGGGCTTTGAATTCTTTCTCTGTTGATAGTTCTCTACCAATTAACAATTCAATTTGTTTGGCTATAACTCTATCATCAAATATATTTTCACAGACAAGGATTTGAAAGTGAGATGGCACGCCATACTTAATCATTTTTTGCAGTAAGGCTAACTGTTCCGTTAGTTCTTCTGCGCGATCACCAATAGCATCAATAATACTCCCGACTAGAAAACAAAGGTGAAATGCGAGGGTACTGCTGCACAGTTTTTCAATCTGGAAAATTGGCAGCTCGTCTTGTAGATTGGTGTAAATGTCTATATAGGGTTCGCCTGCTATCCATAGTCGCGTAACAGCTATTAGCATATCATCATTCACTTTTATTCTATCAGGAAATAATTGCGTAAAAAGCTTGGCTATGTCAACAATTAGCTGATTAATTGAGCAATCTTCAAGAGCCTCAATATTGCCATCTACCCATTCCATTACTTGCTTTGATACATTAATACCATAAAGCGACCTTGCGAAATATCCCATCTTTTCCGGGCTGACATCAGAAACTATTTTATTAGCAACTAATTGAAAAATCGTGCTCAATGCCTTTTTTTGATCATCATCCCCTAAAAAACATGCAAATGTTTGAGTAGCGAGTGTATTCGCCATGCTTTTAAATTGTTCGACGTTTTTTTGTGAGCTATATATGTAACATAAATAGTTTTCAATATTCTCAATTAGATTCTTTAAATGCATGACTTTTGCTTCAATTTCCGTGCTGTAACGGTCATACCTTGTGCCATCATTTGCCACATGTTCTCTATATCCCTCTTTTAAAACGTTTATTAAGTTCGTGAAACATAAAGGATTGTCGTAGTTATCAATGAGGTATGAAGCCAGCGCGCTAGCTTTATAATAAGTCTTATAATCTATATATAAATCACTTGTTAATGACAAAATCGCACTTGTACATGCTTCTGTATTCCCATAATCAAACATTTTTTTGCAATCGGCCCACTTATATGTTCCGCCGCTGCGCTGTTCTAAACGCTTATCGAAAAATTTGAAATCAGTGATTATGGCGCTACCTTCTGTATGTATACCCGACCTTGCCGTTCTTCCCACCATGTTTTGCATTTTTCTTATTTGAACACTGGTTGTGCCAAGGCTGAACGTGGTAAGGAACAGATATTTTATTGGTATATTTACACCCTCTGCAAGGGTTGTTGTACAAACGACAAAAGAAATATGTCTTTTACGCAAAGCATGTTCAATCGCCATTTTCATCCCGTTTGGCAAATCCGCATAGTGCGGAAATGCGCCTAATTTGGCGGCCTGTGTTAGTTCATAGTTTTCTCCATAGTGAAGAGCAAATAGACCAGATAACTTAATAGCTTCATTTGAGTTACCCTTTACAAGTAGGTTAGACAGATCATAACCGCGCTCATTAATTTCAACAATGCGTCGCATGATTGGAGGAACGCTGCGTACTTGACCAGCGTAAATTGCTGTGCCTCCTAGGTTGCATAGTTTATTAGCATAATAAATAGCGATATCTTGTGAATTCATTTCTGGAAATATCCGAGGCTTCGTTTCTTTGCCGCGGAGTTGAAGCTGAGTAAAAGCTATGCTTTTAGGCACATAAAAGCTTTCCTCTGCCATATCATCTTTTTCATAATAATGTATGGTTTGATCAGAAGAAAGAAAACCTATTGACTTTTCGGTTGATTTTACTAATGAATAGTCAATCGCTGCTTCTTCATTATTAAATAGCCATTCGCTTATTTGGCTGGCATTAGCAAGAACAGCTGAAAACAACACCATTTGTGCGGACTCATTCCGGCTTCTGGCTATTTCAGATACCAGCAGTTCATATTGTGCTCCTCTTGACGCATCATCAAATAAATGGGCCTCATCAAATATAAAAAGCTGAATAGCCGCAAGAAAGTCAGGCTCATGCCGAAGAATATACGAGAACTTCTCCGGGGTACAAATAAAGACATATTTTGTATTCAAAAGCAGTTCAATATCAAAATCTTCTTGCGTAGTATCGGTGAATTGATTAATAATCGCTTCATCTGACAAAGCAAATATTAAATCTGATGTGATTTCATTACACAATGCCCGTAAGGGGGCAATAATAATGGCTATGCAAGTTCCTTGCTCCATAAATTTAGCGCGCAAGAGAATCTCAATACTCTTCGTTTTACCTACTCCGGTAGGAAGGGGAACAACTAGATCATTTCCGTTGAGAGCGCCAGCTTGTAGAATAACTTTTTGAGCAGGCCATAGTAGTCTTATGCTGGTCGGCTTGGACAAATAATCCTTCCATTGTTCAAAACCTACATTTGAGTACTTTGGCAAAAGAATCCACGCAGAATGATCTATTGCGCAGATTATCACGGAAAAAAGAAAATCTATGTAGCTAACGGCAAATGCATCCGTGGACTGTTGTATTTGATCACGCATTTTGCGTAAAGCATCAAAGAGAATCTCTGGAGAAGCACCTTCTTTAAAATGACTGTTTAAGCCATGAAGATATTGAAGGTGATATTTTCTTTTTGTGGGAACCTCAATCCATTTGCCTGTGAGCAAATATATAAGTGTGGTATATAGAAGTGTCATTACATTATCTTTGGGTTCCCGCATATCAATTTGCTCAATGAGGACTTTGGCGCTTCCAAAATTTTCTGATAAAAAATATGCGGTTGAACCCAACAGCAAAAACAGTTTGTTATGATTTTGACGAAGTTGGGTTTTTACTGTTGAATCATAATACTGCGAGATAACAGCTAATTCCGATTTTAGTTCCGGTAACTGTGATGAGGATGGATTCTCTATATTTTCTTCGCAAAAGCGCGATAGGGCAAAGATGGTAGAGTAAGTTAGATCATTAGGATTTAGCGGATATTTTGGGTAGTTTTCCACCGCAACATCAAATTCCAAAAGCTTTGACTTTGATTTCTCGTATTTGAGCATGTAATTTGATCGTTTACTAAAAATCATTTTACACACCTCTCAAATATGTCATTTGCCAAAGTCATTAGCTTTTTCCCGTGTATTAGAAAAACTTTATTATCTTGACGCAATTCCAGATCGTCACCCGTAATACCCATCACAATATTATTGGATATTTGATCACGGGCAATAATTGCTGCACCTATATAAGAGATAATGTAATCATGCTCAGACTTTTGTTGGAAACGAGCGATTTCATTTGCTTGTTTATTATTTATGTTGCGCAACTTTTTGCGATAGTAATTCAATGTAAGTGCATGCCTAACTTCATCATAAGTATGAGAATCAGCAACAGCATCACTTATTGGTTCGTACTTATCGGATGATAAACCTGCTTTTACCTCAACCGCCAACAATTCATCTTTTACATCGGGTGTCTTGGGGGATTTTGCATACTTATATGCAAGAATGTCTGTACCGTGCTCACTTTGGTTTTTACCTGACCGGTTGCGCTGTTTGCAACGAGGGACTGTATAACCCTCTACGAACTCCAGTAGGTCGGAAACCATAATTTCAGTAAAATCATTGGAACGGGCTGTTGGCCCGAAAGGTTCATGCTTCTGTGGGATGACATGGGTTCGTAAATATTCCTCCACAGTCATACCCGTTACCGCAAGGGACTCTTCTAGCTCAGCGTCAGATTCGTAGTGTTGACGAACATGCAGCGCCCATTCGCAATAAACATCATCTTCTACTTTATAATCCAAGCGGTAACATGAGATGGGAACACCATCTTCTAAAGTTACTGTACTTTCCTTGACAAACCAATTGATGTATTTAGGGGGGTTCATATTTAACATCTCCATAATAACCGATTACCTAAAGCAGTGGAATTTAACTATTACTTGCTTATCCTTTTAATAAACATCATGAACAGATACCTCCTGTTGATATGGCAATCTAAAATTTAATAATCCTTCCCTTTACATAAAGTATCTGAAATCATATGCTTTATTATAAATCGCCTCATTTTGCTTAGACATGCGAGCCAGAACCTTTGCAAAGTCCAAAGTTACAGGTAAAATCTTATATAAACTATCTCCACTATTCCAATTCATCTTGGTGAGCATCAATATTTCCTGTGCCAAGGTATCACCAGAGGCTTGTCCGTAGTGTCTTTTTATAAGAAGTGGTGTAGGAATACCGCGACCGCCTTTGTAGTAGTTTAATCTTCCTGCAAGGTCTGGATGAATAATGCAGCCATGAGTCCATAGTAAAAAACTATCTGAGCTTAACTGTATAGTCGTTCCTCGTTTTACTGCAAAGGACTCTGCTACCTTTGATGCCTGTTGCCCAAATTTAATTGCTCGCCAAGGACAATATGACTGAATTTGTACTAGTTCAATATTGTTAACTCCCTCAAATGCTTGCGTGATGCCTATGATTTCTTCCCTCATAAAAGGAGTTGTTTTATGGATGACTATGCGATTTAGCTTAGCAATCGGATCGCTATGGTAATATTGCTCACGCAACTCACTCATCATGCTTCGTGCTTCATCACGCCCCATATATGGGTTTTTCTTGCCCCAAAAGCGTGGATTATCAATTTTACGAAGTATCATTCTAATTCCGGTTCCGGTCGAATCAAATAGTTGGCTACACCCAATACAGATACCTTTTTCCTCTGATTGGGCATAACTAATTCCCACATACGCTGTTCCGTCGTTAATTGCTTGTGGATGCCAAAGTACACCCGATGATTTGGCATAGATGCTTGTAGATAGACCCCAGAGTACTTTACACGGATCGTATGTATTTATGGAGCGTTCTTCGATAAATTGGATTTTGATGCCTCGATCAGTGGCATGCAATTTAATAGCGTCATGAAGATTAAAATCTGCCGAAATCTCTTTAGCCTCACGAAAAGGAGCAAAGCTGTGAGGAATATAGATAACCAGCACATTGAAATCTACTGCTTTTGTCGCAAAATGGTCCACGCCTCGCTTTAGAAAGGCAAGAAATTCTTGGGCATTCATTGATAAGACTGATTTTTCGCTATATCCAACACAGATATCACAATCGCCTACTGCTGGGATTTTTAGTACTCGCCTAAAAACCGAATCAAAGCCTTCGTAATTCAATAAGAACTGATCTTTACCTGTCGACGCTTGGCGACCGTTTAAGCTGTTTAAGTGACTAAGTATAGTAGACATCCTCTCATTGGGGGCAAATATTGCAAGCTTGACAGGATTTCTAATTGTGCCTGTCAGAGCATATGAGCAGTCTATGGGGCCATAACTGACAAGCCCCTTTAGCTGGTTGACAATTGATTTATTAGGATCATTTTCAGAAAAACACATTAATGGCTCAGGATAAACCCAAGCTGGTAAACTAGGCCATTCAGCATCACGATTAGTACCACCACAGCTTATGGCCGGGGTTAGAAACTCTATTTGGAAACCTTCACATTCCAAAAGCATTTTTCCTGATGTTCGAAGTAGTTTCTCCCACTGTTTCAAATTATCGTTATATTGTTTATTGTAAATACTCGAAACGGCTTTATTTATTTGATCCTGATAAGTCACTTTATCTAAGTTCTTTCCGCTATTGCTCATAACATGAACTGTTGGAAGCAGATTTAAGTAATATTTCTTATTTATATATGAAAGAGCTACCTCGACAGCTTCGTAAAAGACATAGCCAGATTTATCACTTTTTAAGTTCGGATCATAATATGTGTTTTTTCGATATTCAATCATTCCCTTAAAAATCATATATTGATTCAGCAATTGGTACAGCATTCCTGTATAAATCGAGTCACTATTATACAAAATTTTTTCTTCCACAGGTTCCAGACTAATAGCAGACTTGATGTGGTCGCAAAAAACAGTATTGATATGGTCAGTATTAGCGAAGCAATATACATGTTGGCTATATAACGCAGCAATAATATTGTGACCATCTATACATTTTCGGAGCTCTTCCCAACTCTGGATATCCGTTTCAAACACATGACAGGGGGGATAGTTATCTGCTACATATGCATTTAATTTGATAAAAGAGTCTATTGGAGAGCCGCTAAACACCAAGTCCTTTTTAGTGGAAGGATATTCTCTCCACTTATTATCAATAATCAGATTTGGAATGTTAATGCTTTTGTAGGACGCATATAGGAGATCATCGAAACCGGAAATTTCAACGATTGCCGCGTCCTTTCCTGCTACAACCGCGTTCTCTATAAGGGCTTTTACTCGTTTAGATACGGTGCACCCTTTTTGGACTGCCCAAAACAAACCTTTTGATAAAAAGTCCGGCTCTGCAATGTGACTTTCAAAAAAAGACATTGTTGACTCATCGTTTCCGGAATATCCTATAACCACTAAGCCTTTTCCTGCAAGCTGCGAATATGTGAATGAATGAATTTTAGTTTCAAGTCCCTGCAATTCCGATGTGGTGTTTTGGAGCCTGTCGTATCTATAATCGCCGTGCAATTTACATACCGATGGGTAGGCAGGATTTAACATGGGTAAACTGCTTTGATTGGCCGAGCTGCAAACTGCATAAGTGAAGGTGGGAGAAAGAGTGTTAAGTGCTGTTTCAACCAGTGAATCGAAATTAGTTGTCCAAACATTTTTTACTTTGGAACTGGTAATATAATTGGCCAAACATAAATATCCCAAAGAGGGTTTTTTATCTGCTACCAAATTTTCAATAAAGCGTTTTCTCGAAAGTACTGTGTTATAGCACCGCTCAAAATAATGAGAATATTCTTCGGGGTCGTATTGGCGCGGATGACCCTCTTGGTTATCAAAGTAGTCCTGCAACAGCCTCTGTGTAGAAGGCAGTTTTAAGTCTTTATATAACTCTGTTGATATATTGTTTTCTAAACAATATATCTCCCGCTTAAAGTACCATACAAGATTTCCTCCAGTGGGAATACCTGATTGAATAGATGCCCCTGCGCCAAGAAAAAAGTCTATCTCACCATTATTCATGATTTTAAAGTTTCTGATAAATTGTTCTTGAGATATAATGCACATAAGGCACCTCAATTGTCAAATTTTATCGCCTATGATCATTTCAAGATAAACGTTCATCAAGAAGTTCCTTTTAATGCGGCGAAATTTCCAATGTATTTTTTGGCGAAATTAAGCACTTTTCGCTCTTATAGAAAAGATCATATATAGTTGAATAAAACTATTAATAGATTTAACTACGTCAAATTGATATTTTTATAATATTCATATCTCCATAACGAAAACCGCTCAGCCTTTAGGCAGAGCGGTTAAAAGCTACGCACTGCCCATTATAACTATGAGGCTAATTTGCGCGATTGCTATGGCTATAAAATTGACTTTCCTAATTATACCATCGCTATGCTAGAATGACAAGAAAAAGCGACTTTCGACAGTGATATTCCTCACTTAGAGTTGCTCAGTAGGTATCTTTGCATTTTTAATAGCTGCAGTTTTTGATCTCTTAGGTTACCGTTAATAGTCCAATAGAACTAATTCTATCGACTAAAACATATTCAATTTCGTCCTTCTTAAGATGCAATCAGATGTTTCACTCGGCGGAAAAGTAGGTAAAAGTGGGTAAATAGCCGTACTAATCCGGAAACTGTAACACTCCTTACAAATTGCCTACAAATAGCACAAGCCCGCAATCCCTTGGAATTCCTAAGGATTTGCGGGCTTTTTGTGGCAGGGGCAGAAGGGATCGAACCCTCGGCCTACGGTTTTGGAGACCGCCGCTCTACCAGCTGAGCTATACCCCTATATTAAATTGGTGGGCCTTCAGTCGAAGCGCGCTGCCGATGTGCCACTGGCACATCGGCTCGCTCCGAGTCCCTGACCAAGAACGCGAGCCGAAAGGCGACGCTTGATTGGCTGTCGGTTACCCGACTGTTTGGGTGGAGACGCTTTCTTTCAAGCATCTTAATATACTATTGGTGGGCCTTCAGGGACTCGAACCCCGGACCGACCGGTTATGAGCCGGTTGCTCTAACCAACTGAGCTAAAGGCCCGTGTCGTGCCTCACTCATTCCGCGAAAGGCGGGAGGTGATGGCGACATCAGGAATAATGCTTGGCTGCCTATTACTGTAAGTATTGCCGTCACGATATTCGTGACGGCAATACCGTTTGAGTGGCTCCCCCTGTCTGACTCGAACAGACGACCCTGCGGTTAACAGCCGCATGCTCTACCGACTGAGCTAAGGAGGAATATTAGAGCCTAATATACTAGTATATTAGGCTCATTTAATGTTGGCATTGACCTATCTTCCCGGACCGTCTCCAGTCAAGTATTGTCGGCACAGGTGAGCTTAACTTCCGTGTTCGGAATGGGAACGGGTGGACCCTCACCGATAAAAACACCAACTATGTAAATGGCCGTAGCCAAATACTACAATAAAATTATTAACATGTCAAGTACTATATTCTAGGTTTCCATTGGGGTGTTGTGCACACCCCAATAGGATGGTACACCATCACGGGCTCGAACCGTGGACACCCTGATTAAGAGTCAGGTGCTCTACCAACTGAGCTAATGGTGCATATAGTCAGTAAATGCTTACTACAAAATGTGGTGACCCGTGGGAGAGTCGAACTCCCGATTGGGGCGTGAGAGGCCCCCGTCTTGACCACTTGACCAACGGGCCGTGTCGTCCTCGCAAACTGTGCTG
>PGZZ01000015.1 GCA_002841545.1 Firmicutes bacterium HGW-Firmicutes-16
AATCGTAGTTATTATCCTACAATTGGGGGCTATCTTACAATGTCCGTTTTTCTTGGTTCAGTGCATATCATACCGTCTAACATTTGGGGTGCACTTCAGAGCAGGCTCGTTTATTATTTTACAAACCTAAAGCTGTTTTGGCCTCATCTTTCTTCCGTTTGTCCGCAAAGAAAAGCTCTTCTGTCGCAAGAGAGATCTTTGTCACGGAAAATTCGCAGTCATAGGGGTAAATGTAGTAGGTGTCGTCCAATGTGTTGAGGTCAATACAGTCGCCGTGCTTGTTGAGATAATTATATTCTATATGACATGAATAGAGCGAGGGTACGGATTTCTCGACGCGGTACGGATGTCCTCCGTATTTCCCCTCCAGAACAAAGCCATCCATGTTGTGTGTGAGCGTGCCCTTCCCGAGCTTTATATAGCCCTTTGAGTTTGGTAGTGAGCAGACTCTGACCGGAGCCTTTAACGAATAGCTGCCGCTCTCGACCTCACGGCGAACGTTCGCGCGCTCCCATTCGTACCAATCCGGAATGTGCGAGAATTCTGTTTTCCCGCTAAGGGCTCGGAGCTCGCCCAACTCCGTCATCTCCCATTCCTTGCCACAGCTTTTGCATTTCAGCTTCTTGCCGGACGAATCCATTTGATATTCCTTCCCGCAATTCGGGCACTGGTAAAGTACTCTGTGCAGCCCGACCGCTCTGAAAGGATATTTGACTCTGATTCCTTTTTCCTTTTGCCATGCGAAATCGTCATAGACGAATTTTTCGCTAATTCTCCGATTTATTTCTCCTAAGGAGATATCTTTCAGCTCTTCCGCCGTAATAATTTGTGTAAGTTCCGCCTGAGTCCCTTTGACTCCGCGGTTGACTGTGTTCCAGAACGGCGAATTAATATGGTTTCCGTGGCAGATGAGGGTAACGACCGGAACTTTCAGGAGCTTCGCGAGCTTTCCGAGAGATTCGGGCAGAACCGCGTTTGTACCGCAGAGAGAATACCGCGCCTCTGGGTAAATAACGGCAACGTCGCCGTTATCAGCCACTCTCTTTAGCTGACGAATAAGCGTGAGGTCATTCGTAAATTTACGCTTACAGATGCAGCCAACCTTTCGCATCAGCCACTCGCGCCCGATAAAGCCGTCAATTGCGACGACGTAATTTGCGCGCGCGGGGAAGATCGCGGCAGTTGCGACCTTGAAATCATAGAACGCATTATGATTGCACAACAGGATATATGGCGGCTTCAGGCCCTCCATATTGACTCTGCTTATCTTTGTTTTATGGCTCCAGACCTCTGGAAAGCTGATTGCCCAGGTGAGGGGACGAAGATAGTTTTGCTGCCTCTGCGCGGGCTTTGCCATATTGAATCGCGATTTATAATCAGTATCCACGGTTATTCCCTTTCGGCTTATGTTTGTTTCTGCGCGCAGGTTTTTCTTTTCTGTTCATCCTTTTAGAATTGAGTATCACAATGGACGCAAAAATCAGGAGCATACCCGCTATTCCGCCTGCCGTAAGCTTTTCGCGAAAAATGATAAGTCCAGTTAGGGTTGCGACCAGCGGCTCGGAAAAGGCGAGAATCGAAGCTCTGCCGGGCTTTGTGTATTTAAGTCCCTGCGTATAGAGAAGATAGGGCAAAAGTGTTGAGAGCAGCGTGATTCCGGCAATATTGGTGAGAGCACCGGCGCGTTTAAACAAATCAAAGAATTCTTTGTGCGCACAGAACGGCAGCAGAGCTGCGGAAGCCATGAGAAATGTGTAAGCTGTAACGGTAACGGTGTCGTATTTTTTCAGCGCTGCGGTCCCAAAAATCGAATAGAGCGCGTAGCCTAGACCTGACCCTATACCGGTAAGTATGCCAAGCTTCGAAAATCTGCCGAGACCGGAGCCGCCTATAAGGGACTCAAGAAGCCCTGTCGTACAAAGGCAGCCAATAAATGCAAGAACCAGCGCCGTTATTTTTACAGCCCCAATCTTTTCATGGAAAAGAATCGCCGATAGGATCATCACAAAGCACGGAGCCGTATAAAGAAGCACCGCCGCGAATGAAATCGCCGTTATCTGTATAGTCATAAAATAGAGGACAGAAAAAAGTGTGATGCTCAGAATTCCGGTGCCGAAGAACAGCCAGATATCCTTCAAGGATATTTTTGCCTTCTCACGTTCGAATATCAGGATATACAACCAGATGAGCACCGCCGCAGATACCACACGAAGAAAACCGATTTGTATCGCAGAAAAACCGATAGCGGTCAGGTTCTTTGTAAAAAATCCGATGAAGCCCCAGCACGCTCCGGCTATTACGACAAGGAATGGAGCTATGTATTTTTGCCGCGGTCTTGTTTCCATTGAGTTGCTCCCAGTCATTTCTGATATAATAATAATATAATAAAAATAGGTAAAACTCAACAGTTTTAAAGACTTCCCAGTCAGATTATGTCTTTTTATCGGTTGCCTAAAGCCGCCACTTAAAAAAGTGGCGGCTTCGTTTAGATTTTCAAAGCAGGCTGCTCGTAATTTCCGACCAGATATCTTTTATTTCCGTAAATTCGGAGTAATGCACTTTTACGTTCTTTTCGTATTTGTGAAGCTCTTTCTTGACATTATTAAAAATTGAGGTGTCGAAGTAGTCACATATAAGCGGCAGCGTATTATCCAGATTGCGTTCCATTTCCAATATTTTACTTTCATACCCGTCCCGATCTGTTATATACATTAAAAGCGGCTTATATCGTGTCCATCCTATGCAGGCATTATAAAACCTTTTCACAATATGCTCGGAATCTGCTTTTATCGGCTTCAGCCTTGTCGGAAGCACTCCGGACAGAAGATGGTTGTATGACCCAAAGCCATCGTGAAACGCATAGCAGGGGATTCGAAGGACCTTTCTTTCGCTCAGGCAAGTGCTGAGAAACGTATCCTCTCCGCGCGCACCCGGCGGGTTATAAAAAGGAAATACTCTTTCTGGTTTTGAGAGATTAATGCAGAGATTCGAACCGGAAATGAACTTGGCATGGTTTACTTCAGGCACTTCAATGACCTTGCCGGATGCAAGAACTGAAGAATCAGCATATGTGACGCCCCCGTTAGCAATTACTTTCTGAATAGTATCCCAGTTAACGATATCGTTGCTTATCGCCTTAATATATCTACGGAAATCCTCTTCTTTTAAATTTTCCGAATACTCTAGGCTGGGAATTGGAGAGATATACCCGCAGTGATATCCGTATGTGATATCCGCATTCTCAATATTGGTCAGATGCGTTTTCAGAATGTGTTGTCCACTCCAAAGCGCCGTCTCAGGATTCCTTGTGACGGCCATTGGGTATTCATCGTCATCAAGAAATAGTACACAGTCCATATTATTTTTGATTGCCTCATAAAGTATGATGTTTCTGGAAGACGCGTACCCCTTTTGAAACACAAGTGAGGCTTCACGCGCCCCGACAATGCCGTTTTCGATAAGAAAGCTCTTTGCTTCTTCCACTTCCCCCAGCCCGATAAAATGCCTGCTGTCGATAAACTCATTGATATCGGAGGGTATAGCTGTATAATCTGTCCGCTTTGTCCCCATATAGTTCAAATCATAAGCTACAAACAGATTTAGGCTCACATTTATATTGTCGACCAGCCCAGATTCTTTCCAGTTTCCGATATAGCTTCTTAACACCTTTTGAAAGTGTTTTCTTCCTGTTGCGAACCCTATACCTACTCTTAACACATTTTTATCCATTATTTCCCCTTTCGTACAGTATTACTATTGTAGTTAGTATACCATAACCGTCACGAATCAACAACCTTCCTGTCCTAACTGCGACTTTCTGACTAAAACAAAAAAAGGACCGGCGGAAAATCCGCCGGTCCTTCAGCAAAATTCAGATTTTAATAATTCTCTGCCTTGATTTCAAAGTATGAGCGGGGATGAGAGCATACGGGGCAGACCTCAGGAGCGTCAGTGCCATATTCGAGATGGCCGCAGTTGCGGCAATACCAAACCTTGATGTTGGAGCGTTTGAAAACTTCGCCGCTCTGAATGTTCTCGGCAAGCTTGACATAGCGGTCTTCGTGGGACTTTTCAATCTTCGCAACGGCGTCAAACTGATCCGCCAGTGCAATAAAGCCCTCTTCTCTTGCGGTCTCAGCCATTTCCTTGTACATATCTGTCCACTCGTAATGCTCGCCCTCGGCCGCGGCGATAAGGTTTTCGGGTGTTTTTCCGAGCTCACCCAGAGCCTTGAACCAGAGCTTTGCGTGTTCCTTTTCGTTGCCCGCGGTTTCTTCAAAAATCTCCGCTATCTGCTCATAACCGTCTTTGCGTGCCTGTCCTGCAAAATAAGTATACTTGTTGCGGGCCTGACTTTCGCCTGCGAACGCTTTCCAAAGATTTGCCTCTGTTTTGCTGCCTTTGAGTTCCATTGTATAGCCTCCTTAAATTTTATAGAAATTATTTTTTTACTGAACAGTGGGCGCAGATCCCGCCGAAAAACAATTCGTGCTGTTCGACGAAGTGCCCGGATGCTCGCTCGGCCTGTCTGTCAAGCGCGGAGTCATAGCACATTCCAACGAGATCATAGACATTTCCACAGGCACGACAGAGAAAATGTGCGTGTGGCGTCGTGTTCGCGTCATAGCGCTCTATCGGAAAGGGCAGGCGTTGAACGCTTCCCTCCGCCACAAGCTGATTTAAATTGCGGTAAACAGTGCCCAGCGAAAGCGCTGGATTCTCCGGCTTAAGCCAGCTATATACCGTTTCGGCAGTGGGATGCTCGGTTGTGTTGCGTACAGCCTCATATATAAGCTCCCGCTGTTTTGAAAATCGCTTGATTGCCATTATAGCCTCCACAATCAGTAACAGTAATCATTACTAATTATAGTATAGCACTCATTTTTAGAAATGCAATACTTTTTTGATTATTGGTATCGAAAAAATATTGCCCAGACTCTGATAACTTTATGCCCCTTCTGCTATCTTCCGATAGATATATATATCGAAGGAAATCTCCGTCTCGAGCCGTTCCAACTTTTCTAGCCGAGCGGTGCCCTCCTTCGGGGTCTTCCAGAAATAAGGCGTCATGGTGAAAAGGTCGCTAATTGTCTGCCTATCCTGTAGAGCTATATTTCCATCTACCGTGACCGTTTTTATTAGCTCAAAGCCCTCGTATTCCGCACGTACTCTCTCGTTTTCATAGGGACTGTTGTAAACTGCGCATTTAAGTTCCCAAAGGTGCCGAGGAGCCGGAACAACATAGATGAAGCACCCGTCCGTTTTCAGTAAGCGCAGAAATTCGGAAACGCAAAGTGGAGAAAAGCAGTTGAGTATAAAGTCTGCACACTCGTCAGCAAGCGGCAGGTGATAGGCAGAAGCGACTGCAAATTCGGCATTATTAAGACGTTTTGCGGCAAGGCGAACAGCTTCCTTCGAAATATCGATGCCCGCGATGCACGGGGTTTTCCCTGCGTTTTTAAGGGCGTTATATATGCCCTCGGTGTACCAGCCTTCACCGCAGCCGGAGTCAAGAATTGCGGGTTCCTCGGGTGCCAGTTCGAGCACGAGCGCACTAAGCATATCGCGGAGCGGCTCATAATACCCGCCGGAAAGAAAGCGGTTTCTCGCACGCACCATGTTTTTGTCGTCGCCCGGGAGCTTCGAGTGCTTTCGGTTCGCCGGAAGCAGGTGGACATAGCCCTCAGAGGCAAGGTCGAAGCCGTGTCCTGCTGAGCAGACGTAGCCTTTTTCACCTTTTTCAAGTTTTCCGCCGCAAATCGGGCATAAGAAAAGGCTCATTTCGCTACCTCAATTTCGTCCGTACTTCGGAAAAGTCTGCCCTGCCAGGTGTTTCTTTCCGCCATAAGTCGGTCGATAGTACCCAGAACGCGTATCTTGTCACGGCTCCAGAGTGGGGCGACGAGCGTTCTCCGATCGCCGTCACCTGTCAGGCGTTCAATAGTTGTTTCCGGCGGCAGAACTTCCAACTGGCGCACAACCGTGTCGGTATAGTCCGTAAGGCTCATCGAAACGTATTCGTCCCGCTCAAACATTTCAAAAAGGCGAGTGCCACCTATAACGTGTAGGAGATGGATTTTCACGCCGTCGGGTCTCATTTTCCCCAAAACTCGCGCTGTTTCGACCATCATGTCCTCGGTTTCTTTGGGCAGTCCGTTGATGATATGGACTGTGACCCTGATACCACGGCTTTTAAGGGCGTGATAGCCCGTACAGAAGTCCGCAAAGCTGTGGCATCGGTTGATTCTCTCAGCTGTTTCGTCGAACACCGTCTGGAGCCCCAGCTCCACTGTTAACTGTGTTTTCGCATTAAGCTCGGCAAGATAATCCAGCGTTTCAGGCGACAGGCAGTCCGCGCGCGTCGCAATGGCGAGCCCGCAGATGCCTTCGTGAGACAGTGCGGTTTCAAACATTTCGCGCAGCTTCGGAAGCGGGGCGTAAGTGTTTGAATGAGCCTGAAAATAGGCGACAGCCACGGCGTCGGGTACTTTTTCGCTTATTCTCTCAAGCTCGTCAGTTAGCTGCTTATCTATCGGTACTTTAGGTGATGCCGTAAAATATCCGCTGCCGCCGTCGCAGAATATGCAGCCTCCAGTGCCGCGAGTCCCGTCAATGTTTGGGCAACTCAGTCCCGCGTCGACAACTGCTTTATAAACCTTTAAGCCCTGCCGACTATTCTCGTAGGCAAGGCTTCTGTAACGCTTGTTATCGCTGGAATAGGGAAAAGGATTCATTTATATGACCCTCCGCTGAGTCTACTGGCTTATTGAGGTTATTATACCTTCATTAAATGCAATATTCAACCGAATCGACTCCTTGCATCGACGCTTTTGTTGTGCTATCCTTGTTAAAAACCAATTAGCGGAGGAAAAACAGAAATAATGGACGTTGAAATAGGCAGACCCCGTGACATGGAGGGACGTATCGCTCCTGAGATACGCAGTTACGACCTTCTGGAGCGTCTGCAAATCGAATATACACGCGTTGACCACGAAAAAGCCGAGACAATGGAAGTTTGCCTAGAGCGGGCATCGGTTCTGGGTACTCGTATATGTAAGAATCTGTTTTTGTGCAACAGGCAGGAAACCGTTTTCTATCTTTTGGCGATGCCTGCGGACAAGCAGTTCCGTACCTCAGTCGTTTCGGCCCAGTTGGGCGTTGCCCGTCTGCATTTTGCCGATGAAAAGCATATGGAGCAGTTTTTGGATATACGTCCCGGAAGCGTCAGCGTCATGGGGCTTATGAACGATAAGAAAAACAATGTTCGGCTTCTGATTGACAGAGATATTGTAAAGCAGGAATATTTCGCCTGCCATCCGTGCATAAATACCAGCAGCCTGAAATTCCGAACGTCGGAGCTTTTTGAGAAGCTTCTCCCAGCGATGGGGCACGAGCCAACTTTCATCGATTTGTAAATGCCATGTGAAGGGGATGTCCATGGAGAAAAAGAAAAATCGCCGGCTAATTATTCTCGCTTGTGTTCTTTTGCTACTTGCGGCTTTCGCATTGAGCCCCGTTTTTCCCTATGTCCGCAGTCTTGCGGTAATGAAAGTTTACAGCCCCTACTGCGCGAAAAGCAGCATTATGGCGGAGCAGAACATCGAGCTTGAGATACCGTCCGGTGACGGCTGGTACCCCTTCGTTATGACCTATGAGGCAGATGAAGATTTTTCTTCTTACATCGGGCGTCCGGACACAAAGCTCACGATTCTTTATAATTTCCCTGCTTTTTCATTGAAAAATGGTTGCAGCAGGTTTTTCGACGAATCCTCGGCCTATTACAACAGCTTTTACGGAGCGTATCTTGTGCGCTGCGCAGACGGCGAACCCTTTGGCTTTTCGTTAGATATGCGTAACCCGGACGAAAAGGCTGTTTCAGAAATCGCGAAGTTTGATTTTTTCACACTCGTACTTAATGATTTTGGTTTAACCCCGAATGAGCAGGTTTTTGAATACTCACTTGCCTGTGAGCAGACGGACGTGTCCTTTCTAGGATATGACGGCTGGACGCAAATTTCATCGGACTTGAACGTCAATGGAGCAAACCACGAAAAGAGGGGTTTCACCTCATCCTACCTCCAGTACGGTTCGCCGAGTTTTCCCGTTTCCTCGGACTTCGCGCCCGTGAAAATGAAAAGCATCGTCTATGCAAAGTATTTTCCCGAATGGGGTACCGCAGTATTTTTCTATGTGATGTCTCCCTCAGAAGATGTCTGCGAAAACTGCGTGCAGACAATTCTATCTAGAAGCATCTTAAAAAGCAGAGAATAGGAAATTCGCCTGATACAAACATACTCGACGCCGGACCTTAGGTCCGGCGTCGAGTATGTTTGTATCATTTATCCGTAAACAAGTGTGTCGCTATCAAAGGTTCGGGGATCGCTGCAGGTCTTGAGATAGCTGTCGGCAAGCCAGAACCAGTCCTCATCACAATAGTTGGCTCTGTCGGGAATGGGGTCGGCCCATGTCGTGTCTATGTTATAGTAAGCCCCGTCCGAGTATATCCTGTTCCAAGCGTGCCCAACGCCATCTGCATCCCCGGTCATGCTCTCCATTCTGACTCCGGCAAGGTTGCAGAGATAGGCATACATTGCGGCATAGCCCTGACAGACGGCGGTTCCCTTCACGGCGGCATCATAGCCCGAATATAGAGAAGAGCTCGTGTCGTACTTCGTATGGTAAGCCGTATAGACATATAGGACATGCGCTTTTTCCTTGTCTGTCATGCTGTTGTTCAAAGAACCTTCACTATAAAGCGTCGTCACTATCTGGGCGCAGGTGCTTTCAAAAGTCTTAATTTTACTTGTGATTTCAGCGTCTGTCGAAATTTCACTGCTTGAAAGTGAAAGCGTGAACGTAGGATTCGTATAGCTTCCGTTTATAACCATGTAGCTGATTCCGACTTCCCATCGATTAAGGAAGGAAGCATACTCCATGTAGTCGAATATAGCAAAATAATAAGCATCGAGTATATCGTTGAGGTATTCATCAATCTGCGCCCTTGTAAATGAGCCTTTCAGCTGGAAAGAGTCTTTAAAAATTACGTTAACCAGCATATAGTCCCACGCCTGCACATAATCGTCATATGTTTTGAAGGACGTCGGTCTTGAAACGCTATAGTGACTCCTGTTTAGAACTATCCAGCTGGGCTTTGTAACCTTTGCGCTGAGGCGGGATAGCATGATGCAGGTATCACCGCGCTTGACGTTTTGCTCTCCTCCGAAGGAGACTGTGCCGTCTGCGTTCGGGATTCCCTTAACAACGCTATAATCATAAAGCACATTGGCGACTTTAGAATCGGTATCGGAAAAGGCATCCGTGCTCGTATCTGTCGATAACTTATAGACGGCAATGGCACAGGCACCGATCTGCTCCCTTGTCGCGTATGCGTTCGGATCGGTACCGGACGGTATAATGCCGTTATCAGTCGCCCACGCCCACACATCGGAATACCAGGGGTCGGTCTTTCCGGAATATCCGGAATATCTCACACCCGCCATTGAGCAGACGAGCTTGAGCGCCTCGCAATTCTTAACGGAATTTTGAGGAAGGAATCTTCCATCCCCATAACCGTTTATCACGCCCTGCGAATACATCTCGGTTACTTCGTTGTAGTAATAGTCCGTTTCCGAAATATCGCTAAAGGAGGCAGCTGCTTCTGCCGCTGTAAAGGGTACAAGGCTTACAATAAGCGCAAACATAAGGATAGCGCTTAATAGCCTGATTCGGGTCTTTCCTTTTTTCATAGCCGCCTCCTATCAACGGGGAGTTCTAAATTTAACCAATGACTTATATGCTATTGTACCATTATAGGGTAGTTACGCCGATAAATCCAGCTTTTTAGCTATGGGGATGCCGGATAATAATGCTTTTGTCGAAATCACAAATTTGCCGCCGGACTTCGTTGGTTTATACGTGCTGATAATTGCCTCATTACCCTAATAAAGCGAGAATTTTTATACAAATTCACTTTTTTACGAACATCGGCGAAATTACGCTTTTTCAATCGAACAAATGTGATATTATAACTAATAATGTATTTCCAAAATTATGTAAGGAGTGACTGCTTTGAATCACGAATTTAGCGTCAACAGCCCGTTCCTGTTTGCGGCTGTGAGTATCATTTTACTTTTGGTCATGGCGCAGGCGGTTTTTTTCCTCGTCCGCGCATGGCGGCAGGCAAAGAAGCTCGGAATTGATACCGTAAAACTAAAAAGTGTCGTCAAGTCCAGCGCAATTTTCACCGTCGTTCCAGCAATTTCAATTCTACTCGGCGTAATTGCCCTTTCGAAAAAGCTGGGTATTCCTCTGCCGTGGCTTCGCCTGTCGGTTATCGGCGCGCTTACCTATGAGACAACCGCAGCGGAGGCAGCCGCGAGCGCCGTCGGCTCGAGTATGGGCGACACATCAACGCTATTAACGGCAAGCCAGTTTTCCACCATTATCTGGGTCATGACTCTGGGTATCATGGCGGGCGTCATACTTACTCCCATCATTAGCCGCAGGCTCTTGAACGGTGTTGACACGCTTGAAAAGCGCGATAAGCGCTGGGGCGAAATCCTCATGTCCGCTCTTTTCATGGGCATGATTTCCACCTTCCTCGGCATAGTCTTCGGCAAGGTCAACACCGGACTCGTGGGCTGGATACCCGTTTTTGTCATGCTCGTGTCAATGGTAATCATGCTCATCTGTGTGGTACTTATTAAAAAGCTCAAAATCAAGTGGGTTGAGGATTACGCCTTACCGATTTCCATGATTGGCGCAATGGCTCTTGCAATCCCAATTACAAACGCCGTAAATTCGGCTGTCAGATAAGGAGGGAAAACATGAAAACACAAAATATGACTTACGATGACGGAACTCATTACTGGGGGCGTATATGGTTGTGGGGCATGGGTGTAGTGCTTCTTTTGCTCCCTGCCGCCATCTGTCTTTACTTTGATGCCTGGCCGGAGGCAAACGGATTATTTAAAGGACTTATCGCTGTTGCTCCAACGTTCTGGGCAGTTGGTACGATAGAGGTTCTGACCTATGTCCCGATGCTAGGCGCGGGTGGCAGCTATCTCGGCTTCATAACAGGAAACCTTACAAACCTGAAAGTCCCCTGTACAATTACCGCGCTGAACAAAGTCGGTGCAAAACCCGGCACACCCGAGGGTGAGGTTGTCGGAACGATTGCTGTCGCAACTTCAAGTATAGTAACCACTCTTATCATATTCGTCGGCGTCCTGTTAATAGTACCGCTTGCGCCGATTCTGAACAGTCCCTCGCTCAAGCCCGCCTTCGAGCAAATACTACCCGCTCTATTTGGCGGACTTGGCGTTGCGCTTATCGGGCAAAACTTAAAGGTTGCAATTGTTCCCGTAGTATCAATGATAGTTCTTTTTGTGTGCGCACCCTCGTTTGCCAACAGCGTAGGGCTGGTTTTCGTTCCTGTTGCGGCTGCCATTGCAATAGCTGCCGCCCGCATCATGTATAAAATAGGCTGGCTGAAATAAAATGAAAGGGATGTTCTAATGATAGGCTATGCAATCCTCGCTTTATTAATTATACTTATCTCCGTTCTGGTCATCCGAACCGTCAGATTCAAGCCGCGTACGCAGTCTGCAGTTCCGCAGACGGAGGTCGAGATTGACTCCGAAAAGGCGGCGCAGGCGCTTTCAGAAATGCTTCGCTGCAAAACCGTTTCCCACGCTGACGCTTCGCTCGATGACGAATCAGAGTTTTTGAAGTTCGAAACGCTTTTGCCCTCGTTGTTTCCTCATGTATTTAAAACCTGCGGGTATGAGCGGCTTAACCCTCGCGCACTGATGTTCCACTGGAAGGGCAAAACCGACAAAGCCCCCGTCGTGTTTATGTCGCATTTTGATGTCGTTTCCGTTAACGAGGCTGAATGGTCAAAACCGGCGTTTGACGGCATTATCGAAGATGGTGAAATCTGGGGCCGCGGCGCTCTCGATACGAAGTCGACCTTGCTCAGTGCCCTTTTCTCTGCTGAGGCACGCATTAAGGAGGGCTTTGTACCTGACCGCGACTTTTATTTCTGCTTCGGCGGAGATGAAGAAGTCGCAGGTAACGGCGCTCCCTCAATTGTCGATGAGCTCGAAAAACGTGGTATAAAGCCCTGTTTCGTTCTGGACGAGGGCGGCGCGATTGTCGACAACGTGTTCCCCGGTGTTAAAAAGAGCTGCGCGCTTATCGGTATCGCCGAAAAGGGTAATTGGAACCTGAGGCTCAAAGCTAATTCAAAGGGCGGACACGCCTCCGCTCCACCCGCGGATTCTCCGATTGACATTCTTGCCCTCGCCTGCCGTAAAATCCACGATCATCCGTTCAAGTTCCGCATTACTCTGCCCGCAGCGCAGATGCTGAATAATCTTGCACCACATTCCACGTTCTTGTACCGAATGATTTTTTCAAACCTTTGGCTATTCACGCCTGTTCTCAGCCTAATGACGAAGAAGCAGGGCGGAGAACTCAATGCCTTGATGCGTACAACTGTAGCCTTTACGATGGCAGAGGGAAGCCAAGGCGCCAACGTGCTGCCTTCTTCCGCAAGCCTTATTCTGAATCTGCGTTTGCTTGAGGGCGATTCTAAGGCGAGCGCGATGGCGCGTATAAAACGGCTCGTCAAGAATGACTCCATCGAATACATATCTCTGGTCGGTTCAGAGCCGTCGAAGGTCTCGCCAAGCGATTCTCTGAGCTATCTCGCTCTGGAGCATGCCATTAAGCAGAGCTTCCCCGACGTTCTCGTCTCGCCTTATCTGATGATTGCCGGAAGCGATTCTCGCCATTATTTGAAAATCTGTGATAATGTTTTCCGCTTTTCAGGAATGTATCTTTCCGGCGAGGAGCGCGAGATGATTCACGGCAAGGACGAGAGGATTCCGGTTGATAAGCTTGTCGACACCATTAAATTCTATTATAGGCTTATAGGAATATTGCAGGACATCTAAAGCTTAGAGTGCCAAAAAAGTTTGCACCGCAAGCAGTCACGGATAGGCGTTACCTTATCCGGCTTTTTGCGGTGCAAACCTATTTGACACTCTGAAAGCGCATCGGGTTTTCTCCGATGCGCTTTATTATTACTTCTTATTAACCACTGTATCCATGTATTCCGAAATTGCGGTATTAATTTCCCTTTCGGACTTGTACCGGAAGTCCGTATTGTCGACATCGAGTATGAGCATTGGAATCCCGTATCGCGCCTGCACCGCATCCGCGACCATTTTTGTGGCCGACCATATGTGCTTGCAGCCCCGATTGCCGAGGAAGATGAACACGTCCGGCTCAAAATCGCGAAGCAAATCATCTATTGACGCGAGAAGTTCTGCCCCCGTAACGCCAGCGCCGTGCGCCATTGAGCCGGACTGCATCCTGCGGCACATGAGATTGATGCAGGCTTGCTTGTCATCGAGCTCTGTAAAAAGTTCGCGGGAAGCAAAGCAGTAGCCGTCCGCAACTGTAACTGCGCCGAATTCTTTTTCAAGCATTGCTGTAATATCGTCACCCTGACGCAGAAAGTTATGGAGCAGCAGCACCCTGTGCTTTTCACCGTTCGGACAGGGGCTTTTCCCCGAATCGATACGCTCTTTGCACAGTGCGACCTCTGTTTCAAGAAGTTTTATCATGTCCTCCGTCGAACCGAAGGCGTTCATGAATTCGTTCCAGACCGTCGTATACGAGGACAGGGGGCATGGACGACTACGGCGCAGCTCCGTGCACTCGAAAAGTAGCTTCGCCGAGCGATTATATAGCTCCATGCGATATTTGACTTGCTCCCAATCGAGTTTTCTGCCCGATATTTCCTCCATGAAGCTGATGAACAAGTTAAACTGCATCGCAATATAGCGGACGCTCTTTTCGTCCCTTCGGAGAGAGATATCAAAATGAAAGCTTTTAACCTCAATATATCTGCCGGTTTCGTTACAAGCGGCGCGGGCAGATTCGCAGGCAATCGGAACGGTAACATAGGCATCTGGTTTAAGCCCAAGGTTATTCGAAAGCAGGATTCCCGTATTTGTCTTGTGGAGCGAGCACAGAGAACTGTTCGCGTGCGTTTCGGCCTCGTTTATAAGCTTTGCCGTCAGCGCTTCGTCCTGCGATATGCACGATGGCAGAAGGTCGAGACAAAGAGGAATGCAGTCGAGCGCATAAAGAATCTCAAGCGGCACAGGGCCATTTGTGAAAATTAGCTTTTTCCCATTTTTGTGGGCGTCGCGAACCGTCTCCCAATAGCCGAGATCGCTTGGGTGCCCCGGCTCTCCGCAATCCAAAGCCGATATTTCGCAGATATAATCGATGAGGCTTTTTTCTCCGCTCAAAACTAATTCGGCCCTGCTCAAGTCACCCGTCATCCCGTGTTCCTCCAAATTTTTGTGTTTAAGTATAATCGCTTTAGATTTTTATTATCCTATATCCAGCGAAAAATGCAAGTCCTGTTTTTTTATGTCGAATGATTTATTAGCAAATACCAAATAAAATGACGTGAAATGCTTGAATTCCTATAAATCCTATAGTATAATAGGGTCAACGAAAAGAGGCGATTAGAGTGAAGATAACCACAAAGGGGCGATATGCGCTGCGGATCATGGTTGACCTCGCGCAGCAAACGACCGATGCGTTCATTCCCCTCAAAGAAATTACCGAACGGCAGGAGATTTCCGAAAAATACGGCGAGATGATAATCGGACTTTTGAGCAAAGCAGGAATTGTCTATAGTTCACGCGGAAAAGGCGGCGGCTACAAGCTTTCAAAGCCCGCTGAAAAATACTCTGTCGGCTCCGTTCTCAAAGCGGCGGAGGGCAGCCTTGCTCCGGTCACCTGTCTGGAACTTCCGGAAAATATATGCCCCAATGCCGGACACTGTGAGGCTCTTCCGATGTGGACGGAGCTGGACCGAAGAATTGATGAATATCTCGAGAGCGTTACAATTTCCGATCTCGTGAAGCAGACCAATATTACGAAAAACTGCTCCTGCATCGAATCGCATAATTTGTGACAAAATATATCTGACCAAGGGAAAAAGTGGTTTATCGGTATTGACAAGACAATAAACAAATGTTATTATCCTATTAGTCCTATAGGAAATACAGATTTATTACGTATTAGATATAGCCAGCGAAACAGCTCAGCAAAAGGCGAGAAGGACGTGGTCGTAATGGGTATTAAAGAGCTTCAGGATGAAATATTGAGGCTGAAGAATGAAAAGGATATTTGCATCCTGGCTCATGCCTATCAGGCGAGGGAGATAACGGAGATAGCCGATTTTACAGGCGATTCGTACGGACTCAGCGTTGAAGCGTCCAAAGCACCGCAGAAGACCATCATTATGTGCGGCGTTCGCTTTATGGCGGAAACGGTGAAAATTCTTTCGCCGGAAAAGATGGTTTATCTCGCAAATCCTCTTGCGGGGTGCCCTATGGCGGATCAGATGGACAAGGAGCTCATCGAGCAGGTTAAACAGCAGTATCCCGATTATACAGTTGTCTGCTATATCAACACCTCTACCGAGCTCAAAACGGTCTGCGATGTCTGCGTGACCTCGTCCTCGGCAGTTAAAATCGTCGACAAGCTCCCGAATAAAAACATCCTTTTTATTCCCGACAAACAGCTCGGCGCTTGGGTAGCAAAACAGCTCCCCGAAAAGAACTTTAAACTTTTACAGGGAGGTTGTCCGACGCATCTGCGGGCCGGAATGCGAGAAGTAAGAAAAACAAAAACCCTCCATCCCGAAGCGTTGCTTCTGGTCCACCCCGAATGCCTCTCGGACGTCACAGAATCCGCCGACTTTGTCGGCTCCACCACAGCAATCATGAATTACGCAATCAATTCCGATGCAAAGGAATTTATTATAGGAACAGAACTATCCATACTCGGTCATCTCCAATACGAATGTCCGGAAAAAGACTTCTATCCTCTCTCAATCGACCTTGTCTGTCACAACATGAAGGTCACGACGCTGACTGATGTGTTGAATTGCGTCAAAGGCACTGGCGGAGAAGTGATTGAGCTCGATGAGGAAACAAGATTAAAAGCGAAAAATTGCATCGATCGTATGATCGAGCTAGGATAAGAAAAAAATTGAAAGGGAGAATCGAAATGATCATTTATGCAGACAATGCGGCCACTACGAAAATGAGTCAGACCGCACTTGACGCGATGCTTCCGTGTTTTACGGAAGCCTACGGCAATCCCTCCAGTCCTCACCACATAGGTCAGGAAGCGGCAAAGCTGCTTATCGCCGCAAGAAAGACAATTGCTGATCTCATCGGCGCGGAGCCGAGCGAGATAATCTTCACCTCGGGCGGCAGCGAAGCGGACAATCAGGCGATAGTCACTGCGGCGATATTAGGAGCAAAGAAGGGCAAAAAGCACATAATCTCAACCAAAATCGAGCATCACGCCGTCCTCCATACACTAAAAAAGCTGGAAAAAGATGGCTATGAGGTTACTTTGCTCGACGTACACGAAAATGGTATCGTAAGGCTCGAGGACCTTGACGCGGCAATACGTCCCGATACGGCGCTTGTAACCATTATGTACGCGAACAACGAAATCGGAACTATCCAGCCGATAGCCGAAATCGGAGCGCTCTGCAAGGAAAAGGGAGTCTTCTTCCATACAGACGCCGTCCAGGCGGCGGGACACCTTCCCGTAAACGTAAAAGAACAGAACATCGATATGCTCTCGCTTTCAGCACATAAGTTCCACGGCCCCAAGGGTGCAGGCGTCCTCTTTGTAAGGAGAGGAATTCCGATAACCGCAATCATAGAGGGCGGTGCTCAGGAGCGTGGCAAGCGTGCCGGAACCGAAAACATGCCCGCAATCGTCGGCATGGCGGCGGCTTTTAAGGAAGCCTGCGATAATATGTCTGAAAATATGCCGAAGGTTCAGCTACTTCGAGACAAGCTCATCGACGGGCTCCTGAAGCTCGACGAAGTCATTCTCAACGGTGACAGAGAAAAGAGACTGCCGGGCAACGTGAATGTTTCCGTTAAGGGCATCGAGGGCGAAAGTCTTCTGATGATGCTCGATATGCAGGGCATTTGCGCCTCTTCAGGCTCAGCGTGCACTTCGGGCTCACTTGATCCGAGCCATGTCCTCCTTGCCATTGGGCTTATCCATGAGGTTGCGCACGGCTCCCTGCGCATAAGCCTCAGCGAATATACCACAGAAGAAGAAGTCGATTACATTCTGGAAAAGCTGCCTCCGATTGTGGAAAGACTCAGAAATATGTCCCCTGTTTGGAAAAAGATGAAGGAGGTAAAGTAACCATGTTATACAGTGAAAAAGTAATGGACCACTTTAGCAATCCGCGCAACGTCGGCGAAATTGAAAACGCAGACGGCGTGGGTGAAGTCGGAAACGCAAAGTGCGGCGATATTATGAAAATTTACCTTAAAATTGACGACGGCGTCATCACCGATGCGAAGTTCAACACCTTCGGCTGCGGCGCCGCGATTGCGACGAGCTCCATGGCAACCGAGATGATAAAGGGCAAAACCATAGACGAGGCTCTCAAGCTCACGAACAAAGCTGTCGCCGAGGCGCTCGACGGGCTGCCCCCTGTTAAGATGCATTGCAGCGTCCTCGCCGAGGAAGGCGTAAGAACCGCGATGCTTGATTATTACACAAAGCGCGGTGAAACTATGCCCGAAGAATACAGACCCAAGTGCGACGGCGACTGCTCAGAATGCGGATAATTTGTGTGTAACTCCCCCATGCGCCCGCAGAGGTTATTTCCGTTTTTCCTCTGCGGGCGGAAATCTTTTGCTAACCCCCGGGGAGGGTTGAAAATATTGAGATTTAGTCTTATAATATCCTTAGACAACTATAATTTTAAGTTTTAATTTCAGGAGGAATTTTTATATGCATGACGACCACACTCACATTCACGAACATGAGCATACACACGACCATTGCAGCTGCGGTGAAAAACAAGCTCAGTCGTCGGACGAAAACCTCGCCCTTTTGAACTATATGCTCGAGCATAACCGCCACCACGGCGAGGATTTGCACGAGCTTTACCACTCTCTTGAGAGCGCAGGAAAAGCCGGAGAGGCAAAGCTAGTCGCAGAAGCGATACACTATTATGACCACGGCAACGAAAAGCTTGCCGAGGCACTAAAGCTCCTAGGAGGTAAATAAGATGTGTCTTTCAACAGCATATGATGTCGGCGGCGGCAGCGAAAAGTTCATCGCCGACAGAATAACGAATGTCAACGTCGAGGGAGACACGGTCAGACTCACGACACTTCTGGGCACGCAGACCGTAATCGAAGGTTTACTTAAGAGTATCGATCTCAACAGAAATGTAATTCTTATTGAGGGAAAACAGTGATTTTTGCCAGTTTCCTCTTTTTGATCTCATCATTTTTCAGTCTATAGAACAAACCTGATTTCATTTTTCGGAAAAAGCCTTGACAAATTCGGGCGGGTAACTTATTATTTCCTCAAGCAAGGGCGCTGTAAAGAGATTTACAGCGCCTATTTTTATCAAAACTTTTATCCAGCAATTTACGGTGTTTTATCAGTACGCACTGAAGCGTCAGATACAACATACAATCATGGTATAAGTAATAAAGGGAATATTCAAGAGTTTCCATACTCATACTTTAAAAAACCTGTCTCGAAATGTGGTTTCTAACATATGATATTAATGTGCAGGTGTACAAAAGAATAATTGTAACTTGGATATAGCAAAGGCGCTGTCCCTATAGGACAGCGCCTTTATATATATTTATATTATAGGAGGATTATTTATGAACGAACTAGTTGAAGTCGTCAACAGCACTGTTTTTCCGATATGGTTTCTGATTGGCGCAGCACTTGTGTTCTTCATGCAGGGTGGCTTTGCAATGGTCGAGACCGGCTTTACCCGCGCAAAGAACGCCGGAAACATCATTATGAAAAATCTGATGGACTTCTGCATCGGAACCGTTGTTTTTGTGGTACTCGGTTTCAGTCTTATGATGTCCGAAAACTACTTTATGGGAATCATCGGTATTCCCGACTTTCAGATTTTCTCGAATTTCTCAGAGTTCAATTATTCAAGCTTCGTTTTCAATCTGGTGTTTTGCGCCACTGCAGCCACGATAGTATCCGGAGCTATGGCAGAGCGCACCAAGTTCTCAGCCTATTGCATCTACAGCGCAATAATCAGCTTGTGTGTATACCCTATTGAAGCTGGCTGGGTATGGAACTCACAGGGCTGGTTGTTCAACATCGGCTACATTGATTACGCCGGTTCCTCCGCAATTCATATGGTCGGTGGTATTACGGCTTTCATCGGTGCCGCGATTCTCGGACCGCGCATCGGCAAATATACGACCGACAAGAAGACTGGCAAAAAAACCTCTCATGCTATCCCCGGTCACTCTATCACTCTGGGCGCGCTGGGCGTGTTCATACTTTGGTTCGGTTGGTACGGCTTCAACGGGGCGGCGGCCACAAGCGTAGGCCAGCTCGGTTCAATTTTCCTCACGACAACGATTGCTCCGGGCGTCGCGACCTGTGTAACCATGTTGTTCACATGGATCAAGAATGGCAAGCCCGACGTTTCGATGTCCCTCAACGGCTCCCTGGCTGGTCTCGTCGCCATCACAGCTTCCTGCGCAAACGTAGATGCTATGGGCGCAGCCATCATAGGCGCTGTCGCAGGCATTCTCGTTGTTGTTGCCGTTGAATTCATTGATATGAAACTTCATATTGACGATCCTGTCGGTGCGGTCGCCGTCCACGGCGTGAACGGTATGTGGGGCACCTTGGCGGTAGGTCTGTTCGCAACAGAGACGGCACCCGGCGCATCGATCAACGGCCTGTTTTACGGCGGCGGCTTCCATCAGCTCGGCGTTCAGGCACTCGGCATAATCTCGATTGCGGCCTGGACTGCAGTTTTTATGATTGTCGTTTTCCTTATCATTAAGAAAGTCAACGGTCTGAGGGTAACGGCGGAGGAAGAAATTCAGGGTCTTGATTTGCCGGAGCACGGTCTTGTCAGCAGTTACGCTGATTTCATGCTGGCTGTTCCAACTCTAGATCTGGGCGGGCCAGTTGTTTCTGCCCCCGCTGTCCAAGTACCGCACGAGATGGCTGTTCCCGTACATAACACCGCTCATCCCGATGCCAAACTCACAAAGGTCACTATCATCACGAAGCAGAATAATTTCACAGCCCTGCAAACTGCTCTCGACAAAATCGGCATCACCGGCATTACCGTAACCAACGTCCTCGGATATGGTATGCAGAAGGGCCACCAGCAGCTCTACAGAGGTGTTCCTATGGATTCAATTCTGTTGCCGAAAGTACAGGTCGACATCGTTATCAGCAAAGTTCCGATCGATTTGCTTGTTAGCACGGTCAAAGATGCGCTTTACTCAGGCAACTTCGGCGACGGAAAAATCTTTATCTATGATGTTGAAAACGTCATCAAAGTTCGTACAGGCGAAGAAGGTTATGACGCTCTGCAGGACGTAGAATAATTACTTAATCATTGTTTTCCTTTCCTAAATAATCGCATAGCCCGGGCGGTAGCGGTCAACTCCAACTGCTACCGCCCAATTATACGTTCGAAGTATCCCGCAAAAAATGGGATGCTTCGTTTTTATCCACTCTCAACTCCTGCGCATAAAATGTGCGAGGGGGGTGATGTGCCATTGGTGATTTGAAATGTATTCCCGGCGGTCAGCTCGCCTACATAGCTTCAACCATTGCGATTGCAATATCGGAGCAGGTTCCGGACAACGATGAGCTGAACGTGCTCTCACTACTTGTCACGACAATCGGAGACAATCTCTCCCTCATCGCCGCGCAGAGGCAGGCGTGTCCTCCCAAAAAAGAAGAGTGCTAAAGCTCTACGACCTTTGTCGCGATGTTTTGACAGAACGCTTTGTCGTGCTCGACAAAAATGAGCGTTGGCTTGTATTCAAGCAGCAGCTTTTCAATCTGCATGCGTGATATTACGTCGATGAAGTTGAGAGGTTCGTCCCAGATATACAAATGCGCCCGCGATGAGAGACTCGCGGCTAAGAGCACCTTTTTCTTTTGACCGCCCGAGAAATCCGCTATGTCCTTTTCAAACTGAACTCTCGAGAAATCCAGCTTTCTAAGCATCGCTTTGAAAAGACTTTCGTCAATCCCGTTTTCACGGGCATAGTCCGAGAGGCTTCCCCGTAGCTGAGAGGTTTCCTGCGAAACATAAGATATGACAAGTTGACTTCCCCTGTACAGCTCGCCCGTATAAATAAGAGGCTCACCGTTTATTAGCTTCAGTATGCTTGATTTTCCGCTGCCGTTCTTGCCAACGAGGGCAATTCTATCACCCTGCTTGACTTCAAAGCTTACGCCCTTGCAGGCGGTTTTCTCTCCATAAAAAATGCTGATATTTCGAATCTCTGCGAGCCTTATTGAGTGATATTTCAGTGTAACAAGCTTTAGCTCGTCGCTATCCTCAAGATTCTTTAAAAGCTTTGATTTTTCCTCAATGGCTGACGCCTGACGTTCCTCGATGGACTTTGCTCTTGACATCATCTTCTTGGCCTTTGCTCCCTGTAAGGGTCTTCGGCCAATGTTCTTTTCAGTGCTTTTAGGGTCGATGCCGATTTTTTGCCGCTCCGCCGATGCCGACCATTCGGCCTTTTCCCTCGCCGTTTCGGTGAGCCTTCTGACTTCCTTTTTGAGCCTTTCGTTTTCTGCGGTTTCAAAGCTGTCCTGCAGCTCTTTATTGTGCCACCACGATGAGAAATTACCCTTCTGTATCTCGATATCCGTCTTGTTAATGGACATTATGTGGTCGACACAGCCGTCGAGAAACGCTCTGTCGTGCGAAACAAGAATGAAGCCGCTCTTTGAGTTCAGGTAGCGGCTCACAGTCTCTCGAGCCGTTATGTCGAGATGGTTTGTCGGTTCGTCAATCAGAAGAAAGCTGTTTTCACGCAGGAACAGCGCCGCGAGCAGAACCTTCGTTTGTTCACCGTTCGAGAGCGTCGAAAACGGACGAACAAGCACATCCTCCGCAACCTCAAGCAGATTCAACTCACGCATGAGCCGCCAGTTTTCAAAATTCCCGAGCATCCCGCTTATCACGTCCATCGTATTAGCATCTCTGTCTCCAACCGCAAACGGAAAATACTCAAAGTCAACGCTCGCGGAGATCTTGCCCTGATATGGGTATTTGCCGAGAAGAAGCTTAAGAAAGGTCGTTTTTCCTCTGCCGTTTCGTCCAGTAAAACCGAGCTTCCAGTCTGTATCGATACGAAAGCTCACGTTTTCAAATATATTGTCATAGCTGCCCTCATAGGCGAAGCTAAGGTTTTTTACATCTATCATAGACATAGGTTTTATCCTCCCAAAAAATAATATAAGCCGCAGGAAAGGCCTTCCCGCAGCTTACTATACCCTGCGCGCATATGTGCGCAGAGAGGATAAGTCAGGGAAAAACGCGTCAGCTTTCCTGCAAAGGCACAGCGAAACAAAACGGTAAAACATATCACCGCGAGAAGTTCCGTAATGCTCTAAAAATAGCAGGATTAGTTGCGCATCTTCCCAACTCCAAATCAAATTTTCTTTATGATAGCATAAGTAAGAGGCTTTTTCAAGTGTGGCTCGGCATTTCATCAAAGGATATGAAAATCCCGCTAAGCTTACCGTGCGGCAGTGCCGCTTCGATACGAGGATATAGCTCCTCCGCTGTCTTACGCAGGTAGCGCAGTGACGAAGCATCGTTAATTTTCAGCTCGCTGCAGACTCGAAGCGCAGCTTCATTAAGCGCTTTTTTCGCGGGCGTCAATGACAGCGGCTCGAAAAACTTCGCAAGGCGTTCTCCCTCCGAAGCTGTAATATTGAGCTTACTGACGTCCTCCCCCAAAAGCGCAAGCCCGACGGCGTTTGCGGCTAGGGGCGCGTAAAGGTTTATCAGTAGCCCCTTGTAATCGGAGCAGTAGCTGTTCAAAAGGCTCTCGGTTCGATTTATTTCAAATCTTCTCACAAAGTCGTTCTCGATTATAATTCGTCCAAGATAATCATTGATGTATTCAATGCCCTGCAAACTTTCCTTAACAGGATTGCAGAGCTGATAATCAATGTCGCAGGGAATCTGGTGGGCAAAAAAGCGAAAATCGTAGTGCTTGAAAAAGCCGCCGATGCCTTTGAGCGTGTCCCTAAACGAAATGTTATCAATTTCCGGCGCTGTCCGGCAGGCCATGCTATAAAGCTTTTTTCCAAGCTCAATCTTTTCCTCGCAGACCGTCTGACCCAGCCTTAAAAGCTCCTCAAGGTCAGCCTCTACAAAAAACTTTTTTGTGTTCCCGCTCTGTTTCAGAAAAAGATCAAGGCAGAAACTGATAGACTGCAAGAGCTCCTGCGCAAGTTCAATCCGAACGGAGCTGCTATCGCCCATTGTGTATAGCTCGGTGTGTCTTGCAAGAAGCTGCCAGAGCTTAGTTTGGATAATTCTTTCATCCTCTTCGGTCAAGGATTCTGGGAGGCCTGCGCTTTTTAAGATAAGTTCGTTTTCTGACATAATGCTCCTCAGTCCATATCTTCTTTTCCGTCATCGACGTCATCAATAAATCCGTGATGTGCATCGCGTCGCAGCTCCTCAAGGGATGTTCCCGTTAGGTATTCAATCGAGCCCTGAGCCTTGCCGTCAAAGGTGTCTTTCATATATTCAATCAGCTCATCGTCTGCAATTCTGTCATCGGATTCATTTTTGAAGTAATAGAATGCGTCCTGCAGCTCAAGTATAGTCGCCTCATAGTTCAGATTATGAATATACGGTGAGTCGCAGAAAGCGTAGACGAGTTTTTTGAGGATTCCGGCCCCGAACTCAATCCGCCCCGTGTCTCTAAGGGTTTCAAAACGCTTTTGGACAAGATTTTGTATTTGATTTTCGGACAAAACCAGCCCATATTTTATGCTGAATTCATTGCATTCCGAAAGTTCGTGTACTTCCGCAAGCATTTGCGCCTTGACTGGCTCAAGAGAATAATCCTTTTCCATAAACATCACCTCATATTAGAGTATGTCCCCTAATTAGTTTGAATACAAGTCTTGTAATTTCTATCAATCTGTGGTAATATAAAATTGTAAATTAAGAGAAAAATTCGTGTTCTGCGGATTTTTCTCTTCTTTTTTATGTGAAACAAAAAATATTCTTGTGATATACTATTGACATTGACGCTACGTAATAGTCTATCCTCAGATTTGGGAGGCGAAAAATGGAATACACTGTGAATAAACTCGCCAAGCTGTCGGGCGTCACGACCCGCACCTTGCGGTATTATGATGAAATTGGTTTGCTCAAACCCGAAAGAACAAGCAGCAACGGCTACCGTATTTACGGGCAGTCTCAGGTTGACGCTCTCCAGCAAATCCTGTTTTACCGTGAACTTGGCTGTGGACTTGAGGAGATTCGAACAATAATCAAATCCCGTGATTTTGACATAAGCTCCGCGCTCCGGAGCCACCTTGCCTCCCTGCTTAAAAGAAAAACGCAGATTGAAATCCTAATTGAAAATGTCAGAAAATCAATCGGCACACTGGAAGGAGAAACTATTATGACAGACAAGGAAAAATTTGAGGGCTTTAAGAAAAACCTTATTTCCGACAATGAAAAGGCCTACGGCAAAGAGGTCAGGGAAAAATTCGGCGACGAGACCGCAGATGCCTCAAACGCGAAGCTCGCCGGCATGAGTGAGGAGCAGTGGAAAATGCAGAAGGAGCTTGAGGAAAGATTCAGCGAAACGCTGAAAAACGCAATAAAGACCGACGAACCAGCCGGAGAGCTTTCCCAGAGAGCCTGTGATGAGCATAGACAGTGGCTCTGTATGTTCTGGAAGGACGGCGCTTACAGCAAGGAGACCCATCGCGGTTTAGCTGAAATGTATGTTGCGGACGAGCGCTTCAAAGCCTACTACGAAAAGATAGCGCCTGGTGCCGCGGAATTCTTTAAAAAAGCAATTGACATCTATTGCGGCTAATTAAAACTTCTCACAAAAACGCAGGTAACGGCGAGCGCCGTCACCTGCGTTTATTTATGGAAAGACATCAAAACTTGAGGCTCTCCGCCCATGCGGTCGCCCTCTTCGTGACCTCTTCTTTGTCCTGTTTTTGCGGTTCGGTAAAATTGATATCCCCGACAATTTCGTTGCCGACAAGCGCTTTTCTAAAATTGACAAGGCATTTTTCAACGTCTGGGCCGCCGCTGCACACAAGCAGAGCAACTTTTTTGCCTGCAAACTTATGCTTTTGTAAAAGCGTATTTATCGGCGATGCGAAGGTCGAAGCCCAGACAGGCGTTCCAAGCACGATGTTGTCGTAAGAGCTGAGATCGATGCTCGTATTCTTTAATTTTGGTGTGGCTTTGCAGACTGAACTCATGCCGCCTATAAAAAACTTTGCAAAGCCTTTAGTCGGAAAAGGTTTTACGGTCTCCAGCTTCAAAATATCAGCCCCAAGTTTTGTCGCAATGACTCCCGCAACAAGCTCCGTATATCCTTCCAGTGAATAGAATGCTACCAAGGTTTTCATGATAAGTTCCCCTTTCCCTGTTTAAGTAATTCCTTAATAATACGATAATGCATAGCTCGCGATTAGTCAACCAAAACAGCGCTACTATTTTCCAATTGTTTCGGGTGTTCTTGAAAGCGCGGGCAATAGTGTATATAATTAGGAAAACCTTAATACTTTGTCCGGAAATAAATCACAATCGGGCGTGTCTGCTATGGTAGAATAGCATGGTTAAAGTCCGCCTGAAAGGAGTTTGCGATATGATTAGCCGTATCCTTGTCGTTGACGACGAGCGGGAAATCGCCGATTTGGTCGAGGTCTATCTGAAAAACGAGAATTTTGAGGTCTGCAAATGCTATTCCGCAAAAGAAGCGCTGAAATGCATTGAGGAGACGACTCTTGACCTTGCCATTCTGGATGTGATGCTTCCGGACGGCAACGGTTTGCACATCTGCCGGAGTATAAGGGAGAAGTACACCTTCCCTATCATCATGCTGACCGCCAAGGAAGAGGAAACCGACAAGATTACGGGTTTGACTCTCGGTGCGGACGATTACATCACTAAGCCCTTTAAGCCGCTGGAGCTGGTTGCCAGAGTTAAGGCTCAGCTTCGCAGATACAAAAAATACAATACCGCCCCTACACAGGAGGAAGGACTTATAATTCACGCGGGACTTGTGATAGACGTCAACACGCACGAGTGTCTTCTGAATGAAAAGCAGCTTTCTCTTACTCCTACGGAGTTTTCGATCCTGCGTATTCTGTGCGAGCAAAAGGGTTCGCTCGTCAGCTCCGAACATCTCTTCCACGAGATTTGGGGCGACGAGTATTTCAGCAAATCAAACAACACCATAACTGTCCATATCCGTCATCTACGGGAAAAAATGAATGATTCGGTTGAGAAGCCGAAGTATATCAAAACGGTATGGGGGGTAGGCTACAAAATTGAAAAATAACGTACTACGGTCAAAACCCTATGCGGCGCTTATCCGCAAGATGTTCCTACAAACTTTAATAATCCTTGTCGCCGCAATACTTATTGTTTTGGTGCTTCGATCCGCCGGAAGAGGCTATGTCGGAAACGCTCTCACTCTGCTGATTTCAAAGCTCCGCGGAGTTAGTTGGGATGAGGCCCTCGGAACCTATCATTATTATATAAGAAACAACCTCGACACCATTATGGTTGCAACGATAGTTGTTTTCTTCGTGGTGCTTATCCGTGTTGCTCTGACCTGGTTTACAAAATATTTTGACGAAATCATCTCTGGAGTAGATCTGCTTGCAGATGAGTCCCACAACAGGATAGCAATGAGTCCGGAACTCGGATTTGTTCAGGAAAAGCTCAACCAAGTGAAGGACACTCTGGCATGCCGCGCAAGGGAAGCGCAGGAGGCCGAGCAGCGAAAGAACGATCTTGTCGTCTATCTGGCACACGATATTAAAACTCCGCTCACTTCGGTAATCGGATACCTGACCCTGATTGACGAAACATCTGATATGCCGGAGGAGCAGAAGGCCAAATATGTTCATATCACGCTGGATAAAGCTTTCAGGCTGGAAAGCCTGATAAATGAGTTTTTTGAAATTACCCGCTATAATCTCCAGACTATACCACTGAAAAAGGAACGCATTGATTTATACTATATGCTGATTCAGATGGCCGACGAGGCCTATCCTCTGCTTTCCGCAAACGGTAAACAGGCAGCAATTCATGCCAACGAAAATATGTCGGTGTGGGGAGATTCGGACAAGCTGGCAAGAGTTTTCAACAACATCCTGAAAAACGCAATTGCTTACGGCAATGCAGGAAGCACTATCGATATTTCGGCAGAGACACAGGGCAACGCCGTGCTCATTAGGTTCGAGAACGCCGGAACCATCCCACAGGAAAAGCTGGGCTCGATTTTTGAAAAATTCTACCGTCTGGATGACGCCCGTTCAACTGCTACTGGCGGAGCGGGACTGGGGCTTGCAATCGCAAAGGACATCATCACTCTTCATGGCGGTTCGATTGGGGCTGAAATCCAAAACGGACGCACCGTTTTTACGATAACGCTGCCGAACAATCCTCAATAATACCGAATCTAAATAATATCTATATAAATTCTTAATAATTTAATAGCTGCGACTTAAAAAATGCCCTGATTCTTTTTGATACAATTATAACGCCATAAGAAAAAAGGCATCGGGAAAGGGTTACTATGTTTTATTTAATTGACACTGTTTCGTATCTGCCTTGCGGTCTTGCCGCAAGTCTGCTATTTTTACTGATATATCATCTACGACTGAAGGCAGAAAACGGAAAGGGCTCACGGCTTCGCGGGTTCATGCTGCTCATCCTCGGATTATACCTAACGATTGTTTTCGCACTGACTGTATCTCCGATTTACGGCTTTTCTCTGTCGAACATTGGAAGCAGCATCAATCTAAAGCCGTTTCAGGTGCTGGAGGACATGTCCGGAAACCCAACGAATTTCTGGGGAAATATTTTTCTTTTCGTTCCGTTCGGACTGCTGCTCGTCCTTGTATCCAAGCGCTGCCAGTGGCTACATATAACGCTTCTTGCGGGCGCGGGACTATCGCTTTTTGTCGAGATTCTTCAGCTTTTCAGCACTAGAGGTGCCGATGTTGACGATGTTATTCTAAACACAGTAGGAACGTTTTGCGGTTATATACTCGGTAAGATAATTCTCGGCCTCATTCCGCCGCTAAAGAGCAGGGTCGGCGTCTTAATGAACATAGACGGCCGATATTACAGAAAGCAAAAAGACGCCGGAAGTATCGCAGTCCTGTCTCTCTTTGTTCTGGTTTCTGTAACAATTACAGGCTTTGCGGCAAAATCAGGGTTCACAATATTGAATTCAAGCTCTGTTTTTGGAGTACAAACGCCGAACGAGCAGTCTCAGCCGGCCTATGCCGAAACGCCGCTCTCCGTCGATATCGTCGCGCGCAACGCACTTTTATGGGACTTGAGCTCAAATACGGTGCTGTTTGAGAAGGATAGTAAGACAGCGATTGCACCCGCCAGTACAACGAAAATGCTGACGGCGCTGACCGCCATGGACTTTTGCACGGAGGGCGTGCGCGTTCTTGTCGGAGAAGAAGTGCTTCGCATTGCGGAGGACTCCTCCAGAGCATGGCTTAGCCCCGGCTGCGAGCTGACTGTTCGGCAGCTTCTTGACGCGATGCTTTTGCCCTCCGGCAACGATGCGGCCTATGCCCTTGCCGTTTTTGCTGGCAGAAGAATTTGTGAAGATACGGACGCATCGGTTGACAAAGCTCTTGAGGCCTTTGTCGGGGCTATGAATCTCAAGTCCTCAGATGTGGGAGCCGAAAATTCAAACTTCGTTAACCCAGACGGCTATGATGCTGATGGTCAGTATACGACGGCTTTCGACCTTGCCTGTATCGCTCGGGCTTTTATTAAATCGGACACCCTGAATTCTATTGCGTCCAGCAGCAGCATTTCCGATGTCTGGCTGAGCGGACAGCCAGTTACCTATAATAACACCAATGCGCTGATTAACCCTGAAAGTCCCTACTATTATGAGTGTGCGGCGGGGCTGAAAACCGGTAGGAGCGAAAATGCCGGCTGCTGCCTCGTCTCAAGTGCCAATATAGGCGGTATAACCTATATTTGCGTTGTGATGGGCAGCACAGAAGAAGGCAGATGGCAGGATAGCCTCGCGCTTTTTAACGCCGCCCAGAGCTGACGTTTCGCAATAATCGTACTCGCCCGCTGTTTTGCATATATCAAAGGTGATTTTTTATTGAATCCATATTATTCATATGTTATAATAATCGCATCGCGGTTATTATAACATATGAACCGCCAATAGGGAGTAGCGTATGAAAATATCAACCAGAGGGCGCTATGCCCTGCGTCTTATGCTTGATCTCGCACTCAACGACAAAGATCAGTATATAACTATTAAAAGCATATCAGAGCGTCAAGAAATTTCGGGCAAATACCTTGAGCAAATTATATCAGTCCTAAGCAGGGCGGGCTATGTCAAAAGCGTGCGCGGAGCTCAGGGGGGATATAAGCTCGCAAAACCCGCAGGAGAATATACGGTTGGTATGATACTGCGCCTTATTGAGGGCAATCTTGCGCCCGTAGCCTGTATGGAGGACGCACCAAACCAGTGCACCCGCTGCGAGCAATGTGCGACACTCAGCGTTTGGCAAAAAATTGACAACGCTGTCAGCGATGTTGTGGATAATATAACCCTTGCAGATCTTGTTGAAGAGCAGAAGGCCAAGCTTTGATCGATTAAAAACATAAATTTTTCTAGTCGGACAAGCAAAAGCTTGTCCGATTTTTTTATTTCATCTTTATCTCAATTGGGTATTGACTACTGCGGTCAATAGCGTTATAAATATATTGACCAAGTCGGTTAAAACGTGTGGAGGAAGAGTGTGGTTATTTGATAGATAAATTCATGAACCTTGATGAAGAAAAGCGAGAGCGCATTATTAACGCTGCGCTGGAGGAGTTTGCAAAGAAGGGCTATGATAACGCCTCAACAAACGAGATAGTCAAAAGCGCGAACATCTCTAAGGGGCTACTATTTCACTATTTTGGTAGTAAAAAAGGGCTCTTCCTGTTCCTTGTCGATTATGTCATTAATATTTTTGTGGATGGTTTTTACAGCAGAATAAACTTTGACGAGACTGATATCCTAAAAAGATGGGGGCAAATAGCGCTCCTTAAAATTGAACTGATTCAAAAGCACCCTGATTTATATGGATTTCTCCTGACCTCGTTTTCTGACGACAGCAAAGAGATCAAGAAGGATGTCGAAAACATTGATAAGAGCGTTGTAGTGGACGCCTATGAAAAACTTCTTGTTAACATTGATACTTCGGTTTTCAAAAACGATATGGACGCAAAAAAAGTCATGGAAATCATCATTTGGGTAACGCAGGGGTTCGGCAACAGCATTATGGAAAAACTAAAAATGGATCCGAATTTTAAATCAACTTTTGACATGAGCTCCGCTGTTGCGGAGTTTGACGGATATATGAAGCTGCTTAGATGCGCATTTTATAAATAATTGAGGGAGGTCTTCAAAATGAATGTTATCGAGATTGAAAAACTTACGAAAAATTACGGAAAATCACGAGGTATCATTGACGTCAACCTCACTATTGAACAGGGCGAGGTCTTTGGCTTTATCGGACCAAACGGAGCCGGAAAATCGACAACTATTCGGACCCTCCTGGGGCTTATCCACCCTACGAGCGGCAGCGCAAAAATATTTGGCAAGAGCTGCTTTGACTCTCCTGAGGTGCGCCGAGAGGTCGGTTACCTTCCAAGCGAGGTATTTTACTATGACAACATGAGGGTCATCGACCTGCTCAAATATTCCGCCAGCTTTTATAAAAAAGACTGCACAAAACGGATTAATGAGCTTGCCGAAATCATGGATCTCGACTTAAACAAGAAGATTGACGACCTCTCCTTCGGTAACAAGAAGAAGGTTGGCATCGTTCAGGGGCTCCTGCATGAACCGAAATTAATCATATTGGACGAACCCACCAGCGGACTTGACCCGCTCATGCAGCAGAAATTCTTTGATCTCATTGCCGGGGAGAATAAAAAAGGAGCGACCGTGTTTTTCTCCTCTCATATCCTCGGCGAGGTTCAGAAAATGTGCAGCCGGGTTGCGCTTATAAAAGACGGCAGAATAATCAAGCTTGAAAAGATGAGCTCGCTTCAGGAGAACAGCTACAAAAGAATTAAACTTGAAACTAAGTCCGCTATGTATAAGGATGCTTTTAATATCGATGGCATCAGCAAGTTGGAGCTCAAAGGAAATTCCGCGGACTTTATTTATAAAGGCAATATAAACTCTATTATTAGAAGAATCGGCGAATTTGAACTTGCCAACCTTACAATTGACGAACCAGATCTCGAGGAAATCTTCATGCATTATTATGCAAAGGAGGATTAATCGCTATGAATATGTACCTGCACGAACTTAAATCTCTGGGAAAATCGACTTTGATATGGGCGTGCTCCATACTTGCAATCGCTGTGATTTATTTCTCATTGTATCCAGGCATAGTAAAAGATGCCGCTGATTTTAAAAGTCTGCTGAGCGGGTATCCTGCTGAAATTCGGGCTATGCTTGGCATATCGCTTGACAACATAACTACCATCCTGGGCTATTATTCTATGATATTTTCGTTTGTAGCCATCTGCGGAGCTATACAGGCAACAAATTACGGGCTATCAACGCTTTCAAAGGAAGCTCGGGAGCGGACAGCGGACTTTCTTCTCGTTAAGCCTGTCTCACGCGCCTCAATCGTCACTTCAAAGCTTTTGGCTGCGCTCACAATGCTCTTAGCAACTAATGTTCTCTATTTCATTGGCGCTTTTGTCACTGCGAACTTGGTGAAAACTTCAGATTATAACGTTAAGCTGTTCTTTTTGGTCAGTCTTACCCTGCTTTTTTTGCAGCTGATATTTTTCGCGCTCGGGGCGTTTATCTCGGTGTTCTTTAAAAAGCTCAAATCAGTGCTTCCTATCTCTTTAGGTGTCGTTTTCGGGCTCTATATTCTCGGGGCTGTCCTAGTCACAGGCGAAGACGACGTGGCTCGTTTTATATCACCCTTCCAATATTTCAATATAGGCTATATTCTTAATAATGCGGGCTACGAAAGTACCTATATGATTACCGGTGCGCTCATTGTTGCAGTAACGATAGCGGCGAGTTATATCATCTATGTTAAGAAAGATATACATGCCGTAAACTGAAAAGCTTTGGGATATTTTTTAAGGAGGTTCGATTGTGAATATATTTTTACGGGAACTGAGAGCAAACCGGAAGTCCCTTATTATATGGAGCGTATGCATCTTTCTGCTGGTTCTGAGCGGTATGGCTAAGTATACAGCCTATTCATCAGGCGGACAATCCGCGGCAGTTTTTAATAACCTGCCCCATTCAGTTAAAGCTTTAATTGGTATGGGCTCCTTTGATGTAACAACTATGGCCGGGTATTTCGCAATGCTGTTTCTTTATACTGAGCTGGCGGTAGCTATCCACGCCGCGCTTCTTGGTGCGGGCATCATCGCCAAAGAGGAGCGCGACAAAACAACTGAATTTTTGATGATAAAGCCTATTTCAAGAAAAACCGTTATTACTTCTAAGCTATTTGCGGCCTTCGTTAATGTTGTAATTGTGAATATTGTAACGCTTGTTTCTTGCGTCGCGATGGTAACCAAATACAACAAGGGACCTGACATCACTTCTGAAGTGATTATGTTTATGCTGAGTATGTTCATCGTTCAGCTTGTATTTCTGACACTTGGCGCGGCGATGGCAGCATTCACGAAAAGCCCAAAAGCCTCGGGTTCCTTTACGATGGGGATGCTGCTGATTGCTTTCATTATTTCGAAAATTACCGACCTGACCGACAAAATTAATGTTCTTAACATACTTTCTCCGTTCAAGTATTTCAGCTATGTTGATCTCGTGAGCGGAAAAGGTCTTGATATTGTTAGTGTTATACTTTCTCTTTCGCTTGTTGCCGCTTTTGCGGCTTCAGCCTATTTCTTTTATCCGAAAAGAGATCTGCATATTTAAAGAATTTTTCGATAAGTGTAAAACCTAGGCTCTTAAACGACAGCAATCGTCGGTTAAGAGCCTAGGCTTTATTTGTTTACCCGTATTAATTTATACTGGAAACACAACTGTAAGCAGCATTTTAAATTGTTCCTCAGCATATACGGCATGGGGTACATTACTGGGCATGACAATGGTTTCTCCTGCATTAGCAAGGTGTTCCTTATCGGCAATGCTTATTCGAGCCGTTCCTGTTAGTACCGTAAGCATAGCATCACCCGTTGACGCGTGAGAGCTGATTTGCTCTCCTTTATCAAAGGAGAAGAGCGTTATGCCGACCGCCTTATTTTGGACAAGGGTGCGGCTGACAACTTGACCCTGCTGGTATGCCACCAAGTCAGCCAAATTCAGTGCTGTTTCAAAATCGATGTTTTTCAAATATTGCTCCGACATAACAATCCCTCTTAATTTTAAATACTATTCAAGCATTCTGAGTATAAACAATTTCAATATACCCCAGCTTCGCCGGAATATCCACAGTTTAATAAACAATCGGCTCTGTTCGTCCCTTAACATGATCCTTTTTCATGTGTGGCTTTTCTGAATCTCAAAAGAATCAGAAAATTATATTGCAATTATTTGAGATATATAATATGCTGGTAATACCATCTGGTATTACCAGCATATTATCATAAAAGGAGGCGCATAGTTTGGAGCGAAGCACCAGCCTAACTGAAAAATTCGTAAGCACGCTGGAAAATCGTATACTGACCGGGCAGTGGCCTATCGGTTCCATGGTACCGTCGCTAAGGAACCTGACACAAGAGTTCGGCGTCAGCCGCTCAGTTGTGAATGTGGGCATATCCGAGCTGGAAAGTCTGGGCTATCTGGCCTTGTCTGCGCGAAAAAACGCGGTTGTTGCGGACTGGAAAAAGGAAGGCACGCTTGCAATCCTGAACGGACTGCTGGCAAATGACCTGATGGATGAGCGCACGCTCGCCTCCATGTTCGACTGCCGCTACCTCATCATGACGGACTCGGCATTTCTCGCAGCGATTAACCGCACGGAGGAATCCATGGCGCTGCTGCGTTCCATGGTGGAAAATGAGGATTACACCGGAGGCGCTGAGAAGCTTGCGGAATACGACATGAGGCTCCACCGAGCTGTGGCGTCAGCCTCCGGAAATGCCGTGTATCCGCTGATACTTAAGTCCTTTGAGCCCTCAATCGCGCATCTTATAGAAAAATTTTACCGCGATCCGGCAGTGATTGTCTTTATTAAGGAAAAACACAGCGAGCTTATCGGAGCCATAGAACGCGGTGACAGTGAGGCCGCGAAAACAGCCATGAAGGAGCTTTTACAGCACGGAAGAAGTTCGAGAGATTGGATAAGGAGTGTGGACAAAAATGGAGACTAAGTACTTAAGCGCACTCAAAAAGCCGGGGCAGCTCCCGGAACGGGTGAAATTTCTGCGTGACTACTTTTTCGAGGGCGTAAAGAGGGATTGGAACAACGAGTATTGCTGCTATTCCACCGGTACAGACTGGGATTTGCAATTTAACGAGATTACCTATTTCATTGTGCCAGAGACATACAGCTTTTTCGATACGTTCCTTCGGAGCGTCAATCAAGCGGCAGAGGTCATACCGCTGCCGGAAGGCTTTTTTGAAATGAGCATTCCCGAGCGCGTAGCGGAATTTAACCGCCGGGCGATAGTGGAGCATATGCCAGCAGAGCTGCTGCCGGGCGACCTGCTCTGCGGTGCTCGCTTCAATATGCTCACGTCGATGTGCCTGACAAAAGCCGAGCAAAAAAAGCGCGACTCTCTCACCGCGAAAGCGAGGGAGTCCGCACTCCTGCTCTATAAGAGGGGCTACGGCAACAGCGGTTCCACCAGCGGTCATCTCATTCCCGATTACGAGTACATAGTTAAATACGGCTTTGAGAAGAAGTACGAAGATATTAAAGCGCTGTACGACGCCCTGACAGAGATGGACAAAAAAGGCAAGAAAGGCGCCCAGCTTCGCGCCATGATGACCGCCTGCCAAACTCCGAGGGAGCTCGCTATAAAATACGCTAAGCTCTGCCGTGAGCAAGCGGAAAAGGAAGCGGATGATAAACGTCGCGCGGAGCTTCTGCATATGGCGGAGAATATGGACAGGGTTCCGTGGCACGGCGCACAGAATTTCTACGAGGCCGTGCAGTCACTGTGGTTTACGCATATGCTGGTCATGGCCGACGAGAACTATCCCGGACCCGGTGTCTCCTTCGGCAGACTCGACCAGTACATGTATCCATATTACAAAAAGTCCATCGACAGCGGTATGACAGAGGAGTACATGAAGGAAATACTCGGCTGTTTCTGGTTTCACTGCAACACTGCCTATGACGCCCAGATTCGTGTAGGCGGCAATCAGGGCATCACCGCTGGCTTCGGTCAGCTCTTTAACATCTCCGGCATGGGCAAGGGCGGCAGCGATATGACGAACGACCTTACTTATCTTTTGCTGGACGTAATTGACGACATGAGCCCCATTCTGGAACCCAAACCCAATGTCCGCCTCCATAGGAACACGCCGGATAAGCTGCTTGACCGCGTTGTGGATATGGTTTCCGGCAGTCAGGGCGCGCCCTTTCTGCTGAACTTCGATGAGCGCTCAATGGCGGGATTGCTCCGTGAGGCAAAGATGGCGGGAGCGGAGAAGCTCATTAACGAAGATAATGTCTTCGACTACGCCTCGGTGGGCTGTCTCGAGAACACCATGGTCGGAAATGATCGCTCAGGTACGGTTGACAACAACATCAATCTTTTGAAAGCCATGGAGCTTGTGTACGGCGACGGCAAAGATTTTATTCCGTTCAAGGACGACATGAGCGGAAAATGGTCAAAGCAGACACAGGACGGTCCTAATACCGGTGCGCCGGAAACGCTGGACAACTTTGATAAATTTTACGGTGCCTTCGCCGCACAGCTCCGCTACTGCATCAAGCGCTTTGTGGATAACTACGAGCTCACCGAGGTCATTCGCTCCAAATACCAGCCAACACCGTATCTATCGCTTCTGGTGCGGGGCTGCGCGGAATCCGGGCGTGATGTGACAGAGGGCGGCGCTGAGCTATCCTTCACCACGTTCGAGGGCGTGACCTTTGCAACCACAGTGGACTCACTTTTGGCGGTCAAATACCTCGTCTATGACAAGAAGGAGTGCACGCTCCCCGAGCTTATTGAGGCGCTCCGCCACAACTGGGAGGGCCATGAGATTTTGCAGAATAAGGCTCTCCACCGCGCGCCGAAATATGGGCGCGACGACTCGGAGGCGGACGATTTTGCCGCCCGCGTAATGGCGCTCTGGACAGACGAAGTCTGGAACTATACGACCGCTTCAACTTCACGGCGCTACCGCCCCGGCATGCTCTCTTGGAACTACTGGGTGGGCGCGGGCTATATTCTAAAGGCCTCGGCAAACGGCAGACGTGAGTCGCAGTTTTTGTCCAACGCAATCTGCCCCTCCAACGGCGCGGATATAAACGGTCCCACCGCGAACTCCAACTCCGTGGGCAAGGCGCTGGGCGGCAAGTCCGAATACGGCGACTATTTGGAGTATTTGAACTGTCTGCCAAACGGCGCAAGCCACACGATTACCTTCAACACCTCCACAATGGCCGACGCGGACCACAAGGAAAAATTCAAATCTTTCCTGCGCGGTTACATCAAAAACGGCGGCACGGCGCTGCAGATAAATATTCTTGACCCCGAGATGCTTAAGGACGCACAGCAAAATCCGCAGGATTATCGGCACCTCTTAGTTCGCGTCACGGGCTACAACGCCTATTTCACAAGCATCGGTCGGGAGCTGCAGGACGAGATTATCGCCCGTGAGAGCCATAAGGGGGTTTAAGTCCATGAGGATACTGAGCTATCAGCGCATGAGCACCGAGGATGGTCCGGGACTGCGTACCACGCTGTTCGTTAAAGGCTGTCCCCTGCGCTGTGCGTGGTGCCACAATCCTGAGAGCATTTCCCGTGAGCTCTCGGCGGAGTGGATAGGCGTCCGCTGTATGGGCTGTCACACCTGTGTGGATACCTGTGCGAACGGGGGTATTGTTGCAGAGCAGGAGAGCGTAAGGATAGATAATGATAAGTGCATCCGCTGTTTTTCGTGCGTTTCGGCTTGCCCCACCGGCGCATTGGAGCGTAAGGGCGAGGACGCGTCTATCTCGGAGATTTTTGCGGAGCTTATCAAGGACCACGCCTATTTTGGTGCGGACGGCGGAGTCACACTCTCAGGCGGAGAGATACTGCTGCAATCGGAAGAGGCGGCAGAGCTTTTGCGTTTGCTGAAGGAGTCAGGGGTCTCGACAGCCGTGGACACCAGCGGCTATTGCAACAGGGCAGATATTGACCGAGTACTGCCATATACAGACATTTTCCTCTTTGACCTCAAGCTTGCGGACTCCGCCCGTCATGAGGAGTGGACCGGCGTAAAAAACGGCCGTATACTCGAAAACTTCGAATACCTGACTGAGCTGCGGCGCGAAGCCTCATCTAAGTTCGGACTTTGGGTACGCACGCCGATTATTCCGGGCGCTACGGACGACGAGGAGAACATTCGCTCTATTGCAGACATTATCGGCGACAAGGCGGATCGCTGGGAGCTCTGCGCCTTCAACAACCTCTGCCGCGACAAATACGAGCGCATTTACAAGGATTGGAACTTCAAAAGCAGCGAACTCATGACTCGGGAGCGAATGGAAGCTCTTGTCGCCGCCGCATCAGCCGCAGGAGCGAAGAATGTGAGATACACCGGCAGAACAAGAATGGAGGAGGAACGCGCATGAACGCAAGGATAAGCCCAGAGAATATAAAAAAATTCGAGACCTCATATAAGGTCGGCCTCGTCTCAACAATAGAGGCAAATGGTGTCCCGCATATCTCACTGCTGTCAACCCTCATGGCAAAGAGCGACAGGGAGCTGATGCTCGGAAAATTTATCTGTGGTGAGAGCAAGGAAAATGTATTGCGCGAACCGAAAGCCGGTTTTCTCATCATGAGTCTGGAAAAGGAATTCTGGATGGGAAAAATGACCTATACCCACACGCTGACGAACGGGGAGGACTACGAGCTGTACAACCGCCAGCCCCTATACCGTTACAACACCTATTTCGGCATCGACAGTGTTTATTACTTCGACCTTTTAGGCATCTCGGAGAGCCGAAAGCTCGACATGGCGGGCATCGTTGCAAACTCTCTTCGCGTGTCACTGCTCCGCGGGCGCTTTAAACGCAAGCTTCCTCAAAAGGCAATGAAACACTGGGCATATGAGCTAATGCAGAAAATGGGTACGCTTGCCTTCATTTCATTCATAGACACAGACGGCTATCCAACGCTGGTTCCCTGTATACAGCTTCAGGCGGCTGATGAGAACACCCTTGTTCTCTCGTCATCGCCGTATAAAACGGAGCTCGCCGCAATTCCTGCCGGAGCGCGGGTCGCGGTGTTCGGCGCAAACCTTAAGTTTGAGAGCGTACTCCTGAAGGGCGTATTTTCCGGCTTTAAAGGAGGCGTATCAACAGTGGAGATAGACCGGGTCTATAACTCAATGCCGCCCAAGCACGGGTACATATTTGGATAATAGCAATAGTAGCAATGACTGTATGATACGTTACAGCAACAAATAATGCCTATTACAAACCCCTGTATTCTTTGCACTGAACCAAGAAAAACGGACATTGTAAGATAGCCCCCAATTGTAGGATAATAACTACGATTGGGGGCTGTACATAATATGTCAGAAAAGAAGAG
>PGZZ01000002.1 GCA_002841545.1 Firmicutes bacterium HGW-Firmicutes-16
GGTCAATGTTCCTGTATTGTTGCCGCCTGTTAAAGCTGCAGTCAATGTTTGACCCTCTTGAGCTGTTCCCGTTATAGTCGCTGTTCCTGTTAAAGCTGCCGCGGTAACAGCGGATGTAGCTGCACTTGTTACTGTTCCGGTATAGCTACCGGTCCCTGTCGCGACAACCTTTATGTACTTGTCAAAATCGCCTACAACCGGTGTGTAAGTGCTTGTTGTTGCTCCAGAGATATCAGTATAAGTCGTTCCATCTGTGGATACCTTCCACTGATATGATACTGTTGCTCCTGTTGGTGTTGACGTTGCTACTAAAGCACTACCCACTTTAGCAGTTCCTGTCACAGTAATGGCACTTACCGCTATTGTTGTGCTTCCACCACCACCGCTAGGCGTGGGCGTAATTATTCCTGTGCCGCCGGGATTGTTAGTGGAGGTAGAGCCTGCGCCGACCGATTGGCCACCGCCAGCGGTCACTCCAGACACGCCTGAACCAACTACGATCTTTGTGTTGGGTGTTACAACTGATGCGCCAACTGCGCCTTCTCGTGCCTCAACTTTTGTTACGATTCCTGCTCCGCTGACTTGGGTACTTGGAGCGCTGGTAGTGACATTTGCAACAGTACCATTAACCTGCACAGCCACATGGGATGCTTCAGAAGTAACCGCTAATGTTTGAACAGTAGAACCGGTACCTACTACAACTATTGAGTTGGCGCCGGACACAGAAACATTGTTAATGGAGGCCGAGGTAGCTGTTACTGTGATATCTTGGGCTAGAACATCAACGTTACCCACAGTGCCTTGAATGTTGACATCATCTGAGCCGTCTTCGATATAGATTACATCCACATCAGCATTGCCCTGGACCTTTACGCTAACAACGCCGTCAACTCTCGCAACTACTACGTTTGTGACAGAGGAGCTTCCTTTAATGATAACGGAATTCTCACCACCACCTCGGATAACCAAGCGTCCAGTGATTTTTACGTTATCCAGAATTACCTCGCCGTTACCTACGCCGTCACCGACTACTAGGTCGCCGGTAATACTAAGGTCTTTTAAAGTAACACCTGGTTTATTAATCATCAGGTTGCCACTAGAAACAGAAGTGAAATTACCTGAAGTGTTTATGTACTGTTTAAAGATGTTGTAAAACAGTTGAGCAAATTCAGCCCTGGTAATTAAATCACTCGGGTTTAAATAGCCATTTGATCCACTTATATATCCACCATTAGCGAGAGCATAAACCTCTCCCGTAGCCCAGTTGGAAATCTTCCCAACATCCGAAAATGTTTTATTTATGGAACTTGCTGTACCAAGCTTTAATGCCCGCGCGATGATTACAAAAGCTTGCTCGCGGGTAATGGCTGCATCTGGGTTCATTTTCCCATCCGAACCTTTGATTACGCCCATCTTGTAAGCAACTGCAAGACTGTTTGCATACCAAGAGGAGGACGCAATGTCGGTAAATCCAGAAATATCGCCTTTTACCGAAGCGCCAAAAGCACGCACAATAATTGCAGCCATTTGTGCTCTTGTTAAGTTGTTGTCCGGCATTATTTTTCCGTCCGAACCGGTTAAGAGCCCATTAGCTACTGCGCTTTCAAGCGCAGTAGTTGACCAGTTGTTTGGCATATCAGCAAATTGAGAAGTAGACAGAGACATGACTTCCGCATCTACTGCAAATGCCGCTACCGGCAACAAAGAAATGATAAATGCCAGTGACAACAAAAGGGATAGAAGCTGTTTTTTTACATTAATCATACAATCTCCTACATATACAATCAAATTATGTCAAAATACGACATAATTTCATATTAATCTTATTGAAAATTAAAGTCAAGTTTTTCTGGATTTTAATCTGAAGGCCGATGAAGTAAAAGTGCAGGTCAACGGAGACGTCGAAGAGGTGATGATATTCGGGAATTCCAACCCTTTCTTTATATTAGTTTGTTCTAATATGCAAGTTTTGCTCATGACACTTAAGCAATATTAAAAAGAAAAGAGGCCTTTGTCAGAATAAATTTTTAGACGTATTTTCTGCAGAATAAATAAAACAGACAAACGCAATGCGACTGTCTATTGACATGTTTTGGTATTAAATGTTACGTTGCAAGTGGTGCTGGGACGTCCAGCGCCGCTCTTCAAACTATTAGGCAGAGAATATGTTGAAAGGAGTTCTATCATGGGCAATTTGTTTGATCTCACAGGAAAAGTTGCGGTCGTCACCGGTGCATCCGCGGGACTGGGTGCCGATGCAGCGCTGGCTTACGCGGAGGCGGGAGCCGATGTTGCGATTCTGGCTCGCCGTCTTGAAAAGCTGGAGGCGATACGGGACGATATCATCAAAAATACTGGCCGCAAAGTCATAGCGATCAGTTGCGATGTAACAAAAGAGGAGCAGGTTAAAAACGCTATTCAGAGGGTTCTACACACATACGGCAAGATTGACATCCTACTTAACAACGCGGGCGTCGCCGAACACTGTGCAGTAGACGAAGCGACCGAGGAGGAATGGGACCGCGTCATCGCTGTCAATATTAAAGGTCTTGTCTTTACCTGCAAATATGTCGTTCCGCACATGAAGGAGAGAGGCTATGGCAAGATAGTCAACGTTGCATCAGTCAATGCGATAGTCGCCGACAAGAGCGACCTCTTCATCCGCCATTCCTACAACACTACGAAGGCCGCCGTTCTTGGTCTCACCAAGGGCCTTGCCGCTTCCTATGCGCAGTACGGCCTGACTGTCAACGCGCTCGGCCCCGGTCTTTTCGAGAGTGAAATGACATCAGAAAGACTCTTCAAGTCCGAAGAATTCCTTAGTTTGTACTCCTACATGAACCCTAGTAACCGTCCCGCGAACAAGGGCGAGCTGAACGGTCCGATTATCTTCTTCTCCAGCGACGCATCCAGCTATGTTCAGGGACAGTTTATCGCTGTCGATGGCGGCGGATCGATCGTCTGACGCACGATAGTTTCAATATAATAATGCAAGGACAGCCCGTAAGGGCTGTCCTTGCATTATCGCCTAAAGCAGACAAGATTTCGGCTCATTCGCCATATAAGATAAATATATACTGCGTTTTCATGTGCTTCTCATTAATTGCTATGACAGGTGCTTTACTTAACTTGCTTACCGTGCTACGAGCTACTGATTATTGCTACAACATGACTTGCCCACAGAATATGGATTAAGCGAAGTTCGTAGCTGTGTTCTAACTGCCCGTTTTGTTCATTTTGATTTGTTGGTATTCCGAAGAGTTTTTCTGATTAAATGGCGCAATATGTCAACGATTATGCCAATTAGAGTAAAGGAAAGAAATGATGCAATATACCAGTAAAGAGAGATTTCTCCCATAATGGTATGACAAGGGACAAGTGGTCCCGAGTTCATGAAGGTTCTGCTGACCTCGCTTTTGCTAAGAGCACTAAGAAAAGGATTTAATGATATCAAGATAATGCTCTTCGAATCTTGACCAATTTGGTGCATCCAAATTACTATTCCTGCCATTACAACAAGCCAGAAAGTAAAGGATGTTAGTATCTTTTTCAGTTAAAATTCCCCCAATATGAATCAAATATAAATAATAGGATTTAGCTTCTGATGCATGGCTGGCTTCAAATATCAGAGACTCTTACTCAGATAAGGATTCCGTCGCAGTGGTCAATCTCATGTTGGATGATCTGTGCTGGAAAGCCAGTAAAGGTCTGCTTCTGCTTCTCAAAGTTTTGGTTAAGAAACTCCACCTCGATAGACCGGTAGCGAGTGGCTTTACGCACACCGTCCAGCGACAGGCAGCCTTCTTCAGCTTCATACTTGCCAGTACGCTTTGTTATGACCGGGTTGATCATGGGTGTGAGGATCGGCCCGACGCTGAACGCGATGATGCGCTTATTAACACCAATCATATTAGCCGCCATACCGACACACCTCTCCGCATTTGCCCGCAGCGTATCAAGGAGGTCGTCAACCACCGGCATATCTGCCTTGGTTGACGGAACAGACTTCAGGCTTAAAATAATGATATCTTTACAAATTGGTCTAATCATAATTAGTCTCCATGGAATGGCTTTTGTTATGGATAATGGGAAACCCACGGTTCCTGAAAATTAAACATAACACGCAGTTCAAGGCAAAAAGCTAGCTTATACGCTGACTAAAAAAAGTCGAGTCTGGTAAGTTGCATCATCATAAAAAGTTCATATGTAATATCGATGCACTCGCTCTTTAGGCTATTTCATGATTTTGAGATTATTCAAAGCATCCAAGCTGTTTGCAAGCACGTATCCAACAATTTTGCAGCTCTCCATATCTGGACAGTCACCGCAGGTACTAAAACCTTTTTCCATCACGCACTTTCGAATCTCGCACATACTGCCACAATATGGAGTTTTCACTCCGGGAGTACGGCAACCCATGCAATTGATCATTTCCGCAGTAATCTGCACATGGTTCATTTCACTCCAAAGATTCGCTGTCTTTTTTCGCAAATCATTGTCATTATTGACAGTAGCAATACGCGCATCGCATCTTTCGCAGTCTAGCCCACAGCATGCAATCAATTCTTTCATATTTTCTTCCCTCCATTTTTTCAGTAAGCACAGAAAATCAAGTTTTTCAAGCCGTTTCCTGATCAGACGTCTAAATTTCCTGCTTGTCTAAACATAACGTGCAGTTCAGTTAGTATAAATATGGGCATGTCGATATCCGCTCACTGCAACAACTTCTCGGTCTTGAGAGCATTGCAACAACAGAAATTTATACCCACGTAGACGATGGTCAATTACAAGCAGCCGTTAATGCTAATCCTCTAGCCATGATGTTCAGCTGAACATCATGGCTTTTATATCATAAACATTATGTGCAGATCAGTAAGTACCATAATACGAAGTTTGCATGTACCTTCTAATCATAGTGTGCTCACACTATGATTAGGAACTTAGGAATTACTCTTTTTTAGCTCTATGCCAAAGGCTTCTATTGTAATAACATTCTCACACGCGGAAGCAACTACAACTGAAACATATTTTTCTTCTCCATAAAAATCGAGTTCATATCCATTTTTCGAGGTAAACGTGCCAAATGTCGTATAGAGTAATCATACGTATCATCCGGGTCATATTTTACCGGTTTTTCAATATCAATCCCCAACGACGCTATAAAACACGTTAATTCAGGTAGATACTCAGAAAGGCCATCAAGCACTTTTGGCGCATCAGAGTAAAATCCTTTTGCTCTTTTAATATCAATGCTAAATACGTAGTCATCCCAAATAACTTTTTCCATATTCGTTATCACTCAAATCTCACACTGTTTATGGATAATCAGCAGTTCACGACTCCTTAATAATAGGTGCTGCCCCATGTCGCGCTCAAATGTCGCAAAGCTACGTAATGCAACGTATATATGGGAAACAGTTGTAATTCGACTGACATTAACCTATAAGGCGGTGAGCGTATGGCTATCGAGCACGAAGTTATGGAAGCAATCGACAAAGAACTTGATAAATTGCCATACACAGCCGCAGAAGTCAAAATCGTACTTGATGGCAAGACGCTAATTTGTAAATATACGAAGAATAAACCGATAATTGGGTTTGCCGATACGAAAGAAAAACAACGTAGTGATTGCGTTTCTTGTTAAAATCGTTAATGCGGAGACAGGACAAGTTACTACCTGCTTGTCCACAGAATATGGATAATGCGAATCTCATTGTCCTTTGTGATCTGGCACATGCTAAACATAACATGTAATTCAAAGCTTCACCAAATGAATGTTGGATTTTTAATGCACTCTAAATTCATCTAAAATTGTTGCCGCTTCTTCATAATTTATTTCCACAAACATCTCCAAGATTTCTTCAAATGCTTTCGTTAAATCGTCATCCTGTTTTATTTGGTCACTAAAATTCAAGAAAGCTTTTGTTATAATTGTTAGAACGATCCATTTTTGTTTCCTTACTATTTCTGCAAATACATTGGAGCTAAATTTATCTGTTCGCGAAGCATTCTTAAACGCATCTCTCACTGATAGAAGTATTTCCGGCAGCAATTTATCTAAGTGAAGTTTATAAATTGTAGCAAGCATCTCCTCTAAATGAAATCCACCATATTTGCTAAATAAATCATTTAAGAACTGCTTGTCTTGATAAGAATACCCGGATGGGCATTTACTCCAATCTCCGGCACCACCATAATGTGTAATTGACAACGTCAGCGATTTATACAATTCAACCTTAATACATTCTTCTTTTATTGCTACAATCTTATCTTCAAGTAAGCGTATAATACCTACATATTTTGCTCTTATGATTTTATCGCTATATGAGTCAAAATACGCTGCTAGAAGTGATCCAAATACATTAAGATAGAACTCGAGAGCTTCATGTGTGAATTTGGAGAAATCGATATCTGTAAAGAGAATGTAGAAGACAATGGATGACTGTTTTTCATTTTTTAAAAGTTCTCTTTGAAAGAATTCCATAATTTCGCAAAGAGAATATGCGTCAAGAATTTCATGTGTATTATATGTTTTGTTATTCGCTTTCCACACATCAATCATGGCTATTAAGATTTTTTTAACAATCCCTGCAAAAGTGTCATCATCTAAAGACATGCCACAATTAATGGCATAACAAAGCTTCGTAATGTCATAATTATTCATGTCTAAATTCGATAAATTAAGTTCTGTATTGTTGAATAGGTACTCTGAGAATATTATGTTTTCTTTACTTTGGTATATTTTTTTCTTATTTTTTTTAATATGCTCGGCATTAAATTTTTGATGATTCATTTCATCTTCAGCTAATTTAACAATTGTGTTGAATACAGCTCTGGCAAGTTGCTTATTAGTTAGTAAATATATTTTTGCGAAACGTGCTATGTCAGCGACTACTCCATGTTGCCCCTTAAATAATATTAAGTTAACTATTAATTCTTTTATTTGATTTTTTATATCATTACTGACTTCAGTTTCTATTTGTGAAAAAAGGATAACGCTACTCCTATATTCAAAAATAAAAGATTCATTCGAAAAATAGCTCTTTATTCCGTCAATCCAAATTTGACAAAAGCTTGCTCTTATATCGTTATTAAGAAACGGGTCTTTAAGGGCGATAGCAATGAAGCTAACAAGAAGCTTATCATATCCAACCGAAATACTGGTTTTTTCTCTTAATGACATCAACTGCTCTATAGATTCAAGACAATCTTTTAATTTAAAACAATTTTTGCTGAGTTTTTCATTGCATGCTTTAACTAAGGTTGCCAATTCATTTTCAGTCTGTCGCTGTTTTCCATTTTCAATAGTCACTTTTTCCGCTTCGCCTGTGACGGTTGGAATCAACGCTATCGTGTTATTGTCAACTCTCACAGCTTGCGCTGATCGCAAATCCATTTTTTGTATTTGTAAATAACCTGTTGCGTTTTCTTTATCATTCGGCACAATTGTATACAGGTAATCTAAAATCTTATGACATTTCATTTTTATTTTTTCACTGTCATATAACTGAGAATCAATAAAATATGATAGCAAATCATACTGATTATCATCTTCTTTGTTGTACCTATCGGGGGGAGGAGAAGAGATTCCCATGGTCATGTAAATTTGTTTTTCTAACATTTCACGAATAGGATTTTTTATTAGCAAAGAAATCCTTGTTAAATCAAAAAGAACAAAGTGAATATTTGTTACTAAGTCCAATGCAAACCCAGGTAATTCCCTCCGAAACTCCATCCCTATTTCTGCAATAATGGTCAATAATGCTATGTTATTGGATTTTTCAAATATAAGTTTTGCAACGTTTTCAGCAAAATTTTCAGTAATTTCTTTATCTACAGCAATATTGTTTTTTATAACATCATGCAACTCTTCTTTTAAGCAAAATAATAAGTCACTAATAATTGTCGGCATTCTATACTCTTGCGTAGTAGCTAACCACATTTCTGGTGAACCCAAGTAAGACTTTTTTGTATTATCTTCAATATAATTAATCTCAAATTTTTTAATACCATATCCGTGTGACTCTGCCAAATATAATACTGCGTTATTAACAAAATCAATGGCCCAGTTCAAGCCAATCCAGAAATTCCTTCTAAATAATACAAAAAAGAAATTACTATCTGTTGCGTTGCCCCGAGTTGAACCATGCTCATACTCATCTGCCCGTTCGTTTAGTCCGTACAGGTAAGAAATACTGTGCCTATCTCTTGCATAAAAACCAAAGTCGTTTTTTTTAGGAGAATATGTCCAAAACATTTCTGCAAGATTGCATAATTCCGACGGTAAATATTCCGCTAATTTTATGTGCTTCATTTTGAGAGTTTCCTCGATGATATCTTCCGCCAGTCTCAACTTATATTGATATTCTCCCTTATAATAAGATTGTAACCTACCCCAAAATTCCTTTATCCATCTTTTGGAATATTCAGCCATTTGATAAATCGGTATTAGCAAACCATTTATAATATCATCTAATTTATGGTAGGTTTTCGCTTCACATTCGGTCATGTATTTGTCAACAATATATTCCAGAATAGTACACGCTTTTTCTGCAGTCTGTTTTTCTATTAACTGTACTTTAGAATAATCTGTGCAAATCTTTTCTATGCCAAATCGTAAAATATCGTCCTTCTCATGCAGTTTATTTACTGAAATTAGATCTATCAAGCTTGCCCTACCCTCTCCACTTGGTCGCAACTGAATATAAGGGGCAAACTTTGCAAACGAGTTATTTATTTCAAATGAGTATAAGTTTGTTATTTTGATAAAATCATTAAGCATGCAATTATCAATTATCGTCTGTCCATACTCACTAAAAAATTGGCTGCAATATCTCGACTTCACTAAGCCTATTTCGGTTTGTTTTCTCCAATCTTGCGGCATTTCGTCTGAAAACACCAATTGAAATAAGAATTTTTCGCGATTATCTTTCGCTAATAGTTTATTTGAAATCCATATTTGATAACGTCTAAATACACATCTACCGAAGGCTTCTATTTCTTCAAAAAACTCATTATATTTACCTTTGCATTTATAAAATTCGTTATCTAAATACTGTTCAAAGCAAATATCTTCAAAAATATCGTATTTTAATCTAACAGTTTTTCCGTTATCAAGAAGTACGCCTTTTGAAACTAAATTCTTTATTATTTTTGTATCATAATTCACGCTGGTTACACCAAGTGAAAAATCCTTGGCTCTAGTAAAAACTATCGACTCAACTACCCTCATAGTCTCGCTGTTGTCTAAACATATTATATATTGCCAAATATACTCTCTAAGTTGATTTTCATCAGAAATATTATCAATATCAGTTATTTTTGATACTATCAAGTTGATATAAAATGGTGATTTTAGAAGTTCGGCATATGAATTCATCTCCAGCATTTTTTCAATAATGGGGTATTTTTTAGCAATAGCCAATTGCTCTGTTTTTGCTAATTCGGGCACTTCATACGAATATACTGAGTAATTACTTTCGATTTTCATGAAAGCATTTTTATCACTTGTACGACACGAAGTAATTATTTTAGCTGCTGGATAATTCTTCACACATTCATAGAGAGTACATAACAAATCAAACTTCGTACGAATATCGGCAATAAATTCTAGTGAATCAATAAAAAACACAATTGGCTTACCATTAAAATATTCAAGTGTCTGCCTAACATTAAACCCCCAAATATTATTTATGTCAGTTTCCTCTTGAAACCGTTCTGCCCTTGCGTAAATAAGGTTTGCTTCTCCATCAACAATCATCTTACAAAGGACAGATTTGCCGCTGCCGGCTCCTCCTTGAATAGAAATATTTTGATAATTATCTGCTTTTATCTTGGAAATAAGTTTGCTTCGGTCTATTTCGTATTCGTTATTTATTCTACAGTCTATATTATCTAATCCAACGCTTTTGCTATTCTTAATTGCTTCGTCCACTTTATATGAATTTTCTTTAATACTATCTGTCTCTCTCTGAAGCAGTCCATACAGATTAATTTGAAAATCTAAATTATCTGTTGCTTTTTGAAGAATATCCTTAGTCGTGATTAAATCGTTTGCTTTAGTAAAAGAAATACTACCTATCTGGTTGTTTCCTGTATAATCCTTCACTTTGTCCACACTATCATTGTTAAGCATGAAAAACTTTACATTTGTTAACGTGTTTATTTCAGCTCGTTTTGAATCCCTAATATTTTCAAGAGTTGTTTTTATCTTTGTAGGAACATCTTTCGTAGTACTTACTTGTATGTAAGTTTGCTTATCTGCAGAAATCAGATCAACGCAAGGGTAAGTGAATGTATCAACATTTAAATTACTTAGCTGTTGACCAAAATACAGGCTACCTACTTCAATGGCAAACAATTCAAACAGTTTAGCTGAATCAAATAGTCCATTGGCATTAAGTAACTTGATTTTCTCTTCATAGGCAGAAATATAATCTGCAATAAATTGAATTCGCTCGTCCGATTTATTCACGAATGTACCCCCTTTTTCACACTAAACACTTTGTTTTTCGGTTTTCTAACTTCACAAATTTATGATAACACTCCTGCATGGTAATAATCATAAAACCTCATACGAGCTTCCCATTATTGCTATTCAGTGTTCCTCGTGAATGTATCTTACATTTAGCAAATATCCAAGTACTCCCTCAATTTGACCTCGCATTTGCGTATTGGGCTCTACAATGAACTGGAAATAACAATGGTCTTTTAAAAACTGTTTCGCTTCTTGCATGTTTGTAACTTCAAGTTGGCATTCATCTTCTACTAAATATTTTTTAAGTCTTGCATTGGTTGCAGGCCCCATCAAGTGATTTGTATACATTCGTCGCCGAAGATTTTTCGTTCTACCAACATAAAGAGTCTCTTCCGAATCTTTGTTGAAAATTACATAAACAACTGCAAGCCCTTCTTCAAGCATCGAGGGTACTAGCTCTCCAAAATGGTGCTTTTTGCTTGCCAGCAAATCACTTGTAAGTTTTGTCGCCTCGTGCACACGAACATCAAATGACATTTATAGTTCCTCACATTACCGACGTTAATAAAACAAAACGTCACATTTTTGCAAAATCCACACTTGCCCGAACTTCCAATTATTCGCCAAACCTGTAGTTGCATAAGCTGCGCATTATTCGCCAACATGTTAGTATATATAAAGATAATTCTACCATATTCAACAATTTAGGTTAATTTTACCATAACGCTTGAAACCAAGATAGTCAATAGACAAATAATGATAAATTTGATTTAAAGATTAGATTACTATAAAAAAATGCCCTTTCACAGAACAAGCTCCGCGAAAGGGCATCGTACTATTTTAATATACATTCGCCCGACTCCTTATCAAACCGTATCCCTTTAAACACAGGCTGGCGCATGCCACCGCTAGCAGTCTTCATCATGTACCTTACCGTGCAGGCGAATTTCGGCTCAATCCAGACCGCAGCCTCATTGCCAGAGGGCGTTTATTCAAACGGGGGAGCGGGTAGCTTCTTCGCGCCGGACATGAGCCTGAAGTCCTCCGAAGAAACGCCGAGCGTGACGTGCCCCTTATAGAATAGACGTTCCCCCTGATACTGGCCGAGGACGACGCTTATGACATTCGCTTCTTTCTGAATAAACCCGCAAACGACGAAATCTTCGTCCTGAAGGTTCTTGATTTTTATCCAGTCCTTTTTATGTCGGCGTCCGCGCCGCGTTCGACGCGGAAGGACGAATGATTCCCAAAGAACTAACTTGGGAAGATGGTTTAATTTACGAGATAGACAGGATTCTTGATATACGACAAGCGGCAGCTATGAAAGCCGGTGGTCGGGGCGACAGATACACAATTTCTGTACGAGGTAAACAGAGCTATCTGTTTTTTGAGCGCAGCACTGCGAATTCTGGCAACAACATAGGCCGCTGGTTTGTCGAGCAAAAATAGCCTCTAAAAAGCAAACAGGGGCTATTAATCGGGCTAAATCAAATCAATATGAGCTTGAAATGCGCTGTATATATAGAAAACACTAAGAAATATGTAATTGTTAGTAACAGGGTAATATGCTTCACACGCATGAGGTCGACGGTTCGATCCCGCCAGTCTCCACCAATTGGAAAGCCCCGAAAGTATTGATACATCAATGCTTTCGGGGCTTTGTTGGTTAGTGTTTAAATTACGGAATATTAAGTTCAATATCGAAGAAAAAATTTCGATATATTACGTTGATTTGCTGTCAAATTAGTTGTCAATTTTTGAGACGATAAGCGGGAACAGAATCATAAATTGGGTGTTTTTATAAATATTGTCACCTGTTTAGCTTGTATTTCGTATATTTGGTAATATAAATATATATAGCATACAATATTTTTTGTGGTCTTGTGACTGAGCATAGAATTATTCCAAGCATGATAACATAATTACCAACTTTTTGTTAAAGAGAAATTGCTCGATTTTTGTGCGCTACGCTTAAAATTGATCTTTTTCATATGGGTACGAAAGGAAGATATCACATGCAGAAGCTACATAAAATCAACGTAATCGTCTTATGGATATGCGCAGTACTGATGATTGCTTTTATAACCCTATCAAGCGGGTTTACCCACGCGACCATTGTAAGCGATATCGGGATGGTAATCGGAATCGCAATAATAACAATCCTGTATTTTTCGAAAGCGAATGATGTTGTAAAAGGAACCGGTATTACTGTCATAATAGCCATCGCATGTCTTGCAACCTCTATAGCGCAGGGCGGAAATGACGCAACATTTATTCTTTCATTTATAATGATCGGAATGGCGCTGCTGTATTTCAATAAAACTATTATTATATCATTTATCGCAATCTATATACCTATTTGTATAGTTGCAGGTATTATAAATCCGGTCTATGTATCTGGTCCCGGAGCAACGATGAGATTATGCATAGAAGATATATTTGCATATACCGTTGTCGGTATTCTGATGATTATAGCCACGAATCGAGGCGGGCGACTTGTCGCTTCCTCAAACAAAATGCTGAGCAGAATTAAAGAAGACGCAAAAACAACCGGAGACGTTATTTCGCAGCTGAATGTATCGATGGAAGAAAGCTCGCAGAACATAGGAAGCCTAACCTATCAGATTCAGGAGATAAGCGACGCAACATACGAAATGGAGACCTTGACAAAAGCAATGAACTCCTCAGCGACCTCATTAAGCGAACTGGTTTCGGATACAGTTAATGTGCTAGATCAAAATGTAGTCCTAAACAAGGAAATGGAAAAGAAATTTAATGAAGTCGAAGTTGCCGTACAAAATGGTAACGATGGAGCATCAGAAGTAAAAGTGACATTAGACTCGATGAAGGATACCGTTACTGCAGCAGGTGAGGCGGCGGAGATTCTTCTCGGAAAGATTTCTTCAGTAAACTTAATCCTTAAAGAGATTAATAAAATAACCATGAGGACAAACATGCTTTCCATTAACGCATCAATCGAGGCAGCACAAGCCGGAGCGAACGGAAAGGGATTTGCTGTCGTCGCAAGTGAGATAAAGAGCCTTGCGGATGAAAGCAGCGAATCAGCAAAAGGGATTCAACAAATTATATCCGAACTGTCTTTGCAGGTTGAGGATGTTGCTGCGAAAACTGCCGCCGGAACCAAATCGGCAATTGCAGGCATGGAAAGCATGGGAAAGCTGCTAATAACCTTGAATGAAATCAGCAGCGCAAATGAAACCGTTGCAAATGTGGTTATGAAAGAAACGCAGACTAATGAGGTCGTTAACAGCAAATTTGAGACGGTATCTTCGGAGATAGGCAGTCTTGTATCAAATGTTATAAGCATCAGCCAAACAATTGAATCGGTATCTTCAGATATTTACAGACAGAATGACTCAATAAAAAATGTGAACAGAGAAATAGGCAAAATGAAATCAGTTACTATGAGCTTGAACAGAAGCGAAGAATTGGCGGAGTGCTGATCGGCAACGCTTAATTAGCCCGTCCAGGACGGATTATCGTACTCAAAGGACTTAAACCATGGAGGTTAAGTCCTTTTGTTTTTATGACATTTATGATATAGTTCTTTAAAGGCAGGTAAGCCTTCGATAAAAACTCGCAGGAGGAAAAGCTGTATTTATGGGAACATACTTTAATCCGGGCTGTGCTTTGAGCATCTATAAGCCGGAAATGGAAAACAGAATATTAGCATTTTTGAATAAAAACTATGGGGCAGTAGAGCTGCACAAAATCTGCTGTCACCATAATCCTCGTCTTGAAGAAGGTTCGCTGATAATAAACGTTTGCGCGGGCTGCGACAGACGCTTTCGAAGCCTATACGAGGGTATTACGACAATTTCTTTGTGGGAAATCCTTGATGTCATGAACACCTTTCCATATGCCGACTATAAAGGTCTGAAGATGTCAGTTCACGATGCTTGCCCTGTACGCGAAAAGCCGCAGGTGCACAAGGCCGTACGCAGCTTGTTACGGAAGATGAACATTGAGGTAGTGGAAACGGAGTTCAATGGAACACGCTCAATCTGCTGCGGTGATAATTTCTATACGAAAATTCCGCTGGAGCAAGTTCATCTGCAAATGAATAAAAGGGCTTCGTCCATGCCTTGCGACGATGTCTGTGTGTACTGTGTTTCCTGCGTCAAATCAATGTATATAGGCGGCAAAACTCCGAGATATCTGATAGACCTTCTGATGAGCGAAAAAACCGATCCGCAGATATATGATACTGTCGAGTGGCACAAACAAATACAGGACTATATCGACGAGCATTGAGGAATGAACAAACGCAATCGTAGGACGGATAATACAAGAAAATGAGCGGAGGCACTTAAAATGCCTCCGCCATTATTATTAGAAAACACCAGTTAAAGCTCGCCTAAAGATGTTGACAAAAAAAACAGAACAAGGTATAATCAGTCTCGCGCATTGTGACAAAACATGATAATTGCTGGATTAGCTCACTCGGTAGAGCACATCACTCGTAATGATGAGGTAGCGAGTTCGATTCTCGCATCCAGCTCCAAAAAACCCTGTATCCTCAATGGATACAGGGTTTTTGTTATTTGCGAAATTGTTCTTTGTTTTAGCATTTGGTGTTTGTTTGGTGTTTGCGCGTACAAAAATAGACGATAATACACACACGCTGGTGTGGCTCAATGGTACTTCACTTGTAATGAAGGAATTGAGGTTCAAGACATACCTTCCCAAGTGGAAGGTATGTCTTTTATATTGACATGGTAACAGGAAACATCTATAATATAGCGTATAAAGCAAATAGAAGAAGGAATAAACCCATAATGGACTATAGCGACAGTAGTGATGGAGGTAAGCCTCCCTTATATATGCATATAAAACTATAAGCATAACCTGAACTCCATTTCTGGAGTGCTAGGCTATGCTTTTTTGTCTTTATAAAGCTCATTATCTGGCATCAAAAGATAATACTATCTCGTACATATTTAACATAACCAATCACAACTATAGGAGGTACAATTTTGGAAAGGTCCATACCCTTAATGCTGTTTTTGCAAGTAATTTTGATATCGCTAAATGCAGTTTTTGCTTGCGCTGAAATTGCCGTTATTTCAATGAACGACAATAAAATGGTAAAGCTGGCTGTAGCCGGAGATAAGCGCGCTTTGCGACTTGTCCGACTCACCAGTCAGCCTGCACGCTTTCTTGCAACGATACAGGTGGCTATTACCTTGTCGGGCTTTCTTGGAAGCGCCTTTGCTGCTGACAACTTTTCCGGCAAGCTCGTAGGCTGGCTTGTAGGGCTGGGCGTATCCATTCCAATAAAGACACTTGACACCATTGCGGTTGTTCTAATTACCATCATCCTCTCCTATTTCACCCTAGTTTTTGGCGAGCTAGTGCCGAAGCGGATAGCCATGCGAAAGGCAGAGCCGCTGGCGCTTGGCATGTCTGCTTTCATCGACTTTATCGCGAAGATATTTGCGCCTGTCGTCTGGGTGTTGACTGCCTCCACAAACGTCATACTGCGTCTTTTCGGTATAGACCCTAATGCGGAGAATAATGATGCAAGTGAAGAGGAAATCCGCATGATGGTGGATATGAGCAGCGAGAAAGGGACCATTGACCGCGAAGAGAAGGAGTTTATACAGAACGTCTTTGAATTCGATGACCTAACTGCAGGTGAGATTGCTACTCACCGTACCGAAATATCCCTTTTGTGGATGGATGAAAGTATGGAGCAGTGGGAGCAGACTATCCACGATAGTCGACATTCCCTCTATCCAGTCTGTAATGAAACGGTGGACGACGTTGTCGGTATACTTAACGCTAAGGACTATTTTCGACTGCATGATAAAACTCGGGAAAATGTTATTGAGCTGACGGTAAAGCCTGCCTATTTTGTCCCAGAGAGCGTGAAGGCAGACGTACTGTTTCGTAATATGAAGTTTAGTCATAATCGATTGGCTGTTGTTTTGGACGAATATGGAGGGATAAGCGGTATCGTTACCATGAACGATTTGGTGGAGCAGCTTGTGGGCGAATTTGACGATGACGCAGATAATCTTGAGGATATGCCGGACATAGAGAGAATCGACTCAAAAACTTGGAAGATACACGGCAGTGCTCTGCTGGAGGATGTTTCGGAGACTCTGGGAATCAGTCTGCCCTGCGATGAATTTGACACGTTTGGCGGACTGGTGTTTGGTGCACTAGGTGTTATACCCGAGGACGGCAGCAACTTTGAAATCGAAACAGTAGGTCTTGTTATTAAGGTTATCGAAATCAGTGATCACCTTGTAAAAAAGGCCATCGTTTGTCTCGAAGAACCAAAGGGACAGGGCAACTAAAATACTGCGCTCTACATTATAGAACTAGCAGTATACTTAAAAATATGGCAATAGCAGGTTTATCATGCCATTGCCATATTTAGATTTCTTTTGACGCTTACTTTGAATCTACTGATGATCATGCGATTTTTAACTATAACTCCAAAAAAAGAGGCTTGAGATTTTTCCCCAAGTCTCTTTTTTAATTTCTATAATTGGTTGAGGATCCTTTTAGTATCATCCGTTGGTGCAAGTATGTCATTGAATATGTCAAACGTCTGTGCGGCATTAGGTAATTATATAGAAGATCAGAATCTTAGAGTAAGCGTTATTCTAGGGGTTTTGATTTAACCGCTTTCTTTACGCGCATCTTCTCAAGGTCGCATCTCGCACACAAACCGGTATGGCAGCTCACGGTTCCGCCGCAGGACTGACAAGCCCATTTTTCCTCCTGCGAGCGCAGGAATACCTCCATGCCGAGATCTCTGATGGCAATCAGGTTTTCAATCATGCTCATGTTGTACTTTGTACGGTAGCGCTTGTCAAGCGCCTTGAGCCGCTTGCAGGGAAAAGAGTCACATTCGGAGCAGTAGCGGACTTGTCCGTTTGCCAATTTTTCGCAGCTCTTGCTCATAAACAGACAGTTTTGACCGCGAGGAATACAGCCCTCGCAGTATTTTCTGTTGAAACCGTGTTTTTTAAGGTCGGCCTGCTTTGCTTGATAAGCAATACACAGCTCACAGTTCATGCCGCAGGGAGCGATAAGTATCTCTTGCATAAGTCGTAATCTCCTTAATTGAAAGTGAGGATTTCCAATGCACTATAACCTATTATAACATGACAGACTTGCGCTGAAAAGCATCACGCGATAAAAGACAGCAGGAACTGTTATAGTTCTTGCTGTCTTTGCGTGCTAGTTTATTAATGTTTTTCGTAGGCAGCGTCCGCTTTAGTAACATGAACAGTACCCTTCGGGTGATTTGGCGGCGCATAGATTGAGTAAAGCTTCAGTGGTATATTGCCTTTATTAAACAAATTATGCCAGGTTCCGGCAGGAACAAAAATTGCGTAGTCTTTCGAAACGTTTCTATGAAGACTTAAATTGTCTTTGCTGTTACCCATCATCACAATACCCTGACCTTGCTCAATTCTTAAGAACTGGTCAGTGTCCGGATGCATTTCAGCTCCAATGTCTCCACCGACGGGGATGCTCATCAATGTGGCCTGTAAATGAGTACCCGTCCATAACGCGGTACGGAAGGTATCGTTCTGTTTAGTGGCTCTATCGATATTTATAACAAACGGCTCCTGACCGTAATCCCTTAGCATGATATCGTTTATGCCGCTGTTACCGGTAAAAGAGCACATCCCATACATAATATTCAACTCCCTTTGCTTACTATGTCATTATATGAGTTCGAAGCCGGAGCTGTGTGTCAATGAATAAATAGTGCACTTAAAGATGAAAATCCCCGATTTCTTTACGAAACCGGGGATAATTATTGGTGCGCGAGGGGGGACTTGAACCCCCACGCCCGTGAAGAGCACTGGCACCTGAAGCCAGCGAGTCTGCCGATTCCACCACTCGCGCATAACATGGAACGCCCGATAATAGTAGCATTTCTGTGGGCATTAGTCAAGAGCTTTTTTGGATAAAAACAGGACGCGAAAAAAAATTCCACGTCCTGAAATCTTGTTTTCAGTTTACTTATTAAAGCTGTCCTTAAGCGCGACGGAGCGATTGAAAACAAGATGCTCTTTTGAGCTGTCGCGGTTATCCACACAGAAATAGCCGAGGCGCATGAACTGATATGAGTGGGGGAACTTAGCGTCCGCGAGGCTCTTTTCGACCTTGCAGCCACTTAATATTCGTAGAGAATCGGGATTCAGGCAATCGAGAAAATCCTTGTCGCCACCGTCCGGGTCGGGGTCGGAAAACAGATTGTCGTAAATCCGTACTTCCGCGTCGACCGCAGTGTTAGCGTCAACCCAGTGTATCGTCGACTTGACTTTGCGCCCATCCGGAGTGTTGCCGCCACTTGTAGAGGAATCATATTCGCAAAGTACCTCTTGAAGTCGTCCATCAACATGTCTGTGACAGCCTGTGCATTTGACAATGTAAGCACCCTTCAGACGAACTTCGTTTCCTTCAAAGAGACGGTTATATTTTTTTGGTAACTCTTGGTTATCAACATCTACAAAGTCTTCAGACTCTATCCAGAGCGTTTTTGAGAAAGTTATCTGACGAGTTCCGGCTGAATCATCTTCTGGATTGTTTTCGACTGTAAAAGTTTCAGTTTTACCCTCGGGATAATTGGTCACAATAAGCTTTATCGGCTCAAGCACCCCCATAACGCGGGTGGCTTTTTCGTTGAGGTCATCGCGCAGGCAGTGCTCGAGAAAGCTGAATTCCACGGTGCTTGGCATCTTTGCAACGCCTATGCGGTCACAAAAGCCTAAAATTGCTTGCGGTGTGTAACCGCGGCGGCGCAGTCCGCAGAGCGTGGGCATACGCGGATCGTCCCAACCGGAAACGCAGCCTTCCTCGACGAGTTTACGCAGCTTGCGCTTTGACATGACAGTGTAGTTGATACCGAGACGCGCAAATTCGAGCTGACGCGGTATGGAGGGTACAGAGACGTTTTCCACGACCCAGTTATATAGCGGACGGTGATCTTCATATTCAAGCGAGCACAGCGAGTGCGTAACGCCCTCGATTGCGTCTTGAATCGGGTGGGCAAAATCATACATCGGATAGATGCACCATTTTGTGCCCTGCCTGTGATGCTCAATGTAGCGTATGCGATAAAGCACGGGGTCGCGCATATTGAAGTTTCCGCTGGCAAGGTCGATTTTTGCGCGAAGAGTATATTTACCTTCGGGGAATTCGCCCGCGCGCATACGGCGGAAAAGGTCGAGGCTTTCCTCAACAGGTCTTTCCCTAAAAGGACTTCTGGCAGGTGTGTCGGTGCCGCCGCGATATTCCTTAAATTCTTCGGGAGTCAGTCCGCAGACATAGGCAAGCCCTTTTCTGATGAGCTCTTCCGCGTAGGAATAGGTCTGCTCGAAATAATCCGAGCCGTAGAAGAACCTGTCGCCCCAGTCGAAGCCCAGCCAGTGGATGTCTTCCTGTATGGCGTCGACGAACTCGGTGTCCTCCTTGGCGGGATTGGTGTCATCCATACGCAGGTTGCACACACCGCCATATTTCTGAGCCGTGCCGAAGTCGATATATATAGCTTTAGCGTGACCGATGTGCAGATAGCCGTTCGGCTCAGGCGGGAAGCGGGTGTGAATCGTCTTTCCCGCGTAGGCTCCGCCTTCCGCAAGATCCTCGTCAATAAAATCGTGTATAAAGTTGCTGGTGTTTTCGTTCATAATATGACCATCCATACTTCCTTATTATATTTATGTATTATAAACGATGATTGTGGTAATTACAATAATTCCGTGTTAAAATACGGTTATATACGACAAAAAGCGTAGGAGGGAATCGGAAATATGACGGACATTATAATAATCGGCGGAGGACCTGCGGGAGTTTCCGCCGCGCTGACCGCAAAAAACAGAGGCAAAAGCGTAAAAATAATATCCAACAGTGCAGAGCTGAGTAATCTCTGGAAGGCAAAAAGTGTCGAAAACTATCCCGGTCTGCCTAATGCGAGCGGTGCTGAACTTATGATGACCTTCCGCAAACAGCTCGAGGACGCGGGAATTGAAATAGTAAGCGGTAGAGCTTTGAATGCGCTCTCGATGGGAACGAGCTTCTCCGTTTCCGTCGGGCAGGATTATTTCGAATGCAAAGCTATTATACTCACAACAGGTATCGTTCAGCAGTCGACCTATCCCGGTGAGCAGGAGTTTCTGGGCAGGGGAGTGTCCTATTGCGCCACCTGCGATGGTATGCTTTTTCGCGGCAAAAAGGTCGCCGTTATCGGCCTGAACGAGGAAGCGGAGAGCGAAGCAAACTTCCTGCGCTCAATCGGCTGCATTGTCGAGTATTTCGATAAAAACAGAGCAAAAAAGTTCGAAATTAAGGGTGAAGAGACTGTTGCGGCACTCATAGCAGATGATGTGGTGTATCAGGTTGACGGCATTTTTATCCTCCGCAGCACGATTGCACCGAATAGCTTTCTCACAGGGCTCGGGACAGATAACGGGCATATCATTTCGGACGGTGCAATGAAAACAACTGTTGACGGCGTTTTTGCCGCAGGTGACTGCACAGGTAGACCCTATCAGGTGGCACGCGCCGTTGGACAGGGGAATACCGCCGCGCTTTCCGCCAGTGAATATCTTGACAAAAAGTAGTCTATAACATATAATATCGCAATAGTTCAAAGGCACTGATGGAGAAGTATAATCAGTTAGTGCGGCAAAGAGAGAAAGCGTTCGGTGAGAGCTTTCGCGCACTTCGATTACTGGTCGCTCCTGAGCCGGTCAAAGGAAATGTTGACCCGTGCGCTCACGTTATGAGCATCGAGTGCGCCGCTTGCGGCGAATTCAGGTGGTACCGCGGTATTTACGCCCTGAGCATATGCTCGGGGCGTTTTTGATTTATTCTGCTTATTAGCAGAGTTTCGCAGAATTGAGGAGGAAGAAACATGGAAAAAGAACTTTCTAAGGTCTATGAACCGAAAGACGTTGAAAAACGAATTTATGAAATGTGGGAAAAGGGCGGAGCCTTCAAGGGCATCCGTGACCCGAAAAAGAAGCCCTTTACAATAGTGATGCCGCCACCGAACGTCACAGGTCAGCTCCACATGGGGCACGCCATGGACGCAACGCTTCAGGATATACTCATACGCTACAAGCGCATGAAGGGCTTTGCCGCCCTCTGGGTTCCCGGCACCGACCACGCGGGCATCGCCACGCAGATTAAGGTTGAGGAAGCTCTCCGCAAGGAAGGGCTGACGCGCTACGACCTCGGACGCGAGAAATTTCTGGAGCGTGTCTGGGACTGGAAGAACAAATACGGCGACCGAATTGTTGAACAGCAGAAACAACTCGGCGCATCCTGCGATTGGGAGAGGGCACGCTTCACTATGGACGAGGGCTGCTCAAAAGCAGTTCGCGAGGTTTTCGTTTCCCTTTACGAAAAGGAGCTCATCTATAAGGGCAGCCGCATTATCAACTGGTGCCCACACTGCACAACGGCGCTTTCGGACGCCGAGGTTGAGTATAAGGATAAACCCGGTCACCTCTGGCACCTGCGTTATCCGCTGACTGACGGCAGAGGCTATATAATCGTTGCGACGACCCGCCCTGAAACGATGCTGGGCGATACGGGCGTTGCTGTGAATCCGAACGATGACCGTTATAAGCACCTTGTCGGCAAGACCTGCATGCTGCCGCTCATGGACAGGGAGATTCCCATTATCGCGGACGACTACTGCGACATGGCGTTCGGTACCGGCTGCGTAAAGATGACTCCTGCGCATGACCCCAACGACTTCGAAGTCGGTCTGCGGCACAATCTTGAAGTAATCCGCGTTCTGGACGATAACGGCAGGATTAATGAGCTGGGTGGAAAGTATCAGGGACTTGACCGTTACGAGGCCAGAAAAGTCATTGTAACCGACCTAGAAGCTCTCGGACTTGTTGAGAAAATTGAGGAGCATCAGCACAATGTCGGCACCTGCTATCGCTGCGCAACGGACGTTGAACCGATTATCTCTGCGCAGTGGTTCGTCAAAATGCAGCCCCTTGCAAAGGAAGCAATCCGCGTCGTCGAGGACGGAGAGACAAAGTTCGTCCCTGAACGCTTCAGCAAGATATATACTAGTTGGATGGAGAACGTCCATGACTGGTGCATTTCGCGTCAGCTTTGGTGGGGACATCAGATACCGGCGTGGTACTGCACGGACTGCGGACACATCACAGTTTCACGTGAGGACGCAACAGTGTGCGAGAAGTGCCACAGCAAAAACATCACCCGCGACGATGACGTTCTGGACACATGGTTTTCCTCAGCACTTTGGCCGTTTTCAACGCTCGGCTGGCCCGAGAATACGCCAGACCTCGACTATTTCTACCCGAACGACGTTTTAGTCACCGGCTACGATATAATCTTCTTCTGGGTCGCGCGTATGATTTTCTCAGGCTGTGAGCACACGAAAAAAGCGCCGTTTCACACAGTGCTCATCCACGGACTCATCCGAGACGAAAAGGGACGAAAGATGTCAAAGTCGCTAGGCAACGGTATTGACCCACTGGACATCGTGGACCAGTACGGCTGTGACGCGCTGCGCTTCAATCTCGTAACGGGCAACAGCCCCGGAAACGATATGCGTTTCTTCACTGAACGCTGCGAGGCTATGCGTAATTTCGCGAACAAGATTTGGAACGCAAGTCGTTTCGTCATGATGAATCTAACTATCGACAAGTGCGAGCTGCCATCTAAGCTTGAAACCGAGGATAAGTGGATTCTTTCCAAGCTGAACAGCGTTATCAGTGAAGTCAACGCGAACATGGATAGCTTCGAGCTCGGCGTCGCCGCGCAAAAGGTCTCGGACTTCATTTGGGACAGCTACTGCGACTGGTATATCGAGCTTACTAAACCCCGCCTGAATGGAGAAGATGGGGAAAGCAAAATAAACGCGCAGAAAGTACTGCTTTATGTGCTGACCGAAACCATGAAGCTCCTGCATCCCTTTATGCCTTATATCTCAGAGGAAATTTGGCAGGCACTTCCGCACAACGGCGATATGCTAATTTTGGAGCGCTTCCCCGAATACAATGATAAGCTCGCCTTCCCGAAGGATGAACAGGATTTTGAAATTCTAATGGAGGCAATCAAGGCGATACGCTCCCGCCGCGCTGAAATGAACGTCCCGCCCTCTCGCAAAGCGCATTTAATAATCGTAACCGACAAAGCCGGAATATTCGAAAACGGCAGAGCCTTCCTTATGAAACTTGCATATGCGGGTGAAATAAGTGTATCTAATCAGGCTCCGTCAGATGTTGAGGGCATGGTTTCCGTTGTAACAGGTGACGCTCAGATGCTTATGCCGATGGCAGACCTCGTCGACCTTGCAAAAGAGCGCGAGCGTATCGCTAAGGAGCTGGAAAGAGCTCAAAAGGAATATGACGGGCAGATGGCAAAACTATCAAATGAGGGCTTTATAGCAAAGGCACCCGAAAAAGTGATAGAAGCTGAGAAGGACCGTGCCGCAAAAGCCAAGGCTCTGATAGAAAATCTTGCGGAAAGTCTTAATAAATTGGGTTAAATTTCGGCAAAGCGTCCGGCTTCGACAAAAAAATAGACAAGCATATTTTAAAATAGCGCTGTGGGCATATTGCCCGCAGCGCTTTATTTTTACGCAAATATGGGTGGAGGAATGAAGATGAAAATATACACGGCAGAAAACGACGGCTTTCTGAAGCTCAGTTTCACGGGTGAGCTTGACCATCACGGAGCAAAAACCGCGATGAAAACGATAGACGGGCTGATAGACGACGCTCTTCCAAGAAATCTCATAATGGATCTCTCTGAGCTTAATTTTATGGACAGCTCAGGAATCGCTTTGATACTGCGAGTGAGCAGGCGAATGTCCGATATCGGCGGTAAAGCGTGGGTGGAAAATCCATTAGGACAACCCTTGCGTGTGCTGAATGCCTCGGGCATTGACAGAGTTGTAAAAGTATTCGAAAAGGCAAGATAGAGGAGGAAGAGGATGACGAACACAGACTACATAAAATTTGAGTTCCCGTCGAGGAGCGTAAATGAAAGCTTTGCCAGAGCGGCTGTCGCCTCATTTGCGGCAAGGCTCGATCCGACGCTTGAGGAGCTTGCGGATATAAAAACTGCGGTCAGCGAAGCTGTAACGAACTGCATAGTTCACGCTTATCCTGGAGTCCTCGGGACGATTTGGCTGCGTGCGAGGATTATCGACGAAAGCACGTTTGAAATCACCGTCAGAGATACCGGCGTGGGCATACCTGATGTTAAAAAAGCAAGAGAACCCATGTACACGACGGGCGGAGATGACCGCAGCGGAATGGGTTTTACGATTATGGAGAGTTTCATGGACAAGGTTAAGGTTCGCTCCGTAGAAGGAAAGGGGACAAGCGTAACCATGACGCGGCGCATAGTCCGTAGGACTTCGGCCGTATGACAGACGCAATGACTGAAGCTCTGAAAAAAGCAAAATACGGCGACAAAGATGCTTCAGCACAGCTGATTGAGGATAACTCCGGACTAATTTGGAGTATCGCAAGGCGCTTTTTTGGACGAGGTGTTGAAGCGGACGATCTATATCAGCTCGGCTGTGTAGGCTTTTTGAAAGCCATACAGGGCTATGACGAAGAATACGGGACGCAGTTTTCGACATATGCCGTACCGAAAATTTCTGGCGAAATCAGAAGATTCCTTCGGGACGACGGAGCTGTCAAGGTGAGCCGCGGGATAAAGGAGCGGGCACAGTCAATAAAAAGTGCACGTTCATTACTTGAGCAAAAAAACGGCAGGGAACCCTCACTTTCGGAAATTTCCGAGCTAACGGGTCTTGACGCCGCCGAAATAGCAAGTGCAGAAACGGCAGTCGGTCCGACTGAATCGCTCCAGCGCGAAACCGGCGAGGAAGGCTTTACACTCGAGCAGGTGCTGGGAGATTTCGGGGAGGAGGAAAGGCTCGTGGAGCGGGTTTCTCTGCGCGAAACAATAGCCCGCCTGCCGGAGCGGGAGAAAAGCGTCATCTCGCTCAGGTATTTTCACAGCCTTACGCAGGACAGTACTGCGCGTGTTATGGGCGTGTCGCAGGTGCAGGTATCTAGGCTTGAAAAACGCGCGGTGGAGAGACTTCGTGAGATGCTAGAATAAGGAATCGGAAAGGCCAACGCTTTTCCGATTCCTTATTTTGTGCAAGAATATAATACTAGAAGAAATTAATTATCTCTTAGACCTTTTTTAAAATTGAATTTCTCCGAAACGAACAAAAATATAGGCAGTAGTATTGCCGCAACAAACCCACCGGAAAATCCGTTGTTATATAAATTTATCCCCCCGTGCAGATAAGCAATATTAAAAGCCATAGATACATGCACGAAGCCGGCGATTATACCTGCAATTATTCCGAAACGCCCGGCAATTGGCGCTAACGTAGAAGCGAACAAAACTGCTATGACAGATATTGTGTCTTTGAGACTATGTACATTTATCATGGAGGCGGCAAAAGCACCAAAAAAAACAGGAATGGTATTTAATGGATGCTTGCCAAAAGCGGAAAAGCCCATAATTGTTAATAGAGCTCCGATGGAAGGTCCGTTAATCTGTGCACCTACCAGAAGGATATACAACCACGATATAAACCCCATTATTGCCATGTTTATTAGTGAAATTCCATATCCGCAGTTCTCAACAAAATCTGTTCGCAAACGACCGGAGTAACGCATAAGCTTAAGATAATTTTTGAAAGACCAATTATTATAATAAAGACCAATAAAAAGAAATGTAGCAAATAATAGCAGAAGCAAAACGCTAAGCAAATAGTTATTACCTGATGAAATGATTGAGACGGTATTGACCTGCAAATTGAACATCCTCAAAACGCCAATGGCGAACATTCCGATTATTCCGGTCGTAAATCCAGTATTATATAGGTTAAAGCCTTGATGAAAATTATAAAATGAATTGGAAAGCGGTGTTACAATGAAGCCAATCAGAATGCCAGATATGAATCCTGACAGCACGCCCTTCCAAATATCGAGGTTCATGCCGAAGCTGAGCATACTGATCAGCGGACCGAGCGCAGTGGCAAATAGGCTGGTAACGGCAACTTCCTTAAAGGGAACTTTTTTCACAAGGGAATAGAAATATGCGCCCAAAGTGATGGGAAAGGAGTTGTATATGGTTTTGCCGAAAAACGCAAATCCGCAAACTGTAAGTATCCCTGCTATGGCGGCACCGTTCTTTTGAACACGGTTCAAGTGTAACAATAAAATCGACGCAATTCCTATCAAGCCACTATTTAATAACGTAGCCCCAAGTCCTGCAATTGCAATATAATCGGTTATTAGATTACTTGGCGATAGCAAAATAAGAATAAATCCGTCAAAAACTTCAGCGGGAGTGTCAATCAAAAAGGCGGCAAGCACCAAAATAGCACAAAACACATACAAGTGCGTGTAGGTGATAGGATTTTGCGCTGAACAATTCGGCATATAAGCTATTCCTTCAGTTGTTATAGTATTTTAGCGATGAAGATTTATGGCTCGAAGCACTTTGCTCGTCGAAAATGGTTTTAAAAGAAATGAAAATGAATTTAACCTATTTTTCTATATTATATTAATTTTAAATTAAAAACAATGTCTAGATTAATAGATTTACATTTTATTTAAAAATAAATAGCTTGACAAATCAGCTTGTATAACGATTGCCTTTAAGCTATAATTAACAAATATGCATTGAATAATAGTAAAAAAACAAGCAGGAGAAGAAATGAGCGATAATCAATTCAAAGAAAGACTTATAAAGGCGCGGAAAATCATTATTGAACGTGATTTTTCGCACCTTAATGATATGCAGATTAAGGCCGTGATGGCCACCGAGGGCCAGCTCCTGCTCCTTGCCGGAGCTGGAAGCGGCAAAACGACCGTTCTAATAAACCGTATCGCGAACATTCTGCGTTACGGAATGGCGTCGGACAGCGATAAGCTTCCTAATAACGCGGGCGAAGCGGAGCTTGAAATTCTGGAGCAAGCGGCCAGAGACAAGAGCTTTCCTGATATGGAAAAAGCGCGACGGCTTGCGGCTCTTGAGCCCTGCGAGCCTTGGAGGATTATTGCCATAACCTTCACAAACAAGGCGGCAGAGGAGCTGAAAACCCGTCTCGAAAAAATGCTGGGACCGACCGCACAGGACATCTGGGCGCAAACCTTCCACTCCGCCTGCGTGCGTATCCTTCGCGGTCATGCGGAAAGGCTCGGCTATTCAAACAGCTTTACTATCTATGATACGACGGACAGTCAGTCCGTTATGAAGCACATAGTCAAAGATTTGGAAATTGACGAAAAGGCGTTCCCGCCAAAAATGATACTGAATTACATCAGCAAGGCAAAGGATGAAATGCAGACGCCTGAAGGCTATCTGACGCAGGCTCGCGCGATGAACGATGTTAGGCGTAAGGTGATCGGTGAGGCGTTTGTAGCCTACGCGAAGCGGCTCAAGGACGCGAACGCGATGGATTTTGACGACCTCATTTTGAACACAGTGCTTGTGCTTGAAAACAACAGCGACGTTTGCGAGTATTACCAGAAAAAATTCAGATACGTCCTCATTGACGAATATCAGGACACGAACAATCTGCAATACCGTCTCGCGGCGGCGCTCACGGGTGCCAAGGGGAATATCTGCGTAGTCGGAGACGATGACCAGAGTATATATAAATTTCGCGGCGCAACGATTGAAAATATCCTAAGCTTCGAAAGCCAGTATAAAAACGCGAGAGTTATCCGCCTTGAGCAGAATTACCGCTCAACGGGCAACATCCTCGGCGCGGCAAACGCGGTTATACGAAATAACAAGGAGCGTAAGGGCAAGGAGCTTTGGACGGAAAAGGACATGGGCGATAAGCTCACGCTTTACGTCGCTCAGAATGAGAACGATGAGGCGCAGTATGTCGCGTCGCGAATTCTTGAGGGTTTTGCGCTCGGCTCAAACTGGCGTGACAATGCCGTTTTGTACCGAATGAATGCGCAGACGAACAAACTCGAGTACGCCTTTAAAAGAAACGGAGTGCCATACCGGATAATCGGCGGCACACGCTTTTTTGACAGGCTGGAAATCAAGGACATGATGGCGTATCTCTGCGTTATACTTTTGCCGAACGATGACCTGCGCCTTCTAAGAATAATCAATAGTCCTCCGCGCGGTATCGGCGAAAAAACGATATCGACCGCGCAGGCAATTGCAGCTTCGGAGGGAAAATCCCTCTTCGAAGTGATTAAAAACGCCGACAGATATAACGACCTTGAAAGGTCCTCTCTCAAGCTTCGCCAATTCGCTTATCTTATTGAAGAGTTTCGCGCTTTGGAGGAAACAACACCGCTGGACGAGCTGTTCGATATCGTAGTCGAAAAAACGGGCTATGTCCGCGTGCTTGAAACGAAGCCTACGGACGAAAACATAGCGCGAGTCGAGAATATCGGCGAGCTTAAGACAAACATATTGAGCTATATCAAAGAGACAGGTGATTCACGTCTCGCAGGTTTTCTGGATGAGGTCGCGCTTTATACCGATATGGACACTTACGAGTCGGATAATAACTGCGTCGTTATGATGACCATGCATTCGGCAAAAGGACTTGAATTTGATAATGTATATATCGTCGGTGCGGAGGAAGGTATTTTCCCGGGACTCCGAAGCATTGGTGAACCCGAGGAAATGGAAGAAGAGCGCAGGCTCTGCTATGTCGCACTTACAAGAGCGAGAAAAAAACTCACGCTTATTTGCGCGAGGCAGAGGATGCTTTTTGGAAACACCAGCTCGCACAATCCCTCACGCTTCATAGAGGAGATACCCGAAGAATTTATTGAGCGCAACGAGTCGCTCAGAAACGATGTTTTCGCTTCGAGTTTGACAAAATCCGAGTACGGCTCCTATTCCGGTGCTTATAAGAAGCCGTATGCGACTGAAAAGCCGAAGTATAATCTTAATGCTCAGCCGGCACAGCATACACAAAAAGCGGGCGAAAGCTTTAGAGTAGGCGATGAGGTCGTCCATACTGCCTTTGGCGGCGGAGCTATAACAAAAATGACGCCGATGGGCGGTGACAGCCTTGTTGAAATCGAATTTAATGGTGGCACGAAGAGGCTGATGCTCAAGGCCGCGGCTCCACATATGCACAAGAAATAAATGCTCCTTGAGGAGATAAAGGATAAGCAATAATGTCAATCGATGAAAAAAAGAAATATGCGGTCTTGGGTCGGGGAGCGCTTTTAATAACCACTCTCATTTGGGGTACCTCGTTTGTTGTGCTGAAAAACACATTAAACTCGGTTCCGACGCTTTACATCCTCGCATTTCGTTTTAGCGGGGCGGCAATACTGCTAGCAATCATGTTTTTCAAAGAACTGAAGAAGATCGACAAACGGTATCTGATAAACGGAATAGTGCTCGGTACACTTCTTTTCTGCGGCTACACGGTGCAGACCTATGGGCTTTTTTACACAACGCCAAGCAAAAATGCGTTTTTAACAGCGGCCTATTGCGTTCTTGTACCCTTTGTTGTTTGGTTCGTTAGCAAAAAGCGTCCGGACAAATACAACTTCATATCAACGGCAATTTGTATTGTCGGTGTTGGACTAGTATCTCTCAAAAATGATAGAACAGTTGAGCTGGGCGACCTTCTGACTGTCTGTAGCAGTGTCTTCTATGCCACGCACATTGTTCTTACGTCGAAATACGTCAAAGGACGGAGCGTAGCAATTATCACAATGATCCAGTTTGCAACCGCAGGTGTTCTCGGTTGGATTTCGGCGCTTGTTACAACGCCGTTTCCGACATCAATATCCACTGGAAACATATTAAGCATTTTATACCTTTGCGTAATGTGTACGGCTGTCTGCTTCATGTTTCAAACCTTTGGACAAAAGCATACACCACCGTCTACCGCGGCCATAATTCTGACACTTGAATCTGTATTCGGCGCCAGCTTTTCAGTTTTTATCAACCATGAGGTGCTGACACTGAAGCTTTACGTCGGCTTTGTGCTAATTTTTGTCGCTGTCCTAATCAGCGAAACAAAGCTGAGTTTTCTGAAACGAAAAAGGATTACCGAGGAGGAATCGGTAAGCGCCGATCCGGAACCAAAGCTATTCGATTAAAAAAATCACTCCCAACGAAAGTCGGGAGTGATTTTTAATTTACATTCAATTTTTACTTGAACATCTTTGCTTTACTTATAATGAAATAGGAAATAACGCTCAATACTGCGGTGCCGGCAACTATGATTATGAAGCCGTAAGATGACTGCATGAACGGTATAGAGTTGAAATTAACGTTCATTCCGAATGCTCCAAATAAGATGTTTGGTATTGCAAGAGCAACCGAAATAACGGTCAAAACCTTCATCACTATGTTTAGGTTATTTGAAATTACAGATGCAAACGCGTCCATCATGCCGCTCAAAATGCCGCTGTAGATGTTTGACATTTCGATTGCCTGCTTGTTTTCAACTATGACATCGTCCAGCAAATCCTGATCGTCAGGATATTTTTTGATGAAGTCGTATCTGAAAAGCTTTTCAAGAACGGCCTCATTGGAGCGGAGGGCGGTTGTAAAATATACAAGGCTTTTTTCAAGCTTGAGCAGCTCGATAAGCTCGTGGTTTTTTGTCGATCTGTGAAGTTTGTTTTCAACCTCGTCGCTTTTTCTGTCGATGATGCTGAGGTATTGCAAATAGAGGGACGCCGTCCGGTTAAGCATCTGGAGAATAAAGCGCGATCTCATAAATGTATAGAAGTCGCGGACTCTTCCTGAGGCAAACGGGTGTAAAATGGGCGTGTCTTCGCTGCAAACGGTTATAACAACATCGCCGGTAACGATTACTGAAAGCGGAATGGTGGTGTAGAGCTCTTTTTCGTTATGCTCCTCGATGGTTGGAATGTTTACGAGAACCATAGTATAGTTGTCGTCGGTCTCGATACGCGAGCGCTCGTAGGCGTCCATTGCGGCCTTGAGAGTATCCATATCGAGCTCTAACGTCGTGGAAATCTGACGCAGTTCGGCTTCACTGGGACTAATCATCGAAATCCAGCAGCCGGGTGCCTGACTGTCAATCTGTTCGAGATGGTTGTTTCTCGATAGATAGTACTTGATCATTTATCTCAATCCTTTCATTGCTTCGCACAGAACGAAGCCAAGAAAGGCTAAGTCCTGTTTGAATTATTTAGTTTTTGCGGAGGTTTACTGCTGTTATCCGGCAACGGGTCGGATTTCATTTTGAATTTCACTTCCTTTACATTAGCCAATTTTTAGAAATATTAATATAGGGTCCGATAATGCACTTATGCGTATTCCTGAAATATACGCAAAAACACACCTACGCAATCATATTACGTCGATATTTTCATTTTGTCAATTCATATCTCGAATAATTGTGATTTATCGCAGTATTTCACGGTCATACTAAAAAATAGCTGTCGCAATGAATAAAATAAAGGACCCGGCAGTGGCAAATTAAGCCTCTGCACGAGTCCTATTTATATTGTATATTTCTTATTCGCCGAGATCGTGTTTTGCCGTAACAACTACTCTGGTGTTGTAGCAGGCGAAGGCGTCGTCAACCATTTTCTGATCTGGTGCCTTGGTGAGCAGAGAAACTACAGGGACGATTATAAAGCCTGCGAGCATTGCGAATGCGCCGCAATTGATGGGGGAGACAAGGATGGTAGGGAAGAAGTCAAGCTTTAGCAAACGGCTAAGCAGATTGAGTATCATAATACCGGAACCAAAGCCAAAGCTCGTGAACACGGCGGCCTTTGTGGCTTTCTTCCAGTAGAGGCTAAACAGGAACGGTGCGAGGAAGCTGCCTGCGAGTGCGCCCCAGGACACGCCCATCAGCTGTGCGATGAACTTGACATTGGCGTTTCCGCCTGCCTTGAACTGTAAAACTGCTATAATAACTGAGATTAAGATGAACACTACTATAAGAAGTCTAATGCTGAGTAGTTGCTTTTTTTCCTTCATATCATTGGCAAAAAGAGGCTTGATAAAATCAAGAGTGAGAGTTGAGGAGGAAGCCATTACGAGAGAAGAAAGAGTCGACATCGATGCAGAAAGAACGAGTATGACGATTAGTCCTATAAGGATAGGGGAGAAGTTAGACATCATGGTCGGGATGATGGAGTCAAAACCGCTGGCATTAACGACATCGCTTGTCGTAAATATGCGTCCGAAGCCGCCGATAAAGTAGCAGCCGCCCGCGATAATGATTGCAAAAATGGTGGAGATAATTGCGCCTTTTTTAATGTCATTTTCGCTCTTAATAGCATAGAACTTCTGAACCATCTGCGGAAGGCCCCAGGTGCCGAGCGAGGTAAGAATTATTACACCCAGCAAATTGAGCGGATCGGGTCCGAAGAAGGAGGCGAAGGTTCCGGGATTTGCCGAAACAGCTTCGTCTGAAACGTTTGAAAGAGCGGTGAGTGAGCTGAGGAAGCCGCCGTTGGTTTTAAGGACTGCGAAAATGACGGCGATTATTCCGCCGATCATTACAATACCTTGGATAAAGTCGTTTATCGCGGTTGCCATGTAGCCGCCGGCAATAACATAAATACCCGTCAGCACCGCCATGATAATTATGCAGACAGTGTAATCGATTCCAAACGCCATTCCGAACAGACGGGAAAGGCCGTTATAAAGCGAAGCTGTGTAGGGAATAAGGAAGATAAAGACGATAAGTGATGCAACAATCTTAAGAGACTTGCTGCTGAATCGTTTGCCGAAGAACTCCGGCATTGTTGCGCTGTCGAAATGGTGAGTCATCAGGCGCGTTCTTCTGCCCAAGACCACCCATGCCAGAAGACTGCCGAGCAGCGCGTTGCCGATGCCGATCCAGGTTGCGGAAATTCCGAATTTCCAGCCAAACTGTCCGGCGTATCCGACAAAGATGACGGCAGAGAAATAGGTTGTGCCATAGGCAAAGGCTGTGAGCCATGGACCGACAGAACGTCCTCCAAGAACGAAGCCACGAACGTCCGTCGCGTGACGGCGGCAATAGAAGCCGACACCTATCATAATTGCGAAGAATACGACGAGCATGATGATTTTGATTGCCATAATACCAAATCCTTTCTCTCTGGAGGACATGAAAAAACCGCCCTCCGTAATATAATTACAGAGGGCGGATAAATTGAAATCCGCGGTACCACCTCAGTTTACCGCTTCCTCACAGAAGCGGCCTCGTCGGGTACAACGCATAACGTGATACCCCAGCGCTGTAACGGGCGTTCCCGATGCGGTCTACTCGCGGCATTGCCACTTTCAGCGCACAGCTCGCAGGATGTATTCAATCAAAAAATTCCTGCTGTCTTGCACCGTCCGACAGCTCTCTGAAGGAAACCTTTTAATTTACTTGTTCCCGGTCATAGCTTTTATTGTGGTAATTGTAACTTACCAAATGTGAAGTGTCAACAGAAATTACTAAGGCAGAAATAAATTTGAGAGTTTAAATAGTTAAAGTGCGTTTTTTCGTATTCCAAATGACAATATGCACAAAATCACTCTTCGCGGTAGAGCCCGATAAAGACCGGTACATACAGAGCAAGGGTTGCCGCCATGGCAAAGCCGCAGAGAAGTATCAGAGCGTTGATGCTGTTTTCGTTCATATGGGGGAAAAAGATTGGATTCAGGAACAGGATGAACATGACAACGTAAACAAGGGCCGTGCTGACCTTTCCGAACCACTTGGCACCGTTGAGCTTTTTGCCGTTGTGGTGAAGCATAAAAAGACCTGCAACGAGCATAAAACCTTCCTTTAGGAGATAAAGCGCAAGAAGATAGCGCATGTACTGATACTTAACTATGAAGCAAATTATTAAGGCTCCCTGCGTCAGCTTGTCGGCAAAGGGATCGATGAGCTTGCCAAGCTCAGTAACCATGTTGAACTTTCTGGCTATAAGACCATCGAACATGTCTGTAATTGACGATACGCCGACTAAAACAGCGGGCGCATAGTAATCTGAGACGGTTTTTGCATTCAGATAAGTATACATGAAAAAAGGGATAAGCAGGATGCGGAAGTATCCGAGTATGTTAGGAATTGAGAATATTTCTTTGCATCTGTCAGACGTCATAAATCCACCTGTTCCGAATAATATTGACTTTTAATCAATCAAGCGATTTCCAAGCAGTTTCGAGAGCAATTTCCATCATTTCCGTAAAGCTGTCCTGCCGCTCAAGAGCAGTGAGACCTTCTCCGGTGAAAACAAGGTCAGAAATTGTAAGAATACTTAGAGCTTTTTTCCCGGCTTTCGCGGCTGTCAGATAAAGTCCGGCGGTCTCCATTTCAACAGCGAGAATGCCCATCTCAAGATATTTCTTTGCGGAGTCAGGATTTGCGTCATAGAACTGATCCGCCGTAAAGACGGGACCTGCGAGCGCGTGAGCTCCGATTCTCTCGGCAGCGTCGGCAGCGTATTTCAAAAGCTCATAGCTTGCAAGGGGCGCGAGAGTTCCCGGGAAGCAATACTGGTTTGCATATGCACTGTTCGTGGATGCGCCCATCGCGATGACAACATCGCGCAGCTTAATACGATCTGCTATGCCTCCCGCACTGCCAATCCTAATAATGCTGTCAACATCAAAGTAATTATAAAGCTCAAAAGCATATAGCCCTATCGACGGGATACCCATACCGCTGCCCATGACGGAAATGCGATTTCCCTTATAGGTTCCGGTATAACCGAACATATTGCGAACTGTGTTGAAGCACACAATGTCTTCAAGGTAATGCTCAGCGACATATTTTGCGCGGAGGGGATCTCCGGGCATAAGGACGACCTTTGCAATGTCGCCTTTGTTTGCTTCGTTACAGGCGGAAGGTACTATCATTATATATTCTCCTACTATTTAAATAGTGCTGCAAGACTTTCTGTATAGGGCGGTCTGCAAATGCCTTTCTGGGTAACGATTCCGGCAATCAGCTCGTGGTCGGTTACATCGAAAGCGGGGTTGAAGCATTTAACGCCCGGAAGAGCCATCGGCTTCGCATAGAACATGGTTTTTATTTCTTCGGGGTCACGCTGTTCAATTTCAATATCAGCGCCCGTTTTGCAGTTTAGGTCTATTGTGGAGGTTGGACCGAGTACATAAAGCGGGATTCCATAATACTTTGAGAGTACAGCAACGCCGCAGGTACCGATTTTATTCGCTGTATCTCCGTTTGCCGCAACGCGGTCACAGCCGACGAAGCAGGCCTGAACCCAGCTGTTTTTCATAACGGTGTTAGCCATATTGTCGCAGATGAGGGTGACGTCGACACCTGCCTTGTACAGCTCATAGGAGGTAAGTCTTGCGCCCTGCAGGAGAGGTCTTGTTTCATCCGCAAAGACATGGAACTTCATTCCGCGTTCGGTACCGAGCAGTATGGGCCCAAGCGCCGTTCCGTAGCGCGAGGTCGCGAGGGGCCCTGCGTTGCAGTGAGTCAGGATACCGTCGCCGTCTTTAACGAGGGTAAGACCGAACTCCGAAATTTTTCGGCACATCTCAATGTCTTCGTTATGGATAGCTCTCGCTTCAGCGAGAAGAAGACCGCGGATATCCTCGACGGCGAAAGAGGAATTTCCTTTCGCGAGCACAACCATGCGTTTTAGCGCCCAGCTTAGGTTAACTGCCGTCGGGCGTGAGGAATTGAGATATTCGGCGTTCTTTTCGAGTAGGGTGCAGAACTCAGCGCCGCTAGCGGCTTCGATTTTGAGCGACAGCGCATATAGACAATAAGCCGCACAGATACCGATTGCCGGAGCACCGCGAACTTTGAGTAGTTTTATTGCGTTGTACATTTCATCTGCTGTTGAGAGAAGTATTTCTCTCTCCTCGTTAGGCAGCAGGGTCTGGTCAACGATATACAGGGAACCGGAATTTTCGTCATATCTAATGTTTTCCAAAGGCTTCACTTCCTATTTTTCTATTAAAAAAAATTATATAACGAAACGCTCATCAAATCAATATCTAAAAACTACAGAACAGAAAAACGAAGGGTTACGAATCCAAAATTAAATAGAGATAAAAGAAGCTTTGGTATTATGAATATCTTTATTCTGTGTTCAGAAAACGAGTGGATAAGCTCAAAACGCAGGGAAAATATCTGATTTTAGTATACAGTTTACAAGTTGGTATGACTAACTTTGTCGAAGTAGTCAATTTTAACATTTATTATGAAAAACTTGACATTTATTGCTTGCGCTTTGAATATGTTTCATATATACTTATCGAGTATTATATTGGAGAATATATGTAAATGAGAAAGCATTACCCAGCAGTAAAATTATTTTTGGGAGGACGAAAAATGAAGGGGCAGAAATTGCTTAAGGTGATTAGCATACTAATGATTCTCGTGAGTCTGGGTGCTATTGCTGCGGGAGCTTTTGGAATTCTCGATGTCAACGATCAGAAGACCATTAAAACCGAAGAAGGACGAGTAGCAAAAGAAAATCTTGACAAGCTCGAAGCGGGCGTGGCAACACTTGAATCAAACCGCGCAACCTATGAAGAGGGCCTTAAGGCACTTGAAGAAGGACAGGCACAGTACGACGCAGGTATTGCGACACTCACATCGAAGCAAGCAGAGTATGAAGCAGGCGTAGCAAAGCTTGCTGCTGCAAAAGCACAGCTCGATGCAGCGCCGGCTCAGCTCGCAGCAGGTAAAGCAAAGCTTGATGCAGCAAAGACTCAGCTCGATGCAGCACCGGCTCAGCTTGCAGCCGGACAGGCTAAACTCGATGCAGGTAAGGCAATGCTTCAGCCTTATGCCACTGTTATGGCTGGAATTGCAAAATATGAAGCTTCCAAAGCAGAACTTGAGGCAGGAACAACAAAGTACAATGCAGGACTCGCGGAATATACTAGCAAAAAAGCTGAATATGATTCGAAGCTTGCTCAGTTTACAGCTGCCAAAGCTTCCCTTTCAGCTGATATGGTAGCTACATATCAGGCACAGCTTGATGCCGCTAAGGCACTGCTTGATGCTGCACAAAGCGAGCTTGAGGCCGGCAAGGCAAAGCTTGATGCTGGACAAAAAGAGCTTGATGCAAACACAGCTGCGTATCAGTCAGCCAAGACCGCAACTGCAAATGGTCAGGAAGCATTTGAAGCTATTTTAGCAGCAGGTCAGGCACAATATGATGCTGGAGTGAAAGAGCTTGCTGCAGCACAGAAAGCATATGATACAGGTTTGGCACAGTATAATGCCGGCTTAACAGAGTATAACACCAAGAAAGCCGCTTACGAAGCAGGCTTGAAGGAGTTTGCTGCTGGCAAGGCTCAACTTGATGCAGCTCCTGCACAGCTAGAAGACGGCAAAGCCCAGCTTGCAGACGCTGAGAAGCAGCTTGCAGACGGCAAAGCAAAGCTTGCCGAGTTCGAAGCAGGTCAGGCCCAGATTGATGCCGGCTATGCAACACTTCTCGAAAATCCTGACATCAAGGCAAAAGTTGACGCAGGCATGGAAAAAATAGCTGCTGGCAGAGAAGTATTGGCTGAATCTACTGTTAAGACAACCAATCTCCTGATGACCAGACTTTACATCTATCTTGCAATAGTTCTTTCTGCTATCATCGGCTTGATAGCGTCCATCCTCGGACTTGGTGCCGCAAATATGCCCAGCATTGGCAAGATCAAGGGCGGAATCCTCCTTGGATTTGCTACTGTTGTCGTTGCACTTGCAGCTTGCGTTTATGGCTTTGTAAACGAATTCTTCAAATTATTCGATGCATTCACATTCCAGTCGGCTGCTGCTGCTGGAGTTCTAGTGTTCGCACTGCTCTTTGTGTTTGCGATTCTTCGCTATAAGAACGCTCTTGTCGCTCTTATGACAGCCGAATAAAAACAGATTCTACTTATTATCAGTTAAGCAAAATGCGGGCTTCTTTGAAGCCCGCATTTTTATGCCTATAGATGCTACAAGAAAGCGAAATTCATGCAATGAGAAGCGCGATCACTTCTTCTGCTTGAAGATAATGGATGGTTGGCAAGTATGTATCCGTGCTTCTGAGGAAGAACAATTATAGTTTTATCAGAGCGTGTTTACTATAAATAAAGTGACAAAAGGATAGGAATATTAGAAAAGAGGAGCAGCTGCAATCGAACCGATGCAGTAGCTCCTCTTTAATTCAATTGAGACTCTTAAGTCAGGCTCTCTTGAGCTTTGATGATCCGTGGTTGTTTTTCCACATAGTCCATAGGGGACCTGCGATGCAAATCGTCGAGTAACAACCGGAAATCGTACCGAACATCATCGGCAGAGCAAAATCCTTGATGGATTCAATGTTATAAATCTGTGCGAAAATATATACGATCGTGATGCTGACAAAAACGGCGATGTTAGTATTTATGGAGCGCGACATAGACTGCGTGATACTTGTGTTTACAAGATCAGCGGTGGAGGTCTTGGCGCCCATAAGCAATTTGTTCTCTCTGATACGGTCATAAATAACAATCGTATCATTGATTGAGAAACCGATAATCGTCAGGACTGCCGCAATAAATGAGTCGTTCAGCGGTATCTGGAAAACTATGAATACCGAGGTTACGACAAAGGCATCGTGGAACAGCGCAACAATTGCCATGAAGCCTGCGGAGAAGCCACCGATTTTACTGAAGCGGTAGCCGACATAGACAAGGATTAGACCAAAGGAAAGAAGAATTGCCAATAATCCTTGCGTAAAGAACCTTTTACCTGTGGAAGGCTCAACCGAGTTGGACCCTGCAAAAGTAAGCTGTGCATCGGGATATGCTGTTGTGAGCGTAGAAGTTATTATTTCCTGCTCCTGAGAGGTCATGGTTTCTTTTTCAGCAAGATTAATGATTAGCTGTTGCTCATCATTTGCAAAAGTCGTCTGCTCCAGAGCGCTTGCAGGTTTGCCGAGAGCGTCTTGAACAAGAGCGCCTGCCTCTTCGCTGTTTATTGTACCAATATAGGTGTACTGAAGAACCGAACCGCCCTGGAACGTGATATCGAGCTTGATACCGTTGACAAATGCGAAAATGACTCCGGTCAAAATAATGCAAAGTGAGATTCCAAAATAGATATACCTTTGTTTGAAAAAGTCGATTACTTTCATTTCGCTAACCTCCTTGCGCCGAATAAAGCGGGTTTCTGGAAGCACTTAAACTCGCTGAGCGACCTAATCATAAGGCGTGACGCGGTGACGCCGGCTATGAAGTTCATCAGAACGCCGCAGAGAAGCGTGTAGCCGAAGGAAAGCAGAGATCCAGAACCGAGTGCAATAAGAACTATTGATACTATTATGACCGTTATATTACCGTCGAATACCGACGAAAACGCGCGGTGGAAACCGGCGTCTATCGAAGAACGGAGGGTCTTGCCAGAAGCCAGCTCCTCCTTGATTCGCTCGGATACGATAACATTCGCGTCAACGCCCATACCGATGGACAGGATGACACCGGCGATACCGGGCAGAGTGAGCGAAAACTGCGGAATTGAAAGAGCGAGAAGCTGACCGACAACCTGCAATAACAGCGCAATGCAAGCGACAAATCCGGGCAGTCTGTAATACAGCAACATGAACAGGCAGACAAGAGCAAACGCAATCTCTCCGGCAAGCACCATGATGTTGAGAGCTTGTTTGCCGAGTGTCGGGCTGATGATGTTGGCTTCATGTGCTTCCATTGAGAAGGGGAGAGAACCGGAGTTAATCTTATCAGAGAGGGCTTTCGCCGTTGCAAGATCCTTCTGGTTTGTGATTATGGCACTGCCGTCCGAGATGACGCTGTCAACTGTGGGCGAGGAAATCTCGGTATCATCCATATAGATTGAAATCGTTTGTTTATATAGTCTCTGAGTCGCTTCCGCAAATTTGGTTGTGCCGTTGGCAGAAAGCTCAAGGGCGACGACATAAGTGCTGGAGCTATTGTCGAAAGTGGCGTAGCTCTTTTTAACGTCTGAACCCTCGAGAACTGTGTTTCCGTCGGGATCTCTAAATGTCAGATGAGCGGTTTCGCCGAGTTCTGAGATTGCTTTCTGTGGATCGAAATCCGTTACATCCGATTTCCAGGGAAATTTAACGAGCACGGTGCCGTTTGTAGCATCAACCGCAACATCACGGTCAGTGATGTTCTGAGCGTCCATCCGTGTCTCAATGATGGACTTTGCCGTGTCAAGCTCGTCCGATGTCGGAGCGCGATCAAGACCCTTAGGTGTATATTTGGCTGAAACGCCGCCGCGTATATCAATTCCGTAACGCATCTCGTTCGAACCCTTAATGTTAAGGGAGCCGATATGCAATCCGTAAAATGCGAGATACATCAGGGCGGCAGTAATCAAAACCACGATGAAGAACACATTCTTGTTTGTTTTCAATTTTCTTCCTCCAATATGACCTGTTCGCGGTCTAAAACGGCGAACAGGGACCGAAATTAAAGTTGTACTTGGAATTTTTAGATGCCGAGGCTTTCCTAAACCATGCCGTCCTTTGTGCGCATAAATATCGTTATTTTGCTGGAGCATAGCTGAACAAACAGCTTATTGTATTTAGGGAATAAATACGAAATGTCTAAAATAACGGCCAATAAAGCAGCAAAAAGTGCAATAAAACTATGAGAAGATTGCTTTCTAGCAAGAATATTTTGGTTAAAACCAATTCGATATGCAACATTTTCCGCTTCCAAACAGTCTAAATTACCATGGATGATAAGACTGATTGGATTACTCGAGTCAACCCTATCCGGCTGAGCGGCGGCTGAAGAGGGGGAAGTGTCAACATTCAGAAAGTTTGGTAGGCAAGCAATGTTGAAAAATAAAAAAGAGAGGAGCAGCAATAAAACCAAGAACCGAAGGGAAACTGCGCTTCTGGTCATTAATTATACCTCCCTCATAAAAATACTATATTTTGGGCAAAAGACCCTAATTCATTATAATAATATTTAAACGTCTGTCAATAGACGAGTTTAAATCAAGTTTAAAATTGAGCTAAAAATAAAAGACAGTCAAATAATGTCGGGATAAAATGAATAATCAAATATTAAGTCAAATTTTAGTGAATATGCATTTACTATTTGCAATAAAAGGTATAAAATAAGTAATAATTCTTAGCAGTAAAAAATAAACAATTTTTTATCCATATTAAATAGTCAAGGAAGAGGGTAAATGCGAATGAAAAAAAGAATTCTGACCTCAATTATGGCAATAGTTCTGGTCGTGTCGTTATCTGTTCCAGCTTTTGCAGCCACATATTCGGACCTGACAAATCATTGGGCCAAGACATATATGGAATCACTGGCAGCCGACGGATACATGAACGGCTATTCGGACGGAACCATGAAGCCGGACAAAAATATTACATACTGTGAAGCACTGGCTCTGTTTTCGAGGCTGTATTCATTAACCGATTTGCAATCTAAGCTGATTGAAGCGGATTATGGAACGGTCGTCAAGGCAACTGTGCCAACTACATTGTCGTGGTCCTATAAAAATATAGAAATCTGCCTTGCGGCGGGTATTCTGACCGAGGGCGAGCTCAAGAGCATAGACCTGACAGCAACTATTACAAGGGAACAGATATCCGTTTATCTCATTAGAGCTGTCCAGCTGACCTCTCAAGCGAACGCACTAAGCACTCAAACGCTCTCGTTTGCGGATGCCGGCAGCATATCATCTGGCTGTGTCGGTTCGATTGCAGAGCTTCTTACGATTGGCGTTGTTAAAGGTGATGAAAAAAACAACTTCTTACCCAAATCAAACGTGACGCGCGCCGTTGTTGCAACAATGGTTTATCGCACGCTGGATTATATCAAGACAAAGGGCATAACGCTAAGCATAGCGGCTTACGTGGGCCTTGCACAGACAGAAGGTGTAATCCGCTCCGTAAGCGGCAACACGTTCGAAATTAGCGGTTATGATGGACTTAAGAGAACATATACTCTTCCGTCTTCGGGTAAAGTGATAGTCAACGATACAGCCAGCACTTTGAGTTCCTCATATGTGGGCTTTAAAGCAACTGTTACGACCAAGAGCGGAGCAGTGACGAATCTCGCAATCGATAACTCTTCGTCAGTCGAGTGGTCGCAGGGTACGGTGACCTCGGCTTTAGCAACAACATCATCATCAGGCTCAATAACTATCACTAAGCTCGATTCCACCGTAAAAAGCTACAATGTTCCGACGGGGGCAAAGATAACACGCAGCGGCGCTACCGCGGCCTTCACAACGATTGTAAAGTCCGATTTCATAACTTTTAAACTAGTGGGAGGCAATGTTTCGGAGGTCTATGCGGTTTCGGGAGATCAAACTCTCGTAGGCACAGTTTCCGAGATTAAATATGGCACTACCGTATTTCTGAAAATTGAGGATAGCGATGGAACGATGTATTCTTTCCAGTTTGCTCTTTCCAGCCTGCCGACGATTAAACGCGGCGATAACACCGTGACGATTGACCGCATCAACGCCGGAGCAAATGTTACGATGACCATCGATGATTGCAAAGTTGCAAAAATTGTAATAGAAGGCTCCGAAAACACTATAAGCGGAGTAGTCACATCCATAACGACTTCAACCGGCGGAACTGCCTGGGTAGTAAAAAACTCTGACGGTACAACGGCTTCTTACACTCTTGACGAAGACGTCACGGCCTATAGCGGAACGACGGAGATTAACATTTCAAAAATCGCGGTGGGGGATTCGGTAACATTCGTCGTATATGACGATGTGATTACTTCGGTAAAGCTGGAAAGCTCCGCCTCGCTGGCAACAAAGGTATCCGGAATTGTGCAATTAGTCGACACCACGAATGCGAAAATAACTATACTTACTTCGGACAATAAGCTGGTCTATATCAGCGTTAAATCTACCGGGTCGATTATCAATGCTAAAACCGGTTCGAGTTTGTCTTATTCCGGAATTGCAGTCGGATCCTCGCTGGTAGCTTACGGCGAATACGCCGATTCAAGAAACTTCACAGCTAAATCGATAGTAATCGAATAGAGCTGAAAATAACAAAACCGCTCGGGTTCAAACCCGGGCAGTTTTGTTATTTGTATTCCTTTCAATTTTCATAGCCGGAAGCGCCTCCGGCGTGTTCCCCGTAAGCCGTTAATAATTAAATTGATTATCTACTTTTGAAAGCGTGAGCAGAGAGTTGACTGTATCAAGTATGCATGATATGATTGAAATAGGTACTACTTATTCGATGTATACAAAGGCGTATACAACTTAAAATTAGGAGTAGTTATATGGAAAAAATAGTGCAGTTATCTGACCTTATCCGACAGACTCTAATTAAGGAATTGACCGAAGGAATATACAGAGATAAAGTCAGATTACCGCCGGAAAGAGATATCGCCGACCAGCTTGGTGTCAGTCGAACAGTCCTGCGGGATGCACTTGCGTCACTTGAACGTGAAGGTTTCATCAGCAGGAAGCAGGGGGTGGGCACCATTGTTAATCGCCACGTTCTTGAGGTGAAGACCCGTATGGACCTGGAAGAGGAGTTCTTGGCCATGATTATGAAGGCAGGCAAAATTCCCAAAACTGTCTTCTGTCACACAACAATTGAGAAAGCGGACTCTGAAACTGCGAAAAGACTCCACATTTCTCCTGATGATCTTATCTTCCAAGTAGTACGACTGATATCCGCGAATAAAGAACCCGCTATATACTGTATAGACCGTTTTGCGTGTTCTTTGATCAAGACAAAGGATTACGACATCAAGGTGCTTAAAGAGCCGATTTTCACTTTCATCGAAGCCTATTGCGATACGGAAGTATATATGGACCTTACAGAAGTACGCGCCGTTGCAGCTACAGAGGAACTGGCTGACGCGATGAAGGTCCCGGTCGGATCACCGCTCTTGCATATGAACGAAATTGGCTATGATTTTCAGGGAAAACCTATTTTAAGCTCTCTGGAGTATTATAAAGATCAGATACTGAATCATACTGTTTTACGCAAAAAGATTTAAAGCTTTTTCAACGCTCCTGCCGAATCACGGCAGGAGCGTTTTTTTGAATCTGTAATTCCCAGTATAAATAAATATATATGCTGCAAATATTATATTGCCGCTATCGGATAAACAGTTAAAAATAATCTTGACAAACAGCGTTTCAGTGGTATTCTGAATTTATAATGGTAGTACCAATTATGGAATAAGGTAATACCACAGCAAAGGTCTGTATCGTTGAAAGGAGAAGAAAATGAAAAAGCGTGTCAAACAAATTTTAGCATTGACTCTGTCTGTAGTTCTTGCTCTGTGCTGCCTGTCAGCTTGCGGTTCCGCTAGCCCTGATAGTTCCAGCAGTCCTGCCGTCAGCGCTAACCCCAGCGACAACACTGCTCCAGCAGAAAAGATGAAAGTCGCGTTAATCCTGCCGGGCAAAAAAGACGACGTTTCCTTCAATCAGGCTATGTACGAGGGCATGAATGAGTATTTCAACAATCATCAAGATGAAGTCGAGCTGAAGGTTGTTGAGAACATGTACGAGACATCCGAGATTGAGCCGACACTCATCGAGTACGCTGAAGAAGGCTATGATGTGATCATCGGACATGGCTATCAGTTTACCGAGCCTCTTGTAAAAGTTGCAAAGCAGTATCCGGATACATACTTCCTACTTGGCTGCGGCGTTGATTCCACGACGAACTCCGCGATCTATGACGTAAAGCTAGAAGCCGGCGGATATTTGATGGGCGTTATCGCCGCTCTGACGACAAAGACCGGAAAGGTCGGAGTCATTGGCGGAGGAGAAGGTGCCGAAATAACCCGCGGGCATGAAGGCTTCAAGGCCGGCGCAAAATCCATCATTGCCGATATAGAGATACAAGAAGTCTACACAGGTGACTGGAACGATACAGCAGGCGCATATGAAGCGGCTGTCAGTATGTACGACTCCGGCGTTGACGTTATCTGGCACTCCGGCGATGGCATTGGTCTCGGCGTAGTTCAGGCAGCTGTCGAAAAGGACAAGTACGTGCTTGGTAACGTTGAAGATCAGAAAAACCTCGGAGCCAGCAACGTTCTCTCAGGCCTCCAGTATGAGTGGGGCATGGTTCTTGACAAGATATTCTCAGACATCAAGGACGGTTCCTTCACTACCAAGACAGGCGAAGACAAAACATATTGGATTAATATTGCAAACGGAGGTCTGTCCATGACCGACCTCAACGATACCAAGGGTTATCTCACTCAGGAAAAGATCGACCAGATCAATACTATATTTGAGCAGTTGAAAAACGACGAAATCGAACTGCCTTCTGTAGAGGCTAAACAGGGCTGATACAAAAAAGTAGTAACGGCTTGCTCAAGGGCAAGCCGTTACTTTTTAAAACACTAAGATTAGGACGGGAGGACTACTGATGGAGAACATGGCAGTAAAAATGCAGGGCATCACAAAAGCTTTTAACGGTGTCAAAGCAAATGACCATGTCGATTTTTATCTGGAAAAAGGCTCGATACATGGGTTGCTTGGTGAAAACGGCGCCGGAAAAACGACCTTGATGAATATATTGTACGGCCTTTATCAGCAGGATGAAGGAACCATTATGATAAATGGTAAGATCGAAGATATCTCTTCACCCGTCAAAGCAATCAGTCTTGGAATAGGAATGGTACATCAGCATTTTATGCTGGCGCGTCCCTTGACTGTGGTTGAAAATGTCATGCTTGGACGCAAGTCCCGCCGCGGTATTCTTTTGGATACGAAGCAGACCGCACAAGAACTGGCTGCAGTATCCGACAAGTATAAAATGGGGGTAGATCCCTATTCGAAAATTTGGCAATTATCTGTGGGTGAGCAGCAGCGTGTTGAAATACTCACAGCGATTTATATGGGCGCACAGACACTGATACTCGACGAGCCGACGGCGGTTTTAACTCCGCAGGAAACGGAATTGTTTTTTGATACTCTCCGTGAGATGCGTGAGGATGGAAAGTCAATCATTCTGATAACACACAAGCTTGAAGAAATTGTTGAGATAGTCGATGAGGTCACAGTTCTAAGAGATGGCAAAATGATCGGCACAAAAAAGATGGATCCGTCAGTAACAAAGGGAGAGCTAACCAATATGATGGTCGGGCGCGACGTTTTGTTCAACTTTCCTGAGATAACGAAGCAGCCGGGCGAGGTCAAGCTGTCGTTTCGTAATATCTGCGTCAGGAACGACAAGGGTCTGCCCGCATTAAAAGATTTTTCACTTGACATCAGAGAAAGCGAAGTTGTTGGCCTTGCCGGAGTCGACGGCAATGGCCAGAAGGAACTCTGCGAAGTCCTTACCGGCCTGCGCAAGGCGGATTCTGGAGAAATGACACTGGGTGGGGAGCCCGTTATCAATAAGGAACCTATATTTTTTATAAACAAAAAGGTTTCATACATACCTGAGGATCGTCATACGACAGGACTTGCTCTGGACTGGAGTTTAAAGCGCAATTTGATATTCAAAAGCATCGGCAAAGCTCCTTATTCAAGAAACGGGTTAATGCAAAGCAAGTGCATCAACGCTTATTGGGAAAAAGCCAAAGATGAATACCAAATCAAAGCTATATGCGGAGATGAAAAAGCGCGTTCACTTTCGGGCGGCAATCAGCAGAAGATTATACTTGCGCGCGAAATCGATGTCGAGCCGGAGGTTCTCATAGCAGACCAGCCGACTCGTGGTCTTGACGTCGGGGCTGCGGAATATGTGCGCAACAAGATAATCGAGGCTCGTAACAACAGCGCGGCCGTTCTGGTTGTTTCGGCGGATCTTGAAGAGATACTTCAAATCTCTGATCGTATCGCAGTTATCTATGACGGAGAACTGATGGGAATACTTCCGCGCGGTGCCGATACCTATGAAATCGGAGAGCTGATGATGGGAAAGAGAGAGGAGGTGGCCGTAAGTGGAAAGTAAGCTGAAAAGCACAGTCAAGGAAGTCCTCGGAACAGTGATTATGCTGGCGCTGGCACTGCTTGTAGGCGCGGTGCTTGTCGTAATATCCGGTAACAGCCCCATGGAAGCCTACTCCACGATGCTGCGCGGAGCGTTCGGTTCCGCGCAGAAGATATGCGAGCTGTTTGTTGAGCTTATCCCTATACTGCTTATGGCTTTTGGTATTTCGGTTGCCTTCCGTGCGCAGCTATGGAACATCGGCGCAACAGGCCAGTTTACAATCGGAGCAATAGCCGCCGCTGCAGTTGCGCTGTATATACCCGTCCCCAGTGGGATAGCTATTCCGCTTTCAATGATTGCAGCCGTCGTAGCCGCGGCGTTCTGGGCGGCCCTTGCAGGCTGGCTGAAAAACCGCTTCAACGCAAACGAAGTCATCACGACCCTTATGCTGAACTATATAGCAAACTGTTTCCTGCTCTATCTGGTCAACGGACCGATGCAGGACCCCGAAACTGACCTTTCTCAGTCTGCCCTTGTTCCGGTGGGAATGATGCTCACAAGGCTTTTCGGTGACTACCGTCTGCACAGCGGTATCTTCATTATGCTGATTGTTACAGTAATAATGTTTTTCTTCTGGAAAACTAATTTCGGCTATCGAATTAATCTTATTGGGCAGGGAGAAAAGGTTGCAACCTATGCAGGAGTCAATGTCAAGCGCACCACGGTAATGACTATGATGCTCTCCGGAGCGCTGATAGGACTTGCGGGCTGGATTCAAATTTTTGGAATACAATACCGAATACTTTCGGGTATTGCTGGCAGCTACGGCGATATTGCAACTATCGTCGCATTGCTCGGCGCGCTTAATCCATACGGTATCATTGCAGCGGGAGTTTTCTTTGCCGCGCTTCGCTGCGGAGGCAACAGTATGCAGCGAATGACGGACGTGCCCTTCTCCGTTGTGGACGTAATTGAGGGCTTGATAATCATTTTTGTAATAGCAAAAACCATTGTAAACAATAAAACGCTCGGATTACGAGATAAATTTCGTCGGAAACAGGGAGGGAAAGCACATGTTGAGTAACATTTTTTCGCTTAGCTTTCTTGTGAGCCTTTTGGCAGGCACGATACGCCTTGCAACTCCGATACTCATTCCCGCTCTCGGACAGATTTACACGCAGCGCGCGGGAATCCTCAACCTCAGCGTGGAAGGTACGATGCTTATGGGTGCAATTTCCGGATTTACGGTAGCCTGTGCCACCGGAAGCCTGTGGCTCGGGCTTCTTACCGGTATCGTTGTGGGCATGCTGTTCAGTTTGATAATGGCGTGGCTCAGTATTACGGTTCGCGCAAATCAGGTTATCGCCGGAATCGGTTTAAATATCCTTGGGGCGGGCTTTGCCGCCTATCTTTACCGAGTGATTTTTGGAATTCGCTCCCTCCCGGCACAAATAGACAGCTTCCAGCAGATAAATATACCTGTGCTGTCCGATTTGCCTATTATTGGACAAATATTTATCCAGCACAACATCCTTGTCTACTTAGCGTTCCTTCTTGTACCGCTAACTTGGTTTGTTATTGAGAAAACAACCTTTGGTCTAAAGATAAAAGCAGTCGGCGAGCACCCCAAAGCAGCGGATTCGAAGGGCATCAGCGTTTACCGGATCCGTTATTCAGCTGTGCTTATCGGCGGAGCTTACGCGGGTATGGGCGGCGCGTTTATGACAATCGCCTACATGAATTCCTTTACGGAATCAGTAATCGGAGGCCGAGGCTATATCTCGGTAGCCGTTGTAATCTTTGCGCGGTTCTTACCCAGTCGAGCAATGTGGGGAGCGCTTCTGTTTGGTTTGGCTTCGGCGCTGCAGCTCCGATTGCAGGCGCTCGGTGCCGCAATTCCCAGCCAGCTTTTGCTCATGCTGCCGTATTTAGCAACGATAGCTGCACTGATTTTCGCTTCGAAAAAAGCTGAATTTCCAAGTGCATACACCCTCCCGTATTCGAGACTTGAAAGATGAAGAGGCTTTTGCTGATTTTGATTTGTGCCGTTATTGTGATAGCTGCCGCATGCTATTTTATTACCGCGCAACGCAATACCGAAGCCCGTGCGCTCATGCGTGCCGAGGCATATGCTGAAGCTATAAACGACGAGTATAAGTCTCCCGAGAAGATTTACGCCTTCTTGTGCGAGGACTTCCGCAGCCAAATGTCTGAGGACGAGTTCTGTCAGGCTTTTGAAAAGGAACGTTCGTATCCATATATTACACCGCTCTATTTATTCAAGCCCGAGCTCACGATGTCCGACGATAAGAGTAGCGGAGAAGTCATATACCTGCAAGCGGCTCGTATAGTGGGAATGACCTATAAAATCGAGCTTATATACGAAAACGGAGACTATTTTGTCAGTGACTGGAGCCAGTTCCTGGACGGAAGCTATCTAGACAAATTTAAGGAAATACCGTATTCCTTGGACTGGTATTACGATTTTACCGAAAAAACATCCTGAGAAAGAAGGGAAAAACTATGGGCGTTCAAAAAAGCGTCTCCAGACTTGACGCGGTTCAAAAGGTGACGGGCACAGCTAAATATGTGGAAGACCTCATTCTGCTGGATGCCCTGCACGTTAAGGTGGTGCACAGTACGATTGCCAACGGAACGGTCAAAGGCATCGACTGCTCCGAAGCGCTGAAAATGCCCGGTGTGGTGACTGTTCTGACCTGCTTTGACGTTCCGGAGCATCTCTACGCAACGGCGGGACATCCGCTGTCGCTTGACCCGAATCATGCCGACATTAAGGATAAAACCATACTCAGCGCAAGGGTGCGCTACTACGGAGACGATATTGCCGCGGTCGTTGCGGATACGCCGCTTCGAGCACAGCTCGCCGCGGAGACGATTAAGGTTGAATACGAGGAGCTTGCGCCGATGCTAACGCCCGAGGTGGCGCTCGGCGGCGATGCCCTGCATGAAGCTTGCCCTGACAATGAGCTTGCCCGAATGGACTTTGAAATCTCGCCCGAGGGCAATGTTAGCTTTGAACGAAAGAGGTTTTCATCCGACGCCGTCATTGCGGGACGTGACGACCTTAAAGGCGAACAGTATCATGTTCCGCCGGTCAACGCCTGCCACATCGAGAACAATTGCTGCTTCGCTTATATGGAAGGCCGCAGGATGGTCGTATATTCCTGCAATCAGGTTCCGCATACGCTGCGCCGCAACGTCGCAGAGGCGATAGGAATGCCGTTGGGTGATGTGCGTGTTATCAAACCCTTTATGGGCGGCGGCTTCGGAAACAAGCAGGACACGATGTATGAGCCGCTGGTCGCTTTTCTGTCCAGAAAGCTCGGTGGACGCTGCGTTGCTCTGGTTCTGACAAGGGAAGAAACATTCGTGAACACCCGTACCCGACACGGCATGGATTTGACGACCGTCACGGTGGCGGATGAAAGAGGTAAAATCACGAAGAAAGCTCTGCGCATCAACTCAAACGGCGGAGCCTATGCCGCGCATGGGCACGCGGTTGCGGCTTATGCGATAACCAACTGCTTCCAAACATATATTGCCTCGGAGCTTCAGCTCGGCGAGTCCTCGACGGCTTACACGAACCTCCCACCAGCCGCGGCAATGCGTGGTTACGGAATACCTCAGCTGGCTTTTGCGATGGAAAGTCAAATGGATGATGTTGCACTTGCGCATGGATGGGATCCAATAGAATTTCGTAAATGGAACATGCATCGTGATGGCTTCTGCGATCCCTTCGATAAATTCATTGTCCGAAGCTATGGGCTCGAAAGCTGCATAGACAAGGGGAGAGAGCTCTCGCACTGGGATGATAAGCGTCGGGAGTACGATGAGTTCAACCGGAGCTCTAAGGATATAAAAAAGGGCATAGGCATGGCCTTGTTCTCCTATAAAACAGGTGTTTACCCGATACAGATTGAAAACGCTGCCTGCCGCATAGTCATGAACGAGGACGGCACAGCCCAGATTCAAGTAGGCGCGACCGAGCTTGGGCAGGGCTCCGACACGGTTCTTTGCCAAATCGTTTCGGAGTTTACGACGATTCCCGAAAATCGCCTAACGCTTGTTTCTGCGCAGGACACGGACATCGCCCCCTATGACAACGGCGCTTACGCCTCCCGTCAAACCTATATTTCGGGAAATGCGGCAAAAAAAACAGCAATGATTCTGCGGTCAAAGCTGCTTGAAAAAGCCTCACTTATGACAGGCGTTCCCGCAGATGAATTGACACTCAAAAACGAGCACGCCACCGTCGAAAGCACGGGGCGAGAGCTTTGCTCGATTGCGGATATTTGCAGCTATTTCAACTTTGTAAATGACCTTAAGACGGATACGGAGCATATAACAGCTGAAGCTACATTTACGGCTAAGGATATATGTTTCTCCTATGGCGTGAGCTATATCGATCTCGAGGTCGATGTTCCGCTGGGAAAGGTTAAGCTCAAGAAGGTGTATTCCGTGCATGACAGCGGCACAATACTGAATCCTCAGCTTGCCGCAGGACAGCTGCACGGAGGGATAGTCATGGGACTCGGCTACGCCCTCGGAGAGCAAATGCTTTTCGATCAGAAAACAGGAAAGCCGCTCAATAACAACCTGCTTGATTACAAGCTGCCGACCGCGATGGACGTGCCCGAGATTGAAACGCACTTTGTAGAAACCTATGAGCCCTCAGGTCCTTTCGGTAGTAAGGGTCTCGCGGAGCCGCCGCTTATTCCGCAGGCTCCCGCAATACGCAATGCAATTCTGCACGCCACAGGCGTTCCGATTTATAAGCTGCCCATGAACCCGCAGAATCTGGTGCACGAATTTATCCGCGCCAATCTGATAAAGAGTTAGGAGGTCAACATGTACGATATTATTCATACATTCAAAGCTTCCTCGGTCAATGATGTGTTGGAGCTTCTTTCGTCCAACAGTGACGCGATGCTTGTCGCAGGTGGAACTGACGTAATGATACGCATGCGTGAGCGCAAGCTTCGCCAGGCGAGCCTTATCAGCCTTCTTGATATCCCCGATTTAAAGACCATAAGCCTGCGCGAGGACGGCGCAATCGTGATTGGTGCGGGTGCCTGCTTTACCGAAATCAGCGAAAATACAATTGTTTTGGAAAAAATCCCTATGCTTGCTCATGCCTGCCGTCAGGTCGGGAGCCCCCAGATACGCAACATTGCGACTATCGGAGGAAATATCTGCAACGGAGCGGTAAGCGCCGACAGTGTCCCCTCGCTGTATGCGCTCGACGCGGAGCTTGAGCTTTGGGGCAAGGATGGCTCCCGCCTTGTCCCAATCAGAAAATTTCACACAGGCCCGGGGCAGACCGTTTTGCAAAAAGATCGGGAGCTGCTTACCGCAATTATCATCCCACTCTCAAGCTACGCGCACCACGGCGGCTGTTACATCAAATTTGGTCAGCGTAACGCGATGGAAATATCAACGCTTGGCTGTGCGGTTAATGTCTCTCTTACAGGTGACAAAAAACATATTGAGAAAGCTGCAATTGCGTTCGGCGTTGCGGCGCCGGTGCCTATGCGCTGTGCGAAGGTCGAGAGTCTGCTGATTGGTGCAGAAATCAATGAAGAAATGTTCTTCACCGTGCGGGAGAACATACTCGAAGGCTTGAAACCACGCGACAGCTGGCGTGCGTCGCTTGAGCTTCGCAGGCAGCTGATACGCGAAATGAGCGTTCGTGCCCTAAAGCAGGCAATTATAAATGCGGGAGGAAGTTTGCAATGATGAAAATAATCAATATGGTTGTGAATGGGAAACCCGCGGAGCTTGCGGTGGAGGAAGGCGAAAGCCTCACTGACACCCTGCGCAATCGTCTCGGACTGACCAGCGTAAAAAAAGGCTGCGAGGTCGGGGAATGCGGCGCCTGCACTGTGCTCATCGATGGCGTTGCGAAAAACAGCTGCATTTATCTCTCCGTCTGGGCGGACGGACACAGTATCCTCACCGTTGAGGGACTGCGCACCGAGGACTGCGAGCTGCATCCGATTCAGAAGGCTTTTGTTGAGGAAGCGGCAATACAGTGCGGCTTTTGCACTCCGGGACTGGTGCTCACGGGGGTGGAGCTTGTCAACTCTGGAAAGAAATTCAACCGTGAAGAGCTGCGCGAACAGATTTCGGGGCACCTTTGCAGATGCACGGGCTATGAGAACATCTTAAACGCCCTCGAGCGTGTCGTCGGAAAAAACTCGTGAGCCCGCCGAGTGCATTTATTATTGAAATTTTGGAGGTCTTATGAAACAAAGCTCTATTGTATGCCTGCGCCGCGCAAATGAAACGGCAAAAACCGCGCGCGCAGCTGGAAATACGCCATTCGGCGCCGTTCTGGCAGCACCGAACGGTGAAATTATCATGGAGCAGGGGAACGCCGAAAAAGAATTCGGCGACGCCACTGCTCACGCGGAAATGGTGCTTGCCTCCCGCGCCAGCCGCGCCTATTCAAAGGAGTATCTTAAGGACTGCACCCTTTACACTACCTGCGAGCCTTGTCCAATGTGCACCGGAGCAATCTATTGGAGCAATATCGGGCACATCGTTTACGGCATTTCGGAAAAGCGTCTGCTTGAGCTGACAGGCGGCGACGAAAAGAACCCGACCTTCAGTATGGGCGCAAAGCAGGTAATAGACGCAGGCCAGAAGGATATAACTCTTGAAGGCCCCGTCCCGGAAGTCGAGGCGGAGATAGTCGAAGCTCACCTCGGGTTCTGGGGCAAGTGAGGAAAAAATGAGAACATTTAATGAAATCAAAAACACAATAGAAACCGGCCTCGGCAGATATTCCTGCGACCTCAAGCTCGCCAATGTCAGGCTGGTCAACGTCTTTTCGTCGGAAATTTACGATACAAACATCTCTATTAAAAATGGTAGGATAGTATCTATCGACCCATCTGTGGAACTTGAAGCTTTAGAGACTATCGATTGCCACGGGCATTATGCGGTTCCGGGCCTGATAGATTCACATATGCATTTCGAAACAACAATGCTTTCTCCAGAGGCATTGGCATCAGTCGTAGTTCCGCAGGGAACGACAACACTTTGCGCCGACTTGATGGAGATTGCCAATGTAGCCGGCACAGACGGACTGAAAGCCATGCTCGAATCCATCAGCAGACTTCCTTACCGTATGCTCATCGAGGTATCCTCCCGCGTGCCGACTGCTCCGGGGCTTGAGACAAACGGCGCCTACATGGGCGCGGAGGCGGTCAGAGAAATAATGGATTGGCAGGAGGCTGTCAGCCTCGGAGAGCTCGACCCGTCGAAGATACTTTTCGTCGGAGATGACTATATTGAAAAAATAGCCGACACTCTGGCGCGCCGGAAAATCGTCAACGGTCACGCCATCGGACGTATGGGGCAGGAGCTGAACGTCTATGCCTCCGCAGGCATTTCGGACGACCACGAATGCGTTACGCCGGAGGAACTGCTGGCGCGACTGCGAGTCGGCATGAGCGTTCTGATACGCGAGGGCAGCACTGAACGCAACGTCGATGAGCTCATCAGCGGCGTCGTCCGTGAGGGGCTTCCGCTTGATAACCTTATGTTCTGCACCGACGACAAGCACCCAGGTGAGATTAAGCACGAGGGTCACATCAACTACAATGTCTCGCGCTCCATCGAGCTTGGAATGAAGCCGATGGACGCGATTAAGCTTGCGACCATCAACGCGGCCAAGCACTTTCGGCTCGAGGACGAAATCGGAGTCATCGCCCCGGGAAGGCTTGCCGATGTTTTGATTATTCCTGATTTGAAGACAATGCGGCCCGAAAAGGTGTTCTTTGAGGGAAAGCTCGTCGCTGAAAACGGCAGCTTAACGCAGGAATGTCCGGTCTCCGTTTATCCGGAATGGATTAAAAACACAGTGCATCTAATGAAACCGATGACCGCGGACGCATTCATAAAGCCCGCGATAACAAAGGAAGGCAGCGCGGAGGTGCTCGTCATTGACCTCATTGACAGACAGATAATCAACCGCAAACTTGTGACAGCACTACCGTGCTCGAATGGACAGATTTTGCCAGATATAGAGAGAGACATAGCAAAACTTGCAGTCGTCGAGCGATACGGGAAGACCGGCGGGGTCGGCATCGGCTTTGTCAGAGGCTTTGGGCTGAGAAGCGGGGCGCTGGCGTTTTCCACCTCGCACGACCATCACAATATAGTGACGGTGGGCGCAAACGATGCAGACATGGCGTTAGCGGTCAACACGGTTGCGTCGATGCAAGGCGGCCTTTGCGTGGCGGACGGGGGCAGTGTATTGGCGAAAATGTGCCTGCCTATCGGCGGACTGATGAGCGAAAAGACTGCTGACGAGGTCATGGCAGAGCTTGATGTGCTCAACCGCGAAGCAAAAAACCTCGGCTGCACCGGAAGCGCGCCGTTTATGACGCTTAGCTTCATTTCGCTGCCAACGGTGCCGGAATTGGGTCTGACAGACATGGGCCTCGTTGATGTTCTTGAACATAAATTGATACAGGTAGAGCAATAGTCATTATTACAGCTTATTTCCATCCCTCTTTGTTAAGGCGGAGAACCCAAGCGCATCTTGCGCGAGTTCTCCGCCGATTTTTCTATATTCTAAATGTTGTTTTATTTTAAGAAATTCCTCAGTTACGGCTTATATTGCATACCAGTATGGTCGATTTTGTAATCGTCCTTTAGCAGGATATCCGAGACGGGGACAAGGTCGTAGCCGTCGGCAATCAGCCCCTCGATGATAGCCGGAAGCGCCTCGGGTGTGTTCTCCGCCGCGTTGTGGAACAGGACAATTGACCCGGGCACGACCTTGCCCAGCACGCGCTGCTTAATTTCCGACGCCGATATGCCTTTCCAGTCAAGTGAATCAACATTCCACTGGATTGCGGTCATGCCAATCGAATTGACAGCGCTTATAACATGGTCATCATATTCACCATAAGGGCATCGGAACAGCGTCGGCGTGACGCCGGTGACCTTTGATATTTTCTCGTTGCATTTATTTAAGTTATCAACGATCTGGTTTTCGTTCAGCGCGGAAAAATGTGCATGGTCGTTCGAGTGACTCATAACCTCGTGCCCCGCGTCATGCAGCGCCTTCACGGATTCGGGATATTTGTCCACCCACGCGCCGACAATGAAAAACGTGGCCTTAACCTTGTACTTAGCCAGAATATCAATGAGCAGCTGCGTGTCCTCATTACCCCAAGCCGCGTCAAATGTTAGGCTGACGCACTTGTTGTCACGGTCAACGCAGTATATTGGAAGCTGGCGCACCGAAGCGCTCGCCCCGACTATAGCGGAGCTGTTAATCACCCACGGCAGCCCGAAAAGGAAGCATAGGCAAAGTATTGCGGCGGTTTCTCTTTTATGTCGTGTAAGCCATTTTTTTGCTCTATATGTTCTGTATTCCATAAGACGACCTCCCGAGATTGTGTTTGGTACATCCTATGAAGCGGAGTAGGGGAATAGGACATGTTTTGCGCGTGGGTAGCCAAATTGAATACGAGTATTCAGGCGCTCTTGATATAAGTGATGTAGTATTCCACAGAACCAGTGCATATCAGCTTAGAAAAATATGAAAGAATTATATGCCACAAATTCACAATGACAGAATATCAGTCATAATATAGACTAGAAGAATGGCAAAATGGATGCAATATTGCAACTATCGTTCTTGACAATTGCATAATGGTTTTGATATAATCATAACAAGTCAAACATCACATACATTACCAGAAATGTACAATGTCGTACAAATTTCATTATATGTGTTGCTTACCAGCGAAATACGTTTTCGGCAAATGTGGGTCGAATTTATTATTTAAGTGCCATTTCAAAGGCGAATTGGAGGACAAATTGAAAAGAGATATACAGAAGCTCAATCTTCCGGGCTATGTGAGCGAAATTCTGGAAAACTGCAAAAGCCTGACTGTTCCGAAGTCCAAAGCCGAGCTTTTCGAGCTTTCCTTCGGAAATTCGGGAAGCGATAATTATGAGGTCAGCTACGAGGCCGCACAGCTTGGAAACATCTGCGAAGCGACCGTTACAAGATGCAAAAACGGCGTTGCCGTTAACTATCCGGAAGACTATATGAGAAAGCGCGACCCTGATTGCCTTGTGGTGTCCGATAAGCTTCCAACGGATAAGCCCAGATTCAGCGATGTATATCACAGGGACTTCGAACCTCTCAGAGAAGAAACCTTTGAATGGCTCAAAGCTCAGGAGCTAATAGTAATGCCCTTCAGAGCCGGAGACGGCGTATGCGGTTATGACGCACTGCTCATTTCCCCGATAAACGCCGCGTTCTTCGCTTTCGCTCTCGCTAATATGCAGGAGCTTTTGAACAACGACGAGCTTACTGAGGAGTTCAGCGCAAAAGGCGTAGTCTATCTCGCTCCGCCGTTTAGACATACGCATTTTGACGGAAAGCAAATCGTCATTCATAACAGGCTTGAGGACATCCACGAGATATTTGCCTACAACCTCTATCCGGGTCCAAGCGCAAAAAAAGGCATTTACGGAATGCTGCTCAACATCGGCGAGCGCGAAAATTGGGTCACGGCGCACGCCTCAGTCGTTAAGGTCATCACGCCCTATGACAACGAGATTGTCATCATGCACGAGGGCGCATCCGGCAGCGGCAAGAGCGAGATGCTCGAGGACATACACAGACAGATTGACGGCAGGATAGTTCTTTCAAAAAACATCGTAACAAATGAAAAAGCCTATATAAAAATCGAAGAGAACTGCGATCTTTGCCCCGTGACAGACGACATGGCGCTTTGTCATCCGAAAATCCAGAACAACAGCAAAAAGCTGGTCGTCAAGGATGCCGAATGCGGCTGGTTTTTGAGAGTCGATAATATCAAAAGCTACGGCGCGCAGCCGAAGTATGAAAAAATAATCACACACCCGTCCGAGCCGCTTATCTTTTTGAACCTTCAGGGCGTTGCAAAAGCGACCTGTCTTCCGTGGGAGCATACCTTGAATTCTGACGGAAGACCCTGCTCAAATCCGAGAGTCGTGCTGCCGAGAAACATGGTTCCGAGCATCATAAGCGATCCCATTGAGGTCGATGTGCGCAGCTTCGGTGTCAGAACACCGCCGTGCACCAAAGCGAATCCTTCTTATGGCATTATCGGTATGTTCCAAATCCTTCCGTCCGCGCTTGCGTGGTTATGGCGGCTTGCCGCACCGAGAGGGCACAATAACCCGAGCATAACGGACTCCAAGGGTCTCATCAGCGAAGGAATCGGCACCTATTGGCCGTTTGCAACCGGCAAGAAAGCAAAACAGGCAAATCTGCTGCTGGAACAAATCGCCCGATCAACCAATACACGCTATCTTCTGCTTCCGAACCAGCACATAGGAGCTTATGAAGTCGGCTTTATACCCCAGTGGATAGCGCGAGAATATATTGCCCGCCGAGGCAGTGCCAGTATCAAGCAGGAGCACCTTGTTGAATCGAGATGCCCGCTTCTGGGCTATACTCTCGATTCCCTGAAGATAGACGGTCAGTACATCAGAAGAGAGTACTTACAGCCTGAGCTGCAAAAGGACGTCGGCTTAGAGGTTTATGATCAGGGCGCGGAAATGCTGGTTTCCTTCTTCAAAGACGAGATAGGCGAATATGACCTCACAGAGCTAAATCCGCTCGCCAGAGAAATCATCGACGCGTTCCTAAGCGGCGCGACCCTGCAGGATTACATCAGCCTCATGCCAATGAAATATTGATAATATAATAGAAAAGAAGCTCTGCGAAAGCAGAGCTTCTTTATTGTAAAAGGGCAGGGAATAGGGGTTTGTTTTGCAGGTGCTGACCGCCTTACAATTGTTTCAAGGAGTGTGATACCGGAAATATTGGAAAAATTAAGGTGTATTTATGCATTTATGGCCATTCCTTCTTGCACTATATGTCTCGTCTGGGTTTGCTGACCAGTAAACAAGTCCTTTAAAATCCTTTTTCAACACTCTCACATCTGCAAATGGGTTGATAAATAAAAACGTGTTGTTGGAACTATACGGAGTAAATAAATCTGCATCTGTGAAAAGAATTGCAGAAACGCAGCAATAATCTTGGGAACAGAAAACATTACAATCAATTGCGCTCCCATTCCATTTGTTAATCTTGAAATTATGCGAGTAACCACTATCAACAACTGCACCTGTCTTGCTATTAATTATAATTTGCGGATTTCCTCGTCCAAATAGGATACTAGTCAGTGCAAAGCCGTTATCCTCTGCAAACATTTCATTTGCCAACGAGCCAAGCCCTAGAAAAATGATGTATGGTTTATCGGTTGGGATTGATCGACCTTTTCGCTCTTCGTAGAAGTCGCGCTTTGCTTTTATGGCAGTCGTTAGCCGACTGTATAATATGTTTGCCTTTTCATTATAGTCGATTACTTTCCCCAACGTGTTTTTGGTACAGTACTTCTCAAATCCGCTTATTCTAACATCACCGGCCGAGGCACAAACGCACTCGATATAATATTTGTCGTTCAGAATTAAATCACTTCCAGGTTTATGGGCATAATCGCAGGATATCTGTGTTTTTCCGAACTGCTGTAAAAAATTCAGGCTTTTAATTTCATGGGCCAAATCATGATATCTATTACCTACAATACTGATACTTGACGGTTTATTTTCTGCCTGTTTCAAGTTATCGCTACGATACGTGATTTCTTTTTGAGGCAAGTCACAGCTGCGGAGAACAGAAATCAATAGCTCAGTGTATTCTTTTATCTCCACGCATATCTCCTTTCCGTTTTGTGTTACTAAACAAAATCTTCCATTATTAATAATTATCTCATTATTTTCCTGTAGATAAACAAATGCAACATTCGCCCCACCGTTTCTGGCAGAGCGAAGTTTCTTTGCGTTGCAAACTGCCATTCTCGTTATTCAGAGTCGGCGCGGTGCTTGGCAACATTTATTCTTTTTCTATATTATTACAGTAATTTGCAAAATTCAAGCAATTATTTCCATATATATTATAAAGATAGTGACGGATTTGTCTGCTACTATCTTTTTTGGTGCGAATGGGTGTATAATGATATTTAGTAAAATATTGAAGGAGACATATCATTGTTATTTAACGAATTAAATATAATCAGCCCGATACAAAAGGCTCTTATAACTCAAGGCTACACAGAGCCTACGCCGATACAGATGAAGGCCATTCCGCCGCTGCTTGAAGGCTCGGATTTGCTCGGCTGCGCCCAGACGGGAACAGGCAAGACAGCCGCATTTTCAATTCCGATTTTGCAGAGCCTTGCAACGGGGCAGGGTGCGCTGAAGGGCAAAAAACAAATCAAAGCCTTAATCGTCGCACCGACAAGGGAGCTCGCGATTCAAATTAAAGACTGCTTCGACGCTTACGGGGCAAACCTTCCTATGCGAACACTAGTCATTTTCGGCGGAGTCGGTCAAGCGCCACAGACAAGGGAACTGGAAAGGGGAATCGACATTCTTGTTGCAACCCCGGGCAGACTGCTGGATTTGATAAATCAGGGCTATATTGATTTAGGTCATGTGAAACATTTTGTGCTCGATGAGGCTGACCGTATGCTGGATATGGGTATGCTTCACGATGTGAAAAGAATCATCACGTATCTGCCAAAGGAAAGACAGACGATGTTTTTTTCGGCGACTATGCCGTCTGAAATTGCTGTACTTGCTAATACTATATTGAAAAACCCTATAAAAATTGAAATCACTCCGGTGTTTTCACCGATTGATATAATCGAACAGCAAGTCTATTTTGTTGACAAAGAAAACAAGACGAATCTGTTGGTTCATCTTCTTAAGGACAGAAAATACGATTCTGTGCTTGTGTTTTCAAGGACAAAGCACGGCGCGGACAAAATCGTGAAAGAACTGGACAGAAAGGGCTTTGCGTCGGTGGCGATTCACGGCAACAAGTCGCAGACCAACAGACAGCAGGCACTGAACGATTTTAAGGACAGAAAAATCAGAATCCTTATCGCAACGGATATTGCCGCAAGGGGACTTGATATCGAAGAGCTTTCCCATGTCATAAACTACAACCTGCCGGAGGTACCCGAAACCTATGTCCACAGGATAGGTCGTACAGGCAGAGCCGGTCTTGGCGGAAAGGCAATCTCTTTCTGCGACTACGAGGAAAAGCAGCTTTTGAAAGACATTCAAAAGCTCATCGGCAAAACCCTGCCTGTTGCTGAGGAGCATCCGTATCCCTTAGTTAACGAGTTTATCATGCCGAAGGCACAGCCGACTCCACGCGTCTCACGCCCGCAAAACCCGAGCAGATCAGGGAAGTTCTCGCCGTCGGACGGCTATCGAGCAGGCAAACGCTCTTTTTCTCCGCGCAAAGATAATCTGAATAAATAGGAAGGTTCACAATGATAGAACTGGGAAAAATTCAAACACTTGAAGTAATACGGCAGACATCAATCGGTGTGTACTTGAATTCGAGGAACGAGAATGCTAAAGACGACATTCTGCTTCCTCAAAGTCAGGTGCCGACGGAACTAAAAATCGGAGATGATATTGAAGTGTTTGTTTATAAGGATTCCGAGGACAGAATTATCGCAACGGTAAAAAAGCCTAAAATTACGATTGGCCCGCTTGCGGTGCTGAAGGTCGTTGAAACAACCCCAATTGGCGCTTTTTTGGACTGGGGGTTGGATAAGGATTTGCTTTTGCCGTTCAAGGAGCAGGAGTGCGAAGTCAAAAAAGACAACGAATGTCTTGTCGCGCTATATATCGACAAGAGCGACAGGCTTTGCGCAACCATGAAGATATATAATATGCTCAGCACCAAATCGCCGTATAAAAAGAATGAGCGAGTCAGCGGGATAATTTACAGCATTAACATGCAGTTCGGCTGCTTTGTGGCTGTAGATAATAAGTACCACGGCTTAATATTGACTAAAGAAATGTACGGCAAATTTGCGGTAGGGGATAAGGTCGACGCGAGAGTCAAAAATATACGTCCGGACGGAAAACTGGAATTAAGTGTAAGAGATACAGCCTATAATGAGATTGAGGGCGACGCTAAGAAAATACTTGATTATCTTAAAATACACAATGGCAAAACGAAGATTAATGACAGCAGTTCTCCCGAACTCATTAATACCGAGTTAGGCATGAGTAAAAAAGCATTTAAACGAGCAGTAGGACGGCTTATCAAAGAGGGCGCAATAAAGACAACAGATGAAGGTTTGGAAATGCTGTGGAAACAGACATAAGGTTTTCTTTTGAAAACCAGATTGAAGGAGATAATTATGGCCGACAAAAATATTAAAAAAGAAGTTAAGAAAATGAAAAAAACCGGAGCAGCACCTGCCGTTTCCACGGCAGTGAGACCGGTTGTGGTACAGCCTGAGCTGATTAAGAAAAAGAAAAAGCCAATGTAATTAATCCGGCGAATATGCAACGCGGAGAGGGCACATAGCCCTCTCCGCTGTTTTTCAATAGTTCACAATATTTGTATGATTACCATTATATCATTTTTCGACTATTGGTGTTACTATAAAAGTAGGTCAATGTCAAATTTGAAAGGATGATTATTATGTATATTTATATTCTTCTGGGTGTTGTCGTCGTTTGGCTTATAGTTTCGTCAATTATCATCATTAATCAGGTCGAAAGAGGCGTGGTTTTTCGTTTCGGCAGAGTCGTTGGAGTTAAAGAACCGGGAATTAGAATGAGGTTTCCGTTCGGAATTGATGTTGTTCGCAAGGTTGACCTTCGAACCCGCACCATCGATGTTCCTCAGCAGGAAGTAATCACAAAGGACAACATTTCAATTTTAGTCGATGCAGTGGTTTATTACAACGTTCAGAATCCTATCTACGCACTCACGCGAGTTGTCAGCTTTGAGAGAAGCACCACACTTCTCGGGCAGACAACCTTCAGGTCGGTTTTGGGTCAGCATGAGCTTGATGAAATTCTTGGAAACAACACAAATCTGGTTGAAATATTGAAAAATATGCTTGCGGATACCACTGCTGAGTGGGGCATTAAAATCATCGCAGTAGAAATTAAAAGCATACAAATTCCTGATACGATGAAACGTGCAATGGCAAAGCAAGCTGAAGCGGAGCGTGAGAGACGCGCAAAAGTTACCGCCGCTGAAGGTGAGTATCAGGCTTCGCAGAAGCTGTTTGAAGCGGCACAGGTAATCGCTCAGGAGCCCATATCGCTCCAGCTGAGATATTTGCAGACGCTTGCGGAAATTGCCACGGAACAGAACTCTACAATCGTTTTTCCTCTGCCCATAGATATGATGGAAGCTTTCAAAAGCAAGAAATAGCGGTATTAGTTTATATCCTACGTCAAGTCCATACTTCGAATAAAAATCAGAAAAAGAAGCTCTGCTTTTGCAGAGCTTCTTTTTCTATAGACCATCGGTTGCAAAGCGTGAGAGAGGATGGCACGGTTGGAAAGCTATGGCAACGAGCTGATTGAATGCTGAAATATAATATGATATACTTCCTTCGTGTACTCGAAGTGCAGGTTATTTCAGTATTCTTGTGAGATATTTTGAAGGGATGAGTAAATGAAAAATAAAAAAAGCGTGATTATTTAATTTGTGTAGTCTGTATCATACTGGCTATTTCGGCAGGATATAAGATACGTACCAGAGGCAGCGTTCATGTTAATTCACAGTCGGATTTCACGGCAGACGAAACCGTATATTTCCTGCAGAAGGATCCACAGTGGAGTAATGAAAAGCTAGGTAGCTCATCGTATACGATGGCAGATTCCGGCTGCCTGACGACCTGCATTGCGGCGGAGCTTCAGATGCAGGATATTGCAGTGCCAGATAATGAAAGAGCAATAACTCCGGGAATCCTGAATGAATATCTTTCAGAGCAGGGTGTATACGATGCGGAAGGAAATATCCAATGGGATGCGCTGGAACAAGCGCTTGGTGTTGATATTATCAGACAGCAGGCAAGCGAACTGAGTAACGGCGAATTGGACACGCTCCTGTCAGAAGGTGCGTTCCCAATCGTATTTGTTCGCGTGAATGGCGTGGGCAACTTTCATTTCGTTCTGATTACCGGAAGCAGGGACGGGGAGTTTCTTTGCATGGATCCGCTGAATGAGAAACAGGTTGAGGTGCCGCTTTCGCGATATGGTAACAGAATTTACGCTGTAAGATATATTGCTGAAAAGAATGGCTGAAATACCGCAAAATGAAAACCGCATATTTTTCTAAAACCGTTGACATATGATTATTGTGGACTGTATTCTAGGAGCATATAGTTAACCACATGTTTCCAGTTGTTTCGGCCTGTTTATCGAGCTTATACCCGAAAATGAAATGGAGTAGGAAAATGAAGAAATCTGTCTGGCTTTTCACGGCATTAATCATGATAGTATGCACTGTGCTTACGGGATGCTCATCGAAGGATTCAGCAAACCTTGCGCCGACGGAGATTTTGGCGAAATCTTATGACAGTATGCAGGCGGAGGAGTCATTCCATTTTACAATGGAGCATGACACCGCAGGAACCCCGATAAGCAAGAGCATACTTATGACGAAGCTTGTGGGTGATATTGTAAGCCCCGATAAGTTGAAGGCAAAAATCACCGGTACTTACTCGGACATGGCAATTGAGGTTGAACTTGTTACAGTATCGGGTCAGACATATATGACCAATCCGATTAGCGGAGCATGGGAACTTGCCCCCAATTCATTTAAAGTGCTCAGCGTTTTTGATCCGGGCTCTGGCATAGCATCGATAATTAAGGGACTTTCAGATGTGACTTCTCTCGGTGAAGAAAAGGTTGGCAAAACAAAATGCTACCACCTCAAGGGCGATGTTTTGTCCGAAACTCTTGCGCCGCTGACCGGAACGAGTGCGACCGGCATTAAAATCGGAACTGAGGTTTGGATTGATAAAAAAACATTTCATGTCATGCAAGTGAAGCTCTCAGGAAAAATCACAGATACTGAGGCAGACGGCATAACAAGAACACTAATTTTCACTGACTATAACAAAGATATCAAAATTGAGCTTCCCGCGTAAGCTGTAATTCAGCGAAAAATCAAAAATGTAGAAAGTGAGCGTTATGCTGTTACAAATAAGAGAACGAATGATGAAAAAATCTTCTCCCAAGATTGTGATGGTCGTAATTTGCCTCGGTATTTTCGTTGCGGCAATGGACCAGACGGTAATTTATGGTGCTCTGCCCGATATGATGACCTCCATCAAGCTGCCAGTCACAAGGCTTGATCAGGCCTCGTGGATTGTAATCGGCTACCTTCTTGGATTTACCTTTGCAATGCCACTGGTCGGAAAGGTTTCCGATGTTTTCGGACACAGCAGGGTCTATATAGTTGCTCTTCTTATTTTTTTGGCAGGCTCAGTTCTGGTTGCATTGTCGACGAGTATCGAGTGGCTCGTTGGAGCGCGCGTATTTCAAGCGATCGGCGGAGGAGCTCTCGTTCCTGTGGCAATGGCGATTGCGGGAGAGCTGTATTTAGGTAAAAACAGAGCCATTGCTTTGGGCATAATCGGAGCCGCTGTTGAAGCCGGCGGCGCGATTGGACCGTTTTACGGGGCGGTCATCGCCCAGTATTGGAATTGGCAGTGGATTTTCTGGCTGAACATTCCCATCAGCCTTGCCGTGCTTGTTGTGGTATTCCTCAATGTGCGCTCAAATGCGCGCGTCAGGGCAAAAATCGATTACCTCAGCGCTGTACTGCTCGCGGTGGCACTTACCTTTCTATGCATGGGTTTGTCTCAGCAATTTGGAAACGAAAACTATTTGCAAAAGCTTATCGGCTTCCTTGCAGTCGGAGTAGTTCTTTTTGTGCTTTTCGTTGTGCGTTCTTTGAAAGTATCCGAACCGCTGGTGAAGCTTTCGGCGTTTAAGAATATCGTTTTTTCCATGTCAAATCTAACGAATTTCTTCGTCGGCGCCGCGCTTATCATCGCTATGGTTGATATTCCGCTCATGACAGATACAATCATGGGCGTTTCCGCGCTGGAAGGCGGACTGCGGTTGCTGCGATTCACGATTATGCTATCGCTCGGAGCAGTTGTGGGCGGATTTCTCTGTAAGCGTTTCGGCTACCGCCTGCCGACTATCATCGGTCTAATTATGAGTAGTGTCGGGTTCCTATTTATGAGCCGATGGACGCTTGCAATTGCTGACCCTCAAATGACAATTCACCTTTTTGTCTGCGGCTTTGGCTTTGGGCTTGTCATAGCACCCCTAGGGACTGCGGTTATGGATTCCGTCAATCAGGAGCAGAAAGGCTTTGCCTCGTCCATGGTCGTAATGGCGAGAATGATTGGCATGATGATTGGTATGTCCGCTATTACCGCTTGGGGGATGGAGCAATTTCATCTGGCTACTGCGAGCCTGTCTTTGCAGGACATAATGGACACGCCGCAGAAGCTGACCGACTCTCTCCTCGCACTTTATAATAACTTCTTCCTTGCCTCAGTTTTCATCTGTGCAATTGCAATTCTGCCGGCAATATTTCTTTCAAGAAAAAAGAAATATTCACATAATTAGGCGTAATAAAAGAACCGATGGACTAATATCCATCGGTTCTTTGTGTTATATTCTACCGTACAGTTCAGTTATGTGCTGGAGCCATGACGAGAGCTCGGTTAAGTCGGAATTAGGTATCAGACGCCATTGCCAGTTACCGCCGAGCGTTGATGGCGTATTCATTCTGGAGCTTGCTCCAAGCTCCAGAAGATCCTGCATGGGAGCGATTACAAGAGAAGCTACGCTGCTCCATAGCTCGCTGACCATAGCCTTTGCACCGCTTTCGCCCTCTTTAATTCGCAGGTAATCCCGCGCTTTGGTAACATCGGAGTCGGGCGCTGAGTCAAACCAAGAGGCAGTTGTCGTGTTGTCGTGAGTGCCGGTATAGGCGACGCAATTAGGATTATAGTTATGGGGAAGATAGTCACTGTCCTCACCGCTTCCGAAGGCGAACTGCAAAACCTTCATGCCAGGGAAACCGCTGTCACTCAAAAGCTTTCGAACGGAATCGTTAAGAAAACCAAGGTCTTCGGCAATTATCCGCTTCTCACCCAAAGCGCTTTTTAAAGCGCTGAACAACTCCATACCAGGGCCTTTGTGCCAGACACCGTTTTTTGCATTCAAAGAGCCGTAGGGGATTGCGTAGAACGCGTCAAAGCCCCTAAAGTGATCGATACGCAGCACATCATAAAGTTCAAACTGATGCGCGAGGCGGCTTATCCACCACGCATAGCCTTCTTTTTTGTGCTGCTCCCAGTCATAGAGCGGATTGCCCCAGAGCTGACCGTCGCAGGTGAAGCTGTCCGGCGGACAGCCGGCGACTTCCGTGGGAAATAAGTCCGCATCAAGCATAAAGAGTCGGGGCGCCGCCCAGACGTCGCAGGAATCGGGCGCGACATATATCGGAAGGTCACCGATTATAGAAATGCCTTTATTATGCGCATAGCTTTTTAGCTCGTCCCACTGACGATAAAAGAGATATTGGACAGCTTTATAAAATTCAATCTCGCGCATATTTTTCTGCTTTGCCTCATTAAGTGCTTCTTCCTCATGATAACGCAGAGGTTTTTCCCACTCATTCCATGAAGCTCCGCCGTGACTGTCCTTGAGCGCCATAAAAAGCGCGTAATCGTCAAGCCAAAAGGCGGATTTGCGGCAAAAATTCTCATAGTCGGAGCAGTTTTGCGAGAGAAGACTTGAAGCGGCTTTTCGAAGAACTGTGAACCTGCTGCGATAAATTGCTCCGAAGTCTATACGATCGTCAACTTGTCCCCAGTCAATATCGCAGTAGTCAGATTTATCGAGTAGACCCCACTGACAAAGCGTATCGAGGTCGATGAAATACGGGTTTCCGGCAAAGGATGAAAACGACTGGTAAGGTGAATCACCATAACCGGTGGGGGAGACAGGTAATACCTGCCAAAAGCTCTGCCTGCTCGTCGAAAGAAAATCTATGAACTTTTTAGCCTCAGAGCCTAGGGTTCCGATCCCATACGGCGAGGGAAGTGAGCTTATATGCAGCAGAACTCCGCTTTTTCTCATAATGCTTTCTCCAAAACTTAAGTGCGATAGGCTAATGCGTACGCGTCATATATTTTTATACAATGAATTATAAATGATTATTGCAGCGGGGGCAATATAATATTGCTTTGTTTTCTCTTAAGAGTTAAACACTTATATTTGGGCAACATAATTGCGGACTTAAGCGGAAGGAGAGGATTATTATTCACTCGAAACGCATCGGAAAGCAAACCGTTAGATTTGAAAATTCTCCGTGCATTTCATTTTTTGCATCTGTCGGCGGAAAGATGGAGAGTGAAGGACCGCTTGCGGGAAGCTTCGATTATCTGAGTGAAGACTCGTATTTTGGAGCAAAAAGCTGGGAGAGTGCTGAAAGCACGATGTTAAAAAAGTGCTTTGACCTTCTTACAACCAAAGCGGGCATAACCGCGGACACGCTGGACTATATTTTCACCGGTGATTTACTGAATCAATGCGTAGGCTCTGAATATGCGGTCAAGGAAAGTAACGTTCCGCTTTTCGGTCTCTACGGCGCATGTTCTACTATGGCTGAGTCGCTCGCGCTCGCGTCTATGGCTGTCGACGGTGGCTATGCGAATATGGCCTGCGCGATGACAAGCTCTCATTTTTGTTCAGCCGAGAGGCAGTTCCGCCTTCCGCTGACATATGGCGGGCAGAGAACTCCGACAGCGCAGTGGACGGCGACTGCTGCGGGCGCTCTTATCATAAATAACGACGATACTGGCCCATACGTTACGCATATGACGGCGGGTAAAATCGTAGACACTGGAGTCTGTGACGCCGGTAACATGGGAAGCGCGATGGCTCCTGCAGCTCTTGAGACGATATGCCAGCATCTTGCGGATACGGGCAGGGAACCGAGTTATTACGACCTAATCGTGACAGGTGATCTAGGTTTCATTGGGCATCAGATACTCATAGAGCTTTCGGAACAGGCTAATATCGATTTATCCGCCAATTGCACAGATTGCGGAATGCTCATCTATGACAAGGAAAAGCAGGATGTTCATGCAGGAGGCTCCGGCTGTGGCTGCAGCGCGTCTGTTTTAGCGGGATATCTGCTTCCGAAGATGAGAAACATTGAGATAAAAAAATTGCTTTTTGCCGCGACCGGTGCGCTTATGTCGCCAACGACCTCGCTTCAAGGCGAGAGTATTCTGGGCATTTGTCATGCGATTTCAATAGAGGATCGTAGAAATGAGATATAACGGGGGACAGTTATGGATTTTTTAATATATCTCAAAGCATTTATAGTCGGCGGACTTTTTTGCGCGGCGGGGCAGATACTGATTGACAGAACAAATCTGACGCCCGCTAGGATATTGAGCCTTTATGTCGTGAGCGGCGTTGTACTCGGCGCAATCGGGCTCTATGAGCCTCTTGTTAAGTGGGCGGGAGCCGGAGCGACTGTCCCGCTGACTGGGTTCGGAAATGTTCTTGCAAGGGGAGTACGAGCAGCGGTAGCTGATAAAGGACTCATCGGAGCCTTCACTGGAGGCTTTACGGCATCTGCTGCTGGTATCGCCGCCGCTGTGTTTTTTGGACTTCTTGTAGCTCTGATTTTTAAGTCAAAAGACAAGGCAGGATAAGTTTATCCACATTTCGAAACATGCCGCGTATGATTAAATTTGATTGACATTAGCGTTATACTATGCTAACATTTCAAGGTCGATTACTTTTTGTGATTCGGCGCAATATGCGGGCGTGATGGAATTGGCAGACATGCAAGATTTAGGTTCTTGTGTCGCAAGACGTGCAGGTTCAAGTCCTGTCGCCCGCACCAGAAATAATCCTCCAAGTGTTCATGCAACACTTGGAGGATTTGTTTTATTATACGAAGTGGAAATTCTTGATTCATGGGATATTCTGTTATATCATGAAAAAAGCCGTACGTTATGTCGCAATTAACATGTTGAAAAATAAGTTTAATTAAAATATTAAACATTTGGAGGGATTTCACAAATGAAAAAAACAATATCTATTATCAGTATTTTGATTTTTTGCTTATGCTTTTTGGGAGCATGCGACGAGGGGCTGAGGATTGTCGGTATGGAAATAAATACATATCCGAACAGAATAGTATATATTGCAGGTCAAGATAAAACTTTGGATTTATCGGGCGGCACAGTTAGATATAAATTGAAAGATAAACAAGTACAAGGAAGCACAGTTGATATGTCTGACAAGATTTCTATTTCAGTAACACATAATATTGACTTTAACAAACCTGGTGTTTATCAAGTTGTCTTGACAAATGGGAACTTTCCCTGTAGTTTTGCGATTCAGGTAATTAGTAAAGACTATATTGAAGACCTTAATAACTAGCGGGAAATGCAGGGAGACGGTTCTTCTGCTTGCAAGCACCTCCGAAGTATTGGACAAAAACAGGACTCAGGTATTGTATCAATACCTGAGTCCTGTTTTTTATTTACCTGACACAATAAGCTATGCTGAATACCCATTTGTATTAATCGTAAAATCGTCTGAACTTCCGGTAATATAGCCGACAACGGTATTCATATTGTTTTTGAAAGTCCCATAGGTCGCCGAGTCAACAAGATCAGACAATACGATTTCCTTACCCGGGGCAATTGGGGTTTTCGTCACAACCTGAGCGAACATACGTGTTGCCGACCAGCAATATAGTGAGTTCCCGTCTTTATCAAAGACCTTGAAGTCAAAAAGCTGCTGTGAGCTGTGATTTATTGTAATGGTTTTGTCGGAGTTATTGACAATAGTAAGTGACAGGCGCAGACCGCCGTTTTCTTCCGAGGTCGAGGCCTTGACCGAAACGTCGCTATCGTATAATTTGAGCAGCTCAACAAGTTTCCCTGTGATGGTGACGGCTTCCGCACGGGTTGCGGCGGCACGCGGAAACAGACGATTGTCGCCTCGTCCGTTGACGAGTCTCAGGTTGCAGGCCGTTTGAATCTCTCCCGCGTATTCCGGACGAATGTCGGAGTTGTCGTAAAAATCGAAATACATCAGTGTCGTAGCGAAGTCGTCCCCGACATAATATTTGAAAGCGTTCATAACAAAATGCATCATATCGTCACGGTCAAGTGTGGCTGTCGGGCGGAAATTGTCCTTCGTATCAATTATACCGATGGTAACAAGGTCATAGAGCGCGCTTGCACCGGTATCGCTGTTTTTTACGTCTTTATAGTATTCGCCTATATTCGTCGCTGCAAAATAGTTGATGTTGATATTTAACGCCTTATGGAGCATACGCGCGAACTCCATGCGTGTTATGGCCTGATCGGGATGGAATAGGCCGCTGCCATCGGAGAAAATATCGCTATAACCATATGCTTCTGCGTGCTTTTCAAACCATTTACCTGCAATATCCGTATAGCTGTTCGCAGAAATTAGTTCTGGGTCGTTGACGTCTGAGACGTCTTCAGCAAGTGCCTGCATAGGTATCGCAAGCGTGAAAAGGGATAATATCAGAATTGACAGTACAAGGTTTTTGATGTGCTTCATATTATTTGTTCCTCCGTTTTGTTGGGATTAGGCTTATGTTCGATGCTAATTAGACGTACTTTGGGTTTGAAAGTTCCACGCCTATATGCTATATTAAAAAGGCAAAATATAGATTTTCCGGAGGCATAAGTGTGAACAGAGAAAAAGAATTTAGATTTGCTGTTGAATCGGATACAAAGCTGATACTTGATTTTGTCAAAGCCCTTGCAGATTACGAGAAAATGTCCGATGATGTCGTCGCGACCGAGGAGCTTCTGCGTGAATGGATATTTGAAAAGCAAAAGGCAGAGGTCATATTTATTCTAGATGATGGCAGGGAAGTCGGATTCGCGCTGTTTTTTCATAATTTCTCGACCTTTATGGGCAGGGCGGGCATTTATCTTGAGGATCTTTTCGTGTTCCCCGAATATCGCGGAAAAGGCTACGGAAAAAAACTCTTGCAGGAGCTCGCTAGAATTGCTGTTGACAGGGGCTGCGGTAGGCTTGAATGGGCCTGTCTTGACTGGAACAAACCAAGCATCGGCTTCTATCTGTCGCTCAACGCTAAACCGATGGATGAATGGACTGTCTATCGGCTTACGGGAGATAATTTAAAAAATCTAGCAATAGAATAGTTATGTAAACCAACAATATAGTTAATCTATATAATAAGCTATACGGAAGCGAGAGCTTCCGTATAGCTTATTCAGAAATGTATGACAGTTTATTGACTTAATCATCAATTACGGGACTTTTTGAATTGTAATATCTGAGCTTACCCACGGTCCGCTTTTTATATTCAATTGCTTCCGTCGGGCAGCCACATATACAGGCCATGCAGTGAGTACAATTTTCGCCGTAGACAGGCATCCCGTCAACAAGGCGGATATTGTTAAGAGGACAAAGCTCCTCGCACCTTCCACAGCTTATGCATTTGTCTGTTACACGGAAGCCCTTGGATTTGACAAAGTGCTTATAGAAAATCGGATTGATAGTTCGGCTTTTTAAGCTGGCGAGAAAACTGAGCTTTTCGGCAGGGAAGTCGTTTCCGCTGCTGATAAAACCGGATATTTGTTTTATCCTCCTGTCGGCGGCTGAGATCATTTGTTCGGCTTCAGCTTTCTCTGTTACGTTGAACAGAGCAACATAGTTTTCCGGCATAACGACCGCCATTACGCCTTTATAGGTAAAGCCTTTTCTTGTGCAAAGCTCATTCAGGTATACACCGGCGGAACCGATATCGTCGCCGCAGGTCATGACAAAGTAAGCGGACGAGCTGCCGCCGAATTTTCCAATCTCTATAAAATCGGAAAAAATGCGCGGAATTCTCCATGAGTAAGTCGGCGCAACGAAGATATAGGAGTTTTCGGAAGAAAGCTCCGCAGTCCTGTGCTCTTTGATATATTCTTTGGCATTAACAAGTTTTTCTCCAAGGCGAATTGCGAGAGCCTCCGCAACATAACGGCTGTTGCCGGTTCCGGAGAAATATACGATCATATTACAAGACCTCCCGAAAAAGAATGTCTGCCAAAATTGTAGCACTTGTTGTCAAGTAAATCAAGAAGACTATGAGGTAAGTCTAGGCGTTAAGCTGGCTTTGAATGTTTTCAAGCCGCTGCGTAATATAATCGACTATTGAAACAGCGCTGCTGTTAATCGAGCCGCCGCCCATTTGATGCTGCATACCGCCTTTATTTCCGAAATCGCCGTTCTGAGCGGTCTGACCGTTCGGGGAACCCTGAGAAGTCATCTCCTCGTCAAAATCCGGCATACCGCTGGGTGGAGTTCTATCCTGAAAGTAACCATCCGCAAACTCGGGGATCGCTTCGCTTCCGCCAATATGCTGAGTTCCGTCGAAGTTGGGCATACCTTTTCCACCACCCATACCGCCGAATTCACTGTCGCTTACCTGTGTGAGGTCAGCATCACTTTCCGTGATATTCTCTTCGAATTTATCAATGGTATAAAAGGCACTGGGATCATTTTCGACATAATTGCGAATTTCATCAGCTATGCCGTTCACTGTAGTTTCAAAATCGTATAGATAGTCTGTAAGCGACTCGACGTACGAAACATATTGCTCATAATATTTATCTATTGCAAGCAGCTTTTCAATCAAAGGGCGCTGCGAAAGCTCTGTGCCATAAACGGGAGAGGAAACATCGACGTAAACACTCCCACCGTTGTCAGCAGAGAACCCGCCTATGGACATGTTGTAATCCCAGCCTAGATAGGTGAACTTCCCGTCGCTGTATAGGAGAAAATAGTTGTGAGCTATCGAACCGCTGTAACTGTCATAGTTGCCCATAACGGTATTCACAGCGATTGCCTTTAGGACGCTGTCAATGTCAAGGATTGCTTCTAGCTCGTCCTTGTTATCGGCTGTCGTACTGTTCAGAACAGACACAAGATTCTTGATATTTGTGTAGTCGTCATCTTCGCCATATTCAACATCAAAACCGCTTCCATCATCGCTAGTGAGCAGAGTGCAGTTTGTGGATACGGCTTTATATAAAACGGTATCTTCGGAATCTGTGTACCTCTCGACAAAGCTGTCGTCATAAGATTCGATGCAGAGATAGAAACCAAATAGCTCTCCGTTTATATATAGATTGCAGTATGAAATATAGGGCGTGTCGCATTCAAGATAAGCGCTCGCTGCATATGTCAGATATTCGCGCATATATGATGGGTCGGAAAAGCTACCGTTAAGTACGAGCGTATCGAGTCCGTCCAATGTTTGCCCGTCCACATATTCGTCTAACTTGATTTTGAAACCGAAGCGATCGCTGTCACTTTTAGCGACTGAGTTCAGTGAACTTAAGCCCTTTGTACGAAAGCCGACGTTTTCGGCGGTCGTACCGTTAACCGTGATATTAGCGGAATGGTATTCTTCATCCTCAGCGTTATCGAGAATGTCCTGCCAATCTTCTTCGCTGATTTCGACATTTATGTCGGTGACTTCACCCTGCCCGAAGACAGTTCCGTAGTATTGCGCATTATCGGCAAGCTCTCCAATAGCTGAATCAGAAGCTACCGAGACAGCTTCAGCTGTTCCGCTGTTAACGGCACAGGCGCATAGTGATGTAAACAGGATGCTTAAAACCAGAATTATAGACAATACTCGAAATTTCATACCATACCTCCGCAGAATTTTATTTCAGAATATCGATTTGTCCTTAATTCTACTTAAAAATAGACTTTAATGACTATACAGCTGCGGAAAATATGTTATAATCGATAAAAATGAATTCTGCACATTAAAGTGTTAAACGAGGTAATTGAAATGTTCGAACTGGTTCAGGTAGGTCCGCAGAGCTATTATATTATGAGTCCTGCTAAAATCGGGATATATAAACCCAATGAGACCGACGTATATCTGATTGACAGCGGAAACGATAAGGACGCGGGGCGCAAGGTTCGCAAAATCCTTGACGAAAAGGGCTGGACCCTCAAAGCAATTATAAACACTCATTCAAACGCCGACCATATAGGAGGCAACCGCTATCTACAGCAGCAGTACGGCTGTCCGATCTATGCTAAGGGCATCGAAGCGGACTTTACGAGACATCCTGTTTTGGAGCCGTCTTTCCTTTACGGAGGATATCCGCTCAAGGAACTGAGGCATAAATTCCTTTTAGCCGAGGAAAGCGATGTGCTTGATATTTCGGACGAAGGTTTCCCCCAAGAGCTTGAGGTCATCTCTTTGCCGGGACACTTTTTCGATATGATTGGCATACGCACTCCTGACGGAACTGCTTTTCTTGCGGATTGCATTTCAAGCCGCGAAACACTGGAAAAATACCGCATCGCTTTCATATACGATGTTGCCGCATACCTTGAAACCCTCGATAGGGTAGAGGCAATGGAGGCGAAAATATTTGTACCGGCTCACACCGAAGCTTGTTCGGATTTGAAAGAACTCATAGAGTTCAACAGGACGCAAATTTATGAGATTGCAGATAGAATTGTCGCAATCTGCGAAACACCTCAGGTGTTTGAAAGCATACTTAAACAGCTTTTTGACGGGTACGGCCTAGCAATGAGCTTTGAACAGTACGTGCTCGTGGGAAGTACTGTACGTTCATATCTCTCATGGTTGAAGGACACCGGCAAAGTATGGGCAAATATTGAAAGCAACTGCATATTATGGGAGAAATTATAATTTAGTGTCGTTTATTATGTAACAATTTTCTTTACATGGTTCCTGCCGTATGCTAAAATGACTTTAATTGGGTCTGCAACGCAGGAGGTTTTTGTGTAACTGGCATAAAAATCCAAACTTGCGCTGTAGGCGCAAATACTATGGAGGTATTTTAATGAGGAGAACGAAAAAAGCAATAGCATTTTTTATTGCGCTTATGATGCTTGCAAGCGTTCTGGCGGGCTGCGGCGAAGATAATGTGACTCAATCCGCTGCTCCTTCGGCAACAACTGCTGCGTCGAACTTTGACCTTTCCTTATGTCTTACGTCCGAGCCAACGACGATTGATCCGGCACTCAATGCCGCTGTTGATGGTGCAATTATGATTCAGCACTTTTTTGAAGGTCTGATGAAGTGGGCTGACGACGGGGAAGGTAATGCCAAGCTTGTTCTCGGACAGGCCGCATCCATGGACAAAGTCGTAAACTCCGACGGAACAGTCACATACACCTTTAAACTTCGTCCCGATGCAAAATGGAGCGATGGAACAGCCGTTACGGCTAATGATTTCGTATACAGTTGGCAGCGCCTTGCGACTCCCGCAACCGCAGCAGGCTACGCTGCTATGATTGACATGGTCAAGGGCTACAACGAGGTACATAATGGAACACCAACAGGTAAGTTTGAGACTAAGACTAACGCGGATACCGGCTTAGCGGAAGAGGTCGAGGTAATTGATTATGCCGATCCCGGCACGTTGAGCGTTTCCGCTCCCGACGCCGGAACTTTCGTTGTTACGCTTACCTATGATTGCTCCTATTTTCAAGAAATCTGCGCTTTTCCCGCAACCTATCCCGTTCGCAAGGACATCATCGACTCTCAAGGCGACCAGTGGACGTTTACCCCGGAAACCTATATGAGCAACGGTCCATATAAGCTGAGTGAGTGGAAACACAACTCGTACATAAAAGGCGTAAAGAACAACAATTATTATGATCTGGCAAAGCTTGGCCCCGATTCTCTGACCTTCTATCTGATGGATGATGCCAGTGCCATTTATTCCGCATTCAAGAGCGGAACTCTCCAGTTCATCGAGAACGTTCCGAACGACGAAGTCGCAACGCTTCTGAAAAGCGGCGAGCTCCAACTCGAGGACTATCTCGGAACGAGCTATGCCTGCTTTAACGTAAACAAGGCACCCTTTGACGACGCCCGTGTTCGCGAAGCACTTTCGCTCGCTATCGACAGAAACTATATCGTTGAGAAAGTCAACCAGACCGGAGAAAATGCCGCGACAGCCTTTGTTCCAAACGGCATCTATGACGCGGACTCCTCCGCCGAGGATTTTCGCAGTGTAGGCGGTGATTACTATTCAGTAAAAACCGAGGATTATGAAGCCAACTGTGAAAAGGCGCGTCAGCTTCTGTCTGATGCAGGATATCCGAACGGTGAGGGTTTCCCGACAGTCGAGTATCTCTACAACAAGGACGACCGCAATGAAGCCGTCGCGGAGGCACTTCAGCAAATGTGGAAGACCGAGCTTGGCGTGTCTTTAACTCTCAGCAGTCAGGATTGGGGCGTTGTTATGCAGACCGTTTTTAGCGGTGAATTCCAGATTGCCCGTTTCACTTGGACTGCGGATTACAATGACCCGGCATCTTTCCTTGACATCTGGTACACTAATAACGGAAACAATGTAACGGGGTACAGTAATCCGAAATTCGATGAGCAGATTGATATTGCAAAGGCTTCGACAGAGCCGGCTAAAAGAATGGAGGCATATCATAAGGCCGAAGATATACTTATAGGCGATGATATGGTCGTGGCGCCGCTTTCCTTCTTCACACAGATGTATATGCTCGATCCGACGATTGAAGGCGTATACTACAGTCCGCTTGGATACTTCTTCTTCGGCTACGCCTCAAAGGCTGCAGCATAAATTAGAAGTTTACCCAGTCTATTCAGGGAGCCGCTCAACATGGGCGGCTCCTTTTTCATTAATTTGCTATGTTCAAAATCCAGTTTATGTTTTATAATAAGCGTATATTTAACATTAATGGTCTATACTAGTTTATCTGAGGTAATATTATATGAAATCTCGCAGTTACGGAATTGATTTGCTGAAAAGCATATCTATGCTCATGGTCGTGGTCCTTCACACGCTTGGCGTCGGCGGTATTTTAAACGGCTCAGCGGCGGGGAGTGCCGCGAACACATCCGCATGGATACTTGAGACCGCTTGTATGTGCGCCGTGAACTGTTTTGGCTTAGTAAGCGGTTATGTTCTCTGCAAGGGACACTACAGACGATCAAGACTTCTTTCGCTATGGCTTCGGGTCGTTTTTGAGTCGCTTATAATCACGGCTGTTTTTGCGGCTTTCAAGGCGGGCTCGGTGGGCACAAAGGAATGGATTCGCGTGTTTACACCCGTCATTAGAAATGTTTATTGGTATTTCACCGCTTATTTTGCCCTGTTTTTCTTTGTACCCTACATAAACAAAATGCTTGAAGTGCTTTCGGCAAAGGAGAAAATAAGTCTCTCCGTAAGTATAGTAGTCGTTTTTGTATTATTCGGCAACATTCTTAACAATGACATATTCTTTCTTCATGGCGGGTACGGATTCCTCTGGCTTTTATGCCTTTATATCCTCGGTGCCTGTATGAGAGATATTGAGATTAAACCGAATATTAATAAATACTGGTTTCTTTTGGCGTATTTCCTCTGTGCGCTTCTTTCGTGGGCAATCATGAAGCTAACGGATGTTCAGGCGCTAATTTCCTATACCTCGCCGTTCATACTTCTTTCGGCAGCGCTTCTGCTCTTGTTTTTCGAAAGGTTGGAATTCAAATCGCCAAAATCACAGAAATTCATATCAATGCTTGCAAGAACCTCGTTTGGGGTTTACATAATACATACCAATCCGCTCATCTGGATTTATTTGATAACGGATCGCTTCACCCCGTTTCTGGAGCTTTCTTGGCCTGTCATGCTCGTAGCAGTTATACTGACTGCCGCCGCGATATACTCGGTCTGTACGTTTGGTGACTGGCTGGCTGAAAAGTTTTTCAAACTCGTGCATATAGAACGTCTGGAGAAAGCCGTGGACGGTATCGGAAAAAACAGACGAAAGCTACAAAATACAATCCAAAAATAGACAAGGTTAGGAACATTTTGCGAATTGCAAATTCCGGTCATTTCTGATATATTTTCAGTAACGCTATTTCTTTAGCAATCTAATCAGTAAAACAAAGGAGAAAAGACAATGAAAAAGCCGTTTGTGTCGCTCACGCAGCTTCAAGAGCTTTCCAAAGAATATTCTACTCCCTATCATCTTTATGATGAAAAGGGCATACGCGAGAACGCACGAAAGCTTTACAAGGCCTTTTCTTGGAATAAGGGATTCAGAGAATATTTCGCTGTAAAGGCCACACCTAATCCGGCTATCATGCAGATGCTCAGCGAAGAGGGCTGCGGCATGGACTGCTCGTCCCTTACCGAGCTCATGCTCTGCGAAAAATGCGGCATTTCCGGAGACGGTATAATGTTCTCGTCAAACGATACACCCACTGAGGACTTTTTACTTGCGGACAAGCTTGGCGCGATTATTAATCTTGACGATATCACGCATATTGATTATCTTGAGAAAACAGTGGGTCATATTCCCGAAAGAATTTGCTGCCGGTACAATCCGGGCGGCAACTTCGAGATTTCGAATACAATTATGGATACCCCGGGCGACGCAAAGTACGGGCTTACAAAGCCGCAGATGTTTCAGGCGTTCCGTCTGCTCCGCGATAAGGGCGTCAAGGAATTCGGTATACACGCGTTCCTTGCATCGAACACCGTGACGAACGACTATTACCCAACGCTTGCGGCGACGCTGTTCCGCCTGGCCGTCGAACTCAAAAATGAGCTTGACGTTCATATCACCTTCATAAATCTATCCGGCGGCATCGGCATACCGTACCGCGAGGATCAGATGGCGGCTGACATCGCTGACATCGGCGACCGTGTCCGGAAGGTATACAACCAGATTCTCACTCCTGCGGGCATGGGTGACATTGCGCTGTATTCCGAGCTTGGAAGGTTTATGCTGGCGCCTTACGGCTGCCTTGTAACCAGAGCTCAGCATCAGAAGCATATTCACAAAGACTATATCGGTGTTGATGCTTGTGCCTGCAACCTCATGCGTCCGGCGATGTACGGAGCTTACCATCACATAACTGTTATGGGCAAGGAAGACGCTCCTGCCGATCACCTTTACGACATCGTCGGCGGACTATGTGAGAATAACGACAAGTTTGCAATTGACCGTTGGCTGCCCAGAATTGACAGCGGTGACTTCCTCGTAATCCATGACACCGGCGCCCACGGGCACTCGATGGGCTATAACTATAACGGCAAGCTTCGCAGCGCGGAGGTTCTGCTTCTCGAGGACGGCTCAGCGAAGCTCATACGCAGGGCGGAGACTCCGAACGACTATTTCGCCACACTTAACTTTTGATTTAAGTCACCTTATCGATTGATGAAGCTGACACTTCGTATGCGGTTTTTTTGACCTGTCCGTTGTCCGCGCTCTTTATGTAACTGCGGCTTTGTATTCTGCCTTCAAGCTCGATGGTATCTCCTACGTTCCAAAGAGACGCATCGCGGGCATTTTGTCCCCATGAGATGCAGGGGAGATAGTCCGAGCGCCCGAAGGGGCGGTTCACTGCGAGCAGAATGTCGCAAATCTCCCGTCCAAGAGGCGTCATACGAAGGCTTGGCTGTTTGCAGACTGTTCCGCGCAGAGATATCGAATTCTCCGGATCGTCATCGCAGAACTCCAATTCGTTTGCATAGACAAATATTAAAAGCCTGTTTCCGACTCCGCTCTTATTGTTATAGGAGCGGAGTTCTCCTGTTATTCGGAGCATGTGACTGCCATCAGGCTCAATAGTACGCATTTTTTCTTCTTCGCACACAATGTTTATCACATCTTCGGCACCTGAAAGCCGCGGCACCCGAAGCGGAAATATGAAGTATTTTCTGTTGCGGCTGATATGCGAAAAACTGGCTTTTCCGTCAACACTGCCGCATAGCCGTGTCGTGTTTCCCGTCGTGCTCTTTTCCATAGCTACCCTCCGTTGTTAAATATTTTGCTTGAGCTTATAACCGCAAGAAAGCAGAAACGAATTCTAAAGAAGTTGTCCCTTGCGTTTACCAAAGCATATTCGGCGGGAGTCGGCGTTATACATGGGAGCTTTTATTTTGGATGGGTAAAGCTCTATTATCAGAAATCCTTGACCGAAGTGTATATTTGATATAGAATTTCATGGAAATAGGCTGAGAAACAGGGAGTGAAGATATGGCAAAGTACACCTTAAAAAGGTTGGGGATGGCGCTGATAACGCTTTTGGTTATCGCGTCCCTTACTTTTTTATTGATGAACAGCGTTCCCGGCAGTCCTTGGCTTAGTGAAAAATCACCTTCGCAGGTGACAATTGATGCGCTGAACGAGAAATACGGTATGGACAAGCCTGTCATCGTACAGCTAGGGAAATATCTTGAAAATGTTGTTCAGGGCGATATGGGTGTCTCTCTGAATATGCAAAAAAACAGACCGGTCGTCGACATTATTCTGGAGATGTTTCCCGTATCAGCGAGTATAGGCTTTATTGCCATCATTTGGGCTACGCTCGTTGGTGTGACCTTGGGCTGTCTTGCAGCTTATAACCGAGGGACATGGGTTGACAGCTTGCTGAGAGTAGTGTGTACCCTAGGTATTTCAATGCCGACCTTTGTCATTGCCTCCTTGCTTCTTTTGACCTTTGCCGGAGCTAATGAGGCCCTCAGATTCTTCCCGACAATCTTTGATGCTTCATTGGGAGCCAAAGCCTACGTCCTTCCTTGCTTAGCACTTGGTCTTTATCCGATGTGCTATACGGCTCGTCAGACGAGAAGCTCAATGCTTGACGCTCTCGGGCAGGACTACATAACGACAGCCAGAGCAAAGGGACTCAGAAGCCCTGCCATAATCTTTAAACATGCGCTGAGAAACGCGCTGATACCTGTTATTACATATCTCGGACCACAAATAGCCTTCGTTTTCTGCGGTGGATTCGTAACGGAGCAAGTGTTTTCCATACCCGGACTTGGACGCTATTTCATCCAAAGCATCCTAAACCGCGATTATCCCGTGATTATGGGAACGACGATTTTCCTGGCAGCATTCATTATTCTTATGAATTTCCTCGTCGATGTACTTTATAAAGTCGTTGATCCGCGAATCAGGTTTGAAGGGGGAGGAAAATAAGAATGTCAGATAAGATTAAGCGCGTAACATTCGGCTCTCTTCAGCCGAATATAGAAAACCTTCTTGAACTGACTCCCGAAGATTTTGCTCCCGCATCCAACGAGCAGAAGGAAGGCTTTATTGCGGACCGCAAAAGCTCCTCCTATTGGAAGGACACATGGCGCAGGCTTAGAAAAAACAAGGTTTCGATGGTAGCTCTTGGCATCATTTGCCTATACCTTGTTTTTGCGTTTATCGGCCCTATGCTCATGCCATATGGGTACGATGAGTTTATAGCGGGGTCTGAAAACCTTTACCCCTGGCACTATTCACTTGAAGACCAGAAGCTACTCGACAGCGTTTCCGGCAACGAAGGGGACGGGCTCAAGGCAGCTCTCGAATCCGCTAAAAAGGAAAACGGAATTCATCTTAAAGCCTTTGGATACTCAAATGCCGAGCTTACACGTATTGAAAACGGTGAAAAGGTGTTTCCTCACGTTTTCGGTACAGATAAATTCGGACGTGATATCATGGTTCGCATTATGAGTGTCGATGCTTATCGGCATCTGTGCCGCATTGCTGGTTTTGCTAATCGGCGCGACCTACGGCTCGATTTCGGGTTTTACTGGCGGCAAGGTTGACACGGTAATGATGCACGGAGCGGAGCTCATCTACTCTGTGCCGGAGGTTCTGGTTGTTCTGCTTCTCTCGACCGCGCTCCAGCCTGCGCTTATTGCTTTCCAGGACAGCGGAGAAGGATTATTTCAGAAACTCGTCGGATTAATGGGCCCTAATCTCATATCGCTGTTTGTGGCATTCGGACTTCTATATTGGGTCACAATGGCACGAATCATACGCGGACAGATACTTCAGCTCAAGGAGCAGGAGTTTGTTACTGCCGCAAGGGCTCTCGGAGCGAGCTCAGGTCGCATAATCAGACGTCATCTTCTTCCCAACTGCATTGGGCAGATTGTTGTCACGACCTGTCTGCAGATACCGGAAGCGATTTTCCTTGAGTCCTTCCTGTCCTTCCTCGGCGTGGGAGTATCGGCGCCTATGACGAGCCTTGGTTCTATGGCGGCTGATGCGCTGACGGGCTATCAGACCTACGGCTACAGGCTTATAATACCTGCTGTAATCCTTAGCTTGATGATTTTGGCATTGAATCTTTTCGGTGACGGACTTCGCGATGCGCTTGACCCTAGACTTAAAAAATAGAAAGGAGGAAACACTGCTTTGAGCAATACAGAAGATAAAAAATTGCTGGAGATCAAGGACTTAAAGGTTTCCTTCTTCACTCCGGCGGGCGAGGTTAAGGCTGTCGGAGGTATTTCCTATGATTTGGGATACGGCGAAGTCATGGGGATAGTGGGCGAGTCCGGCTCGGGAAAAAGCGTTGAGGCCTATTCGATTATGGGGCTTCTCCAGTCACCCGGAAAAGTTATCGGCGGATCGATTAGCTTTGAAGGCGAGGATGTTTTGTCCTATGATAAAAATCAAATGATTGATTTCCGCGGCAACAAGGTTGCTATGATTTTTCAGAACCCGATGACTTGTCTTAATCCGGTATACACAATCGGAAACCAGCTCATTGAGGCTCTTCGCGCTCACAACAAAGAGATTTCTGCTCATGATGCCAGCAAGCGAGCAATGGAAATGCTAGAGCTTGTCGGCATAAACAATTTGGAAAAGCGTATGAAGCAATATCCACATGAATTCTCCGGCGGTATGCGTCAGAGAGTTATGATTGCGATGGGACTCATTTGTTCACCGAAGCTGCTCATCGCCGACGAGCCGACTACGGCACTTGACGTCACGATTCAGGCTCAGATACTTGAAATTATGAAGGATATTCAGAAGAAGACCGGAATGGGTATTATCTTCATAACTCATAACTTCGGTGTCGTTGCCGAAATATGCGACAAGGTTTCCGTCATGTACGCCGGAAGAATAGTTGAGCAGGGGAAAGTCGACGACATTTATTATAAACCGGCGCACCCTTATACAATCGGACTTCTTCGCTCCATGCCGCGTGTGGATGCCGAAGAATATGAACGGCTCATCCCAATCGACGGAACTCCTGTCGATATGTGCTGTCCGCCTGAGGGCTGCTTGTTTGCGCCAAGATGCGAGAAATGCATGCAGATTTGCTTTAAAAAAGTGCCGCCGTATGCTGAGCTCGGCGACGGTCATCGCAGTGCTTGCTGGCTTCGGGTACAGGAACAGATGAGCGGTAAGGAGGAGCAGGATAATGGATGACAAGGTGCTTCTTCAGGTTACGAACCTGCAAAAATACTTTCCTGTCAAGGGTGTCAAGGGACCCGGTGTTCAGGCTGTTGAAGGCGTATCGCTGGAAATCAAAAAGGGAGAGACTCTCGGTCTGGTCGGCGAGTCCGGCTGCGGAAAAACAACGCTCGGAAGAACAATTCTCCGGCTTCATGAGCCGACCTGCGGTCGGATAGTTTATGACGGAAACACGATTTATGACAGCGGCGGGTTTGATATTCCGCTTAAGGACAAAGACGGGAAACAGGTTCTTGACAAAAACGGAAAACCGCTGACCACAAAATCAAAAAAGACTTCTCAGGATATGCTGCCGTTCCGTCGCAAAATGCAGATAATTTTTCAGGATCCCTTGGCTTCACTTGACCCGCGTATGACAGTCGGCGAGATAATCGGAGAGGCAATCGATATTCATAAGCTGGCAAGCTCCAAAGAGGAACGCTCCGAAATGATAAAATCGTTTTTGAGCGACGTCGGGCTCAACACGGAGCACGCCAATCGCTTCCCACATGAGTTTTCCGGCGGACAGCAGCAGCGAGTCGGCATAGCCCGCGCGCTCGCCGTAAAGCCCGAATTCATTGTCTGCGACGAACCGATTTCCGCGCTAGACGTATCCATTCAGTCGCAGATTGTCAATATGCTCGAAGATATGCAAAACGAGTTGGGACTTACTTATCTTTTCATCGCGCACGATTTGTCCGTCGTTCGCCATATCTCAAACCGAATCGGAGTCATGTATCTCGGGTCGCTTATCGAGCTTGGCGAGAGCTATGAGCTTTACAAGCATCCGCTTCACCCCTATACAAAGACGCTTCTTTCCGCTATACCGGTACCAGATCCGGAAAAGTCCCGTGCAAGAAAGCGGATAGTGCTTGAGGGGGATATCTCAAGTCCCATGAATCCGCCGAAAGGCTGCCGCTTCCATACGCGCTGTCCTTATGCTACGCAGAAGTGTAAGGAAGAAATCCCTCAATTCAAGGAATACGGCAAGGACCATTGGGCCGCCTGCCATTTACTTGGCTAGAAATATAAAAGCGCTTTTCTGTTAAAAAGGAAAGCGCTTTTTCTGAATTCTCTATTGACACGTCCATGTTCTCATGGTAACATATCGTGAAATAAAGCAAGGCAGGGGGGCTGTCAAGTGAAATCGCTTATCCGAAACGCAGAAGTATTTTTTGACGGAATATTTGTCAGGAAAGATGTTTTGATCGAAGACGGCATCATCGCTGACATTAAATCTGATATTCCTCCCGTTTCCGGCGTTCTTGTTTTTGATATGAATAACTGTTTCGTTTTTCCCGGTCTCATCGATGTTCATGTGCATCTGAGAGAGCCGGGCTTTTTTTATAAAGAAACGATAAAAAGCGGCAGTTTGGCTGCGGCTCACGGCGGCTTTACGACAGTGTGCGCGATGCCAAACCTAAACCCAGTGCCGGATAGCCTTGAGAATCTGAACGCCGAGCTTGAAATCATAAATAGAGACGCCGTCATCCATGTCCTGCCCTATGGAAGTATAACTGTCGGCGAAAAACAGCAGGAGCTTTCCGATATGGAGGCTCTGACATCGCACGTCGTAGCGTTTTCGGATGACGGAGTCGGAGTTGAGAGCGCAGATATGATGGAAGAAGCCATGAATAGGGCAAAGAAGCTGGGAAAAATGATTGTTGCACACTGCGAGGTCAAAGAGCTTGTAAATGGCGGGTGTGTTCACGACGGTGAATATGCGAAAACGCACGGACTTCGTGGCAATCCTTCCGACAGCGAGTGGCGCGAGGTAGAGCGTGATTTGGAGCTTGTTCGCAAAACCGGCTGCGACTTTCACGTCTGCCATGTTTCCACAAAAGAGAGCGTTGAGCTGATACGCAAGGCGAAGGCTGAAGGCTTGCCTGTCACTTGCGAAACTGCACCGCACTATCTTGTGCTCTGCGACAAGAATTTGCAGGATGAGGGCCGCTTCAAAATGAACCCGCCGCTTCGCGGTCAAGAGGACAGGGACGCACTAATTGCGGGAATTTTTGACGGAACCATTGACATGATTGCGACCGACCATGCTCCGCACTCGGCGGAGGAAAAGTCCGGAGGTCTTGTTACCAGCCTGAACGGTATTGTAGGTCTGGAAACGGCGTTTGCGATACTATATACAAAGCTCGTGAAGCAGGGCGTTATCACGCTTGAAAAACTTATCGAACTAATGCAGGTGAATCCTGCACAACGCTTCGGAATCGGAAACTGTCTGAAAATCAGCAGTCCTGCGGACATAACTGTTTTTGATTTGAATGCTGAGTATATAATTGACTCGAACAGCTTCCTCTCCAAAGGCCGTTCTACACCTTTTGAGAGAGAAAAGGTTTTTGGGAAATGCCTGCTAACGATGGTCGGCGGCGTACCTGTGTGGGAAGAGGTCGGCATAAACCAAAAGATCGAGGATTGATATGAAAAAAGAGATTTTTACAATAGTGAGCAACCGAAAACTGACGGACAGTGTTTTCAAAATGACACTTTGCGGTGACACGAGTGCGATAACCGCTCCCGGACAGTTCGTGAACATCGAGCTTGAGGGGCTGTATCTGCGCAGACCAATCTCCGTCTGCGATCTTGAGGGCGAGAGGCTCACGCTGATATACAAAGCTGTCGGCAAGGGCACGGAGCAGATGAGCGCGATGGGAAAAGGCGAAGCACTGGATATTTTGACAGGGCTTGGCAACGGCTATGACACAGCGAACAGCGGAGCTTGCCCCGTGCTTATTGGCGGAGGAGTCGGTGTGCCGCCCCTGTATCTGCTTGCGAAAAAGCTGATAGGTGAGGGCAAGAACCCGAAGGTGATACTGGGCTTCAACACAGCCTTAGAAGTATTCTATGAGGATGAATTCTGCGCTCTCGGTATAGAAACATTTGTTACCACAGTCGACGGAAGTCACGGCATCAAAGGTTTTGTAACCGATGCCCTGAAGTCCTGCGGAGAATATAGCTACACCTTTTCCTGCGGTCCGGAGCCGATGCTTAAAGCAGTGTACAACGAATCCCTGACGGATGGACAATTCAGCTTTGAAGAGCGCATGGGCTGCGGCTTCGGCGCCTGCATGGGCTGCTCCTGCAAAACGAAATACGGATATAAGCGCATCTGCAAGGATGGGCCTGTGCTGGAAAAGGGGGAGATTATATGGTGAACACAGAAGTCGTTTTGAGCGGAATAACACTCACGAACCCTGTTATACCGGCAAGTGGAACCTTCGGATTCGGAGCTGAATTTGCGCAGCTTTACGATATCAATATTCTCGGAAGTCTTTCCTTTAAGGGTACGACAGTCGAAGAGCGTTTCGGCAATCCGACTCCGCGCATAGCGGAGTGCAGTAGCGGAATGATAAATTCCGTGGGCTTGCAAAATCCCGGGCTGAAAGCGGTCTGCGAACATGAACTCCCAAAACTTGCAACGCTCTACAAAAAACCCGTCATCGCAAACATAAGCGGCTTTTCGATTGAGGAATACGTCGAGTGCGCGAAGGCGATGGAAAGACAGGAAAGCGTCGGAATAATCGAAGTAAATGTGAGCTGTCCGAATGTCCACGGCGGGGGAATGAGCTTCGGCGTTGACGCAAAAGCTGCGGCAGAAGTGACGAGAGCCGTAAAGGCAGTTTCAAAAAAGCCCGTCTATATAAAGCTGAGTCCGAATGTAACTGACATTGTTTCAATTGCCCTTGCCTGCGAGGACGCAGGTGCGGACGGTTTGAGCCTAATCAACACGCTATACGCAATGCGAATCGACCTTAAAACCAAAAAGCCGGTGCTGGCAAACAAAATGGGCGGTCTATCCGGCCCTGCGGTTTTCCCTGTCGCTCTCCGCATGGTTTATCAGGTGTTTGAGGCTGTGAAGATTCCGATTATCGGAATGGGCGGAGTAGCAGCCGCTGAGGATGTAATCGAAATGATGCTTGCCGGCGCGAGTGCCGTTCAAATTGGTGCCGCGAATCTTAAAAATCCCGTTGCCTGCAAAGAGATAATTGAAGATTTGTCGCGAGTAATGGAAAAGTACAGAATAAGCAGTCTAAGTGAAATTATCGGAGGTGCACACTGATGGCAAAAGACGTAATAATCGCCTGCGATTTCAGCGGCAGGGAAGAGGTTCTGAGCTTTCTGGATAAGTTCGAAGGCAAGAAACCCTTTGTGAAAATCGGTATGGAGCTTTTTTATGCCGAGGGACCGCAAATTGTCAGGGATATCAAGGCTCGCGGACACAAGATTTTTCTTGACCTGAAGCTCCATGATATTCCGAATACCGTTAAAAAGTCGATGTCGGTGCTAAGTTCACTCGATATAGATATGTGCAACGTCCACGCGGCGGGAACCTCCGCAATGATGCAGGCGGCGCTTGAAGGACTAACGCGTTCGGATGGAACACGCCCGCTTCTGATTGCTGTTACACAGCTTACATCGACCAGTGAAGAGCGTATGCAAAGCGAGCTTCTGATAGGCAAGAGCCTTGAGGAAACGGTTCTGCACTATGCCGAAAATACAAAGCTCTCGGGACTTGACGGAATAGTCTGTTCACCGCTTGAAGCGGAAAAAGTGAAGGAGCGCTGCGGCAAGGATTTCCTCACTATTACGCCCGGCGTGCGATTTGCGGATGCAAAAGCCGACGATCAGGTGCGGATAACAACTCCCGCGAAAGCCCGTGAGCTGGGCAGCGACTACATAGTCGTTGGCAGACCAATAACCGCCGCGGCTGACCCTGTTGAAGCATACGAGCGCTGCTTAAAAGAGTTTTTGGGATAGCAAATCGGCCGTAAGTATCTCGCTTAAGGCTTCAGATAAGAAAGGAACATCTTTATGGAAGAAAAAATTGCCAGAGCGCTTCTATCAATAGGCGCCGTTGTCGTCCGACCGGACGAACCTTTTACATGGGCAAGCGGCATTAAAAGCCCTATCTACTGCGACAACCGCCTGACTCTGACCTCTCCCAAGGTGCGCGGCGAGATTGAAAATGGGCTCGCAAATCTCGTACACGAAAAATTCCCTGAATGCGAAGTCTTGATGGGCACGAGCACAGCGGGCATCGCCCACGCCGCAATCGTCGGACACATTATGGATCTGCCGATGGGCTATGTGCGCTCAGGAGCAAAGGATCACGGCAAAAAGAACCAAATTGAGGGAAAACTTGAAGCTGGTGATAAGGTCGTTGTCGTTGAAGACCTCATTTCTACCGGAGGCAGCGTTCTGGAGGTCGTGGATGTCCTACGCGATGCCGGAGCCGAGGTGCTTGGCATCGTCAGCATATTCACCTACGGCATGAAGAAAGGCCTTGTAAGGCTTGATCAAGCGCACGTTATTAACCACAGCCTGACGAACCTTGATGTTTTGACCAAGGTCGCGGCGATTGATGGAATGATACCCGAACAGGATATAGCGCGGATACTGAAGTTCCGCGACAATCCTTCGGATGAAAGCTGGATTAGGGAGGGCAAGGAATGAAAGACCTGATTAGCATAACAGACCTATCAATCGAAGAGCTACAGGAGCTGATCGATAAGGCGGAGGACATTATACAAAACCCTAATAATTACTGGGATAAGTGCAAAAGAAAAAAACTTGCAACTCTATTTTTTGAGCCATCAACGCGCACGCGTCTCAGCTTTGAAGCGGCCATGCTCGAGCTGGGCGGAAACGTAATCGGCTTCTCGGAAGCGAGCAGCTCGTCAGCGTCAAAAGGCGAGAGCGTTGCCGACACAGCGCAGACAATAAGCTGCTATGCGGATATTATCGCGATGCGTCACCCCAAGGAAGGCGCGCCACTAGTCGCGGCAAAAGCGGCAAGCATTCCGGTAATCAATGCCGGTGACGGCGGACACAACCACCCGACGCAAACGCTCACAGACATGCTCACGATTTACCTCGAAAAGGGCAGACTCAATAATCTGAAAATTGGATTCTGCGGTGACCTCAAGTTCGGCAGAACGGTGCATTCGCTAATAGCCGCTATGTCACGGTATGAGGGCAACAGCTTTGTTCTCATATCTCCCGAAGAACTGCGAGTGCCGGGATATATTAAAAAGGACGTGCTTGAAGCAAACGGTCTGCCATATAAGGAAACAGAAAACTGGGATGATATGCCCGAGCTCGATATCCTTTACATGACCCGCGTTCAGCGTGAAAGGTTCTTCAATGAAGCCGACTACCTGCGTCTGCGCGATGTTTTCATACTTACAATGGACAAACTTGCAAATGCAAAAGAGGATCTTTGTATTATGCATCCGCTGCCAAGAGTAAACGAAATCGAGCGTGCCGTGGACAACGACAGACGAGCCTGCTATTTCAAACAGGTTCGAAACGGAAAGTATATACGTATGGCTTTGATACTCAAGCTGCTCGGCATAGAGTAAGCGGAAGAGGGAGAGTAATATGACAATAGATTCGATTATAAATGGTATCGTTATCGACCATATCTCAGCCGGCAAGAGCATGGAAATATACAGGGTTCTGGAGCTTTCCAAGCTTGACTGTCAAATTGCGATTATTAAAAACGCTACAAGCAAGAAGGCTGGGCATAAGGACATAATCAAAATCGATTCACTTTTCGATATCAATCTCGATGTTCTGGGTTATATTGACCCAGGCATTACCGTCAACTTCGTAAGAGATGGGAAGCTCGTTGAAAAACGCCATCTCACATTGCCGGAGACTGTGACGGATGTTATTAAGTGCAAGAACCCACGATGCATAACCTCAGTCGAGCAGGAGCTGCCACATGTGTTTCACCTGATTGACAGGGAAAAGGGCATTTACCGCTGCATCTACTGCGAGCATAAGCCAAAAGCTGAGGCATAACAATAATCCCCGAAACGTTCTCGTTTCGGGGATTATTACTAATATTAAGATGTTTCGATAATCATACAGCCTTCGCGATGTACGAGGAGACTAAGGTCATTCTGATCACAATTAAACTTTATCAAAACTTTATCGGCGCTGCCAAGTTCGAACGACACATCGCCTTGACCCATATTTACTGCAACAACCGCCTTAATAGCGCTTTTATAACGGGTAAAGATGAAAACACCGTCCTCCGCGCGGAGTGTCCGAAAATCACCGCCAGCAAAGGCAGGACAGACTTTTCGTGCCGACAGAAGATTTCTATACCAGTCAATCAGTTCCGTGTCCTCGCCGCCCCAAGGATAACATCCGCGGTTGAATGGATCCTCGTAGCCCTCAAGACCTGCTTCATCGCCGTAGTAAATACAGGGAACTCCGGGCAAAGTAAATTGCAGAATAGATGCAAGGCGAAGCAGCGACTTTGCGTGTGTCCGCTCGCCCTCTGAAAGAACCGCCGCCGCTCGCTCATCGCGTGTTGAGAAAGGCTTACCCGAAAGTACTGTTAAAATTCTTTCGGTGTCATGGGTGCCGAGGATGTTCATCATGCAGTCAAGCGCCGGCTTTGGATAGTTTTCACAGATTGATTCGACGGTTTCTCGAAGTATCTCGGACTTGCCCGTTCTCACAAAAGCAATTATCGCGTCTTTAAAAGGATAATCCATCACGCTGTCAAGCTCATTACCCTCGAAATAATGGCGGCGATAACCATAGGCGACCTTATTCGATGCGTCCTCCCATACCTCACCAATAATAAGCGCGTCAGGATTTGATGCTTTGACGGTTTTGCGAAGCTCGCACAAAAAGCCTTCCGAAAGCTCGTCTGCGACGTCCAGCCTCCAGCCGGAAGCGCCGAGAGACATCCATTTTCGAAGAACGCCGTTTTCGCCGGCAATAAAGCTTCTAAAGCTCAAACACTCTTTATTAATCTGCGGAAGGGTCTTTATTCCCCACCAAGCGTCGTATTTATCAGGCCATTCGATAAAATTGTACCACTCGAAATATTGTGATGCTTTGTCGCGATAGGCTCCGCTCTCTCCGAAAGTCCCATTGCGGTTAAAATAAACTGAGTCGGAGCCGGTGTGATTGAACACTCCATCACAGATAACACGGATACCCAGTTCTCCTGCTTCGTAGCAGAGGCTTCTAAATGTTTCCTCGCCACCGAAGGCTGGGTCGATTTTCAAATAATCCGCTGTGTCGTATTTGTGGTTTGATGCTGCCTCGAAAATCGGACTGAGATAGATGCAGGTAATGCCAAGCTCATGCAAATAGGCAAGCTTTTCTCTAACTCCGTCTAGATTACCGCCGAAAAAGTCATTGTTTCTGATTTCTCCGTTCTCATCCGGCTTGTAATATGGGACGCCGCCCCAATCGTTTCGGAGAATTATGCCGTTTTTCGGCTCTCGGTCAACGGTTTTTTTGAAGCGGTCGACGAAAATATGATAAAATGCCCCTCCCATTATCCATTCGGGTGTGGTATAATCGGGTAAATAAACAGTTTGCTGCCACGAACTAGGCTCTCCACTGGCAATGCTCGCACCGTTTATCTTTTTCTCAATTACGCGTTCTGCGCCGTCTATAATAGCTATGAAGTGATACCAGAAAAGGCCCTTGTTCTCAAAGGTAAAGCTGCCTTCAAAGCGCGAATAGCTGCGTTCTGTCCAGACTGGCGTAAGTTCAAATGTGCTGACTTTACCCTCAGTATCGTTAATTACAACAAGCTTCATGGCGGTGATATTTAGTGCTTGTGAAGTACGCAGACCGAATCTGACGGTCGTTCCTTCGGTTACCGCGCCAAAGGGAAACTTATCAAGCTCGCTTCGTGAATCAAATAAGATTTCGTCCATAGGTTCCTCCGAATCATCGGGATTAGAATAATCGTTTCAATTATATACGAAAGGCAATGATTTAGCAAGAATACACCAAATACAACAAAATCGAACGGGAGTGATTGTTATGACAAAAGAAGAAATACTCAGAATGTGCGACCATACGGTGCTCCGCACTGACGCACCTTTCAGCGAAATTGCGGAGAACTGCCGTCTCGCGATGAAATATAACTGCGCGTCTATGTGCCTTGCGCCCGCGCACGTCTATGAAGCAAAGAAGCTCTGCGGAGATAAGCTGAAGATATGCACTGTCATCGGCTTTCCGAACGGATATAACGACACAGTGACAAAGGTGTTTGAAGCAAGACATATGATTGAAGAGGGCGCGGACGAAATCGACGCCGTCATTAATATCGGCTGGGCAGTCAGCGGAATGTACGCCGCGATTGAAGACGAGCTTATTCATCTGCGTAAGGCGACTGAGGGCTCAATCTTGAAAATAATTGTCGAGACCAGCAAGCTTTCGGAATCTGTATTGCGCGAGATATGCAAGGTTGTGTCGCGCTCTGGCGCAGACTTTATTAAAACCTCCACCGGCTTTGCCGAAAGAGGAGCGATAGTCCGTGATGTCGAGATAATGCGTGAGGAATGTGCTGCGGAAACAAAAATTAAAGCGGCAGGCGGCATTTCGAGCTTCGAGGACGCGGAAAAAATGATTGCCGCGGGAGCCAACAGACTCGGAACGAGCCGACTCGTGAAGCTTATGCTGGAAGATGGGAAAGATGCAAAAAACAGCTTGACATATTAAGTTATTACTGTTAAACTACTGTAGTTAGAACAAAGTAGGTTCGGTCGGTATCCGTCCTCACCCTGCCACAAAGGTGCGCAGAGGTCAATAAAACCATGTTAGGCCGAAAGGCTTACTATGTGTATTTTATGCGGGTGCCAATGCACCCGCATTTACTTTTTATGGGGCTCGCCCCGCAAATTAGCTTGGAGGTGTTTCAACATAGCAAACTTGGCTCATCAGATCAACGAGGAAATACTCGACAAGGAAGTCCGTCTTATAAGCGATACGGGTGAACAGCTCGGCATTATGACTGTTCAGGCCGCAATGGATATCGCGATGCAGAAGGATCTCGACCTGGTTAAGATTTCTCCTACCTCAAATCCGCCTGTATGTAAGATCATGGACTACGGTAAATTCCGCTTTGAGCAGGCAAAGAAGGATAAGGAAGCAAAAAAGAACCAGCACATAGTCGAGGTCAAGGAAATTCGTATGTCGCCGGGTATCGGAGAAAACGACTTTAACGTGAAGCTGAAGAGCACGCAGAAGTTTATTATCGATGGCGACCGCGTCAAAGTATCTGTTCGTTTCAAAGGCAGACAAATGGCCCATACAAACCTGGGTGAAGTCCTGCTGAAGGAATTTGCTGAAAAATGCACCGAATATGCCGTCCTTGACAAAGAGCCGAAGCTCGAAGGGCGGAATATGTCTATGTTTTTATCACCTAAACAATCAACGATTAATAAATAATCATTTCAAAGGAGTAAACCGTTATGCCTAAGCTCAAAACACACAGCGGCGCTAAGAAGAGATTCAGTCTCACAAAAACCGGCAAGGTAAAACGCGCTCATGCTTACACTTCGCATCTTCTTAATGGTCACGGAAAGACCACAAAAAGCAAAAGACATCTCCGTCAGGGAGCCTATGCCGATGTCACCAACGAGTCTGCGATTAAGCGCATGATTCCTTACAAATAAGGAGGAACTTAAATAATGGCTAGAATTAAAGGCGCTATGATGACGCGCAAGAGAAGAAATAAAATTCTTGGCATGGCCAAGGGTTATTGGGGCGCAAAGTCCACCCACTATAAAATGGCTAATCAGGCTGTTATGAAGTCCCTCACTTATGCCTACATCGGACGTAAGCATAAGAAAAGAGATTTCCGTCAGCTTTGGATAACTCGTATAAGCGCGGCCTGCAAGATGAACGGCATGAATTATTCTACATTTATGCATGGACTCAAGCTCGCCGGCATCGATATGAACCGCAAAATGCTTTCCGAAGTTGCGATTCACGAGCCCGAGGCATTTACCGCTATCACAGAAAAGGCAAAGTCTGCGCTGAAGGCATAATAATTATCTCTAATTAAACACAACAATGTTTTTGCGGACAGCTTTACAGCTGTCCGCTTTTATGTTACTTTCTATAAGTAACGAGGTGCAAGATGATTGAATTGACTGTAGATGAATTGAAAAGCGTCGCTAAGACTCTGAAAGCCGGAGACAGGGTTCTGGTTTCAGGAACTGTTTATACGGCGAGGGACGCGGCACATAAGCGCATTTTTGAGCTACTGGATAGGGGAGACGCCCTGCCCTTTGATATTGACGGAGCGTTTATTTATTACACGGGGCCGACTCCCGCACAAAACGGCAGACCTGTCGGCTCCTGTGGGCCGACAACCTCAGCGCGCATGGATAAATTCACGCCGCGCCTTCTAGATTTGGGACTATTAGGTGTTATCGGCAAAGGAGAGCGGAGTGATGCTGTCTGCGATGCGTTCATTCGAAACGGAGCCGTCTACTTTTGCGCCGTGGGCGGCGCGGGCGCCCTTATGGCAAGTCACGTCGTGAGTGCCGAGGAAATCGCGTTCCATGACCTCGGCTGCGAATCCGTTAAGCGTCTGACTGTAGACAAACTTCCCGTCACTGTCTGCATTGATACCGCAGGAGGCAATATTTTTAAAGATGAAAAACAGAAGTATGCTGACCAAGATAAGGACTGAATATCATTTGAAAGGTGCATATATATGAAAAGAGCTGTCGCTGCTATCGTTTTTGCACTAATAGTCCTGTTTTTTACGACTGCGTTGGGTCTATCAGCCATTCAATTAACAGGCTTTCCGTATACTGCCGATATTGATTATCTGAAAATACCCGAAACAGCCGGCATTTCACGTGAGGAAGTATTGCTGAATTATAACGCGATAATGGATTTTCTATCTCCGTTTTCCGATAAGGAATTTTCGCTTCCGACAATCAGCTACTCGGAAAGGGCGAGCACCCACTTTGAAGAATGTAAGCCTTTATTCAACGCGGTCTATTTATTCGGAGCCGTGTCCGCCGTTATCCTTATCGTGCTTATTTTGTTGAAAGCGGTGCCGAAGAAAACACTTAGGCTCTCCGGTGCAGTTACGCTTATTATTCCGGCTGTGATTGGCGCCGCCGTAATGATTGACTTTGACAGCGCCTTCACCTTCTTCCACAAGATTTTTTTTGAAGGCTCAACATGGATATTTGACCCGGTAGCCGATAGCTTTATACTTATAATGCCAAGCACATTCTTTATGCATTGCGCGAATTTTATTGCCCTTTTCTGGGTGGTAGGAGCCGTCACACAGTTTGTTATCGGTTATTCAAAAGGCAAAGTCCGCAAATTTTAACTTGCGGACTTTTTCCTGTTCGGGAACTAATGGTATTAATTACCGTCTAAACGACAGGGAAGGAGGTAATGCCTAAGTGAGAAAATTTGCGGCCATGACGGGACTATATTCTATTTCGCACTTCATAGTCGATTTTTCCTGTGCTTACCTCATCTTCAGTAAACTTTCGGGTGCGGATAAATGGCTGCTTTGCCTTTTTACATACAACTTCTGTGCATTTGCCCTACAAATGCCGTTAGGGCTTATTGCCGACAAAATTAATAAAAACCGCGTGTTTGCGGCTTTTGGATGCTTGCTTATTGCTTTTTCTGCAATACTTGCCTTTTCACCAGTGCTTTTTTGCTCGATAGCGGGGCTTGGAAACGCGTTTTTTCATATTGGTGCAGGGAGAGACATTCTTCAAGGAAGCCAGCAAAAATTTTCGGCGCTTGGTATTTTCGTTTCACCCGGCGCGCTCGGCCTATACCTCGGAACTCTTTGCGGTAAAGGCGGAATCTTTTCGCTTGCGGTAGTAATGTGTGTCTTGATTGCAACCGCTTTATCAATATGGTTTATAGTTCCGCGCTTGAGCCAAAAGCACGTGATAACCGATTCTGTAATTAATATTAGAGCCTTTGTTAGAAACGGTCTCGGGCTAATGCTAATGTGCCTTTTTCTTGTTGTTTGCGTACGCTCCTATGTGGGAATGACCCTTGCGTTTCCGTGGAAAGGCGAAGGACATTTTGCCCTTTATCTTGTCATCGCAGTTGTTTGCGGAAAAGCTCTGGGCGGCATATTGGCGGATTACTTCGGCCCGATTAAGGTTTCCTGTGCTTCGCTTTGCCTCTGTGCGCTGCTGTTTTTGTTTTTCAGAACGCCTGTGTGCGGAATTTTGGCTCTCTTCCTGTTTAACATGACAATGCCGATAACGCTTGGCGCTGTCGCAAGAATACTACCGAATCATCTCGGCTTTGGATTTGGAATTCTAACCTTCGGGTTATTTATCGGGCTGATTCCGACGCTCCTGTCTGTACAAAACTATTTGGTGCTTCCTTACGGATACACAGCGGCCTGCATTATTTCTGCCGGTCTGCTGTATTACGGACTTAAGGAGCGCGCATATGCAGTTTGATTTCGTTTGGACGCTGCTAATTTCGCTGGGTCTGACAGTCATGCTGGAGATTGCCTTTGCTTTGATATTCAAAGTCCGCAGAACGTACGATTTAATACTTGTTATCGTAGTAAATATAATTACAAATCCGGCCGTCGTCTTGCTGAACTATTTACTGCTCCGGCATACAGATGTTCCGCAGCTGCTTATTGTACTCATACTGGAAGCGGCGGCTGTGCTGGTCGAAGGCATTTACTATAAACGCTATGCCGAGAAGGTAAGACGACCGTTTCTTTTTTCACTGGGAGCAAACGCGTTTTCATATACCATCGGTTTTATACTAAGCAAAATTGTTTTTTGAGGAGAATAACATGAAAACACACGATTTTAAGAAACTCACACGAATGATATTTACCTGCGTGATACTGGTATCATTGATATCAGGTTTTGCACTTGCGGACGTTATCTGGGAACCGAACGACGACTTTTACTCCGCACATTCAAATGACTGTGAGTATGTTAACCGCGACTATTACTCGAATGGAGAAACCGGATACATGGAGTTTTTCTCCGAGCCGGGCGGAACGAGCCTCGGCTTTGCGGATAATGGGCAGACTTTCCACGTCCAGTTCAGCTACAAGTTGGGTGATGAGACATGGGGCGTGATAGAATACTCTGAGGTTGAAGGAAAACTTATCCCCAGAGGCGAAGAGGAATGTAAAACTGGTTGGATAAAGCTAGCCGACACAACGCTCAAGTATGATTATCAAAGCTTTGATGAGGCTCACAGATCCGAATATACGATTTATGACGGAGACTATTCAGAGCTCAAAGATGTTCAGAATATCGTTATGTGGACTTTTCCCAATTCGGGTGCGACTAACGGAACGATTGATAACATCGACGAAAACTTTGCCGTACAATCAATCTACACCGACATTGATAATTCGCAATGGGGTTATGTAAACTACTATTACGGGATGAAAAATTTCTGGATATGCCTATCCAAGCCGATTGACGCGACCATAGCCGCAAAAGACGTCCAAGTACCCGAATTCAATACCCCTTCTCCGGATTCAAAGCCTGTACAAACGGGCAATGATATGTCATCAGTAGTCATTATCTGTGTTGCGGCGGCGATTCTTTGCACCGCTGTTTTGTTCGCCTCGCTGAATAAGAAAAAGCGTGAATCTTCGCAGACAAAATGAGTTTATAACACGCGATATCAATTTGCATTATATGATAAATGAAAATTTCAGATTATTATACAAAATAAGCAATTATACCTATTATGCTTGCAAAGATGAAGACTATCGCTTATAATAATTTCATTACAGTCTCAGATGGATGGTGCATTTATGAAAGAATTATCAAAAGTAGCGGGAGAAGTAAGAGCCTCAACCACCTTGGCAGTCGACGCTCTTGCAAAGCAAATGCAGGCTGATGGAATCGACGTAATCGGCTTCGGCACGGGCGAACCTGACTTCGATACTCCCGAAAATATAAAAGACGCAGGAATCAAGGCAATTACCGAAGGAAAGACAAAATATACTCCTGCAGCGGGGCTTGTGAATCTTCGCAAGGCAATTGCAACGAGAATGAAGCTTGACCTTAATCTTGACTACGATTTTACGCAGATTACAATAGCGAGCGGCGCAAAGCACAGCGTATATATGGCATTTGTAGCGCTCCTGAATCCCGGGGACGAGGTCATCCTTCCCGCACCGTACTGGTTGAGCTATTCAGAGATGATAAATCTCGCAGGCGGTAGCCCGATTATAATTAAAGCGGGGGAGGAGCAGAATTTCAAGATAACTCCCGACCAACTAGAGAGCGCGATGACTGAAAAGACCAAGGCTGTCATTCTCAACAATCCCTCAAATCCGACCGGTATGCTTTATACGCGCTCAGAGCTTGAAGTGATAGCAGAGATTTGCAAAAAATACGACATCTATATAATCGCGGATGAAATCTACTGCGGTCTTGTTTACGACGATAAAGAGTTTGTGAGCATCGCATCGCTATCAAATGATGCTTACGATCGCACGATACTTATTAACGGTGTTTCAAAGTCTTATGCAATGACCGGCTGGCGTATCGGCTATGCCGCAGCTAATCCTAAGATTTCAAAGGTAATGGCAAACTGCCTCAGCCATTCGACCGGCGCACCCGGAACGATGAATCAGATTGCGGCAATCGAAGCACTTTCAGGACCGCAGGATGGTATTGAAGCCATGCGCAAGGTCTTTGAGGTTCGCCGCAATTATATTGTTAAGCGAATGAATGAAATTCCAGATGTGAGCTGTATCGTTCCGGACGGTGCATTCTATGTAATGATGAACTTGAGTAAGCTTATCGGAAAGACTCTGGGCGGCAAGCTGATTGAAAACGACGATGATTTCGCGGTTACTTTCCTTGAGAAGGGGCGTGTAGCGGTGGTTCCTTGTTCCGGCTTCGGCGCTCCCGGCTTTGTTCGCTGGACTTATGCGGCATCGATGGAGAATATTCGCGAGGGACTCAACAGACTCGAAACCTTTTTACAGGCATAATGATATAATTTTAATGCTAACTATCCTTGCGCGGAACAAAGCTATTGCTTTGTTCCGCGCAAACTAATATAATCATTGAGGACATTCCGGAAAGGATGATAGTGCGCCTATGAAAAACAAATATGAGAGCCCACTGTGTTCGCGATATGCATCAGACGAGATGCAGTATATCTTTTCACCCGACAAAAAGTTCACGACCTGGCACAGGCTGTGGATAGCTTTGGCAAAGGCGGAAATGAAGCTCGGTCTTCCGGTGACGCAGGAACAAATTGACGAAATGGAAGCGAATAAGGACGATATAGACTATGAATATGCCGCCGAGATGGAAAAGAAGCTGCGGCATGATGTCATGGCACACGTCCACGCTTTCGGCAAACAGTGCCCCAAGGCGATGCCGATAATCCATCTTGGCGCAACTAGCTGTTATGTGGGCGACAATACCGATATCATCGTAATGCGCGAGGGGCTTGAACTCATACGCCGAGAGCTTGTGAATGTAATTTACCGCCTTTCAGAATTTGCGGATAAATATAAAGACGCACCGACGCTCGGCTTTACTCATTTCCAGCCCGCCCAGCTCACGACAGTTGGTAAGCGCGCAACGCTCTGGATTAACGATCTTCTGCTCGATCTTGACGAGGTCGAATACCGTATAAAATCACTTAAGCTCTTAGGCTCAAAAGGCACCACAGGCACACAAGCGAGCTTTCTGGAGCTTTTCAATGGCGACCACGAAAAATGTCTTGAGCTTGAGCGGCTAATCGCTGAGGAGATGGGCTTTGAGTCCTGTGTTCCCGTGTCCGGTCAGACCTATTCACGCAAGATTGACGCAGCCGTTTTGGCTACGCTTTCCGGCATCGCCCAGAGCGCGGGCAAGTTTGCAACGGATCTGCGCCTGCTCTCGCATCTCAAGGAGCTTGAAGAACCGTTCGAGTCAAACCAGATTGGCTCCTCCGCAATGCCGTATAAGCGCAATCCCATGCGCTGTGAGCGCATTTGTTCACTTTCGAGATATGTCATAGCCGATGCACAAAACCCCGCTTACACCGCATACAATCAGTGGTTCGAGCGCACGCTGGACGACTCCGCTAATAAGCGTATCTCGGTTCCGGAGGCGTTTTTGGCCGTCGACGCGATACTGAGTATATACCTCAATGTTGCGTCGGGTATTCGTGTATATGAAAAGGTTATAGAAAAGCACCTCAGCGAGGAGCTACCCTTTATGGCAACGGAGAATATCATGATGGACGCTGTCAAAAAAGGCGGCAATCGTCAGGAACTGCACGAACGAATTCGCATTCATTCTATTGCGTCAGGCGCGGTTGTTAAGGAACAGGGACTGCCTAATGACCTCATTTCGCGTATCGCCGCTGACCCGCTATTCGGTCTGACCGAGGAAGAGATAACGGCGAACCTTGACGCGCGTAAATACGTCGGGCGCTCGCCTGAGCAGGTCACGGAGTTTTTAAAAAGCGAGGTCGAGCCTATAATTTCGCGTTATGCGCAATTACTGAATGTTACAGACACGGAACTTAAAGTTTGATGAAAATATCATGCCTAAGCCGTTAAACAGCGGCTTAGGCATTTTTCTGTCGTTTATTGACTTACCTTTCGCCTGATTATATAATAAGACAGTCAGCAGTAATTTCCGGCATAGGTTCCACAGCAGCACCATAGGATGAAAAGAGGTGATTGCTGTGATAAAAACAATTAAGCTGCATACCGCAGTTTTTTGGATTCTCATTTTTGCGGTTGTTGTTGCCGCTATTTTGTTTTTGCTGTTTTTTGACAGTTCCAACTTTCCTTCAGTTTTTGCATCAGGCAAATCGGACGGACCTGTTCTTGTGATTGACGCAGGGCACGGAGGAGAGGACGGGGGAGCGGTCTCGTTATCCGGCGTCTATGAGAGCGAATTAAACTTTGACATCTCGCAAAGAATGGCGGCGCTTTCTGGCCTCACGGGCATTGAATTTATAATGACACGTGACAGTGAGGATATCGAGTATCCGGCAGAATTGAAGAGCACTTCAAAACGAAAAAAATACGACCAGAAAAAACGAGTGGAGCTCATTAACGGCACAACGAACGCAGTTCTTATCAGCGTGCATCAAAACTTCTACCCGCACAAATCGCCTCATGGTCCGCAGTCTTTCTATTCTGAAATAGAGGGCAGCGACACGCTCGCTTCTTTAATACAGGAGTCCATGAACATGGCCCTTTACCCCGAAAACAGACGGATTGCGATGCCGGTAGCGGATAATATCTATCTTTTAAAAAGCGTGAAGTGCCCCGCTGTATTAGTCGAGTGCGGCTTTATTTCAAATCCTGAAGAATCGAGCTTGCTTGAAACGAAAAGTTACAGACTAAAAATTGCCACTGTGCTAATAAGCGCCTATCTTAAATACTTAGATACAAACGAATGACGAAAGGTATAAGATGAAAACAAAAACGGTGTTTTTCTGCTCTGACTGCGGATACGAATCGCCAAAATGGTCGGGACGCTGCTCTTCCTGCGGAAGCTGGAACACAATGGTTGAGGCTCCTGCGGAGACTAAAGTCAAAAGCGGCGGAGTATTAGCATCAAGCAGAATGCCAAAGAACCCTCCGGAGTTGTTGTCGTCCCTCGGAACGGACGATGAAATTCGTTTCCCAACGGGTTTCGAGGAGTTTGACCGCGTACTGGGCGGCGGAGCTGTTCGCGGCTCACTTGTTCTCGTTGGTGGCGCACCAGGTATCGGAAAGTCGACTTTGCTCCTCCAATTCTGCGGTAAACTCGGCGCAAGCGAGCGGATACTTTACGTGACTGGCGAGGAATCGAAGCGGCAGCTCAAGCTTCGTGCTGAGCGGCTTGGGGTTAAAACCGACTCGCTCTACGTTTTTGCGGAGACAGACCTGAACGAGATTATCGCCGCCGTCGGGGATACTAAACCCGATGTACTTATCATTGATTCGGTTCAAACCATGTATAATCCGGAGCTCACGGCAACTCCGGGCAGTGTCACACAGGTCAAGGACTGCACGATGGCAATCATGCAGCTTGCCAAGGGCAGTAATATTACGGCTTTTATAGTCGGCCATGTCAACAAGGAAGGCGCTATTGCGGGTCCTAAGGTGCTTGAGCATATGGTGGACTGCGTTTTATATTTCGAGGGCGACCGCAGCATGGCCTATCGGATTCTGAGAGCGGAAAAAAACCGTTTTGGTTCGACCAATGAAATTGGCGTTTTTGAAATGGGAGACAGCGGCCTTGCCGAGGTCAAAAATCCGTCCGAAATGCTTCTCTCCGGCAGACCGCTTAACAGCCCGGGTACTTGCGTCACCTGTGTTATGGAAGGAACAAGGCCTATCCTTGCAGAGATACAGGCTCTTGTCGCGCCCAGTGGCTTCAATGTCGCGAGAAGGAATTCTAACGGCATCGACTATAACAGGGCAACGCTTCTGCTTGCTGTCCTTGAGAAGAGGGGCGGGATTGCCGTCGGAAACTGTGACGCCTATATAAATGTCATCGGCGGTTTAGAGCTTACTGAACCGGCGGCAGACCTTGCGACTGTGCTTGCGATAGCCTCCAGCCATCGTGACAAAGCGGTCGGAAATGATCTCGCAGCGGTCGGAGAGGTCGGACTTACAGGCGAAATTCGAAGTGTGGATGCGCTGAACCAGCGTCTTGCGGAGATTGTGCGGCTGGGTTTCAAGCGCTGTGTCATACCCGCTCATGTCAGAGCCGAAATCAAAGCCCCGAAGGGGCTTGAGCTGATATCCGTAAAAAATATCCGCGAGGCAATAGCCGCGGTGCTTGCATAAATCTATGCAGCAATTTGTGAAAAATCCAAATCTGCCGTCCGGGAAGGTAACTGCCGCGGCAATAGGCGAAGCGTATGCGGACAAGCTTTGTGCGGCGCTTGAGCAATTCGGGGTAAGGCTCTTTCGCTGCCCAAATAATCTGTACGTTGATACACGACTAAGCTCGCATATCGATTTAAGCTTTTTCCACATCGGAGGAAAAAGATTCTTACTTTCGAAATCAGCCTCTGAAAGCTCCTTTGAGGATGAATTGAAACAACTGGGAGCAGAAATCATAGTTTCCGAAAAAAGACTTGCCCCTGAATATCCGAATGACGCTTTCCTATGTGCGCTGTCTATTGGCGGAAGGGTATTTCATAACACTAAATTAACTGATCCCAATATCAGAACCTTATTTCCGAGTATTCTTTTCCACGTCAAACAAGGCTACGCAAAGTGTGCTGTCTGTCCCGTAACGGAAAATGCTGCGATAAGCTCCGACCAGGGGCTAAGTAAAGCAATGCGTGAGCAGGGGATTGAAGTGCTTGAAATAGCTTCCGGATATATAGCGCTTGAAGGCTTCGCGGAGGGCTTCATCGGCGGGTCGGCTTTCAAAATTGCGCCGGACAAGCTTGCCTTTACAGGGAGATTGGACAGACACCCAGATAAGCCAAGAGTTGAAGAGTTCTTGTCAAAACACGGAATATTCCCTGTTTACCTAACGGACAAGCCAGTTTTTGACGTAGGCTCAATTATACCGATTATCGAAATATAAATAAGACGCGGAATATCTTCCGCGTCTTATTTATTCTATTGAGCTATCAGCTTGCTATATCGTAAGTCTGCCCGACTGCCGCTGCGACTGTATACCCCTCAACTTCCGCCTCAACCGGCGAAGTCTGGTTCCTCAAGGAGTATACACAGGAGCAGGTGATTGTATAGCCCGGAGCGATTTCAGTGTAATAATCCGAGTCGGAATCGGTGTCTTCGGTCGTGTATGTAGTGTCAAGAGAAATGCCATCCTGATATGTGAAAACGTAAAGTTCGTTGCAGAGACTCGTTCGATAATCGCTGTTATTGGTAAATTCATAGTAAACCCTGATAGCCGGGTCACCGTTTGAATCCGTTACAAGCTCGGCGTCTGTAACCGCAACATAAAAGTTGTCAAGATCACCTTCTGCGGGTATGTTAAGCGTCCATTTAGGGTCTGTTACAGGCACGATAACATAGGGCGCCGGCGCCCCGGGAAGACTTCCTGGTATGTAAGACGCTGTGACAGTACCGCTGCTTTCACCCTCGTAATAACCGTACACGCTGAAATCAACGCTTCCGCCATAAGGATCATACTTGAATTCAGAGCAGCATTGAATAGTCACTCCCGGACGGATGTTGTAAGAAGTGTTATATGAGGCACCGCCGTCATAAGAATACGTTTCGGTCAAATACGAGCCGCCTTGAGTGGCACTGTAGCCAAGCGCGTCCCATGCGGCCATCGATAAATCATCCTGATAGTTGTTCGTGAAATCATAGTATATACGAATGGCCTGCTCATTATCGACGTCAGTAAATTCTTCGGCTCCCGTAACAGTAATATAAAAGTTCCCTTCGCCCACATAACCGCTTCCGGCTACTGCGCCTCCGGTCCGCGAACCGTTGTTGTCCGAATAGGAATCTGCCATTGAGCCATGAGGAATCGTCGGGTTATTGATGTCGTGATCCCTGATTTGAGAGAAATAATATGTCTCGCCATCTTCATGCAGAATGAGCTGTTTGTCTTCGTAGGTGAAGGTATAGGTGTCGTCCGGAGTCGTGATTGCGATACCGTTTTCCGTTGTCATCCAAGAACCTTCAATCACATCTGTGCCCGTAGACGACGCAAGATATACGGAGTCATCGCTGTTAATCTGAAGACTCAAAGCGCCTACAACGCTCGTGCCGTAATAGTCTTCTGAAATGATCCCGTTACCGACATTTACTGCGACACTTTCCCAGTAGCCAACATAAGGATTGCCGCCAAAAGTTTTTACCAAAATATATCCGCTCAAAGCAAGGAGCAGAACTCCGGCAACAACAATCAGAGCAATTATTCCGGCTTTATTCTTCTTAGGAGGCGCCATTACTCCGCCCTGCGGGGCATAACCGTATGCGTTCGGAACAACATATTGAGGGGGCTGAGGAGGAACGTATGAGCCCTGATAGGGAGGAACATAGCTGTTCTGCATGGGAGGGATATAGCTACCCTGTACAGGCGCTGAGAAATTTCCCGAAACCGGTGCTTCGTATTCACCGCTCGACGAAACCGTAGCCGGAACTGTTTCGGGCTGCTTTGTTTCGCTCACGGGGTCGGAATAAATGTCTGCCTGTTTTTGCTCTAAGACGGTTTCACCTGATGCGCCTGAGCTATTGGGTGAGGTCGCTTTCAGTGTGGCGCCGCAATTCGGACAAAAAACCGCGTCATCGGGAAGTTTAGACCCACATTCGGTGCAAAATGCCATAATAATTCCTCCTGATCTTTTTTTAAGATCATTATATATAACTCGACTCTTCTTTGTGATTTTCTCATAAACCGCTATAAACTGTCAAGGGAATATTATATATAAAGCATGATTAATTAGATATACATGGAGCTTTTAATGCCTAGATAGACAGTTAGACAATGTTCATAAAATCTATAGCCAATTATTTGAAATCTTAAGTCAAATTATATGCAAAAACAATGCATAAAAACGAACAAAATCGTTGCAAATAGCCATGATTTGAAGTATAATGAAACAAATGTGACCTGTTAGATATTTAACACTGTTTGTTAATTGGCAAACGTTGCTTTTGCCCGAATGCATTGAAGGTTAAAATCAACTGCTCACTTTTATAAAAAGATGCGATACGGTTTAGCCTTAATTAAGATAAGGCAGGAGGAGAAGCCCGTATTGCATTCAATTAAAAAAGGAGAACTGACAATGAAAGAAGATTTCGGCTTAACCCAGGACCAGATTGACATTCAGCTTATGACTCGCGACTTTATCCGCAAGGAACTCACTTGGGAGAGAATCAAGGAATGCGACGAGAAGAACGAGGTCCCCATGGATATCGTCAAGAAGTGCGCAGATATGGGTCTTACCAGCATCACTCTGCCGGAGTCCGTCGGCGGCGGCGGAATGGGAGAGGTAACCAACTCCCTCGTTCTCGAAGAAATCAGTTATCAGGACGTCGGCTTTGCAACCACCATCGGTGCATGCGGCCTTTGCTTCACACCGATTAATCTTTTCGGAACAGACGCACAGAAGAAGCTTTACGCTGACTTCATACTTGCCGGCGGACTTTCTGCGTTCTGCCTTACCGAGGCTGACGCGGGTTCCGACGTTGGTGCCCTGCGTACAACCGCTGTCAAGGACGGCGACGAATATGTCATTAACGGAACCAAGGCCTTTATCACAAACGGCGGCAACGCAAGCGTTTATACAGTCTTTGCAATGACAGATCCCAATGCCGGCGCGCGCGGAATGTCCTGCTTTATCGTCGAGCGTAGCCGTGCAGGCATATCCTGCGGCAAGGAAGAGGACAAGATGGGTATCCGTCTTTCCAACACCTGCGAAGTCATCTTTGACAACGTTCGCATCCCTGCCGACCACCTTGTCGGTCAGGAAGGCAAGGGCTTCAAGATTGCAATGAGCACCTTCGACATCACCCGTCCGGCGGGCGTCGGCGCTGCCTGCTGCGGCGCTATGAAGAGCTGCATCGACAAGTGCATTGAGTACGCCGCAACGCGCGTTACCTTCGGCCAGCCCATCCTCCAGAACCAAGCTATCCAGTTCATGATAGCCGACATGGAAGTTCGCTACGAAGCTGCCCGCGCTCTTGCTTATAGGGTCGCAGCCGGCATCGATGCCCATGTCATCGACAGCGCACTTTCCTCCGCCTCCAAGACTTTCTCCTCGGAATCTCTTGTAAAAACCGCTGAGGATGCCATCCAGATTCATGGTGGAAACGGTTACAGCAAAGAGTATCCGATCGAGATCATCTACAGGAACTCGAAGATTGCTACGATTTACGAAGGAACCAACCAGGTTCAGCGCATGGTCATCGTGAAGTCCCTGCTTAAGGCCTCCGGCCTGATGTAAGGTTTCGGCGAAAACCTCAATACATAATTATATTATAAAATCAACTCAGAAATGCTTCTGCGGTTGACTTAGTTTCAGTAATAAGTCCGCATAAACACTGTGTGTCTGTGCGGACTTATTGTATTTTGTGCTTAACATTTTGAGACTTGGCAATATAATAAACAAATCCAGTCTGAAAATGCATAATCCATTGGAAATTGCACGAAATTGGATAATATTGTGCATAAAAAGTCTTTATATGTTGACAATCTTTTTGCTGATATGTATAATTAATTTTCGGAGAAAGAACAGCATTTTCGAGCGCAATGAGCTCTTTGTATTTCTGCTTTTGTCTAGTAACTCAGATGGACTTAGCAGCTCAGCTATTCGGAAAAAGCGAAAATATTGAAAGAAGGAAAAATCTATCATGAACATGCTTGTTTGCATCAAACAGGTACCTGATACAACTGAAATCAGGATAGACCCTGTTAAAAACACCCTTATCCGTGACGGCGTTCCCAGCATAGTGAACCCCTTTGATGCTTATGCTCTAGAACTCGCTGCAAGAATAAAGGATACTGATCCGTCCGCTAAAATAGTTCTCCTGTCCATGGGCCCCGAACAGGCTAAGGTCGCTCTCAAAGAGTGCCTTGCTGTCGGCGGTGACAAGGCTTATCTCGTAACCGACCGTTGCTTCGGCGGTTCCGATACGCTTGCTACGAGCTATATACTTTCCTCTGCAATCAAAAACATTGAAGAGATCGAAGGCAAATTCGATATCATATTCTGCGGTAAGCAGGCTATCGACGGCGATACCGCACAGGTTGGTCCGGAAATTGCCGAGCATCTCGGTTATCCTCAGGTTACATATGCTATTGAAGCTTCCGTTGTTGACGGCAAAGTAAAGGTAAAAAAAGAAGTTGAAGAAGGCTTCGAAATTATCGGCTCTAAAATGCCTTGCTTAGTAACCGTAACTAAGCCCAATTTTGACCCGCGTTATCCCTCCATCAAGTCAAAGATGGCTGCTAACCGCGCCGAAATCGGCGTAATCGTTTGTGACGATATGCCAAACATCGACAGAGAGAGAATCGGTCTTAAGGGTTCCCCTACAAAGGTTAAGAAGACTTTTACACCTCCTGTTAAGAGTGGCGGCGCAAAAATCCATGAAGACAGCAATGAAGCAACAGCGAAGAAACTCTTCGCCACACTTGTTGCTGACGGCATCATTTAAGGGGGATAAATATAATGGAAGCAAAAACCAAAGATTTATGGGTATTCATTGAAACCAATGACGACGGCACTGCAAAGAATGTCGGTTTGGAACTCCTCGGCGCAGGCCGCGGCCTAGCCGAAAAACAGGGCGGCAAGCTCGTTGGTGTCGTTATCGGAAATAGTGCTGACGAAGCGGTTAAATCCGCAACCGCTTTTGGCGCTGATACAGTTATTGTTGTCGACGGCAAGGAATATGGGCATTACACAACCGATGCTTATGCAAAGGCAATGTATACTCTTGTTGAGAAATATGGCCCCACCAGCATACTTATCGGCGCTACCAACAACGGCCGAGACCTCGGACCCCGTCTTTCTTGCCGCTTGAAGACAGGACTTACAGCAGACTGCACATCTCTTGCAATCGACGAAGAGTCCGGCAATGTGGCATGGACACGTCCTGCATTTGGCGGTAACCTCATGGCAACGATCCTTTGCCCGGACAACCGTCCTCAGATTGGTACAGTTCGTCCCGGCGTCTTTAAGAAGGCCGATATCGACGAAACACGTAAAGCTGAAGTCATCAAGGAAGACATTCACGTTTCTGCTAATGAGATTCGCACCGAGCTTCTTGAGATTATTCATGAAGCGGCCGGCGAGCTTGTTGACCTCGAAGGCGCAGAAATCATTGTTTCTGGTGGACGTGGTGTCGGCGGCCCTGAAGGCTTCAAGCCCATCAAGGAGCTTGCAGCAGTTCTTGGCGCAACAGTCGGCGCTTCCCGTGCAGCTGTTGATGCAGGCTGGATTGGTCACTCTCATCAGGTTGGACAGACAGGTAAAACTGTCGGACCCAAGCTCTATATCGCCTGTGGAATTTCCGGCGCTATTCAGCACGTAGCCGGTATGAGCAGCTCGAAGACAATCATCGCTATCAACAAGGACGAAACCGCTCCTATCTTTAACGTAGCGGATTACGCTATTGTCGGTGATTTATTCGAGATTCTTCCTATACTTACAGCTGAAATCAAGAAGCTTAAGGCATAAAATTTCAAAACAAAAGCAAGGGGACACTAAGGTGTCCCCTTGCTTTTTATCGAACTTCACAATCTGTGTATCTGTCTCTTTTTCACAGCATATAATTTTAATATGCAAATTCGCTGTGCCAGGTACGGCTTGAACTATGAAGGAGGCATATATGAACGAGAATATGAGGAGCTGCGAGCTGCCGATTCCATATCCTCCGCTTAAAACTGATGGTAAGAACCTTTATTATGCTATGCTTCTTACAAATGATTTAGCCGGAGCAGTAAGCGAAATGAGCGCTGTTACCGCATATAGCTTTCAACATTTTGTGACCTATAACCAGAAAATATCTGAAACAATAAAATGTATTTCGCTGATTGAAATAAGACATTTGGGTATTATTGGCAAGCTAATTTCAAATTATGGCGGAAATCCTCGCCTTGCTGTGCAGGCAGGCTGCAAAAGCACTTTCTGGAATGCGCAGTACATAAGCTACGAAACAAACCCTAAATGCTATCTCAAGGAAAATATAGTAAACGAAAAAGCCGCGATTGCCAGCTATAATAACCGTATCAGTCAAATCACCGACAGAGCTGTGCAGGAGCTTCTAAAAAGGATAATCCTCGACGAAGAAAACCATATCAGTCTGTTTAGCGACTTGCTCGAAGAATTCTATTAAATATAATAAGGGACTCCCGTCAGATAATGCTGACGGGAGTCCCTTATTTTCTATATTACACAAGTTCTTTCGTATCTCTTGCGATGACGAGCTCTTCATTTGTGGGTATGACAAGCAGCTTAACCTTGCTGTCCTTTGTTGAGATAACAATCTCTTCTCCGCGCTTGGTGTTCGCCTCTCTATCGACTGTACAGCCGAGATATCCGAAATATTCGCAAATAGCAGCTCTAGTTTCCTTGCTGTTTTCGCCGATACCGGCAGTAAAAATAATAGCGTCAACACCATTCATCGCAGCAGCATAGGAGCCGACAACCTTAGCAACTTCATAGTGAAAAAGGTCAAGTGCGAGCTGTGCATCTTTGTTGCCCTCGGCAGCAGCATTGTCTAGGTCGCGGAAATCGCTGGAAATACCGGAAACGCCGAGAACGCCGGATTTTTTATTGAGAATGTTTATCATCTCATCAATGCTAATGCCATATTTGTTCATAAGGTATTGAAGTACGCCACTATCCAAATCGCCACAGCGTGTGCCCATCGGAAGACCGACCAGCGGAGTGAAGCCCATGGAAGTATCGACACTCTTGCCGCCCTCGATAGCGCAGACAGAGCTACCATTGCCCATGTGGCAGGATATGAGCTTGAGCTCGGATATGGGTTTTCCAAGCATAGCGGCGGCGCGGGTTGCGACGTAGCGGTGGCTGGTGCCGTGGAAACCGTAACGGCGGATTTTATCCTTCTCGTAGTATTCCTTAGGAATAGCATAGGTGAAGGCTTTACCGGGCATAGTCTGATGATAGGCGGTGTCAAACACGGCGACCTGAGGAACCTTATCGCCCATTACCTTTTTACAGGCGTTGATACCGGTTATGTTCGCGGGGTTGTGAAGAGGAGCAAGCGGAACACAGGTTTCGATTGCTTTCATGACTTCATCCGTAATAAGTACCGAGGAGGAAAAATACTCTCCGCCATGTACCACACGATGGCCGACTGCGTTAATTTCGGACATTGAGGAAACTACACCATATTCAGCAGATGTAAGTTTTTCGATAACGGCTGCGATCGCTTCCGCGTGGGTTGGAAGGCTGATATCTTCATCAAACTTCTTTTTACCTTCGAGAAGCGGGCTGTGCTTCAGGTGACCATCGATACCGATGCGCTCACAAAGTCCCTTTGCCAATACTCTTTCGCCTTCCATATCAAAAAGCTGATACTTGAGGGAAGAACTTCCCGCGTTTATGACCAAAATCTTCATTTCATTGACCCCTTTGTTATTGTAATCTTTGTGTTTTGATTGTAATATGTGTGTAAGTCTTCTCCAACTTACGCACTTAGCTATTTTAATCCAATCGAATGCATAAAATCAAGCTTTTTTGACACTTATTTACTATATTAATATAATTATTAGCCAAAAAGGAGCCGAAATGAAAATTCTGGGTATAGTTGCCGAGTATAACCCGTTTCATAACGGGCACAAGCTTCATATTGAGGAAAGCAAAAAAGCCATATCGCACGATACGGCAGTGGTCTGCGTAATGTCCGGCGATTTCGTTCAAAGAGGGGAAGCCGCCGTCTTTTCAAAATTTGCCCGTGCCGAAGCTGCCGTCAAGAGCGGCGCTGACCTTGTAATAGAGCTCCCGCTGCCCTGGGCACTTTCTTCTGCGGAAGGCTTTGCAAGGGGCGCTGTGGGACTTTTGGGTGCGCTGAACTGCGTAAATTACCTCAGCTTTGGAAGTGAATGCGGCGACATTGGAGTGCTTAATTCGCTTGTTATGGCGCTTTCTGACCCCTTTCTTGACGCTGAGATTCGCGAGGAATTAAAAAGCGGAGTTTCCTATGCCACCGCTAGACAGGCCGCACTTTCAAAAAGCATAGGGAGCCTTGCGGATCATCTTGGAACACCGAACAATATTCTTGCTGTGGAGTATCTCAAGGCAATCTATGATCAGCGGCTTAGAATCGAGCCTTTAACAATTAAGAGAATCGGTGCTGGACACGACGAGGAGGGCGGCTCTGCTTCTGATATCCGGGGATTGCTCTCTCAAGGCAAGCCGATAAAAAACTATGTTCCCAAAGAGGCAAGCGAAGTATTTTATCGCGAAAGCGAGCAGGGCAGGGGTCCTGTTTTCATGGAAGACCTTGAAAGCGCAATACTTTCACGTTTTCGAATGATGGATGACCGCATATTCAGCGAGATACCCGATGACTCGGAGGGCCTAGGTAACCGGCTTATTGCCGCTTTTCATGAGGAATCTACACTTGAGGGGGTGCTTTCGGCCGCAAAATCGAAGCGTTATGCTCTATCGAGACTGCGCAGGATGTGCCTTTGTGCCGCACTCGGCATAAAAAGAGGACGGGCAGACGGAATCCCGCCATACGCAAGAATTCTGGCTGCTAACGAGACGGGGAGATTAGCTTTGAACATTATGGCCGATAAATCCATCATACCCCTTATAACAAAGCCGGCGGCGGTTAAGGAACTATCCGAAGAATGCAGGAATTTATTCGAACTGGAAAGCTCGGCGCACGATCTCTATGCTTTGGGTTATGCCGCGAAGGAGGAGCGCCGAGGCAATGCAGATTGGCGCGCGAGCCCCAAAATGGTATAAATGTTTGATTCTAGGTGCAAATATAGCTGAAACCCTTTGTCCAAAACGCCCAAAATTGCCTGAACAACTTGCTTTAATGGCATTTATGATATATCATACCGACATAATTGAGCTGATATAATTCGAAACTTCAAAAATATCAAACAAGGAAATCGGAGTACGAATGAAAAAAGTCATTTTGGCGGTCATTTCGTTTTGTCTTATAGCCGCTTTGTTCGTCGCTTTTGGAAATCTTGGCGGTCTGGACAAAATCAGTGCTTTCGGCGAAAAGATAATACACAAAAATGTTATTTATATCGGTGTTTACGAACCGACTACAGGGGATTATGCGCAGGGCGGAAAGACAGAGACGCTTGGCATTCGATATGCCAATTCAATAACCCCAACGGTTAATATCGACGGAGTTACATATGATATCCAGCTTGTCGAAGCCGATAACGCATTGGATGAGGTCGGCACAGCTTCAGCAGCAGAGACACTGATGGCTTCTAAGGTTTCTGCCGTTCTCGGTTCATACGGCTCAAAAGCCACTGCGGTCGGGCTCTCGGAGTTCGAAAAGAGCGGTATTCCGCTAGTCGGCATTTCCTGCTCGAGTCAAGCTGCGACGGAAGGGGCAAGATCTTATTTTCGTCTGTGCAGCAGCGACGCCTTTCAAAGCGGAGTTATGGCAAACCTTGCCTATGGAATGGACCTCAGAAAAGCCGCCGTTCTGACGCAGACCGGCGATGAATATTCCAAAAAAGCTGGGAAAATTTTTGCTGAAGCGTTTCAAAAGCTCGGCGGGGAAGTGATTGAATACAGCTTTCAGCTCGGGCAGCAGAATTTTCGTTCTCTTGCAGAGAATATTGCCGCAGGCGACGCTGACTTTGTCTATATGCTGTCAGGCTCGTCCGAAGGAGAATACTTCATCAATCAGTCTCGGGACGAGGGTCTTTTATGCCCAATTATGGGTCCCGAAAGCTGGGATTCGCCCCTGCTTCTGAATGATATAACGTCTAGTTCGCGCGATGTTTATATCGCTTCGGAATTTAACTCCGGTTCATCGGCCGATCCTGACTCCGTTGAATTTGCCGGTCGATATTCTAAATGGCTGCAAAAAGATACGCAACGTATAGAAATGAACGGCGGGAACGATTATACCTCAACATCTGCGGCGACAGCTTACGATGCTTATATGCTCATAGTAAAGGCAATAAAGGCAGCGGATTCAAAAGACCCACAGGCAATAAGGAAGGCGCTTCAAACACTCACATATGACGGTTTGTCCGGAACCATCTCCTTCAATGGAAATGGAGAAGTTAATAAAAAACAAGTGTTAATCAAAACTGTTAATACAAGCTCGAAACAGTTCGAGGTTTTGCAGATAAGTACTGTCGGCAAATGAAAAAAGACCTTTCCGCAAAGGAAAGGTCTTTTTTATGTCTTCTATAATTCAGCGTATTGCAGAACATTTCTGCAAGAATATATTATTAGCGAGGCGACGGGGATATTCATTAATGTTATGCTCATTACGGAAGTGATGTCGGAACTAAAGAGAGTTATTCCACTTGCGCTGAGAACAACTGCAAGAACGATGCCGGGTGCAGAAAGAAGAATATCAACAACAAAATAAATTAGTAAACCCGCAACTTTTGAAAGAGAGCCGCCCCAGAGACGCTCTATCGCAATACTCGATGCTATAAACAAAAATGAAAATGTCATTCTTCCAACAATACACAGTATGCAGACAAGTGCCGGCGCTCCAAGAATTATTGAAACTGGTATAAATATTAGTGCGCTTTCAAGAAGCTCTGTTGGGAAGGTTTCGGCAAGAGCATATATAATTTTCTTGAACGGAGATTCAGGCACGAGATATATGAAGGGCTTAGTAAGCTCGCGATTGAATCTCCCCAAAGCTACGGTGAAAACTTGCATGTAAACTGAGAAAGCGAAGATTGGCAGGATGCCTGCGCCCTTCATGAAGATTGTAAATCCAATGGTTATCAACACGAAAACGAGGGACATGGGTTTAATCCAGATTTTGCTTGCACGCCTGTTTTCAAGCATGTGCTTATAGAAAAACACTGACGCTCCATTGCCTTTTCCGATGCCCTCTTTGCCGACCTTAATGACCTTTGGAGTGGCTTCAGGTGGCACGCCATCCTTAGCGGAATTGATGGTGTTTTGCATCGTTTCGGCGGAGGCTATGACATCCTCATAATATTCACGCTTCGAGCGCGACATAGCGATGAGCATAGCTGTAAAGGCGGCGGCTGATAGAATGAGCCACAGTGCGGACTCAATGTATTCTCCCTTGAATATGCTTCCTGCAAAGCCCCCTATCCAGCCCGCAAACGGGAATAGCAGCACAGGCAGGCCGTTGCCTGCTTCGGCAAGAGCTTTCACAATATGGTCTTTGTTTTGGAGTACGTGCAGCCCGATATATGCCAAAATGCCTACGATAATAATATAAAGTACCGCTTTTGCGATGTTCTTCTTTTTTTCGCTGTCGCTCACGAAGGTATATAGAAACATACCAAGTGTTTGGCTCAAAAACACAGTCAGTGAATAGGTCAGGAATATTAATGTCAGCCCTAAGTAGCTTAAATTATAATTCATATGGAGTGCGGAATATTGGAATAGGATGAATATGCCGATTAGCATAGATGACCATATCTGCTGAATCAGGGCATAGAACAGGATGCTTCTCTTGTTCAGAGGAGAGGGGAACAAATAATTCACATCCGCCATTTTGAAAAATGTTCCGCCGTTTTTAAGACCGGAGTTGAAAGTGGTCGCAAATATTAGTATAAAAAGAGCGTTGATTCCGGCGGTAAGCTCCGAAATGTCCCTAACAACACGATCAGATTCCTTGGCACCCGCATTGCCGCCGATCATTGTTAGCACCAATAGGCCAATGAAAATCACGACATATATAAGGCGGACGGGTTTTTTAAAAAAGCTTACAAGCTGGTTATGAATTTTTGTTCGGAGTAGATACGAAAGAGCGTTGCCGTTCATTTTCCGACCTCCGATGCTTTCCCCTCGGTGATTTCAAAGAAAAGCTCTTCTAGGCTCTTTTCATTTTCTCCGCCGGGAGTGTTGTATTTCGTGGCGGCAAAGCTGCCGTTCACCATAATATGTGCAACGTCCCAAAAGTTCTCGACGCTGTCCAGCATATGTGTGCTGATTAGCAGCGCACAGCCCTGAGCCTTGAGCTCTGAAAACATATTTTTAATTTCTTTGATTGCGTGCGGATCGAGTCCAATAAGCGGCTCATCGAAGATTATTACACGCGGTCTGTGAAGAAGTGTACAGCAGATTGATAGCTTTTGCTGCATGCCCTTTGAAAGCTCCTTGCCTACCTTGTCCTTTTTATCCATCATTTCAAAGCGCTCAAGAAGGTACTTGTCATATCCGTCGTCAGGCAGGCGGTAGGCACGGCGTATAAATTCCATATGCTCCGAAACCGTCAAAAGGTCATAGACGGCGGGCATTTCGGGCACATAACCTATGAGACCTTTTGCCTCGACCGATTTGTTGTCGAAGCCTCCGATTTCAATTTTGCCTTCAAATCTGAGAAGTCCTGCAATTGACTTAATTATAGTCGACTTGCCTGCACCATTCGGCCCGACTAAAACGGCAATTTGTCCGCTTTCGACTGAAAAGGAAATGTCGTTATTCGCAAGCAGCTTCCCGTATTTTTTTGTAACGTGCTCAACTTTTAGCATTATTGTTCTCCTTAAAAATAGTCATGATGTTCGTATCATTTGACTTATTATAATATATTGAAATTGATTGTTCAACATATCACAAGAAATATTGCCTATTAATCCAAAAAGTGTTATCGATTTAAAACGCAAAACTACGTATTTTACAAATATTTCTTGAGCTGATATTTATATCTTGATAAATACCGCAAGAATGATAAAATCTTTAGTTAAATACCAAACAAATTATTAATTGAAAGAGAGCGTGATCCAAGTGGAGAAAATCACAATCGAAAAGGCCGCCGTTTTGAAGGATAAGCCTTCGCTTAACGGAATTCCTTTCGGAAAGTATTTTTCCGACCATATGTTTATTATGGATTATGATGAAGGCAAGGGCTGGCACGATCCGCAAGTCGTACCCTATGCTGATTTTTCGCTCTCTCCCGCCGCTGTTGTCTTTCACTACGCGCAGGAGATTTTTGAGGGAATGAAGGCCTACCGCAGCCCCAAGGGAGAAGTATTGCTGTTCCGTCCTCTCGAAAATGCCAGAAGAATGAACAGCTCCGCTGAACGCATGTGCATTCCTCAGATACCCGAGGATATTTTTATGGAGGGCCTGAAAGCTCTTGTTGAACTAGACCAGGACTGGGTTCCCGGAGCTCCAGAGACCTCACTTTATATACGGCCATTCACAATAGCGACAGCGCCGCAGCTCGGCGTGCACGCCTCGTCCAGCTATAGGTTTGCAATCATTACCTGCCCGGTGGGAAGCTATTACCCAGAGGGACTCAATCCCACGCGCATAATGATTGAGAGTAACGATGTGCGTGCGGTACGCGGCGGAACCGGTACAGCCAAATGCGGCGGCAACTACGCCGCCTCCATGCGCGCCGGAATAAACGCAGAAAAACAGGGATATAGTCAGGTGCTCTGGCTCGACGGCGTTAATAGACGCAACATTGAAGAGGTCGGAGCCATGAACGTAATGTTCATAATCGGCGGTAAGATAATAACTCCCGCGCTTACAGGCAGCGTTCTGCCAGGCATCACTCGCAAATCCTGCATTGAGCTGCTTGAAACCTGGGGCTATGAGGTTGAAGAGCGCGAGCTGCCTGCAGAGGAGCTTATAAAGGCCGCAGAGAGCGGAACTCTCGAGGAAGCTTGGGGAACAGGCACCGCAGCAGTCATTTCGCCCATTGGTGAAATCGCCTTTGAAGGTAAACGGCACGAAATTGGCGGAAACCGAATCGGGACTGTAACACAAAAGCTCTACGATACTTTAACAGGCATACAGTGGGGGAAAGTAGAGGATAAATTCGGGTGGTCAATAAAAGTCTGCTAGAAAACATCACTGCAATGGCGATTTACGGCACGATTAGTCTGGTTGTGAAAAACATTGCCGTCTCTTCGGGTGAAATCGCTTTCTGGCGAGTCGCAATAGCGCTTACTGCCATACTTATATATAAGCTTATTAGACGCGAGAAGATACCGTTCAATCAGGCGAAAGCAGATATATTTTGGCTTGCGTTGTCAGGTATCGCTATGGGTTTTGACTGGATTCTTTTTTTCGAGGCATTGAAATATGCCAGTGTTTCAGTTACGACGCTTAGCTATTATTTCTGTCCTGTTCTGCTGATGATACTATCGCCTATAGTTTTCAAGGAGAGTCTCACGTTGCAAAAGGTCTTGTGCTTTGTAATGGCAACTGTGGGTCTGGTGCTTATCATCGGCGCCAGGTCGAGCGGAGGCAATAAAGAAATCATCGGCATAGCTCTGGCGCTTGCAGCGGCTTTCGCATACGCCTTTATCATCATAATTGCAAAGAGAATAAAGTCTGTCGAAGGCATCGATAAGACCATCTTTCAGTTTTTCGCGGCAATTGTTGTTCTCGCCGTATATGTGCCGCTGACTACGGGTTTCCATGCGTCGGAGCTCCCTTCAAAAGGTCTAATTTGTCTCGGTATTCTGGGGCTGGTACATACCGCCTTTGCCTATTGTCTGTATTTTACGTCCATAGGTAAACTTCCGGGACAGAAGGTTGCGCTTCTGGGTTACATTGACCCGCTTATCGCCGTCATCGTTTCAGTAGCATTTCTGCGCGAAACAATTACACTTTGGCAGCTCGTCGGTGGCGCAATGATAATCGGCTTCACTATTTTGAACGAGCTTGGTGAAGCGAAACAGGCAAAAGCCTTGACACAAACCTAATAAATAAGAAAAATCCCGCAGACCAAAGAGCCTGCGGGATTTTTTTTATTTCGAGGTACCGGTCTGAAGTGAAACGATGTCGGTACTGCCGTATTTTTTTCTGAGCACAGGTTTTTCAATTTTACCCGTCGGATTGCGCGGAATCTTGTCAAATATAATCTCGCGCGGACGTTTGTAGCGGGGAAGATCCAGACAAAACTCGTTAATCTCGTCCTCAGTTGCGGTGACATCCGGCTTAAGCTCGATTATCGCGCAGGCAATTTCACCGAGACGCGGATGAGGTCTTCCGATAACCGCAACGTCCTTTATCTTGATGTTCTTGCGTAGGTAATCTTCAATCTGGACCGGATAGAGATTCTCACCGCCCATTATGATAACATCCTTTTTGCGGTCTACAAGCCAGATAAAGCCGTCCTCGTCAAGGCGCGCCATATCACCCGTCCACAGCCAGCCATCAGGTGAGAGGGATTCACGGGTCGCTTCCTCGTTTTTGTAGTAGCAGGTCATAACGCCAGGACCGCGAACGGCAAGCTCACCGACTTCGCCGCGAGGAAGCTCGTTCTTTTCGGGATCGACGACCTTAGTCTCCCATCCGAAGCCGGGAACGCCGATTGCGCCGACCTTGTGCGTGTTCTCGACTCCCAGATGTACGCAGCCGGGGCCAATTGATTCCGAAAGACCATAATTTGTGTCGTACTCGTGGTGCGGGAAATAAGCCTTCCAGCGGTTAATGAGAGCAGGGGGAACAGGCTGCGCTCCGATGTGCATCAGACGCCATTCGGAAAGGTCGTAATCAGAGAGCTTAAGTTCGCCACTGTCAAGCGCATCCACAATGTCCTGTGCCCACGGAACAAGAAGCCATACATTCGTCGCGTGCTCCTGTGCAGCAGTTTGCAATATCCATTTGGGGCTGATGCCGCGAAGAATAACCGCCTTGCTCCCTGAAAGGAGGCTGCCGAACCAATGCATTTTTGCGCCAGTATGGTAGAGCGGCGGCATACAGAGAAAACAGTCTCCGCGCTTTTGACCGTGGTGCTTCTGCTCCGCAATCGCCGCATGAGTAAGGCTCAGGTGCTTGTGCAGGATTGCCTTTGGAAAACCGGTCGTGCCGGATGAAAAGTAGATTGCCCCATAGTCGTCCTCAGTTATTTCCATATGCGGTTTACGGCTGGAACAATAGGACATGAAGGTGTAGTAGCTCTCGGCCCACTCGGGGCACACGGAACCGACATAATAGAGTTTTCTTATCTTCGGGATGTCGTCTTTGATTTCGTTCATTCGACCAACGAACTCGTTTCCAAAAACAAGAAGAGAGCAGTCGGCTAGATTAAGACAGTATTTTATCTCATCTGCGGTGTAACGATAGTTGAGCGGCACGGCAAGCGCTCCCGCTTTTAGAACACCAAAATAGACTGGCAGCCATTCAAGACTGTTCATCATCAGAATTCCGACTTTATCGCCTTTTTGGACGCCGTTCGCGAGCAGTAGATGGGCAAAACGGTTAGCGCGGCAGTCAAAATCCATCCACGATAATTCCCGCCTGTAGGTATTCTCCTGATAGTTAATATCAACAAGAGCAAACTCTGTCCATGATGTCTGCGCAATGCTGTTCTCGTGCTCGGGGTTAATCTCAACGAGAGCGCTCTCGTTCGGATACAGCCTTGCGTTGCGCTCCAAAAGTTCTGTAATCGGCATAAAACCACTCCTTATAAATAAAATAAACGCCCTTCGGAAAATCCGAAGGGCGAAGAAAATTCGCGGTACCACCTTGGTTCGCAGCTCGCTTGCGCAAAGCCGCCTTTATAGCTCTCTTCCATCACGCATTATGCGCGCCGTGCAAAGAGCCGACTCGTTAACGGGTGTCACCCGTCACATCCTACTCGAAACTCTTTCAGTGTGAAGCTAAAGGATGTATTCGCCGAAATTTCCCGTGCGCCTCTCATCAAACGGCTGCTTTCTGTACGGTTCAGTATCGGATACTTCTTCCTCATTATCGCTTTTATGTGTTAAATTATCGTAATCATATTATAAGCCTAAATATATGTCAAGCCCAAAGTCTAAATATCGTCACTTCATACAATGAATTGATAGGTCATCAACACCTCAACAGTGCAACAAACTAACAAGCAAGATAAGTCTATGGCTAAATATTACCATAAGCCATGTTTTTGAATTCATCCAAAAACTGAACGACGAAGTTTTTGAAGTCGGCACCCGCCGCCCCCGCGCAGGGCATTGTGTTATATGTAACACCTATGTATGCGTAGGTTTCCGGAATGTCTACGTCCACACAGTACTGCTTAAGCTCTGGATTTGAGTATAGCTGCCACCGGGGAATAATCGCGTAGCCCATGCCGTCCCTAACGCTGCGAATTATCAGGTTCATGTCGTTCGATTCACAGACAATTTGAGGGCGGAAATCGTATTTTTTGAACGCTTGTTCGATATTAATCCGAAGTCCCGTACCCTTTGATGTCGTTATCAGTTTTTCGTTTTTTATGTCGTCAAAGGCCACCGTGTCTCGTCCTATAAGAGGATGCCCCGGCGGAAGCAGTATGCTGCACCGCTCACAGAGAACCAAGTCGGTTTTCAGCCCCTTGAGGGGGTCGTCAGTCAGCGGGGGAGAACAGAAGGCGAAATCCGCTTCACCTGCAGCAAGTGCGTCCATAATATCTTTAATGGTAGCAAATTCAATTGCAATTGTATAATCGGGATATTTCTTTCTGAAAGCCATAATAAGCTCGGGCGAATACGAGCTCATGTTGCAAAGAATTGATATGCTTTTATCGTGTCTGTCCAGCATGGCGCCTATCTCGGTATTGAGTTCGTCAAAGTCAGCGAGGACTTTTTTTGCGTGCCTAAAAAAGGTCTCACCATTTTCGTTGAGGCGGATCTTTCTACCGACATTGTCAAAGAGAGAAAGCCCGATTTCTTTCTCAAGGTTTGATATGACTCTGGTGAGAAAGGGCTGTGAAACTCCAAGCTTTTCCGCCGCCCTTGTAACGTGCTCCATTTCCGCAGTCATACAGAAAAAGCGTAAATCTCTGATATCCATAGAATCCTCCGGATTTTCGGATTAAATAAGTATTTTATCCAGGTTGTTAATTACAAGGTCGGGTTTACCGTAATCTTCTCCTGCAGCTTTTTAAAGTAATCACGGCTGAAGCTTAGAAAATCGTCCATGTTTCTGTTTTCAACCGATAGCTTGTTATAGCTCAGACCCATGTTTCCGAACCTATCGTTACTGTCGATATCGATGCAGTATATGCTCAGTTCAGGATATTTCGCAAGAACCGAGTAAGAAATAAATGCATAGCCCAGACCGCTCAAAACAGCCTGTATTATAAGGTTCACGTCGTGCGTTTCGCAAACTATTTTCGGTCTTACCGAGTACTTTTCAAATACATAATCGACATGATTCCGCATAGCGCCGCCCTTGGACGCGGTAACGAGCCTTTCACCCTGAAGCTCTTCAAATTTAATCGACTTTCGCTTGAGCATCGGATGCCCGGGAGGAAAGATTACACAGGCGGTGTCGTGAAACACAACTTCTGTGACTATGTTTTTTGAAATGTCCTCGTCGATTGCGGGATCGCAGAGAACGAAATCCGCAGCGCCAGTAATAAGAGCCTCAAGCATTTCTTTTTTTGTCGCATAGGCAAGCTTGAGCGAATAGTTCGCGTTTTTCTTTTGAAATTCGACTATCATACCGTGCGCGTGCGCCTCAGTATTGCACAAGAGCGAAATCGTTCTTAGATTTTGCTCCTGAACAAAGTCCATTTCGGTAAAAAGGTTGTCAACCTCCGCAAGTACCTTTTTTGCGTTGCGGTAGAATACCTCGCCGTTGCCGTTGAGCTTTATTTTTCTGCCTACCTTGTCAAAGAGCTGGGTACCGAATTCATCTTCAAGCTGGCCGATGATTTTCGTCAGATAGGGTTGAGCAATTCCGAGAATTTCCGCGGCTTTTGAAACGTGCTCAAGTTCGGCAGTCAGGCAAAAGTATTTTAGATCCCGTATATCCATGAAAACCTCCCATATAAAGTCAGGTCTTCTAACTCCCTATTTTTCAATATCGTAACATAAAATACTAGTTCATGCTATAAAAATATCAATAAATTATGACTTTTTTATATAATTGACTATTCGTTAATATAAATTGTTATTATTAGCAAATTCCGATAACTGATTATGCGCTATTATTTGAGTGGCGAATCAAAGAAGATTGGCGGCTTTACAACTTTACATATTCTTTACGTATTTTTGAAGGAATCGTGGTAGTGACTTTGTTTCAACGAATTTATTATGATAACAGAACAAATAATAAACAGAGTATTTCAAAAATGTAAATTAAGGAGAAAATTCATGAAAAAAATTATTACGATTGCTCTTGCAGCTGTACTGTGCCTGGCACTTTTTGCAGGTTGCTCTTCAACAAAGGAACCTGAGACCTCTCCCTCTGCGGCAGCTTCCGCAGTTCCCACCGAAGAAGCTCTTTCCGGAACGGTTTCCGCTAACGGCTCCACCTCAATGGAAAAAGTAATCGCGGCTCTCAGCGAAGCTTTTATGGCAAAATATCCCGATGTAACGGTTACTTATGACGCAACCGGCTCAGGCGCCGGAATTACCGCCGCAACAGACGGAACTGCTGATATCGGTCTTGCCAGCCGTAATCTTAAAGCCGAAGAGACCGGTCTCGACGCAACTGTCATCGCAATTGACGGTATCGCAATCGTCATAAATAAGGCTAACACCGTAACAGACCTTACGCTTGAGCAGATAGCCGGTCTTGCTAAGGGCGAAATCACCAACTGGAAAGATGTCGGCGGACCGGATTCTCCCGTAGTGTTTGTAGGCCGCGAAGCCGGCTCCGGCACACGCGACGGCTTTGAGTCTATAGTCGGCGTAGCGGAAGATTGCAAGTACGAGCAGGAACTTACCTCCACAGGAGCTATAATCGCGGCCGTTGCGTCAAATGAAAACGCTTTTGGTTACGCATCACTCTCCGCTGTCAAAGAAACGGTTACAAAAATCAAGGTCGCCGGTGTTGAATGCACAGAAGCGACTGTCCTAGACGGAAGCTACAAGCTCCAGAGAAACTTCAATATCATCACCAAGCAGGGGACGCAGCCCTCCGCGGCGGTTAAGGCTTTCATCGAATACGCAAAGAGCACCGATGCAGCATCCATAATCGAAAAGGCCGGAGCAATCTATCCCGCTAAATAAGAAGGTCGTAAGACAAGGGGGACTTCACCTTTGGAGTCCCCTTTGAGTGCTTCTTAAAAAGCGGACGGAGGTCAATATGAAAGCTAGAAACATAACCGAACAAGTAATGCATGTCATATTCGTCGTCTGCGGAATGATATCGATTATCGCAGTCGTCGGAATATCGGCTTATATGATAATCAGCGGACTTCCCGCAATCAGAGAAATCGGTCTTAAGGATTTCCTTTTCGGGCAGGTCTGGAAAAGCACGGCATCCGAACCCTTATTCGGCATCCTGCCGTTTATTCTTTCTTCAATCTTTGCAACAAGCGGAGCAATTCTAATTGGTGTGCCTATCGGACTTCTTATGTCGGTTTTTCTCTCGAAGATAGCGAGTACCAAAGTTGCCTCCAGTGTTCGTCCTGCCGTCGAGCTGCTCGCGGGTATCCCTTCCGTTGTATACGGTCTCGTTGGTATTATCGTGCTCGTTCCTGCAGTTATGGACGTTTTTAATTTGAAAAGCGGCTCAACGCTCTTTTCGGCGATAATCGTTCTGGCAATAATGATACTGCCGAGCATTGTCAGCGTAAGTGAAAACGCACTGAACGCGGTTCCTAAGAAATTCGAGGAGGCGAGCCTTGCCTTGGGTGCGACGAAAATCGAAACCATTTTCAAGGTCAGCATACCCTCGGCAAAAAGCGGCATCACAGCCGGAGTTGTCCTCGGAATCGGTAGAGCAATCGGTGAAGCCATGGCGGTCATGATGGTCGCAGGAAACGTAGCAAATATGCCGAAGCTCTTCAGCAGCGTAAGGTTCCTTACAACCGCAATATCCTCCGAAATGTCTTACGCGAGCGGGCTTCAGAAGCAGGCACTTTTCTCAATCGGTCTTGTACTGTTCGTGTTCATAATGATAATCAATATCGTACTTAATACTCTGCTTAAAGGAGGGTACAAGGATGAAGGCTAAAGTGCAAGTTCTCTCACTTGAAAGCAACATTTCCGCCGGACGCAGAGTAAAAGATGTAGTTCTTAAAGCTTTAATTTATCTCTCAGCATTAATAACCATATTGCTTCTGCTTGGACTTATAGGCTATATTTTTTACAGGGGGCTACCCCATGTGACGTGGGAGTTTCTGACGACACAGCGCAAGGTGCTCGAGGACAAAATCGGTATCCTGCCGAACATCATTTTTACACTTTATATGATACTGACGGCTCTCGTGATAGCTCTCCCTGTCGGAGTCGGGGCCGCGATTTATCTGAACGAATACTCAAATAATAAAGGACTGGTAAGATTCATTGAATTTTCCACAGAGACACTGACTGCAATACCATCCATCATCTACGGTCTTGTCGGAATGCTATTCTTCTGCCAGAAGCTTGGGCTTCGCTCCAGCGTTCTCGCGGGTTCGCTCACGCTGGTTGTTATGATACTTCCAAGCATAATTAGAACGACGCAGGAATCACTTAAAACAACTCCACAGTCATACCGTGACGGCGCATTGGCTCTCGGCGCAACAAAATGGTATACCATTCGAACGATCGTTCTACCCTGTACGATAGACGGAATCGTCAGCGGTGCGATACTCGCAGTCGGGCGTATCGTAGGTGAGTCGGCAGCCCTGCTCTTTACTGCCGGCGCGGGCTATGTGCTGGTCACAAACTACTTCAGGGCTCTATCTACGAGCGGAGGAACTCTCAGCGTAATGCTCTACGTTTATACCATGGAGAGCGGCGAATTCAGCGTCGGCTTTGCAATTGCGTCAATACTTATGATTCTTGTACTCATAATCAATTTCTCTGCAAAAGCCGCAAAAAAAAGACTTAAAAAGATCGGGTGAGCGCGTGAACTGTTTCACGCCATCAAGGAGGTAAATATGAGTATAATATCGACAAGAGGTCTTGAGCTGTATTACGGAGCTTTCCATGCGCTCAAGGGTATCGATATGGACATAGAGGAAAAAGAAATCACCGCACTAATCGGTCCTTCCGGCTGCGGCAAAAGTACATTTTTGAAAACGCTGAACCGAATGAACGATCTTATTCCGGGAGTGCTGATCATTGGCGAGGCAAAATATCGCGATACGGATATTTACGCTAAAACCACGAACGTGAATCTCCTTCGTAAGAGCATAGGAATGGTGTTTCAGGCACCTAATCCATTCCCAATGACGATATACGACAATATTGCTTACGGGCCGAGACTTCACGGAAATCACAGCAAGGCGTCACTTGATGAGATTGTCGAGAAATCGCTTCGCGGCGCGGCACTCTGGGATGAAGTCAAGGACAGACTTAAAAAGAGCGCTCTGGGGCTCTCAGGCGGTCAGCAGCAGCGTCTTTGCATAGCCAGGGCACTCAGCGTTGAGCCGGAGATACTGCTCATGGACGAGCCAACAAGCGCACTCGACCCTGCGAGCACCATGCGTATTGAGGAGCTAATGGATGACCTTCGCCGTGATTACACTGTCGTAATCGTTACGCATAACATGCAGCAGGCGGCGCGTATTTCCGACAAGACCGCGTTTTTCCTAATCGGTGAGCTCGTGGAAATGGGCAAAACCGACGACATATTCTCGATACCCCAGGACAAGCGCACAGAAGACTACATTACCGGCCGTTTCGGTTAATAACGTTTAGGAGTGTGAATTATAATGGCGACAAGAAAACTTTACGACGACGAGCTAAAGGATTTGTCTTCAGCACTTATCAGAATGGGTACAACTGCGATAGATGCCGTTACCCGTTCAATGCAGGCACTGAAAACATTTGACAAAGCTCTGGCAAAAGAGATAATAGAAGATGATGCCAATATAAACGCAATGGAACGCGACATTGAAACGATGTGCCTAAAGCTCATCCTTAAGCAGCAGCCGGTCGCGACCGACCTACGTAAGATTTCGACTGCGATTAAGATGATAACGGACATCGAGCGCATAGGTGATGCCGCTTCCGACATAGCGGAAATCAGCATGTATCACGACAGAGTCAACTTCCCCGACATTCAGGACGAAGTCTTGAAGATGGCCGAAAGCGCTAAGGAAATGGTAGCTTCTGCAATCGAAGCATATGTAAAAGGCGATCTTGAGCTTGCAAAAGCGACCATGATTAAGGACGACGTTGTGGATGATTACTTCCTGAGGATTCGCCATGCGCTCGGCTCAAAGATATACAATGACACGCGCGACATGGAAATTGTTATTGACTACCTGATGATTGTGAAATATCTTGAACGCATCGGCGACCACGCAGTCAACATCTGCGAATGGGTGCATTATTACGTTACCGGTATTCACATAAACGAAGAGCTACCCGATTTTAACTCTTAAGGAGGCCTCCGTTTGAACGAGAAAATTGTAATTGTTGAAGACGATGAGAGCATAAGGATGCTTCTTGAAGTTGCTCTCTCAAGCAACGGCTATAAAACTAAGGGCTTTGACAATGCCAAATCTGCGCTTGAATACATGCACAATGAGCCGCCTCATGTTGTTGTTATGGACATAATGATGGATGGCATGAGCGGTATCGAGGCAGTTCGCGCCATGAGAAGCTCCAAAGAGCTCAAGGTAGTTCCGGTAATTATGCTTACGGCAAAGGATACAGAGCTTGACAAAATAATCGGACTCGATTCCGGCGCAGACGACTACATGACTAAGCCCTTCAGTGTGCTCGAGCTCTGTGCCAGAGTCCGCGCGCAGCTTCGCAGGCACGGCGGAGCTGACCAAACCGACGGCTCAGAAAATGTTCTTGAGCAGGGCGGCGTGAGGCTCGACGGGAACGTTAGGGAAGTCTCCAAGGATTCGGAACCCATTACACTGACCTTCAAGGAATTTGAACTACTAAAATTTCTTATGGAAAACAGCTCCCGCGCTGTTTCTCGCGAAGAGCTTATTGCCAAGATTTGGGGTGATGATTACTTTGGCGAAACACGCACTCTCGATATCCACATCGGCACTCTTCGCCAGAAGCTCGGTGACACCGCTGATAACAGCAACTACATAAAGACAGTCAGGGGAATCGGCTATCGCTTTGTCGGAGGTATCAAATGAAGAAATCCTTGATGGCGGGATTCGTGCTCATCCTCACGCTTACGCTTATAATCTCCGGCGCGCTAAATGCTTTTGTCTTCGACAGAGAGCTAATTTCGGGCACGAAACAGGAATTGCTCTCATATGCTTCAGTTTTTTCTAAAGAATTTGATCCCTCGCAGGATGCAGACATTCAGGCTAAGAATTTAGCGGGCGAAATGAAAAGCGTCCGCGTTACTATAATCGCGGCGGACGGCACCGTGCTCGGCGATTCCGCCGCTAATTATAAATCAATGGAAAACCACTTAGACAGGGCGGAGATAATCCAGGCAGGGGTAACTGGTAAGGGCTCAAGCGTCAGAAACAGCGAGACGCTTGGAAAAAAACTTGTTTATTCTGCGGTACAGACCTCCGACGGTTATTTTATCAGGACAACAAAAGAGGTTTCAGGCGTCTTTGAAAGCCTAAAGTCGATAATTCCCGCCATGATACTTGTGATACTCATTGCGCTTTTTCTCGCGTCGATACTGACCGGCAGGTTTACCACCGGATTCATAACACCGATTGCCGAGATGAACGACAGTCTTATGAGCGTTAAGGAAGGCGGAAACAAGCTTGATCCAAAGGCTTACCGCTTTGCCGAGCTCGAGGACATGGCGGTTAAAATTAATGCTATTTCCGCAAATCTTTCAAAACATATATCCTCTATCCAGCACGAGAAGGATAAACTCAACTATATTCTCGATAATGTGGGCGAGGGCTTCTTGCTTTTGGACGAGAAGAAGAACGTGCTTCTTATAAATGACGCCGCCTGCGGGTATCTCAACTGCACAAAGACCGCTGTTGGCGAAAACATCCTTTACGCAACGAGAAATTTCGATTTCATCCAGTATGCCGATAAAGCTATCATGGAAAGGCGAAAGCTTTCGCTTGACCTCAATCTCAGCGGTAAAATTATCGAGACAGTATTTACCTATGCAGGTGAGGACAGTGGGGTAGAAGCAGCGCTCATCATCACAATGTCCGATGTGACCGAAAGCAGAAATTCCCTTAAGGTAAGACGCGAATTTTTTTCCAATGCGAGCCATGAGTTAAAAACACCGATTACCTCCATCAAGGGAAGCGCGGAGCTTCTGTGCTCCGACCTTCCGATTTCGGATAAGCAGAGCAAAGAGCTGCTTACGAGGATAGGGCTTGAAACCGAACGAATGAATATGCTGATTAATGATATAATCATGATTAGTCGCATGGAATCAGGCGAACTATCAGGCGATAGCGAGAGCGTTGATATCTCCTCGGTAATAAACGAAAGCATAAATGAGCTTTTGACGCTTGCCGAGCAGGAGAACATCACCATAAACGCCGATATCAGCCCCGCTGTGATTCATGCGAACAAGAAAGACATTCGCGGTCTTGTGTCAAATCTTCTAGTTAATGCCGTAAAGTACAATATGCAGGGGGGAGCGGTCGATGTTTCTCTCAATATGAAGGACGGTCAGGCGGTGCTCCGCGTAAGAAACGATGGAGACCCAATACCGCCAGAGCATCAGAGAAGGGTCTTTGAGCGTTTCTACAGAGTCGATAGCGGACGCAGCAAAGCCGTCGGCGGAACGGGACTCGGACTTGCGATAGTCAAGCATGTGGTAGACGCTTTGAATGGGGCGATAACACTGGAAAGCAGCGCCGAAAAAGGAACAGCCTTCACAGTTCGCCTGCCGATTTCGAATAACTAGTTAAAAACGCTTCAGGCTATTCCAGCCTGAAGCGTTTTTCTATATCAGCTTTTCATTAATCAGCATTTCGCGGAGCCTTGTTGCCACAAGCTCGGACGTTCCGGTGCAGAGAATTCGAAGCTGAGCATATTTTTTGTATAGCGGCTCACGGATTTCGAATATCTCGTGAAGCGTCAATTGTGAGGGGGCTGCAACGCCTCTATCTAAAAGCGTTCCGACCATTCTTCTTTCAAGCTCTTCCACAGGTGTGTCAAGCCAAATAACGATGCCGTTTTCTGAAAGGCGCCTAATCGCGTTTTCGGAAAATATCATGCTGCCGCCGGTCGCGATGACCGTCTTTTCGCATTTGAGGCTTTCGCCTATCTTTCCTTCGGACTCTATAAATTTGTCATATCCATTCGCTGAAATGATCTGCGATAGCGTTTTTTTTTGCTCAAGTGCTAGCAGTATGTCAGTATCAATGAAGTTATAACCCAGAAGCTTTGCAAGAATCACGCCAACGGTGCTTTTCCCCGTTGCTGGCATACCAATAAGAACTATGTTTTTCATTTGCGCTTCACCTCTATCATTTTCTGGATTATAGCATCATTTTGCACCGGTTTCCACAAATTTTTAAAACTGACAAACCTAACTTTATAATATTGAAATATTCCCTTTAATTTGATATATTATGGATGACACGCAAAGCTTAATTTGCTATCATATAAATCAATAGGTCCCCTACATATATTTATAAGAAACAATATTTGACTACAGGAGGAACATCAATGCAATATGAAATTTTCGGAAACAACCTTCCAGCAGTAACGCTTACCCTTCAGCCCGGCGAAAGCATTTATACCCAATCCGGCGGTATGACATGGATGACGGACGGCATCGCAATGGAAACCAACATGAAAGGCGGCTTCGGAAAAGCCCTCGGACGTATGTTCTCCGGTGAATCCCTTTTTATGGCGACCTATACCTCTCAGAGACCGAACGCTCAGATTACACTTGCGTCCTCTTTTCCCGGTTCGATAGTCCCGCTTGAGCTTGGAAACGGCAGGGAATTTGTTTGCCAAAAGAATGCCTTCCTTTGCGCGACCCCGGCAGTTACGCTATCAGCAACGGTGCAGAAGCTCAAGGTCGGCTTTTTCGGCGGAGAAGGCTTCATTATGCAAAAACTCGGCGGAACGGGTCTTGCCTTCCTCGAAATCGACGGCACAGTCGTCACAAAGGATCTCGCTCCGGGCGAAGTGCTTAAGGTTGATACGGGCAATATAGCGGCTTATGAGGCCAGCGTATCCTACGCGGCGGAGACTGTCAAAGGCTTTAAAAACGTTCTTTTCGGAGGCGAAGGCTTGTTTCTGTCCATACTGAGAGGACCGGGGAGAGTATATCTCCAGACCGTAAGCATGCCGGAATTCGCGTCTAAGATCATTCCTTACATACCAACTTCATCAAGCAATTAGAAGAATACGTCGCTAATCAGCACGATTTTATTTTCCTAGGATACAGAAAGGATAACTCATTATGGGTCTTTTAAAAGCAGGTATTGGTGCGCTCTCGGGCGTTCTTGCCGACCAGTGGAGAGAGTACTTTTACTGTGATGCACTCGATCAGGACATTCTTGTCCAAAAAGGTATTAAGCGCAGCTCGAAACGCAGTTCGAATACGAAAGCCGAAGAAAACATCATTTCGAACGGCTCTATAGTCGCCGTAAACGACGGTCAGTGCATGATTATCGTCGAACAGGGCAAGGTAGTCGATTTATGTGCCGTACCGGGCGAATTTGTTTACGACAGCTCGACTGAGCCAAGCATTTTTGTCGGCAATCTCGGAGCATCTGTTTCCGAAACCTTTAAGACTATGGGCAAGCGTTTCACCTTTGGCGGAGACACTGCGAAGGATCAGCGTGTGTATTTCTTCAACACGAAGGAGCTTATCGGCAACAAATACGGAACGCCGAATCCTGTTCCGTTCCGCGTAGTCGACAAAAACGTTGGGCTCGATGTGGATATTGCCATCCGTTGCTACGGCGAATACTCATACCGAGTCGTTGACCCGATGCTATTTTATACGAATGTCTGCGGCAACGTTGACTGGGACTACAGACGAAGCGAGATTGACGGTCAGCTCAAAAGCGAGCTTCTGACTGCGCTTCAGCCTGCGTTCGCAAAAATCTCCGAAATGGGCATACGCTATAGCGCGCTTCCCGGCCATACTATGGAGCTTGCGGATGCGCTCAACGAGGTGCTTTCAAAGAAATGGAACGAGCTACGCGGTATCTCGATAATTTCACTTGGCGTAAGCTCCGTCACCGCGTCCGACGAAGACGAGGAGATGATAAAGCAGCTTCAGCGCAATGCCGCATTCCGCGACCCGACCATGGCGGCGGCACAGCTAGTCGGCGCACAGGCAGAAGCCATGCAGTCTGCCGCGAAGAACGAAGGCGCGGGCGGTGCTTTCATGGGTTTTGCGGGGCTCAACATGGCGCAAACGGCAGGCGGAGCGAACGCCCAGAACCTGTTTGCAATGGGCGGAAAGCCGGCTGATAATGTCGAAACCAATACATGGGGCTGCTCTTGCGGCAAGGCCGGAAATACGGGCAAGTTCTGCTCTGACTGCGGAAAGCCGAAGCCTGCAGATGTAACTGGTTGGACCTGCGCTTGCGGGGCAGTCAATAAAGGCAAATTCTGCTCGGAATGCGGAAAGCCCAAACCCGCTGGCGAGCTCCTCTACAAATGTGATAAATGTGGCTGGGAGCCTGCCGACCCGAAGAATCCTCCGAAATTCTGTCCTGAATGCGGCGATTTATTTAATGAAAACGATGTAAAAAAGTAAGGTTAATACTTAAGGGCGGTTTCAGAAAAACCGCCCGCTTTCTTGTAGTCCTATAAGATTAGATAAAGAGGAAACGTAAATGCTCGCTTTTCAGCTGTCACTTCAGCTTATATTTCTTATAGTAATCGGCTTTTTTGTCTGGCGGCTCGGCATGGTAGACGAAAAGTTTGATACCTCGCTCACAGCTTTTCTTCTGAACATCGCGCTGCCCTGTATGATAATAAATTCGTTCAACGCGCCTTATTCTTCAGCGGAGATGCGTAACTGCGGGATATTGCTTGCAATTAGCGTTTTTTATCTGGCGCTGTGCTATGGAATAGGACAGCTCGTCTTTGTGAGCTTCGGTAAAAACTTTACAGGTAGGATGCTGCGCTTTGGGGCAATGTTTACGAATTTTTCCTTTGTCGGTATGCCTGTGGCGCAGGCGCTTTATGGACAAACCGGACTTTTGTATTTTGTCGTTTTCATCGCACCCATCCGTTTGGTATATTACAGCGCAGCAAGACCGCTTCTGTCGCCCCCTGGAAAAGTACGCGAAAAAATGAGCATATCAGCACATATGAAGCGCTGGCTTTCTCCGCCAGTCGTAGCCGTGCTAATCGGACTATTGCTCTATATAACAGGCTTCAAGCTTCCAATACCGATTGACAAGACAATTTCTGCAATCGGCGCTGTCACGTCGCCGCTGGGCATGATACTCTGCGGGATTTCTCTCGGCAAAAACAAGGTGAAGTCTCTATTAAGACCGAAGTATCTTCTAATTCCTGTTTTGCGTAATATGATAATGCCGGCAGTAACAACTGCTGTAATGTTCTGTTTGCCGGTAGACCCTCTTGTTGCTAAGACGGTTATAATATATTCGACGCTTCCCGTTGCCTCGCTTCTCGCCGCGTTTACAATACAGTTTGAGCCCAGTCCTGAGGCGAGACTCGAGAGCGCGGGCGGCGTGTTCTATTCGGTTCTTGCCTGCGCTGTGACTATCCCTCTATGGTCACTTCTTGCCGAACGGCTATTCTGATTAAGCACATATTCTCAAATACCAACCAAAGTATCGGAGGAACCAAAATGAGTAAAAAAGTTATAACTATCAGCCGCGAATTTGGAAGCGGCGGAAGAACCGTCGCAAAAGCAGTGGCAGAAAGACTCGGCTACACTTTTTATGACAAGGCGCTTGTCGAGCTTATTGCAAAAGAGAGCGGATATTCGCAAGAATTTGTGGAGCGCAGGGGAGAGGACGCAACCTCAACTTCGAGCTTCCTTTTCAACCTTGCGCGCTCTGGAAGTGTTGGGGTGGACGGTTATTCAGATATTTCCGATAAACTGTATGTCATCCAGCACAATATTATTAAGCGCTTGCCGGACGAAGGCCCCTGCGTCATTGTAGGGCGCTGTTCGGACTATATTCTTAAAGATCTTTCTGATGCACTTCATGTGTATATTTATGCAGACATGTCCTTCAAAGTTGATAGAATAGTCAAGCTCTACGGTGAAATGGACGACGCGCCTGAGAAAAGACTTGAAGAAAAAGATAAGAAGCGGAAGGTATATTATAGAAACTATACAGGCAGAATATGGGGTATGAGCAATAATTACGACATCTGCTTAAATAGCGGAAAGTTGGGTATTGAAAGCTGCGTTGACATGATTGTCGAGCTGGCACAGCGCTGAACTTACGTAAATCCACAACTATCAACATCTGATTACTTAATAACGCAATTGACATGCGTACATATTGATAGTATAATCGAACAGAAATGGTAGACGTTACTATCTTATATGTTATCGATTACCATATATATTAATATTTTGTGAACACGAGGTGTTGAGCAATGAGCTTTCAAATAATTGGTGACAGTTGCTGCGACTATCCTTATCTAGGTGACGACTATACCTGGATAAAACGCGTACCCTTGACGATTGATCTCGATAATGAAACCTTTGTCGATGACGAGGAGCTCCGTTGTGCTTTGCTTATCAGCAAAATGGCTGCTTCTCGAAACGCGCCCAAATCCGCATGTCCCGCGCCGGGAATCTTCGTTGAAGCCTACGACTGCGGAGCGGACGATGTCTATGTCGTTACTCTTTCGGACAAGCTTAGCGGAAGCTATGGCAGTGCCGTTGTTGCGGCAAATATGTTCAAGGAGAGCCATCCGGAGAAAAACATTTTTGTTTTCAGCTCTAAAAGCGCCGCATCGGGAGAGATTGCCGTCTGCCAGAAAATTCTTTCACTTGCCGAGGCCGGTGTGCCCTTTAACGAGGTCGTAACTCAAACGCTTGAATTTATCAATAACTTGACGACCTATTTTATACTTGAAACTCTTGAGGTTTTCAGGAAAAACGGTCGGCTTAATCATCTCCAGGCTATCATCACCGGAGCATTGAAGCTTAAGCTTGTTATGGGCGCTGATGAGACGGGAAATATTTGCGTCAGAGGAAAAGCTCTTTCAATCGACAGAGCCGTTGCAAAAATGGCGGAGCTAATCGCCGAGCGATGCAGGAATCTGGACATGAGCGCACGAACACTTTATATTACTCATTGCCAGTGCCCCGATAGGGCGCGTCAGGCGCGCGATTACGTCTTGGCGAAGGTAGGTTTCAAAGACTGCGTAATTCTCAGGGCGGGTGGCATCAGCACGATTTATGCCAATGCAGGCGGTATAGTTGTTGCTTATTAGCCACTGGATATCGTTAAATCGGCATTATTCGAGGAATTTATGCGAATAATTGAAAATAAGCCCTTGCAATACTAGCTTTGCTGTGGTAAAATTTCATGGTCTATGCGAGGGGCAGTAATGCCCTTTGCTTGCGCGTATCAGGAACGGTCCTCTGGCGGAACTTATTACCGACCATGAACGTTTACAGTGAAGGGAGGATATAAGTATGGATTTAGTTAAGACTCTTTCTCAGCAGTATATGAAGGCTGAGCTTCCCGAAATGAATGTTGGTGACACTGTGCGTGTCATTGTTCGTGTCAAGGAAGGAAACCGTGAGAGAAACCAGGCCTTCGATGGCACAATTATCGCCAGAAAGCACGGCGGTATCAGCGAAACGATTACGGTTCGCCGCATCTCCTACAATGTTGGATGTGAAAAGGTTTTCCCCGTACATTCACCCACGATCGTTTCTGTTGAAACGATTCGCAAAGGTAAGGTACGCAGAGCAAAGCTCTATTATCTCCGTGAAAGGATCGGTAAGAAGGCTAAGGTCAAGGAACGCGTTTAACTTATTAAAAAAAAGAGGCATTAGCCTCTTTTTTTGTTTATACGGACATTTTGATGACTTATCGGCTGAAGATCAGTCATATTTATGTGCGATACAGGCATTTTTCTTTTTAGTTGTTGCTAAAATATATATCGCAAGTGTATAATGAACATTCAGATAGCAACTCATAAAGGAGGCGCTCTTTTTTGGATAAAAAGCCTTTTGAAAACTATGATCTTTTGAATGAAAATCCGTCCGGCTTTGATTATGAGCGTTTTGAAAAAGAAGAGGAAATGGTTCGAACAGTGAAAAAGATTAAAAAAACCGAAAAGAAACCCAAGGACAGTCAGGAGCCTGAGAAAGCACCTGCTGAAATCTACGAATGGATGCAGTCGCTTGTTTCGGCTCTCCTTATTTGTGTTTTGGTCTTTGCTTTTCTAGTTCGTATTATCGGCATCATCGGTTCATCTATGGAGCCGACTTTTTCGGACAAGGACAGCGTAATCATTTCAGATTTGTTCTTTACGCCCAAGCAGGGCGATGTCGTCGTACTGCGCAAACTCTCTTTTCAGGAAGAACCAATAATCAAGCGCATCATCGCTGTTGCTGGGCAGACTGTAGATATTGATTTTGAAAAGGGCATTGTTTATGTCGACGATCAGCCGCTCGACGAGCCCTATATCAGAGAGCTGACACTCACTCCTCTTAATTTTGATGGGAAGATAACAGTCCCCGAAAACTGCGTTTTCGTGATGGGCGACAACCGCAACAATTCAACAGACAGCCGCAGCAGTATGATAGGCTGCGTCGATGACCGTTATATAATGGGCAAGGTACTTGTCAGGCTTCTGCCAATCGATAAATTTGGGGTCGTAAATCATAGCGACTCATGAGGTAGCTTAATGTCCGAAAAAACCGAAAAAATGAATATTCAGTGGTTTCCCGGACACATGACCAAGGCTCAGCGCATGATTGAGGAAAACATGAAGATTGTAGACGCGGTCTGCGAGATTATCGACGCGCGCATTCCTTATTCGAGCCGAAATCCGGACATCGACAAGCTCGCGGGCTCAAAGCCCCGCCTAGTCATACTGAACCGCGTTGATCAGGCGGATCCCTCAGTTACTGCACTCTGGCGAAACTACTTCAAATCGCAGGGACTTCATGTTCTGGAAACCGACTGCAAAAGCGGTAAGGGCGTTTCCGGCTTTGCTGACGCAATCCGAAGCGTTCTAAAGGAAAAGCTCGAGGCATATGCCGCAAAGGGACAAGCTACTCGTCCTCTGCGCGTGATGATACTCGGAATCCCTAATGTGGGAAAGTCCACGTTTATCAATAAAGTCGCAAAGCGCAAGGCCGCACTTGCCGCAGATAAGCCCGGAGTAACGCGCGGCAAGCAGTGGATAACCATCGACGCGGGGCTTGAGCTTCTGGACACGCCGGGCATACTCTGGCCGCGTTTCGACAGTCAAGAGGTCGGCGAGTGCCTTGCCTTTACGGGTGCCATTCGCGACCAGATAATAGACAGGGAAATGCTCTGCTCTAACCTCATGGTGAAGCTACGTGAGCTTTATCCGCAGTGCATCGAGCAGCGCTACAAATTTGCGCCGGACCCCGAAGCAACCGGCTTGACGCTTCTTGAGGAAGCGGCAAAAAAGCGAGGTTTCATAGTTTCAAAAGGGGAATTTGACCTTGAGCGTATGTCCGTTATACTTCTTGATGAGTTTCGCGACGGTAAGCTGGGGCGTATAAGCCTTGAAAAGCCAAAGGTGTGATTATGGACTTGTGGGCTATTGAACAAGAGCTACTGCAAAGCGGGGTAGCGTCCCTCTGCGGAGTGGACGAAGCGGGGAGAGGACCTCTCGCGGGACCCGTTTGCGCCGCAGCAGTGATTTTACCTCATGGAATAGAAATCAAAGGTCTTAACGATTCAAAAAAGCTCACCGAGAAAAAACGCGAGGAGCTTTTTTCCATAATTATCGATAACGCAACTTCTTACGGTATTGCGTTTGCAAGCGTCGCTGAAATTGAGGAGCACAACATTCTCGGCGCGACGTACATAGCAATGAATAGGGCAATTGCGCAGCTCTCGCAAAAGCCTGAGCTTGCGCTCATTGACGGCAACCAGACAAAGGGTATCGAGCATAACTGCCGCTCAATCGTCGAGGGCGACGCGAAATGCGCGAGCATAGCCGCGGCTTCAATACTTGCAAAGGTTACGCGTGACAGGCTGATGCTGGAATACGCCGAAACATTTCCGCATTACGGCTTTGCAAAGCACAAGGGCTATGGCACAAAGGAGCATTACTCTTCGCTGCTCGAATATGGCCCCTGCGAGATACACCGATTCTCTTTTCTCAAAAAGTTTTATGCGGAGGGCACAGCATGGACAAAAAGCTTGTCGGTCGCTTTGGAGAGCAAACTGCCGCAGAATACCTAAAGAAAAAACACTACAAAATCGTCGGGCTTAACTACTCCTGCCGTTTCGGAGAAATCGACGTTATTGCCGAAAACAAGAAGTACATTGTCTTCGTCGAAGTCAAGCTCCGCAAATCAGATAGCTTTGCCGAGGCAAAGGAGTTCGTAACCCAGTCAAAACAGGAAAAAATCATAAAAACAGCATCTCTGTGGCTGCAATCGAATGAAACGGAGCTACAGCCGCGCTTCGACGTAATCGAAATATATGCGCCCGAGGGGGCGTTAACCAAAGCAGTGAAAATCAATCACATAGAAAACGCATTTCAGTGAGGAGCATTCTAATGAAGTATTACAGCACGAGAGATAGGAAAAATGTCGTTACGGCGACTCAGGCAATTGCTCAGGGGCTTGCCGCTGACGGAGGACTTTTCGTTCCCGAAACCATTCCGTCCAGCACACTTGCCGAGATTGAAGCGTTCTGCAAAATGGATTACCGCTCAAGAGCCGTTGCTATTATGGGCAAGTATCTTGATGAGTTCACTTTGGCCGAGCTCACAGCCTTCGTTCGCGACGCTTATTCCGATAACTACGACAGTACGGAGATTGCGCCGACTCGGTTTGTTAACAAAAACACAGCTGTTCTTGAACTCTGGCACGGCCCTACTTGCGCCTTCAAGGACATGGCTTTGCAAATGCTCCCCAGACTGCTGACGGCTTCGCTAAAAAAGCTCGGAGAGAAGCGCGAGGTCTGCATTCTAGTCGCGACCTCCGGCGATACGGGTAAGGCCGCGCTTGAAGGCTTTGCCGACGTTGAGGGCACTTCAATCGTCGTTTTCTATCCGCGAGACGGTGTTTCCGACATTCAGAAGCTCCAAATGACGACTCAGCACGGCAAAAATGTCTTCATTTCAGCTGTGGAGGGCAATTTTGACGATGCGCAGACTGGCGTTAAAAAGATATTCAGCGACCGCGAATTCGCGAAATCTCTCGAGGAGAAGGGCGCGTTCCTCTCCTCAGCGAACTCTATAAACTGGGGTAGACTGCTTCCGCAAATCGTCTACTATTTCTCCGCCTACTGCGACTATGTCAATTCCGGCAAAATCAAAATGGGCGATGAAATTGACTTCTGCGTGCCTACAGGTAACTTCGGCGACATTCTCGCAGGCTGGTACGCTAAAAAAATGGGGCTGCCCGTTCGAAAGCTTATCTGCGCCTCGAACAGCAACAACGTATTGACTGATTTTATAAATACTGGTGTGTATGACCGCAACCGCGAGTTCTACGCCACTATTTCGCCCTCAATGGACATTCTCGTTTCTTCTAATCTTGAACGCCTGCTGTTTATGCTTTCGGACGACACTTCCGTTAAGGGCTGGATGGAAGAGCTCAAGACAAAGGGTAAATACGACGTCGGCGCGAAGGTGCTCTCGAAAATTCAAGCTGATTTTGACGCCGGATTTTCAAGTGACGAAGAAGCAAAGGCCTATATCCGAGAGCTTTTCAAGAGTTCAGGGTATCTGATGGACACCCATACCGCAGACGCTTACGCTGTACTTGCTAATATGACAAAGATTGGTGCGGAGTTCCCGACAGTCATCGTGTCCACCGCAAGCCCCTATAAGTTCTCTGACAGCGTTCTGGACGCACTGGGTGAAAGCACTGTAGTTTCCGGGGCGGGCCTGATCGAAAAGCTCGAAGACGCAACAGGCACGACTGCACCGAAGCCGCTCACGGGACTTGAAGGACGGGAAGTGCGCTTCACCGGCTGCACGTCAAAAGAAGAGATGCCGGACGTGGTTATGAGTTTTCTTACTAAATAGTTTAGGATATAAAAAATACCGCGTAGCTGTAAAAGCTCCGCGGTATAAATATTTTTTGGAATTGACCATGGTGGAAACGATTTATGACGGTATTATCTATCATGTGAAACAAATCTATATTGACATATAAAGATTTTGTGCTATTATAATGACCATAATGATCAATATGGTCATATGGTATTGAGGTGAAATGATATGCCGAAAACATTTTCTGACAGTGAACGAGCCTATATTAAAGCTAGACTGATGGAGGAGGCCGAAAAGTGCCTTGACCTGTTTGGAATCCGAAGGACGACGGTCGATGAGCTTGTAAAGAGAGTCAATATTCCGAAAGGGACGTTTTATCTTTTTTACGAGTCCAAGGAGCATCTGCTATTTGATGTGTTCTGCAAACTGCACGACGAAGTGCAGGAAAAAATGATGGACGATATCTCCGTTATGAAAGACGGCATAGACGCAGAAAAACTGACGGACCTCATATTCAGGCTTTACAAATCGCTTGATGGTACTTATCTGCTGAAATTGATGACAAGCGGTGAACTGGAGCTGCTTTTTCGGAAGCTGCCGCCGGAGCTCTCAAAGCTTCATACCGATAAGGACGATTTCCGAGTGGAGGAGTTGGTAGCCATGGTTCCCAATATAAAAGCGGAAAATATCAGGGTTTTCAGCGCAGCCATACGGGGTATCTTCATTTCCCTGCTGCACAAGAAGGAAGTGGGCGAAGATGTATTCGACGAGGCGCTCCGTGTCATGATTAGGGGAGTCGTCATCCAAATGTTTGAAGGAGAAAAGCAATGATAAGAGTTAATAATCTCTGCTTCAGCTACACAAAAAAACCGTTCATCGAGAACACGAATTTTGAGGTGGAATCAGGCGAAATATTCGGATTTCTGGGCCCTTCAGGCGCGGGAAAAAGCACACTGCAGAAGATATTGACAGGACTGATAACTAGTTACAGGGGCAGCGTCATTGTAAACGGTGAGGAAGTCAGGCGCCATGATAACGGCTTTTATGAAAATATCGGAGTCGACTTTGAATTTCCAAGTCTATATGAAAAGCTCACGGCGCGCGAAAACCTCAAATTTTTCGCTTCTCTCTATAATAAGCACCGTGATATTGATAAGCTGCTTTTAAGCGTCGGGCTTATTAACGACGCGGACAAAAAAGTCTCAGACTTTTCAAAGGGTATGAAGTCAAGACTAAATTTTATCAAGGCCCTGCTGCATGATCCACAGATTCTTTTCCTCGATGAACCGACTTCAGGGCTTGACCCGTCCAGTTCCCGTGTGATGAAGGACATCATTTTGGATGAGAAGACAAAGGGGAAAACCATAATCCTGACGACACACAACATGTATGACGCAACCGAGCTCTGCGACCGCGTCGCGTTCATTGTAGACGGGAAAATTAGGGCTCTCGATACGCCGCGCAGCCTTATCATGGGCAGGGGCGCGTCAAAGATTGCCTATACTTATTTGGATAACGGAAGGGAAGTTAGAACGGAAATCCCGCTGTGCAAAACCTCGGAGGACGAAACGCTTTCAAGACTTCTCCGTGAAAACCGGCTTTTGTCCATACATTCGGGCGAGCCGACGCTCAACGACATTTTTGTCGAGCTTACGGGGAGGCAGCTGCAATGAGAATTGGGAAGCTGCTCATGGGTGACGTCCACTTCCAGTTCAAATACGGATTTTACTTTATTTATTTTCTCTTCACGATTCTGTATATCGGACTGCTTTTTGCGTTTCCCGAGTCGTGGAGACAAAAAGCGGCAATTCTGATGATTTTTTCTGACCCGGCCGCAATGGGCTTATATTTCATGGGTGCAATCGTTCTATTTGAAAAAAGCGAGCGAGTGCTGGACAGCATTGCCGTCTCACCGGTGAAGCCTTTGGAATATGTTCTGTCTAAGCTGTGTTCAATCGGAATTATATCAACCGTTGTGAGTCTTGCAATCGGTATTCCTGCCGGCATTGTGACAAATCCGATTACTTTCATTTTAGGCGTTTTTCTTTGCTCATGCATGTTTTCAGCCGTTGGGCTGATTATCGCCTGTAAAACAACAACGCTCAATCAGTTCGTCCTTGCAACCATCCCCGCAGAAATACTGATTAACATTCCCGCCATCATCTGGCTTTTCTGGTATAAAGAAAGCTGGCTTCTCATACATCCGGGGGTTAGCATGATAGTGCTTTGCGCCCAAAGCGGCGGAGCGTTTCCAGCGTTAATATTCCTGTTTTTGTGGACTGCGCTGTTTGTCTTTATCGCGTGCGGCGCTGTGAATAAAATGCTGAAATCAGTGGGAGGTGTAAAGCTATGAGGCCAATCTTCCGTTGCTTCGTTATGTTTTTGCGGCAGATATCAAAAGACGGCATGCTTTATGCGTCCTTAGCCGCCCCGCTGCTCGCCGGCTTTGCTTTCCGCTTCGGCATCCCGGCTGCCGAGGCCGCGCTCTGCGGATATTTCGGAAAGGCTGCAATCCTCTCCGAATACTATTTGCTGTTTGACCTGTTTCTCGCCGTCATGACGCCTTATATCGTCTGCTTTGTCTCATCTCTGGTAATGCTGACGGAATACGATGAAAATATGACCTCTTACATGGCTGTGACTCCAGTCGGCAAGCGTGGATATATTGTTTCACGGCTTGTGTTTCCTGCCGTAATTTCCATTTTTGCCTCCGTAATAATTATGATTATTTTCTCGCTGACCGTGTGGTCAGCACCGATACTGCTCATAACGTGCGCGCTTTCGAGCCTTCTGAGCATCGCTGTGTCGCTGCTGCTCGTGTCGTTTTCGCATAACCGCGTAGAAGGCATGGCACTAGGAAAGCTCACGGGAATTATTTTAATGGGGCTCCCGGTTCCGTTTTTCCTTTTTTCCGGCGTACAGTATTTGTTCTCAATTCTTCCATCCTTTTGGATCGCGAAGCTCAGCGTCGAAGATAACTATTTATATGCTATTCCCGCTCTGCTGACATCATTTTTATGGATGTGGGTGTTATACGGGCGCTTTGTAAAAAAGCTGTCATGAGCCAAAGTTCTATTACCCATTCATAAAAACCAATTCTTAATAATCTAGAAATCAAACTTTCCTAATAGAAAAAGCGCCGAAATCTTAAATTTCGGCGCTTTTGGCATCCCCGGCGCGATTCGAACGCGCGACCTTCCGCTTAGGAGGCGGACGCTCTATCCTGCTGAGCTACGGAGACATATAGAATATTTGATACCTGCGTATTCTAACTCAAAAACATTTCTATGTCAAGAAAACCTATTACGACAACGGATAGTCATCGGGACGCCATAGGTCGAAAATCTGACCGGCTGATTGGTATCAAAATTATCTATGGCTTTGATTAGACCAATACAGCCGACCTGAAAAAGGTCATCTACATTTTCGCCGCGCGACGCAAATTTTTGTATGACAGATAGAACCAGTCTAAGATTTCCTGAGATTAATTTTTCTCTGGCTTCTTTGTCTCCTTTCTTTGATCGGAGCAAAAGCTCCATCGTTTCATCGTTTTTTAGTACTTTGAGTTTCGCTGTGTTAACACCGCAGATCTCAACCTTGTTCAGCAAATTAATTACCTCCCTAAGGCAAGGAGAGCCGAACACGATACGCCTCTTCCTTGATAAATTCGCGCCATATGATGGATATTGGATAGTATTTCCCTGTTGTCTCTTATTCATTCGAAATTTAAAAAATCAAATGTAAACCGCATACAGATAGGTGGTTGACAATAGACGGGCTGTGAGGTAAAATATCGAAAAACCGTCTGTTTGAGGAGTGGTGAATTGTCAACGAAGAACGACATTTTGGCTGTGCTGGAAAGTGAAAGAGCACGCTTTGTTTCAGGTCAAGAGCTTGCCGAAAAGCTGAATATATCAAGAACCGCCGTCTGGAAAGCTGTTAAGAGTCTGGAAGAGGGCGGACACAGGATAATCGCCGTCACAAACAATGGCTACAAACTTGCTCCGGACAGCAATTTGATGAGCGAGGAAGGCGTGCTCGCAAATCTTTCTCAAAAATATAAATCCTGTCCGATTACTGTGCTGGATATCACCGATTCGACGAACACTCAGGCGAAGAAGCTCGCTTTGGACGGCGCAGGGCACGGTACGCTACTCCTCGCAGAGGAACAGACCGCCGGACGAGGCAGAAACGGAAAAAGCTTTTTCTCACCACGCGGAGTTGGACTATATATGAGCGTTATCCTCAAACCAGTTTTAGGCATGGAGGAACCGCAGATGATAACGATTGCGGCTGCGGTTGCGGTTTGCAAAGCTGTTGAAAAGCTAACGGACAAAAAGCCACGGATAAAGTGGGTCAACGATGTTTATCTGGACGGGAAAAAAGTCTGCGGAATACTGACGGAAGCAGCGACGGATTTTGAAAGCGGAGGCATCGAGAGTATCATAGTCGGCGTGGGTGTAGACTGCGCTACTAAGGAAGATAGCCTTCCTCAGGAGCTTCGCGGTATTGTCGGAACGCTCGGCGACGACGCTATATCACGCAACCGCCTTGCTGCGGAAATATTAGCAGGAATTCTGGATGGCTTTGATACGCTCGGCAGCGGAGAAATAATCGACGCATACAGGGCGCGTTCGCTAATGTTCGGAAAAGACATTAGCTTTATGCGCGGCAGCGAACGGCTTAACGCGAGAGTCACAGGGATAAGCGATTCCGGCGGGCTGCTTGTACGTCTTACAATCGGTGAGAATATTGAGCTTCAAAGCGGCGAAGTCGCAATATTAAGCCTGACGAACGAATGATATTTAGGAGCGAAATATGCAAAAGAAAAAAATTATAGACGTCAGGGGAATGGTGCTCTGCGCGCTGTTTGCCACACTTATTGCTGTGGGAGCTTTTATCAAAATCCCGATACCCTATGTTCCTATCACTCTCCAGTTTCTTTTCACGAATCTCGCAGGGCTCTTGCTCGGAAAGAGGAAGGGGCTAATCGCAGTATGTTTATATATTTTTATAGGACTTGCTGGAGTACCTGTATTCACGCAGGGCGGGGGACCCGCTTATATATTCCAGCCGACATTTGGCTATATCATTGGTTTCGCTCTTGGAACCTGGTTTGCGGGGCTGATTGCTGAGCATGGAACAAACAGTATTAAAACTTATATTATAGCGGGACTCTTAAACTTCGTTGCCATGTTTGCAATAGGGCTTATTCATTTGTATCTAATACTGAACTTCTATCTGTCAACTCCGACAGGAATTGTAAAGATTCTTTCAATAGGATTTCTGCCCTTCGCATTGGGGGACGTTGTTCTCATCATAGTCTGCGCGATTCTCGCAAAAAGGCTGCGTCCATTCATTGAAAAAGGCAAAACTACGGCATAGTATTATTGCATCCGTTCCTTGCGGAGTGTATAATTATTGCCAATGAAAGGGTGGTAGAGCATGACAGACGCGAAAAAAGTGTTTAATTATTTTGAAGAGATTTCCCGCATTCCGCGCGAGAGCGGCGACGAGAAGGCTATTGCCGCTTATCTTGTCGGGTTTGCAAAAGATAGGGGACTCGAAGTGTATAGCGACAGCCACAGCAATGTGATAATTAAAAAACCTTCGACGGTACCGAACTGCGCTTGCGCGCCGGTTATAATTCAGGGACATACCGATATGGTCTATGTCCGTGATGATAACTGCAAAATAGCCTATGAGGACGGCATCGGTCTGATATATAAAGACGGCTGGCTCATGGCGGACGGCACGACCTTGGGAGCAGACGATGGCATAGCCGTTGCTTACGCTCTTGCCCTGCTCGATACAGACGATATCGTTTATCCCGACCTCGAAGCGGTTTTCACAACCGGCGAGGAAATCGGCTGCCTTGGCGTTGGTGAGCTAGACTTTGGGCTTCTCAAGGGTAAATACGTTATTAATCTCGATACCGAGGAGGAGGGCGTTTTCTTCACAAGCTGCGCCGGGGCCTTCAGGAATAATCTAAGCATTACAATTGAGCGCGAAACCGTTTCCGGACATTGCCCGCTGACTGTCAAAATATATGGGCTCCTAGGCGGTCATTCCGGCGGCGATATACATCTTGGAAAAGCGAACGGAATCATGCTCATGTCAAGGATTCTATCCGAACTGGGGGATAAGGTTCGTATCTCGTCACTTGAGGCCGTAGGAAAGACAAACGCGATTTCGACGAATGCGACTGCGGAGCTGTTCGTGGAAAAAGCCGAGCTTGAGGGCGTTGAAAACCTCATAAAACAGCTTCAAAGTGATTTCAGACATGAATACGGAAACAGAGACAATGTGAGCGTTGAACTTTCTAGCGGAGACATTAGGGATGGAGTTTGCTACACCTGTGAGTCGCAGAAACGTATTGTATCGGCGCTGAGCTTACTTCCAAACGGTGTTCTCGGCATGAGCTTTGAGATTGCCGATTTGGTTGAAAGCTCCTCAAATCCGGGATTTATCGAACAAAAGGATAATGAGCTAATAATTCATTCTCTGGCGAGAAGTTCGGTAGGCAGCCGCAAAACAGAGGCGAAAGAAAAATTCGCCGCAATTGCAGCCTTAACAGGCGGAGCGAGCGTTTGCTCCGCGGAATACCCCCAATGGGAGTACAGGGCAAAATCTCCTTTGCGTGAGCTTGCGATGGAGACCTACAAAGAGCTTTTCAAAATAGAAGCGAAGGCTCTGGCAATACACGCGGGGCTGGAGTGCGGATTCTTTGACAAGATGCTTGAATCGGTTGACATAATATCATATGGGCCTGAGCTTCAGGACATCCATACTCCCAAGGAGAGAGCCGACATCGCATCAATTGAGCGAATCTGGACACTGACCCTAAGTATACTGGAAAAGCTTGCTAGACAGGCATAATAGCTTATAATCAAGCAGTGGCAGGACATTCTAATGTTCTGCCACTGAGCCATCAGAAAGGTTAACATAATACTACCTTTAAGACCGCACATAGCTGATAAAGGGGAAACAACGATAAAAAGTCCTGTGATTTACATAAAAAATTGAAAACATCAACGAAAAAGGCTGTCCATATTGAAAAATATGTGTTACAATAACAAATTGTCGGACTATGCGTATTTGCAGATGTGATACGTTGCTTCCGGCGGATTTCAAAATTAAAGGAACGAAAGCTCCTTTTTTCTTATAAAAACCGAAGGGAATGGTTTAATTAATGGGCTTTGTTGTTTTGGATATGGAATGGAATCAGGCCATGTCCTCACAATCTGCCGTCTTTAATAAGCTTCCGATACACCTAAGAGGAGAAATAATCCAAATCGGGGCTGTCAGGCTAACAGATGATTTTTTACCGGGTGAAGAGTTTCAGATCGACGTTAAGCCCATATATTTCAAGCGGATGCACTATAAGGTCGAGAAGCTTACAGGCTTTGATAAGGTTCGCCTTGAGGGCGGAGAAGGCTTTAAAGAGGCTTTTGCGAAGTTTCGTGAATGGTGCGGAGAAAACTGTACTTTTCTCACTTGGGGAAGTGACGACAAGGGAATCATGGAGCAGAACATCATAATTCACGACCTTGACTGGGACTGGATTGACAAATGGGTGAATCTGCAGGTGATTTACAATATTCAGACTCAGGCGGGCCGTAATCAGACCGGCCTTACGACTGCGATGGAATTTTACAATATCGAACAGACTCGCGTAGCGCATGATGCATTGGGCGACGCTTACAACACGGCTCTTGTGTGTTCCAAGCTCGATCTCGAGGAGGGCATCAGCCACTACGACTCGGCATCAAAGGTTCTGGCAACGCGCCTTTGCGGAGCGCAGGAGACTGACCGATCGGGTGACGCTGTTGAACACAGAGCATTTACAGGTTATAACGAGAGAGCGGATGCGTTTGAGGATAAAGAGATCTCGTCACCGACCTGTCCGGAATGCTGCGAGCGTCTAAAGTGCGGTCGCTGGATAAATCAGGGCGATAAGAGATATATGACACTATGCGAGTGCAAAGCCCACGGAAAATTCCTTGTACGTCTTAAATTCCGCACGGCGGAGGATGATACCTGGACGGTCAACCGTATTATGTACAAAGCGGATTTAGAGATGGAGGAGTATTACAGCACCAAGGCTCATCCGCCCAGACATAGCCGCTCGCGCAGGAAAAAGAAAAAAGTCGTTCCGTCATGAGTGACTGAAAATTTCTCAGGCGGTAAGCATATTAAAATGTAAGCAATCAATTCAGCACAAATTTTCGGAGGTAACAATGACACTGTTATTTGCTGCAATTTTAGGATTAGTTCAGGGCCTTGCAGAATTTCTGCCGATTTCAAGCTCGGGACACCTTTCAGTCCTGCAAAACCTGTTTGGTATGGATGGGGTCGATACTTTGTTCGATGTACTTCTGCACTTTGCGACGCTTATTGCAATCTGCATAGTTTACCGGCAGGATATTGCCGATATGATAAAGGAAGTCATCGGCTTTATAAAGGATATTAACCACCCAAAGCCAGAACAGGGCGATCCTAAGCCCGCTCGCCGCTTGGTACTTATGATACTAATAGCGACGCTTCCGCTTGTTATCGTATTGCCCTTGAAAGACTATATCGACAAGCTCAGCAACAATACTTACTTCATCGGTATCGCTTTCCTAATCACCGGCGCGATACTTTATCTTTCCGACAGAATGCAAAACGGCAAAAAAACCGAGAAGAATATGTCGGTCGGAGACGCTGTAAAAATCGGCTTGGTGCAGGCGATTGCAACCCTGCCGGGAATATCCCGCTCCGGCTCAACGATTACCGCAGGTATGGCTACAGGCTTGAACCGAAATTTTGCGGTCAAGTTTTCCTTCCTCGTGTCGCTTCCCGCAGTTCTCGCGGCAACGCTGATAGAACTCATCCACGCGCTGGAAAACGGTGCGGATACAGCCAAAATCCCTGCCTATTTGCTTGGTATGGCTGTTGCCGGCGTTTCTGGATTCTTCTCAATCAAGATCGTTAAACTGCTGTCCCAGAAGGGCAAATTCGGAAAGTTCTGCTGGTACTGCTTCTTTGTCGGCATACTCACAATCGTTCTTACGATTATTCTTTGATACGGAGTGAATTTTAATGGCACAAGCGACAAAAAAATCCACCTCTAAACAAACTGCGGCTAAGAAAAAGACACCCGCAAAATCCGCGAGTGGCACAAGAAAGCCTGCTGTTTCAAAAAGCACGCCCTCTATTAATCCCGCTAACCGAGCTATCGGCGCAGTGGTCTGCCTGCTCCTTGGACTGTTCTCATTTATCGGATATTTTAATGTCGATGCATGGTTCATTACATACTTCTGCGGTTTTATAAAGGGCATCGTCGGCTGGGGCTATTATGTCTTTCCTCCTGCACTTCTCGTGTGTTCATGCACATTGCTTATAAGAAAAAACAAGCCTGTCAGTTTCAGAGTCGTATCGGCACTTATGTTGCCACTGTTTCTCGGCGCAATTTATCATCTTTTTGCGACAGGAACAGAGATTGAGTTCTCAAAATCGATTATTTCGGTGCTTTATAAAAGCGGAGAAGAAATGACAAGCGGCGGAGTGCTTTCGGGACTTCTCGCAATGGGGCTCAAATCCGCCGTCAGTATTTACGGCGCTGCTCCGGTCTTCACAGTCGGACTCGTCTTCTTCGGAATGAGCTGTGTCGGTCTGACATTGCCTAAGATGATCGAAAGCTACCGCAATCGTCCGCAATATGATCAGATGCCGGAAGCTGCTCAGGATTCAAGACAAATCTCTGCTCCAAATATTCAGAGTAGCGTTAAAACACCTGTTTTGACAGGAAAAAAGAATGTCAAAGCCATCGATATACCGCTTGACGAGGCAAGCCTGAAAAACGACGATTACGTTGAAGAGAAAGTCGGTTTTTTCAACACTAAGCCCCGTGTAAAAACACCTGATCAAGTTTTGTCACAGGATGCCGAAAAGCCATTGGTTTCGAGCCCGAAAACAATTAAGCACAGTGCGCCTACGGAAAATGTTAAACCTCTTTCCGTTGAGGAAGCCGCCGCAGTGGCCGGAGTTTCACAGCTGACAAGCGAGGGCGCGGGCGCGACCGCGGCAATCAAGAAGATTTCACGCGAAGAGGTCGAGGCGGAAACTGAAGAAATCACGAAGACCATCGAAAAAACGATGGAGGAAAGCCCCGAGGTCTATAGATACCCGTCTATTTCGCTTCTGAGTTCTGCAGGCCCGCGAAACAACATTGACGGCAGGGAAGAAATATCCCTCAACCGCGAAAGGCTCGAAAGCACTATCAGAAGCTTTGGTGTAAGCGGAGTTATCACGGGAATTACGCGCGGTCCCACGGTCACGCGCTACGACCTTGAGCTTGAACAGGGCGTAAAGCTTGCAAAGCTCACAAACCTTGCGGGAGACCTTGCTCTGTCATTGGGCGTCACGAGTGTTCGTATTGCACCGATTCCCGACAAGATTTCAACGGTCGGGATTGAGGTTCCGAACAAGCTCATTAGCATGGTATACCTGCACGATATAATCGATGCTGCGTCTTTCAAAACCGCGCAGTCCAAGCTTAGCTTTGCAATAGGCGAGGATATAGGCGGAAACGCGATTGTCGGGAACATTGCGAAGCTGCCGCACTTGCTTATCGCAGGCACAACAGGCTCCGGTAAATCCGTCTGCATGAATTCGCTTATAATAAGCCTTCTCTATAAATCAACGCCCGACGAAGTGCGCCTGATCATGATCGATCCCAAGATGGTCGAGCTCGGCGTATATAACGGCATTCCGCACCTATTCGTGCCCGTCGTTACCGACCCTAAAAAAGCAGCAGGTGCGCTACAATGGGCAGTCGTCGAGATGCTGAAGAGGTACAGACTGTTTTCCGAAAGCGGAGTTCGTGACCTTATGGGTTATAATGCGCATCAGAAAACCATCCGCGAGCAGACCCTGCCGCGCGTTGTAATAGTCATCGACGAGCTGGCAGACCTCATGCTGGTTGCCTCGAAAGAAGTCGAGGAGAGTATCTGCCGTGTCGCACAGATGGGACGCGCAGCGGGTATGCACCTCGTAATCGCAACTCAGCGTCCTTCGGCAGACGTCATCACGGGACTTATGAAAGCAAACATCCCGAGTCGTATTGCATTTGCGGTCTCGTCCGCGATGGAAAGTCGCATAATCCTCGACAATTCCGGAGCTGAAAAGCTCATCGGCGCAGGCGATATGCTCTATTCGCCGCTTGGCGTGGGCAAGCCTATGCGCGTACAGGGCGCGTTCGTAACCGATGAGGAACGTGAAAAAATCATAAACTTTGTCAAGGAAGGCGCGCAGGTAGTCTACAGTGAGGACATCCTTGCCCAGATTGAAAAAGCGGCCGAGGACAAAAACAGCAGTTCATCGGAAAACGATAAGCGGGATGCTTCGGACTCAGGCTCGGATTACGACGAGCTTCTCCCTCAGGCCGTGGATGTGATATTTGAGACGAAACAGGCATCTGTCTCCATGCTCCAACGCAGGCTGAAACTTGGCTACGCAAGAGCTGCGAGAATAGTCGACCAGATGGAGGAAATTGGTGTCGTCGGCCCATTTGAGGGTTCGAAGCCGCGTCAGGTTCTCATCACAAGGCAGCAATGGCAGGAGATGCAGTCCTCGCAGGGAGGTACCTTAAAGGGGCCTGCGGCAGATCAGGTCAGCTTCTCGGAATATGCCGATACGCCTACCGATGACTGGAAAGACTAGCGCAATATAGAATGCTTCGGGGCTTTCGGTTATCCGAAAGCCCCATATTCAAAGCTCGGTGTTTAGGCTATTAAGGAGAAAAATGAAAGATTACTTCAATACGATATTGACAGGCGAGCAGCTCCAGAGCATGAGTGTTTTGGGTCTTGCGCATATTGGGGACGCAGTTTATGAGCTGCTTATTCGCACATGGCTTTGTACCCAAGGAAGAACGACCTCAAAGGGTCTGCACTACGAGACAGTCAGCTATGTCAGAGCCCCGGCGCAGGCAAAAGCCCTTGCAAGAATTATGGATAAACTAACGGAAGAAGAGCTTGCCGTATTTAAGCGCGGGCGTAACGCGAAGGTGAATTCCGTTCCAAAGAACGCGGACATTTCTGAATATCATTCGGCAACAGGACTTGAGACTCTGTTCGGATATCTATATCTGAAGGGCGAGAGGGACAGAATCGACGAGCTATTCGCTCTAATTGTGGAGGACAACTATGCCTCTTGACGCAATAACCGTATGCGCGATTGCAAACGAGCTTAGAGACGCGCTCATCGGTGCAAAAATTGATAAGGTTCAGCAGCCCTCGCGCGATACCCTTATTCTTTCGATTAGGGGCAACGGGCGTAACGAAAAGCTGCTGATTTCAGTGGGCACCGGCACGGCGCGTGTGAATTTTCAGAGTGAGACGTTTGAAAATCCACAGACTCCGCCGATGTTCTGTATGCTTTTAAGAAAGCACCTCGTCGGAGCGAGAATTGCGGGGCTCATCCAGCCGAACATGGAGCGTATGCTTGTGTTTGATTTGGACACCCGAGACGAAATGGGTATGGAATCAAAAAAGCAGCTCATCGTCGAGCTGATGGGGCGCAACTCGAACATTATATTAACGGGCGCGGAGGGTCATATAATTGACTGTCAGCGCCGCGTGGACGGAGACATGAGCCGTGTGCGTCAGGTTGCGCCGGGTATGATTTACCGTCAGCCGCCGGAGCAGGAAAAGCCAGACTTTTTCTCGGTTTCAGTGTCCGAACTTGATGAAATGTTGAAAAACGCAGAACCGGAGAAGTTCGCCGACAAGTGGCTTCTTGATACTTTTTCGGGTCTTTCGCCGCTCATATGCCGAGAAATGTGCTACCTCGCAACGCAGGATTCGTCTAAGCTTATCGCCCAGTTTTCCGAGAGTGAAAAGGCGGCGTTCCTAGATGGTCTAATAGCTCTTGAGACTCGCGTTAAGGATTTCAATTTCGTGCCAACGATGCTGATTATAGATGAGAAACCCTATGATTATTCCTTCATGCCCATAAAGCAATACGAAAACACAGCGCTAACTGTAAGCTACACCGATTTCTCCTCCATGCTTGAGGACTTCTATACAAAAAGGGACAAGCAGGATCAGATGAAGCGTAAATCACAGGCGCTTTATAAGTCCGTTAAGAGTGCGCATGAGCGCTCAGTGAGGAAGCTTGCCGCCCGTTTTGATGAGCTCAGAAAAACCGAAAACCGCGATACCAGCCGCAAATACGGCGACCTTATAACGGCGAACTTCTACAGGATAAAAAAGGGCGACCGTTTTGCCGAGGTTGAGGACTATTTCGAGGAAAGCTGCCCGAAGATTCAGATACCGCTTGATGTACTGAAAACACCGCAGCAGAATGCCGCTAAGTACTATAAGGATTATACAAAAGCAAAGACCGCCGAAAAATACCTCGGCGACCTGATTGAAAAAGGCGAAAGAGAAGAAGAGTATCTTCTTAGCGTTATGGACGAAATACAGCGCTGCGAAAGTGACCGCGACCTTGCGGAGATACGGCGCGAGCTGACAGAAACGGGCTTCATCAGGGCGCAGAAAACGGGCAAAAGCGAAAAAATCAAGGAATCTGCTCCGCTTCGTTTCATTTCGAGTGCGGGAATGGAAATATTCGTCGGAAAAAACAACGCGCAGAACGACAAGCTTACAACGAAAATTGCGCACAGAACGGATATTTGGCTCCATGTGCAGAAGCTGCACGGAAGCCACGTCATCATAAACTGCGATGGGGGAGAGCCGGACGAGAAAACGCTTTTCGAGGCGGCGACTTTGGCGGCCTATTATTCCCAAGGCAGGGAAGGCGGAAAAGTGCCTGTCGACTATACTCAGGTTCGTTTTGTTAAGAAACCTTCAGGCTCAATGCCGGGTAAGGTTAACTACACCGATTTTAAAACCATAATCGTGACGCCGGACGAAAAACTCGTTTCGGGACTTAAAAAAGATTGATATAAAAAACTCCTCCGCTGCTGCGGAGGAGTTTTTTGAAGCCAGTTCACTTATCGATTTTCTTCATTGAGTTATATAGTAGCTTTGCACAGTCCGCACGCGTGAGCTGGGGTACATCCGTGTAATCGGATATATCGCAGGCGCTTAGGTTAGCGCAGGCCTGTTCCGCCCAGACAGGTGCGGTTCCGCCGTAGGTTTCGGCGTTGACATCGGTCAGATCCAGCGTCTTGTTAAGCATCACAGCCGCTTCGGGATAGCTGATATAATTATCGCTGTTAAACACAGCTGTACTTACTCCGTCACTGTACCCGCTGATTACTCCCGTCAGGAGAGCTGTTGAAACATAGGGCTTCAGGTAGGTCGGAATTTCACTGTCATCGGCAAAGCCGGTCGTTATTACTCCTGAAAGAATGTCCGAATTCGATAGCCTCATGCACATAGCAAGGAATTCGCCTCTCTTAACAGGCGCGCTGGGATTGAAGACATACTGTCCCCCGATGTTTTCACCAACAAAAATATTATTTTCGGCGAGTGCAATCGCCGCGCAGTGAGCTCCGTTGCCATTCATATCCGAATAGGCGATTTTGCTCTTCTGCTTCTCTATTCTAATGATGACGGTTGCCTCGGAGGAAGCGTTGCCGTTTGCATCATAGGCCTTGTAGCCAAAATAGTCGCGGCCGCGTTTGCCGTCTCGGGGAGTGTAAACGAAGCTGCCATTTTCGTTCATTACAATCTCGCCTTTGATGGGTGAGGTCGTAATTTCAAATTTCATGACGTCGCCATCGGGGTCGGTAGCTTTCAGCTGACCTCCGACTGAAGTATTGCGGTAGGTGGTGATATCAAGGTTTTCAGCAATGGGTGCGGAACCTGTCCCGGTTGCTCCAACATTTATTACACACAGGGACAGCACCATCACCAAGGTGAGTGCGATTACGTTACAGGTCTTTCTCATATGGATACCTCCAAGCAAAATATGGCGTCTCTTGGGCGCTTTGGCATTATTTTGCACAGAGCATTGGCTTTTTATTCCTAAAAAATGAGGTTTCATAAAATCATTTGAGCCGCGGAAGGGCTTACCGCGGCTCAAATCGTTTCCTATTTCGTTTTTTGTTTTTAGGTTTCCAGGCAGTTCGGAGAAGAACACCGGTTGGGGTTGCCCGGGGGAGGGAAAAAGTCGTCAACCGGGAAAGGTATGTGACTGAACAGCGTGCAGGGGTCTTCGTCGCCGCCCGCAGCGCATTCCTTGTCGGGTATGCAGTAGTCAAATACCGGTATCAGAAGCTGGGTATCTCTTTCAAGTTTGATGATAGAGAACTGTCCGAGAGTTACGAACAGCTGCTTACAGGTGAGCGATGTAATGAGCTCATCGTCAAAGCTTTTGGAAATTTCTCTGGGAATGTCGCGTATTTCGTTATCACGCGGATCGATGTTTGTGACATCGACGATCTTCATCGCAAGAATGAGAGGATCAACGGCCTCGACGACTCCGATGGGCAGATTGTTATAGATGTTATCGCACAATCCGCCGTTGTGGGATGTGAATACCTTTGAGCCTCCGTCGCCACCGAACAGTACCACTCTCTTGTCAAAGATTGCAAGACCGGTCACCAGACGATCGCCGGGGAAGGCTCTTCCCGTCACCTTGTAGAAATAGGTGATGTCGCAAGTGAAGCACCCGCGGTTGAAGTTCAGTTCCTCAACGCGAACATCCGCGTATAGGAGCTTTGCCGAACCCGGTCTGACGTTGAATGCTGTGTCTATAATTGACTGGGAGCCGCAGGTCGGGTACACCCGCAGATCTTCAATACAATCTTTATCTCTGCAAGCGTCAAAGACTTTTCTTGTGTGTATACAAACCGATTCACGGCAAGATGCCGGACTATTCGCGTTTGCTGCTTTTTCAGCCATTTTTATTCCTCCTGCCGATAGATTTTATTGCGGTTTCTCGATACAGTCTATGCAGGAGTATAAAGGTTGTGATAACTATTGTTTGACGTATTGCCTAAAAAGAATTATAATTATGATAAATCGGACGCATTATTTGCGAAATTTTTCAAGTTTGGAGGTTGCTGTATGGAACGGTTCGGATTCATCCACGAAAAATTGGATATCAAAATATTGATCCTGTTTGTATTGAGCCGCCTTCCAAGCCCGGTTAGCTTCGAGACTCTTTCGGATCTTGTAATGGTAGACGACGGTTTCGACTACTTCGAATACTCACAGTGCCTTGCTGAACTCGTGCGCACAGGTCACATCGAACAAAACGAAAACAGCTACAAGATAACAACGCTCGGCGCGGAGCATGGCGACACTGTCGAAAGCAGCATCCCATATTCCGTTAGATCGAGAGCGGAGCGCAAAGCGCAGCCACTCATCGCAAAGATGAAGCGTGACAGGCAAATTCTGACCTCTCACGAAATGCAGAAAGACGGCGGGGTCAAGGTAAGTCTTTCACTTTCGGACGGGATAGGCAATGTTATATCGATGTCTGTTCTGTCATCCGACGAGGAACAGGCAAAAACAATCGAAAAGAATTTCCGCAGCGGTGCGGAAAACATATATCACAAAATCATAAAACTGCTGACAGAGCAAGAATAAAAGAGGAAGTAAACCAAATGAACACTATTATTCCGGAAGGCTACAAAAGCACGCTCAGTATCTATGATACGCAGAAAGCAATCAGCCTGTTAAAAAGGCTTTTCATCGATAGGCTCGCAGGGGAGCTCAATCTTTACCGTGTGTCCGCACCTCTTTTTGTGCAGGCAAATACGGGTATAAACGACGACCTGAACGGTGTGGAGCGCCCAGTCGCGTTCGATATCGCCAACACGAATAAGGAAGGTCAGGTCGTCCAGTCGCTTGCAAAGTGGAAGCGCATTGCGCTAAAACGCTATGATTTCTTCCCCGGCAAGGGGCTTTATACCGATATGAACGCCATAAGGCGCGACGAGGAGATGGATAACCTCCACTCCGTATATGTCGACCAGTGGGACTGGGAAAAGGTCATCGAGGCGAAGGACAGGAATCTGGATTTTCTAAAATCGCAGGTCGAAAAGATTGTTGGAGCGCTCTGCGATACGCAGATGACAATGCAGTCAATTTATCCGCAGCTTGCGCTTGGTGGTCAGCTGAACAGGAATGTCACATATATTACCGCGCAGGAACTTGAGGATATGTACCCCGGCCTCACGCCAAAGGAACGCGAGAACGCCATAACGAAGAAATGCGGTACAGTATTTCTGATGGGCATCGGCGGAGCGCTCAAGGGCGGAAAGCCACACGACGGGCGTGCTCCAGACTATGACGATTGGGATTTAAACGGCGATATACTTTTCTGGTATGAGCCGCTCGGCTGCTCGCTTGAAGTTTCATCCATGGGTATACGCGTAAGCGCTGAGTCTCTTGACAGACAGCTTAAAATCGCCGGATGTGACAACAGAAGAGAACTCCAATATCACAAAATGCTTCTTAATAATGAGCTTCCACTGACAATCGGCGGCGGTATAGGTCAGTCGCGCATTTCGATGCTTCTTCTGAACAAGGTGCATGTCGGAGAGGTACAGGTCTCAATCTGGGACGAGCAGACGACCGAAGTCTGCGAAAAGGCCGGAATAATGCTACTGTGATTATAGTAAGTCAGGAAAGTCGAAAACGGCATTAAATAAGAAATGAGCGGACAAGTCCGCTCATTTCTTATTTAAACCTGCTTTACTGCATTGTGATTGTGCTGCCTGTCGGTACTATTCCGATATAGGTCTTTCCGACTGCAAGCTCCAAAGGAGTTCCGTTTTCAAGCGTATATTTAAAACAGCTTCCGGTTCCCGCATGGCTCCATTTGATGGGAACGGTTTTGCCGTTTACGATGAAGTGTCCGGTCCCGGTTCCGTCAAGGTCAAAAGATCTGCGTCCGTAATCGTCCAGTATTTTTCCGTCCGCATATAGAACGAGGAGGTTTTTGAACTGTACGGCTTCACTTGTATTTCCGTCAATAATATCTGAACCGTACTCGGCGCCTATGTATTTGCCTGTATCAGAATGATAGGTGAAGCTTGTGTCCTTGATGCCTTCAAAGCTAACATTGACAGTCGCCGCTGAGGAAGCAGAGGAACCCAAATCGGGAGTTTCTGTGAAACTAAGACCGTAGTCGAAGGTTCCGCTATGCGTAGTATTGTAGCCGAGCTTGGTTACGCAATCAAGTACCTTTTCTGAGGTTGTGAAAAGGCTGTGCTCGGAACCGTACTTCATACGATTCTGGTCACGGTAGAACGTAGTACCCGAGTATGCGCCGCGAACGCCGTCGATGTTGTCAACGCCCTTCGAGGATATATCAGTATACGCCTGATCGCTGCCGCCGGCGTGGACATAGATAGCGTCATAAGCAAGGGCAAGTTCTATGTAATACGGACGAGAGGAACGCATGCTTCCGATTTCGCCGACGCCGTTAATGTCCGAGAAAATTGCCTCGAAACGGGTAATGTTGCCCTCTGCGAGGACTTCATATAGAATGTCGGCCTTGGAGATGCCATCCTGAGGGCGAGCAACACCGAGATTGTTTAGCATGACTGCGTAGGGCCGCTTTGCGCTTATGTCTGCCGAAATAGCTTCGCCGGTAAGAGGATTGGTAATTGCTTCAGGCGTTGGGGTCGCGTCCGGCGTCGCAGACGGGACATTGACCGAAGGTGGCTCCGGTGAGAGCTCCGTGGTCGGGTTCTTTTTTCCGCAGGCTGCAAGCAGCACGAGTAGGGCTAAAATAACGGGAAATAATTTCTTCATATGTACCTCCGTGATTATAAAGCAGATGAGTCGAAATGTGTCAATTTCGGTCGCAACTTTAAACTGTATAATACTCTCATTTTGCGCTATTGTCAAACCTGATAAGAGGTGATAGAATATATTGGAATCGAAAATCCATCAATGCAAGGAAGTAATTTCAATGTACGAAGAAGTGAAAAAAGCCTCGCTCGACGCGATTAATGAGCTTCTTGCGGAAGCAAAGCTTCAAAAAGGACAAATCGTTGTCGTCGGCTGTTCATCAAGCGAAATTGTGGGCGAAATAATCGGAAAAGGCTCCGTACCGGAAGCAGCGGAGGCGGTGCTGGAGGCTATTCTCCCAATAATAAATAAAAACAGTCTCTATCTCGCCGCTCAGTGCTGTGAGCATTTGAACAGGGCGCTCGTTATTGAGCGTGAAGCAGCCGTGATTTACGGATATGAGATTGTAATGGCAGTGCCGAAGGCAAAGGCCGGCGGCTCCTTTGCGACCGCAGCTTTCCTCAATTTCCGCGATCCGGTTCTTGTAGAGCATGTTAAAGCCTCAGCGGGACTTGACATCGGAGGAACGCTCATCGGGATGCACCTGCGCGATGTTGCCATTCCGTTACGCTTGAATACGAAGAAAATCGGAGAGGCTTTTGTCTCAGCCGCGCGCACACGCCCGAAGTATATCGGAGGAGCGAGAGCGCAGTACGAATAGAATAATGGACAGGGCGGCGCTTCTGGAAAACGGATACGCCGTCTTTTGCTGTCAAAAAATATTTTAGCAAATTATTGCAAATCAAAAAGAATTTTAGAAAAAAACCTTTTCTCGAAACTGTCCGCTGTGGTATAATGAATTAATTCAAGAAAATATAGCACTGCTAAAGGAGGCTGTAATGTTTAAAATCGTTAAAAAGAGAATCCTCAATACGGCGGGTACCACAATCGAAATGGTTGTCGATGCTCCGCTTGTTGCGAGAAAATGTCTTGCTGGACAATTTATAATTTTTCGTATTGACGAATTTGGTGAACGCGTGCCGCTTACCATAGCGGATTATGACCGCGAAAAAGGCACTGTGACGATTATGTTCCAGCCCGTTGGCAGGTCGACAATGATGCTCGCCGAGCTTAACGAGGGCGATTACATGCTTGATTTCGTCGGACCGCTAGGAAGGCCGACCGAAATGGACGGCTTAAAGTGTGTGGCGGTTGTAGGCGGCGGCGTCGGATGCGCGATTGCCTATCCTGTTGCCAAGGCGATGTTCGCAAAGGGCATCGAGGTCGATATGATAGCGGGCTTCCGCTCAAAAGATATTGTTATGCTCGAACCGGAGATGAAGGCAAACAGCACAAATCTCTACATCACGACAGATGACGGTTCCTATGCCGAAAAAGGCTTTGTTACCGACAAGCTGAAAGCGCTCATAGAGTCTGGCAGGGAATATGACGAAGTCGTGGCAATCGGTCCCGGAATCATGATGAAATTCGTGAGTCTTGCGACTAAACCCTATGGAATAAAAACTATGGTCTCGCTCAATCCGATTATGATTGACGGAACCGGTATGTGCGGTGGCTGCCGCGTATCTGTCGGCGGTGAAACGAAATTTGCCTGTGTCGACGGACCGGAGTTCGACGGACATCTAGTCGATTGGGACGAGCTTCTGCGCCGCGGCGCATTCTATAAGGATGAAGAATCCGGGCAGAAAGAACACATCTGCCGTATGACGGGAGGTGTCCGCAATGGCTGATATGTCGCCGAACAAGAACGCAATGCCCGAGCAGGAACCTCAGGTGCGCAACAAGAATTTTCTTGAAGTCTCTCTGGGCTACAACGCCGATTTGGCAAAAAGCGAGGCAAACCGATGCCTAAACTGTAAGAACAAGCCCTGTATTTCCGGCTGCCCTGTCAATGTGCGTATTCCGGAATTCATTACGAAGTGCGCCGAAGGCGAATTCGAAGAGGCTTATGAGATAATTACATCAACAAATTCTCTGCCCGCCGTATGCGGCAGAGTTTGTCCCCAGGAAAGCCAGTGCGAAGGCAAGTGTGTCCGCGGGATTAAGGGTGAACCTGTAGCAATCGGCCGTCTTGAGCGCTTTGTTGCGGATTTACATAGAGCAAATGCTTCAGGCGCAGTTCAAACGGTTGAAAAAATCGAAACCAACGGTCACAGGGTCGCTGTTATCGGTTCCGGCCCGGCAGGACTTACCTGCGCGGGTGACCTTGCGCGTTTGGGCTATGAAGTGACTATATTTGAAGCCTTCCATAAGCCGGGCGGCGTGCTGGTTTACGGCATCCCCGAATTTCGTTTACCTAAAGCTATCGTACAGAGCGAAATTGATAACCTCGTAAATCAAGGTGTTAAAATGGTCACGAATGCCGTTGTAGGCAGGGCTATGAGCATTGACGAGCTCTTTGAAGAAGGGTTTGAGGCCGTGTTCATCGGATCCGGCGCGGGACTTCCGCAGTTTTTGAATATTCCGGGAGAAAGTCTGCTCGGCGTTTATTCGGCAAACGAATATTTGACGAGAATCAACCTTATGAAAGCCTATCTGCCCGAATACGAAACGCCGATTAAGCAGGTTAAGCGCGTTGCAGTAGTGGGCGGCGGAAACGTCGCGATGGACTCTGCGCGCTGCGCGAAGCGTATGGGCGCGGATGAGGTTTACATTGTCTATCGCCGCAGCATTGAGGAACTTCCGGCAAGGAAAGAAGAAGTCCATCACGCTATGGAGGAGGGCGTCATATTTAAGCTCCTTAATAACCCCATCGGCGTAATTGGCGATGAAAACGGTTATGTTAAAGGTATTGAGTGTCTGCAAATGGAGCTTGGCGAGCCCGATGAGAGCGGTCGCCGCAGACCGGTCGAGATAAAAGGCTCGAACTTCGTCCTAGACGTTGACGCGGTCATAATCGCAATCGGAACAAGCCCTAACCCGCTTATCAAGTCCACGACGGAAGGGCTTGAAACAAACAAAAAGGGCTGTATAATTGCTGACGAAACTGCCGCAACGTCAAGAGCCGGTGTTTTCGCAGGAGGCGATGCTGTTACGGGCGCCGCAACCGTCATTCTTGCGATGGGCGCAGGAAAAACCGCCGCGCAAAGTATAGATCAGTACATTAGAAGCAAATAATAATAGCGGGACCGCAACAGCGCGGTCCCGCTATAAACTATTATTGTTTTATCAGCGCTTGTTCTTTTTGTATATCATCCAGAGTCCGCGCATCAGAATTTCCTTGTCGGTAATCATGCATTGTCTCTTGCAGTAAGGCGAGATAGTCTCCGCCCAGTCACCGCAAACGACAACCGAAACAGGCTCTCCCAGCTCGGACTCGACTCTTTCGAGCAGCCCGTCAATCATTGCCGCAGAGCCGTGGACGATGCCGCTCTGGATGCAGGTGTTTGTTGTTTTGCAGATCACCTGTGGCGTTGGGGTTATACTCACGTTTGAGAGCATAGCGGCGCCGCTCGCAAGAGCCTCCTGCGAAACCATAGGTCCGGGGCTTATAATGCCACCAATGTAATTTCCGCTCTTGTCAATTATTCCCATTGCAATCGCCGTACCCATAACAACAATGACACAGGGCAGGGGATAATCCGCAATTGCGGCAACTGCGGATGCAACAAAGTCACCGCCAAGCTCGGTGGGGTCTTCAAGCCTGATATTGAGCCCCGTTTTGATGCCGGGACCAATAATCGAAGGGATGCGTCCGGTCACGAGCGCAACAGCGTCCTTGATGATAGCCGTCAGAGGAGGGACAACGGAGGAAATAATCGCGCCCTCAACGCTCTTGATATCGAAACCGCGCTGACGAAAAGCCATTTCGATAAGAACGGCGTATTCATCAGCTGTCTTGCTCCTGTCCGATGAAAGCCTCAGCATAAAAAGCGCTTTGCCTTCGTCCATAACGGCGAAAACTGCGCTGGTATTGTTTATATCGACAGTAAGAATCATATAAACGCCTCATTATATAAAATTCAATATATCGTTATTACTCTACCAAAATAAATCGCTTATGTCAAATATATGAATAGCGTATATTTATGCACAAAAATACCCTTCGCAATTAAAATAAGTCTTGCAAATGCTTATTTTTTATGGTATTATACACCTGTTAGTGAAGGAAGCGTGAGTGTTGAGTGGGTTCTCCCACTCTTTTTATTGATTAGAAAAAAATTGTAAGAATATGGAAATTGGTGCTGTATGAGTAAGATTATCGACATTGTTACTGAGCTTGCCCGTCCGGTTGTTGAGGGATTTGGTTGTGAGCTTTGGGACGTTGAGTATGCTTCAGAGGGCGGACAATGGTATCTCCGGATATACATCGATAAGGACGAAGGAATCTCGATTAATGACTGCGAGAACGTAAGCCGTGCGCTTGATCCGATTCTTGACGAAAAAGACCCTGTTCCGACCAACTATATTTTTGAGGTCTCATCAGCGGGGCTGACAAGGCAGCTTAAGCTGCCCGCGCATTTTCAGAAGTTTTTAGGTGAAACTGTTGAGGTAAAGCTATATAAGCCGCTCGACGGAACAAAGCTTTATAAGGGCATTCTTTCAGCATACGAAAAAGGAACTGTTACGCTTAATTGCGGCGACAATACGATAAATTTTACTAAAGAACAGATTGCAGGCGTACACATAAGTCTGCTTTGATTTCGAAAGGAACAATATATGAACGCTGATTTTTTTGCGGCACTCGATGATATAGAAAAAGAGAAGGGCATACCCAAGAGCTATATGTTCGAAAAGATTACGCAGGCTCTTTTGGCTGCGTATAAAAAGGATAATCCAGCCTGTGCTGATAACGTTGTCATTAATATGGACGACGAGAAGAAGCGCATTGATATGTACCTCCGAATTGAGGTCGTTGATGAGGTTGAAAACCCTGCGACACAGATGCTTCTTGAGGCGGCACAGAGCCACTCGAAGCGCGCAAAGGTCGGCAGCTTTGTTGAAGTCCCGATTGAAACAAAGAAATTCGGGCGTATTGCCGCTCAGGCAGCTAAACAGGTCATCATCCAAGGAATCAGAGAAGCAGAACGCGGTATTATTTTCGATGAGTTTACATCGAAAGAGCAGGAGATACTAACAGGCACGGTATCGAGAGTCGAGCCGCGTACAGGCAGTATATCAATTAAAATAAACTCGAATTCCGAATACACCGAGGCGATGCTATCACCCAATGAACAAATCAAGGGGGAGAGACTCATCGAAGGCCAGTTGGTCAAGGTATATGTGGTCGAGGTCAGAAAGTCCACAAGAGGACCGCAGGTTCTTATATCACGTACACATCCGGGACTTGTCAAGCGCCTGTTCGAGATCGAGGTGCCGGAGATATTTGACGGTATTGTCGAAATCAAGAGCATCGCTAGAGAAGCGGGAAGCCGCACGAAAATTGCCGTTTGGTCAAATGATCCCGACGTAGACCCAATAGGCGCCTGCGTTGGTCCCAAGGGCGGACGCGTAGCCGGCATTGTCTCTGAGCTTGGCGGGGAAAAGATTGATATCATCAAATACAGCGAACAGCCTGACGAGTTTATTTCCGAGGCACTTTCTCCGGCTGATACCGTTTCTGTCACGATGCTTGATGAGGGCAAAAGCTGTAGGGCTGTCGTACCCGACTCTCAGCTTTCGCTTGCAATCGGTAAAGAAGGACAGAATGTCCGTCTTGCGGCAAAGCTGACCGGTTATAAAATTGATATTAAGCCCGAATCCGAGGGGAGCTACTAATAAACATAATGTCCGAAAGGGGTGGCCGAAGTGCCTAAGAAAATACCTATGCGTCAGTGTACCGGCTGCCGCGAAATGAAACCTAAGCGTGAGCTCATCCGCGTCGTAAGATCGCCGGAAAACGAGATAGCCCTTGACTTCAAGGGTAAAGCTCAGGGCAGAGGCGCTTATGTATGCAAAAGTCAGGAATGCCTGAAAAAAGCAATCAAGAGCAAGGCTCTTGAAAGATCTCTCGAAGTATCGATTCCCGATGAGATTTACTCTCAGCTAAAGGAACAGATGGAGGCGGGAGATGAATAAAGCTCTGAATTATATTGGGCTTGCGAAAAAAGCCGGATCGATTGAGGTCGGCGAAACGAACTCAGGAGCCGCGATACGCGCGGGCAAGGGCAGAGTGCTTCTGCTTGCGTCCGACGCTTCCGATAATGCAAGGCGCAGGGCGGAAAATTACATTCACGATACACAGACGCCAATGGTAACGCTGCCGTTTTCAAAGTCGGACCTTTCACAGATTACGGGCGATACCGGCTGTTCCATGGCGGTTATTACGGATTTCGGACTCGCTGCAGCTTTCATGGCGGCACTTGCAGAGGATCAACCGGACTATAAGGCAACAGCGGAGCTTCTCACTCAAAAAAGTGTAAAAGCGCAGATGAGAAAGCGAGAAGCTTTGGCTCACGAAAAGAACCAGAAAATAGGCAAGGCGGCCGCAGGCACCGCGACGGGTAAGAGGAGGAAAAACATATGAGTACACTAATTAAGTACAGAGTTCACGAGGTGGCCAAGGATTTCAAAATGAACTCCAAGGATATAGCTCAGATTCTGACGGAGTATGCCACCGTCCCCAAGAACCATATGCAGGTTCTTGAGGAGAACGAGCTGGATCTTATTTTTGAATATCTTACCCAGCATAATCAGGTCGAGGATCTTGCGGAGGTATTCGTCGTTCCCGAAAAGCCCAAGAAGGAAGAGCCTGTTGCCGTTATAGCGCCTGTTGCGCCAAGTGCGGTAAATACTAACCCGTCCGTTGCGCCAAAGCCGGAACAGGTACAATTTAGGCCCAATACCAATGTGAAGCCCGTTGATAACAGACCGTACACTCCCAAAGTCGCCCCCGAAAAGCGCATTATCGATACGCGCGGAGGGACAGTCAACATTGAAAAATACGATGATAGACTTTCAAACCTTGTTCCTGAAAAGGCCGAGAACATGCAGGGCAAGGAAAAGTTCGTTAATAAAAATAAAAACCGTCAGACCACCATTAGTCCAAAACGCAAGCAGGAAGAAAAAGACAAGCTCCAGAGACTTCAGTTCGAGATTGCCAAAAAAGCTCCTGTTAAAGTCGCGATTCCCAACGAAATTAATGTCGGCGAGCTTGCCATCCGCATGAAAAAGACAGGATCGGAAGTTGTTCGACAGCTCATTAAGCTTGGAACAATGGCGTCTCTCTCTGATACGATTGACTATGACACAGCGGCTCTTGTTGCAATGGAAATGGGCTGTAAAGTTGAAAAAGAAGTCGTTGTCACAGTTGAAGACAGACTCATTGATGACAGTGTCGACAGAGCAGAAGACCTTGTTTCCCGCGCTCCGGTCGTTGTCGTAATGGGCCACGTCGATCACGGCAAAACGTCTCTGCTTGACCGTATCCGCGAAGCGAACGTTGCAAGCGGCGAAGCTGGCGGCATTACACAGCATATCGGCGCATACCGCATCGATGTTAATGGACATCCCATAACCTTCCTCGACACCCCGGGACACGAAGCCTTTACATCCATGCGTGCGCGCGGAGCAATGGTTACCGATATTGCAATCCTCGTTGTCGCTGCTGACGACGGAATCATGCCTCAGACTGTTGAGTCGATAAATCACGCGAAGGCGGCCGGTATTCCGATTATTGTTGCGATAAACAAAATGGATAAGCCCACTGCAAATCCAGACAGAATTAAGCAGGAACTCACACAATATGAACTAGTCAGCGAAGAATGGGGCGGCGATACGATAATCGTTCCGATTTCCGCAAAGACCGGAATGGGTGTTGATACCCTGCTCGAAATGGTTGCCCTGCAAGCTGAAATGCGAGAGTTAAAGGCAAACCCGAGCCGCGCCGCAAAGGGAGCTGTTATTGAAGCCCGTCTGGATAAGGGTCGCGGTCCGATTATGACTGTTCTCGTTCAGAACGGCACCTTGAAGCTTGGCGATATTATTATCGCAGGAACGTCGGTTGGTCATGCCCGCGTTATGACGAACGACAAGGGCGAGCGCATCACTGAAGCCGGACCCTCTGTTCCCGTCGAGATTGCCGGACTTTCGGAAGTTCCGCAGGCCGGAGACATTTTCAACTCTGTAGCTGACGAGCGTATGGCGCGTGAGCTTGCTGAGCAGAGAAAGCAGCAGACTAAGGACGCAAATATCGGCGCACCCAAAAAGGTGTCGCTTGAAGATTTGTTTGCGCAGATTCAACAGGGCGAAATCAAGGATTTCAATATAATCGTCAAGGCGGACGTTCAGGGCAGCGCAGAAGCCGTCAAGGCATCGCTCGAAAAGCTTACGAACGAAGAAGTTCGCGTGCGTGTCATCCATTCCGGAGTCGGCGCAATAAGCGAATCGGACGTCTATCTTGCTGCATCCAGCGGAGCGCTTATCGTTGCATTCAACGTGCGTCCTGACAATGCCGCTCGAGATTATGCCGTGAGAGCAAACGTTGAAATCAGATCGTACCGAGTTATTTACGACTGCATTAACGAAATCGAAGCCGCGATGAAGGGCATGCTTGCTCCCAAGTTCAAGGAAGTCATTACTGGGCACGCAGAAGTTCGTCAGGTCATCAAAATATCGAAGATCGGCATCGTCTGCGGAAGCTATGTAACAGACGGCAAGATCGTCAGAAACAGCAGTGTCCGCGTCATAAGGGGCGGCAGCGTTGTCCACGAAGGAACTCTTTCCGGACTGCGTAGATTCAAGGATGATGTTAAAGAGGTCGCCACAAACTACGAATGCGGCATAAGCATCGAGAAGTTTAATGACGTCAAGGAAGGCGACATCGTAGAAGCCTTCGTCATGGAACGCATTGTTTAATTAACATTTCAGATATCTTCCGGAAAATGAGGTGATACTATGGCAGGCTACAGGCTGGACAGGACAAATGACGACATTCAGATTGCTTTGAGCGAGCTTCTGCGCTCGATCAAGGACCCTCGAGTTAATCAAGGGATGATAAGCGTCACAAGAACGGAAACAACCGGCGATTTGCGCTACTGCACGGTTTATCTCAGCGTTTTCGGTCTTAGGGATGAAAAGGAATTCAAAAAAGGATTAAAATCCGCCTCCGGTTGGATTAGACGCGAGCTTTCTCAGAAGGTCAACATCAGATATACACCGGAGCTGATATTCGAGCTCGACAATTCAATTGAGCATGGCGCGCATATCAACGAAATCATTAACAAACCGGGCTTCTTGGTTGGTACTCCGGAGGAACAGAATAATGACGATCGGTGAAACAGTCGGAATACTCCGCGATAACGATGATTTTCTTGTCGTCACACATATCAGACCGGACGGAGACACAATCGGCAGCGCCTCCGCGCTTTGCTATGCTCTTCGTAAAATCGGTAAAACCGCCTATCTTTATAATAACCCGCAGTTCGGGGACAGCTATCCATGGTTAGCGGAGCCGTATCTAGCACCCGAAGGTTTCGAACCTAAGTATACCGTCTGCGTAGATATGGCGGATAAGGGCCTATATCCCGAAGGATTTAAGGGCTCGGCCGACTTGTGCATAGATCACCACCCGTCAAACTCCTTATATGCGAAAAACACACTGCTTTGGCCTCATAAGGCATCTTGCGGAGAGATTGTAATGGAGCTCGTGAAAGAGCTTTGCGGTCTTGATGCGGAGGTTTCAGAGCTTCTCTATGTCGCCGTATCCACCGATACTGGCTGTTTTGTTTATGGCAACACGACAGGGGAGACACTTAATGCCGCGTCCGAGCTCTGCTTTGCTGGAGCAAGGAATGCCTTTCTTAACAAGATACTTTTTCGTACCAGTTCGAAAGCCAGACTAGCGCTTGAGGCGCAGATTCTTTCCTCATTTCTATACTATCACGATGGAAAAACAGTAATTTCCGTCGTCACAAAAGAGATGCTCGAAAAAGCTGGTGCAAATGAAAAGGACTGTCAAGATATCGCCGCTCTGCCCGGAAGGGCCGAGGGCGCTTTTACGAGCGTTACGATAAAAGAAATCGATGAAAACAGCTGTAAGATTTCGTTTCGCACTAACGGTTTAGTTGACGCTAACAAGGTCTGCGCAATGTTCGGCGGCGGCGGGCACAAAATGGCCTCAGGCTGTACAATTAAAATGAATTCTTTCAAAGCTGCCGACACTCTTGCGGATATCATAGGCGAGGAATATAAATGAACGGTATCATCCTCGTAGATAAGCCCGAGGGATTTACGAGCTTTGACGTCGTTGCAAAGCTCCGCGGAATTTTGCATGAGCGCCGTATCGGACACTCGGGGACTCTCGACCCGATGGCAACGGGGCTTCTTGTTGTTTTCGTCGGTAGGGCCACAAGAGCGGTGGAGTTCGCCGAAAGCCACGAAAAGGAATATATTGCTGCCCTGCGCCCCGGAATAGTTACCGATACGCAGGACATCACAGGAACCGTACTTGAAACGTCTGAAAAGACTTGTTCGAAGTATGAGCTTTTGGCTGTTCTTCCCGAATTTACGGGTGAGCTCATGCAGACACCTCCGATGTATTCCGCTATAAAAATCGGCGGAAAAAAGCTCTATGAGTTTGCAAGAAAAGGTGTGGAGGTCGAAAGAGAAAGCAGAAAAGTCACGATAAAAAAGCTCGAACTTGTCGGCGAAGAAAACGGCGATTGCATTCTCCGCATTGTCTGCTCCAAGGGCACATATATCCGCACGCTGGTGAGCGATATCGGTGAGCGCCTCGGAACCGGAGCGACTCTATCGAAGCTTCGCAGAACAGCTGCGGGCGAGTATTCCATTCGTGATGCACATACCTTAGATGAAATCAGCGAGCTTGCTCAAAAGGGCGGGCTCGATACGATATTTATGCCTGTTGATTCGATTTTTGAAGAATATCCGTGTTTTACCGTGACGGAAGCGCAGCTCAAGCGCTGCCTGAACGGAAACAGCTTTGAAGCGTCGCTTGCGGATGGAAAATATCGCGCTTACGATGAAAATGGGAGCTTTCTGATGCTCGGGAATGTCGAAAACGGCATAATGAGCACGGTTAAGAGCTTTTTTGAGATATAGCTCAATAAAACGCAAAACCTTAAACTTATAGTCACGCGCCGGATTTATGGTGTTTTCGGCGTTCGGAGGTAATAATGTCAGTAAACCCAGAAGATAAGACTGTGATTGCTCTCGGTTTTTTTGACGGCGTCCACAGAGGACACGCGCAGCTCATCGAAATGGCAAAAAAACGCGCCGAGGAGCTTCACGCCACGCCGGCAGTACTTTCCTTTGATGTTAGCCCCGAAGCCGTCATAACAGGACACAGCGTTCCGCTGATAGGCAGCGTGAGAACACGCGCGGATATAATAAAGCGCCTTTTCAGCGTTGACGATGTGATTATCTACCACTTTGATAAAAACACTATGGCAATGCAGTGGCAGAACTTCATTGATTCGCTAATCGAAAAGTATTCCGCCGCGCATCTTGTCATAGGCCATGACTTCCATTGCGGCTATAAGGGTGAGGGAAATCCCCAAAGGATATCCGAATACTGCGCAAAAATCGGCATCGGCTGCGACGTTATTCCGAAATTTACTCTGGACGGGATTACCGTAAGCTCAACATTTATCCGCGAACTCATCGTGAACGGTGAGATTGAAAGAGCAAATTACTTTCTAGGACACCCGTACATTTTTGCTGGAACGGTCAGGGACGGACGCAAAGTCGGTCGTAAGCTCGGAACGCCGACAATAAACCTCGACGGCGATGACGAGAGTCTTGTGCTGCCGGCAAGAGGCGTTTACGCGTCAAAAGTCTTTCTTGAGAGCGGCGATAAGCTCGCGGTAACAAACGTTGGTGTTCGCCCGACCTTCGGTGAAAACGGCAAGGTTTCCATTGAAACATATATTTTAGATTATGACGGTGACCTTTACGATAAATATGTTCGCGTGGGATTTTACAAGTATCTTCGCGCAGAAAAAAAGTTCGAAAGCCCTGAAGAGCTAAGTGCGCAGATAGCGAAGGATATTGACGCGACGAAGATGCGATTTAGCGTACAATAAATATGACTATTATCTAGCCTTAAATCGGAGGGAAAATGATCATTCGACCTTCAGTAATAATACGGCAAGTAACGGCTGCAAGCACTGTCTTAACTGCGGTTTTTACAGGTGTATATCTGCTTCTGGATGGAGTTATCTGGTTTTCTCTGGCTATAACCTCAGGAACAATAATGTATCATTTTGCAATGCGTTTGGTCGTGGGGTTGAGCATGAATAAGTTCATAATGAAACCAATAGATTATGACAACATATGGTTAAGACCGAAGAGCTTTGAAAGAAATTTATATAAAAAAATAAGAGTTAAAAACTGGAAAAACAAAGCGCCTACATATAGACCCGATGATTTTTCTATAAAAGCAAGATCGTTAGAGGAAATTATACAGAAGATGTGCATAGCTGAAATAGGCCATGAGATAATGATTGTTGCCAGCTATTTTACTTTCTTGTTTGCTATATTTACAAATGACTGGAAAACATTTATTTGGATATTTATTATAACATCTTCTTTTGCTGCCGGTTTTGATCTTTTATTTGTTATTGTACAAAGGTATAATAGGCCGCGTTTGGTCGTACTTCTGAACAGAAATGCAAGCCTCCAATTTAATAATCATTAAATACAAAGAGAGCGTTCAGCTGATGCCGAAAGCTCTCTTTGTTGAGTTACTTCGCAACGACCTTTTTCAGTCTTGCGTAGCGCGGGAGAGAGTTTTCGACTGCGCGCTCGGGTGCTCCCTGAATCAGGGGCAGGGCATAGTCGATGAATTCCTTCGTTACGTTGCTGCCGTCCTCGGTTATCCACTCGAGTGGGACTTTCTTCTCAAAGTTGGCAACACTTCCGAGCGGAATAAGCTTGGTTTTGCAGACGTAGTTTCCGTCAACGTATTCGCGCTCGAATGCTACCATCTTGCCGCTTTCTCCGCTGACAGCCGCTTCAACCGCGGTTTTACCCGCTAAAACCGCCTCATCAACATCGACCTTGGAGGCGAGATGTGCGCCGCAGCGCTGAAGAAGGCTGAGCTCAATGCCGCGAACCTTAGCGCCTGTTCTCTTTTTCAGCTCATCCGCAAGCTGGACGGCAAGTCCGCCGAGCTGAGAATGACCGAAAGCGTCCTTCGCCTGAGCCGTTGTGCAGCCGTATTCGGAGATAAACTTGCCTTGCGAGTCATGGATGCCTTCGGAAACGGCCACGAAAACCTTGCCAGTCTTTTTATAGAGCGCGGCAACATCAGCGCAGAACTTTTCGTAATCGAAATTGACCTCGGGCAGGTAAACAAGGTCGGGACCTGATCCGCAGTAGGCAGCAAGCGCGGCGCTGCCCGCAAGCCAACCCGCGTGACGCCCCATGATTTCGACAACGGTAATCATTCCGGTGTCATAAACTCTTGCATCCTTCGCTACTTCCATGCAGGAGGTCGCGATATATTTAGCGGCGCTGCCAAAGCCGGGGCAGTGGTCTGTTCCGAAAAGGTCGTTATCGATGGTCTTTGGAACACCCATAACGCGGCAGTCGTAGCCTACACTTTTCATGTAACGGCTGATTTTTTCGCAGGTGTCCATCGAGTCATTGCCGCCGTTATAGAAAAAGTAGCGCACATCATATTTTTTGAATATCTCGAGTATACGTTTATAATCCTTGTCATCCTTTTCAGGATCGGCAATTTTATATCTCACAGAGCCAAGCTCAGAGGAGGGGGTGTTTTTAAGAAGATCGAGCTCCTGCGGGTCTTCCTCGTCCATGGTATACAGCTTATCATCCAAAACGCCTCTGATTCCGTTCGCGGCGCCATAAACCTTTGTAATGCAGTCCGTATCAAGCGCCGTGCGAATCACGCCGTAAGCGCTGGCGTTGATAACGGCAGTAGGCCCGCCGGACTGACCGATTATACAGGCTCCTCTGAGTTCTTTTTCCATAAAAAAACCTCCTAATTGACAGTTAAAAATAATTCCGTACGAAATGTTTGAAACATGTTGATGATAACACAATTTTGGAGTAAAATACATAGATAGGTTTATTTTGTTAAAAATTTTTATTTTGTGCAAGGAGTTGAGCTTATGCCAATCGTAACTTCAAAGGAAATGTTCAGGAACGCATATGAAGGTCATTATGCCATAGGTGCATTTAACGTAAACAACATGGAGATCATCCAGGGAATAACCGAGGCGGCGGCTGAGGTTCGTTCCCCGCTGATACTGCAGGTATCTGCCGGTGCAAGAAAATATGCCAAGCACATCTACCTCATGAAGCTTGTCGAGGCGGCAGTCGAGGACACCGATCTTCCGATTTGCCTTCACCTTGACCATGGTGACAGCTTCGAGCTCTGCAAGTCCTGCATCGATGGCGGGTTCACCTCCGTTATGATCGATGGCTCGCATTTGAGCTTTGATGACAACATCGAGCTTACAAAAAAAGTCGTCGCATACGCTCATGACAGAGGAGTTTCCGTTGAAGCTGAGCTAGGAAGACTCGCAGGTGTTGAGGATGATATAAAGGTCAAGGCGGAGGATAGCTCCTATACTCAGCCTGACGAGGTTGAGGAGTTTGTAACGCGTACCGGCTGTGACTCGCTTGCGATTGCAATCGGGACAAGCCACGGCGCTTTCAAATTCAAGCCCGGCACCAAGCCCCTGCTCCGTTTCGATATCCTTACCGAGGTCGAAAAGAGACTGCCAGGCTTCCCGATAGTTTTGCATGGCGCTTCGTCCGTTATCCCAAAGTATGTTGAGATAATTAACGCAAACGGCGGCCAGATGAAGGACGCAATAGGCATTCCTGAGGATATGCTCCGCGAGGCTGCAAGGATGGCCGTCTGCAAGATTAATATCGATTCCGATCTTAGGCTTGCGATGACAGCGGGAATACGCGAAACAATGGCAAAGTACCCGGACGCCTTTGACCCCAGAAAGTATCTTACTCCAGCAAGAGACTATATCCGTGAACTTGTCAAGGATAAGATTGTGAATGTCTTGGGCAGTGACGGAAAAGCCTGAAACAAAAAGTCCGGTACGGACTAATAAAGAAATACAGTTAGGGAGGTTGGCGATGAAACCAAGCACTTTAGAGCGAATTTACCCCTCCTTGGGAGAAGATTACTCGAGACCCGGGATACTGCTGATACTAAGGGTTATACTGTCCGCGGCGCTGCTCGGCGTGTTCTATTTCGCAAAGCTTGCGGAGGATATAAACTTCATTCTTATAGTCACGGCAGCGATTATATGCGGTTATGACATCGTGCTCGGTATGGTTAAGAATATTCGCGACAGGGTATTTATGAGCGAAAATCTTACCGTAACGATTGCAGTCATACTCTCTTTCGCGATAAGCCGTGGTGCAGAGGGTGTGATGGCGCTCCTGCTGCTCCAGCTTTCCTATATGGTTCGCGCATACGCCCTTCACAGGACGCGGGCGATGATTTGCGAAGGCATAGAGCCGGAGAGGAAAACGCTCAAAGGCTTAGACACGGTTGAAAAAGGGGAGAGCCAAAATCAGGAATACCCCATTGGCAGCAGCCTTGTGGTATACGAGGGGATGTCGGTCCCGGTCGACTGCGTTATAAAGGAAGGTTCGGGTACAGTTAACCTGAGCTTCATAACCGGCAGTGACAAAAAAGTGAGCCTTACGAAAGGCGACTATTTACCCGCCGGCAGTGTCTGTGAGGAAGGTCAGTTCGTTGCGGAAGCGGCTCAGCTTCCCGAAAACGCACTCTACAGAAAAATGGCCTCCATATTAAAATCGGGCTACGGAGAGATGACAGAGAACGAAACGGTTTGGAGAAAAAGAACTGCTTACTTTGTTCCTGCAGCAATTATCATCAGCTTGGTGTCATTACTTGTTCTTCCATTAATCTTTAACATTAGTTTCAGCGAAACGATACGCAGAATTATAACGGTAATCGCGGTAGCTTCACCGTGCGGAGTTATTATTTCAATTCCGATGACTTATTTTGCGGGCATGGCGGCAGGGCGCAATGCGGGCATTCTTTATACCCACGCAACAGCGCTTGAAAGTGCCGCTGCTGTAAAAGCGGTCGTTTTCAATAAGCCCGGTACACTAACGGACAGGAACTATCTTCTAAAAGAGATTAAAACCGACAGAATGGATTCCACCACCTTTTTGAAGGTTGCTGCATATGCGGCGGCAAAGAGTAATCACTATCTGGCGAAGGCAATTTTAAACGCTTTTGACGAGAATGTCGATACAGCAATCGTGGAAGAATTCATTGAATACCCTGACAAAGGTGTAGCAGTTTCCGTTGAAGGTATAAATATTCTTTTGGGAACAAGCGAATTTCTACACGAAAACGGCGTAGAAATGCCCAGCGGCAGCACAAACGAAGGAACAACGCTCCACATGTCAGTAAGCGGCAGATACGCGGGCTTTATCGCGTTTAATGAGGCTATTAAGCAGGATGCTTACACTGGTTATTTCAAAAACCTTGCTAATTCCGATGTCGACAGGATTGTGATGATTTCCGGTGACAGCCGCGAAAAGGACAGGCAGGTTGCAACCGAACTTGGAATCGACGAATATTATGCCGAGTGCTCGACTGAGGAAAAAATACTTCGCCTTGCTGAAATCAAAGAACGTATAGAAAAAAAGAGTACGCTGGCCTTCGTGGGAGATTGCGAATGCGGCGAAAAACTGTATGAGGCCGCAGATGTGGGAATTATGATAGGCGGCGTTGCGTGCGGAGAAGAACTGTCAAAAACAGACGTTGTAATCATGCAAGACGGAATCGGCCTGATTCCCTCGGTTATCAGGCTCGCCCGAAGAACAAAGCATTTCGTGGTAAGAGGAGCAATTTTTGTCTGCGGCATCAAGTTTATACTCCTAGCCCTTGCGGTGATGGGCTACGTTCCGTTATGGTTCGGATTGCTGATCGATTTCAGCGCGGCGCTGGCGGTGTTGCTTGCCTGCACTGGAGTTTATTTGCGCGACTCTTCGGAATAATATAATGAGACGAAAAGCGGGAAACCAAAGGTTTCCCGCTTTTATTAGTTTTGAGGTTCCGCAGAAGTCTTCGTGGCAGAGAGAATCTCTGCTTCAGGATAGACGCCGGATACAAGCTTATCCCATTTTTCAATAAATAAATCGGCAAGTTCAGGACAGAACAAAATTCCTTTGCCGGCTGAAATCTCCTGCTTGCAGACGTCGGGCGGCAGAGCCTGCCTGTAGACGCGCTCAATCATCATGGAGTCAACCGCATCGCAGACTGCAATTACCTGTGAGCCTTTTGGTGTTTCACCACCCTTGAGTCCGGAGGGGTAACCGCTGCCGTCCCAATGCTCGTGGTGATGACGCACGATATCGGCGACTCGCTCCAGCTTTGTGCCGGATTTGAGTATTATGTCCGCGCCGATATCCGGATGGCGACGCATCTCGAACCACTCGTTGTCATTTAGTTTTCCTGATTTGTTTAGGGTTGCATCAGGAATGCCGACCTTGCCCAGATCGTGAAGCGAAGCAGATAGCTCAAGGAGCTCTGTCTCCAGAGGAGGAACACAAAGGAATTTGCAAAACCGCTTTGTCAGAATCGCAACCCGTCTTGAATGACCCGCGGTATATTCGTCTCTTGCTTCCAGAACATCGATAACTGTTTCAAAGGTGCTTCGGTAAAGAGCGATGGGGAGGTCCGATAAGATGTCATGAGAATCGCCCCAAAAGGTCCGATGCCTGTGTAGCTTTTCATGCTCACTCCTTAAGCGCAGACGCAGTCTTATGATACTGTCCTTATATCTGCCGCGCCTCAAACGAGGGTAAGCCCTCAGAATTCTCGCCTGGAAGATGCTCAGACCAAGCTTGACTTTTGCAGTTTTTTGCCCAAGAGCCTCTTTACCTTCTCCCAAAGCTTCTACTACATTAAGAGTTCTGTTCGCAAGAGCTTCTCCAATACTATCGGAGACTCTGCGAATACTTTTTTCGGTGTTATCCAGAAAAACTAGTTGCCTTCTAAGCTTCAGTGTTTCAATAATGGTAACAGAAATATCAGAAAGTATAAGCAGTGTGAATATACCGAGGAGAACAACGCCAAAGGCTTGAGGAATTAAAAAGATGAGCTTTGTCGTCAGAGGATAGATAACGTTGACCACCAGAAGACAGGCGAGTCCCCAAGCCAGTGAGAACTTCAAGCAGACGTAGCCACAGATGTTAAGCGGCTGATTCGAATAATCCCACCACTTGTCGTTAAAGAATCTTTCAAGTACAAAGCCTGTGATAAATTCAAGCGTTGAGCTAAGTATGACAGAACCGAAGAATAAAAGCAGGGCGTTTTCCTTTACAGGGGAGAGGCATAAAGCGACGGTTAGTACGCCAAAACCGTATATAGGGCAGATGGGACCGTTCAGAAATCCGCGGTTTAAAAACTTTCCTTCAGATACCGCATGAAAAATCACTTCGACGCACCAGCCTATAAACGCATATATAAAAAACACCCCAATATACTGGTACATTTCTTGCGTCATCAGGAAACTCCGTTTCTTATTTCATGGCAGATACAGCGCCCTTGTTAGCAACACCTATGCTACGAGGAACGATAAAACTTATTGCTTTTTCAACGGCTTCAACGCTCACACAGGGCTGCTCGACGAGCTCCCCGTCGAGCGCATAGATAAAGTCACGGCCGCCCTGAATGTCAATCTTTCTGGCGCGGCGATATATAATATAATCCTTAAACAATGGGTTATCCAGATGCTCGCCTTTGGTATAGTACTTTATTAGACGGAAAAACGTGAGCCTTGAAAAGGGCTTCACTAAACAGACTTCCAAAAGCCCGTCGTCGTTTTCCGAACGCGGAGCGCACTTAAAGGAACTGCCGACATATTTTCCATTTGCTATAGTGCAGAGCAGTGCGTAGTCGTTGCAGATAACTTCTCCATCGACCGTCACCTTGCATTGGGTTTTCATAGATGAAAAAAGGGCCTTCAGTACGCCGTATATGTAAGGCGCTTTTCCGGTCAACAGCTTTTTTGATTTGACATTTGCCATGTTCTGCAGAACTGCCGTATCAAAGCCGAAATCAAAGACGTTGATGCAGTACTTGCCGTTTGCGAGAATGAGATCGATCTGGTGCTCGTCGCCCTCGATAAGGTCGTCGAGGTTCAGAAAGCCTTCCGCGCCGCCGTAGTATTTAACGAAGTCGTTTCCGCTTCCGCAGGGATATACGCCAACGCTGGCGTCGGGAAAGTCGACTGCGCCGTTTATTACCTCATTGAGGGTACCGTCGCCGCCGCAGGCATAGAACCTTAGCTGGCCCGCATTCTGCGAGCATTTTCTTGCAACAAAATCTGTGGCATCGCCGGGGCCTTTAGTACAGTAGATATGACAGCTAGCAGCATGCTTTGATTTAGCTATTGCTTCCTCAATTAGCTTTGTTGAGTCGGAAGCTCCCGCAGCGGGATTAATTACAAAAATATGCTCCACTTTATTCACCTTTGTATCCATATGTTTATTTAGTAAACCGAATGCTTCAGGTTATTACTCAAAAAGCTCGGTTATTGCACTGTTTTTGAGTCTATATCAAAACAATGCATATTTCTCATTATACATCACCTGTTTATCCAAGTTCAATACACAGAAAACAATAATTTTAGTATAAAATACAAGAAATAAATAGCTGAAATTCATGATTCTTTATACCTTGAAAACCAATACTGATACTTGACAACACGAATGAACTCCTTTATAATAAACAAGCTGTGTTCGGCAAACTAAATATCTTTATTGAACAAACCGTGGAGAAGTCGCCTAGCTTGGTCGAGGGCGCACGATTGGAAATCGTGTAAACGTCAAAAGCGTTTCGAGGGTTCGAATCCCTCCTTCTCCGCCAAAGTCAGCCTTGAATTGGAAACAATTCGAGGCTGTTTTTTCCTGCTAATACAAAAAAAGCCGCAATGCATATATTGTGCATGGCGGAGATCAGACGCCGCCAAGAAAAACTGATAATAATCTTACATATTCATCACACTTTAGTCATTTTTCACCACGGTACATAGTAATATATCTGTGTAATTATATAATTATTATTGCATCGATATGTATAAAAGGCACAATTAACAGTATAGGTTGACAATAATCGAAATTATTAGTATACTATTACTAAATGATAGTACATTTATCAAACTATCAGGCAATGACCTAATATTCAATGCCCCCCTTGCTTTGAATGGTTATGCAATGTCAGCGCTGCTTCAAATCAAGGTCAACTAACACTCAACACAACCAAATAGGGAGGTAAAAATGAATGAAAACAGCTTATAATCGAAAAATTGCGCGAATCAACCTTACTACCGGAGAAATAAAAATTGAAGAGCTAAATGTTGAGCTTGCCAAAAAATTCATTGGGGGAAGAGGTCTCGGAACAAAGATCCTTTACGACGAAGGGATAGCTAAAGTTGACCCGTTATCACCCGACAACAAATTGATTTTTATTACCGGCGCCGTAACAGGAACCAAGTCCCCCTCCTCCGGCCGATATATGGTCGTTACAAAATCTCCGCTTACAGGAATGATCGCCTCCTCAAATTCTGGCGGCATCTGGGGCGCTAAGCTGAAGTATGCCGGCTGGGAAGCCATCATTGTTGAAGGTAAAGCCTCTAAGCCTACATATATTAACGTCGAAGATGAAAAAATTGAGCTTTGCAGCGCAGAGAAATACGTCGGTATGCTCAGCGATGAACTTACCGACACATTGAAAGAAGCTCATACGAACTGCTCCGTTCTGAACATTGGACCGTCTGGAGAGCATGTGTCGCTGCTCGCCGCTATAATAAACGACAAGGACAGGGCTGCCGGACGTAGCGGTGTCGGTGCGGTAATGGGATCGAAGAATCTGAAAGCCATTACTGTTACAGCCAGTAAAATTGTTGCCGAAGCGGCGGATGACGAGGCACTTCTCACTGCATCCAAAGAATGCTTCAGAAAACTTAAGGAAAACGGTGTAACAAACTCCGGTCTGCCGACCTTTGGCACGGCGGTACTCGTTAATATCGTCAACAACACCGGCTCTTTCCCAACAAGGAACTGGCAGGAGTCCTATTTTGATAAGGCGGATGACATTTCCGGCGAAACGCAGAATGCAAAGTATCTGGTCAAGAATTCTGCCTGCCACAGATGTGCAATCGCCTGCGGACGCGTTGTAAACATCGACGGAAAGATAGTCGGCGGTCCCGAATACGAGCCGCTATGGGCATTCGGTGCCGACTGCGGCGTCAGCGACCTAAACGCGATTAACAAAGCCAATATGTTCTGCAACGAATACGGACTAGATGCTATCAGTACGCCTTGCACTATAGCAGCGGCAATGGAGCTCTATCAGAAAAACTACATCAAGGAAGAAGAATGCGAGGGTGTTCCGTTGGTTTGGGGAAATGCGGAAGCCATCGTTGAGTGGACCAAGCGCATGGGTGAGGCAAAGATACCTCTTGCCAAGCTAATGGCCGACGGGTCATACCGTCTTTGCGAGCACTATGGACATCCCGAGTTTTCCATGAGCGTCAAGAAACAGGAAATGCCCGCATATGACGCAAGAGGAATTCAGGGAATCGGCATAACTTATGCGACCAGTAACCGCGGCGGCTGCCACGTCAGGGGATATCTGATTTCTCCCGAACTTCTTGGGCTTCCTGAACAATTAACCAGAACAAGCACGGATGGCAAAGCTGTCTGGTGCAAAATTTTCCAGGATCTTACCGCAGTTATAGATTCTATGGGTCTTTGCCTGTTCACCTCCTTCGCTATGGGAGCGCCGGACTATGCAGCTATTCTGAACGCGGCAACGGGCACAAATTATACTCCGGAGGAGCTCCTGCTCGTCGGAGAGAGAATATATAACATTGAAAGATTGTTCAATAAAGAGGCGGGAATGAAGCCTGAGGATGACTGCCTGCCGAAGCGCCTCACGGAAGAGCCGATATCAAATGGTCCCTCCAAGGGCGAAATCAGCCATATAGCCGTCACCCTGCCGGAATACTATAACGCACGAGGCTGGGAAAACGCTTTTCCGACACAGGCTACGCTAGTCAGGCTGGGACTCGAATAAATCTCCCCAATAATTAATACGCCTGAAAACAGATATTCAAAAGCAGAGGATATGTCTTTGACATTTCCTCTGCTTAAAATTAAATATCTTTCATTTCCGAAAAAATGCTGATTTGTAGGTGACGTTTTATGATAGAGGTACGCTTGTTTGCAACGCTTCGCGAGGGCAGAGAGAAAATATCGTTGCTTAAGCCGGAGGGTTTTACAGTTGCGGGCGAAATTTTGGACTATTTTGACATACCACGAGAGGAAGTGGCAATCCTTTTGATAAATGGTTTTCACTCCAAACCGGATTCTTCCGTAAAGGATGGGGACGTTCTGGCGATTTTTCCACCGGTCGGGGGCGGATGAAATAATCCGCCAGAAAAACCTTGCAGTTTTTTTGACTGCAAGGTTTTTTGTGTTTATTCGGGAATAGGGAATAGCTAATTAACTTATTTTGTCTTTTATGTTCGAGTGTAGCTGTAGGAATAGGTCATTAATTATCTATATTTACTCTTTTTTATAACATAGCTTTATGTTATAAGTAGTAGTATTAAAACGATAACATGAAAACGGTGCGATACAAAGATGAAAATCAAAGACAGCTTCCATACATACGCAATAATAACAATTATATTCTGGTCACTGGCAAATGTTTTGACAAGGCTCTCACTACATTATTTCAGTGCGTTCTCGCTGGGCTTTTTTAGATACCTAATAGCTTCCTGCGCGCTTATAGTATTTGCCATTGTTACAAAAATGAAGGTTCCGAAAAAGGCTGATATAAAATGGTTCGTAATCGCCGGATTTGTCGGATTCTTCCTATACATGATAGCCTTCAACAAAGGCTGCGAGACTGTTTCGTCGTCAACCAGCAGTGTGATGCTTGCGACGGTGCCGGTTATTACCTCGCTTCTCTCGCGCTTTATCTATAAAGAAAAGTTGAACGTTATAAAATGGGCGGCAATTGCCGTCGAGTTTTCAGGCGTAATCGTACTGACGCTCATGGAAGGCGTGTTTACGTTTAATCCGGGGCTTTTATGGCTCTTTGGAGCAGCAATGCTTCTAAGCGTCTATAACCTGCTCCAGCGTAAAATAACAAAGAAATATTCAGGGCTTCAGGCTTCAACATTCGGAATATTTTCAGGGACAATTATGCTCGCAATCTTCTTGCCTACAACCATTAAGCAAGTGCAGACCGCTCCGCCGATTGCATTCGTGTACGTTGCGGTGCTTGGTGTTTTCACAAGTGCGGTAGCCTATGCCGCGTGGTCACAGGCGTTCAAGAAAGCGAAAAATGCCGCGTCCGTGAGTAATTATATGTTTGTGACTCCTTTCCTCGCAAGCCTCATGGGCTATCTTCTGGCGGGAGAAAAGCCTGATTCAGCAACTCTTATCGGCGGCGGCATAATACTTCTTGGACTGTTTGCTTTTAACTTTGGGGAGAGAATACTTAAACATAAAGAAATAGAAACCGTAGGAGAATAAAAATCCTGCGGTGTTTTCTTTTTCTGCTGACTCGTTCGGAGCAGGGATTTTGAAGGCCTGCGGAGCAAAGAAATGTTGCAATTGAATATTAGTGCATTATGAGGTATACTAGTAACATAAATAACCAAATGATGAGTTACAAAAAATAATGACATATTATCGGAGGTCACATATGGACAAAGACAAAGTACAGGGAAAAGGCAAAAGAACCGTGTCGAATCTTCTTATAACCTTGATTTTCGGGCTGATATATTTCTATGTAGAGTTGCCGGCAATCAATCTGAAGGATCCGGCCTTCTACACATTTGTGTTGCTTTTATCCGCTGTCTATTGCTTCCTCTCAATTCTGACACAGGGACTGTTCAGGGCTGAGAGCGGAAGAGAGCTCTGGCAGAGCGTCAAGACGCACTGCACTATTCCTGTTACCGTCTGCATAATACTTGCCGCAATTTTTGTTGTCGGAAACCTCATCTCGGCTCCGATATTCCGTGCTCACGCATATCGCAATCTGCTAACAGTTGAAACAGGCGATTTTGCTAAAGAGGTCGATCAGATTTCCTACAGCGAGATACCCATGCTCGACGAGGCAAGCGCCATGAAGCTCGGCGATAAAAAGATGGGTGAGCTTTCCGATATGGTTTCACAGTTCGAAGTGGATGACGATTATACGCAAATCAATTATAATGGAACTCCGGTTAGAGTTACGCCGCTTTACTATAGCGATTTTTTCAAGTGGCTCTCCAATCAATCCGAAGGTCTGCCTGCCTATATCATGATTAATATGGTGACGCAGGAGGTTCAGGCGGTCAGGCTGAACGAAGGCATGAAATACTCGACCGGCGAGTATTTCTTCCGCAACGTTGATCGCCATCTGCGTTTAAATTACCCGACCTACATTTTTGACTCGCCGAATTTTGAAGTTGACGACTCCGGCACACCTTATTGGGTCTGCCCGAGAATCATCAAAAAAATCGGACTTTTCGGCGGAACAGACGTTGAAGGCGCGGTTCTTATGAACGCAATAACCGGCGACTGCGCCTATTATTCCGCCGGCGAAGTGCCGGAGTGGGTGGACAGGGTTTATACAGCTTCGCTTATAATTAAGCAGTACAACTATTTCGGTACGTATCAGAACGGCTGGTTTAACTCCTTCATCGGGCAAAAAGGCGTGACCGTATCAACTAATGGTTACAATTACATTGCTAAAGACGGCTGTGTCTACATGTATACCGGCGTCACGAGCGTCGTATCCGATAACTCCAATATCGGTTTTATCCTAACGAATCAGAGAACAAAGGAAACAAAGTATTACGCCTGCGCGGGCGCTCAGGAGTATGCCGCAATGTCAAGCGCCGAGGGCATAGTGCAGTATATGGATTACCGCGCGACCTTCCCGCTGCTCTTGAACATTGCCAACCAGCCAACCTATTTCATGGCTTTAAAGGACACCGGCGGTCTTGTCAAAATGTACGCGATGGTCAATGTCCAGCAGTATCAGCTCGTTGCGTCCGGAACAACGGTCGCGGAATGTGAGAAAAACTATATGAATATGCTGGCGGGCAGCAATCTCGCCTCGGAAAGTGAAATTACAGGCACGGCAGTTAACGGCACGATTTCGGATATACGCACGGCTGTTATAGACGGGAACACAAGCGTGTTCATTAAACTTGAGGGTGACAGCTACTACTATATTATATCAGTCGCGGAAAATAAGCTCTCGGCTGTCCTTTCCGTTGGCGATAAGGTTGTTATAACTCCGTCGTCGGATGATGGCGAACTGAGAAGTGCCTATGACATCAAGCGCGCGGACTGACGCACGGCTTTATCTAATGTTTAATTTCGGGAGAACCAAATGGCACTTTATGCAATAGGCGATCTTCACCTTTCACTGGGTACGAATAAGCCGATGGATATTTTCGGCCCCAAATGGGAAAACCATGCGGAAAAGCTCAAAAGCTCGTTTTCCGCACTTTCTGATGATGATGTGACCGTCATCTGCGGCGACCTTAGCTGGGGCATGGACCTGCGTGAGGCGCGGGAAGATTTCCTGTTTATAAACCGTCTGCCGGGCAGAAAGATAATACTCAAGGGCAACCATGATTACTGGTGGTCGACCTCCACGAAGGCCAAGAACTTTTTTGAGGATAACGGTATTACCACAATAGAGATCCTAAATAACAACTGTTTCTTTTATGGAGATGCTGCAATCTGCGGAACGCGCGGCTGGTTCTTTGAAGAGGAAACGGGTTCAGTCCATGATAAAAAGATTATGGATCGTGAGCTGATGAGGCTTGAAGTTTCGCTGAAAGCGGCAGGGGACAGGTCTAAATATGTGTTCCTGCATTATCCGCCGAAATACGGTGCCTATGTCTGCAGCGAGATACTTGACCTTTTTGATAAGTACGGTGTTTTAATGTGCTGCGCGGGACATATCCACGGTAAAGGCCTTCATAATGTATTTGAAGGCAAGTACAGGGGCATCGAGCACAGGCTCGTGTCCGCGGATTACCTGAATTTCAGCCCAATCCGCGTTCTGGAATGAGGAAATGTTCACAAAAAGTATTTGCATTTATTTATCTAATCTGTTACAATACTGCTTATGGAATTTGACAATATCGGAATTATTCCGGTGTAAACTGTAGGAGGAAAAAACCCAATGATCGTCAAGAACGTAGAAAAAAAAGAAAAGAACACCGTCAGCTTTACGGTTGAAGTAGACAAGGACGAATTTGAGGAAGCGGTTCATAGCGCTTATCTTAAGAATAAAAAGAAAGTGAACGTACCCGGTTTCCGTCATGGCAAGGCGCCCAGAATGGTAATCGAGGGTATGTACGGCGCAAACGTTTTCTATGATGACGCTGTAGACGAAATTTCTTCCAAGGCTTTCGAATATGCCGTTAAGGAAGAAAAACTTGAAACTGTCGGACGTCCCGGAATTTTGAACTACGATGTCAGCGACGAGAAGATTCTTACAGTAGAATTTGAAGCTGGCCTTTATCCGGAAGTGACTCTCGGCCAGTATAAGGGCATCGAGGCGCCTTGTGAAGAAATCAACATGACAGACGCCGATGTTGACGCTTATATTGAAGAGATCCGGAAGCGCAACGCACGCCAGATCACTGTTGAGCGCGCAGCAGAGCTTGGCGATACAGCAGTTATCGACTACGACGGTTACCTTGATGGCGAGAGATTCGAAGGCGGTAAGGCAGAGGGTACGAATCTTGAGCTCGGCTCCAATTCATTTGTTCCCGGCTTTGAGGAGCAGGTAGTGGGCATGAAGGCCGGCGACGAAAAAGAAATTAATATCACCTTCCCCGAGAACTATCACGAAGGTCTTGCGGGTAAAGCAGTTGTATTTAAAGTCAAAGTCCATGAAGTCAACAAGATGGAAATGCCCGAAGTCGACGACGAATTTGCTAAGGACGTTTCGGAGTTCGATAAGCTCGAGGACTACAGAACCGCAATTATGGAGCAGCTTGTATCAAAGCGCAGACGGGCTGTTGAAGATGACTTCGGGTACAACGTGCTTGAGAAGGCCGTTGAAAATATGAGCGTTGAGGTCCCGGATGCAATGATCGAAGAGCGTATGGGAGTCATGGCGAACGAATATGACCGCAACCTTATGGCACGCGGCATGCATCTCGAAGAGTATCTCCGCATGTCCGGCATGGATCCGGCATCGTTCCAGAGCATGATCCGTCCTCAGGCTGAAGCGCAGGTCAAGACAGACCTTCTGCTCGCTGCAGTAGCTAAGGCAGAAAACATCGAAGTGACTGATGAAGATATCGAAAAAGCTGTTGAAGACATTGCGAAAGCATACGGCGTAACACCCGAGCAGATTAAGCAGGCTATCCCGGCTGATTCGATGCTTGACGACATGAAGAAGAAAAAAGCAAACGACTTAATCATGCAGAGCGCTATTCCGACAGCTCCAGTTACGGAAGAAGTTAAAGCAGAAAAACCGGCAAAGAAGGCCCCCGCTAAAAAGGCATCCAAAAAAGCAGAGACCCAGACTGAAGACGTTGCCGAATAATAGCATTATTTTTCAGCAGAGTCGGGAAGGGAAGAGCTTCCTTCGCAGGGCGTAGGAATATTTACCAATCATAATGGGTATCTTCTTTTAGCTTGTTTTATCACGAAAGGAGAATCATCATGAGTTTAGTACCATATGTTATTGAGCAGACCTCTCGCGGAGAACGTTCCTATGATATTTTTTCAAGACTTCTCAACGACCGTATCGTTATGCTCTCCGAAGAAGTAAACGACACAACTGCAAGCCTTATCGTTGCCCAGTTCCTTTTCCTTGAGGCACAGGATCCCGATAAGGATATACAGTTCTATATCAACAGCCCCGGCGGAAGCATCACCTCCGGTATGGCGATTTACGACACGATGCAGTATATTAAGTGCGATGTTTCAACGATTTGCATAGGTCTGGGCGCTTCGATGGGAGCGTTCCTGCTAGCCGCCGGTACGAAGGGCAAGAGATTCGCCCTGCCCAATGCCGAAATCATGATTCATCAGCCTTCGGCAGGTACTCAGGGACAGATCACCGATATGGCTATCCATCTTAAACGTCTGGAAACCATAAAGAAGCGAATGAATCAGATTCTTGCAGATAAGACCGGAAAGCCAATCGAAGTGGTAACGGCGGACACCGAGCGTGACAACTTTATGACTGCGGAAGAAGCGAAGGAATACGGACTGATAGACAAGATTCTTTACAATCGCTGAGTATTTCCATAAGCATTTTTATTAAACGGGGTATATATGTCTAAATTTGAAGATAGCAAGAATATACGCTGCAGTTTCTGCGGGAAGCCACAGTCCCTTGTCGAGAGAATGATTGCAGGCAACGGCTCCTATATCTGCGACGAGTGCGTACGCCTGTGCATGAGCATAATAGATGAGGGGTACAGCGCCAAAAACGGCACGCTGTCCTCAAGTCAGGGCGCGATAAACAGCTTTGGACTGAAAGGCTCTAGTCTTCCACGTCCCGCAGACATCAAAAAAGTGTTGGACGATTATATCATCGGACAGGACAGGGCGAAGGTCGCACTGGCAGTGGCTGTGTATAACCATTACAAAAGAGTTCTTTACGGAGATAACGGCGACGTTGATCTCCAAAAGAGCAACATATTATTGATAGGACCCACCGGCAGCGGCAAAACACTTTTTGCACAAACGCTTGCCAGAGTCCTTGATGTTCCGTTCGCGATTGCTGATGCAACGACACTGACCGAAGCGGGCTATGTGGGTGAGGATGTCGAGAATATCCTGCTCAGACTTTTACAGGCCGCCGATTTCGATGTTGAAAAGGCCGAGCACGGAATAATCTACATCGACGAGATGGATAAAATTTCGCGTAAGAGCGAAAATACTTCCATTACCCGCGACGTATCGGGAGAGGGAGTCCAGCAGGCGCTTCTCAAAATACTCGAGGGCACGATTGCAAATGTTCCTCCGCAAGGCGGAAGAAAGCATCCTCATCAGGAGTTCATCAAAGTCGATACAACCAAGATACTGTTCATTTGCGGCGGCGCTTTTGACGGTATTGAAAAGTTCATAGAAAACAGGCTTGACAGAAAAAGCATAGGCTTTGGAGCTGAGATTAAGAGCAAGACGGAGCGCGATACTGGCGCAATCATGCAGGACGTTCAGTCGCACGACCTTTTGAAGTTCGGTATAATTCCCGAGCTTATAGGACGTCTTCCCGTCATCGTTCCGCTAAATTCGCTCAAGCGCGAGGATCTCATCCGCATCCTCAGAGAACCGAAGAACGCTCTGACCCGTCAGTACATGGCCCTTTTAAACTACGACGATGTTGAGCTCGTGTTCGAGGAAGATGCACTGGAAGCCATAGCCGACAAGGCGCTCAAGATGGAGATCGGCGCACGCGGGCTTCGCAGCGTCATGGAAAACCTTATGACGGAGATTATGTACGACGTACCTTCCGACCCGACAATCAGCAAGGTCGTCGTCACGGCGGACTGCGTTAAAAACGGTCTTTCGCCCATGGTAATCCGGAAAAAGGCTTCGTCACAGACCTGAAATTTATCGACACATTTAGTGAAAAAGCCGCAATATTGCGGCTTTTTCAGTCCCTCGAAAGGAGGAAACCATGAAAGAAAATAATGATTTCACTCACGACAAAGGATATCCTTTGCTGCCTATGCGAGGACTCTCGGTTTTCCCCGGAATGCTGATAAACTTCGACGTTATCCGTTCGAAGTCTGTTGCGGCGCTCAATTCCGCGCTGGAAGCAGACCGCATGATATTCGTTGTTGCTCAGCGAGATATTTCCAAAGATGTGCCCAATGAAAGTGACCTTTACGCGATAGGTACAATCTGCCGCGTAAAGCAGTTGCTCCGAATTCCCGGAACGGACGGAGTCCGTGTCCTTGTCGAAGGCTTCAAGAGGGCAAGAATGCTTCGTTTCGAAGAGAAGGAAGAATTCTATTGCGCCGATGTTGAGATCGTTGAGGACAGCGACGCAAAATATTCTTCTGCAAAGGCCGAGGCCGTTATAAGGCAGTGCCTGAGTCTTTTCGACGAGTACGCGCACCTTTTCGGCGCGTTGCAGCCCGAGATTCTAACTAAAATTGCCGATTCCGACAAACCCGGCTATGTCGCCGATTTCATCGCCCAAAATATTTATATGAAGCCGGAGAAAAAGCAGGCCCTTTTGGAGGAAGTTCATCCTCTCCACAGAGTTTCGCTTTTGAACCGTTTCCTAGCTCGTGAGATTGCGGTTTTGTCTATTGAGCAGGATTTGAGCGAGCGCACGCATGAGCAGATGTCGAAATCGCAGAAGGACTTTTTTCTTCGCGAGCAGATGAAGGTCATACAGGCTGAGCTCGGCGAATATGACGAAGCCTATGAGGATCTGCAGGAATACCGCAATAAAATCTATTCTTTGAATCTATCTGACGATATAACCGAAAAGCTCATGAGAGAGGTCGCGCGCCTTTCAAAGCAGCCGATGGGCTCTTCCGAAAGCGTGGTTATTAGAAATTATCTCGATATCTGTCTTGAGCTTCCGTGGAACAAAAGTACAAGGGAAACTGTCGATATCGTTAAGGCGCGCAAGATACTGGACGATGATCATTTCGGATTAGAAAAAGTCAAGGATCGTATAATTGAAAACCTTGCCGTGAAGCAGCTTGCGCCGGATCTCAAGGGCTCTGTTTTGTGTTTTGTAGGGCCTCCAGGAACCGGAAAAACGAGCATTGCTATGAGCATCGCAAGAGCGACCAACCGCAAATTTGCGCGTATATCGCTGGGCGGAGTACACGATGAAGCCGAAATTCGCGGACACCGCAAGACTTATGTCGGCGCGATGCCCGGAAGAATAATCGCGGGACTTGAACAGGCAAAGAGCTCAAATCCGCTCATGCTTCTTGATGAGATTGATAAGCTTTCGAGCGATTATCGCGGCGACCCCGCCGCGGCGCTTTTGGAGGCGCTCGACTTTGCGCAGAACCATACTTTCCGCGATCACTTTGTCGAAATTCCGTTTGATCTTTCGAGCACCCTGTTTATAACGACGGCGAACACCACCGAATCTATACCGAGAGCACTTCTTGACAGAATGGAAGTAATCGAGCTTTCGAGCTATACGGACGAAGAAAAGCTGGAGATTGCAAAGCAGCACCTTGTTCCGAAGCAGCGTAAAAAGCACGGGCTTTCGGCAAATCAGCTCAAATTGAGCGACGATGCAATCAGGGAACTGATAACCCTTTATACAAGGGAATCCGGCGTCCGTAATCTTGAGCGCGAACTTGCGTCCGTCTGCCGTAAAACGGCAAGAAAGATAGCCGCAGGAGAATGCAAATCCCTAAGGCTAACAGCAGGGATGCTTGAAAACCTTCTCGGCCCAGCCAAATTCAAACCCGATGTCCTCGCGCCGGCTGACGAAATCGGTCTGGTTCGAGGTCTTGCGTGGACCAGCGCGGGCGGGACAGTGCTCGACGTTGAAGCCACAGTCCTTGACGGTACCGGCAATCTCGAATTGACCGGCAACCTCGGAGACGTTATGAAGGAATCGGCTAAAGCTGCTGTCTCTTATATCCGCAGCCGCACCGAAGTGCTCGGCATCCAGCATGATTTTTATAAAACGAAGGATATCCACATCCATTTTCCCGAGGGCGCTATACCGAAGGACGGCCCGTCGGCAGGTATTACAATCTGCATAGCGGTCATTTCCGCGCTGACAGGAAATCCCGTACGCCGAGACGTCGCGATGACGGGTGAAATTTCCCTGCGTGGTAGGGTCATGCCAATCGGCGGACTGCGTGAAAAAACGATGGCGGCTATGCGTTCGGGCATAAAAACAGTTATTATACCGGCTGACAACGAAAAGGACCTTGATGAGATTGATCAGACTGTCCGCGCGGCGCTGAATTTTGTCGTGACGGATCATGTTGACAAGGTGCTCGACGTTGCTCTCAACCGAAAAATCGAATTTACTGTCCAGAACAACACAGTGACCGGCGAAGTCGAAGTACCGTTTATCGATACTTCAAAGCCGGTTCTGTCCTCGAGCCTGAGACAATGATTAATGCGCTCACGCGCATGGGAGCGTATTAAATGAATCTAAACAACGTCGAATTCATCAAGTCTGCCGCAAGCCCCAAGGATTTTATTTCCGGCAGTCAACCGTCGATTGTTTTTGCCGGTAAGTCGAACGTCGGAAAATCGTCAGTCATCAACAGACTGTTGAACAGGAAAAACATCGCCCGAGTCGGCTCATCTCCCGGAAAAACCGTCCATGTCAACTATTTTCTGATTGACCGCAAGGCTTATTTCGTTGACCTGCCCGGTTACGGCTTTGCGAAGGTGGCGAAGACGGAGAAAGAACGCTGGGGCAAGCTGATGGAGGAATTCTTCGCGAGTGAAGGACTTATCACTCTTGGTGTAATGATAGTTGACGCTCGTCACAAACCAACGGCCGACGATGTGATAATGGCAAACTGGTTTATGTCCTCAGGCTGTCCATTCATAGTTATCGCGAACAAGTGCGACAAGCTGAAGACGAGCGAAATGGAACCGAACGTAAAAGTCATACGCGAAACGCTCGAGCTTCCGGAGGAAGACCGCGTCATCCTTTTCTCCGCGGAAAAGGGCACAGGCTACTCCGAGCTATTAAGCGCGATTATGAAATTCGTTAAGTGAACTGTGACGGGGCGGAACACTCCCATAGGGCTAAAAGCCGTTTGAGTGATTGTTCTGTCCCGCACTTGTTTTTTTCAAAGAAAATTGGTATAATAGCTCAACTACGAATGTCAGCCCTTATGGAGGGATAATTATAAATAACTTAAGTTCGATTTGGTCGGGCCTCGACTGGTCCAAGCTGACCACAATCCTCGAATCGATAATACCCGCCCTCATCTGCATTACTTTCCATGAGCTCTGCCATGGACTTGTTGCACACAAGCTTGGGGACAATACGGCGAAGGACGCGGGGCGCCTTACACTTAACCCGATAAAACACATTGATATCCTCGGACTTGCTATGATGGCGATAGCCGGCTTCGGCTGGGCAAAACCTGTGCCCGTGAATATGAATAACTTTAAAAACCCCAAGTCCGGCATGGCGATAACTGCGCTTGCGGGGCCTGCTTCTAACATACTTCTCGCGATTGTTTTCCTTTTAATATTCGGCATTACCTTTTTTCCGCTTATAAACGCCGGGGAGGCGGGAATTGTCATACTTCAAATGATTCAGCGAACTGCGTTTCTGAGTTGTGCACTCGCCGTCTTCAACATAATACCCCTCCCGCCACTCGATGGGTCAAAAGTGCTGTTTGCGCTTCTGCCAGATGATAAATACTACAAGCTCATGTATTATGAACGCTACGGTATGATAATTCTGATGGTGATAGTGTTGACAGGCACACTTACGTCTTTTCTCACAACCGGCGCTAGCTGGGTCTTTGATGGGCTCTATTTCTTTGCGCGCTTGACAGGGGCTCCTGCGTTTTAAATTAGTTTTGTCGTATAATGTTCGCACACATAGCCGCGTCGAGAGGAACAACATGGAGAATCCCACCTATTTTCTTGAGGGGATCGTCAAAAGCAGGGACGAGATGCAGGACTTTTCTGGTCCGCTCAACCTGATTCTGATGCTTCTTTCAAAAAACAAAATTGAAATACGTGATTTGAAGATATCGGTAATCCTCGAGCAGTATATTGACTACATATCAAAGATGCAGCAGATGGACCTCGATGTCGCCAGCGAATTTGTTCAAATGGCCTCGTACCTTGTCTACCTCAAGACGAAGACCCTGCTTGTAGGGGACGAGGAAGTCTCCGAACTCGAAGAGCTCATTACCTCGCTTGAACAATTAAAATGCAAGGAAGCCTACACAAGTATCAAGGCAATTACGCCCGAGCTTGCCAAAGCGGCAGAGCAGGGGACACTTATGTTTTCCAAAGTACCCGAGCCGTTGAAAGCGGTCGGGGACAAAACATACAGATACAGTCATGAGCCGCAGGAGCTTTTGATGTCGCTGCTGTCCATTGTCGCGCGTGGAGATATAAGCCGAGATCCTGAACATAACAACATACTTGTTCCGAAGCGCATAATCTTCGGTGTTCGCGAAAAATGCGAGCAACTTATCACGCTGCTGCGTAGCGGAAGAGCGCACACCTTGCGGGAACTATATCTTTTAAGTAAAACTCGCTCAGAGGTCATTGCGACTTTCATCTCTGTACTGGAGCTGTGCAGCATGGGGAGCCTTGAACTAACGGAATGTAACGGGGAACTCACAGTCTCGCTTTGCGGAGAGGTCCCCGATGAAATACCGGAGCTTGTCTCCGATTAGGAAAGAAATAAACGAATGGACGATCGTGAACTGAAGTCGACAATTGAGGCGATACTATTTGCATCGGGGGAGCCGGTGCCGGCCGACCGTATTGCGCTCGTTTTGGGAACGGATAAAGAAGAAATACTTAAGGCCGCTAAGGATCTATCCGACGAATACAGTTTTCAGCAAAGAGGTATCCGCCTGGTACGCATGGACAATGCCCTTCAATTGTGTTCGGCACCCGAATATGCGCAAAGCATCACTTTTGCCCTAGAGCGCAGAAAACCACCCAGACTCAGCCAGCCTGCTCTTGAGGTGCTTGCGATATGCGCGTATTTCCAGCCGGTCACGAGAGCCTATGTTGATCAGGTTCGAGGTGTGGACAGTTCTTATACAATGGGCATTCTGCTTGAAAGAGGGCTTATCGAGGCCTGCGGGAGGCTGGACGTTGCGGGAAGACCCTCGATTTATAAAACGAGCGAACTATTTTTACGCACTTTGGGTATAACAACTTTGACGGAGCTGCCAAAACTTCCCGATATGAGCAGTGATGACGGTATCGCAAAGCTCAGTCAGGTAATTGAATCACTCAAATTCGATGATAACCGGCAGCTAAAAATCGAGATCTGATAAAAAAGGCCGAAAGAAGTGATGCCTTGAAAGCGTTCGTCATAGTGATTTTGATACTCACCGTTCTTCTTCTGATACCTCTTGGGGTTGACTGCGGATACAGCGGCGGAAAGCTTGTATTCGGAATTAGGCTCGGGTTTTTTAACGTCCGCCTTTATCCCGGAAAGCTCACGCACCAAAAACGGAGAACCCCAAAGAAAAAATCAGTAAAAAAGAAGCAACGTCAAGGAGATACACAGAAAGAAAAAGTGCCTTTAGATAGAAAGGAGCTTTTCGACTTAATAAAGACTCTGAAGGTCTTGGCGCGTTTGCGCCGAAAGCTCCATGTAGATTATCTGCGCATCCGCTACACCTTTGCGACGGACGATCCGTTTAATACCGCCATGGGCTTTGGGCTTTCCTCTTCGGCAATGGGCGCAGTCATGCCGCTTATTGAAAACGCTTTCGACATCGGCGAGCGAGATATCGGCACATCCTTTGACTTTCTCAGCGACAGACCGGTATTCGACTGCTGGCTAACTCTGACGATTCAGGTGTGGGAAGTGTTTTATATTGCATTAGCTTTTGGAACAGACTACCTTAAATTTAATCACAAGCGCAAAAGAGAAGACCGTATAAGAAAGGAATGACATTATGGACAGGCATCCTATCGGCGACCTCACGGAGGTTACATTAAGCAAGATTAAAGAAATGGTGGACGTTAACACCATAGTCGGCGCTCCCATTATTACCCCTGACGGAACGACGCTCATACCGGTTTCTAAGGTAACCTTTGGTTTCGGCAGCGGCGGAAGCGATATGCCCTATAAGGATAGAGGCGGTTTCGGCGGCGGCAACGGCGCCGGTGTCAAGATTGAGCCAATTGGCTTCCTCACAATTTCTGACGGTGTTGTTAAGATGCTAAACATTTCAGCTCCTGCCAATACGACGGTCGACAGACTGGTTGAACTCATTCCGGAAATCATCGACAAGGCCCAGCAATTGATTGACAAATACAAGAAGGACTAGGCACATCTGCCCAAGTCTGTATAATAATTCCGCCTCCCGTCAATAATAAGCACTGCCCAATAAATTGTGGGGTGGTGCTTATTAATTGAAAAAAGTGACATCGGGTGTGCTGACGGCAATTATTTTTTTGACCTTATTTATACCTCTGGGGGCTTATGCCGCGCCGGATAACAAAGCGAATGCCGTTATTTTGATGCAGGCTGATACTGGACAGATTCTATACAGCAAGAATGGAGACTCTCAAATGCTCATCGCGAGCACGACGAAAATCATGACGGCACTGGTCGTTCTTGATAACTGTGATCCCGACGAGCAGGTGAAGATTCTTCCCGAATATGCCAAGGTCGAGGGTTCGTCCATGTACCTAAAATCGGGTGAATCATACACAGTGCGCGACCTTCTTTACGGGATGCTCCTCGCTTCGGGCAACGATGCGGCAACGGCTCTGGCCTGCCACTGCGGGGGTAGTATCGAAGGCTTTGCGGAGATGATGAACGAAAAGGCAAGTGAAATGGGGCTGACTAATTCATCCTTCAAAAACCCTCATGGGCTTGATGCGGACGGACATTATTCCTCTGCGGAAGATCTCGCGACAATAACCTGCGAAGCCATGAAAAGTGAGCTTTTTGCCAAAATAGTTTCCACAAAGACCTACACGGTCGGAGAGCAGACCTATATGAACCACAACAAGCTTTTGTGGAACTACGAGGGCTGTCTCGGTGTTAAGACGGGGTACACGATTGCAGCGGGCAGAAGTCTCGTTTCATGTGCCGAAAGGAATGGGCTGCGGCTCATCTGCGTAACGCTCTCCGACCCCGACGATTGGAACGACCACAAGCAGCTTTATGACTGGGCGTTTTCGAATTACGATTATAAACGGATTCTGCCGATGGGGGTGATTTGCGAATTACCCGTTATTTCTGGAGCGAAGGAAAGCGTCAGCATTTCTGCTGCGGAGGATTCCAGAATTTTGGTGGAGAAAAACGCCAACATTAGCTTTTCGCTCGAGCTTCCCAAGTTTGTTTACGCAGGCATCAAAGCAGGCGAGTGCGCAGGAAGAGCCTTTGTTAAGCAAAACGAAACTGTCATAGCGGAATACCCGCTCAATTATGCCGAAAGCGTGGAGCTTGCAGATAACGCAAAGCTTTCCGCGTGGGGGCGCATCAAGCGCGCGTGGTTTATTGCTAACAAATATGGCTTCGTATTTGAGGGCGCGGACTGATTCTTTGAAATAAGTTACGGAGGAAATCAATATGGAACAGCGAATACAAAAAATAATAGCTTCCTCCGGCTTCTGCTCACGCCGTGCGGCTGAAAAGCTGATTGAAGAGGGCAGGGTATCCTTAAACGGGCAAACGGCTTCCATAGGCGCTCTTGCGGACGATGCAAGGGACAAAATTGAAATTGATAACAATCCTCTACCCGATAACGGGCAGAGGACTTACATAATGCTTAATAAACCCCGAGGCTTTCTTTCCTCAATGTCGGATGACAGAGGAAGAAAGACCGTTGCTGAGCTCACAAACGATGTCGGAGCGAGAGTCTACCCCGTCGGAAGACTGGACTATGATTCAGAAGGTCTTCTGATTATGACCGATGACGGGGCGCTCGCTCATCGGCTAATGCACCCGTCTCACGAAATCAAGAAAACCTATGAGGTAAGAACCCAGGGCGAGGATATTGAAAAAGCGCTGCCGGTACTGCGGTTGCCGCTCATTATCGACGATTACGTAATACATCCTGCAGAAGTTAAACTTCTGAACCAAACAGAAGACGGTGCTCTGATTTCAATCACAATATCAGAGGGACGCAACAGGCAGATTCGAAAAATGTGTGAGCAGGCCGGTTTGAAGGTGCTGCGACTCAAGCGTGTTGCGGAGGGCGGGCTGAAGCTTGGTAAGCTGCCGGTGGGACAGTGGAGACTTTTAGAATTTAGCGAGATAGAGAACTTGCAGAAAAATACTGAAAACACCTTAGGAATTGCAAAAACAGATAAAAATTTGCAAGAATATTGATTTTTAATTGCTCCAGCACTTGCATTTGGTTTTATTAATGTAGTATCATTGATACTAAGCGGTGATATAAAGCCGAAACGACGAGGATGTGATTTGATGGAAAAAGATGTTCTGGCTGTTATAGCGAACAGTACTATCCACTACTCAAAGGGGCAGCGACGCATTTCGAAATATATCCAGGATAACTATGATAAGGCTGCTTTTATGACCGCAGGTAAGCTCGGCGCAACTGTCGGAGTCAGCGAATCGACCGTTGTGCGTTTCGCTGCCGAACTGGGTTATGACGGATATCCGGGCATGAGAAAAGCCCTGCAAGAGGTAATTAGAAACCGCCTCACTTCCGTTCAGCGCATTGAGGTGGCAAAGGACCTTATTAATGGCTCAAACGTACTTAAAGCGGTTCTGACGGCCGATATGGAAAAGCTTCAAAAGACAATCGATGAAATAGATATGGTTAGCTTCAACGCCGCAGTTGACGCAATAATCGGCGCGGAGCAGGTTTATATAGTCGGCATGCGTTCGTCCGCAACACTATCGAGCTTCATGGGCTACTATTTGAACCTACTGCGTGATAATGTGCATCTTTTGCACGATACGGCCGTAAGTGAGGTATATGAGCAAGTCATTCGCATAAAAAAAGGCGATGTTTTTATAGCGATGAGCTATCCGCGTTACTGCAGCCGTACGGTAAAAGCGATGCGCTTTGCAAAAGATGCAGGCGCCACAACAATCAGCCTGACGGACGGCGAATCATCTCCGCTCGTCAAAATTTCCGATATTACACTGTATGCAAAGAGCGATATGGTCTCCTTTCTTGATTCCCTTGTCGCGCCTTTAAGCCTGATAAACGCACTGATAGTTTCTATCGGACTGCGCTCTGAAGATGCTTTGTCCGATACATTTAAGCGTCTGGAAACTGTCTGGACGGAGAACGAGGTTTATGAAAACACTACGGGCTGATGTAGCCGTTATAGGAGGCGGAGCGGCGGGGTTACCAACAACTGTGACAACAAGCAGTTTCTGGAGAATGTGCCCTGTAACGGAAGCTTTCTCTTCAGCGCTATTAATAGGTTTGGAACAGCGGACACGATGGCTTTTTTTGAGCGCATAGGCGTTCCGCTCAAAACCGAACGCGGGAATCGCGTGTTTCCTTTAAGCGACAGCGCACACGACATTGCAAACGCACTGGAGCGTTTCGGGCGCGAAAAGGGAGTAAGAATGCTGCATAAGCGCGTAACCGCGTTAAGAGCAAGCGACGGGGCTCTCACGGGCGTTGTAGCGGAGGATACGGAAATTAGCTGTAGGTCGGCAGTCCTCTGCGCCGGCGGAGCGAGTTATCCGGGAACAGGTTCCACAGGGGATGGGTACGCTTTAGCAAAGAGCCTAGGACACACGATTGTCTCTCCACAGCCTTCGCTTGTGCCTCTTGTTTCAGATGATGATTACTGCGTTGAAATGCAGGGCTTTTCACTAAGAAACGTGACTTTGCGTGTATTTGATGAGTCGGGCAAGCTGTTTTTTGAGGAATTGGGCGAGATGCTTTTCACGCATTTCGGAGTAACGGGACCCTTGGTGCTTTCGGCAAGCTCACATATGCGGGATTATGATAAACATAAATACCACCTATCAATTGACCTCAAGCCGGGACTATCAGAACAACAACTGGACGATAGAATACTGCGTGACTTTAAAAAATACACAAACAGGGACTTCGCAAATGCCCTTCAAGACCTCGCTGGACACACAATGATACCCGTGCTCGTCAGGCTTTCGGGAATACCGGAGGAAACAAAGGTGAATTCTATCACGAAAGAACAGCGGCGAGCGCTTGTGCGGCTGTTTAAGGATTTTCCTGTAAGCGTTTCAGGGCCGCGCCCTGTGGATGAGGCCATAATCACCTCAGGCGGAGTGAGCGTCAAGGAGATTAACCCAAAAACTATGGTTTCAAAACTTGTTAAGGGTCTGTATTTTGCGGGCGAAATCATTGACGTTGATGCCTACACAGGAGGATTTAACCTTCAGATTGCATGGTCGACGGCATATGCTGCGGCGCAGTCTCTGGAGCTCGAGTAAACCAATTGAAAGGATTTCAGAATGAGTAAGTTTTATTCCGTTGCGATAGACGGACCTTCGGGAGCAGGAAAGAGCACAATTGCAAAGATGTGCGCTGAAAAATTCGGCTTTCTTTATGTAGATACAGGGGCAATTTACCGCTCCGTTGGCGTGGCCGTCCGTAACGCAGGGCTTGGTTCAAAGGACGAGGCAGGCGTTATTTCCATGCTCCCGAGCATCGAAATCGCAATGCGTCACGATGAAAACGGGCTTCAGAGGATGATTTTAAACGACAAGGACGTTACAAACGAAATTCGTCTTCCCGAAATATCGATTTACGCCTCGGATGTTTCCGCAATGCCCGCCGTACGCTCGTTTTTACTTGAAAAACAGCGCGAATTTGCAAAAACCAGCAATGTTATTATGGATGGTCGAGATATTGGAACCGTTGTTTTGCCCGACGCAGATGTAAAAATATTTCTGACCGCTACCTCAGAGGAGCGAGCTTTGCGTAGATTTGAAGAGCTGCAGCTTCGCGGTACAAAAACCACCTATGATGAAGTTTTGCGCGATATAACTTACCGCGATATGAACGACAGCACGCGCGCTGCGGCGCCTCTCCGACCGGCAGAGGGAGCAGTTATTCTTGACACCACCGGAAATACACTGACGCAGAGCTTCGAGATGATTTGCGTCCTTATCGAGGAGAAAATGTCGCGATGAAAGTTGCTTACGTCTTCTGGTACATGCTTTTATATCCCCTTGCAAGGCTTATTGTGCCTTGTGTTGTTAAAGGCAGGGAAAATATCCCGCAGGGGGCTGTTATAGTCTGCGCTAACCACACAAATATTTTAGATCCGGTATTAATCGCCTATGCTTTCGGACGTAAGTGTCAGCTCTTTTTTATGGCTAAGGCCGAGCTTTTCAAAGTTCCGATTGTCGGCAGTATATTCAAAACAGTGGGAGTATTCCCGATAGTTCGCGGAGAGACGGATATAAATTCGATCAGAACTGCGATGAAGCATCTTAAGAACGGGGACAAGATAATGATGTTCCCGGAGGGAACCAGAGTCAAGGAAGATGATTTGGTAGCGGCGAAAAGCGGCGCGGTCCGAATTGCTGCAAAGATGAAGGTTCCGGTCCTGCCGATTCATTTATCAAAAGGAAAAAAGGCGTTTAAGCAGTCTAAGCTCGTTATCGGTGAGCCGTATATGCTGCAGACGCCGACGGACAAAAACTATGCTCCGCTCATAAGTGAGCTGATGGACAAAATACATGCTTTGGAGTTTCGGTCTTGAAAAAGCTATTGGTATCGGAAAGCGCCGGTTTTTGTTTCGGCGTCAGCCGCTCCGTTAAGCTGGCTGAGGAGACACTGAAAAACTGTGAAAATCCCTGCTATAGCCTCGGCGAGCTTATACATAATGATTCCGTCGTGGAAAAGCTGAGTACAGCGGGACTTAAAGTTGCTCATTTGGCAGGGGAAATCCCTGAGGGAGCCTGCGTAATCATACGCTCACACGGTGTCGGCGCTGAGGAATACGAGATACTCAAGGACAAAAACTGCGTGATAATGGACGCGACCTGTCCGAAGGTGCTTAAAATTCACAAGATCGTTTCCGACGCGGCCGGGGTTGGAAGAATACCTGTAATTATTGGCATGAAGGAGCATCCGGAGGTCATTGCAATTTGCGGCTGGTGCGAAAATGCGGAAGTGTTTCCTAATGCGAAAGAGTTTGAAAACTGGCTGCATGTTTCGGAAGAGAACCGAAATAAACCACTGACCGTGGTGTTCCAGACGACCCAGACCCAAAATAATTTGGAAGAGACCAAAAAAATTCTCAAAAAAGAGTGTACAAATAGCGAAAATATTGATACAATATGTAGCGCTACATCCATTAGGCAATCTGATGCTACTGCTCTATCTAAAAATTGCGATGCAGTGGTTGTTATCGGTGCACGTCACAGTGCGAACAGCGTCCATCTTGCGGAAATATGCAGAGAACATTGCAACAATGTCCAATTCATAACTTCTGCGGATGAGCTCGATTTGTCCGCTTTTGACGAAGCCGAGACCATTGGCATAACAGCAGGCGCATCTACTCCCGAGTGGATTATTAAGGAGGTAAAACAAACCATGACTGATGAACTGAAAATTGAAGAAACCACAGCAGAAGAAAAGGTGGAGGAGACCGTTGCCGAAACGGAAATGACCTTCGACCAGATGCTGGAGGAATCTATTAAAACTATATATAACGGCGATACCGTTATTGGCGTCGTCGATGCGATTACTCCGACTGAGATCAGCCTTGATCTGGGAACGAAGCATTCCGCTTACATTCCTGTTTCCGAATTCACGGACGACACTGATGTCCCCATCGAGCAGCTTGTCAAAATCGGCGACAAAATTGAAGCCTGCGTTGTCCGCGTGAACGACGTTGAAGGCACCGTAATGCTTTCCAAGAAGCGCCTTGAAGCCGCGAAATCTTGGATTATCCTTGAAGAAGCCGTTGATAAGGGCACTATCCTTGAGGGCATCATCACCGAGGACAACAAGGGCGGCGTTGTCGTTACAGTTAAAGGCATCCGCGTATTTGTTCCCGCTTCACAGACAGGGCTTGGTAAGGATTCCGATATGAGCGAGCTTCTTAAAAAGAAAGTTCGCCTCAAGATTACCGAAGTCAACCGTGGACGCCGCCGTGTCGTCGGCAGCATCCGTGCCGTTTCAAAGGACGAGCGCAGAGAGCGTTCCGATAAGGTTTGGGGCGAGATCGAAGTCGGCAAGCACTATCAGGGAACTGTAAAGTCACTCACTGGTTACGGCGTATTCGTTGACATCGGTGGAATTGACGGAATGATACACGTTTCCGAACTCAGCTGGAGCCGCATCAAACAGCCCTCTGACGTTATGAACGTGGGTGACACCGTTGAGGTATATGTCATTAACTTTGACAAGGACAGCCGCAAGATTTCTCTCGGCTACAAGGATCCCGCCGGCAACCCCTGGGAAAAGTTCATGAACACCTACAAGGTCGAAGACGTTGTAAGCGTAAAGATAGTAAAGCTCATGCCTTTCGGCGCTTTTGCCGAAGTAATGCCTGGTGTTGACGGACTTATCCACATTTCGCAAATATCTGACCGCCGTATCGGCAAGCCTGACGAAGTCCTATCCGTCGGACAGACTGTTGACGTTAAGCTGACGGCGATCGATACCGATAAGCAGAAGATTTCGCTCAGTATCCGTGCTCTTCTCGAACCCGTAAAGAAGCCGGAATCTGAAAATGAAGCTGCTCAGGGAGAAAACGCTCCCGAAGAGGCGGCCTTAGTATATGAAGTCTCCGAAAAGGGAGAAGCGACGGGTGTCGCCCCCGAAGCCGAGGAGACCAAGTAAATCCTAAGCTCAGTTACAAACCCCCCGGTTACGAGCTTCGTAACCGGGGGGTTTCTTCCGAATTTCGCCTAAAATCGCCATATATACTCGATATTTGAAGTTGTCATATATATATCTTTAATTTTATACTGAAATTTAACTATATTTAATTATTTGTTATACTTTCTTGCTAAATTTCGAATTTTCGTGTATAATCTATATTAGTAGTACATACTCTAATTTATTTTGATGGGAGGAATGACCTTGTTTCGCGTTGGTGACCGGATAGCACACCCTATGCATGGCGCGGGTATTATAGACAGCATCGTAAAACGAAAAGTTGACGGCGCGGAAAAAGACTATTATGTTCTTAAACTTCCCGTCGGAGATATGCTTGTTATGATACCGGTTGACTGCACCGACAGTATCGGGGTAAGACCAATAGTGGATCCCCATGAGGCCGAAAGCATAATCGCCGCTTTTTCGGGCATTGAGATTAATATGACCCAGAACTGGAATAAGCGGTATCGTGAAAATATGCTCAAGATTAAAAGCGGTGACCTTCTTGAAGTGGCTGCCGTGATAAAAGGTTTGATGCTCAGAGATACTGACAGAGGGCTTTCGACGGGGGAGCGCAAAATGCTCCACTCGGCCAAACAGATTTTGATTTCAGAAATTGTTTTATCCGAAAGCATTACCTATGAGGAAGTTGAGCACAGAATTAATATTGCTGTTTCCTGAGCGTCGTTTGCGGGCAGCGTAAGCATTGTGTAATTCTACATGCTGACGCGCCCGTTTACAGTTTATATTACGAGTTTCTATATTATCTTGTCGGAGGTTAATATGCCACTATTTGACCTTTCCGCCCTTGTTACAAAAAAAATCAGGTGCTCGGCTGTAATTGTTGCCGGAGGTTCATCGACTCGCTTCGGGAGCGATAAGCTCTTTGTGCCGCTCTGCGGCATTCCTGTCCTTGCGTATTCCTTGATGACTTTTGAGACTTGCGATTACATCAGCGAAATAATTGTTGTGACAGAGTCGGAAAAAATAATGCAGGTCGCGGAGCTTTGCGATAAGTTCAATATCAGCAAGGTCACAAAAGTTGTCTGCGGGGGTGCAACACGGTTGGAGTCAGCTCTTAGCGGTGTTTCCGAAACAGAAAAAAAATGCGACCTAATTGCTGTTCATGACGGAGCGAGACCGCTTGTTACCTCAAAAATAATTGAGGATGCGATTAATGCCGCCTATAAATATAAGGCTGCAGTTCCCGGTATTCCCGCCCGCGATACAATAAAAATTCTTTCAGGCTCATTTACGTCCGAAACACCGGACAGGGCATCTGCTTGGTGCGCGCAGACGCCTCAGGTCTTTTTACCTGAGCTTGTAAAAGGTGCGCTAACGAGTGCGCTACAGAAAGACTTATCGGTATCTGACGATGCTTCGGCTGTTGAAATGCTGGGCTTTTCGGTTTTCGTCACTGATGGCAGTGAAGAGAACATTAAGATAACGACACCGCTCGACCTAAAGTTTGCCGAATGCATTTTGGCGGAGCGAAGGGAGCGAATGACAATATGATGAGAATAGGTCACGGCTATGATGTTCACAGACTCAAAGAGGGAAGAAAACTAATTATCGGCGGAGTTTTGATTCCCTTTGAAAGAGGGTTGGACGGTCATTCGGATGCAGATGTTCTGCTCCACGCTATTATGGACGCGATGCTCGGCGCAGCAGCTTTCGGCGATATAGGGCAGATGTTTCCGGACAAAGACCCGAAATATGAGGGCGCAGATAGCCTTGAGCTTTTAAGAAAGGTTTATGAGCGCCTTTTTAATGCCGGTTGGAAGATTAATAACCTTGATTGCACGGTCGTAGCTCAGTCGCCGAAGCTTGCTGGTTTTATTCCTCAGATGCGAGAAAGAATTGCTGTTACCCTCAATACAGATACTAGTTGCGTCAGTGTAAAGGCGACGACCGAGGAGTATCTGGGCTTTACCGGCTCAGGCGAAGGAATTGCCGCGCACGCTGTCATTCTCATAGATAACTGAACATATGTCAAATTTTGAGCATAGAATATCTCAGACCGACTATCGGTCAATCTACCGTCGGAAGGGAAAATTTCTATGCTTCATTATTTACTCATGTGCAGATCGCTCACATATGCGCAAAGAGCATCACGCGCACTTGAGCGTATAGGCATAACCGCGATTATTACGAAAGCACCGAAAAGCGCGACGGGTCAGGGCTGCAGTTACTGTGTTAAGGTCTCCGAAAAGAACCTAACACGTTCAATTGCCACATTAAATACAGCAGGACTCGGACCGACAAGGATTTTCCTTGTTCTGGACGACGGTTCCGTCCAAGAGGTGTCGTAATGATCTATCTTGACTGCGCGGCTACGAGCCTCCAAAAACCGAGGGAGGTTCCTTATGCCGTTAGCCATGCTATGACCACAATGGCAAGTCCCGGGAGGGGCTGCCACAAACCGGCAATGATGGCAGCCGATTGCGTTTTGAACTGCCGTATAATGCTTGCGTCATATTTCAATGTATCTGAGCCGGAGAATGTGATATTCACCCTTAATGCCACGCACGGCTTGAATATAGCTATAAATTCACTTGTTTCCGAAAATGACAAGGTTGTCATTTCGGGTTATGAGCATAATTCAGTTACGAGGCCTTTAAAGGCTCTTAATGCTGATGTACTGATTGCAAGGTCGCGGCTTTTTGATCAGAAAGCCACGGTGGAAGCGTTCAGACAGGCTCTTCCCGGTGCAAAATGTGCCGTTTGTACCCATGTTTCGAACGCGTTCGGTTTCATCCTGCCGATACGCGAAATCGCGGAGCTCTGCCGCGATCTTCAGGTTCCGCTAATAATCGACGCCTCGCAGTCGGCGGGAACTTTGCCTCTTGATTTTTCAAAGCTCGGTGCGCAGTTTATTGCAATGCCCGGGCACAAAGGGCTGCTTGGACCGCAGGGGACGGGCGTTCTGCTTTGCGGCGGCAAATCAAAGCCGCTTATCTTCGGCGGAACAGGGAGCAACAGTGCAGAAAATCTGATGCCTGATTTCCTGCCGGATAGACTTGAGGCCGGAACGCATAATGTCGCAGGTGTTGCCGGACTTATGCAGGGCGTCAAATTTATTATGTCGAAACCTGAGGGCGCGATTTTCAGGCACGAAAAAAGCCTTTGCCGCGCCTTTGCGGAAAAGATATATACTATACCTGGGCTGAAACTGTTCTTTGATGAAACTATGAAGTCACAATCGGGAGTGCTATCAATAATGAGCGAAAGGCTTTCGAGCGACGTAATTGCAGAGAGACTCGGAAAAGCAGACATTTGCGTAAGGGCGGGGCTTCACTGCACACCAACTGCGCACGAAACAGTCGGAACAATTGAAGAAGGCACTGTTAGATTCAGCTTTTCTCCGTTCAATACCTTTTCGGAAATCGATTATACCGCGAGTACGCTTAAAAATGTTTTGAATAAACTATAAATACCGCCATAAACATTTGCCATTTCATTTCTGATATTATATAATAATCTTTAAACTGCGGACTACGATAAGGTTTGAACTATTTACAGATAGAGGTAATATCCAATGGAACAGTTCAAAGACTCAATACTGAGGACAGTGCATTATTTGCTGTCCGCAAGGGTGCCGGATATAATCGACATCCTTATTATCGCGTTTTTGATATACAAGCTAATTGGGATCATAAGAAGGACAAACTCCAACAGGATTGCCAAAGGAATAATAATTGTCATTCTGGTGCTTTGGACTTCCGATTGGCTAAACCTCACGGTAATAAACTTCCTACTGAGCAAGGCTGTCGAAGTCGGTTTGCTTGCCCTCGTCATCCTATTCCAACCGGAAATCAGGCGTGCACTCGAAAGGGTCGGCAGCGGCAGTATTCTGAACCTCCTGCGCGGCGATATCCACGTTCAGGCCATGGACACCGCTATAACACAGACGGTTATTGCCTGCAAGGCAATGAGCAAGAGCAAGACAGGCGCGCTCATTGTATTTGAGCGTTTAAACAAGCTGGACAACCAGATAAATACCGGTACGATAATTCACTCGGATACGACCGCGGAGCTTCTTAAAAACATTTTTTATAACAAGGCTCCGCTTCATGACGGAGCGGTTATAATCAGCGGGGGAAAGATTGCGGCAGCGGCCTGCATGCTTCCTCTTTCCGGTAATCAGAACCTGAGCCGAGACTTGGGCATGCGCCACAGAGCCGGAATTGGAATGAGCGAACACTCCGATGCCGTCGTCGCTATTGTATCCGAGGAGACCGGTGCTATTTCCATTGCGGTTGATGGTATGCTCAAGCGCCATTTAGCCCCTGAAACCTTTGAGAAAATCCTCCGAAATGAGTTGATTGTAGAAGAAGAGCATGGCTCCAAAAAGAAAAAGCTCTCTGACTATTTTAAGGTGAAGAAGCATGAATAAAAAGAATACAAAATCCAGATTGCTGGATAGTAAAATATTGTGGGCCGTCATATCTCTTTTGGCTTCTGTCCTGCTTTGGGTATATGTCACAACCTCGCAGGGTGACGTCATCGAGAGAACCTACGATGGTGTACAGGTGGTTTTTAAGGGCGAGGACAACCTGCTTGAAAAAAGCGGTATGGTCATCTCCAATATAAGTGCAAAAACTGTGAGCGTGAAGATTAAGACCACCCGCAGAGAGATTGCCAAGCTTTCTTCGGCTCTTCTAGAAGCGATAGTCGATGTTTCGAAGTTCAGCTCAGAGGGAATGTACAATCAGTCTGTTTCTATAGCTTTTCCGTCTGGAAGCAACACAAGTTCCATAGATGTTGTCACGGTATTACCGGGCAGCATATCGTTCAATATTGATAAGACAAGCTCTAATACTATTGAGCTTAGAGGCTCCTTTGTCGGAACAGTGGCCGAAGGCTATGCTGCACAGCCAATTAAATTTGACCCGCAGACCGTAACTATAAGCGGACCGAAAAACGAGATCGAAAAGGTCGCGTACGCATGGGTCGAAGTCAACAGGGAAAACGCTGACAAAACGCTCCAGTTTACTTCCGCTTATCTACTCGTGGATGAGGACGGTAATGAGATTGACTCTCCAAGTATATCGCTTAGCGATGAAACCGTAGCCGTTACCGTTCCAATAACTTCGACTAAGGAAGTTCCGCTTACCATCGATCTCGTCGATGGCGGGGGAGCGACCGCCGAGAATGTCAAAATCACCTGCGAACCGTCAAGCATAACGGTAGCTGGAGACGCCGAATCGCTTGCGGGATTGAATAAAATATCGGTAGGCACAATCGATCTTGCTTCGTTTGCCTCTTCATTCGAGGATACCTATCAGATTGTTCTGAATAATGATGTGACAAATGTCACCGGTATTACGGAGGTCAAGGTCACAGTTCAGGTAATTGGTCTTGAAACCAAAAAGTTCAATGTTACAAACATTTCAACAATTAACGGACCCTCGGGAAGAATTATAACCGTTGTTACCGAAAACGTGGAAGTGACCTTGCGCGGTAGCAGCAGCGTGCTTTCCAAGATTGCAGCAAATAACATTAGAGTAGTCGCTGACCTAACGGATGTAGGTTCGGCGAGCGGAGTAATTCAGCCAACGGCTAAGGTCATTGTGGATGGATATCCGGGGGTCGGGGCCATCGGCGAATACAGCGTATATATCAAAATGAAATAGCTTATGTGCAAGAGAAATGCCCCTAAAAAGCGGAAAGGATAGCGCAAAATGGTTAAAAGTATGACCGGTTACGGCGGAGCGAAGTCTTCGGAAGGCACTTACAAGCTGTCCGTGGAACTGAAAAGCGTTAATAACCGATACCTTGATACATCGGTAAGGCTTCCGAGAAGCTTCATGTATGCCGAGGAAACAGTAAAATCCGCTGTTCAGGCCCATGTTTCAAGAGGAAAAGTCGATGTTTTCATTTCATTCGACGCAGCCTCAGCGGATGGTATCGCGGTTATATTGAACGAAGGCCTTGCGTCGGGATACAAGGCGGCGATTGAGAGCATCGGGGAGAAGCTGGGGCTAGATAACAATCTCACTGCCTACCAGATTGCAAAGCTGCCAGACGTTCTGGCTCTGGACAAAAAAGAGCTGGAAAAGGACGAAGCGCAGAAGGAACTCATGCGGGTTCTGGAAAGGGCTTTGGCAGATTTCGATACTATGCGCCAGCGCGAGGGAAAAAAGCTTTTTGAAGATATTTCGTCACGACTCAACACCTTGGAGAGCTTTATTACGTTTATCGAATTGCGCTCTCCTCAGTCGGTTGAAGAATACCGCGAGAGACTGACTAAAAGAATGCAGGAGATACTTGAATCTAAGCAGATAGACGAAAGCCGCATCCTCACAGAGGCCGCGATATATGCGGACCACATTGCGACAGACGAGGAAACAGTCCGTCTCAGAAGCCATATCGAGCAAATACGCGGAATGCTAACGGACGACGCCCCGTCGGGAAGAAAGCTGGATTTCATTGTTCAGGAGCTGAACCGAGAAACAAACACGATTGGCTCAAAGTGCAACAGCGGTGATATTACACGAACTGTTTTAGATATGAAATCGGAAATCGAAAAGATTAGAGAACAGGTTCAGAACATTGAATAGGGGGATTTGGCCTTGAAACTTATTAACATCGGCTTCGGAAATATGGTCTCGGCCTCGCGCGTTATTGCAATTGTCAGTCCCGAATCAGCGCCGATTAAAAGAATCATTCTTGACGTGCGCGACAGAGGGCAGCTGATCGACGCTACCTACGGTAGAAGAACAAGAGCCGTTGTTATCATGGACAGCGGTCATGTTATTCTTTCAGCAATACAGCCGGAAACTGTAGCCGGAAGAATGAGCGGTAAAAACGATACTGACGTCGGAGGTGAAGCGGAAAATGAGTGATTGCGGGAAATTGATCGTGGTGTCCGGTCCATCCGGCGCCGGTAAAAGCACGGTCATTTCACGGGTTATGGAACAAGACAAAAGCGTAGTTTTTTCCGTTTCCGCAACGACCAGAAAGCCCCGTGAGGGTGAACGCGATGGAGTTGATTATTTCTTTATCGATTCTGATAGTTTCAAAAAAATGATTAATAATGACGAGCTTTTGGAGCATGCACAGTATGTGGAAAATTTCTATGGAACTCCGAAGGCCCCCGTTCAGGAAAATCTAAACAAGGGACTGAGCGTTCTGTTTGATATTGAAGTCCAGGGCGCTATGCAGATCAAAAATATTTGCCCGGAGGCAATCCTTATTTTCGTTATTCCCTCCGAGTTCTCTCAAATCGAGAAAAGGCTGCATATCAGAGGAACGGACAGCGAAGAAAAAATCAAGCAGCGAATCAAAACCGCAAAATATGAGTATTCAATGGCACTGAGTTATGATTATATCGTTTTAAACGATGATCCCGATTCAGCGGCCAATGAGATAAAATCAATCATCACCGCCGAAAAATGCAAGGCGGTCAACAGACAAAATTATTTAACTGAGGTGAATTCATTATGATGCTATATCCACCGCTTTCCGATCTCGTACAGAAGGTTGGAAGCCGTTATCTGCTTGTTAACCTTATTGCCCGCAGGGCGAGAGATATTTCAGGCGTTGCCGAAGACAACGGTATCCATCTTGAGAAGAAGCCCGTATCCACAGCTGTCGACGAAGTTTATACAGGAAAAATTAAGCCGGTCAGCAGAAAGCCAAAAATCTGAATGCACTACTAGAGCATTTTTCGATGAAGGGGGCGGTGACTTAAGTGGAAAAACCGATTGCGAAAGTCGCGGTGTCCGCCGCCACCTATCAAATTGACAAGCCTTATGATTATATCGTTCCGGAAGACCTTGCGGCTTCGCTTATGCCTGGTATGCGAGTGCTCGTTCCGTTTTCAAAGGGAAACAGAAAAACTGAAGGCATAGTCCTTAGCACTTCGAAAACGTCGGGCTATGAAAAGCTCAAATGCGTGTTCGCTTTGTTGGACGATAAGCCGGTAATTTCGGATGAGCTTATTAAGCTGGCGCTATGGATGCGCGAGCGTTTTTTCTGCACTGTTTATGACGCCGTGAAGACGATGCTGCCCGCTGGGCTCTGGTATAACCTTAGCGCCGTCTGCCGTATTGCGGAGGGCGTGGGGAAAGATGATGCCTACGAAAAGGCTGGACGCACTGAGAAGCAGCGCAGAGTTCTAGACGTTTTGTACGCAAACGGCGAAAACTGTGAATATCGCGATATCGAGCTTGCGTTCGGAGACGAATACCCCATGAGCGCGGTAAAAGGCCTTTCGAATAAGGGCGTCATTGTAACTGATTCTCTTGAAAATCGAAGAGTCAAGGACAAAACAGTGAGCTTTGCTTACTTGGCGGTGCCCTCCGAAAATGCCGCCGAAACCGCCGCAGCAAAAAAACGTTTGGCACCCTCGCAAAGCGCGGTGCTTGAGCTTCTCATTAGTTTCGGTGGAGCCACCGTGAACGATATTCGTTATCTCACGGGTGCGGGCAGCTCTTCCGTAAAAAAGCTCGAACAGGATGGGCTAATCACCATCGAACAGATGGAGGTGTTCCGCAGGCCCGAATACAGGCAGGGCATAAAGCAAGCTTTGCCGGAGCTGACAGCGCAGCAAGAAACTGCTTATGACGGCATTTCGTCTCTTATTAACGAAGGAAACGCGGCCTGTGCCTTGCTTTACGGTGTGACTGGAAGCGGAAAGACCTCTGTTTATGTAAGACTGATTGACGAGCTTCTAAAACGGGACAAGTCCTCGATACTTCTTGTTCCCGAAATAGCGCTCACGCCTCAAATGCTGGAAACCTTTTCCTCATATTTCGGCGACGAGATTGCTGTAATGCACAGCTCGCTTTCCGCAGGCGAGCGATATGACGAATGGAAGCGTATCAAAAACGGCACAGCAAGAGTCGTTGTAGGTACACGCAGTGCGGTTTTTGCACCAGTAAAGAATTTGGGACTTATAATAATAGATGAGGAGCAGGAGGATAGCTATAAATCCGAAAACACTCCTCGTTATCATGCGCGCGATGTCGCGAAATTCCGCTGTGCGAGAAGCGATGCGTTTCTGCTTCTGGGCAGCGCCACTCCCGATATTGTCAGCCGTTACAACGCGCAGATTGGTAAATACAGTTTCTTCTCGCTACCTGCGCGGTATAATCAGATGTCGCTCCCACAGGTCGGGATAGTAGACATGAAAAAGGAACTCCGGAATGGAAACGGCGGAAATTTCAGCTCGGTTCTTATCAAGGAACTCCAAGAAAACATATCGCGCGAGGAACAGAGTATACTTTTTCTTAACCGGCGAGGCATGTTTAAGCTAATAAGCTGCACCGAATGTGGTTATACCTATAAATGTCCGCGTTGCAGCGTCAGCCTTACCTACCACAGTGCAAATAATCGTCTGATGTGCCACTATTGTGGCTATACTCAAAACGTCGACGCCGCCTGCCCCGATTGCGGCGGAAAGCTGAACTTTGTCGGCGCAGGTACACAGAAAATTGAGGAGGAGCTTAGAGAGCATTTTCCGGAAACGGAAATCATTCGCCTCGATACGGACACAGTCGCGGCCGCCGGCTCGCATGACATTCTTCTTAACAGGTTCCGTGATGAGAATGTTCCGGTACTGATTGGAACTCAGATGGTCACAAAGGGTCTCGATTTTCCGAATGTCACGCTTGTCGGAGTGCTCCTAGCGGATCAGTCGCTCTATTCGGGAGATTACAGGTCTTCCGAGCGGACTTTTTCACTTATTACACAGGTTGTCGGACGTTCCGGAAGGGGAGAAGCCCCGGGTCGAGCCGTCATTCAGACCTTCACACCGCAGAATCAGGTGATATTGCAAGCTGCAAGTCAGGATTACGACAGTTTCTATGCCTCCGAGCTTGAAATGCGCAGGCTCCAGTGGTGCCCGCCTTTTTCGGAGCTCTTTGCCATCACGGCAGTAGGGCAGAATGAAAGCGTCGTTATGCGATGCCTGAGCGCTGCAAAGCGAATTCTTTCCAAGGAACTCGGAAACAGGGCCGATGTGCGAATTCTGGGTCCAGCTCCACTTTCGGTCGTTCGTGTGAATAACAGCTTCCGATACAGGCTTACGATTGCCTGCCGCGAGGACAAGACGGTCAGAGAGCTTATATCGAACGTAATAATATACTGCAACACTAACAAAGAATTTAAGGGCGTCACCGTTTTCGGAGATTTGGGCGCTAATCAATAAAGCTGGTTACAGCGAAGAATCGTGTAGGAGATTGGGATATGGCTATTCGCAGCATAGTCACAAAGGAGGACAGCGTGCTAGCAAAGCACAGCCGTCCGGTTACGGAATTCAATGAAAGGCTCCACATTTTGCTTGATGATATGAAGGAGACTCTTACGGCGTCCGGCGGAGTCGGCCTTGCGGGACCGCAGGTAGGAGTTCTCCGCAGGGTCGTCATTGTTATCGAAACTAACGTGCCCGAAGAGGAAGAAGAATACTTCATTGAGCTGGTAAACCCAGAAATAATACTTGAAGAGGGTGAGCAGACGGGGCCGGAAGGCTGTCTGTCATTCCCGGGGGAATATGGGATCGTGACCCGCCCAAACCATGCGAAGGTGCGCGCACAGGATAGAAACGGCAATTTCTTCGAGGTCGAGGGCGATGCCCTAACCGCGAGATGCTTTTGCCACGAAATTGACCATCTGAACGGGATACTATTTCCTGAACGCGCGGAGCGTATGCTCAAACCGGAAGACTTTGGTGAAGAATAGCATTGGAGATGACTTAGAGTGCGAATCGTATTTATGGGTACGCCTGATTTTGCCGCCGCATCGCTTGAACGTCTCATAGACGAGGGCGCGAACGTCGTTGGCGTATTTACGCAACCCGATAAGCCGAAGGACAGGGGATTGAAGCTTACGGCGAGCCCTGTTAAGGAAATTGCCATGAAAGCTGGGATTCCCGTGTTCCAGCCTGAAAAAATGCGGGATGGAACCGCAGTTGAAATGCTAAAATCGTTGAATCCCGACCTTGTTGCGGTTGTAGCATACGGGCGGATTCTGCCGGACGATATTCTGGCAGTGCCACCCAAGGGAACAATAAATATTCACGGCTCACTGCTTCCGAAATATCGCGGAGCCGCGCCTATCCAATGGGCGGTATTAAACGGCGATACGTTAACTGGTGTGAGCTCCATGTATCTTGCAAGTGAGCTTGACAGCGGTGACGTTATTTATACCGCTGAAACCGAAATCGGCGAATTCGAGACCTCGGGGCAGCTTTTCGAGCGTCTTAGGGAGCTCGGAGCGGAGCTTCTAATAAAAACAGTAAGAGATATCGAAAAAGGCTGTGCGCCCAGAGAACCGCAGGACGCATCGAGTGCATCTTTTGCACCGCCTCTTTCAAAGGAAATGAGCCCGATTGACTGGCACAAAACCCCACGCGAGATAATTAAGCACATCTGCGGGATGAGTCCATGGCCGGTCGCGACGGCTGAGCTTGAAGGGCTTTCCTTCAAGATATTCGGTGCGGAATATACCTCAAATAAAACTGCAACGCCCGTGGGAACCGTCGTTTCTGCGGACTGCAAAAAGGGCATTGAAGTTGCCTGCGGAAACGGAGAAACCCTTCTGATTACGCGTTTGCAGGCGCCGGGAAGCAAAACGATGGCTGCCACCGATTATCTTCGCGGGCACCCGATGAACCTTTAGGCAAGGAGATTAAAATGGCAAAATCGGCACGTGAAGCGGCTCTGACCGTCCTGGAGCGCTGCCGCAGAGATCAGGCGTTTTCTGATGCGCTAATAGGCAGCGTCATTCAGACGACAGGACTCGACTCCAAGGACAGTGCTTTGTGTACTAGGCTGTGCTACGGAGTTTTGCAGAATATGCTGCTCTGCGACTTTTATATAGATAAATACGTAGCGATAGCGCAGAAGCTCGAGCCGAAGGTTCGCGATATACTGCGCATTTCCGTCTACCAAATACTTTTCTTGGACAGAATACCAACACATGCGGCGGTCAGCGAAGGTGTGGAGCTTTGCAAAAAGCTCGGTTTCGCAAGAGCTTCCGGTCTGGTAAACGCCGTATTACGAAGGATTGCGGAGAATAAGGACAAGCTGCCGGCAATACCTGACAAAGATTTGATTCTTTATCTTTCCATAAAATACTCAACGCCCGCGCCCCTCGTAAAAAGGCTTGCAGATGAGTTCGGGAATGATTTTACGGAAGGACTCTTAAAGGCAAACAATGAAGCTGCGCTGCTGACAATACAGGTCAATACACTTAAAACTACGTCATCAGAACTTTGCGCTTCGCTTGAAAGCAAAGGAATTGAATCAAAGCGACATGAGCTTTTGATCGACTGCTTGGAAATCTCCGGAACGGGTGATATAACCTCGCTTGATGAATACAAAAATGGTCTGTTTTATGTTCAAGATGCCGCCGCACGCCTTGCCGTGCTCGCATCTGGAGCAAAAAACGGCGACACAGTACTTGACGCTTGCAGTGCGCCGGGTGGCAAGAGCTTTGCATCAGCGCTTATGATGCAAAACGCTGGGAAAATTCTTTCTTGCGATATTCACGAAAACAAGCTCGTTCGCGTCAGAGAGGGCGCGGAAAGGCTCGGCATAGGTATTATTTCTACAGGCGTCATGGACGCTGCAAAGCCCGACGAAGACTCTATGGGAGCATTTGACCTAGTTATCGCGGACGTTCCGTGCTCTGGGCTCGGGGTCATAAGGAAAAAACCTGATATTCGATATAAGGATCTGAAAGAAATCGAAAGGTTGCCTGAAACGCAGCTTGCCATATTGGACGGGCTGTCAAACTGTGTTAAACCGGGCGGAGCGCTGCTTTATTCGACCTGCACCGTGCTTGAAGCGGAAAACGGCGGCGTTATCGACCGCTTCCTCAAAGAACACAAGGAGTTTTCTGCCGAAGGGTTCAACCTTCCAGAGCCAATCGGCAATTCGGAAAGCGGAAGATTGAACCTATACCCGCATATACATCATACCGACGGTTTTTTTATCTGTAAGCTGAGGAAACATAATGAAAACTGATATTAAATCCATGCTTCCCGAAGAAATTGAAGCAGCGCTTAGTGAAATAGGCGAGCCGAAATTTCGCGCAAAGCAGATTTTTACATGGCTTAGCCGGGGAGTGCGCGCCTTTGAGGAGATGTCCGACCTATCTAAAAAGCTCAGAACCGCATTGGATGAAAGGTTTTTAATTACAAGTCCACAGCCGATACGCAAGCAAGTATCGGAGCTTGACGGAACGATTAAATATCTTTGGGAACTTGCGGACGGGAACGCTGTTGAAACAGTTGTTATGTCCTATAAGCACGGCAATACCGTATGCATTTCGACTCAGGTAGGCTGCCGTCAAGGCTGTGCATTCTGCGCCTCAACGATAGGCGGGCTTGTACGCAACCTTGAGCCTTCGGAAATGCTCGACGAGGTGCTATTTTCTCAAATTGACTCAGGACACGAAATTTCGAACATTGTTCTGATGGGTATTGGCGAGCCGCTGGATAATTATGACAACGTAATTCAGTTCATAAAGCTTGTGAATCACCCGCTTGGGATGAACATAGGGATGCGGCATATTTCGCTCTCGACCTGCGGCCTTACAGAAAAAATTGACAAACTGGCAGAACTTAATCTACAATTGACATTATCGATATCTCTCCACGCGCCGGACGACGAGACGCGCTCAAAACTCATGCCGGCAAACAAGGGCAGGGGAGTCGCTGAGCTAATTTCGGCCTGCAAGCGCTATTTTGAACGCACCGGTCGGAGGATATCGTTCGAATATGCAATGATTGACGGCGTTAACGACACGCCTGAGCAGGCAAAGAAGCTCGCAGGGCTCGCGAAACAATGTGGAGCACATATAAACCTTATCCCACTGAATCACGTTGAGGAGAGGGCTTATGGACCCACAACAGCGGAAAACCTGAAAAAATTTATCAGCATTCTCGAGGATAACGGAGCCAATTCAACAGTACGCAGAAAGCTCGGCGGCGACGTTGAGGCTTCCTGCGGGCAGCTCAGAAGAAAAGCCACCAAAGAAGGCACATCAAAGATATGAACCCAAAGGCCTGCGCCTGGGACATAAAAGAGTCCACAGCGCATAGGAGGAACAAATGAAAGGCTACACCATAACCGATGTCGGTAAGGTGAGAAGAGAAAATCAGGACTGTGTTAGATATTACCAGAACGTAACGCCGTCTTTTGCCGTTCTCGTGCTCTGCGACGGCATGGGAGGCGCGAACGCTGGAAAAATCGCAAGTGAGATTGCTCTCTCATCCTTTATCACGGAGATATCCGAGCATCTATCCGACAAGAAACGAAAAGAAAGCATTGCTGCGGCAGCTCGGCTTGCATCTGCTGAAGCAAACGAACAGGTATTTAAGCGTGCAAGTACCGACAAAACATGCGAGGGAATGGGAACGACTCTTGTTGCGGCGATTGTTAAGGGCAAAGAAAGCTGTATTGTGAACGTAGGCGACAGCCGCGCTTACCTCATTTCAGAAGGCGCCATTACGCAGGTTACGCGCGACCACTCTTTCGTAGAAGAAATGGTTGGAAAAGGCGCAATAACAAGAGAACAGGCGCGGAACCATCCAAGAAAAAACATAATTACGCGTGCGCTTGGCGTTGACAAGATTGTTGTCTGTGATACATTTGCACCTGAATTCAAGAAAAACGACCTGCTTCTGCTTTGCTCGGACGGTTTGAGCAATACGCTAAGCGACTCTGAGATACTAGAGATCGTCAATAGCAAAAAAGACCTTCCCGATTTAGGGAAAGAGCTCCTTGACATGGCGCTTTCGAGAGGCGCTCCCGACAACGTTACTGTAGGACTTCTTCGCAAATAATCTTAACCTCATTTTTGGAGGATAAATAATGGAAAATTGTATGGACAGGTATCTGGGGCAGATACTTGACAACAGATATGAAATCCTTGAAATGATCGGCTCCGGCGGTATGGCGGTTGTCTACAAAGCCCTTTGCCACAGACTTAACCGTTATGTTGCCGTAAAAATACTAAAGGATGAATTTGCCTGTGACATTGAGTTCCGCGAGCACTTCAGAGCGGAATCACAGGCCGTTGCCATGCTTTCACACACGAACATAGTGTCGGTCTACGACTTCAGTCGCGATTCAGACTGTCAATATATTGTTATGGAACTGCTGGAAGGAATTACTCTTAAGCAGTACATGCAGAAAAAGGGCGCTCTCAGCTGGAAAGAGGCGCTCCACTTTGCCACGCAGATTGCGCGGGCGCTAAGTCACGCCCACAGCAAGGGTATAGTCCACCGCGATATTAAGCCGCAGAACATCATGGTGGTTAAAGACGGGAGCATCAAAGTCGCTGATTTCGGTATCGCGCATCTCCAAAACGAGAGTAACTGCGAAACTCCCGAGACTATGGGTTCCATCCATTACATCAGCCCCGAGCAGGTGCACGGAGACCCCGTTGACGCGCGTGCCGATATATATTCTCTGGGCGTTGTGATGTATGAAATGCTTACTGGCAGACTTCCCTATGAAGGCGACACCGTCGAAGCCATCGCAGTTTTGCACTTAGGTCAGATGCTGACGCTTCCGGGAGATATAAATCCTGATATCCCTGTCCAGCTCGAGGATATCACACTTAAAGCAATGGCAGCCGAAATTGATGAACGATATCAGTCCGCAGACGGGCTTTTAAACGACCTTGAGGCATTCCGCAAGAATCAGGCTCTGCTTGGCATTGATCCTGGCACCGTAGAGGATGATGTAGACGGAGGAAGTCAAAAAAAAGGACGCTCGCGTTCAAACGAAAGCTATGCGCACAGAAAAGCCCGTTCGAGGACAGTCAGCACCTTTTCGGGCTATACGCTGATAGTGGTATTTCTTCTTGTTGTGGTCTCGTTTCTTTGGAAATTTTGGCTGGCAGACTTTTTTGTTGATTCAGGAAGAATCGATATTCCGAGCTTTGTCGGTGAGGAAATTAAGGATGTCACAAACAGCGATGCTTATAAAGGTTCTTTTATTTTTACTGTAATTTTTGCTATTGACCCCTCTGTACCGGAAGGACAAATCATTAGTCAGGATCCCGAGGCGGGACGAAGCATCGCTGTCAGTGAGGGTGGTGTCGATATTGAGCTTGTTGTGAGTACGGGTATCAAGATGACCACAATGCCGGATATGACGAACCATGAGTACCGCGAAGCGAAGCTCTCATTGGAACAGCTCGGCTTTGTAGTTGAAATCGCGACGCTTGCCTCCGATTCAATTACAGAGGGCTATGTAGTCAGCACAAAACCAGCGGCAAACGAACAGGTCGCGCAGGGAGCAACCGTTACGCTCTCAGTAAGCGGCGGGCCTGAGCTCAAACAGGTCACGATGCCTAGCGTTGTCGGCAAAACAAAAAGCTCAGCAATCTCAAAGCTTACCGAGCTTAATCTCGATGTCGGAAGCATCAGCGAGGTTGAAGATACTTCCGCCGCGGGCACGGTTATCTGGCAGAGCATCGAGTCCGGTGAATCTGTTGCAGAGCATACCGTGATATACTTAAAAGTCTCAAAGGGCCCGAAAGAAACCCCAACGCCCGAACCATCTACTCCGGTTGAGACTCCGGCAAATTCTCCATCTGATTCTACCGGGGGGACAGGTGTCTGATGCCAACTGGAACAATTGTAAAAGCTCTCAGCGGGTTCTACTATGTCAATACCGATTGCGGTGTCATCGAATGCAGAGCGCGCGGAAGGTTCAGACTGGACGGAGTTTCTCCGCTAGTCGGGGACAGGGTGGAGATTGTACTTGACCCTAATGGGAAAGGCACGGTTGACATAATACATGAACGGAAAAATAGCTTTTTCCGTCCGTCGGTAGCCAATATCGACTGCATGGTAATACTTGCGTCAGCGGTGAACCCAATAACCGATCCATTTTTAATCGACAGAGTCACAGCTCTTGCGGAAAATGCAGGCTGTGAAGTGATCGTCTGTGTTAATAAAACGGATATGGACTCAGGTGATAGGCTTTTTGAAATCTACAGTACAACCGGCTACACCCTCATCAGAACGAGCGCCACAACAGGCGAAGGCATCTCTGAGCTGAAAGCTGCAATTAGGGGAAAGCTGTGCGCGTTTACAGGGAACTCCGGCGTCGGAAAATCGAGCCTTCTGAACGCTCTTTCTCCGGAGCTGGATATCAAGGTCGGCGAGGTGAGTGATAAGCTTGGCAGAGGCAGACACACCACTCGCCATGTGGAGATTTTTTCGCTTGGTGACGGAGCATATATTGCCGACACGCCCGGCTTTGGCTCCTTTGACATGGAAAAAATGGAGCACATTCCAAAAGAAAACCTCCAGTATTCTTTCCAAGAGTTTGCACCCTATATCGGGAAATGCCGCTTTGACGACTGCGCGCATATTAAAGAACCTGGCTGTGCGATTCTCGGAGCAGTCAAAAAAGGTGTTATCAGCCTCTCCCGGCATGAGAGCTATGCAAAGCTATATGAGCTTGCCTCACAGATAAAAGACTGGGAAGTCAAATAATCGCATTCACAAAATCAATCCCCTTTGCGTATAATGTACCGGGTACAGAATATGCAAAGGGGATTTTATTGTCTGAAAGGAGGTAAGACCTTGAAAAAAAACGGCAGGCCTCGGTGTAGGATTGGCTGTTTGGTCGCTCTGCTCGGAGTTTTTGTTTTGCTTGCGCTGATTCTGCCTCCGTCGTTTTGGTGGTTCGTTCTGGGCGCAGTCCTAATATATGTAGGTCTGTGCGTGATAAGATGGTGAAGGTATATTCATGAATGGAGGGACTATATGAGAATAATGGTTTTTTGCCCGCCGAGGTGCATTCGAAATTTCCTGAGGAGAATTATTCACTAGATATACGAGCTCAAATAAAAGAATAATCCGCTCGTTCTTGACATACTGTTAATTGAAACAGTAATGAAAGGACTGATAATATGCGCGTCGCGCTTCATCGCGTTGAAAGCGATTGCTTGAAACCTATATACGACAATGTGATTTTGAAAGAGGAAACTCTTGAGCTTGTCGTTCCCGACGTTAGCGCGGATATCGGCAAAATACTCGATGTCCGCGGCCAGCTTCTTGTTTCATCCCAAAAGACTAAAACCGATGAGATACATTTCATTGCCTCGGTTGAAGTATCTGTTATCTACGCGGGAGAGGATAGCGGCAAAGTCCAGTACGTTATGGCAAATATCCCTCTCGAAATGACCGTGCCGGTAGCCGGAGCAGACGAAAATTCAAAGCTAGTCACAAGGTGGGAGCTTTGCTGTTTGGACGCAAGATTGCTGAATCCTCGCAAGCTATTGCTTCGGGCAGATGTATCAGCTAATATCGTCGTCTATGCACCGGATAAGTTCATGATCTGGGACAACTTATCCGAGGGTGAAACACAGCCTGTTTACGTTTTGAAGAAAGAGGTTGAACACACCCTCGTTGTTGGAGTGCGTGAAAAAAGCTTTGTTGTCACCGATGAACATAAGCTTCCCGCCGACAAGGAGCAAAGCGCAAAAATGCTTAGCGCTGAAACCGAAATTTGTGTGCAGGACGCCAAGGCGGTTGGGAACAAAATCATCATTAAGGCACTGGCAAAGACCATGGCGGTGTTTTTAAATGAAACCGACGGTAGTCTTTTTGACAACCTATTTACAACGCAGTTTTCGCAGATTATTGAAGTGGATACATTCGGCGACAATATTATGAACACGGTTAATATCCTGCTCAAGGATGCGGAGTTTACCATGGTTTCCAATAGGGAAAATGGCTTTGCATGCCAGGTGACGCTGCAGATGGTTGCGCAGGCAGTCAGCAAGGAAAATAAGGTCTCCGTTTACGTCGCCGATGCCTACAGCAACGCTTTCAAGCTTAATATGGAAGCCGAAGATATAAGACTGATGAAATGTCTGCCGCAGAGCCCGCTCATGATGAATATGAGATGCAAAATGAAGTCGGGCACCGCGATGACGGAAATCATGTATGCATGTGTTTCCGAAGTCTGCACGGAAATAGAAGGAAACGCAATCAGAGTTTCCTTGAGTGTCAGTGGAGTCGGTAAATCGGAGAGCGGAGAGCTGGAAGCGATCGACATGAAGCTGAGCGAAGAAGAGACAGTTGATATAATGAGAAACCAGAAGCTCAGTATCGTTTCCGTATGCTGCGAAAAGCCGATGATGATTGGATCGCCGCAGAATGCGGAGATTAGCGTCGGAGTCGAAATTACATACTGCATAAAAGAGACATCGGAAATTAGCGCCGTCTGCAGTCTCGAAATTTGCGAGGATTGCCCGATGAAAAACTGCGACCGACCGACTCTCGTTGTGCTTTGCTCCGAAAGAGAGACTGATCTTTGGAAACTGGCGAAAAAATACGGTTCGACTATGGATATGATTGAAAACGCGAACAAAATGAATAACGAATTTTCGCCTAAATACAGGCCGCTCCTTATACCCAGAGCCAAGTGACAATTAAGCAGCCGCTCCCTTAAAAATACTTGCACCGCCCCTCATTATATGGTAAAATAGCGGAAGCAAAAGACAAGAGGAGCTGTTAATATGTCAGGTCACTCAAAGTGGCATAATATTCAGAAAACAAAGGGCGCAGCAGACACTAAGCGCGCTCAGGCATTTACGAAAATCGCAAGGGAAATAATCGTAGCTGTCAAAGAGGGCGGAAGCGGCGATCCCGCGAATAATTCACGCCTTGCTGTTGTTATTATGAAGGCAAAGGCTGCGAATTTACCTAACGACAACATCAAGCGCGCCATCGAAAAAGGTCTGGGCGCGGGAGATTCTTCAAACTACGAAACTATAGTGTACGAAGGCTACGGGCCTTGCGGAGTCGCCGTCATAGTTGAAACCATGACAGACAACCGCAACCGCACAGCCTCCGAAATGCGGCACTATTTTGATAAATACGGCGGGAACATGGGCATGGCGGGCTGTGTCTCCTGGTCATTCGATAAAAAGGGCGTTATAATAGTCGACAATGAGGACTTGAAGCTTAACGAGGACACGGTCTTAGAAGCGGCGTTGGACGCCGGAGCCGATGACTGCGTCACCGAAGACGAAACCTTTGTCGTTTATACCGCTCCGGACGATTTCCAGCCTGTTGCGGCAGCGCTAGAAGCGAAGGGCTATAAATTCCTTTCGGCGGAAGTCGAAATGGTTCCGCAAAATTACATCAAGCTTACTTCGGAAGACGATATCAAGAACATGAACAAGATGCTGGAAATGTTCGAGGATAACGAAGATGTGCAGAACGTATGGCACAACTGGGATAACGAAGACTAAATACTGAATTTATTGTTTCAAGCGGCAAACAGGAGTGTTTTGTTTGCCGCTTGCTTCAACAATTACAATCGAAAAACATAGGGAGAACAGGATTATGAAAAAAAGCACTGTTTCAATCATTCTGGGCGTACTGGTGATTGCTCTGGGCGTCTTCTTCGGCGGACAGGCTCTTGGCTTTTGGGAGCAATACAAAGTATCCTTTGATGGCTGGTGGACAATGTTTATCATAGTGCCCTGTGTTATTTCCATAATCAATAGCGGTTTTAATCTTTTCAATACGATAGGTGCCGGTATTGGTGTACTGCTATTGCTGGCTGCACAGGATGTCCTACATAATGATTTAGGCTATAAGCTAATGATTCCTTATGTCCTTGTTGTCTTTGGTCTCAGTATAATGTTTAGAAGACCAATCAGATTCAGAAAAGAGAGCAATAATGGCATCTTTGCCGGTAATCAGGGAGAAAACTATTTTGCCGTTTTCGGTGGGAATACTCCCCAGTTTGATGGCATTGATTTTCGCGGAGCTAATGCGTATGCTATCTTCGGCGGTATCGATTTGAAGCTGCAGAACGCGATAATAAGGCGTGACTGCGTAATTAATTCATACTCAGTATTTGGCGGAACGGACATAATTCTTCCTAAGAATGTAAAGGTGTTGGTTGACAGCACACCGATTTTTGGCGGAGTCGATAACAGGTTCGTAAACAATGCTGGAGAAAATGCACCGACTGTGCTGATTCGAGCAGTCAGCATCTTCGGCGGAACGGATATAAAGTAAATATATATGATAATACTCGTCTGCCTATTCGGCAGACGAGTATATTTTGAAATTATGTTGAAAATCAGGTGCTATGATAATATTATATAAACACTTAAATATTCATATCGGGGAGTTGAATTATGTCCAATAACAGAAAACAAGGTCCCCACAATGTAAAAAAAGGAATAGATATTAAGTATAAGGTAGCATATCTAATAAGCTATATTGTGATGTTTTTTACTATACCACTAACCGGAATATTTATTAATAACGGTAAAATAACGATATTAATATTTGGTCTATTCCTAATTATTTATTCAGTAATTGGAACTGTGTTTAAAATCCCTTTATTCAATAGACATTACATGTATGAATCATTTCGATTTAATGATTCTTTTAGCGTCAGACAGTATTTTGGATTTGCAATTATGTTTTTATTTGGAGTTGCAAGTATAGTAGAATCGCTTGTTTCTTAGAATTAAGGGTGGCTTTTTAATTTGTTAGCGTATTTGCTAAAAAGCAGCGTCTTTATGGGATAATACACCATAAAGACGCTGCTTTTTATTTCAGCATAAACACGTTCGTGTCGGTTCCGAAGTTGTAGACACTGTAGCAGACGAGAACTTCGTCAATCCCATTTTCCTTGACATAATCAGCGACGGACGACTCCATAAGCTGCGTCTTGTAATAGCGCAAATCCATAACGTCAATTTCCGAGAAATTAGCCTGCAGAAAGGGGAGGAGCGAGTCCATATAACTGTCTCGAAGTATCAAAAGCTTCGGCGCGTCGGTGTTTTTTGTCGTAATTTTCAGTAGAGGCGTATTGCCGCCCATGAACATGGAATATTTATCCTTTTTCTCAAGAAAAGCATAATCGTACATTGTTCCTTCGACAGGCTCGGCAGCTAAATAGTTCATGACCTCGGTCGAGGCATCCTGAGGAGCAATAATCTCCATCGTATCGGGCTTTACCCAGCTTATGCCGGACTTAGAATAGACCGTGCCGTAATACTCATCTGATACTGTCTGCGGCGAAAAATTAGAAAGTGGAGTGGGAATGTACCCCATTTCGTTCATCAGCGTCTCATAGCCGTAGTAAGCGCCGAGGCTTGTCCAGTGGTGATCTGTGCGGTAGAAGATATATTCGTAGGAATGAGCGAGCAGGGATGCTTTAATATCGATATTCTTCGCTCCAGAATTCTCATAGCAATAGTTGATAACATCTGTCTCACTGTCGTTCGGAGCGTTTTTCGGGATAATGTCCGAGTGTATTTCGGAATTGCTCGGTATAAGAGCAAAATAGACCGGAACACTGGCACTTTCTGCGAAACTCTTCACGGCATCGATGTTCGTATCAAGCTGCTTTTGGTCGGGAGCCTCATATGCCTCGATAAGCGTATCGCCCTTGCAGAGATATACGCCCTTGTTTTCTTCTTTACCGATTGCAATTTCACTTCTTGCCTTCAGGGTCGTCCAACTGTCGCGCAAAGGGAACTGGTCAGTCGTGTAGGACTCGAATTTAGTTGTGAATTTCTTTGCAAACAAAGATTCCAGGCTGAAAGCCGGCGCCTGAGTCAGTTCTCTATTTTCACGCTCTGAAAACACTTTGTCCGGCAAAAGAAGAAAGAGAACGAAAAACAGGGCGATAAATGCCGTGAATATTATTATCTGCACCCAAGATGATTGTTTAGTCATTACTCCACCTCTCAGAAACGGAAATACAGGAAGGGATTATAGGTCGCGTCAACCAGGTACGCGGTGCATACGACGAGAATTATGACAATTGCGGCAGGCGTCGTATATGCCTGTAACTTCTGCGGAAGTTTCTTGTAAAGATTTTTCAAAAGGGGAGTGCAGGCAATAATTGCAACAACAAACATGACTGCAAAGGAAGCTAAGTAAAATCCGTCTACTGGTTTGAATAAACCGCCGCTGCCAAATCCGAACATTGCCTTGTAATACATTCCGCATCTTGAAAGAGATGTCAGTTCGAACAATACCCAGCCGCAGACTGCGACAAGCACCGTATAGAAATGCCCGACGAATCTTGGTGCTTTTTCAAGAACCTTAAGCCAATAGAGCTTTTCAAAGATAAGAAACGCAGCGTAGTAGAGACCCCAGAGCATAAAGGTCCAGCTTGCGCCGTGCCAGAAGCCCGTAAGCGCCCAGACAATGGTGATATTCAGAAGCTGACGGTTTTTACCCTTGCGATTACCGCCTAAAGGGATATAAACGTAGTCACGGAACCATGTTCCAAGGCTGATATGCCAGCGCCGCCAGAACTCAGTGACACTGCGAGAAATATATGGAAAGTTGAAGTTCTCCATGAACTCAAAGCCGAGCATACGCCCGAGACCTATGGCCATATCGCTGTAGCCTGAGAAGTCAAAGTAAATCTGTAATGAAAATGCCAGAATACCGATCCACGAACCAACCAAGCTCAAATCGGATGACTGCATTACTGAATAAGTGTCCCAGAGTTTGCCTATATTATTCGCAATCAGGACTTTTTTTGCTAGTCCGATTGTGAAGCGCCTAACACCGCTTGCAAACCGTTCCGGAGAGCTCGCACGGAAATTTAGCTGCGAAGCGACGTCCTTATAGCGGATAATAGGTCCTGCGATGAGCTGAGGGAAGAGCGCGACGAAGGTACCGAAGCTGATGAAGTTCTTCTGAACGTCACCGTCACCGCGGTAAATATCGATCGGGTACGACATTGTTTGGAAGGTATAGAAGGAGATACCGATCGGGAGCGCCACGCCCAGTGGCTGAATGAAGCTAAGTCCGGGAATCTGATTCAGCGTTGTTGCAAATAAATCGTAATATTTAAAAAACATCAGCAGCGCAAGGTTAATAACGATGTTGATTATAAGATAAACCTTCGCTTTAGGCTTATCATTATCCCTGTATTTACCGACAAATAAACCGGTTATATAGTTTACGACGATCGAGAACATCATCAGGATAATGTATACGGGTTCCCCCCAGCCGTAGAATATCAGGTTAACGACAAACAGCCACGGATTGCGCCATTTTAAGGGGACAATATAATACACCGCCAAAACGACCGGCAGGTAAATAAACATAAAAAGGATGCTTGAAAAGACCATTTGAAACTATCCTCCGTGCGTTTGCATAATAACTTATTTTACAAGAATATTGTCCAAATTGCAACATGCGAAACCGATTTCTATAATAATTCAAAATAAAGGGCGCCCGAATAATCGGACGCCGATTGATTATTTGTCCTTATCAGGCTCAAAACACGCCAGTGGATTCGCGGCCGCTGCGATTCTAAGCTCGGAGTTGTCCACATGCGTGTATATCTGCGTAGTGTTGAGGTGCTCATGCCCCAATACTTCCTGAAGCGTGCGTACATCGACGCCGTTTTGAAGCATCAGAGTCGCCGCTGTATGGCGAAGCTTGTGCGCGGAATACTGTGTTGAATCGAGTCCCGCGCGCAGAAGGTTGGTTTTAACCATACTATGTACCATTTCCCGTGAAATCCGAGTTCGACGGCTAGTAACGAACATCGCCGGCTCGTGTGCAGGAACCATGTTCTTACGCACTATTTGCCAAGCGTCAATTGCGCTTTTTGTTGAATCGTTAAGATAGGCGATACGTTCCTTATTACCCTTGCCCACAACACGTAGGCTTTCCAGGTGATAATCCGTGACATTGAGGCCCACAATCTCTGAAATACGCAGCCCGCAGTTCAAAAATATGCATAAAATACAGTAGTCTCGCTCCCTATTATTACCAGTTGCTGCGTTCAATAGTCGACGGCTCTCATCGAGAGAGAGGTAATGGGGGAGTGTCTTAGGCGTTTTGGGCGAATCTAAGTCCGCAACAGGGTTTTCTGCAAGTAATTTTGCTTTTACCGTCAAATATTTGTAGAAACTGCGAATACATGCAATTTTTCTTGCACGAGAAGTTGCCGATAATCCGTATTCCTTGGAGCGGCTGTGTTGATTAACAATGCGGTCACGCGCAAGGAAGGAGAGAAAGTCATAGACCTCGTTGAGCGTAACGGTTTTTACAAAGTCTAGATTGACGTCCATAATCGAGATTTCATCATATTCGGTTTTACGCGGAACAATACCGCGCTCAATTTTTAAAAATCGGAAAAACATTCGTAGATCAAGAAAATACTCGTCGACGGTTTTCGACGAATGTCCTTTAATAGTTTCATGGTACATTAGGAAATCCTTGAGAACTGGCGGCGACTCATGGCGGTAATCCATATAACGCGCTCCTTTAAAAAAGCGATTGTCAAATGCGTAAGAGAGGATTGCAGTGCGCGGTGGTATTTTGATAATTGTATTATACCATTTATCGGCAGAGCAGTCTATTGACAGATATACTAATAATTAAACAAAATAAAAATTTTGTTTAATCGGGGGGATATGTAAACCAATCGAATGTAGGTTTTCCAAGCCTTTGCTATTATAACACTTTAGGCAACCAAATTGCAGAAAAAGTTTTTGTTTTGTTTAATATCGATGAACAAGACATAGTAACAAAACCATAATAGCAATAGATAATATACATGCAATAAGACAACTGACGAGTTCCACAATAGATAAATCAAACATATTTTATTTCCTCCAAAAGTCTTTCAATGATTCATACTCAGGAATCACTTCTTTATTTTTGTTGAAGTACTTATCACAGAAATAATAATAAGCCATGAACATACGAACCAGCACTTCAATGAATATTTTATAGACCATGTTCGCGGCCTTGCGGGCGTATCGTTTGATACGCACCGCTGGCCGCTTGTTTTCGATAATATCAAAATCAATATCATCAGGGATTATGGTATATTTTAGAAGTTCTTTATTGGGAAGTACAAATGATTCAAAGTAAGGCTGATACCGAGGAATATATATAAACCGCCAAGAGAAGATACCGCAGAAAGACAAGTTTTCAGATACACGACTTTCAGCATCAGGCGAACTTTCAGTTATGATTATCTTTTTATCAATTTCACGAAGCAAAGACCATCGCCCCATAAATTGAGTACATAAGTACATACGGTCCGACAGGTCACGGATTTTCTTGTCGACGTCGAATGTCTGCGAAAACAAATACACAATGCATTTATAATGTCGCTGAAGCCGGAAAAACTCCTTTGTACAGTCTTTGAACTCTTTGAAATGACGGTTATCCCATATTAAAGAGACTTCATCAAGCAGGAGCAACGAATTGACCTCAGGAACAAAATTACCTAAGTCGGATATATTATCAATAATACGAACCCCCGGGACACGAAGGTCAGAAACATTCGTATAGATAGTCCAGCCTTTTTTAGTGTACTCAAGAGCTAATTTGCAAAGATAACTAGTCTTGCCACTCCCCTTTTTACCCATTACAAAATAGAGCTTGTAAGGGTTATTATACTGATAAGCCCAGCGCATGAAGAAGAATACCAAGGGAACACAAAATATAAAAAATAAAGCAGTTTTACTCATAATATAACCTCATAAGAATCGGGGCAGGGACTTCCCTACCCCGATATTTAAAATGTAAGCAACCGCTTCAAAATAGAAACGGCAAAACCTACAAGCGGTAGAACGACGAACACAAGTACAATGGGATAAGTACCTATGAAAGTCGTGAACTGTCCCATCCAGCTTATAGAAGCAGTCACAATGCTGCTTATAGCGGAGAGGACATCAGCCGTTGACATAGAATCACCTCGCTTAAACGCGAATCATACGTTTGACAAGGCCAATGCCCAATCCAACTATGGGGAGCAGGACGAAAAGGAGAAGAATTTCATTGCCGGTTTCGGTGATCGTACCGAGAAACGAACCCATCCAAGAAATAGAGCCAGTAACAATGCTGCCTGCATTGGTAAGCAGAGTTTCGAAAGCAGTCGGTGTCATATGTAGACCCCCTTAAACGCGAATCATGCGTTTAACAAGACCAATGCCAAGACCGACGATAGGCAGAAGGACGAACAGGAGAAGAATCTCGTTTCCGGCAGCAGTAATAGTCCCGAGGAATGAACCCATCCAACCAACAGCCGAAGTAACGACATTGCCGACACTTGTAAGAATAGTAGCCATAAATTTTACCTCCATCATTTTTTCATTCTAGTAATTTATAAAACAGGCGCGCGCCTAGTTTTTAGTGAACTGAACCTCTTATTATCATGCTTAATATCTTTACTAGAAAAGCCAAGATGACTAATCCAACGAACCATATTATAGGCTCCGACATTAGAAAGTAAGATACATCGGCAAGCATAAGCGTTATAAATAAATTGAAGTTTTCCATTTGATACCTCACACATGACGAATCACGGCACCGATTATTTTAAAGACACAGACGAAGCAAATAGCGAACAGTACAACCCCTGCGACATATTCCATGTTGACACCTGCGAAGCCGGAGGGGATTATTCCATCAGGACTCATTATCGGCGTATATGTACCAAATATAGTTCGAAGTGCGTCAATCATTTTTTACCCCCTTGAGAACGGTGTACAGCTTCTAACATTTGTTGATGTTCGATACTAGTACTCGAAGAAATACGAGAATCAACTCGTTTATACTGACCACCACCAGACCTAGCAGATTGTATATCTTTGCCGGCAATAGAAAGAGTTGCTTTAACCAACGAACGAATAGAAGCAATTGCAACGAATATTCCGATAGTGCCGATGATAATATCCATAGTTGAAAGAGAAACACCACTGAGATATATAGGAAGTTTCATATTAAGCAACGTACCAAGCCATGAAAATGACATAGTCCATAGTGATGTGAAATTGCTAGCCAAGAGAATACACCTCCCCTATTTGATAATTCGCCAGATTGCTAAGACAACAAGAAATGCAAATATAACGAGAAGGACGGTAATAATGTCATCAGGTATAATAATCCATAAATCATAAATAGGTATGTCCTTTAAACTCATTTTAAAAATACCCCCAACAGGCCAGTCACGATAGTAATAATAAGCAACGCCCAAAGCATGTACTGTATTTCAAGCGGGAGCATTGAAAAGCCATTGAACCAGAGAAGCATCCAGATAAGAGCGTTGCTCATAAAATCGCTGACATAATCCCAGAGACCGCCGATATCTGGCATATCAATAATAGCAGGCTTATATTGTTCATCAGGGTCAACTGCTGGATCAGCTGACGGTGTAGGTGTAGGATTAGGATTTTGAGTTGAAGTAGGGTCAATAATTATACCGATATCAATTAGTTTTCCCTCTTGGTCCTCGTCTGGCACTGGTTCATTATCTTGAATACGCTTTATAATTTCATCGATATCAACTTCGATAGGTGAACGAGTGGCAGTATCGATAATTTTATCAATAACGGTAGACGGAGAAAATTTTGGATTATTAATATACGGAGTATCGACCATAGGCATTTCTATATCCGTATCCACATATGCGACACGCCCATATGGCATATCAGGATATAAATCTAAATATATACTAGGTCTGCCATCATAGAGAGTTGCAAAATATGTTTTTGTACTATCAGTAAAATTAGCAATCATCATATAAGGGAATATGTGACCATCAAGAAATGTTAGTCCCCATTTTCGAGATTTTGTTGATGTATCGCTAATTGTCCATGTATTAGTGGCATAATAATATACTGGTGCATTATCTAGCGTTAAAATTCCACTCGATTGATTGCATTTATAAGTATGGAAGTCGAATGACACTATGTCAGTCCGTCCATACGGAGTGTTAAACCATGAGTTTATTAAGTCATTTTCACTAACATTAGTTAATGTGATTCCGTGATATGTATAGTTAAGACTAGTTAAGTCGGATACTGCTATTAGTCCACTTTCGCCCGGAAAGAACTCTTTAACTAGTTCATAGAATTTGATAAGCATTCCACCATCAGAAGCAAGAAGTTTTAATTTTTGACCACCACCACCAGGAGGAGCACCACCGGGTAAATACACGAATCCGTCACGTTCATCAACAGCGTCCCACCATTGCATAATATCTTCATTAGTTCCAGTGTCTTGTATATACTGACAAAATGCATTGACAGCTACATAAGTAACGACAGCTACACCAAGATATATTAATAACTGTTGAACTAATGCAATAGTAGCCTCAGGAACTACCAATAATGCAGCAGGACCTGCTTCAGCTTTTGTGAACGGTATAGCAATAGAACAACTAAAGATAAGAACAAGGCAAAGAAAGAAGCTTAGAATCTGCATTCGATGATTCCAGAATTTTCTATAAATCTCGACCGCAGTAATCACCATTTGTTACCACTCCCCTCTTATATCTCGAACAGATAAACGAGCTTTATCTCATCATCGTCATATGTCTGGCAGACAACCGCATCATGTGCGTGCAGTCTCACGCGAGTACCTATGCCCTCAAAATAATGCTTGATGAATTCAGCGAGAGCGCCGTCACCTACTACCGCCAGCGTTTCATTTTGCTTGTCATCAGTTAATACGAAACTCATACCCATACCCTCTTATCACACATTTCAAATACATTCATTTGCACACTAGGGTCAATCGTTTCCGGTCTAAATTCTTGAGTAGGCAGTTTATACGGCTTGTACTCTCCGAACAGAGGAGTTTCTTCGCAATCCTCATTAAATTGTTGCGGAAACACCCAATTTTCATTAAATACTAAACCAGTTGAACAAAACCTATAATGCTCAGTCAGTCTACTATCAAGTTCCGCATAATTGCCGTATACGTCCGCGACCTTTTCAGCAGTTTTAAGCGGTCTACTTGCCATATATAAATGCTCACCCTTCATATCGGATAGAGCTTTAATATCCTTGTTTATGTACTTAGTCGTATAAAGAACAGTGCCGACCTTATCACGAATGATACCTAATGACACAAAGCCGAATTTATCAGCATAGTCCTTCCAGTTTAAGAAGCCGTTATCAACGAGGTAATCAGGGTGAACACCCTTTATAAATTCGCTTACAGCGCATTCTGGAAGTCCGTAGAGCAATCCGTGCATATGCCATGCACCGTCTTTATGGTTTTCTGGAACAAAGACAAATGATAACCGTCTACTATTCAGTTTTTTATATTTCTTACGAATGTCACAAGCGAACCGAATCAAATCAGTTTTGAATTTTCCTAGCTCATAACGGTTATATTTTTTAGGGTCTAGCGTGAGAGTCACGAAATAGTCCCAATCATTGCAAAGTCCGTATTGCTTTATCATCGAACGAGCACGACTAAAAGCATTTTCCATCTTCGACTCATTCTCTTTGATTTCGTCTTTATCATGCGATATCATCGAAGGTAGTCCAGAATGTTTAAATTTTGTGACGGAATAGGTGGATTCATTGAATTGCTTTATGCTATACGTCGGAGATACATACTCATAGGACGTTACCAAAGAACCCACCCATTTCTCATAAATCGTTACAATGTCAAGTACCTTGTTTCGGAGATTTACTCCGCTGATTTTGGCAATCCATTTACTTCATAACGTATATTTTTTTATCAATAATAACGTCATAAAATGAATGTTTGCCCAACATTTCATCAATAGACATACCGGAAATAAGAGAAAGTGCTACCAATTGACCGTAAGACGGTAAGTGTTTACCATTTTCCCAACCACTTAATGTTTGGGGAGCAACTTCGAGTCCATCACAAAGAGCAGCACGAATCTTGCTATTATTTCTAGTAATACTTCTAAGATTTTTTGCAAATATCGCTTGTACAGGTAATTGTAAAGAATACATGTTTAACCCCCTACATCTTTTGGAAGATACCAAGTACGCATATCTGCGTTCCGGCGATACTTGAAGCCATAGCTTTTGAGCATATCTATAAGCTCCATATTGATGTGCTGCGCGTCTGCGAGTCGCATCTCCGCCGCCTTACAATGCTGCCGCCATATCTCCTCTTGACGCTTAGAATCCTCTAGGAGAGCTTCAAGCTCACGAACGTGGTCGTTGTTCTGGAGATAGACATTTACTTCAAGCGGCAACATTATGCCGCTGATTTGACTACGTTTACATGGTCAACCTTGCCATATTTGTTATAGACGATTTCAATTTCTTCCCCGACCTTAGGCAACCAGCCGGAGGCCTTGTTTTCGGAAATAAAAAAGTCTTCACACGCAGTTCCAACGAGATTCTTATCGTCGGCATTTGAATACGTGCAAAAGACCTTATACCCCTTTATGGTCTGATTCTCGGGAGTTTGAAAATCCAACTTTTTCATGCCAATAACTTTCATGATAATTCTCCTTATTTTTTATTAAATATGAACCTTATAGGGTTCTCTTTAAACTAAAAATAGCACCTTATAAGGTTCGTGTCAATAGTAACTTATAAGTTGCATGCTAATATATTCAAAAGGGGGTTTAATATGGAATTAAACGAACGAATTAAAGCCCTTAGAACGGATAACGACATAACACAAAATGAAGTAGCGGAAGCATTAAATACTACTAGGCAACAGATATATAAATATGAAGCAGGAATACAAGAAATGACTACTTCTAAGCTGAAAGCATTATGTGAGTACTACCATGTATCTGCCGATTATGTTCTAGGGTTACCAAAGCATCTAAACTGGCCAAGGTAATAACAAAAATAAAAGCTGGGAAATACCCAGCTTTTATTTTGCTTATATATTGTTACTTTTTATCCAAAATAGCCTAACCTTATAGAAAAAGTCTGAAGCTTCACCATCAGAATTAAAAGCTCTTTTTGGTATTACATAAGATTGATTATAGCCAAAAAAAATGAAAATATATTGCTCATTTTGAGAAATGTTTTTTATATAAGTCCACCTATAATGAGTCTCATTAACGCTAGTACTTTCAATTATTTCATTTTCGTTTACTTCCATTAAATGACCACAATAAATACCCTCATAATGCATAGATAGATTAATAACTTTAATTTTTACAAATATATAAATAAATACATACAACAGCAATAAGATAATAACATAAATAAGAAGATCATTACGACTCTTCAAGTTTAATTCTAAAAACAATGCAGCTACCAACAAAGCTGCATATATTAACTCCAAAATTAACATATGCCTAGCTTTAGTATGAAGTAAAATATATTTATTAATATTCCAAAAATCCGTCTTATTTAAGTCATACATTACTTTCATATCTACCACCCTCTATCCTTTATCCCACAATATACCATTAATCCAAATAAGTAAACAAAAAATTAAGTAAAGGATATAAGGCACAACAAAAACAACCCTGTCAAGGGCAGAGTATTATTTTCGAATCCATATATCGAAAATAATCTTCCTGCTGTTCCTTGACAGAGATTTTCTTTTGTGCCGTTCCTTGTTCAAGCAAAGGCAAGGCACACCTTGCTTTGCCTATACTATATTTTGAGAGAAACTTTATGTCGAAAAGACTGTTCTATTAAGACTTACCTTTCCCATTAGATTAAATCAAAAACAAAGTAGCCTAATTTTAAAGTAATCAACCTAATATCTTTATGTAAATATTTTGATTTACTTCGACTATCGCGGTATTCGAAATATGCAATAACTAAAGTAAAAGCACATGTACTTGATTCTATAAAATTACTATCGGAAAAAATAAATAGAAAAATTAATTGCAATAACAAGGCAAAGGATAAACCAAAATAAGTAATGCTCTTTATATAACAAGAATAATATTTAATATATATTTTTTCTACATTATATATATCATAAGCTTCTAAGACTATTTCTTTAGATACATTATATCTTTTTATAAGTATTTTTTTAAGAACCACTGGAACGATCTTACCTATAAAAACAGATTCTAATACAATTACTATTATAAAAAATATCAATATGCAAAAAGTGAATTCTTTTGAAAGTACAATACTGCTTAAAATTCTCATACATTATCCCCTCAAATAACATTTTTAATATTTTGGTTAATTCAACCATACAACAATATCAATGAACAGTCAATAAAATACCCCCTGCCATTATCAGCAGAGGGGATTTTTGTTTCCATAACAAATTACAGAAGTATAAAAATTTTGTTTAGCAGAAAGGCGACCATAAAACATAATTTTTCTTTTATTCTCTAAAGAAAAATATAAAGCTCAATTACTTTTTTCCAAATATATATTTATAATGAAATTCAATAAACTCTTGAGATATGTCTTTGCGATCATAGAATAGAGGCCTTTTATTGTAATCATCTTTGTCATTAATATGTTCAATCAAATGGCTTGTAGGATTAATCGCAATAGAACCATAATCAAATTCTGCATGATGATAAGGACATACGACGATTATGTTCTCTTTTATATCTGGACCTTGATAGCCTGCACCAAGCGGCCTCAAATGGTGTCCTTCAGAATAATAGTTTTTATTAGGTAATAATATTGATTTCCCACATATTTGGCACTGATACTCGTATTGTGCTTTTAACTGTTTTGAGATTGCAGTATCTCGAATAAATCGCGTTGTAGTTACAGTTTCCTTATTCGGAAAGCTTATATCACAAGGTGCAGGTTCATTATCGGTAAAGTCAGTTTTTTCACTATAGATTTTATACTCTAATCCATTTTCATATAAAAACAAGTTAATAATGTTAAATAACTCATTCGGAACTTTAGCTATATATTTTTCAGCTGTACGAAGTTCCTTGATAGCTCCGTATTCAACATAAAAGCTTCCTTTAATGTTTTTCAGTTCGTTTTCGTATTTATTAAAGAATTCAGATATATTAAGCGGCATAGAAAAAAGCATGAAATTGGATAATTCAATCCTATAATAAGGAACCGAATCCCTCCACTTGTCTGGTTGCGGTGGTTCGGAATTTACAGTCGAATATTCCGTGTTTGCTATAGAAACACCCGAAAAAGCATATCCTTTATTTTTGGTCTTCAACAAATGGATAATTAGATCATCTTTGTTTACATTTCTCATCAATGCCCATGAATCTCTACCAATAGTATTCTTGCTTGGACTCCACAAACACTGTCCAAACTCCCATCCCACGCCACCGTGGACTGGATTAGTAATTTCAATAAATACTTGTTGCCCAGGTTTAAGATCATAAAACATAAGGCGCCTTCCTCTATCTATTCTTTACCTCAAAATATATAATGGATATCCTTACCATACAACCCCAAGCCCTAATAGTCAAGAAAAAGCCCCCTTGCCCTAACAGCAGAGGGGTGTTTTGTTTCCATAACAAATTACAGAAGTATAAAAATTTTGTTTAATTAAGGGGGGATATTATATACTTCAGCCATTACGCTTTCAAAATGAGGTAACATTCCCAAACAATTAAAGACATAGATAATAACAGACTCGTCTACTTCCTTATCAATTGCACCTAAATACCAGCTTGCCGAACTTTCGTAGAGTACGTTACTGAGTTAACTTATAGGGATAGATTTTAATTTCTTCTTTTTTTAATAGCTCATTTAGAAGAGTTTCTTGTCCTAATCTTAGGTTTTCAAAATAATTAGAAAACAATCCGTTATACTCTCCTATTGAGCATTTAAGTAGCCCGTTATCATTGATGGAATCTATTTCAATCCTATATTTCCCACCCAATCCGCAAATAATATAATCTGAAATTTCTTTTTCTTGAGCGTTTCCATTAATATCAGTGTATTGAAACCTAAGTGTACTTGAAGGCAATTTTGCTTCTTTAGTGTTAATTTTAATCGTGCATAAATCTTTTGCAGGAACATCAGGTAATGCAATTGTATAGTCAATTTCAGGAAAACAAAGACTCGTTCCAACCAAGTCCTTTTTCATATTATTTTCTATAACAATGCTTAAGTTGTCATGGTCAGGTTTTGGAGCGTAATTCATCAGTAAATTCGCATAAGAAAATAATAATATTATAACTATTGTTATACAACTTAAGACTATCCATTTTCTTTTTTTCATCTAATTCACTCACCTATTCCTTGTTTAATACGGATCACTGCTTTTGTTTTTCCCGCTTATTAATATGAAAGCTTTTGCTTTCTGAAACAAACAATCCGATGAGTGCGAGTATAATGCCGAGAGCTGACACTAGGGTGATTTTCTCGTGCAGAACGAGCACCGAACTTATCACCGTAACAACAGGTACTATGTAAATGTAGACACTTGTTTTGACAGGTCCGAGCAGTTTTACTGCGTAATTCCATGTGACAAAGCAGATGGCGGAAGCGGCGAGACCGAGAAACAGCATGTTGAGCAGATTGGCCGATTCCGCAAAACGCTCAAGGTCCAGCTTGGAATCTGTCAAAAAGAACACTGGAATCATAAACAGCAGTCCGTAAAAGAAGGTGTGCCTCGTCGTTGCAATAGAATTATATCCAAAGGTGCTTATCTTCTTTGCAAGAAGTGAATATACTGCCCATACGGCGGCTGCCAGAACAGCAAGAATATCACCCAGCGGATGGAATTCGAAACCGGAGCCTCCGCTGAAGCTCATCAAAATGATTCCCGCGATAGCGGCAATAAATCCGATGAAAAAGTTTGGTTTTAATGCTTCCTTGTCTGCGAAGAAATGCGCCAAAATAGCCGTGAAGAAGGGTGCCACAGAGACAACAACCCCAATGTTTGAAGCCAAAGAATGTATCAAAGCAAAATTTTGAAGCAGATAATATAAAGTTACGCCGGTCAGCCCCGCAAAGGCGAAAATCCACTCCTGTTTCTTGTCGGTAAGCTTAAGCCTATGTGGATAAACGATAAGCAGTGCCAGAAAGCCAATAACAAACCGGAAAAACAGAATTTCTATCGGTGTGAAGTCTACCAGTAATATTTTTGTTGAGATGAATGTCATTCCCCAGATAAGTATCGTTATAAGTGCTGTTATGTGTCCGGAAATAGTGGTTTTCTCTTTCATGATTCTCCCATTAAAAGTGCTAAAGTATTTGTATATTATTAGTAACAATACTACACGGACACCCTAAAGTCAAGAATGCAATATTGCCCTTTGCCCTATCGGCTGACAGGCATTTCATTAATAAAGAAATTTGCAGAAGCATTTAAATTTGCATATACTGCTGTAATATTTATCAAGTGTGTGGGCAATATTAATTGATGTAATTAGGCTTGGATAAAGGAGTTCTCAAAATGAATATTGATGATAATGCAGAGGTGGAAAAAGGGAAAATAGTGTCCTTCGACAAGACCACAATTAAAACCGGAAGCTCAAGCTATACCTTCACTCAATCATGGATTGAGAATGATGCTCTTAAAGATATTTTAGTTGGTTTGATCGCCGATGATTACAATCGTCAATAAGAGAACGATAAAGAGAAAAGACCACTGGAATTCGACATATTCCGGTGGTCTTTTCTTGGGGCACTCCCCTTCCCTTTTATCAGCGGTCATGCAAAGATGATGTGCCATAGTGCATCAGCGGCTTATCGCTGATATACAGTGTGTAGGAACCACCGTCAAATTCTTTGATAAGGGTCATTTTTGCCCCCATTTGACTCGCATACTGTAAGGCCGCAAGATTTTGGCTGCCGAAGAAAACATATACTGCCCGTTTATTTTCCTCTTTGCCGTAAACGCCTTGTGGGTTGATATACCCAAGTATCTCAAAAGGATTTCTAAAGGAGCACGCGCCCAGCGCCCTCCCGTTTGTGTATGTCGCAATTGGGCATACGATGCTCCAGTCACCGTAAATATAAGCGAAGCCGTTATCGACGATATAGTCGCTTATTTCCTGAACTGTGCAGGGCTCCTCCGGCTTGAGAGCGCTTTGCACCACAGGGGCATATCCTGTGTACCAGCTCCCAACACAGGCCGCGCAGAGCAAAACGACTCCTATCAATTTCCGCAAATCGGTTTTCAACTGCTGCATTAGGACAACGCAGGATATGGCCGTCAACGGATACCATACGAACATATATATCATCCGAAAGTTAATATCAAACACGTGATTTGCGACGAAGAGTTCAATCAAGGATATGGTGAATATTGAAAAAACAGTTACTCCGAAAAGGTGTTCTCTTCCGGTTTTTGGTCTATCTCTCTTTCTAGTACAGCCGCGCAGGGATATGATGGCGGCGGTCACGACAACGCCGGTAAAAAACAATGCAAGCATGAAATAAATTAAGCCATTCTTTTCATGAAAAGCATAATAAAAACCGGTAATCTTCTGCAGTATCCTCATGTTGACCTCATGGACCGCTCCCCTTTCGGACAGGCTTCGCCGTGTGATGCCTCCGTAGATTTCCACATGGGGTACATTAAACATTCTAATATACAAAACACCCAGCAGGTTTGAAGCGGTATAGAGAAAAGCCCGCAGCGTTACCGCCCGCGTCCAAAAAATCTGCTTCCTATCCTTCCGATACAGCAGAATTAGAATACGAAGAATTTCAGTGCTCAGTATCGGAAGAATTAGAATTGCCGTCTGCCTCAGACTCTGCATTCCGGTTGCAAAACACAGTGCCAAGGATAAAATCAGTGCGGCAGAGAGATTCCTCTTTTTTCGGAAACAAAGAGCGTGTAGATAATCCCCCGTAACGATAAGAATTGTAATCAGGTAGCCGCTGTAATAACTAGCAAGTATATAAAACAGCTGACCTTCGAGACTTAGCGCCGCATTCGCTGTCACCATGCAGCCCAATATGGCCGCAACGCCTAAAAAACGTCCGACCTTATCGGTGAATGGGTATATCAGAAACAGCATACTCATGGCAATGAGAAGTGTCATTATCGTTGTCGCCAGTGCCATTGAGAGATTGATATTTTCGGTGATTCCATAAAAAAGAGCGCAGACTACCGGTGTCGCAAAGATATAGTACTGGTTTCCAAAGACCCAGCCATCAGGAAAAAAGCTTTTTGATTTCCACGCGAGCATTGAAAAGACTGTGTCCTCATACATGTCACAGTTGCAGAATTTAGGAAAGCTTTTAAAATTGATAATGGCGAATGAGCAAAGAAACAGCGCTGAAACCGAAATGAGCAAGGCTATGCAAAGTATCTGCTTGCCGTTTTTTTCTCCCTTCATATTGCCCCTCGCTTTACTGCATTTTACTTAATTATACTAATTTTTAGCAGAATTAATGCAGGAGGCCAAAGACGGGAAGTGAGACATGAAAATCACCGGCGCCTTTTCAGTCGCCGGTGATTTTTTATATGGTTTTCCTGTGGAGACAAATATACACGAATTTGGATAAAACCTGTGATTATTTATCGTTCGTCTCGTCTCCGTTACCGTTGACGGGTATCACGTGACCTAGATAGGTAGGCTCGGGCCGGAAAATCGACAGCAAGAAATCTTTGTTCCTTGCCAGCACCTCACGCGCCTCACGATATGTCTGACCGTAGTAACCGCGCGGGTCCGACGCGACACCGTAGGCGTCTAGCCCGAGCTTTTTCGCGACGTACAACGCCCTGTAAAGATGGTAACGCTGTGTGACGATGATTACCTTCTTCGCCACAAATATGTCCCTCGCCCTGTACATGCTCTCATAGGTCGAAAACCCCGCGTGATCCATGAAAATGTCCTCGGACGGAGTATCGCGGTCAATCGCGAACTGCTTCATCGTGTTGACCTCGTCATACGTTGCTCTTCCGTGGTCTCCGCTCATAATGATTTTGCCGGCAGCGCCGGAATTATATAGTTCAATACCTTGGAGCAGTCTGTCCTCAAGCATCGCGCTGGGTGTGCCTTCATCGACGTAACAGCCAAGCACGATTATACAATCGACATTTTCAAGTTTTGCGGCTTCATCTGCGGAGATTATTCTGTCCTTCTCGGAAGCGATGATAAAGCCATTGATGCCGAGCACCGCGGTAAGTCCAACCGCGCCGATTATCAGAATAACTACGATGATTCTTATTATCAGTCTTTTATTGCTTTTAATTATCATGGATATTACTCCCATATGTTGTCAGCTGGCACTTCCCTGCCCGAATTACTGCTATAATAATGCTTTTTCTGTAGTATTACAAGTAAAATAATGCAAAATCTGCGGCTCGTTATGTGAATTGGAGATTTAAAAAGCAGGGTATTGCGCCGTTTTCGGTGCAATACCCTGTTGCTATGCTTACATTTTACTTATTTATTTCGGGAACTTTAGCGCTGCCTGAGCCGCCGCAAGGCGTGCAATCGGCACGCGGTAAGGCGAGCAGGAAACATAGTTGAGTCCGAGCTTGTGGCAGAATTCAACGGAGGAAGGATCGCCGCCGTGTTCGCCGCAAATGCCAATCTTGAGGTCGGGGCGTGATTCACGTCCGAGCTTAACGGCCATTTCCACGAGCTTGCCGACGCCATTCTGGTCGAGACGGGCAAACGGGTCGGATTCAAGAATCTTCTTCTGATAATATGCGTCGAGGAACTTTCCGGCATCGTCGCGGCTGAAGCCGTAGGTCATCTGGGTCAGGTCATTCGTGCCGAAGGAGAAGAACTCAGCTTCCTTGGCGATATCGTCAGCAGTGACGCAGGCACGCGGAATTTCAATCATCGTGCCGACCTTATAGTGCAAATCGGAGCCCGCCTCCTTGATGAGCGCATCGGCAGTGTCTGTGACTATCTTTTTGACATACTGAAGCTCTTTAATTTCACATACAAGCGGAATCATGATTTCGGGAACAAGATTCCAGTCGGAATGTTTCTTTTGGACATTGATGGCGGCCTTGATGACTGCCTTGGTCTGCATAACCGCGATTTCGGGATAAGTTACGGCAAGACGGCAGCCGCGGTGACCCATCATCGGGTTAAATTCATGCAGGGATGCAATAATTGCCTTAATGTCCTCGACCGACTTGCCGAGGTCCTTCGCCAGAAGCGCGATGTCTTCCTCATCGGTGGGAAGGAACTCGTGGAGAGGCGGATCGAGGTAACGAATCGTTACAGGACAACCTTCCATTGCTTCGTAAATGCCCTCAAAATCGGACTGCTGCATCGGCTCGAGTTTGTCAAGAGCCTTCTCGCGCTGTTCAACTGTGTCGGCGCAAATCATCTCGCGGATTGCGGGTATTCTGTCCTCATTGAAGAACATATGCTCGGTGCGCGTGAGGCCAATACCTTCAGCGCCGAATTTGCGTGCCTGCGCAGCGTCCTTCGGTGTATCCGCGTTCGTGCGAACATTAAGTGTTCTATATTTGTCGGCCCAAGCCATAAGACGTCCGAACTCTCCGCCGATGACGGCATCCATTGTTTTGATGGCTTCTCCGTAGATGTTTCCGGTCGAACCGTCAAGACTCAGCCAGTCGCCTTCTTTGTAGGTTTTTCCGCCAAGCTCAAAGCGCTTGTTTTCTTCGTCCATTTTAATTGTGCCGCAGCCTGCAACACAGCAGGCGCCCATTCCGCGGGCAACAACGGCGGCGTGAGAGGTCATTCCGCCTCTTACAGTCAAGATGCCCTGTGCGGCAGCCATGCCCTCAATGTCTTCCGGAGAAGTCTCGAGACGGACAAGGATGACCTTCTCGCCTTTTTCAGCCAAATCCTTTGCTACCTCAGCAGAAAACACTGCTTTTCCGCAGGCGGCGCCGGGTGATGCAGCGAGTCCTGTACCGATAACCGTTGCATTTTTAAGTGCAGTTGTTTCAAACTGCGGGTGCAAAAGCGTATCGAGATTTCTGGGATCGATCATAAGAACAGCTTCTTTTTCGCTGATTACGCCTTCGTCAACGAGGTCGCAGGCAATTTTCAACGCGGCGGCAGCTGTGCGCTTGCCGTTTCTGGTCTGGAGCATAAAGAGTTTTTTGTCTTCGATTGTGAACTCCATGTCCTGCATATCGCGGTAATGGGTCTCAAGCTTAGCGCAAATTTTGACAAAATCATCATAGGCTCCAGGCATAACGTCCTTTAGCTGGTCGATAGTCTGCGGAGTGCGGATACCTGCAACGACGTCCTCTCCCTGTGCGTTCATAAGGAATTCGCCGAACAGCTTCTTTTCGCCGGTTGCAGGGTTGCGGGTGAAGGCAACGCCGGTACCCGAAGTGTCACCGAGGTTTCCGAACACCATTTCCTGAACGGAGACGGCGGTGCCCCAGGAGCCGGGGATATCGTTCATGCGGCGATATACGATGGCGCGGTTGTTATTCCAGGAACGGAATACGGCCTTGATGGCGCCCATCATCTGCTCTTTGGGATTGGATGGGAACTCGACACCGATTTTCGTCTTATATTCGTCTTTAAACAGCTGCGCAAGCTTTTTGAGATCGTCTGCGGTCAAATCGGTATCCTGATGGACCCCGCGCTCTTCCTTCATCTTGTCGATGAGCTCTTCAAAGTACTTCTTACCGACTTCCATGACGACATCAGAGTACATTTGAATAAAGCGTCTGTAGCAGTCATAGGCCCAGCGAGGATTGCCGGACTTTTTCGCGATAACTTCGACGACTTCCTCGTTAAGACCAAGGTTCAAAATCGTATCCATCATTCCGGGCATGGAGGCACGCGCGCCCGAACGGACGGAAACGAGGAGAGGATTTTCTTTATCGCCGAACTTCTTTCCGGTCTGCGTCTCAAGAGTCGCGACGTAAGTCATGATCTCATCCTGTATTTCGGGCGATATTGTCTCACCGTCCTCGTAATACTTCGTGCATGCTTCCGTGGTAACTGTAAAGCCCTTCGGAACCGGCATACCGAGATTTGACATCTCAGCGAGATTGGCGCCCTTGCCACCCAGAAGCTCTTTCATTTTGCCGTTTCCCTCGGAAAACAGGTATACATACTTCTTGTTCATACATTTACTCCTTTTGTATGTTATTTTATTAAATGAACACCAAATTTATTTGCCCACGCAAAATCTTTCGAAGATTCGCATGGTTACGTCCTCACGGACGGTTTTGCCTGTTAGTTCACCGAGCGCCGAGAGCGCGTTTTCGGCTTCTGTAAGAACGATGTCCGGCGTTGTGCCGCTTTTAAGAGCCGAAATGGCTTCGTCAATGGAAGTCAGTGCTCTGCCGACCGCGTCCGCATGGCGGGAATTCGTTACAATCTCGCCGGCAGGTGCATCGGGAATCGGGAAAAGCAAAGAAACCTCTTTATCTAGAGCTTCTAGCCCCGTTTTATCGAGTGCCGATACGGTCAAAATAGTATCAAAGCTAGTTTTAATATGATTAAGGTCGAGCTTCTGAGACAAATCACTCTTGTTGATGACAGCGATTCTGTGCTTTGCACCTTTTGCAGCCTGAATAGCTTCTTCATCTTCGCTCGACAGCTCCTCGGAGCCGTCGAAGACCGCCAGTACAAGCTCGGAAGATGACGCAGCGAGAAAAGCTCTGTCCACGCCGATTTTTTCTATCGGGTCGTTTGTTCCGCGCAGTCCCGCAGTGTCCACAAGCCTTAGTTTAACACCGCCGAGGGTCACGCATTCCTCGATAGTGTCACGAGTTGTTCCCGGTATCTCGGTAACTATCGCTCGTTCAAAGCCCAGCAAAGCGTTTAAAAGTGAGGATTTTCCGGCATTGGGTCTGCCTACAATGGCAGCCTTTACGCCGCTTTTCATAACTTTCCCACGCTCAAAGGTATCAAGAAGCGACTTAAGCTCTGCCCTCGCCTTGAAAAGCGTTTCCATATAGGACTCAATTCGAAACTCGTCTATATCCTCGTCCGGATAGTCCAGAACGGCATGATAATGCGATATTATGTCAACCAATTCACAGTATATCCCGTCGGTTCTACGTAAAATCGCACCTCCGAGCTGACCCGCCGCATTTTTTGTGGCTTCATCTGTTTCGGAGTCGATGAGATCAATGACGGCTTCTGCCTGCGTTAAATCCATGCGCCCGTTTAGAAAAGCCCTTTTCGTAAATTCTCCGGCCAGTGCCTGACGTGCTCCGCATTCAAAAAGAGCTTCAAGCGCAAGACGTAAAACCGTGGGTGAACCATGACATTGCAGTTCTGCCGTATTCTCCCCCGTGTAGCTGTTTGGCGCGCGGCTGATTGTACAAAGGCAATGGTCAAGCACTTCACCCTTCGCATCATTAAGTATGCCCAGCACTAGCATACGGTCCGGGATTTCGGTCAGGCTCTTTCCCGAAGAAGGATGAAAAACGGAAGACGCAATATCAATCGCATCATTACCGGAAAGTCTGATGATACCGATTGCAGAAATCACGTTTCCCGTTGCTATTGCCGCAATTGTATTGCTGGTATTGAAAGTACCAAACATCAGTATCACCTCTGTCTAAGATATACGGTCTTCCTTAAGTATATATCGGGTAGACCGTAAATATCGCTTTTTAGGGTAAGGTTATCAATTGGCGGTAATCCTTTTCGAACATACGGGTGAGCACCGCCGCCACCTCGCTTCTTTTAATGTTGTTGTCCGGATAGAATGTTCCATAGCCATCGGAACCTGTTAGAATTCCGGCGCGATAAAATGCATATATCTGGCTTCCATTCGCGGCAGTAAGCTTTACATCCGGTATCGCATTATCGGAAACAGTATTCTTCTGAACATATTCCGTTATAGGCAAAGATGCGTAAAATATTGCAACAAACTCGCTTCTCGAAATGGCTGCGTTATAATCACCGTAGGTCTTTGTAACAATGCCGTTTTTTGTAGCGTAGTCAAGATAGGTTTTATACCAAGTGGTCGCGTCGTTTGCGAGAGTCACGCTTCCGTTATTATAAAGCTGGTTCATACAGGCTGAAAGCTTTATCGCTTCCGCGATGGAAAGGTTTTCATCAGGGGCATAAACTGTTGAACTGCGGCCGCTGACGAGTCCCTTCTTAACGGCGTAGGAGACGTAGGTGTAAAACCACATACTGTCCGTTACATCTGTAAAGGTCGGAGCGGTGCCGGTATTTATACTGACAGTCCCATAGAGTGCCAGTTTTGAAGCGGTGATGATAGAGACTGTAGCCGAAGTGTTTTCCGCGGCAATGTAACGATGCCCCATAGTAAGGTTCTGTCCCGAAGAGATAACAGAACCGTCTGACAGGTCAAGAAAGGTTCCGCTTAATGAGCTAAGTCGCGCAGAGCCGGAAGCAAGCAAGAAGCCTGCTCCTGACGAAAGAGTAAGGGTACCGCTGGGCATTGCAGTCGAGTAGCTGACTCCGGCTGCCCTGGTCCGGCTTGCCTGACTGAGTTTATATTGCAAAACTGCCATTGCGTCCGAAAGCGTGTTCAGCGGGGCTGTGAGCACAAGTCCGGGATACGTGCTGTCAACATAGCTTTTCGATATCAGCGGGTCAGAAGCGCTTCCGGCGTAATCCGCGGCCGCGGCAGTCATAGCGCTGCATAATATGATTAGCGAAAGAGATAATGATACAAGACGCTTTTTAATCACGGTTGCCTCCAAGAGTGTAACGGGTTATTTGCTCTTTTCCATGTTTTCCTGTTCGGAAAGAAAATATCCTAGAGTCTGCAGACTGTCCGAAAAATGAATGTTCTCCACTCGTACATCTTGTCTGCCGAGCTCCAGCTCGATATTTGTAAAATTCCAAATGCCCCTGACTCCGCAGTCCACAACGGTTTCAGCCATGCTTTTTGCTATTCTGCGTGGTACGGTCAGTACTACAATGTCAGTAGGATTACGTTTCAGCCAGTCAGAAAGAGTGGCACTGTCATAGACCGGAATGCCAGCAATATTGTTTCCGTATATTTCGGGATCTGAGTCAAAGGCTGCGACAAGACGGAAGCCTTGCTCCTCAAAGCCGAAGTTGCCAATAAGCGCATGACCTAAGTTTCCAACGCCTACTATGGCAACAGTAAAGCCTTTATGCATGCCAAGAATACCGGCAACCTGATCCCTGAGATCGGTTACGCGGTAACCATAGCCCTGCTGTCCAAACTCGCCGAAACAACTGAAATCCTGCCTAATTTGAGAAGGTGTCAGCCCCATCTGCTTGCCAAGCTCGCCGGAAGATATGCGGTCGACTCCATGATAAATTAGATCATCGAGCTTGCGAAGATACATGGGCAGACGTCTTATTACGTTGTTTGATATGCGTTCCTTTTTCACAGGCTTGCCTCCCAGCAGTACTTTTTCATTCCGAAAAGGCTCTGCCATCGTGTATATTAATGCCGGAGTATCTGATGACATCGAATATTTTTATCGAAGTTATTATAACATCAGTTTTTACAATATTCAAGTCAAATACTATAGATATTGCCAAAAACGAACGTATATGCGTACAAGCGTGTTTGAGTGGGCGTAATTATTGACAATCACATTGATAAGTATATAATATTATCGTAACAAAGGCGTTGAAAGGATAAGTATTTCATATGAGCGATAATTCATTAAACGGGACTCCAGGAAAGGAGCTGCCCAAAATAACTATTAAAAGAGCGAAAAACGCTCTAACCACTGACCCACCTCATGAACTGTCGAAAATCAAAAAGGTAATCGGGGTTATGAGTGGTAAGGGAGGCGTAGGCAAGTCGCTGATAACTTCCCTTCTTGCCGTAAATATGCAGGCAATGGGATATAAATCGGCGATACTTGACGCAGATATTACGGGTCCCTCCATCCCCCGCACCTTCGGTGTTTCCGGTCAGCCGGATGCGGACGAAGTCGGGATGTACCCTATTAGGAGCAGAACAGGCATCGACCTGATGTCGATAAACTTCCTGCTACCCAATGACACAGACCCGGTTATCTGGCGCGGGCCCGTCATCGGCGGAGCTGTCAAGCAGTTCTGGACGGATGTTATCTGGGAAAATGAGGAATTTCTGTTTATTGATATGCCTCCCGGCACCGGCGACGTTGCGTTGACGGTGTTCCAGTCCATTCCTGTGAATGGAATCATCGTTGTGACCTCTCCGCAGGAGCTTGTCGGCATGATAGTCGAAAAAGCCGTGAAGATGGCTGAGAAGATGAACATACCCGTTATCGGTCTTGTTGAGAACATGAGCTATACTGTTTGCCCTCACTGCGGCGAAAAGTTTTCTGTTTTCGGCGAGAGCCATATTGACGAAATAGCTGAAAAATATGGCGTCAGAACGGTATGCAAGCTGCCGTTTGATCCTGAACTTGCGGCTTTGGTTGATAAGGGCGAGATTGAAACCTACCAAAAGGACGTGCTGCACGCGCTTGTCAAGATGCTGATGTTCATGTAATAATAAGAATAATTATAATAAAGGACACAGGCTCCACTACCTTTTGGAGCCTGTGTCCTTTTCATCAGAAAAGCGTGTAACTTTTTCTGTAGTCAGTGATGTAATAATCCGAAACAGCTTTGATCTCGTCCTGCAGATAGTCCTGAGAGTCGTCATAAATACCAGCGACGGGAAATCCCGCGTTCTTTGCCGTTTTTATGGCGTATAGGGTATCCTCAAAGACAAGCGTCTCCGCTTTGGGTGTCCCCAGACATTCAAGCGCCTTTTCAAAAATCAGCGGTTCTTCCTTGCCAGCGCCGACCGCGCCGGTGGTGAAAATCGCGGAAAAGTACCCCAGAAGGCCGTTGTTTTCCAACACCAAATCGACAAGATGTCTGTCGGTCGCAGTAGCCACAACCATTGGAATTCCGCGTTCCTTTAGCCTGTCCAACAGAAGAAGCACACCCTCCTTAGGGCTTACCTCATCGCGGTACATCGGCCACAAGAGCGCGTTCACGCCGGCATATATCTCTTCATTTGTCTTTTTCAGCCCGTATTTATTTCTAAAATAGTCGGCCGTTTCAAAAACTGTCAGCGTTTTTGTTTCTTCTCTCAAATTCTCGCTTGGTGTTGCTCCGCAGGAAATTAGGTACCTTTTTCCCACATCTCTCCAGATGAACATGGAGTCCGTCAAGGTTCCATCCATGTCAAAAATTGCGCCTGAAATCTTCATATTCTATCCTTTGTTGTTTAGTAATATATTATTTTTCTCTGTATTTTCGTGGCTAAATTCCGAAGCGTTCCACATAACCAGAAGAAGTCCGTTTTTTACTGAAACGCGAGACGGAACCCCAGTAAATTCGTTGCTCACACCGAGCGGATAATCGTTTGTTAGCGTATGGTCGGTGAGCGGATATTTAAGCCCCGTGAGATCAACGCCCTCCGCCTTGCTGCCGTGGCAGAGAACAGAAATCGTACCCTTCATTTCACCGTCAAAACTGATGCTGCCATTTTTAATAATTGTGCAGACGCAGCCGCGCCCGACAAGATAGCCTTTGGTGTTGCGGTTCGCGATATAAGCAAGCGTCTGGATGTTCGCATATTCGTGATCTAGCCTTCCGCCAAGTCCGCCGTAAATGATTATCGTTTCCGCATCGCGAAACAGTGCTTCGTGTATGGCGAGGAGCATATCGGTATCATCTTTTTCCGGCTTGTGCGCAACTACGTTCTCGCCCGAGGGCGTTTCACCAAGAGAATCGAAATCACCGACAATGAGATCAGGAACGATGCCCGCGTTTTTAAGATGATTTAGTCCTGCGTCTGCCGCAATGACAAAAGCTCCTTCCGGAATTACAAGCCTTGTGCCGCTCATATCCCCTGCCCCAACAACACAAAATATCTTGCTCATCTAAGTAATATTTCTTCAGTCTGACGAAGCTGCTCGGGTGTGTTGACGCCGATTATCTCATAGCCAAGCTCGCGAAAGCAGACGCCGACTTTATGCTCTCTTTGCTTAAGAAGCAAGGGCGCATCTGTCAGGTAGTACTCTCCCTGCGAGTTATCGCTCCTCAGCTCCGTAAGCACACTGCGGAGCGCGGCGGCATCGAACACATAGACTCCGCTGTTGAGCTCTTTTATATTCTTCTGTTCCGGTGTTGCGTCCTTGTCCTCGACCATACCGCAGAATTCTCCGTTGCAGTCGCGCAGGATGCGTCCATAAGGCAGGTTTAGCTCGCTTGTTCCGCTCAGAATAGTGCAGACGTTATCGGAGGCGTTATGAGCATCGATTAGCGCACGATAGGTTTCGCGCTTTAATAGCGGCATATCGCCGCAACAGACTATGAGTTGACCGTTATAGCCCTCAAGCTGCAAAAACGCCGCCATAACTGCATGCCCTGTTCCGAGCTGCTCCTTTTGCTCCGCAAAAGTATATTCTGAGAAGGCATCGATAACGCTTTCCTTTTGATAGCCCACGACTATAATACAGTCCTTATTCGGAATAAAATCCAGCGCGGATAGAACGTGAGCCAAAAGAGGCTTGCCCGCCGCAATACGCATGACCTTTGGGAGCGAGTTTCCCTCGGTCTGGAGCCTTGTGCCTTTGCCTGCGGCAAGAATAACCGCTTTTAAGTTAGGTTTGTTCATGAATGACCCCCAAAATTCGCGAAATAAGTACAGTCTGTCACACCATAGTTTCACGTAGAGGCATGAGTGTGACATGATGAGATGAAGCATATTGAAGAACGTATGGAACAATGCTGTCGGTATTCTCGGTTACATTAATGATAATCGAAGTATAACCGACTATGTCATCAAGCTTCGATGTAATATCTAAGGAGCGTTTTGCAGTTGATAAGATTTCAATTGCAGGATCGAAATACGCATAGCCGTTACTCCCTGCGTAGGCCTCTGCGTTCTCTGAAATCGAAACAGAAGAGAATATCAGCGTCGGTCTAATCTGTGCCGCTTCAAAAATCAGGTCGGCTGCCTGTATACATTCTTGCTCGGGCGAAGAAGCGCAATAGATGCCGATACTGTGACCTGAGCCACAGATTCGCCGGATTACATCGGGTGATGTGGCGACCTCGCTCGCCGTCACGAAAAAGCAGACCTTCGCCGAGTAGTTGTCGAGACTATCCAGCAGTTTTTCGCTCGGAAGACCGATAAAGCTAAGAGAAGCGCTTGCGACTTCCGTCTCGTTATCGCTCGTTACCGGCTTGGACGGTGTCGGTGTCGGTGTAGCGGGAGCTGTCGTGCCGTAATACTCATTATAGCGGGTACGCATAAGCGATGAAGCCGCATTCAGGAATTGAGAATCAGTGAGAACTTCCCCTCCGTTTTTTATTCTGATAATATCACCGTAGCCGTCACCGCTGATATAAGAATAATAGAGACTAAAATATTGGCATACCCACGCTACGGGAACATAGACCTGGCCGTTTTTAAGCGTTGCCGACACGGATAAAATATTGCCGGAGCCATCAGTGCTGTTTCCCGATGCCAGCTCGAAAAACACCTGTTTTGTAGAGTTGTAAAGTAGTGCAGTCGATTTGGAATCATAGTTTAAATAGACTCCGTAAGTAGAAAACACCTTGGCGGGTACGTAAGCAATGCCGCCGACAAAGGTTGTCATTGAGCCAGTGTCAAGCAGCAGGTCGTTCGTGGCAGTAAAACAAAGCCCTGAGTTGTCGGCGTTCGCCGTCTGAATAAACGGCGCTAAAAACAGTATTACCAGCATAACGGCGATTATTTTTCGTTGCATGGTTTCCCCCTGTGAGATCAGCACAATCTAGTTTATTATGAATTAAAACAACGTGAAATTTAATAATTAAATCAACTTAAAGTATTCTAACACATCTTATCTATTCAGGCAAGTAAGCGCTTATCGAAAAACGAAATATTGAGCCTTAAACGGGGGAATTTGGTGTTGACAAAGTGTGATTTACATTGTACAATAGCAAAGCGCTTGTGGCCCAGTAGTTCAGTTGGTTAGAACGCCAGCCTGTCACGCTGGAGGTCGACGGTTCGAGCCCGTTCTGGGTCGCCATAAACGCATCTATAGCTCAGTCGGCAGAGCGCGTCCTTGGTAAGGACGAGGTCTCCAGTTCGAATCTGGATAGATGCTCCAAAAAGTCCTGTAATCTCAATGATTACAGGACTTTTTAGTTTACTTCATTACACTTTCAATTACTATCTAGTCCCACTTTTAGCCCCACAAAAACGAATGGTATATAAACAACATACAATAACCCCTCATTGATATCAAGTCTATGAGGGATTATTCATTATAATATTACGTCCCAATTCCATACCTTCTATTCCCCATTTCCGCCCCTCCGTAATATACTATAGTGAACGATTGTGCAAAGGGGGGCGTTATTATATGTCAACTGGTACATGCGGCTGCTCGGAGGATACGAGATTTGCTGCGATTAGGAGGATAGATGCGGGCGCTGACAACATACGTGGAGGAATTTTCGATATCAGATTCGGCTTAAACAGTATTGAGAGCGGCTTTATAACTGCCGGGACTAACCGATGCTGCGAGGGCGCAGCGGACTGCGCAGAAGGCGCCCGCGACATCGCAGCGGGATTGAGAGTGCTCCGGCCCGAGCTGAGCCGCGCGGAGAGACGAGAAACCTGCGAGGGACTCCGCGATATCCAGAGAGGAATCTTCGGGATAAACGAAGGCGTACGGCGCGTTCGGCAGGGAAACTTCCAAAGAGGAATCTGCATGATCGAAGCCGGGAAGTGCTCAATATCGGAGGGCTTAGCCGATATCCTTGGTGCTCTGTGCGGCATACTGTGAAAAACAATGGTGGTAGCATAGCAGCTTTTGGACTTACCATGGGAAAGAAGAGACAAAAAAGAGTCTCTAATTCTGATCTGGATAGATGCTCCATTAAAAAACCTGTATTCTTCATGAATACAGGTTTTTTGTTGAGTATTATTATCGATATTCGTCTTCGAAGCTGGCGCAGTTACTAGTGAAATCGAATATCACCTTTTTGCCCTTGCTGAAATGATAGCGGACACGGCTTGATATGCTTTCGCGTATCCGTCTCGTCATCGCGCCCTGCACAGGCGCAGACAGTAGCTCGCTGGCTCCTTTCTGGTGATGAACTGCCAAGGTATATTCGCCCTGTCTTACAATGGCAATACCGCTGCCTATAAAATCCGGTTTTGCCCCGAGATAGGTGGCAATCCTGTACTCGACTCCACGAACTGAAATTATTCCGATTATCCCCGTAAAAGAAACGCCTAAAAACGGAATATCGGCAGCGGACAGCATAAGTGAGATGTCATCATGTAAGCATTGCGACCAAAGGTAACGCTTCGGGAAAGAGCGCCCCCTGTCCCCCTCAATGTATCCTGTTCCTTTTTCAAAATCCAGCGGCATGTCGTTAAACATAAGAGTACCGGATACATCGTGCCTCACGCTGAATACGCTGTGACGGCACTCCATTAGCGGAACGTATTGAAACGGGCCCATGATGTCGTATTTTGGGCGCACGAGTGCTGAAAATTGCAAGTCGCCGATCAAATCCACTTCGTCGTCATGAACCTCCAGATGAATGCCCTCGAGTGAAAAGCGATTGTCCCCGATAGCAAAGGATGCATCTTTTCGGCTCATATTAACGGACTCAATGGGAAATGCAACGCAATAAGCCTTTTTATCCGTTACTATTTGAAGTGACGCTGACCTTCCGTTAATATCCTTATGCACCGCCGGAATAAACGCAAGCGCATACTCCCCTGCCTGCTGCTTAAAATACAAACCTTCGAAATAATTTTTCATTCACACGCCTCCGAACCTTGATTATTATGTCCGTCGAGCGCGTTATGATGAGGTTAAACTAAAAATTGCTTTCTTTTTTAACTAATTTTTCGGATAATACCGCTCAAGCCACGCAAGCTCGTCACGGCTCGCGTTGTCCTCATACCAGCCCTTTCCGAAGAGCCTGTGTACTCTTTGAAAATACTCCTCATACATCTTCCCGATTCTATCCATCGAGTAGTTCTTTTCCGCCCATTCACGGCAAGCTGACGGTTTAATACGATGGATATTGTTCACCGCCCAACAGAATTCTTCAAAAACTCTGCATCTGTAGCCCGTAACTCCGTGGAGAACGGTTTCGGGGAATGCTCCCCAGTCGGTTGTGATAACAGGCGTTCCGCAGAGTTGAGATTCAACGTTGACCCCGCCGAAAGGTTCAAGATAGTAGGTTGGCATGAGCACGGCCTTGGCATTACTCAAAAGCTCCGCTCTTTCCTCAGGTCCTACAGCAGGCTTATAAACTATGTGCTTTTCGTTTCCGAGATAGAGCCCCTCTACTGGGTCGTTCAAAGAACCCTGCCCGACTATATATAGCTGATTTCCTGTTTGCTTGGCAATTTCCGATGCCGCCTGAACACCTTTCCTGCTGATTATTCTTCCGAAATACAAAAGATAATCTTGTTTCTGAGCTTTGAACGGAAAATCTGCCGGATCGAAATAGTTTGGAATAACCGCATCATACCAGGCTCCGTCATCAACATGCAGAAGGCCGTAAATGTAATGCATCCAAGCATATGACTCAAAAACGCGATGCGATGAAAAAACGCCAGAGTACCCGATCCCTGGCTCTACTGTTAGCAAATTCACAGCGTCCGCTATCGGCTTTTGATTTACGCCCATTGTACACAGAAGTATATCCTGATCCTGCCTGTTTTCCATAATTGCAGTAATTGCACAGGTGTTAAAAAGCTGATGCGCAAAATCGTTCGGGTTCATCTTGAAAAAGCTCGTCGTTCTGTCGTAGTCTCCGTAAGTGTTTTTAAGAACCTCCTGAGATGTGACGGAAAAAAAGCGGTCACAGTTGACCTCAGAGCCTTCTACACCATAGAAATAGACCGTGTGACCGTTCTTTTTCAGCATGTTGGCCAGCTTGATTATTTTTTGCGTATATGCGCAGGAGGAGTTTCTTTTGTGCGTTTCCAAGTGAGCAAGACCAAGAAGATGGAATCGAAGCTTAGGCATTTCAAACTCTCCTTTAACTGAAAATGTGCCTTTTTATACATCTATATGAAAGATTGTTAAGTAAATATGGGCACCGACATTTATCGGCACCCAAACATATTATAAAATACATCAAACTGTAAAGAAAACTGTCACGGAAATGCCTCCATTAAGGGCCACGACCGTTGCGCTGGTGGTTATTTGCACCGAGAGCAGGTCGCATGCGGCCACAGCTGCCGTGCCTGTTGCAAAAGCGCAGCAGGTCGGAGGATTGGGCCCTGTAACTGTCACTGAAACGCCAGTGCTTACAGGCGTCGTAGAGCCGCAGGGGCTTGTAAATACCGTAGCTGTTACTGTTTCACCGGCGGCCAGAGGATTATCTCTGACATTCAGGACGATTTCTGTGATTGTTGCATCAACCGGAATAACAACTGAGCTGCGTGCAAACAAAGGAGCTGCAGAAACTGATCCCAGTCCAATCCAGTTACCATTAACAACTGGCAGAGCCGTGGCTAAGAATAGAGTCAGACCACCCGGTCCTGTTGCGCCTGTTGGTCCCGTGGCGCCTGTCGCGCCCGTTGCACCGGTAGGTCCGGTTGCGCCTGTTGCACCAGTGGGTCCGGTTGCGCCTGTTGCACCTGTGGGTCCGGTTGCGCCTGACGCACCCGTGGGTCCGGTCGCGCCGGTTGGCCCCGTAGGTCCGGTTACACCTGTCGAGCCTGTTGCGCCGATAGGTCCGGTTGCGCCCGTTGCACCGGTAGGCCCAGTTGCGCCCGTTGCACCGGTTGCGCCAGCCACACCAGTTGCTCCGCTGGCGCCCGATGCGCCGCTTGGCCCCGTAGGTCCAGTTTCACCTGTTGCTCCAGTTGCTCCAGTTGCTCCGATGGCACCAGATGCGCCGCTTGGCCCCGTAGGTCCAGTTGCTCCTGTTGCTCCTGTCGCACCGACTCCACCTGTTGCGCCCGTCGCGCCGGTAGCACCTGTAGGCCCGGTTGCGCCTGTTGCACCTGTTGCGCCGACAAAACCAGTTGCGCCTGTAGGTCCCGTAGGTCCAGTTGCTCCTGTCGCACCAACAGGTCCGGAAGCACCAGTAGCGCCTGTTGCACCGGTAGGTCCGATAGGCCCTGTCGGGCCGGTAGGTCCTGTTGGTCCGCAATTAACAATTACGTTGCAGCCTCCCCTGTCGATGCTCCTGCCGCAGCCTAAGCTGCTGTTACTGTAATTCCAAACCTTCATGTTCTCGCTTGTATCGTTAGGTTCGCTATTTGGCTTCTTGTAGTTTCGATTCATAAGCTGTATCAACACCTCCTTTCAACATCATACTATGGGAGTATTTGAGATGTGTGCCGCTTATACGTCATACAATTTTTCAAAAAGGACAAAAATTGCAGTTTCGCTTAATTAATAGAGATTTTGATTAAGATATTACAGAAAATATTATAGAATTTAGATAGTCGGCATGCTATATTTTATAAAATAGATTTAGTACTTAAGAAGGAAGCCCGCGCTATATATACGAATACGTATTATTAAAAAGCAAGACCAGCCCAAATTGATTCGGGGCGGGTCTTGCTTTTTATGGTGTTAATTTACGATATTATGCCTGCGCCGGCGCGAAATGCAATGAGCTGTCCGGCTATGCTGATGGCGATTTCAGCGGGAGTTTCTGCTTTGATACCCATTAGTCCGATGGGTGCAGTTACTCTACCCAAATCTGCGCGCGTGAAGCCGTGCTCCATAATGTTTTTTTCAACAAGGGCTTTCTTATGTCTGCTGCCAATTACACCAATATACCTCGCCGGTGTACGAAGAGCCTGTTCCTCAATTACCTGATCAAACTTGTGTCCGCGTGTCAGGACAATAATGTAATCGTCGTTCGTCACCTGCTTCATTTCAGGGACATTTTCAAAATTTACAAGCTTTGTATGGGCAGCTCCGGGAAATAGCTCAGGCGACGCAAACTCCGGTCTATCCTCAAGGACTATACAGCGAAAATCAAGGTGAGATAAGACGGGAACAAGCTCCTGCGCAACATGACCGCCGCCGAAAATATATACAAAGCCCGAAGACAGTATCTGCTCCGCGTAGTATTTCTTGCCTCCGAATTCAAAAACGGAGGTTTGACCGGATATTGCGTTCGCTATCGTCGGAGCAATATCGCCCATTACACCGAGCTTTTCCGAATACAGACCAATTTCGCCATCATAGCCATCGGTAAGCTCCGTTATGAGCCATGTCGTTTTCTGCTCTCGGAACTGTGCGCGAGCTGTTTCACAGAGACTGATAATAGCTACGTTTCCGCCTTCAAAATAGCGGAAGAAAATTGTCACGTTGCCGCCGCATATCATTCCGATATCCTCGATTTGGTTTTTTTCAAGGATAAACTGCTTTACAACCGAAGCTCGCTTATTAATTGCATCTTTTGCAAGCTCTGTTGAGCGGAATTCAACCGCACCGCCGCCTACTGTACCACAAATACGGCCGTCGCGCCCGACGAGCATTCGGGCACCCGCGCCTCTCGGAGCAGCTCCTGAACTGGCAACGACTGTGACGAGTACCAGATCTTCCTTATTTTCAAGTCTTGTTTTCATCTCCGAAAAAAGCGTCTGCATTGCATGATCCTCCGTTATTTCTATCTTACTTCTGCATGAGTATTGCGGCACCGATGGCCCTCGCGTAATCATCTCTGTGCTGAGTGCTTTCCGATTTTTGCGGTAATTGCTTTGCAATAATTTAATTTCTGATGGAGCGGGAATATTTCAATTGAAATCCTCAGGCATATCCAAATCTAAAAGCTCCTGAGAATTGACCTGATAGTAAAACACTTCTTCGGGATGTCTTGAAACTACCTGTTTTCCGCCTCTGTCACCTTCAAGCGCTAAAAGCTCAGGCAAATAAATGTGGTTAAAGATTACAGGATTTCCGCAAGTGTTGCCATCAGTTACACATCCAATCGTCCTTACGCTTGCAAGAAAGCGTCTTACAAAAGCTGACGCCGTTTCAGCCTTAAAATACGGCTGATCGGCAACAAAAAACGCGTAATTATCTGACTTCGGCAGACAATTTATGCCAAGCTTAATCGACGCCGTTATCCCCTTGTCACTTTCGGGGTTATGTACGGCAATTGCACCACCTTTTTCTGCATCGGCAAGGATTTCATCGTATTGGCTCACGACTGTGATTCTAACTGTAATATCAGTCTTCAGCTCATTTGCCGCCTTAAGAAGGTTCGAAAGCGCATATGTATATAAGGGCTTTCCTGCGAGCGGATGCAAAAGCTTATTTGACCCGAAACGGCGGCCGAAGCCCGAAGCCATAAAAACAATGCCAAGCGTCATGTTGCGATTCTCCTTAGAGCGGCAGTATAGATGAGACGATTCCCATTTCGGGTTTGAGCTCATCTATTATTTTTTCGCCAATGTCTACAAGCGCTTCATTATCCGCCTGATTGAATATTGGGATGACATACGCTGACGGAAACTTTTTATTAAGCGGATTTAAGTAAGCTTCTCTCATGAGAAGGCTCATATGTTCGGGTTTTACTATTTCATCATCATTCGAAATATCGAGAGCCGCCCTTGCGAGATTCCAACGATGGCAGGCATCGCTCCCGCGCCTTCCGATTGCGCTGAGTCCGTAAACGGCGAGTATAATATCAACATAAGGTGGAATCACAGGCTCGCTCTCATTCGGGAACTTGAGCGGAAGTCTCTTCGAGCCATCGGCTTCAATAAGAATAATATCCGCCATTGGAGCGATCTCTTGGTAAAGCTCGTCTCCCAACCACGTTATCTTGCCGTCGTCAGTTTCTTTACCAACAATCGCGATATTGTAAGCTCGGAGCGCATTTTCTACATCAATAGCAAGCCCTGAAAAGACGCCGTAACGCTCCGGAGTAAACATATGCGTTGTCGTCAGCACCAGAACTCTTTTATTAAGCGCTTTTTGTTCCTCGGCAATACGCATGATAATCGAGGTCTTGCCGCCGGAACCGACAACTGCGATTTGCGTTGACGCCTTAATCAGAGACGCCAATGCTTCGCTAAAGCTTGCAGTCTCCATCCATGTTTTGTTTTTTACTAAAATTCGCATACAAGCTCCGTTAGCGCACTAAGGGCGGTCTTGACTTCAGCCAAAGTGTTGTAATGTGAAAAGCTGAATCTCACCGCGCCCTGGTACTCTGTGCCCAAAGCCTTGTGCATCAGCGGAGCGCAATGCCCTCCGCCACGGACTTGTATTCCGTAATCGGCTTCAAGCCTTGAGCAAATTTCGCCTGAATCAGCGTTACCGAGGTTAAAAGCAACAGTCGGAGCACGGTCAAAACTTGAAAAATCGCCGTAAATCTTTATTAAAGAAAGTTTATTTGCCTTTAGATAAAACTCCTTCATGAGTTTCTGCTCTTTTTTTCTGATGCTGTCAATTCCGATTTCTTTTATATACTTAAGCGAAGCGTTAAGCCCAGCAATTCCGTGACCGTTCAGTGTACCTGCCTCAAGAAGTGACGGCATTTCATTCGGGTGCGTTTTGCTGAAGGTTTTGAACCCGCTTCCGCCGGTCAGCAAGGGCCTTATTTCAACGCCCTTACGCACGCATATTACGCCTGTCCCCTGCGGCCCCATCAGTCCCTTGTGTCCTGAAAAGCACAAGATATCAATATAATCCGCTTCCATGTCGATTGGGATTATTCCGGCGGTTTGCGAGGCATCAACGACGAATTGCACTCCGTGTTCTCTGCAAAAGCCTCCGATTCGACGTATATCCGTAAGGTTTCCTGTCAGATTCGATGCATGGGTAAGTATAACGGCTTTCGTATTGCTTTTGAACGCTGCCTCAAGCTCATCGTATAGAAGGCAGCCGTTTTCGTCACAGCCGGTTATATAAAGTGAAGCTCCGCGTTGCTCCATTTCGTATAGAGGACGTAGAACGCTGTTGTGGTCCAGAACGCTTGTGATCGCGTGGTCGCCCGATTCCAGCACTCCCTTTATTGCCACGTTGAGACTCGCAGTTGCGTTCTGAGTGAAAGCCACTCTGTCAGCACCGCCTGCATTAAACATATCCGATATAAGCTCACGCGTTTCATGAATCATCCTCGCGGTATCAAGCGCCGCACTATGCCCACCGCGGTAACCGTTTCCCATCGTGTTAATTGCATTCGCTACCGCGCGCACGACTTCCTTGGGCCTTTGATAGCTTGTTGCCGCGCTGTCAAAATATATCATTTGCCGTCCCTACTCTCGAGATAAAGCAGACCTGTAAGAACTGAACCCGCAATACACCTTGCCTTGTCCGAAATGGTGAAGCAGTTTTCGCGCTCTGACAGTCTAGGATCGATGTCAGCGATTTTAAGCCCTTTTTTGACGTTGAAGCCCGATCTAATAAGTCCGCGCAAAACTCCGGAAATCGTTGCCGTGACAGGGAATTCTCCGCTATCATTACGGATAATCGCTAGAGTCTGTCCTTCTTCAACAATCTCACCGATTTGCACAGTGTTAAGAAGCACGCCGTCGTGAGCAGCGTGAATTACCCTGTCGCCCGTGATGCCTAGAATATCCCCGGGCGCGCCTGTATTCGGCAACGCCGCGCCCTTCTCGATGATGCGTCCCAAATCGTGACCGCGCATTGTTTCAATAACGAGATCTACGTCCATGCCTGCAGTGAAGCCGGGACCAAGGGCTATCGTTTTCGGCGTCATCCCGCGGTGTGTTCCGAGATTTTTCTTAGCCAGAATTCCGTCGATGAGCGCCCAAGGGCGGACTCTTTCTAGAATCCTGCAATCCTCGTCGACCATCATCGCGACGTGTCCGTCATTAATTATTTCAAGCGCACGCTCTAATGAATCCGCCAAAATACAGCTTATGCCCTCAACAAGGCTTGCTCCGTCATAGACCGCTTCCGAAAATGAAACATGGCGGCGAATCGCCGTGGGGCATTTCGTTTCGAGAACTAGTACAGGAAATCCGCTGCGGTGCAGAGTGTATATCGTTCCCGTTGCAACATCTCCGCCGCCTCGTACAACAATCAATTTTTCCATTTTCTTTATCTGCCTCACGGACGCACAACTAGCGAAGCTTTCGTAAGTGTTTCCACGATATCGTACATATTTGATACGGAACCGACTGCAAGCTTTTCACTCAACCCATAGTAATTTAGGCAGGTTCCGCAGGTAAATATTGTAACATCGCGGGCCTCAAGGCTTTTCAAATCCTCAAGCGATTCAGAGCCTTCACAGGAAAGCTTAGCTCCGCCATTATAAAGCAGTATTGATGCGGGTGGATTCTCTTGCTTTGAAATGGCAAAGAGAAAGCCTTTCATGAGAAGCTTTCCGAGCGTGTCGTCGCCTGTTCCCATTGTTTCTGAGGAAATCGCAATGACAGTCCCCTGTCCAAGACAGCAGAGATTCGGCGCGTCCTCTTCTGTGGCTTCGGATATAGGGGAATCGGACGCTGAAATTTTAACGAGAAATTCCCTGTCTCCGATTTTTTCGGATTTATAACTCAGGCTCTTTTGCTCCGCAAGCTTACGCAAATTCTGCGCTGCGATTTCGTTGTCAACTGTAACCTCAATTACCTCGCCGGGTGCGGCTAATTTTAGCGCGTCCTTTGTCTCGATGACCGGCAGGGGGCATTGTTTCCCTCTCGCGTCTATCTTCATTTCAATTCCTCCTATACAATGTAAATTGATTTTTCAAGTTTCTCCGTGACTTCACCCACAATTCCGCAGGCAAGTCCCAGAGTTTTCAGCTCGGCGAGAGCGGATTCCGCATCAGATGGATCGATACTAATTAGAAGCCCTCCCGAGGTCTGCGGGTCAAACAAAATTTCCTGCATTGCGAAGGAACAGGCGGATGTTTCGACCTTGCTTCCAAGATAGTTTCGGTTCCGCTGTCCTGCGGCGGTGATGTAGAATTCATCCGCATAAGCTGCGCTTTCGGGGATATAGGGAACGCTATCTTTTTCGATTCTCGCAGAGAAGTTGTCTCCCAGCATTTCGCTCAGGTGCACCAGAAAACCGAACCCCGTTACGTCCGTGCAGGCGTGCGTTCTGTATTTTCGGGCGATTTCAGATGCATATTTGTTGAGCGTTGTCATGGAGCGAATGGCCTCCGCCAGTGCCGTGTCTGACGCAGCCTTAAGTCTTGAAGCAGTACATATGATTCCCACTCCCAAAGGCTTTGTCAAAACAAGCTTATCGCCTAAATGGCAGGCGTTGTTTGCGAATACCTTGTCCGGATGAATTGTACCTGTAACCGAAAGCCCATACTTTACATCCTGATCGGCAATCGAATGACCGCCGACGAGAACACCTCCGGCTTCCTTCACCTTTTCGCTTCCGCCGAGCAGAATTTGCCCCAAAATATTTAAATCCATTGCTTCCGGAAAGCAAACGATGTTGAGGGCGGTTTTGAAATCCGCGCCCATTGCGTAAATATCGCTCAGCGCGTTTGCCGCCGCTATTTGCCCGAAAATGTACGGGTCATCCACCATTGGCGGGAAAAAGTCAAGCGTCTGCACGATTGCGAGTTCATCGGATAGTTTATAGACAGCCGCGTCATCGGAGCTTTCGAAGCCTATGAGAAGGTTTGGGTCATTTGGCTTCGGAAGCTTTTTTAAAACACTGTTGAGCGCGCCCGGGCCTAGCTTTGCCGTACAGCCTCCGCCTTTGCAGAAAACAATCGGTTCTTCCATTACTATTCCACCTCCCTGTTTCCTGCACTTACTATTTTCAATTCCTCATAAAAATCTTCGGAATAATATTTGCTGAATAATTCGCAGCAATTTTGCGAAACAATTGCTGTAAAGAGCTCGTAACGCTCAAGAAGAAATCTCCCCTCAGGAGTCAAGCTCGATCCGCCTCCGTTTTTACCGCCAATGTCACGATATGTGAGCGGAAAACCCCAGACATTTTCTATTTCCTTAATCATCTTCCAAGCCTTGCTGTAAGCCATGCCCATGGCTTCAGTCGCTTTTTGGAGTGAGCCTGTCTGCTCAACAGTTCGCAAAAGCGTCGCGATGCCGGGGCCGAACGCCTTTTCGGCTTTGAAAAGCCTCACGGCAAGTCTGAAACTTAAGTTTTCCTCCAAACGCTTTTCCTCCCTTATCGCTATCCTATTGCGAGAATAGCGAGTTTCAAAACGAACGGCTTGATATAATTTTCAATCCAAGCCGTTTGTAATTTTATATCATTAGCTCTGTTATTCCCTGAAACGGGATGTTTTCTTTTTGAAGCATTTTAATAATATCTTCGGTATTCTCCGGTGACGTGCACCATGCCATACCGCAGCCGGCAGATATTATTGCCGGTGTGGGAATGAGGCGTCCGGGAAGCATTGCATTTTTACACAGCCGCTCAGCTTCAAGCGAAAAAGTCGTCGTTGAAAACGTTATGACTGCTTTAAGTTCTCTCTTAATCGCCATATACGAGCATTCCTATCTTTAAGGACACTTATTTCAGTTATTCCTTACCTAGCTTATTATACATCGCCTTCTTGACTGCGCGCAAGATATTTTCATATCCGGTGCAGCGGCAGAGATGCCCCGAAAGCAGTTTTCTCAGCTCATCATCCGTGTATTCTATGCCTGCTTCCAAAATTTCATAAGCGGTCAGCATAAAACCGGGTGAACAGAAACCGCACTGGATAGCTGACTCGTCCACAAAAGCCTGCGGAACTTCGGACAGCTCGCCGTTGGGTCCAATCAGTCCGTCGAGCGTTATGATGTGTTTTCCCTCGGCCCAAACTGCAAGATAAATGCAGGAGTTAAATGTTTCACCGTCGATGAGGACAGTGCACGCGCCGCATTCGCCAACTTCACAGCCTTTTTTTACGGAGGTCAAGCGGTAATCGTTGCGCAGCATATCAGTCAAAGACGCCCTTACATCGATTGTTTTCTCTACATCCTTGCCGTTAATATTGCAGTGAACCACTTTATATTGCATTTCGTGCTTTTCAGTCATTATAAAACACCTCCTGCCAGTTTAACGGATGTAAGGAATGCACGTTTTGCACTTTCCACGGCAATGTGCGAGCGGAACGCCTTGGAGGCGCGCCAACTGTCGCGGGGATTGATATCTTCCAGAACTGCTTTTGAGAATATTTCCGCCAGCTCCTCAGAAATGGGCTGACCAAGCGCTTTTTCTTCCGCATGGGGGGCGCGCATGGGAACAGGTCCTGCGACGCCGAATGCGATTCGAGCGCGCTCTACAGTCTTTTTATCGGCAGAAAGCCTGACGTTAACGGAGGTTCCCAAGGTTGCGATATCCATCGCATTACGCATGGAATATTTAATATAGTTGCCAACGGTGTTCTCATAGCTTGCTTTAGGAATTAGAATCGCGGTCTGAATTTCGCCAGCTTTTATATCCACTTGACCTGCCTTGATATAGAAATCATGAATCGGAATCCTGCGGACTCCTTCCGGCCCTGTCAGCTCGATAATAGCTTCCCACGCATGGAGAGTCGAAGCGGAATCCGCGGAGGTAACGCCGTTACAGGTGTTGCCGCCAATCGTTCCGATATTGCGAATCTGCGGGCCGCCGACTTGATCGACAGCTTGACCTAGAACATTTATATACTTTTGAATAATTAGGTCTTTTGTGATATGAGAGAAGCTTGTCAGCGAGCCGATTCGGATATTCTGCTCGTTATCAATAGAAACTCCTCGGATTTCGTTAAGACCGTATATGCTGATGAGCTCTTTTCCCGCACGCTTGCCTTCACGCATCTGGACAAGAACGTCCGAGCCGCCGGCAATAATCTGTGCCTCGGGGTGAGCAAGACGAAGCTCGACTGCGTGCTGAACGCTTTGCGCCTCGTATAGTGCTTTCATGTCATACATTTAGTTTTACCTCCCCTATTCGCTTATTAAGCCGGCCCCTTTGAATTTTTCAAAAAGGATGTGTGGTGTCATCGGAATCTGATTAACGGATACACCTGTAGCCTGAAGAACAGCGTTACGGATTGCCGGAGCGCCGGAGCAGGTTGGAGGCTCGCCGAGAGCCTTTGTTCCGAAGGGACTTGTAGGCTCCGCATTTTCAACGAATTGAGCTTCGAGATGAGGGTGATCCATGAAGGTTGAAAGCTTATAGTCCAAAAGATTATCGTTCAGAGCCTTCCCTGTTTTCTCGTCGAACAGGAGCTGCTCGGAAAGACCGTAACCGATGGCCATGCTCATGCCGCCGTGAACCTGCGCCTCCGCAAGAGCGGGATTTATAAGCGTGCCGCAGTCATGAACATTGACGATGTCGATGAGCTTCACCGTGCACATAGGAATATCCACTTCCACCTCGGCAAAGGAGCAACCGAAAGAATATGCGTTTGATTTAATCTGCGCCGTCGTTTCAGCGGTGATATGCTGGCTGATGGACAGGCTGTAAAGAATTTCAGTCGATAGCTCTCCCAGAGTCATCATTACGCGGCCGTCTTCCATACGAATGATTTTTCCATCCACGAGATCGATATTTGAAATCGGCATTCTGGTCAATTCATGCGCGGCCTTGAGTATCTTTTCACGCAGAGCCAAAGCAGTCTGCATGATTGAAAAACCTCCGATGTAGGTTTGCCTTGAGGCGTATGCGCCTGTTCCGAAGGGAGTAATATCGGTGTCCTGATTGGAAACCACATGAACATCTTCAAAAGGAATACCGACAGCATCCGCGACCATCTGAGAATAGGCGGTGTCGCAGCCTTGTCCGATTTCGGTTTCTCCGGTCTGGAACTGCAGGCTGCCGTCTTGATTCAGAATCATGCGGCAAGATGAGGACTCGAGAGAAATGGGCCAGACTCCGGTGTTGTACCAGAAGGCCGCCATGCCTACGCCGCGGCGGACAGGGCCTGTCTGGTTCTTATACTCGTTGAGCTTGCGCTCATAGTCAATGTATTTCATGCCCTTGTCGAGACACTGATTGAATGAATCATTATAGTTCTCGTTTTTCGAAAAGCCGTCTACATAGCCCTGCGGCATAATATTTTTATGGCGGAATTCAAGAGGATCTATTCCAAGAGTCTTCGCTACGTCATCAATATGCGATTCTCCGGCAAACATAGCCTGCGGAATACCATAACCGCGCATCGCGCCGGCAGAAGGCTTATTTGTGAAAACTGTGTATGCATCTCCATCTACATTATCGCAGGGATACATCTGCGGGAACGAGCCCATGCCTTTTGCGACAATTCCGTGCCCGTGGGAAGCGTATGCTCCCTGATTAGAAAATGCCTCAAGCTTCCGCGCGGCAAAGCTGCCGTCTGGACGTACCCAGCTTATAATGTGGCTACGAATTGCATGACGGACTCGGTTGCTTACAAAGGTCTCCTCACGAGTGCATTCAAGCTTTACCAGTCTACCACCCACCTGAGTTGTCAGATAAGCGCAGAGAGGCTCATATAGAGCGTCCTGCTTGTTGCCGAAGCCACCGCCAATATAGGGCTTTACAATTCGGACCTTGCCCCATGGAATGCCCAGAGCCTGACCGCAGACGCGGCGAACGATGTGCGGGATCTGGGTGGAGGAAACGACCACCACTCTCCCCGCCTCCTCATAGGAGAAGCAGAGGTGATTTTCAATATGGCAATGCTGAACTGTTGGCGTGTCATACCAGCCCTCCACCTTGATAAGGCCCGGCTCCTTGATTGCCTCTTCATAATTTCCTTTTCTGATATTAGTATGAGCCAAAATGTTGTTCGGATAATTTTCCTGAATCTGCGGAGCATCATCCTTCATTGCGTCCTGCACGTCCAGAACAAAAGAAAGCTCCTCATATTCCACTTTAAGGGCGCGAACACCCTGAGTCGCCGCGACCTCGTTTTCGCCGATAACGACAGCAATTTCATCGCCGTAATAACGAACATGACGGTTCAAAAGCAGACGGTCCGCAACGTCCTGATGGTGCGGATCAGTGGACCAGGGATGTCCCGCCGTCGGAAACGGGTAGTTCGGAACCTGAAAACAAGTGATGACTTTCACAACGCCGGGAATCTGCTCAGCTTGCGTTACGTCTATGGATTTCACAAAACCATGTGCGATAGTTGAGTGACAAATCTTTGCAATCAGCGCACTGCTGTCGCAGAGATCATCTGTGTATTTTGCTCTTCCTGTTGCTTTCTCGTATGCGTCAACACGAATCATGCTTTGTCCAACGCTTTTACTCATGAATTTCAACCTCCTTTGAAAACTGGTTTTTTATATATACTTTTATTTCTTACTGTACGGGGTATCATCCAATGGAAGCTTTGTACGGAACTTGCCGTCAAAACGGAAGTAAGCGTCTGAAATGGCAGGGGCTGTTGGAATGGAGGTAATCTCCCCTATTCCTATAGCTCCGCAGGCCACATCCAAGCCTTCTTTTTCAACAATTATAGATTTGATTTCAGGAATCTGATTGGAGCGGAAAAGTCCCAGTGTTCCGAACTTTGCTGTGGGCTTGCAGTTATCCAAAGGATAACGCTCGGTGAGTGCAAAGCCCATCGACATAACTACGCCGCCCTCAATTTGACCTTCTACCGAGGTGGGGTTAACGGCCTTGCCCACATCGTGGGCGGCAATAAGCTTCGAAATTTTACCTTCGTCGTCCAGAATGCAAATCTGCGTTGCATACCCGTATGCGATATGGCTTTTCGGATTCGGTACGTCTGCTCCGAGCTTATCTGTTTTTCCAAGATACTCTCCGTAAAATTCCTGTCCCTCAAGCTCTGCAAGGGTCTTTTCATTAAGCGCAAGCTTAAGGTCTTCGCAGGCGCGTCGGCAAGCCTCTCCGGTGAAAAGCGTCTGTCTGGAACCGGAAGTGGTGCCGGAATCCGGCGAACAGTAGGTGTTAGAGCGCTCATAAACAACATCAGTATATTTTATTCCCGTCTGATCGCATACCATCTGCGTAAGAACGGTGCCAAGACCCTGCCCGATGCAGGAAGCTCCGGCGTAAACATGAATCTTTCCGTCCTGCACTGCAAGACGAGCGCGTCCAGTATCGGGAATTCCGACTCCGACACCGGCATTTTTCATAGCGCAGCCGATTCCGACATATTTTGCCTCGTCGTAATAAGGCTTTATTGCTTCAAGTGTCTCTACAAGCCCTGTAGATTCGTCAACAATCTGACCGTTTGGCAGCTCCTGACCGGGACGGATAGCATTACGCATGCGGATTTCCCATGTGGAAATGCCGACTTTATCCGCCATTTGGTTCAAAAGGCTTTCGATACAGAAGCAAGTCTGCGTAACGCCGAAGCCGCGGAAGGCACCTGCCGGAGGATTGTTGGTATAAAGGGCTTTTCCATCGATTTCAAAATTTTGATAATTATAGGGTCCAGCGGCGTGGGTGCAGGCTCTTTCAAGAACGGGACCACCCAAGGATGCGTAAGCTCCCGTATCGGCGATAACAGTTGCTTTTACGCCCGTTATTTGACCATTTTCATCGCAGCCCAGTGTGAATTCCATATCCATGGGATGACGTTTGGGATGAATGAGAAGACTTTCCTGACGGGTGAGCTTGACCTTAACGGGTTTCTTGAGAAGATAAGCGATAAGCGCGGCGTGATGCTGCACAGATACGTCTTCCTTACCGCCGAAGCCGCCGCCTACGAGCTGATTTTGCACCTTGACCTTTTCAGACGTAAGCCCCAGCATTCCCATAATCTCATGTTGGGTATCGTATGCTCCTTGATCGGTGGATAAAATCATAACACCATCCCCATCGGGGTAGGCTACGGCACATTCGGGTTCGAGAAACGCGTGCTCTGTCCAAGGAGTGGAAAACTTCTCTGTCAAAACGTACTTTGAATTAGCGATTGCTTCTGTCGGATTTCCACGCTTAATATGCTTATGCGCCAAAAGATTGCCCGAGCGGTGGACAAGCGGCGCATTTTCAGCCATTGCTTCATAGGCTGAGCACACAGGCTCCAGCACTTCGTAATCAACGCGTATCAGAGACTTTGCCTGAGCCAAAATATCCTGATCCTCGGCAGCCACCAAGCAAATGGCGTCGCCAAGATAGTGCGTTATGTCGCCCACTGCAATCATGGTATCCCAGTCTCTTACTAGATGTCCCACCTTGTTTTGACCCGGAATATCCGCTGCCGTAAAAACCGCGTTCACACCGGGCAGAGCTTTTGCCTCCTCAGTATGGACGGCAAGCACGCGCGCTCTAGGATACTCAGCGCGGACGGCGCTGCCGTAGAGCATTCCGTCAATATAAATATCGTCCGGATAAATTCCGGTACCTGTTACCTTCTCCCTGACGTCAACGCGGGGCACCCGTGCGCCAAGGCTCCAGTCGTCGGATATTGGCGGAACTTCTCCCTTTTGTAAAAGTTCTGCCGCAAGGAGCATCGCGTCAAGGATTTTAACATATCCCGTGCAGCGGCAGATATTATTGCGAATGGCAAACGCGGCTTCCGCACGCGTTGGATTCGGGTTTTCATCCAAAAGTCCTTTTGTTGCAATCACCATTCCGGGAATGCAAAAGCCGCACTGTACTGCACCGGCTTTTCCGAATGCGTAGGTATATACGTCTTTTTCAAAGTCTGTTAGACCTTCAACCGTTACGATTGACTTTCCGTCCATCTTATCCGTCTGCGGAATGCAGGCCTTTGTGGGCTTGCCATCAATCAGCACGTGGCAAGTTCCGCAAGCGCCCTCGCTGCAGCCGTCCTTTACCGAAGTCAGGTGCAGAATATCGCGCAGATAGCGGAGCAATTTTTGATTTTTTTCAACGGTAACGCTCTTGCCGTTTACAGTAAATGACGCCATCCGTAATCCTCCTGTTTGTATACAAAAACTACCGAAAACAGTATAATCCCCTCAAATTAATTAAGGGATTTATAGAAAACTATTTCCGGTAGTTTGTAGAAACACTCAACCAATTATGAGCATATATAAACCCAGCCGTTCAATATTCAACTGTCAGAATCTTTCAGCCTTTCGTATTGCTGGAAGCATTAATGTTCTTTATATAAATATACTAAATTTCGCTCCCATTTGCAACACATTTTGCAAAAGAACTCGATGATTCCAGACATTACATCATAAGCTAAATTTATCTCTTTTTAGGAAGGAGCCTGTATGCTCAAGAACAACCTGATGCTCATCAACAACCTTCAGACCCCTTAAATAAACTTGCTCAACACGGCCAAGCGTCTCAAACCCTTCATAGGGAGCATAGTCCGTATTATAAGCTTGAGTCTTAGCGCTGATGACGCCGCTTGCATTCGGGTCGAATACCACAATATCCGCGTCCCCGCCGACAGCGATACGTCCCTTGCAGGGATAAGCTCCGTAGAGCTTCGCCGGATTTTCGGAAAGCAGTCTGCACATCTGGGGAAGTGTTATCCTGCCCTGCTTAACGCCATAGGTGTAGAGCAAAACGGCTCTGTCCTCGACCCCCGGCATACCGCCAGGAATCTTTGTGAAGTCGTTTTCGCCCATTAGCTTTTGCTGCATGTTGAAGCTGCAGTGATCGGTTGAGACTGTCTGTATTTGGTCCTCCGCAAGTGCTGCCCAGAGACAGTCCCTGTCCTCCACTTTTCTGAGAGGAGGAGCAATGACGTATTTCAGGCTCTCGGGTAAGGGCAGCTCATAGAGCGACTGGTCGAGAAGCAGATACTGCGGGCAAGTCTCGAGATAGACCTTTTGCCCTCTGTTTCTGGCTTTCAGGGCTTCTTCATATCCGGCTTTTGAGGTCAGATGGACAACGATTATCGGCGAATCGGCAAGTTCTGCAATTCTCAGAAGCCTGTCCATTGCTTCCGCCTCGACCTGATACGGTCTTGTCTGCGGGTGAAAAACAGTCTCGTTATGTCCGAGACGTTTTTTGTCTTCCACGAGTGCCTTAATTACACCGCTGTTTTCGCAATGAACACCCGTTATGCCGCCGACCTCTTTGAGACGCTTCAGGATTTGATAGATTTCCTTGTCGTTAACCATCACATCATCATAAGTCATATAGAGCTTGAATGATGTGACGCCCATATCGATCATATCCTGAATTTCGTCGCTGATTTTTCCGTTCCAATCCGATATGGCCATATGAAAGCCGTAATCGCAGGACGATTTATCCTTTGCCTTAGTAAGCCAGTGCGCAAAGGCCTCATTGAGGCTTTCACCGTGGTACTGGGTTGCGAAATCTATTACTGTCGTTGTTCCGCCGAGCAAGGCTGCGCGGCTGCCTGTAACAAAATCGTCAGCCGTAACAGTGCCCGCTACTTCAAGATTGAAATGCGTGTGCGCGTCAATGAAACCGGGAAACAGAAGTTTTCCGCGCACGTCTACGATCTGTGCGTCACTGTCGGACAGGTTCTCCCCTGTCTTGATTATTTTCTCGTCCTCAATTAGCACGTCCTGAAAGAGGGCTCCTTCACCGGAGACAAGGGTTCCGCCTTTTAATAATGTCTTCATACCCGTGCACCTTGCCTTAAACGTGATATTTTGGAGGTGATATCACTAAATAGTCATATTGGCTAATAACTGCTGAAATCAGGCTGCAAATGTCTTCCGGTATTGAGGCTGATTTCTCGCCGAACGAATAATCAAAAATACCGCTGTCAAGCCGAACCTTGCATGTTTTGCTCTTTGAATCCGTCACAACGAAGCCCTTGTTTTTACTGTTTTCGAAATCCTCAACTGATGCAAAGAGAGTGAATTTGTCAAGATACGGAGCGCTGTCATAGGGGCAGAAGCTCTTGCAGTTGCCGCATTCGTTGCACATATAATCAACGTGAATAATCTGGTTCGTGCGCATGCCGGGAACTGCAATCGACACGTTTGCTCTGTTCGGGCAGACCTCAACGCAGTTTTCGCATATGCTGTTGCAATTCAGGCAGCGGGAGGAATCCAGACAATTATTTGCTTCCTCTTTTAAAACGCCCTTACGGCTATATATGGTTTCGGACTTTTCCTGCGTGTCAAAATCGACCGCAACAGGCTTTCCGAGTATACCCTCGGCCGCCTTTCTTGCGTCTCTTATTGCCTCAACAACTGTCGCGGGACCCCATAAGCCGTCACCGATAACATAAACGCCCTTAATCGAAGTTTCCAAGGTTCTATCACTGACAACAACGCGTCCCTTTTCATCAAGCGCGATGCCGTTGCTCTGGTAAAAACTCTTCGGAATGCGTTCACCAACGGCGGCAATGATTGTATCCACTGAAAAGGTCTCGGTCTCGTCTGTTTCCTCAAAGCCAGGGCGGCCGGAAGCATCAGGTGTGCCGATTTTCATCTTTTTACAGGTGAGCTGACCGTTTTTCAGCTCCGCAGGAGAAAGCAGCTCGTGAATTTCAACTCCGTCTTCAATTGCAAGGCGGATTTCCTCTTCATCCGCGGGCATATAGCGCTTTGTTCTGCGGTAAATCAGCAGCACCTTGGGAGCGCCGTTTGTGCGTTTTGCGGCTCTCGCCGTATCCATCGCTGTGTTTCCGCCGCCGATAACGGCTATGCATTTTCCAGCGTCAATTTTGCCTTCCTCACGCTTAAAGGTCTCAAGAAAATCGATTGCGTTCCAAGCGGTAGTATCGCCGATTTTGAGAACGCCCTGTTCAGAGGCACCGACAGCCAAAACGACGTTATCAAAGTCCTTTTTGAGTTCGTCGAGTGAGGTGATTTCCTTCCCTGTTACGGCTTTTACGCCCATGGAAAGTACCAGCTTAACATCGTTTTCTATCGCGCCGCCGGCAATTCGAAACGCGGGAATCACATTCTGGACGACTCCGCCGAGCTTTTCACGTTTTTCGAATATTGTAACGTCCATTCCGCCTTTTGCAAGGAAATAGGCTGCTGAAAGACCTGCGGGTCCTCCGCCGATTACGGCGGCATTTCCTTTTTCTGTGACTGCGGGCTTTTCCATATTACCTATTAGTTCGTCATAGCCGCCTTTAGCCGCTTCGAGCTTGATTCCCCTGATATTGACAGACGATTCATAGAAATTCCGCACGCACTTTGTCATGCAGTTGTGAGCGCAAATGGTTCCCGTAATAAACGGCAGAGGGTTCTTTTCAACAATAACCTTCAGCGCGTCTGTCATTTTGCCTTCTCCGGCAAGTTTCATATAGGTTGTGGTATCCTGCTTTATCGGGCAGCCCTGCTGGCATGGAGCGGTAAAGCAATCGATAAGCGGAACACTCTGTTTCATTTTTCTCGAAGGCAGTGTCTTGATCGCCTTGACATGATGCTTTGAGACAACGGCTTCCTCGACCAGCTTTGAGACAAGCGCATAATCAACGCCTTTAAACTTTTTGGAAGCACCTGCGCCCCAGAGCTTTGCAATTTGCTCAAGGCGCTGATATCCGCCGGGCTTTAGCAAGGTAGTTGCCAGAGTAACAGGGAAAATTCCTGCAGAAACTACGTCTTTTATGTTGAAATAGTCGAGGCCGCCCGAGAATGAGATTCGAAGTTGTCCTTTGAAATCCTTTGAAAGCTTCTCTGCAACAGAGAGCGAGAGCGCAAACAGCGATTTGCCCGACATATACATTTCTTTGCCGGGAAGTTCCTCCGCACAGATGTCAACAGGAAATGTGTTGGTAATTTTAACGCCAAACTCAAGATTATTATCATTTGCAAGCGCAAGCAGACGCTCCAGCATGGGGACAGCGTCTTCATACTGCAGATCATCCTTGAAGTGGAACTCACCGAACTTAACATAGTCGTAGCCCATCTTGTCGAGCGTTGCGCGGGCATAATCGTAGCCCAGCAGTGTCGGGTTACATTTAATAAATGTATGCAGCTTTTTCTCAATCAAAAGATAACGGGCGATTCTTTCGATTTCCTGCGGAGGGCAGCCGTGGAGCGTTGACAGCGTCACAGAATTGCATACGCTCGCCGGAATACTCTTTATATCGTCAAGTGTGACTTTCTCAAACCTTCCTGCATTTGCGGTGAGCCAGTCCATGCACTCACTGTAAATCGGTGTGCCGCTCGCGTCCTTGAGTCCTTCAATGAATCTATCGATCTTCTCGGTCTTAATTCCGGCGAGGTCATAGCCAACGCTCATGTTAAACTGGAATCCATCCATATTACCCAAGCCAAATTCTTTTGCGATGATGTTCAGCGCAAACCAAGCCTTGACGTATTCGTCAAAAGCCTGCGGAACATAAAGCTCGGTCGACCATTCGACGTTGTAGCACTCGTCGTCTGCCTTAATGCACGGCTTTGAAACCGGCAGATCCTCGCCGTCAAGTATCTGAACTGTCTTCAGTTCGAAGAAACGGCTGCCCGCATAGTAAGAAGCGACAATGTTCTGCGCTAGCTGCGTATGCGGTCCTGCGGCAGGTCCAAAGGGTGTCTCTAGCTTGCGGCCAAAGATGCGCCATTCATTCTCATTTTCGTGGATATAAGGTCTGTGAATTCCGAAAACCGTTCTCTTAGTCTTTTTTTCGTTCAATATCCACTCCATCATTTCCGCAAATGGAATGGGTGTCATTTTATCGCTCATATTTGGTTCCTCCATTTCTGAATTTAGCCGTTCAATTTTTTCCACAGCTTAGTGGATTCCTCACGAACCTCAGAGAGAACCTTCTCTTCGTCGATTCCGCAAAGCTCCCTATCCTTCATTAAGATCTTGCCGTTGCAGACTGTTGTAACGACATTTCTTCCAGTCATACCAAAGAGAATGTGACCGTTGCAATTTGTACCGTCCATTGGGGTTGGCGGGATGTAATCCATAACGATTACGTCGGCTGCCGCGCCTGTTTTCAAAACGCCCAGTTCCTTTTTGAAATAGCGGCCCGCGATTTTCGCGTTGCCCTCAAACAGCATCTGCGGCACTTCGCCCCACGCGGTTGTCGCGTCGCAGAGGTGATGCTTGTGCAGGATGTTCGCGACTTTATATGATTCTATCATATCATGCGTGTATCCGTCAGTGCCAAGTCCTGTCAGTATGCCGCGGTGCACGATTTCCATTGTCGGCGGGCAGCCGCAAGCGTTGCCCATATTGGACTCCGGATTGTGCACTACCATGGTTTCCGTTTCACGAAGCAGTTCCATTTCGTGAGCATTCACATATATACAATGCGCTGTGATGGTTTTTGGGCCAAGAATGCCCATGTCCATCAGACGATCGATGATTCTTTTTCCATAGTTCTTCAGGCAATGGTGCAAATCCTCAATGCCCTCGGCGACATGGATGTGATAGCCCACATCCTGAGGCTTGCTCGCGGCGCAAAGCTCAATAGTCTCGTCGGAAAGAGTGAAAGACGCATGCATACCCATCATGCCTGCAAGCATATCGCTTTTATCGTCCAAAGCGTGCTTAATAAACGATTCGTTTTCCTTGACGGCCAGACGAGCCTTGTCCTTACCGTCACGGTCGGAGACTTCATAGCAAAGGCAGGAGCGGACTCCCATTTCCTTTGCGGCATCCTCAATTGCCGAGAGACTTCCACTAATCTCGCCAAAGCTCGCGTGATGATCAAAAACAGTTGTTACACCGTTCTTGATAGAATCAATATAGGTTTGCCTTGCGCTTTGCCTAGTCTGCTCAAGAGTAAGATTACGGTCAATCGTCCACCACATACCGTCGAGAATGTCGAGAAAACCCTTAGGATTATATCCGTTAATACTCAGGCCTCTCGCCATTGCGCTATAGATATGCTCATGGGTGTTGATAAATGCGGGCATAATAACTCCGCCCTTGGCATCTATGAAGTCCGCCTGAGGGAACATTTCTCTCATATCTGCCGTTTTTCCAACTTTTAATATGACAGAACCATCAAGGACAACTGCTCCGTTTTCGATAAATGGATTAACGGGATCCCTCGTAACGAGTCTGCCGTTTCCGATTAAAATCATGAAACTACCTCCAAGAATTTGTGGTTTATTACTAAGCGTCTCTCTTTAATAGTAATCTATATCGTTATAATAGCACTAAATATTTGCATATTCAAGTAGAAACAAAAATAATTTTAGATAAACTAAAAATAATTTAGATTTTCTACTTGAATATCTTATATTTTGTGTTATCATGAGAATGTAATTACTAATATCAACAATCAAAATCAGAGCGAGGAGCGATATTTTGGAGTATATGCTTGAAATATTGAAAGACATTGCCGATGGCATTGCCAAGGAATTCGGTCAAAATTGTGAGGTTGCCATTCATGATTTATCCGGTGACCTTGAAAACTCCATTGTATACATTATTAATGGACACGTAACCAACAGACACGCAGGGAGCGGCACTTCAAAAATTGTTCTTGAAACCATGCATAGGGATGCATCGACAATTAAGGATCAGCTCGGCTACCTTTCCCGTACATCCGAAGGCAGAATCTTAAAATCAAGCACAATTTTTATAAAAGATGCAAATCAGAAGGTTCATTACATTTTATCTATTAACTATGACATAACGGAACTTTTGTCTGTAAGCCATGCAATACGAGACCTGATCACTCCCGATGTTATGCCTGAATATGAACAGCCGGAACAGATTTCGAACAATGTGAACGACCTTCTGGATAATCTTATTAAGCAGTCTGTATCTCTGGTCGGGAAACCGGTTGCTCTTATGAGCAAGGAAGATAAAATTAAGGCAATTCAATTTTTAAATGATTCGGGTGCTTTCCTTGTTACTAAATCAGGAAATAAGATTTCAGAATATTTCGGAATCTCAAAGTTCACAATGTATAGTTATATAAATGAAGTTAAGGAATAAACCAAATAATCAGAAAGGGGGCGCACGCCGTATCAAGCGGGTCATTAAAGAGACCAAACGGTAAAGCAGAATGCAAAAAGAAATTTTATGGGTCGAAAACAAAATGCCAAGGACAGAGGATGAACGTCTTTCCATAATGTCACTGGATGAGGTCGAAGCAGCAAGGAACTTTCACAAAAGCTTCCCGCAGTATTCAAGAACGCCTCTTGCTAAGCTGAGCCACTTGGCAAAGTATCTCTGTGTAAGTGAGCTTTACGTTAAAGATGAATCCTATCGTTTTAACCTTAATGCTTTCAAAGTTCTTGGCGGTTCCTTTGCGATCGCGAAATACATCGCAAAGCAGACGGGCCGGAATATTTCCGAGCTCACTTATGACGTTCTCACCTCAGATGAACTAAAAAACGATTTCGGGCAAGCCACCTTCTTTACAGCTACTGACGGCAATCACGGCAGAGGCGTTGCATGGGCAGCTAACAAGCTTAAGCAAAAGGCCGTAGTATTCATGCCCAAAGGCACTACAAAGACTCGATTTGAGAACATTTTAAAAGAAAACGCTACTGCCACAATCGAAGTTGCGAATTACGATGAATGCGTAAGAATGGCGGCAGAGGCGGCGGCAAACACTAAGAACGGCGTTGTTGTTCAGGATACTGCGTGGGAAGGCTATGAAGAAATTCCCGCCTGGATAATGCAGGGTTATGGAACGATGGCGATGGAAGCGACCGAGCAGCTTGAAGAATACTGCTGTGGGCGTCCAACGCATGTTTTTGTTCAGGCCGGCGTCGGTTCGCTTGCAGGAGCCGTGCAGGGGTATTTCGCAAACCGTTATCCCAACAATCCGCCAACAGTGGTAGTCGTTGAAGCGCAAGCTGCAGCCTGCCTTTACAAGAGCGCGGCGAAGGGCGACGGTTCGATTCAAATCGTTGACGGAGATATGCAGACGATTATGGCTGGACTTGCCTGCGGAGAACCGAACACGCTTTCGTGGGATATTCTTAAAAACCATGTTAAGGTCTTTGTTTCCTGCCCCGACTGGGTCGCGGAAAGAGGCATGCGGATGCTGGCAGCACCCATTAAGGGCGACCCGCAGGTTATTTCCGGGGAATCAGGAGCCGTATCAATGGGTCTTCTTGCAGCCATTATTAAAGACCCCGAATATACAGAACTTCGCGATGCAATAGGAATTAATTCCGATTCGAAGATTCTTCTTTTCTCCACAGAGGGAGATACCGACCCAGAACGAGACAAAGCCATCGTATGGAACGCTGCTGAGATTAAAACATTATAATTTGAAGGAGATAAAAACAATGGATTTCACAAAGATTAATGAAAAAGCTAATGCCTATGAAAAGGACATGACCAAGTTTCTGCGTGATCTGGTCAAAATTCCCGGCGAAAGCTGCGGTGAAGAAGGCCACGTAAACAGAATCGCAGAAGAAATGAAAAAGGTCGGATTTGACAAAGTTGAAATCGATCCTCAGGGCAACGTTCTCGGCTACATGGGTACCGGTAAAACGCTTATCGCTTACGACGCTCACATCGACACTGTCGGCATCGGCAACATCAAAAACTGGAATTTTGATCCCTATGAGGGCTATGAAAACGACACCGAAATCGGTGGGCGCGGCACTTCCGATCAGCTCGGCGGCATAGTTTCCTCTGTTTATGGCGCAAAGATTATGAAGGACCTCGGACTTATCAGCGATAAGTACACTGTTCTTGTAGTTGGCTCAGTTCAGGAAGAGGACTGCGACGGCGTTTGCTGGCAGTATATCATCAACGAAGACAAGGTTCGTCCCGAATTCGTTGTTTCCACCGAGCCTACGGACGGCGGAATCTATCGCGGACATCGCGGCAGAATGGAAATCCGCGTTGATGTCAAGGGAGTCTCCTGCCACGGCAGCGCCCCTGAAAGAGGCGACAACGCTATTTACAAAATGGCCGACATTCTTCAGAATATACGTTCACTCAACGAAAACGACGCCGCTGAAAGCACTGAAATCAAGGGTCTCGTCAAGATGCTCGACGAGAAGAACAACAAGCAGTGGAAAGAAGCTCGCTTCCTTGGACGCGGAACAGTCACCACCTCCGAAATATTCTTCACAAGCCCCAGCCGCTGCGCTGTCGCTGACTCCTGCGCTGTTTCTCTTGACCGCAGAATGACAGCCGGCGAAACATGGGAAAGCTGCTTAGACGAAATCCGCGCTCTCCCCGCAGTCAAAAAGTACGGCGATGATGTCAAGGTTTCCATGTATGAATATGACCGTCCGTCATGGACGAACTGTGTCTACCCCATCGAGTGCTACTTCCCTACATGGGTTATTCCCGAGGATCACCCTGTTGCCGTTGCTATGCAAGAGAGCTACAAGGGACTTTTCGGCGAAAAACGCATAGGTGCTCCTGTTACACTTGAAATGAGACAGGCTCGTCCTCTTACCGACAAGTGGACCTTCTCTACAAACGGCGTGTCCATTATGGGACGTAACGGAATCCCCTGTATAGGCTTTGGCCCCGGTGCCGAAGCACAGGCACATGCCCCCAACGAAAGGTCTTGGAAGCAGGATCTTGTCACCTGTGCCGCTGTATATGCAGCTCTTCCAACTCTGTACTGCAAGTAAAACCAGCACTTATTATTGTTGATGTAAAATTAATCTATTATTATTTGGAGGTATATTCTTTTGAACACACAAGATTTTGCTAATAAACTTAACGGTCTTAAATTCAACGAGATGTTTAATAACGACTTTTTCCTGACTTGGGAAAAAACAAATGACGAGCTTGATGCTGTATGGGCAGTCGCCGATGCACTGCGCGATCTGCGCGAGAGAAATATATCAACTAAGGTATTTGACAGCGGTCTTGGCGTATCCCTTTTCCGCGATAATTCAACCCGCACACGTTTTTCGTTCGCTTCCGCCTGCAATCTGCTCGGACTTGAGGTTTCTGACCTCGATGAAGGAAAATCGCAGGTCGCTCACGGTGAAACCGTAAGAGAAACCGCAAACATGATTTCGTTCATGGCTGACGTTATCGGCATCAGAGACGACATGTATATCGGCAAAGGCAACGCCTACATGAGAGAGTTCGCTCAGTCAGTCGATCAGGGCAACAAGGATGGCATCCTTGAGCAGCGCCCAACGCTTGTAAACCTTCAGTGCGACATTGACCACCCCACTCAGTGCATGGCGGATATGCTGCATATCATCCATGAGTTCGGCGGCGTAGAGAACCTTAAAGGCAAGAAGCTAGCTATGACTTGGGCTTATTCTCCGTCCTACGGCAAGCCGCTTTCTGTTCCTCAGGGCGTAATCGGCCTGATGACCAGAATGGGTATGGAAGTCGTTCTTGCTCATCCCGAAGGCTATGACGTTATGCCCGAAGTGGAAGAGGTCGCAAAAAAGAATGCTGAGCTTTCCGGCGGCTCTTACAGAAAGACAAACAGTATGGCTGATGCTTTCAAGGGTGCAGATATTGTTTACCCGAAGAGCTGGGCTCCGTTCGCAGCTATGGAAAAGCGCACCGACCTTTACGGAAACGGTGATTTCGATGGCATCAAGGCACTTGAAAAAGAGCTCCTTGCACAGAATGCGCAGCATAAGGATTGGGCCTGCACCGAAGATCTGATGAAGACAACGAAAGATGGCAAAGCCCTGTATCTGCATTGCCTGCCTGCCGACATTACCGGTGTCAGCTGCAAAGAGGGTGAAGTTGACGCGTCCGTATTCGACCGTTATCGCACTCCGCTTTATAAGGAAGCAAGCTTCAAACCTTATGTCATCGCCGCAATGATTTTCCTCGCAAAGTTCAAGGATCCTGCAAACCTGCTCCTGCAGCTTGAGAAAAATTCAGTTCAAAGAATCTGCAAATAATTCGCTTTCGATCCGATTTGAGTGATCATATCCCCCTCCTTAGGCACCTTTCGGGAGACTGTCTTTCCTCCATTGTTTGTAATCCATGTGTATGATTTATATGACAATATAGGTTCCTCCATAATATCTATAATGCTTCTCCCTCTTCTCCTTTCTCCTTTTTCCAGCTATTCTTTTCTCACGCAGCCTCCCGAAAGGACTGTTACTTAAAGGATCGATACTGATAATACAATTTTAAACTTCATAGGAGATTTATTATGATTTCGTATGTAAACACAACTGAAGCTCCACAGGCCATTGGCCCTTATTCTCAGGCTATTGTTTTCGGCAATCTGATGTTCACCTCTGGCCAGATACCCCTCGACCCGACAACGGGCGCAATAGCCGGCGCTACTATCGAAGAGCAGGCGCTCCAGGTCATGAAAAACCTGTCTGCGGTGTTCAAGGCACAAAACACAGATTTTGAAAACGTTATCAAAACAACATGCTTTCTTGCTGACATGAAGGATTTTGCCGCTTTCAATAAAATATATGGCGAATTCTTTACCGGGAAACCGGCGAGATCCTGTGTTGCGGTCAGAGAACTCCCGAAAAATGTACTATGCGAGGTTGAAGCCATAGTTGCTTTGAACTGAAGCAAAGCAGAGGAGAATTATTTTATGAAGAAAAAACGCATTGTTATTGCATTAGGCGGCAATGCCTTGGGAAACACCCTTCCCGAACAGATGGAAGCAGTCAAGGTTACCGCAAAGGCTATCGTTGATTTGCTTGAAGACGGCTGTGAGGTTATCGTGGCTCACGGAAACGGTCCGCAGGTCGGCATGATTAATAATGCCATGTCTGCACTTTCGAGAGAGGATGTAAAACAACCTGTAGTTCCGCTCTCCGTATGTGTTGCGATGAGTCAGGCTTATATCGGCTATGATTTACAGAACGCTCTGCGCGAGGAACTGTTCAACAGGAACATTCACGATGTTCCTGTCACTACTATGATTACGCAGGTTCGTGTAGATGAGAACGATCCGGCATTTCTCAATCCTAGCAAACCAATCGGACAGTTCATGTCACTTGAGCAGGCTATGTCCTTAGGGGAACAATACGGATATATAGTCAAGGAAGACGCGGGTCGTGGCTATCGCCGCGTAGTAGCCTCCCCTAAGCCGGCAGAAATTATAGAGATTGATGCAATTCGCTCCCTTGTTAATTCCGGACAGCTTGTAATCGCCTGTGGAGGAGGTGGTATTCCGGTAATAAAAAAAGGAAACCACCTGAAGGGTGCGAGCGCAGTTATCGACAAGGACTTCGCAAGCGAGCTGCTTGCCGAAGAACTCGACGCTGATTTTCTTATTATACTGACTGCAGTTGAAAAAGCGGCGGTAAATTACGGAAAGCCTGACCAGAAATGGCTTGCCGACATTACCATAGCCGAGGCCGAACGCTACATCGAAGAAGGGCATTTCGCCCCCGGCTCGATGCTTCCAAAGGTTCAGGCGGCTGTCAAGTTCGCTTCCTCCAAGGAAGGCAGAACTGCGCTGATTACCCTTCTTGAAAAGGCCAGCGAAGGCATAAGCGGAAAAACCGGAACAAGAATTTCACTTTGATTTGAATTAGATATTCTGAAAAAATGGGACTGATCATAATTGATCAGTCCCATTAATAATTTATATTTGGAATTATTAGAATATCTGCGTGCCGCATACAAACTTATGAGCAGTGCCACGCCCGTTTGAAAGATAGGCGTGTCTTTCAAGCCTCTGTCTTAGAGTGAGCGGCGAATGATAACTAGGCACTGCGTCATCAAATACGACGGCGTCAAACTCATACCCTTTTTCAAAGCTGCCGACGCGCCCGAAGAACTCTCCCCCGCCCTTAGTGCCGAGGAAAAACACTTCCTCAAATGTAAGTGGCTTAAGATTCTTATCTTGTAATCTCCAACGCATTTTTGACATCTGTATTGCGTCCGCCATTGCCCGAAGTATTGATTCCGATGCGCCGCCCGCAACGTCGCTACCCAATCCGCAGTTTATCCCCATATCCAGAAATTTTCTAACTGGTGCTATTCCGGAGGCAATGTTTGTGTTGGACTGAGGGCAGTGAGCGATAAAAACCCCGTTTTCCTTAATGCGCGAAAGCTCGTTCTCCTCGGAATAAACGCAGTGTGCCATTATAGTTGGCACGTCCCGTCCGAACAGCTTAAAGCTATCATAAGCATCTCCGTAAAATTTTGATTCTTTGCATAGTTCCTTGACCCATTCGATTTCCGCTGGGTTTTCGGAGAGATGCGATTGAAGCGGCAGCGCGTATTTCTCCTGAATTTCTCGCAGCAGCTGCATCAACTTATCTGAACATGTAGGTATAAATCTGGGAGTGAGCATCGGCTTTGTGTTTAGGAAGCCGCGGCTTTTACAAAAGTTTATCCATTCTTCGGTATCTTTTACTGACTTACCGGTATCTTCAACCATAATAGCTGGACAGTTCCTGTCCATATTTACCTTGCCGACATAGGTATGCAGACCTGTTGCCTCCATATACTCCATCAATAGTTCGGTTGCGGGGACATGGGTAGTTCCGAAAATGCAGGCTCTTGTCGTTGCGCCAAGCCTCATCACTTCCGCGAAATCGGTATAGGCAGCCCTTGCGTATTCCATATCTGAATATCGACTTTCCTCGGGGAAAGTGAGATTATTAAGCCAGTCCAAAAGCTCATCGTCCATTCCAAGTCCGCGCAGAGTAAACTGCGGGGCGTGAATGTGCAGGTCGACTAAGCCCGGTACTACAAGAAGTCCGGAATAGTCATGGATCTCAAGCTTCGAGTATTCTTCGGGTATGTTTTCAAAAACGCCCGCCGAATTACCGTCTAAGCAAATTAGATAATGATCTTTAAACGTAAGCAGTGTTTTTTTATCCGCACTGTAACAGATGTCACCTTTAATGACGAAACTATTTTGCTTCATAACTCACACACTTTCTTAACTAGTATTTCACGTATTTTCCCGTTTCTTATGAGGAATAAAAAAGCTACCTTATCATACTGCTATAAATCCATTTAAGGAATTTATAGACAACTATTAAAGGTAGTTGGTAGACACGCTCAACCAAATTATGAGCATATATAAATCACATATTAAATTGTTAGCTTTTAATCCACAAATGTATTATATAGCAATATTCATAAAATGCAAGCTATTTTGAGTTAAAATACTAAGTATTATTTTCAAATTGTCAGCATCAGCACCACAAACCATGACCTGCAAGAATAATTATCTTTGCAGGTCATGTAAATTCGTTTTTAATTCAGTTGCTTAATTTTGCGCAGTCGGCAGGCTCTCCCTGTAGCATAGTGAGTCCGTGCTCAAGTGCAGGCAGAACGGCCTCAAGATTTTCCTTCGCGGCCTTTGGTGAGCCTGGTAGGTTTATTATGAGCGTGTCTCGGCGGATGCCAGCCTGAGCGCGAGAGAGCATGGCGCGTGAAGTAATTTTTAGTGACGCATATCGCATGGCTTCAGGAATTCCGGGAGTGAGCTTTTCGCAGACCGCAAGCGTGGCCTCCGGTGTAACGTCGCATGGGGCAAAGCCGGTTCCGCCTGTAGTGACGATAAGACTTACCGCTCCATCATCCGCTATTTTTTTTAGTGCGGCTTCGATCTGTTCCTGTTCATCAGGTACTATTAGCGTGAGAGTAACGTCAAATCCGGCGTTCATGAGCATTTTTGTGACGAGCGGACCACCCTCATCCATTCGTTCACCACGATGGCAACGGTCACTGACGGTAATTACAGCGGCACTGAACATAACAAATCCTCCTTAGCGCAAAAGCAGAATATCCTGCGGTGCGATACTTATTGTAACTGATTCTTTATCGTGCTGTGCAGACCAAAGCTCTTTCTGAGTCTCCATTCGTATAAGCGGAGCGTCAGACCTGCTGCCCACTGGACGCAGCATTATAATTTCGGAAAACACATCTTCTATGACTCTTTCAACCTTGCAGTTTATGGCGTTTTCCTCGCCTAGAGAAGCAAATCGGAAATAGTGCGCACGAAGTCCGACGGAGCCAACGCTGTTCGGTACCGGTCTGCCGCATTGCAGAGAAACTGACCATTCGGGAATTTTAACTATGCTGCCTTCAGGGCTCACGGCAACAAAGTTCTTGCAGCCGGAGAGCCTTGCGGCGGACTCGGTTCCAGGATCATGAAAGAGCGAATCCATTGTGACAACTGGTTCGGATTTTCCGTTTTCGACTACGCATACGCGGGAGCAGTTTCTGAAAACCTCTCCCCTGTCATGTGAAACCCAGATGACGTTTCCATGAAATTTCGAAAGAGTATCCATCAGCTCCAGCTCAAGCTGGCTTCTCAGGTAGCTGTCAAGCGCGGAAAACGGCTCATCCAGAAGCAATATTTGAGGATTTGTCGCCAGTATTCGGGCGAGAGCCGTTCTCTGCTGCTGACCTCCTGAAAGCTCGTCCGGTCGCTTCTGAGCCTCGTCCTCCAGCCTGAAAGCGCGGAGCATTTCGGTGACGACGTCTTTTCGCCTCTTTTTATCGCTCACCGCAGCAGCAATGTTCTGTTCAACTGTCATATTCGGAAACAGGGCGTACTGCTGAAAAAGAAAGCCTACTTGCCGTTTCTGCGGAGAAAGGTTGATTTTTTTATCGCTGTCGAAGAAAACGCGTCCGTCCAGCTCGATATGTCCCTCGTCGGGTGTCATTATTCCGGAAATGCAGCGGAGTGTAACGCTCTTGCCGCATCCCGAGGAACCGAGAAGCGCGAGCGTTTCGTTTTCAGCCTCGAATTTGACATTCAAGTGAAAATCACCGAGGCGCTTTTTAATATCAACACACAGAGCCATCAGGCCACCACCTTTCGGCGGCGGCTTTTTTCAAGGAAATTTATTGACATAAGAACAATTGCGGAGATTGCAATGTTCACAAGTACCCATTTCAGGGCAAGCGCATCATCGCCCGTCCGCCAAAGCTGATAAACTGTAGTTGAAATCGTTGCCGTTTTGCCTGGAGTATATCCGGCAATCATCGACGTTGCCCCGTATTCGCCCAAGGCGCGGGCAAAAGCCAAAACTGTGCCAGCAAGTATGCCCATTTTACAATAAGGCATGCGGATGCGCCAGAAAATATAGGTATTCGACAGTCCAAGAGTACGACCGGCATCGGAGAGTGTATTATCGAAGCTCGCAAAGGCGCCGCGGGCAGTGCGGTACATAAGAGGAAACGCAACGACTACCGATGCAAATATTGCCGACCACCAAGTCATAACGAGCTTTGTGCTGAAAACTTCAAGGAACCATTGACCTATTGGGTGTCTTGGGCCCAGAAGCCGCAGCAGAAGATAACCGACAACTGTCGGCGGAAGAACGAGCGGCAAAGTAAGCAGCACGTCCAGTATCCCCTTGACTAGCCTTGGCGTTTTATCAATGTAGTAAGCCGCAATAATACCGACGAAAAAGATGACCATGGTGGCTATAGCGGCTATTCTAAGCGAATTAATCAGCGGAAACCAGTCCATCGCTCACCTCCTAAGCTGTTTTATTAACTATAGAAAAATCGGATAAAGGGAAACCTCTGGCTTATGAGATTTCCCTTCGCCGTAGTAGGGCGTTTCCGACCATATAATACTACTTTAGTTCACCTTTGTAAAACCGACTTTTTCAAATATTGCCATAGCTTCGTCAGTTTTGAGAAAGTCGAGAAATGCCTTTGCGGCTTCAGGGTTTTTGCTTGCCTTTAGAACTGCGGCGGGATAGACGACCTGTTTGCACATTTCAGTCGTTGCCGTATCGACAACTGTCAAACCTGCCACGTTCGCGTCAGTCGCATAAACGATACCGCAATCCACTATGCCTTCAGCAACCTGAGTTGTTACTTCCTTTACATTGGTGCCATAAGTGACCTTGCCGGCACTCTCAAGCGCCGCTATATCCAAATCGAGGTATTTTAGAATTTCAAGAGAATAGCTCCCGACGGGCACGTCGCTATTGCCGATAGCAATCATTTTCGCATTAGCGAGATCGGCAAACTTCGTAATATTTGCAGGGTTTCCATTGGGAACGACAAGGACAACCTTGTTTTCAAGAATGTTGACACGAGTCGTGGAATCGATAAAATCAAGCTTATCCGGATTTTTATCGGCGCCCTGCGTGACGTCAAGAGCGTTCATCTGCTTCTGTGCAGCTGAAATGAAAAGGTCGCATTCGGCACCTTCGGATATCTGAGTCATCAGCGTGCCGGATGAATCATAGGTGGGGGTAATTATAACATTAGGCGCGACCGACTTATATAGCTCAATGACCTCAGTGAGAGTTTCGGTCATTGAAGCTGCCGCAAATACCGTCAGTTCAACGGGCTCCGCCGAGGGCTGAACGGATTCCGCCACAGGTGAGTCGCTCGGCTCGACTGGGGTTTTACCGCAGGCTGCAAGAGACAGTGACATTACAATTGCAAGGGCCAGTGCTAGAAGCTTTTTCATGTTGTTTTCTCCTTTATGTTTATTACATTATAGGCGGTAACACCGTTAACGTGTCGCCGACGTTTATTGTTCCGCCGTTTAATACTCGGGCGAATACGCCCTCACGGGGCATGATGCAGTCGCCCATTTTTTTGAATATCTCACAGCCGCTGTGACATTCCTTGCCAATCTGCGTGAGTTCAAGCAGAACATCATTGACTGTAAAACGCGTGCCAACCGGCAGCGATCTGAAATCTATTGCTGAAACCACAAGGTTTTCGCCGAAAGCGCCGTCGGCAACTTCAGCTCCTCTTGCGCGAAACTCTTCAATTTTGTCGTGTGACAACAGCGAAACCTGACGGTGCCACTTACCCGCATGGGCATCGCCCTCTATCCCCCAGTCGGTGACGAGCTTGACTGTGCCAATGTTTTTCTTCTGTACGCCTTTTACCGAACTTGTACAAACGGCAACAATATTCCCCATAATTTCTCTTATCCTCCAATTTGCGACATGATGTGCTGTTCCAGACCCGAGCCGTTTTTTGAGGAAAAGCAGTGCCGCTCCGGTTTGTTCAAAATCGTCTGACGAAGCACTTCTAAAAGGTCTTCGTCGCTTAATTCAAGCAGTGGGCGGAGCTGCTCTCCGGTGTCATATTGCAGACAGGTTTTCAAAAATCCGCTTGCGGTGAGCCGTATACGGTCACATTCGGAACAAAAGGCATGGCTGACTGCGCTTATGAACCCGACGCGTCCGGGAAGATTCCCGAGTTTGTAGTATCGGCTTGGGCCTCCGCCTACCTCATTAGGAAGATTGGATAGCTCGCCGAATTCACTTTGCAGTATCTGCGCGAGCTCTGCCTCCGGTATACCGGTGCATTCTTTGCCAAGCCCTATGGGCATCATCTCGATAAATCGGAGCGACAGTCTATTATTCTGCAGAAAGTGTCGAGTAAGCGGTATTATCTCATTTCTGTTAATCTCGGACGGAACGCAGTTAATTTTCACCCTGAGCTCGGGATAGGACAATGCCGCGTCGACAGAGCGCAAAACCTTGTTCACCCCACTGCGGTGAGTAATTTTCTCAAAGGTTTCTTCACTCAGCGAATCTAGGCTGATGTTAATACCGTCAAGCCCCGCCTCGACAAGCGAGGGCAGATTCTCAGTAAGAAGCATTCCGTTCGTTGTAAGGTGAACCTTTTCAATGCCATCAATATTCTTGATTTCTCTTACAAGTGAGGGAAGTCCTTTTCTCACCAGAGGTTCACCGCCGGTGAGACGGACCTTTTTTATACCTAATTTTGCGAGAAGCCGCACGATGCGAACTATTTCCTCAAAACGAAGTATTTCGCTGTGCGGAATTTGCTTTATACCGTTTTCAGGCATACAGTAAAAACAGCGCAGGTCGCAGCGATCCGTTACGGAAACGCGGACATAATCAATGGTTCTTCCGAAACTGTCAATCATCGTGCGCTCCTTTTTCTGTGTACACGGCAATAAAAGCCGCGATATCCTCCACCGAATCTGGATGAAACAACGGCAGATTCGTTATAAGTTCAAAATCGCTGATTAAAGCGATACACGTTTCGGGGTCACATACAGGGGAAGTTGACACTCCCCCGCGAACGAGCTCAAGCTTTTTATATGATGAATTCTTGAAGCCTTCCAATAGTATCAGGTCAGCGTCGGGAAAAAAAGCAATCAGCTCCTTCTCCGAGACAGACGCTCTCCTCGAGAGTGAAAACTTCTCACCGTCAAATACAGCCGTCCCGCAGGCTCCGGCTGAAAAATACCTAAAGCTGTCAGTCTGCGGAGTATCCGGCGTAAAACCGTGACCGTCGTGCTTAATAACAGCCGTGCGAATATCTTTATCCGCAAGAAGCGGCAGTAGGCGCTCGATAAGGGTCGTTTTGCCGGAATTTTTAACGCCGCTCACAGCCAGAAGCATAGGTCTAGCCGCCATATATACTACCCTCCAGCATATAAACATTTACAAACGTTCCAACAGGCAAAGGCTCATTTCCCTTTGGAAGCTCAGCTAGGCAGTTGCTGCCGATCATCGTACGGAGCTGACCGCTGCCCTGCTCTCCGGCAACAGAAACCGTTCCTTCACTAAGCAGCCCATGCACATATCTGCGTACATTACGCGCTTTTGGAAAGCCATCCGAAAGCGTCGCTTTGAAGCGGCGCGCCTCTATGAGTGGGTTCGAAGCAAGAACCGCAAGCGCGGGTCTTGCAAGCAGATCGAATGTGACTGCGCAGGCAAAAGGATTGCCGGATAGGGCAACAACTGGCTTTCCATTGAGTATCGCTAAAGCAGCAGGCATTCCGGGCTTCATTTCAACGCCATGGAAAATCATTTCAGCTCCGAGCCTTTTAAGAGCATCCGGAACCAAATCCTTTTGCCCTGCAGAAACTCCGCCCGTACAAATTATAATGTCGGATACTTCGTTAGCCGTTCTAAAGGCGCTCACTAGTTCAGAAATTTCATCTTGGACATGAGTGATTTGAGAAATGGGTAAATGAAGCTCGTCAAGACGTCCAGCTAAATACGGCGAATTCGAGCTATAAATTTGTCCCTTTTCGAGCGGAAGCCCGAGAATCTGGAGCTCGTCACCTGTTGATAGCACGGCTACTCTGGGTTTAGGAAAAACCCAGAGCTCCGTGCAGCCCGCGCTTGCAGCAACGCCGGCAACGGCAGCGGTCACGGTTATTCCACACGGAACAATTTCCGTATCTTTTTGAAAATCTTCGCCCTGCCTGCAATAGTTTTCAAAAGGTTTCAAAGCTTTATATATTTTTACAGTCTGTTCACCCTCGTCGGTAAGCTCCTGCGGAATGACGCAATCGGCACCCTCAGGGATGACGCCGCCTGTCATTATGCGAACTGCCTCACCCTTGCCGACTGTTTGTTCAGCCGGTTTTCCGGCGAAGCTCTGTCCGATTACAAGCAGCGATATTGGATTTTCGCGTGAAGCTCCGCCGCTGTCTGTAGCTCTCAGCGCATAGCCGTCATATGGCGAACGCGGAAAGGGCGGCTGATCCATCTGCGCCTTCACGCTCTCCGCTGTAATGCAGCCTAATGCATCGAAAAGAGGCAACAAAACAGGGGCAAGCGGACTAAGCCTCGCACGAATCAGAGACGTTGCTTCTTCTAAAGTAATCCTCATTAATCAGTCCCCTTTTCCAAACGGACAGACAGGATAGTGGCATTCTTCACAGCCGAGGCAAAGCCCACCGTGACCAAGCCTTGCAATATCTTCGCTAGTTACAGCTACACCCGCAACGATACGTGGTAATAGCAAATCGAAAATCGTGGCTTTTGCATACATAACACATCCTGGCAGCCCCATGACCGGAGTTCCGTCATCAAAGTAACCGAGCAGCATCATGGCTCCCGGTAAAACAGGAGCGCCGTAACGGACAACCCTTGCGCCGCTTTCACGTATAGCGCCCGGCGTCTGATCGTCGGGATCGACGCTCATGCCGCCGGTACAAATGACGATATCCGCGCCAGAGTCCTTAGCCTTTAATATCTCTGCCACAAGTATTTTTCGGTCATCTCCCACAACACTATGATAAATAACGGAAATACCGAAAGCCGCGAGCTTATTAGCAACTACTGGAGTAAAAGCGTCTTTGATAATTCCCTTAGCTACTTCGCTGCCTGTGGTTATTATCGCGGCGGTTCGGAGCTTCCAAGGCAGTATCGCAAGCAGGGGTTCACTTCCAGCTAATTTTTCAGTCATCTTGATTTTTTCGTCTTCTATTATTAGGGGAATCACACGCATCCCCGCCAGCTTGTCGCCTTTTTTAACGGCTGTGTTGCCGTGACGGGTCGCAATCATAACTTCGTCTTGCCTATTTAGGGCAAGAAGGTGTTCTACATCAACAGTAAATAGACCGTCGCAATCTGCACGAAGCTCAATCTTTCCCTCTTTCGGCTCGTTATGCGTCATATGCTCATTCTGACACAGGGCTAGAAGCCGATAAGCCGCATCATTTTCGTGCAGCATGCCCGACATCATTTCCCAGACATAAAGATTCTCCTTGCCCATTGAGAGCAAGACTGGGATGTCCTCCTGCGCTACGACGTGACCCTTGCGGAACCTTGCATCCTTGGTGACACCAGGAATTATCTGGGTTAAATCGTGGCAAAGAACGTGCCCAACAGCCTCGGTGGTTTTTATCAGCTTCATATGTGTCTCTCTTTCCGACCGCAAAGTGCGTCATATTCCTGTGGTGTGTTGATGTTTTGCAGCCACTTTCCACTGCAGGGTGTGTGGTCCATAGGGATGTATTTCACCCTCATATCTTTGTATGCGTTGAGTATTTTATAGTTTTCGGCTATCAGATACTTCTCAAATACTTGCGATGCCGTTTTCCGATAGACCGCGCAGAGCGGATGCATTCTCCCATCGGAGGTAACGGGAACAACTGCGTCAATTTCCTCATCAAGCTGAGCGCAAAGGTACTCTCCCAGCTCGCCTTTAAAAAGCGGCAGGTCACACGAAACGACCAATAGCGCATCCGAATCACAAGCCGACAGTGCGGCGTGGATACCTCCCATGGGTCCGCAGTCGGGATAGATATCTGTGACGGCTGTGTGTTTTATTTCGGGGTACTTTTCCAGATTGTCCAAAGATAAGATGAGTTCCTCGAAATTCTCAAGCTCTCCGGCAATGTGCTCAAGGAAAGTTTGACCTTCGATTATTAGTTCAGCTTTGTCTCGGCCCATACGACGGCTTTTACCTCCGTAAAGAATGACCGCCCCATATTTCATGCGGACCTCCCGCGCTTAACACGCATAATGATTTGTAAAAATTTAAAAAGCGACATAGTCACTTTGAAAAAAGTAACCGTGCCGCTTTATGCGCAGTTGAATGACAAGCTAAGCACTCAATAAGGGTGCTAAATCCGTCCGTTCCTTTTTTCACAGCGGAAGGCAAGCGCGTTTCCGCACAAACCTTGGAGACTTGAAGTCTCGGCGCAGTACCATACCCAACGGGCTTAGGTGCTTTTGCTCAAAGAACATATTCAGTTATAAATAATGAGGTTAATCCCTGTCCGCTATAATTTTTCGATGCGGCAGGGTACGCGTCTGTGCGTCGGCATGAAGAACGAGAGGCATATCTGCCCGCAGTTATTATCTTTCAAGCTTATTCTCTATTGTAGCATTTTTTAGCTGTACGTCAAGTTCTTCTATCCTTAAAACCAGCTTTTTGTCCTCAGCATAATTTTAATCAGTCAGTCAATTTGTGTTGCTAAACTAGGAAAGCGCCGAAAACTCAAGTTTTCGGCGCTTTTTTATACTTATTGGAATAGTTCGAGCCGGTGTCAGCGATAATCTTTTCTTTTAGCAAACTGTCCGGGTTTAGTGTTTCTCGAGCCGCTTTCCCTATTTTGTGGTTTGTAAGCTCCAGCTGAGGGGCGGCTCGGTCTGCGCTGAGCTTCAGCCAGGATGCAGGCATGAACGGGCTTGCCGCAGATTTTGCAGCCCTTCATATCCTCCAGCACTTGATCAATGCGATCAAGCGGAATTTCAACGAGACTCTGATCCTCCGCTATACTAACCTTGCCAAAGTCCTTACCAGAAACTCCGGTTCGATCCGCCATAGCGCCGATGATGTGATTAACAGCGACGCGGCTGCTTGATCCGATATCCAACAGAATCGTTCCGTAGTCACCAGAGTTGACTCTGGGCTTAGGCTTGTTTTCTCTTCTTACAGTCACTTCGGCCATTTCGCCCGGTTCATGCTTAATCTGCCTTACAGCAAGCTGCGATGACTTCTCTATGCCGTCGTAACGCAAAGCAATCACAGCCTCAGCAATGTTCTGGAGGGAGTAGCCCTTCTCGACCAAAGTGTTAACCATACCTGAAAATATCGGAGCGGTTTCTTTTTGAATCTGCGCTTCTATCTCGTCAACTGCCTTGGAAATTCCTCTGGCCTGAATGTCGGCAGCGGTTGGCATGGGAAGCTCTTTGATTTCGGATTTCACAGCTACTGCGATTTGTCTGATTTCGCTTGCCTCGCGCTTGGTGCCGCAAATAGTAATGCTACAGCCCGCCTTCCCCGCTCTGCCGGTTCTGCCTATACGATGGATATAGTATTCCAGATTCGGGGGGATGTCGTAGTTAAAAACATAGTCAACGTCGTTTACATCAATTCCTCGCGCAGCTATATCCGTTGCTATGAGTATTGTTGTTTTGCCGGCCTTAAAGCCCTGCATAGTACTTGTACGTTGGGTCTGCTTAATATCGCTGTGGATGCTCTCCGCGCTGACATTGTGGTCGTTTAAAAACACGGTAAGCTCATCCGCCATTTTTTTGGTTCCGCAAAAGATGATTGCACGGTTTGGCTGATAGTACTTTATGAGCATAAGAAGCGCATCTTTTTTTCCTGAGTGCGGAACATCAATATATCTTTGCTCAATATTATCAATCGTAATCTGGGCCTTATCGATTTCGATAAGCACAGGATCCGTCAAGAATTGTTTTGTAATTCTCATTATGGCGGGCGGCATGGTAGCGGCAAAAAGAACAGTCTGACGTTCGAGCGGTGTATCGGTCAGAATGGTCTCGATGTCCTCCTTAAATCCCATGTTTAACATTTCGTCCGCCTCGTCAAGCACAATCATTTTAAGATTGTCCAGCTTTATCGACTTGCGGCGCATATGGTCCATCACACGTCCCGGCGTACCGACAACAATATTGGCTTGACGCAGTGCAATGCACTGTTTGTCGATAGGCGCGCCTCCATAAATAGCTACGGAGCGAATATTATCTTTGAAGCGGGTCAGCTTTGAGATTTCTTCTTGCGCCTGCTGCGCGAGTTCGCGCGTCGGACATAGAATTAGAATTTGTATAGTGGGTTTTTCCTCAGTAGTGTCGATTCTCTCTATCGCGGGAATGGCGAAGGCGACTGTTTTTCCCGTGCCCGTCTGGGAGCGGGCAATAACGTCCACACCGGTGCGGATTACAGGGATAGCTTCCGACTGAATGGGTGTTGCGGAATCAAATCCCATCATGGAAACTGCTTTTTCTACCTTCGGGGTTAGGCTCATTTCAGAAAATAAAACTTTTGTCATGTAATTCCTCAAATCTTAAAAATAAAAAACGGGGACCGAAATCCTCGTTTTAATAAGCGATACTCTATCAATCATTTTATTGTATCACTCATAAAACGGTTTGTCAAATTCTCATATAGCATTGTTAACATTATTCTGCACCATTTTTGTTAAACTTAGCAATTGAAATACCGAAAAACTTATATTTCGGTATTTCAACATTTCACTACTATTGAATTATAATCTGGTTTTTTAATACACGGTTCCTGAGCTTCTTTTCATACATTTGCCGATCAATCCTTAAAAGAACATCATTTTTCGAAACCCTGCCTCCGCATTCAAAAATTTCATAGCCCATACTCAGATGGACAGAGTACATTGCGCTCTCCCGCTTATTAAACAATTCAATGTTCTTTTCAATCTCACTCGCGACAGCTTCAATCTCCGATGCATCCTTTGCTGGCACTATCACAACAAATTCATCCCCACCATAACGAGCGGTAAATCCGACTCTCCCTATGCTTTTTTTGAGGATATTTGCGGTTTCAACCAGTGCCTGATCGCCTACTACGTGACCAAATGCATCATTTATATGCTTAAAGCCATCTATGTCCAGCATAATGACGCCAATGCTGCCTGGTTTTTCATTATTTCTAAGAGCGTCGTTCAGGTGTATATCAAGAAGCCTACGGTTATATAGCCCCGTGAGGTAATCCGTATATAGCTGGTTTTTTTGAATGTTAATATATATAATGACGAGTGATATCGTTACACACGGCCATATGAGTGCAAAGCCGAAATTGAAAACTTGAATTAGGCTTCCAATGACCGGCGGAATAGTGAATAGCATGAGAGAAACAAACATGTTTCTTTCCGTCTTCTTCCTGTTGACAAGAAGATAAATGATAGAATAAAGAAAATAGCCGTATGTCATTACAACCGAAATCCAGAAATATTCTCCTCTTTGATAATAGTTCTGGTTATCGATGTAAAAAAAGAAACCGTTAAAACAAGTGAGGATGGATAATGCAATATTAATCAAAAACGGTACAAATAACAGCACTTTCGCCTTCATCATCTCTTTTACGTCCATTTTTATCTGGTAACGTATATAAAGGCACCAAAATAGATAAGGCAGCATCTGCAGAGCATAATAAAATAAATTTGAAATTAGGTTAACATAATATATTAACTGACCGGGATGCCCATCACATATCCATTGCATTGAATCAAAAACCAGAATACAGGTGACGGCTATGCACATAATTAAAAACAATTTCTGGTCCGGAAGGTATTCTCTTGACCCTCGATGCATATTTGCTATCACAATTATAAGCAGTATAATGGCAAAAATGTTTAATTCCACATTTCCATAGCTGTTCATCCGGGTCTCACCTCCTTATTGCGACTATATTATTTGCAAAAATGTAGCTTTTCCCTGTTTGTTTCTTCAGTTCCTGCTATTTAGATGCCATTTTTGTCTATAAAACAGCAAATTTTGCAATTCAATTATAATATTATAAATTGAATTCTTTCACTATGTCAATAGCAAGCCTTTTTTGACCTGATAAATTGAATATAGCAAGTTTTTATGAACTAGAACCGCCGCAAAGCAGAAGCTTTGCGGCGGTTCTATAAAGGATTCAAGTTTACCTCGAGCGCCTGCTTGTGGAGGGCTTCGCGGAAATCCGGATGCGCGATTGCAATCATTCTTTTCACTCTCTCGCGAATCGGCTGATGATACAAGTCTGCAATGCCGTACTCTGTTACAATGTTCATTACTTCGGAACGCGGTGTCGTTACAATTTCGCCAGCCGGCAGGTTGAGGGTAACGGTAGAAATTAAAGACCCGTCCTTACCCTTGACAGTAGACGGCATACAAAGGAAGCCCTGACCGCCCTTTGACATAGATGCGCCCTTTGCATAGTCGAGCTGACCGCCCGTTGAACTGTAAATCGAATGACCCAGTGTTTCGGAGCAAACCTGTCCGGTAAGGTCAGCCATAAGGCAGGCATTAATCGAAACGAAGTTATCGTTCTTCGCAATTTCGTAGGGATTGTTGACAAAGCTAATTGGGCAAAGTTCAACCTTGCCCTCGCCGACAAACTCATAAAGCTCGGTGCTTCCGAGTCCGAAGGAGGCGAACATTCTGCCCGTTATTACACCCTTTTTTGCCAGATACACCATTGAATCGGTGAACATTTCCGTGTGGACTGAAAGGTTCTTTTTATCCTCAAGCCCGTAACCGACCGCGTTGGAAAGACCTCCGAGGCCAATCTGGATGCAAGAGCCGTCCTTGATTCTCGGAAGCAAAAGTGCTGCAATCTTCTTTTCAATATCAGAGACCTCGGGCTGAGGAAGCTCGGGCAGCGGATGATCGCACTCGCAAAGGCAGGTGACTTCGCTGACATGGATACGATGCTTCACACCGCTCACCTTAGGCTGGAATTTATTGACCTGTACGATTATTTTCTTCGCATATTCCGCAACTTCTCCGTTTACAGCGACGCCCATCGGTCCGTAATATAGATAGCCTTCCTCGTCGGGAAGAGAAACGTCTGCAAGAAGCGTGTTTACTCCGTAAACCGGGCGCAAACAACTTGCCACTTCGGATAAGTGAATGGAGTTGATGTTGACGGTTCCCACATCATAGAAAAATTTCTCAGCTGCACCGTAAAAAATCGTGTTGAAAGTTATCTTGCCTATGTAGTCCGGAGATTGGAAAAACTTAAACGGATAAAGAGCCATGCCGGTTACGACTTCGACATCTTTAAGCTCATCGACTCTGTCACATATTGCCTCCATTAGCTCAATGGGAGCCGCGGAGCAAGGTGCGAGTAGACACTTGTCGCCTGATTCAATTACTTTTGCCGCGTCTTCCACGGAAACAAGTTTCTGCTTATAGATTTCACGCCAGTCAGACATACAATACCTCCAAAAATTATTTGGGCGTAAAATAACGCTTGATTTAAGGTTAACATTGATTTATCATGTTGTATAATGCCAAATACAAGGCGCATTCATGCGTCACAGCGATTAATCGTTTTTTTAGGGGGGGTACTATGGAACTTCGACATCTTCAGTACTTTAAGCGCGTCGCTGAGGTCGAGCATTTGACAAAGGCTGCGAACGACCTTTTCATTTCTCAGTCACATCTTAGCCACGTGATTACCGAGCTTGAGAACGAACTAGGCGTAAAGCTCTTTGACAGAATCGGGCGAGGCATACAGATCAACCCCTGTGGTCGGGAATTCTACAACGATGTGGTTAAGCTTTTTTATGAGTTTGATGATGCGAAGAAAAAGGCTCATGAAATATTTAAGCGACAGTCCACACAGCTTACTATAGTGACAAATGTAAGTACCTATATACCTGGTTTGCTTAAAAGAAATAAGCAGGATTCTCCGAGCTTAAATATCCAGCAATATTCCGCAAGAAGGCGCAAAATAGTACGAATGCTTCTGGATGGCGACGCAGATTTTTCCGTCTGCTGCCCCCTTCTTACAGAAGCTCCCGAACTAGAGAGCGTTCTGCTTCATATGGAGCGAGGGGTCATTGTTTACCCCACGGATCATTGGCTAAAAGATCGGAAGTCAGTTGCCTTTGCTGAATTGAAGGACGAAAATTTTATCAGTGTAGGCGTCGGCTACGGTACTCGCGATATGCAGGACGTATATTTCAGGCAGGCGGGAATCTCCGTAAACAGTTCGGTCGAGACCACCGACACTTCTTCAATCTATAACTTTGTTAAAGACGGGCTTGGAATTGCAATCGCTCCAAAAACTATGACAAAACTGAACACGGATTTTCATGACCAATTCGTTGAAATCGATGAAGCGCCTCTTGCAACGATAGGACTTACCTGGAGAAAAGATCACTACCTCAGCGAAGCCGGAAAAGCATTTATTGAAACAACGAAAAATTTTTTCGATGAGCTTTCAATTTATATGTGAGCTGACGCATAGCTTTCAACAAAAAAGCCCTCGGAATCTAATATTTCCGAGGGCCTTAATAATTCAATCTTCAAAAAACGTCCTTAACAGCTCAATATACTTTTTGGGATGCACTAAGCTTAGCTCACCATGCCGCATATCCTGAGCGACATATAACTTGCATCTTGGAATGGCGGCGGTCAGTTTTGAGGCGGAGAGTCTCATAATTCCAATTTCTTTTTCGCCGACAATTATCATCGCTTTCGCTTTTGTTTCCGACAATGTAGGCTTTACCTTATAATTCCCATTGCTTAATGTGATATTGATTAGCGATTGCTTTGTCATTCTTATGCTGTCGTTATAATAAATATCAAACATTTCTTTAGGTATCGACATTGATTTCGCCTGCACTTTGGAAAACCAACGCCGCTTAATAAGCCTGAAAATGAGGTTGTTAATCTTCGCCATTGTCGCCGCGCCTTTAATCGGTATTAAAAGCGCGCTTTCAATAATCGCGAATTCGGTTATATCGTTTCTCAACGATATAACCTCAGTTACAATCTGCGCCCCGATAGAGAGTCCGGTAAGCGCAAAAACCTTTCCGCCGTGCTCCAAATCAATATATTCTATAAGCTTCTTTGCAGAGTCCTCAATACTTAAAAATGGATTGTCCCCATCCTCACCGTGTCCGTCGATAATCGGCGTGACAACGTGATAGTCTCTTTCCAGAAGGTCGACTACGCTCTTGTACGCCCACCACGACAAACCGCCGCCGTGAACAAGAACAATTGTTTTTAAGCTTTTGTTCCCGAATTCCTTGAACAGCATATTCCAGTCCTTTCGAGGTGCTAGTATACTGTAAATCAATATATCACAACGAATTAAAAAAGCAACATGTCGGTTTTTACCTGACATGTTGCTTCAGCATGAAAAAGACTGTGGCGACTTTTGGCATTATATATGTCACTAACATAAGAAATAGTTGTATAATTGTTTAAATGTATTAATACTCATTGAATAGAGGCTTACAATTCAATGATTTAAAAATCAAACGTGAGGTAAATGAGAGGATGATTAGCCGTGGCATATAATATGCATCGTCTTTTTTGTATCAAATCCAATAAACAAATTATTAGGAAAACCCGTATGAAAAAATTTCTTATATTTATGCTATGTTGTTCCATGATATTTTGTTTTACATCATGTGAAGTAATGCAGGATCTGAATTGGGTCAGTGATAATCTTCTAATCTCAGTTTTATACACTCTCGAAAATAATGATGTTGACGGTTTTGCAAGCTTGTTTCTACCTTCATATCTCAAAAGCAATCTATCAGAAATAGAAAAAACATTTGATGCAATGAAAGATTATTATCACGGAAGCGCAAATGCCTATGCAATCCAATACACATTAGAGGCTTCTACTCGTAGTAAAATTAATGCAATTTCAAAAACTAAGATGTCATTATTCAACCCATTACATACTTCTGAAGCATCACTTAATCATACATATTATGTAAAAACTGATAAAGATGAATATCTCATTTTTATATCCTGGATTCAAAAACCAAACAAAGATTACGGTATTACCGGTATTCGGCTTTTACAATATGGTATAGAAATGTAAAGCAATTTAGGTTTGGAATAAGCTGCAATATTCTGCTAAGAGAACAAAACGACTAGTAGCGCAGTTTGCTTTCTTTGCGTCAAAAAAACAAACCGCGAGCCCAGCGGAGCGGGTCGTGGTTTGGAAGGAGGAGCGACGGAGTGAGTAAGCGATGGCGTTTTATTTGCATAAAAAAACGCCATCGCGGACGATACAAAGTCCGCGACGACGTGGTACGCCCGACTGGATTCGAACCAGCGACCTACAGAGTCGGAGTCTGTCACTCTATCCAACTGAGCTACGGGCGCATATCTTTTGTGGCAGACTGTATTATAGCGTATTGTATCCTAAAAGTAAAGCAAATAGTGCCCTTGCAAGGTATAAAAGCGGCTCCGCTCTTTCTAAGGCGGAACCGCTTTTCGCATTGAAGTTCTGCGTCGGTTAAAACTTTACATCATCCGCCGTCAGGAGCTTGAAACCCTTTGCCGTGAGGCAGCCGAGCGCCTTTTCCTGATCGTCGCATTTTAGTATAATTGTCGCGCCTTCGCCGATTGGTGAAACAAAGCCGTAGCTGTATTCAACCATGATTCCGCTCTCCGTAAGCGCTTTCAGCGCATTGTGGAAAGCTCCGGGTGTATCGTCGACTGCGAGAGCGACAACGTCAGTTTCCTTGACCGTCATGCCGTTCTCGCGCAGAGCCGTAAGAGCTTCCTTACGCTTATCGACGATGAGACGCACAACGCCAAAATCGGTTGTGTCAGCAATGGAAATAGCTCTTAAATTTACGCCTGCATTAAAAAGAACGCCTGTGATGTCCATTATCGCGCCGCGGCGATTTTCGGCAAAAACCGAGATTTGTTTTAACAGCATATTCTCTCCTCCTTAAAAGTTGACTTGCGTACGCTTGTCGATTACGCGCTTCGCCTTGCCCTCGAACCGCTCGATGCTCTTCGGCTCGACGAGCTTCACCTTACAAGCGATACCTAGCACCGAATGAATAGCATCTGTCACCTTCTTGGACATTGCCTCGAGCTTTCTGACTTCGTCTGTAAAGGTGTCCTCCGTCAGCTCGACAAGTACGGTCAGATTGTCGAGATTGCCCGTTCTTTCAACTATCATCTGATAGTACGGTGCTATGCCGTCAAGCTCCATGAGAACAGACTCAATTTGCGACGGGAACACGTTTACGCCGCGGATGATAAGCATGTCGTCCGTGCGCCCCGCAGGCTTCATCATGCGAACAAAGGTGCGCCCGCACTCGCATTCTCCGGGGATGCGCATACCCACGTCGCGTGTACGGTAGCGTATGAGCGGAAGAGCTTCTTTAGTCATGCAGGTAAAGACGATTTCGCCCTCTGTTCCATCCGGCAACGGCTCACCTGTTTCGGGATCAATTATTTCGAGATAAAAATGATCCTCGTTGACGTGCAGACCATGCTGGCATTCGCATTCATAGGCGACGCCGGGACCGATTACCTCGGAAAGCCCGTAAATATCGTAGGCTTTGAGATTGAGACGCTTCTCGATTTCTTTGCGCATGCTCTCCGTCCATGGCTCCGCACCGAAGAAGCCGGCTTTGAGGTTTAGACTATCAGCCGTAATGCCGTTCTGCTCCATATACTCCGCGATTGTCAGCGCATATGAGGGTGTTGCGAGAATGAAGGTCGGCTTGAAGTCCTCAAGAATGGTCACCTGACGTTTTGTGTTGCCGGTCGAGGCAGGAATCGTCGCGCAGCCGATGGTTTCGGAGCCTAGTCCTCCGCCAAGTCCGCCTGTGAACAGGCCGTATCCGTAACTGATATGTCCGATATCTGATTTTGTGACGCCGCCGGCGCCGATGGTTCTAGCCATGACCTCGCCCCAAAGCTTCATATCCTTCTCAGTATAACCGACGACAGTCTGTTTTCCTGTCGTTCCGGATGAAGCGTGGATTCGCACGACCTCGTCCATCGGGACGGCAAAAAGTCCGAAGGGATAATTGTCGCGTAGGTCCTGCTTATAAGTGAACGGCAGCTTTGTTAAGTCGTTGATGGACTTAATATCCTCCGGTTTAAGGCCCATGCTGTCAAATCGTTCACGATACATAGGAACCTTTTCATAAACTCTCTTCACCATTTCGCAAAGCCTTTCGCTTTGCAGCTCACGGAGCTTCTCCTTGGGCATTGCCTCCGCTTCTCTGTTGTACATGTGATACGACAATTTAATACCTTCTTTACTGTTTATTTATGGAAGACTCTGCCCTTTACGGAATTATCTTCGCTGTTTATAGTTTTATTGTACAGGGCAAATATTATAAAAGCCCCGCAGCGAGTTTGCTGCGGGGCTTTTATCAATCAATGGCGTTTGATTCATTACCCGTTATCAGACAAACTCATATAAGCCTTACCGAAGAAAAAGCCGGTAAAGCGAAAGCTAAACGAGAAAGCCTGTTGAGTTCTGGTAACACTATAATTCATAATGAATCTCCATAGAACTATTATGAGTGAATTATAACATGGCAAAAACTGAAAAGAAAGTGTCAGTTTTAACAATTCTCGTGATTATTACATCGGTTTTATGCATCACTTCATTAAACTGTGACACGGGCGCCGCTTCGGTATTATCCATAATTATATGTATTTCATACGAAATCAACAAAAGCGCTTCGTTATCGAGGGATGATTTGAGAGCACTAAACTATTGACTTTATTGTGATAAAGATTTAAAATGACAACATTGACCTTATATTATTTATTCGTTTTAACCGATACTCAAGATGGCTTCGTTCTCTTGCGGAGTCGTTTTTTGTATAAGTATACAACAATCAATTTAGGAGGAAAAAAATGAAAAAGTTCTTAAGCATCGCACTAGTCCTTGTGCTCATTGTTGGCTGCTTCGCGGCATGTGGCAGCAAAGCAAAACCCGAACCGACTGCGGGTGCAACACCCAGTGCAGCAGCTTCCGGCGACACCATTAAGGTCGGAATCATCGGCTGCCAGACCGGAGAATACGCCCAGTACGGCGTCAGCGTTATGAACGGTGCAACTCTTTACATCGAGCAGCTCAACGCAAACGGCGGTATAGGCGGCAAACAGGTAGAAATCGTAAACTATGACAACAAGGGCGACAGCCAGGAAGCCATCAACGCTTTCAATCTCGCTGTTGACAAAGGCATCACAGCTCTCATCGGCGATGTTCTTTCCGGAAATACTATGGCTGTTGTTGGCGAAGCGGCACCCCTCAACATGCCCATGATCACCGCCAGCGCAACCGCTGATGGCGTTACCTATGATTCCGAATCTGACACGGTTTACTCGAATGTTTTCCGCACCTGCTTTACCGACCCCTTCCAGGGCGAGAAAATGGCAAACTACGCAAACGAGAAACTCTCAGCGAAGACTGCTGCCGTTATTTATGAAACCGGTAACGACTACGCTGTCGGCGTTAAGGACGCTTTCATCGCAAAGTGCGAGGCTCTCGGCATCGAAGTAGTTGATGAAGAAGGCTATGCAACCGGCGACGTCGATTTCAAAAGCCAGCTCACAACTATCGCTTCCAAGAACCCCGATGTACTTTTCTTCCCCAACTACTATGAAGATGACGGCCTCATAGCCACACAGGCCCGTGAAGTAGGCATTAAGGCTACCTTCATCGGCTCCGACGGCATGAGCGGCATTTCTAAGTATGCTTCCGCGGCTGACCTTGAAGGAACCGTTTACTGCGCAGGCTACGCTCCCGCCAGTTCCGATGCTGTCAAGGCCTTTGAAGAGGCATACACCGCAAAGTACGGCACTGATACACTCAATATGTTCTCCGCTAACGCTTATGACGCAGCAATGGTTCTCTGCAACGCACTCCAGATTGCAGAAGACGCAGGTCTTACCGCAGGCACTGACGAGTATAAGCAGGCTGTTATCGACGCTATCCGCGACAAGAGCGCCGATCTTGAATCTATCACCTGCAATGGCTACACCTTTGACGAGCACAATAACCCCGTCAAGGCCACTAACATCATGAAGCTTGTCGGCGGCGTCGAAACCTTCACCGAGACATACTAATAGAGCTTTATACCTGAACGATACTTTGTGCGGGAAGTTTATCTTCCCGCACAAAGGCATTTACTTTTATAACCCTTTCCGGTGCGGACGCCCGATGGGTGGACCTAAAACAGCAGCTTTTGGGGCCAGCCATCAAGCGTCTGCGAAAAACTTTTTCAGAGAGGACGAAAATATATGTCCCTTGTATTCAGCCAACTGATTAACGGACTTCAATCCGGCAGCATTTATGCTTTAATAGCTATCGGCTACAGCATGGTATACGGCATCATCCTGCTGCTGAACTTCGCGCACGGTGATATTATCATGGTCGGCGCTTATGTAGCGTGGCTCGTAGTTGTCAATTTATCTCTCCCTCCCGCTTTAGCTATTGCTCTTGCAATTATCGCCTGCACTTTACTTGGTGTGGTAATTGAAAAAGTTGCCTATTCTCCGCTTCGCAAGGCTCCACGCCTGTCACTGCTGATAACGGCTATCGGAATATCCTTCCTTCTTGAGAATCTCGCCCAACTAAAGTTTGGCGCAGGTGCCAAGAATGTTCCCGCACTCATCACGGGTCCCGCACTAGATATCGGAGGACAGCACATAGGTTTCACGGCAGTGCTGACGATTATCGTATCCGTTGTCGCGATGATTGGACTTACCTTTCTTATCCGGAAAACTAAAATGGGCAAGGCTATGCGCGCCGTATCGGAGGATATGGGCACGGCTCAGCTCATGGGCATCAATGTCAACAGCACAATCAGTTTTACCTTCGCCGTTGGCAGTGCACTGGCCGGTATCGGCTCAGTTCTCTATAGCTGCGCTTATCCCCAGGCAGCCCCAACTATGGGCTCGATGCTTGGTCTGAAGGCTTTTGTCGCAGCAGTCCTCGGCGGAATCGGCTCTATTCCAGGCGCCATGATAGGCGGCTTTGCAATTGGTATCGCTGAAGCAATCGTTTCCGCAATCGGCCTCTCCGTTTGGAAAGACGGCGTTGTCTTTGCAATACTAATCATTGTACTCATTTTCAAGCCCACAGGTATAATGGGCAAGAAAATTAACGAGAAAGTTTAAGGGGGCGGTTTTGTGATAAAGAAATCCACTATAATCCCGATGCCGCTTCGCTATCTTATAAATATTGTTCTTTTTGCGGCCTTCCTGTTCGTTATGAACACACTCATAACGGGCGGAACGATTTCTAAGTATTACTCGGGCGTCATTTCCTCTATCGGTATCAGCATTATCCTTGCCGTATCTCTTAATATGGCCACAGGATACTTGGGACAGCTCCCTCTCGGACACGCTGGCTTCATGGCAGTCGGAGCATATACCTCTGCGCTTATAATGAAGGCCGCGGCAGGTTCTTTGATTACTTTCCCTCTGGCTCTTTTAGCGGGTGGTCTTGTCGCAGCGCTCTTCGGTATTTTAATCGGCATTCCCGCTCTGAAGCTCAAGGGCGACTATCTTGCGATACTGACACTTGGCTTTGGTCAGATAATTATGGTTGTGCTTCTGAACATCGATGATGTTTTGGGCTTTAAGCTCACAAGAGGAGCTGCCGGACTTCAGAAAATTCCGAAAACAACAACCTTCCTTATCACCTTCATCTGTGTCGGAATCACCTGCTTCGTCATTCACACGATTATGAAGTCCCGTCACGGAAGGGCAATCCTCTCAATACGTGAAAATGAGATTGCTGCGGAATCCTGCGGCATCAACACCACCTATTACAAAACTCTCGGCTTTGTCGTATCCGCTTTTTTTGCGGGCGTTGCAGGCGGTCTTTATGCGGGCAATATCGGAATATTGAACCCCTCCGCTTTCGGATTCATGAAGTCGATTGAAATATTGGTTATGGTCGTTCTCGGCGGCATGGGCAGTATGTTTGGCAGTGTTTTGAGCGGCGGCGTTCTTACCGCTCTTCCGGAGCTCCTCCGTGATTTTGATAAATACCGTATGGTCGTTTACTCCCTTGTCCTCGTCGTTGTAATGATCTTTAAGCCGACGGGCCTCATGGGAACCTATGATTTCTCGCTCAATGGTCTTCTCGATAAGCTAATCCTCAGACTTAAAGGCGGCAAAGGTGACGGCGGCGGAAAAGCTGTTTTGGTCGAAAAGGAGGGCAAGGCAAATGAGTAGATTTCAAAGAGAACCCGTGAAACTTGTTCCGGTCCCCTCCCCGAACTTCATTCCCGAACGCGACGTTGACAAAACCCCCATACTCGAAGTATCTCACCTCGGTATCGACTTCGGCGGGCTGACCGCTGTCGACGATTTCAATATGGCAATCGGCAGAACCGAAATTGCGGGTCTTATCGGCCCTAATGGCGCGGGAAAAACAACTGTTTTCAACCTGCTCACAAAGGTGTATCAGCCGACACGCGGAACAATTATGCTTGACGGACGGGATACCGCCGGAATGAACACCATTCAGGTGAATAAACTTGGCATCGCCAGAACCTTCCAGAATATAAGACTTTTCAAGGCGCTTTCCGTTATGGATAACGTTCTCATAGGTCTTCATAATGAAATGGATTATCATCTTCCCAGTGCGGTTTTCAGGTTTCCTTCCTATTGGAGAAGCGAGAAAATTGCAAAAGGCCGTGCCTTGGAACTTCTATCGATTTTCGATATGCAGGATTTAGCGGACGCGAAGGCGGGTTCCCTGCCCTACGGCGCGCAGCGCAGACTCGAAATTGTCCGCGCACTCGGCACGAACCCCTCGCTTCTTCTTCTCGACGAGCCGGCTGCTGGCATGAACCCCTCCGAAACGACTGAGCTTATGGAGAACATCCAGAAGATACGCGATACTTTTAAGATTGCTATAATGCTTATTGAGCACGATATGAGTCTTGTCATGGGCATCTGCGAAGGCATCGGTGTGCTAAACTACGGCAAAGTTATCGCAAAGGGCACGCCAGAGGACATCCAGTCTAACCCGCAGGTCATCGAGGCTTACCTGGGCAAGAAAAAGGAGGCTAACTGACGTATGCTGAAAGTCAATGACATTAACGTATTTTACGGCAGTATCCACGCCATAAAGGGAGTATCCTTTGAGGTCAACAAGGGTGAAATCGTGACCCTAATCGGCGCAAACGGTGCCGGAAAATCAACTATCCTCAATACCGTTTCGGGACTTCTCAAAAGCAAAACAGGCTCAATAACCTTCATTGACAAAACCATCAGCAATATCGTGCCGCACAAGATTGTTGCAGCAGGACTTGCGCAGGTTCCGGAGGGGCGCAGAGTATTTCTCGGTATGACCGTTGAGGAAAACCTTGAAATGGGCGCGTTTACAAGGAAAGCCAATGAAATCAGCGAGGATATGGACAGTGTCTATGTCCGCTTTCCCCGTTTGAAGGAGCGCAGAAAACAGATTGCGGGCACACTTTCCGGCGGTGAACAGCAAATGCTCGCAATGGGCAGGGCGCTAATGTCGAAACCGGAACTGCTCATGCTCGACGAGCCTTCAATGGGACTTGCTCCAATACTCGTCGAACAAATATTCGACATCATAAAGGAACTAAACGCTGCAGGTACGACGATTCTTCTCGTTGAGCAGAATGCGCAGATGGCGCTTTCAATCGCCGATCGAGGCTATGTCCTCGAGACCGGCAAAATAGTGACAAGCGCAAAAGCTTCCGACCTCTTGAATAACGACGCCGTTAAAAAAGCATACCTTGGCGGCTGAGATTTAAAAGTCCGCCATACCCGCGAGTTATGGGTATGGCGGACTTTGCGCTATTGACTTGAGCGTTCAAAATGTTGTATACTTGGCAAAGCGGTCCAATATGCCAAGCCTGTGATTGACCGACACTAAATATTTAAGCCCTACCTTAGGGCAATCCCTCTGAAGGGCAGGCGGTAGCTTGAATGTTCTTTATCTGATAAATTATGCCGGTAAAGCCGGTACCGAAAAATACGTTGAAAACCTGATTCACCTTGGACAAGGCAAGATTAATCCTTTCTTCGCCTATAATATCGATGGCGAGCTGTCACAGAAAATGAAAGATGCGGGTGTCCCCTCCTTCCAATTTGAAATGAGCTGGCGCTCCCTGTTTTCGGCGGCAAAAAAGCTCGCTGGACACTGCCGCGATAACGGCATTGATGTGATTCACGCCCAGTATCCGCGTGAAAATATAATCGCCCTAATCTCAAAGCGATTTTATGATAAGCCTCGGGTCGTTCTGACAAACCACCTCACTCTGCGGCTTACAGGGGCTTCCGGCTTTATCTGGCGCATGCTCAACAGGCATTTCACGCCAAAAAATCACCGCATTATCGCCGTCTGCAACGAGGGGCGGGATATAATGATTGATAACGGTGTGAAGCCCGAGCGCATAGCCGTCATCTTTAACGGCATAGAGCCTGCGGACAAGCCAGTCAGGTCTGACGTGATTCGCAAGGAGCTTGCGCTTTCGGACGACTGTTTTATCATGGCGATACTCGCGAGATTTGCGCCGGAAAAAGGGCTCTCCTTTCTTTTAAATTCCCTCGCGGAGCTGAAAAAGAATACTGAAAGACCGTTCGTGTGCCTCATTTGCGGCGACGGAGAGCTATTTGGCGAGATAAAAAGTAAAATCACAGAGCTTCACCTCGAAAACGAGTGTCGTCTGCTGGGTTTCCGAAAAGACACACGCGAAATACTGCTCGGCTCGGAGCTTTATCTCTGCTCCTCTAGCTGCAACGAGGCAATGAGCTTTGCGATACTCGAAGCGATGAACGCTGGTCTCCCTCTCGTTGTCACAGATGTAGGCGGAAACCGAGACCTTGCCGAAACCGATATTCAGTGCGGCTTTGTCAGTCAATACGGTGACGTAAATACCTTTACTTCCAACATTAAGCGCTTTTTGGACGCCCCTCTGCTGAGAGAAAAGTGTTCGGCTTTGGCGACCGAAAAAATTGTTAAATACTTTGACTTAAACAAGCTGGCGGATGATGTTTTCGCCGCATACAACTAAAGTCTGAAAGAAGGAAACATAAAATGATAGATAAAAACGGTAAGCTCTTTGGAAAGATTAACCTCATCGATTTCGTTATAGTTCTCGTCCTCCTTGCTCTCGTCGCATTTGTCGCTATGAAAGTCATGGATAAGGGCAATGAAGGCGCGAGCCTCTCGCAGGTGCGCATCAGCTTCTTTGGAGATGAAACCCCCGATTATGTCGCGAAAGTTCTTGAAGAAGGAACGAGCGTCATGGATTCGACCGAAAAAGTGACTCTCGGGACCGTCGAAAGCTTCGAAGTCGGCGCGCCTATAGGCTATGATACAAATGCCAACGGAGAAATCCAGCAGGTTACCAGACAGGGCTACAAATCCGTATCGATTACGGCTATAGGCAAAGGAGAGCTTTCCGAACACGGCGTTACAATTGACGGTGTGCTCTATGGTGTCGGTCATACGCTCACGATCTATGCCGGAAAAGCAAAGCTTTTTTTGAAAATCAGCGGCATTGAGGCTGTTTCTTAACCAAGGCCTAACCCCTAAATAATCCTATGAAAGCGGGGTGGCTTTGTGCTCTCCTCAAGTATTTTGGGAAAAACCTATTACATCTGGCTGCAAAGCGGCACAATCGCCTTTCTGCAGACGATTTTCAACGCCTTCAGCAACGCCTTTTCCGAAAGCACAATCGTTCACTGGTTCGTCAGAGACAGCCGTGTCGAGCCTCTATATGAAAAATCACTTTTCGCACGAATTTTTAAGGCGATTTTCGATTTTATTGCCTATATATTATCTTGTATAATCAAGGCGATAACTCGTGCGGCCGAGGGTAGTGTTTCAGCGGCTTTTGTCAATCGTTTTGTAAAAGGTTCATTCTTTATCAATTTCGAGACCATTCTGGGCGGGTTTATCTGCCTAATGTTCATTGTTCCACACGACTATTGGTCTAACACCTATGCCCTACTCGCAGCTCTTGGTCTTTTCGCGCTCTATTTTATCATGGTCAGCGCGGGCAAGAGAAAAATGTACTACCTGCACGATATGGGCCTGCCTGTTACGATTTTTATGATTGCCTGCGTTGCAAGTCTCGCATTCAGCTTTGATAGGGGCGACAGCTTCCGAATTCTTCTGTTCTATGTCACCGCTCTCCTGCTCATGTACATCATTTCTGCGGACATAACCACAAAGGAACGCATGATGAAGCTCTTGGGCTTCATCTATATCGCCGTTATCTTCACCGCGCTTTTCGCTTTTTATCAGCGGATTACAGGCGTTGCGGTCAGCGCGAGTTTGACTGACCTTGATTTGAACAAGGGCGTACCCGGCAGAGTCTATGGTACCTTGGGCAATCCCAATAACTACGCCGAATTCCTTGTAATGATGATGCCACTTGCTGCGGTGTTTGCTGCGAATATTAAACGCGCGTGGATCAGAATCCCCTTCTGCGCCGGCATCGCTTTACCCATTTTGGCGCTGTTCATGACCTATTCGCGTTCCTGTTGGATATCAATGATGATTACTTGCATCATTTTTGTATACTACGCAAACAAGAAACTGATACCGGCGTTCTTCCTTCTCTGCGTTGCGGCGATTCCCCTACTGCCGAACAGCATCATAGTACGGCTTTCTACGCTCCTGACCATGCAGGATTCTTCGATGGTATTCCGTCTCTATGTCTGGGACGGAGCGATTAAGATGGTTCGCGATTATTTTATTACCGGCATCGGTCTTGGACCGGGCAGTTTCGCAGTGCTTTATCCCGATTACGCAAATCTGCACGCTCAGGTGGGCGTACCTCACAGCCACATGGTATATATGGAGCTTGTCCTTGAGATCGGCGTACTCGGCTTTTTCTCCTTCATGTGGTTCATGCTCAGGCTCTGGAAGGATTCCGCGTGTTCGCTTCTGAAAACTTCATGTAAGGCAAACAGATTAGTGCTTATCGCTTGTATATCGGGCCTTGTGGGTATTGCGTTCGCTTTCGGCGTAGAATATGTCTGGTATTATCCGCGAACCTTCTTCACATATTTCATCCTCGCAGGCGTCGCTTTGGCGGCAATCAGGATTACGAAAAACGAGAATTCAGATAAAACTATAGACGGAGAACTAAAGCCATGAGAAATGATAATATTCGAAAGCTGGTATGGGCGGGTTTGTTTACAGCACTTACAACTGTTGCGACAATGGTCATACAAATACCTACCCCCCTCGGCGGTTACGTCAACGCAGGTGACACTGTGGTTATCCTCGGCGCGTTTTTCCTAGGACCGATTTGGGGTGCGTTAGCTGCCGGACTTGGATCCGCGCTTGCGGATCTTATGTCGCCGTACGCTATTTATGCTCCTGCAACGCTGATTATTAAGGCGCTGATGGCTCTTACGGCTGGATCAATTTTACGTTCATCGAAGAAGAAAAATGCCTTACCAATGGCCATATCGGGAAGTATTGCAGCAGAATTAATTATGGTTGCCGGTTACTTTGCTTACGAATCAACCATTCTTTCTTACGGCTTAGGAGCGCTTGCAAATATTCCTGCGAACGGCGTTCAGGCTGTTTTTGGCGCTGTCGCCGGCACTGCCCTGTTCTACGGACTAATGCGTATCCCTTACGTCAAAAAAACCTTTTAACCTAAATTCAGGAGTTTAATAAATGATTACAGTTGAGAACCTTTCACTTCAGTTCGGCGGTCAGAAGCTCTTTGACAGAGTTGACCTCCAGTTCATTGCAGGCAACTGCTACGGCATTATCGGCGCAAACGGCGCAGGCAAATCGACCTTCCTTCGAATACTGTCCGGTGATCTGGATAGTTATGAGGGAAATGTTAATATTGACAAGAAGCGTCGCATGTCTGTCCTTAAGCAAAACCAGAACATGTACGATGATTATTCTGTCATGGACACCGTCATCATGGGCAACAAGCGCTTATACGACTGCGGCAAGGAAAAGGACGCAATCTATGACAAGCCAGATTTTTCCGATGCGGACGGTATTCACGCTGCGGAGCTTGAGGAAGAATATGCCGAACTCGGCGGCTGGGAATCCGAAAGCGACGCTTCGCGCATCCTACAGGGTCTGGGCATTGCAACTGACCTGCACTCCAGCATAATGTCTGAGCTTGAGGGTCGCCAAAAGGTCAAGGTTCTGCTTGCTCAGGCACTTTTCGGGCATCCTGACATTATCCTACTCGACGAGCCGACGAACAACCTAGACCTTGCATCCGTCGTCTGGCTCGAGGATTTTCTAATGGACTATTCCGGAACGGTTCTGGTCGTTTCGCATGACCGTTATTTCCTTAATACCGTCTGCACGCACATCGTCGATATCGACTTCGGCAAAATCAGAATGTATGTCGGTAACTACGACTTCTGGTACGAGTCCAGCCAGCTCATGCAGAGGCTGGTTAAGGATCAGAACAAGAAATCCGACCAGAAAATAGCGGAGCTTCAAGCCTTTATTGCGCGCTTTTCGGCTAACAAATCCAAATCCCGTCAGGCGACAAGCCGCCGCAAGCTGATCGATAAGCTGACGATAGAAGAAATGCCCGCCTCCTCCCGCCGCTATCCATGGGTCGGCTTCAAGGCGGATCGTGAGCCCGGAAAGGACAGGCTTTTTGTAACTGATTTGAGTAAGACTGTTGACGGAGTTAAGGTACTTAACAAGGTCAGCTTTATCGTCGGTAAGGACGACAGGATTGCAATCATCGGCAAAAACGAAATCGCAATCACGACGCTGTTTAAGATACTCGCCGGAGAGCTTGAACCTGACGAAGGCGAATTCAAGTGGGGAGTTTCTACGACTCAGGCATACTTCCCCAAGGACAACGACTCATATTTTGATAACTGTGACTATGACATTATGGACTGGATGCGTCAGTTCTCCGACGACAAGCGCGAAAGCTATCTGCGCACCTTTCTCGGGCGCATGCTCTTCTCCAATGACGATGTATATAAAAAGGTCAAGGTTCTCTCGGGCGGAGAAAAAGTGCGCTGCATGATAAGCAAGATGATGCTTTCCGGCGCCAATGTTCTCTTGTTCGACCAACCTACGAACCATTTGGATTTGGAAAGTATCGCAGCTCTCAATAACGGCATGGATGCTTTCGAGTATAACATCATCTTCTCAAGCCATGACCACCAGCTTACACAGACGGTTGCTAACCGCATAATCGAGTTGACTCCGGACGGGTGCATTGACCGTCTTTGCAGCTACGATGAATACATGCACATCATGGACAAGAAGGACTGACACTACCACCGTTCCCCTGCCTAGTGAATAAAAAAAAAGGACTTCTCTTAACGAGAAGTCCTTTTTTGTGTGCAGTACAACGCTCAAGTATTAGAAGCACCTTTGCTCATCTTTTGGCTGATTTGAAAGTAAAATACTTATGTCCAAAAAATAGTTCAAAGACTTGCCAATAACCGTCTCGGTCTTAGTCCGAAACTGAAAACAAGCCAAACAGTTAAGCCTGTTCCTCTCTCATCTTTGCGAAGCACTCGCTGCAATAGACAGGTCTGTCGGACTTGGGCTCGAAAGGAACTTTTGCTTCCTTGCCGCAGGCGGCGCAGGTCGCTGTGTAGTACTCGCGGGGACCGCGGGCTACGTTCTTTCTTGTGTCGCGGCAAGACTTGCAGCGCTGGGGCTCGTTCTGGAAGCCGCGCTCTGCATAGAACTCCTGCTCACCGGCAGTAAACGTGAATTCCTGTCCACATTCCTTACATACTAACGTTTTGTCCTCGAACATTTTGAATCCTCTCTTTGAAAAAGACTTACCCTAAAGGGCATTTTATTGCGAACAGCCCTTGCTGTTATCGCTGGGATAAAGGTTTTGCGCGAGCTTACGCCTGATGCGCTGAACGGCATTGTCAACAGACTTCTCAGTTTTCCCGCATGTCTCCGCTATTTCGGAGTACGACAGTCCGCTGAGATAAAGGTTTAGTATCTCAACTTCAAATTTTGACAAACACCGCGAATAGGTATGGATTATCTCATCTACGCTTTCCCGTGCCAGCACCTGCTCCTCGGGAATACGCCTATAAGCATCGCCGTAAGATACCGCGCTGGAATTAATTTCATCAGAGAGGACATCATCAAATGACACCATGTCGTTAAGGGGTTCGTGCTTTTTTCGCGAGGCACTTTTAATTGCTGAATATATCCGCCGTTTAACGCAAATCTCGGCATATGTTTTAAAGGAGGTATTCATGGATAAATCGAATTCCCTTATCGCCGAAAGCAGACCGAGCATCCCTTCCTGAATGAGATCCTCGCCATCGCCTCCGACCAAAAAGAATGGTCTGGAACAAATCTTGACCAAACGAGTATAGCGGAGCGCAAGCTGTTCCTCTGCGACCTTGTCGCCGATGACAGTCATGCTCAGTAACTCGTTATCACTGAGACTAGAATAATTTTCCATAATACCAATCCATTTATCCCTATACATTCGGAATTATAGTATAATATTTACAAAAAGTCAAGCGATTCCCTTTTATAAATTTACATTTTCATATTTTTTGACAAGTTTTCAATGTGGGATGAAAGTCTTAGTGCAACCTCATCGGAGGTATTTTTATCGGCCGCTTCGACCATAACTCTGATGAGAGCTTCTGTTCCGGACGGACGAATCAGTATTCTTCCCGTGTTGCCCAGCGCTTTCCGCTCCGCTTCAATCATCTTTATTAGACTTTCATCTGACATTATAAGTTCTTTTACGGCGTTGCCGCCTTCGATAGCGATGTTGGTAAGTATCTGCGGATAGGATGGAATCTCAGAGGCAAGCTCAGATAGCTTTTTACCGCTTCTGCTAAGTACTCCAAGGAAACGTACAGCCGCGAGCTGCCCATCCCCCGTCGTTGCATGATCCAGAAAAATCAAGTGTCCGGATTGTTCCCCGCCGAGGTTAAAGCCGTTTTCAAGCATCATCTCAAGTACATTCCTGTCGCCCACAGCAGCACAGCGGAGATCGATGCCGTTTTTACCGCAATACTCATGGAAGCCGAGGTTCGACATGACGGTCGCGACGATTGCGCTATTACTGAGCGTTCCTTCCGCTATCATAGCTTTACCGCAAATCGCCATTATCTTGTCGCCGTCAACTAGATTTCCGTTTTCGTCAACTGCCAGACAACGATCGGCATCCCCGTCAAAGGCAATTCCGAGGTCATAGCCGCCCGCGACAACCATTCGCCCAAGTACATCAATATGCGTAGAACCGCAGTTAGCGTTAATGTTGCAGCCGTCTGGATGGTCTTTAATAAGCTCCAGTTCAATCGGAAATCTTCCAAAAATGTCATTGACCGTTCTCGCAGCCGCACCATTTGAGCAATCAATCATGACCTTTAATTTACCAATACGTCCTTCTGAAACTGAAACTATATGCTCAATATACCGATCGACGCCCTCTCGTCCGCGTGGCAGAACGCGTCCGATATCTCCGTTTAGCTTTTCAGTAAGCGGTTCATCGGAGTCTATGAGCTGCTCAATCTTGGCTTCTAGCTCGTCGCAGAGTTTGAAGCCCTTGTCGTTAAATATCTTAATGCCGTTGTGTTCATACGGATTGTGCGATGCGGAAATGACAATGCCGGCGTCCGCCTTAGTGTCTGTGGTTATAAAAGCTACGGCGGGAGTAGGAACAACTCCCAAAGGCATGACGTCTGCTCCCGCTGAGCAAAGTCCAGCCGTTATTGCGGCTTCAAGCATATCGCCGGAAATGCGCGTGTCCTTCCCTATCGTCACAAATGGTTTACTGCCATCATTTAGACGTTCCGCCAGCACCATTGCCGTCGCCTGCCCGACTTTGAACGCAAGCGCTGCATCAAGATCTTTGTTAACTATCCCGCGGATCCCGTCGGTTCCAAAATATTTGCCCAATTGGTTTTCCTCCAAAAAATATGCATGTTCTATCGCTGCTCATAAATCGAGAAGCAGACATATTAATTATATTCGCTTCAAATTTCGATTTGCTGCTGTCCAAGGTATTCAATGCCCAGATGTTCATACGCCTTTTTCGTGATACAGCGACCCCTCGGCGTGCGTGTTATAAAGCCCTGCTGAAGAAGATACGGCTCATAGACATCCTCTAGCGTAATTGCTTCTTCGTTAATCGTTGCGGCAACGGTTTCAAGCCCCACAGGGCCGCCGCCGTAAAATTCGATTATGCTCCTGAGCATACGCCTGTCCAGCGAATCAAGACCCAGCTTGTCGACCTCAAGACGCGTCAGAGCATCATCCGCCACGTCAAAGGTGATTACGCCGTCCGCGCGTACCTGCGCATAATCACGCACACGGCGGAGAAGCCTATTCGCAATTCTCGGCGTGCCGCGGCTGCGGCAGGCGATTTCTCTCGCGCCGGCTTCGTCGATTTCGATTCCCAGTATGTCCGCACTGCGTCTCACAATGAGCTGAAGCTCATCTGGAGTGTAGAGCTCCAGACGCAGCGTGACGCCGAATCGATCGCGCAGAGGCGCTGTGAGCTGTCCTGAGCGTGTTGTAGCGCCGATTAGCGTAAACTTCGGCAAATCGAGTCGTATCGAGTTTGCGGAGGGGCCTTTGCCTATGATTATATCAATAGCATAGTCTTCCATCGCGGGATAGAGTATCTCCTCGACGGTGCGGTTGAGTCTGTGAATCTCGTCGACAAATAGAATGTCGTTTTCCTGCAAATTCGTTAGCAGGGCAGCAAGATCGCCCGGCTTTTCAATCGTCGGGCCGGAGGTTATGCGCATATTGACGCCCATCTCATTTGCGATTATTCCCGCCAGCGTTGTTTTTCCGAGTCCCGGGGGGCCGTGGAGCAGCACATGGTCAAGAGGTTCCTTACGCATTTTTGCGGCTTCGATGAAAATGCTCAGGTTTTCCTTGACCTTTTTCTGGCCAATATATTCCCTGAGAAAACGCGGACGAAGCGAGCCCTCGTTTGCGTCCTCCGGTAGTATAGAGGTGGAAGTGATAATTCTTTCTTCATCTTCGCCGGAATAGCTAATGCTCACTTCTCACTCCCCCTATTTTATCATTTTCTTGAGCGACTGCCTGATAATATCCTCAAGCGATGCGTTTTCAACGTCTATGTCCTTCATAACAACGGAAATCTCGCTGCTCGAATACCCCAGCACAGTCAGTGCCGCAACGGCATCCGAAAGCTTTGTTCCGCCGATAGGTATAGCAGTAATTGCGCCGCCTTTTGTAATCCCGCCAGATTCCTTCGCAATTTTATCCTTCAGTTCGAGCAGGATGCGTTGGGCTATTTTTTTGCCGATACCGGGAGCTGCCGTCAGCGCTTTTTCATCGCCCGAGATGACGGCCATCGCAAGCGCCTCCGGTGTAACCGAGGACAAAACGGAAAGCGCCGCCTTCGGTCCGACGCCCGATACGTCAATCAGCATTTCAAAGCAGCGTTTCTCCTGCTTGTCATAAAATCCAAAGAGGTCAAACGCGTCCTCGCGAACATTTTCGTAAGTATAGAGCATTGCCGGCTCGCCTATTTGAAGATGGGAGAGAGTATTCACTGTCACGTTCAGTGCAAAACCAATGCCCCAGCAGTCAATGACTGCAAGGTTCGTTTCAATTGCCGAGACTTTTCCGCTTATGTGGTAGAACAAGGACTGTCACCCCCGTTTTTTGTAATTAGTGAGGTTGCGCTGCGCGCGTGGCATATCGCTATAGCGAGAGCGTCCGCCGCGTCATCAGGCTTCGGCTCGATTTTCATGTTGAGAAGACGTTTGACCATGTAAATTACCTGTTTCTTTTCAGCTCTGCCGTAGCCCACGACCGACTGCTTGACCTGAAGCGGTGTATATTCAAAGGTTGGAATCCCCGCCTTATGACACGCGAGGATTATAACTCCCCTGCCGTGCGCAACAGAAATTCCCGTTGTGATATTCGTGTTAAAAAACAGTTCCTCGCATGCGATCGAGTCCGGCGAAAAGGCCTCGATAAGCTCGGTCAAATCATCATAAATTTGGTCAAGGCGGCTTGAAAGGCTCGTATGCGACGGGGTTGTGATGACCCCGTAGTTCACAAGAGTCAGCTTGCTGCCCTCACTGTCTATAACCCCGAAGCCAACCGTCGCGATTCCAGGGTCTATGCCTAAAACACGCATTCATACCTCCGAGCGATATCCATATTTCATATTAGTTTATCATAATTAAGCAAACTATTCAATGTATTTTTCCTTTGTGTACCAGTATGCACCCAATACCTAAACAAGCATAAAAACAACAATGGCGTCACCGTCCGCTCGGTGGCGCCATTATTATAAACAGAACTCTGATTAATTTTAATAAGTAGCTACGCTCTTGGATGCGCCTTGTTGTAGACGTCCTTAAGCTGCTTCTTCACAAGCTGTGAATAGACTTGTGTGGAAGATATGTCGGCATGTCCCAGCATTTCCTGAATCGAGCGCAAATCCGCGCCGTTTTCGAGGAGGTGCGCCGCAAACGAATGGCGCAGAGTGTGAGGAGTGATCGTTTTTTCGATCTTAGCCTTGACCTGATAGGTCTTTATAATCTTCCAGAAGCCCTGACGCGACATACGCTCGCCGCTTACGTTTACGAAAAGAGAAGTCTCGTCGGAAGCTGCAATCATCTGTGGTCTTATGAACTCAACATACTCGGCAAGAGCGCGAATTGCGGCTGGATAAAGAGGGATTATCCTCTCTTTTTCGTGACCGCGGCAGCGAATTATGCCCGCTGATATATTGACATCATTTACATTTAGTGAGATGAGCTCGCTGACACGGATTCCGGTTGCATAGAGAAGCTCCAGCATCGCCCTATCACGATAGCCTTTAAGGTCGGTACACTCGGGTTGCTCAAGCAGCAGCTCGACTTCCTTACCTGTCAGAATCTGCGGAAGTCTTTGAACAGCTTTTTCGGGAACAAGTCCGACAGCCGGATTATCATCCACTATTCCTTGTGAAATCAGGTACTTATAGAAGTTTTTGATAGACGCAATACTTCTAGAAATCGTAGGCACAGACTTGCCTTGTGACTTCGTCCAGCCGGTGTATTCGCAAAGCTCGTCTGATGTAGCTGTTTCTAAATTCTCGTCCGTATGGGTTTCAAGGTAATCTCGAAGTTGTCTGATGTCTCTTAAATAGGAACTGAGGGTGTTATCGGATGCCTTTTTATCGTTCAAAAGATAACTCTCGTATTTTTCCAAGCACTGAGCATTATTCACGATAACTCCTCCTTTCGATATTCTATGTAAGTAAGGATACCAAATATGGCACAAACTTTATTTCAATCAATGTTCCAATTGCCAGAAACGGGACGCAGGCAAGAAACCTTGCATATAGTTTATCTTTTCGGGGTGCGGAATTGCCGCGGGCAAGATGAAATATCCGCTCGGAACTTTTGAACCCCTCAATCGAAATCACGAAATAGCACGCGAGAGAAAATATTGCCGGAACTCCGAGAATCACTGCCGCCATAATTATTCCGTTATCGGGATAAGCGGATATTATGGTAGCCGCAGTACAACTTAGCGCATATCCTCTTATACAGCTCAAAGCAGGCAGTAAAGCCAGTCCAAGAAAAGAGGTACCGAACAAAAACGCAACCAGTTGAAACCTCGAATAATTGAAAAATAAAATAATGGGACTTGCGGAAGCAATAACATCTGCTCCTAAATAATCGTTCAGAAATGAATCAAATCCGAAGAAGGAGCCAACGACGCTCCCAGCAAGGCAACCCGCTGAAAAACATAGGATAAGAGCCAAAAAATATATTCTACCGTTTTTCTGATACGAGGTTCCTTTATTACCAAGTGAAAGATCCCTTTTTATCATTGCCGCACCGCCTCAACACTAGTGATGGCAGCGCAGGAAATAATAACTCAATTTACATAACACTCTAATGTCGCCAATATAATACAAATTCAATCAGTTATCAAGTCTTTATGCAAAATAAAATGATTTTTGTTAATTATGACGAGATATTATGTTAACTGTATTATGTCAACCTGCGATACCGCCCTTCTTAAAACTACGCTAAACGCCATGATTATTAGCAATATATAGAGTGCTTTTGTTCCAATATGACTATATATAGGTAATCATATTCAAATTATGTAAACTTTTATCGCGTGATTACTATTAGTAATATCTATCTGCGAAGCTTCGATTTCTTTCTTTTTCTGTGCAATTTTAACACTCCTCCAAAGCAGCCACCCGCAACCGCCGCGATGATTATTCTAATTGTGAGCATCGCTTCATCGCTGTTTTTCCTGAAAAGCATCGTCCCCAGCAGTATCAGCACAACATAAAACGCGGCTGCAGTAAGCCCCGCGACGACCACTCCCCCGCCCTGCCGTCCCGCGCAGTATAGTCCGCTCACTGTCGCTCCCAGAATAACAGCCACCAATATGAAAGTATCTCTGAGTGACTCGGGAAGCGCGCCCGTCAGCATCAGCGCAGCCATAATAAAAATAATCGCCATAGTTATCACCACGCCAAGAAAAGCGCCTCTCACCGAATATCGAATCAGACTTTTCTTATCCGCGCTTCGCTCGATTTTCTTTGACTTTTTCATTTTAAGCCCTCCGCAAATTGATTTGGAGAAAAAAATCCCCCGCTAAACAAGCCTATCAAAGCTTATTCAGCGGGGAATTCAACAATTACTATTTTAAATTATTAATCGCAGCTTCAGAACAATTTATTTGTCCTTACGAGAAATTGCCCATTTTGCGAGCTGGATGCGGACTCTGTCGTCACCGGACTCAATTGTGATGCTGTCGCCTGAGACGCTTACGATTTCGCCCATGATTCCGCCGATTGTGGTGATTTTATCGCCGTTGCCGAGTGAGCTTCTCATCTCTTCAACTTTTTTCTTCTTCTTGTTTTCCGGTCTTATCATGAAGAAATAGAAAACCGCAAAAAGAACAGCTATTGAAATGACGAACTGAATTGTTCCGCCGGAACCGCCTGTTGTTCCTGTAGTTCCTGTAGTTCCAAGCGCTGAGCAGCCAGCAAAGGCAAAGATCATCACCGCTGCAGAAGCAATGATTCCAATTATTCTCTTTATTGATCTCATTTAGTCGACCTCCTAGATTTGTGATTAGATTATATATGGCAATGTTTTCATTTGCAAGGTTTTTATATCCTTCTGCCCAGTTTTTCGGAATATTCTTTGCGGAAATCAGCAAAGGTATCGTTATCCAGCTCAAAACGTATTCTATCCATAAGTTTATTATAAAAATACAGATTGTGGATAACTCCGAATCGAAGTCCTAAAATTTCTCCCGCTTTTAAAAGATGGCGGATGTAGGCTCTCGAAAAACTGCGGCAAACTGGACAGTCGCAATGCGGGTCAACGGGCCCGTCATCCTCGGCATATTTCTGGTTGTTGATGTTGATAATTCCGTCCCATGTGAAAAGGTGTCCGTGTCTGCCGTCTCTTGACGGCATAACGCAGTCAAAGAAATCGACACCGCGAGAGACGCCCTCGATGATGTTCGACGGGGTTCCGACGCCCATCAGATAACGAGGCTTGTCCTTTGGCATATGCTCTTCAACAAGCTCAATCGTGTCGTACATCTCCTGATGGCTCTCCCCCACCGCAAGCCCGCCGATGGCATAGCCTTCAAGTTCAAGCTCCGCAATCTGCTTCATATGGCGCACACGCAGCTCCGGATAGACCGCACCTTGATTTATACCAAAAAGCACCTGACCGGGGTTCACGGTGTCGGGCAGGGAGTTCAGCCTTGAAAGCTCAGCTTTGCACCGAACGAGCCAGCGGTAGGTTCGATCACAGGACTTGTCACAATACTCGTAGGGCGAGGGTATCTTCACGCACTCGTCGAAGGCCATTGCGATGTCCGAGCCGAGGTTCGACTGTATTCGCATGCTCTCCTCAGGACCCATAAAAATCTTATGACCATCTATGTGCGAATTGAAACTTACGCCCTCCTCTTTGATTTTCCTCAGCTCGGCTAGCGAAAAAATCTGGAAACCGCCGCTGTCCGTCAGCATCGGTCCGTCCCAGCACATGAATTTATGCAGTCCGCCTTGGCGGCGAATCAGCTCGTCCCCCGGTCTGACATGGAGGTGATAGGTATTTGAAAGCTCAATCTGGCAGCCTAGCTCCTTGAGCTCAGGCGCCGTGATTCCTCCCTTTATGGCGCCCTGCGTGCCGACATTCATGAAAACCGGCGTCTGCACGGTGCCGTGAGGGCAGGTAAACTCACCCCTTCGGGCGTGTCTTTCGATTTTGATAACTTTAAACAATTGAATTCTCCTAATCGTCTTTACTCGATAAACATCGCATCGCCGAACGAGAAAAAGCGGTATTTTTCCTCAACAGCCTTCGCGTATGCCGCAAGAATGTGCTCCCTGCCGGCAAGTGCCGATACGAGCATCACAAGCGTGCTCTCCGGCAGATGAAAATTTGTGACAAGCGCACCTACGAATTTGAACCTATAACCAGGATAGATGAAAATATCCGTCCAGCCTGAGCCCTCGGTAATCGTTCCGTCTTCCTTTGCAAAGCTCTCGAGTGTTCTGCACGAAGTTGTTCCGACTGCGACAACGCGTCCCCCGCTCCGCTTGGTTTCAGTTATAGCTTCAGCTGTATCCGCAGGTATGATGCAGAATTCGGAATGCATCTCATGGCTTTCCACATCCTCGCTCTTTACAGGTCTGAAGGTTCCGAGTCCAACGTGGAGCGTAATATAGCAGACCTTAACGCCCTTTTCCGCTATTTTGTTCAGAAGCTCCTCCGTGAAATGCAGTCCTGCAGTCGGAGCCGCAGCAGAGCCGACTTCACGCGAGTATACCGTCTGGTAGCGCTCCTGATTGACTAGCTCCGTCTTTATATATGGTGGTAGCGGCATTTTTCCGAGGCGTTCCAGTACCTCCAAAAAAATGCCCTCGTACTCGAATTTAAGAAGTTTGTTCCCGCCCTCGGCGGAAGAAGTAACCGTCGCCGCAAGCTCGCCCTCGCCGAAGATAAGCTTCGTTCCGGGCTTTGTCTTCCTGCCGGGACGCGTAAGGCATTCCCATACTCCGCCGTCCATATCGCGCAAAAGAACGACTTCGACGACTCCGCCCGTCTCGCGCCTTCCAATGAGTCTTGCTGGAAGGACGCGCGAGTCGTTCAGTACAAGGCAATCGCCCTCGCGTAGATAGTCCGGTAAATCGTAGAAATGCCTGTGCTCGACTTCCCCTGTAACCTTATTCAGATGCAAAAGGCGCGAAGCGTCTCTTCTCTCGAGAGGAGTCTGTGCAATAAGCTCTTCCGGCAGATAGTAGTTAAAATCCGATGTTTTCATAAATATAAAAAGCTCCTGTGCTTAAAGAAGTGGCGTGATAAATCACGCCACTATTAGTATTAGCCGTTTTTTGCTATGCGTGTTTTTGTTAAAGCGCTGAGCGACGTTAAAAATTCACACCAATGTCCCCTGCGAAATATTAACTCCGGTAAAATAAAACCTTATTATCTGACGGTAATTCAGCCCATAGTTTTTTGCCATTGAGTAAGCCCCGAACTGGCTCATGCCCACATTGTGCCCCCAGCCGCTGCCGGTTATAACAAAAGCGCCTGTCGCGGATTGTGTAACTGTATAATGCACACTTGGAAGACCTAATACACCGTAGTTCGAATCCTTTGTAAGTACTTTTTTATTACCGTTTGCATCCGAGAAGGTCATCTTTATAACATTATTCGTGTCGGAATACTCAGGAGTCATACTAACGATATTGCCACCCGAATAACCGTATGAAGCAAGCTTTGAGGCAAGCTGCGCTCCTGTGAATTCGTAACTCCAGCTTTTACGGGAATTGAGAGACTGCGGAACAGCGTCCTCATAAGGATCTAGCACACCGCGCAGATAAGGCAACGCCGTTAGGAAAATGTTCTCACTGTCCTCCGTTCCCCCGCCGTCGGACGAGAAATAGAACGTGGAACAAACAGAGCCGTTATACGCCACATATTCACCCACTGTGGCATCGACAGCCGAGTCGGTGGCCGACGTCGCGGAGTTTGTGCCGCGATATACCTGTGATAAATCATCGTTTGTAAGATCGAAGCCGTAACTTGAAAACTTTCCTACACTCGTCGCAAAATACGATCTCGCGCACAGAGCCTGAGCCTTCAAAGCCTCAGCAGGCCACGACGAGGACATCTCATAAGGTAAGACGCCCTTGACGTAATCCTCGATGTTTAAAATGTTGGTAACAGTAAGTTTATCGTTAATATAACGGAAATACTCAAAGTCGCCGTAATACGCATATCCCTTGAACCATGTGATAGCCTTTGTATTCGCCGCAAGTGGACGCACGGCAAGGTTAGCGTTCGTTCCGCAATCGAATTCGAAAAGGATTTTCGTAGTATTCGTCTTTGTTACAGCAACGCAGCGACTGCTTCCCGTGAATATGTTACCGGTCACTCCGAGACTAACCCTAGCATTGTTTGTATCCGCCGCTGACTGATAATTGCCTATCATTGCGTAATACGCACCGTTTATGTATGCCGGAAATCCATCCGCGTACTGCGAAGCGGCGGCTTTCGCGGAGTCGAAATCAGCGTAGGCATTCGGAAGCTGGATGTTGTAGCAGCCGACCGTTCCTCCTACTACCACGGTGTTGACATTCGGAACCATAGTAAGCGTTGTCACATCGGTGCTTCCCAGAGCGTGGAACACTCGAGATGAATCGTAGTATCCGAACTGGTATCCGCTTCCGACCTTATTTTCGAGATTCGCGTATGTAAGGGCTGTGTTGCGTGAACTGCTGTAATAATAGTTGAGGCCCACGCGGACTGTCTGCTGTTTAATACCGATCGTTGTCCCGTCCGGATCTCCGCTCGGCACAGTCGGGATTGGCGTAGTTGATTGTCCGATTTGCACGACACCACTGCCCGTAATGGCATATGTACCGCCTGTGACCGAAACTGTTCCGGTATCTCCAACCGCGTAGGCTGAGCTGATATCCCCGGAAAGAACATTCTGCGAGTCATTGACATATATTGAGTCTGCAGCGTACGCGCCCCCCCCGATGCTAAAAACAGAAAAACAGAGAGCTGCCGCAAGCATGAATGACAGAAAAGTATGCATTTTGCGTTTCATATGTACTTCCTTTCGCTAAAGCTGAGGAGAGCTGAACCCAATACGCCTCGGCTTTGATAAAATTGTGCCATGCTTCGTTGTCGATCCTCGACATACGCCAGTATGTCTTCGTCCTCCGCCTCGTCTGGCACAATTATTTCTTAAGCGGAGGTTGCAGAGTTTTTTGCCGATAGTCGCGTCTCAGGCTAGGCCAGACGACATATCCTTGCTGCCGCAAGGCAAGGAGGATAACGCCGCATTGGGCGCAAATATCAGCAAAAAACCGTGTCGGGTTCAGCGCTCCTCAGCTTTAGTGACAAAAAACCATGGCGCTTATGAAAAATTTTCATGTCGAACATTTATTGACGTAGCTATTTAACTGTGATAGGATTTTACAAAAATAGTCAACATAACTATATAGAATCCTTTCGTCATTATATTACATAACCCCCCCCTTAATCAAGTATTACAGCAAATTTTTGGGATAGTATTATTTATGAGCGATTTGAATATATTTTCTTAAGCCTCATCGAAAGAAGGTAAACCTATGAAAAAGTACAAAGTCGGAATAGTCGGCGGAACGGGTATGGTTGGTCAGCGCTATGTTCTTCTTATTGCGGAGCATCCGTGGTTTGAGCTGACTTTAGTTGCAGCGAGCACGCGCAGCGCAGGTAAAACCTATGAAGATGCCGTTGCAGACCGTTGGGCAATGGAAAAACCGATTCCGGAATGTGCAAAAAAGATGATTGTTCGAGACGCTATAGCCGATATGGCAACAATAGCCTCGGAGGTCGATTTTATATTCTCCGCCGTCGACATGAAAAAAGATGAAATTCGCGAGATGGAGGACGCCTACGCAAAGCTTGAGTGCCCCGTCGTATCGAACAACAGCGCGCACCGCTGGACGCCCGACGTGCCGATGGTGATACCGGAGATTAACCCCGAGCACATAAAGGTCATCGAAAGTCAGCGAAAGCGACTCGGTACCAAGCGCGGCTTTATCGCCGCAAAGTCCAACTGCTCTATTCAAAGCTATGTCCCCGCGCTTCATCCCCTGCGCGAGGAATTCGGCATCAAGGCCGTTCTCGCCTGCACCTATCAGGCAATATCGGGCGCAGGCAAAACCTTTGATCGCTGGCCGGAAATGGTCGACAACTGCATCCCCTACATCGGCGGCGAAGAGGAAAAATCCGAGCGTGAACCGATGAAAATTTGGGGCAAGGTCGAAAACGGCGTTATAGTCGAGGCAGCAAAGCCCGCCATAACAGCTCAGTGCCTACGTGTCGCCTGCTCAGACGGGCATATGGCCGCCGTCTTCGTGAGCTTTGATAAAAAACCTTCCAAGGAAGAAATCCTTGACAGGTGGGCGAATTTCAAGGGACGCGCTCAGGAGCTAAGCCTCCCCACCGCGCCTAAGCAGTTCCTTCACTATTTCACCGAAGATAATCGTCCGCAGACGAAGCTGGACCGCGGTCTTGAAAACGGAATGGCCATATCGGTCGGCCGTCTGCGAGAGGATACGCAGTACGATTATAAATTTGTTTGTCTTTCCCACAATACGCTCAGAGGTGCCGCAGGAGGCGCCGTGGAACTAGCCGAATTACTTTGTGCAGAAGGCTACATCGAAGCAAATCATTAAGGAGGGTCTATATGAAAACACCTATTTTTACAGGCGCTGCAACAGCAATCGTCACCCCGTTCCGCGACGACAAAATTGATTTCGATAAGATGGCGGGACTCATCGATATGCAGTATAACGGCGGAATCTCCGCAATCATCGTCTGCGGTACGACTGGCGAAAACGCAACCCAGCCAATAACCGAGCATGAGGAACTAGTTAATTTTTGCGTTAAAAAGAACGCAGGGCGCATGAAAATCGTCGCAGGTGTAGGTTCAAACGACACAATGACCAGTGTGCGTCTTGCCAGCAGCGCAAAAGCTTCCGGAGCGGACGGAATCCTAATGGTCACCCCATATTACAATAAGACCACTCAGCGCGGACTTGTCCAGCACTTTTCCACTGTCGCGGATCGCGTTGATATTCCGATGATTCTTTATAATGTTCCGGCAAGGACCGGTATCGGCCTTACGGCAGATACCTATAAAATACTTTCTAAGCACCCCAATATCAACGGTATTAAAGAAGCGTCCGGCGATTTCAGCCTTTTTGCCCGCACACGCGCTCTCTGCGGTGACGATCTTTACGTCTGGAGCGGAAACGACGACAACACAGTTCCGATGATGGCTATGGGCGCACTGGGCGTCATCTCAGTTGCTTCAAACATCGTTCCCGAAGCCGTGACCGAGCTCTGCAAGCTTTGTCTCGATAAGGACTTTGATGCGGCGACAAAGCTCTATTTCAAATATGCAGAGCTCTTTGAGAGGCTCTTTATCGAGGTTAACCCCATTCCGGTTAAGACCGCGATGAATCTGATGGGCATGGATGTCGGCAAGCTTCGTCTCCCTCTCGTTGATATGGCTCCTGATACTCTCGAAAAACTCAAGGTCAGTCTTACAAACGTTGGGCTCAAGCTTAAATAATTAGATAAGAATACACATAGGGGCGGCGTTGTTCGCCCCTTTTAGCGAGGTAATAAAAACGGAGGAAATCTCATGCCAAAGATAATCATTTCCGGCTGCAACGGTAAAATGGGTCAGAATATTACGCGCCTGTGTTCCGGAAGAGAAGATATCACAATAGCCGCGGGTTTCGATATTAATCCCGTTAAGCTTTCTACCTATCCTGTTTATGCAGATCCGATGGAATACAGCGGAGAAGCTGACGTCATAATTGATTTTTCCAACCCATCAACACTAACCAGCCTGCTCGATTATTGCACAGTTAAGAAAGTGCCGTGCATATTATGCACTACTGGTTATTCAGAAAGTCAATTGGTGCAGATTCTGCACACTTCAAAATCTGTTCCGGTCTTCAGATCTGGCAACATGTCTCTTGGTATAAATCTTCTGACTGCACTTATAAAGAAAGCGGCAACTGTTTTGGGTGACAACTTTGATGTGGAGATCGTCGAGCGTCATCACCGTACGAAGGTTGATGCGCCGAGCGGAACAGCCATCATGCTTGCGGATGCCGCCGCCTCCGCCCTCCCCCATGATTCTGAATACATCTACGACCGCCAGAGCGTCAGACAGAAACGAGGCAAGAACGAAATCGGAATTTCTTCCGTTCGCGGTGGAACTATCGTAGGTGAACACGAGGTAATTTTTGCTGGAACCGATGAAGTCATTGAGTTTAAACACACCGCCTATTCAAGGGACGTTTTTGCAAACGGCGCCCTCTCCGCCGCAGTTTTTCTTTCTAAAGTAAAAGCTCCAGGCATGTATGACATGAACGATGTTCTTTCAAGCATACTCAAAGATATATAATTAATATTGGTTTAAGAAAGCGCGCAGCATATGCTGCGCGCTTTCTTGCCAATTTGTAACAAGGCATTACAAATCTTGACAGAATAAAACAAATTTGATATTCTTTTTTATAGTAAAGAGGGTGATCAAAATCAAAAGGCTGATATCATCTGTACTTGTCATATGTCTAATTCTTCTCGTCTGCCCCGTCTATTCTTCAGCCGCTTCTGTCTCCGATTTTTCGGACGTGCAAAGTTCGGACTGGTTTTATAACTCGGTAAACTTCGTAACTGCGAACGGCATGTTCAATGGAACGAGCACAACAAGCTTTTCGCCGAGCAGCACGATGACACGCGGAATGTTCGTGACCGTTCTTGGACGATACGGCGGCGCACCATCTGTCAGCGATGGCGGCCAGCTCGGTACCATTACTAAGTCGGATGTCAATATGCGTTCTGCCCCATCCGCGAAAAACACCAGCGTTCTATACTGTCTCCAAACAGGCGCTGTTGTTTCCGTAATCAGTACCACCGCGGATCTTTCCGATCCAGCATATTCTTGGTACTACGTCAAGTATAACGGCACGCTGGGCTATATCAGAAGCGATCTTATGGCGGTGACCGAAACTGGCTTTTCAGACGTCTCCACCTCCGCATATTACTACTCTTATGTTCTGTGGGCGTTTTCCTCGGGCATCGCCTTCGCGACTGGCGACGGAACCTTTTCGCCTGATTACGATATAACCCGTGAAGAAATTTGTTCCATGCTTTATAACTACGCGGCTTACAAGAATTATCAGCTCGATCCGACTGCTCCCGCCATCACCTTTACTGATATTTCGTCAGTTACTTCAACTTATGCTTCGGCGGTTTCCGCCTTGCAGAGGGTCGGCGTGATTACCGGCTACACAGACGGAACCTTTCGCCCGAAGGGCAGCGCAACCCGCGCCGAAGTCTCAACGATGCTTATGCGCTTTTTAGACGCGATAAGCTACAAAAAGGTCACAGAATCCTCGTATGATTCCAACGGTAACTATATTTTTGGTACCGAAGTGCCACAAAAAGCTTCCGTCGGCACCGACTATTTCTCTGACGCCTGCTTCATCGGACACTCACTAGTCAACGGGATTCAAAATTCTTTCGGCTTAACCAGTACCGATTTTTACTCGGTCAACGGCGCAACCGCACGATATTTTCTCGGTCTTACGGACTTCAAACTTTCAACAACCCATGTTGACGCGAATGGAAATACCGTGAACGATACCGGTACGCTCGAACAGGCGCTATCGCAAAAGAGCTACGGCAAGGTTTACATAATGCTTGGAATTAACGAGATTGCCTCAACAGACTCCGCCCGCCAGGCCTTTTACAGAAGTATGAGCAATATAGTTTCGCTTGTTCAAAAAACACAGCCGAACGCTGTTATCTACATTATTTCGCTGACGCCTGTCTCACAAAAGTGCTCGGAAAGCAGGAAGGGCGAAAGCCGCGACAACGTCATCGATTTCAATTCGGTGCTGAAGCAGCTCTGCAAACACAAGAGCACCTATTATCTCAACACTTTCGACCTTAGCTGCGATGCAAACGGTTTTCTGCCAAGCAGCGCATGTATGTCGGATGGAATACATCTTCTCTCCAACGAATACGTAAAGCTCAAGAGCTATCTGCTGAGTCACACCGTATAAAAAAATCCCGTTCGGAAATCCGAACGGGATTTTTTTATTATACATGAAAGAAAAACATCCAAATACTATTTTTTGGGGTCGGAAAGCAGCTCTTTAAAGGAAGTGGCAAGTCCCGCAAGTCCTTGAATATCCGAGGGTATTATAATCTTCGTTGCCGTGCCGTTCGCGGCGGCAACAAACGCTTCAAGCGCTTTGATTTTGATAACGGCCTCGGACGGTTCACTCTCGTTGATTCGGAGAATACCTTCGGCTGTAGCCGTCTGGACTTTCAGTATTGCTTCCGCTTCGCCCTCTGCTCTGAGTATCTGCGTTTGCTTCTGCGCATCGGCACGGAGGATTGCGGCTTCTTTTTCGCCCTCAGCCGAAAGGATTGCGGCTGTCTTTTCGCCCTCGGCGCGAAGAATTGCTTCTCGACGCTGACGTTCCGCCTTCATCTGTTTCTCCATCGCGTCCTGAATCTCACGCGGCGGCAGTATGTTCTTGAGCTCAACACGGTTGACCTTTATTCCCCAAGGATCAGTAGCTTCATCCAGAATAACACGCATCTTTGTATTAATAACATCACGGCTCGTAAGTGTTTGATCAAGCTCCAGATCACCAATAATGTTACGCAGTGTCGTTGCGGAAAGATTCTCGATCGCGTTTATCGGATTCTCGACACCATATGTATACAGCTTTGGATCCGTAATTTCAAAATACAAAACGGTATCAATCTGCATAGTTACGTTGTCCTTGGTAATAACGGGCTGTGGAGGAAAATCATAGACTTGCTCCTTCAGGGACACCTTTTTCGAAATAGCCTCAATGAAAGGTATCTTGAAGTGAAGCCCAACGTGCCAAGTGGTGCTGTATGCGCCGAGACGCTCAATGACAAAGGCCTGTGCCTGCGGAACAACGCGGATATTGCGGATCAGAACAATGAGCGCAATAATAATGAGAAGTACCGGAATGATGTAATCAGTGAAATGCATAAAAAAACTTCCTTTCTGCCGCATTACAAGCGGCGGCTTGTGTTATTTTTCTTCTGTTTTTACCGCTACCTGCGGTTCCACAATCAGTTTAACTCCCTCAATTGCTGTTACTTCTGTTCGTGTACCTTCTTCAACAATTTCGCCTGTCGTGCTTCGAGCCGTCCACATTCTTCCCCCGAGGGTGACGGCACCGGTACCCGCGACATTGTCAATTCTTTCTGTAACCGTAGCAACGCTCCCGATAGCCCTGTCTGCATTTGTCGGCTGTATTTTCCTATTAACATACTTTTTTGCCAAGGGTCTTGTCATTAAAAGCGTACCAACGGATACTACGATAAAGAGAACAATCTGCAGCCAAACCGGTAAATCGAGAAAGGCGGCCGCGAGCGCTGTAAGAGCTCCGGCAGCGAACCAGATAGAGGTAAGTCCGGCTGTCGCACCCTCAGCAATGAGAAATAGAACAATAAGAACTGCCCATACAACAGTCATGGTATCCACAGGCATCCCCTCCTTTTATTTATATCTCTTAATTTATGCTTTTTTTCTGACTGCTATGTCTTCGCGTTTCGGACCGGTGGAGACCAAGTTAATCGGCACATGAATATGCGCTTCAATGAAGTCGACATAGTCCTTGAGCTGCTTGGGAAGTGAATCATAGTCATTAACACCGCGAATATCGCATTTCCAACCCTGCAAAGTTTCAAAAACCGGCTTGACACGGTTGAGCTTTGTGGTAACAGGAAAATCAGAAGTCACTTTTCCATCAATTTCATAGCCGACGCAGACCTTAATTTCATCCATGTAGCCTAGTACATCCACGGCCGTAATAACAGCCTCGGTCGCTCCCTGCATGCGGCAGCCGAAATCGGTAGCGACAGCATCAAACCAGCCGACTCTGCGGGGTCTGCCCGTGGTTGCGCCGTATTCTCCGTTGTCTCCGCCCAGACGGCGAAGCATATCCGCCTCTTCATCGAACAACTCGGTAACAAAAGCACCGCCGCCGACTGCGCTCGAATAAGCCTTAGTGACTGCAATAACGCTTTTAATCTCCGTGGGCGGAATGCCTGCGCCGACTGTTCCGTAGCCTGCTAGTGTGTTCGACGAGGTAACATAGGGATAAATTCCGTAATCTGTGTCCTTAAGCGTTCCGAGCTGACCTTCGAGAAGGATGTCCTTCCCTTCTCGAAGCGCTTTGTGGATAATTTCTGAAATATCGCCGACAAAGGGCGCGATGAGCTCACGCTGTGCGACCATTTCGGCATAAAGCTCTTCGGGATCGAGACGCGGCTTGTGATACAAATGCTCGAGCAAAGTGTTTTTGATTTCGCATACGTTTTTCAAACGACTTTTGAGTAGCTCGTCATCAAAAAGCTCATTCACCTGAAAGCCGACCTTCGCAAACTTATCCGAATAGAAAGGCGCGATGCCCGACTTTGTCGAGCCGAAGGCTTTTCCGGCAAGGCGCTCTTCTTCGTATGCATCGAAAAGGATGTGATAAGGCATCACAACCTGCGTACGGTCGGAGATTATTATCTTTGGTTCCGGAACGTCGCGTTCTCGCAGGGCGTTCACTTCGTCCGTAAACGAGCGAATGTTGAGCGCGACTCCATTGCCGATGATATTTGTCGTATGTGGGTAAAATATGCCCGAGGGAAGCGAGTGCAACGCAAATTTGCCATATTTATTAATAATGGTGTGTCCGGCATTAGCACCACCCTGAAAGCGGACTATGATGTCGGATTTCTCGGCAAGCATATCGGTTATCTTGCCTTTTCCTTCATCGCCCCAGTTTGCGCCAACTATTGCCTTAACCATGAATGTCACCTCATTGATTCGAATATGTTTATATTCATATTTTTCGTACTTTATAATTGTATATTATTTCTTATTCTTTTGCAAGGCGAAAATTAAGGCTTTACTTTCATAATTTACTGTTATAGAATGTGACTGCGCTAGTGGACTATTTTGTCATACACTCGCAAACATATAACGGAATATTGTCTTCCGCTGAAATACAATAAGGTGGTATTTTTATGAACAAACAGAATAAAAAACCCCGCAACGAAGAGATGTATCGGGCTATCCTTACTCTCAAAACCGTTGAAGAATGCATGGGTTTCTTTGATGACCTTTGCACAATCACCGAACTTCAGGCGATGGAGCAGCGCTATCAGGTCGCATCGTTACTCAATAAGGGTTGCATTTATAACGAAATTCTCGAGCAAACGGGCGCGAGCAGCGCTACTATCAGCCGCGTGAACCGCTCTCTGCAATACGGTCAGGAAGGCTATGCCTGCGTTTTCAAGCGTCTGGAAGATCAGGAAGATAAGTAGCATTAGCCCCGCGCTATCATAAATATTTACTTATTAACAGAACGACCATCCGTTTTATGATGGTCGTTTTGTACCTTGTTATCCGGAAAGGGATGAACAAAATGAGTTCCTATGGTCCTCTTGCACCGGTATATGACAAATTTACAAGCGATATCCGCTATGATGATTTTGCCGATTTCTATGAGAAGGTTTTCAAAGAAAAGGGCAAGACTGTCAAAACTCTGCTCGACGTGGGCTGCGGAACAGGCACGCTCACGGCTATGATGGCGCAGCGCGGCTATGAGATGGTTGCCGCTGACTCGTCCTCCGACATGCTTTGTATTGCACAAGAGAAGTTTTCGGAGCTGAACAACATCATCCCGCCCCTTTTTCTGTGCCAATCGATGACGGAGCTTGACCTTTATGGCACTGTTGACGCCACGATATCTTGTCTTGACGCAGTCAATTACCTTCCACCCTCCGATTTACCGGGATTTTTCCGACTTCTACACCTTTTTATAGAGCCGGGCGGAGTTTTCATTTTTGATATCAATTCTCCCGAACGACTTCGGTCGCTCGACGGCTTCACCTCTGTTGACGAGGACGAGAATAACCTTTGCCTATGGCGGGCAGACTTTTCGAAGGAAGAAAAAGCTCTGTACTACGGAATGGACCTTTTCACCCGAAGAGGAAGGTTCTGGCAGCGCTCCTGCGAGGAGCACATCGAATACTCCCACGAGCCGGATGAGCTTTCCGCACTTCTCTTGTTCGCAGGCTTTACCGGAATCGAAACACGCACAGACGGGCCGCAGAACGAGCTGGGCAGAATATTTATTATCGCTGAGAACACTTCGCATTGAGGTAGCATTTAATGGATGAGATCATACGCGCCGTCACAAGCGACGGTTTTATAAAAATTTCAGCAATTAGCGGAAGGGGCATTGTCGAGCACGCAAGACAAATTCACGACCTCAGTCCTGTTGCATCGGCTGCTTTGGGAAGAACGCTCTGCGCCTGCTCCATACTCGGCGACCTCCTCAAGGAGGAAGACGCGACAGTTACGCTCCGTTTGAACGGCAGCGGACCCATCGGCACTGTAATCGCAGTTTCGGACAGCACAGGTAACGTGCGCGGCTATGTTCAAGAGCCTCACATTGATTTGCCGCTCAAGGCAAACGGTAAGCTCGATGTCGGCGGCGCAGTCGGTAAAAACGGCACACTTACTGTCAGCCGTGACCTTGGGCTTAAAGAGCCGTATATAGGCTCGACCGCCCTTGTCAGCGGCGAAGTTGCAGAAGATTTGACCTACTATTTTGTCGAAAGCGAGCAGGTCGGTGCGGCATGCGGACTCGGTGTGCTTGTCGATACCGATTTGTCCATCAAGTGCGCGGGCGGCTTCATTGTCGCGCTTCTGCCCGGCGCGCCCGCTTCCCTTATCGAAACAGTCGAAGCAAACATAGCGAAAATGGGGCAGGTCACAGACATATTGAAGGATGGCACCGCGGAGGACCTCATAAATCGTGTTCTTGCGGGTCTGGAGCCGGAAATTCTGGCGCAGAAATCAGTCGAATACCACTGCTATTGTAGCCGCGAGCGCGTTTCAAGTGCGCTCGAAAGCATTGGGAGCGAAGCTCTTGAGGAGATTGCCGAAAGCGGAGATGATGCCGAGATAAACTGCCATTTCTGCAACAAAACATATACATTCACACCCGACGAAATTCGGGCGATTTCCACACGGTCTGAATAATTCTTTGAGCTCCGTCGCGAGGTCAAAAAAATGGGAAAATGAACTTGACAATTGCTGAATAATTTAGTATACTGGCAAAGCCGCTTGAGGTTTTGCATATGGGAGCATAGCTCAGCTGGAAGAGCACATGCCTTACAAGCATGGGGTCACAGGTTCGAGCCCTGTTGTTCCCACCATACGCTTTCGGCGTAGATTTCTCGCAAAACCGGCACCAAAATGGCCCAGTAGTTCAGTTGGTTAGAACGCCAGCCTGTCACGCTGGAGGTCGACGGTTCGAGCCCGTTCTGGGTCGCCAAGGGATGCAATCGTGTCCCTTATGCCTCTGTAGCTCAGTTGGTAGAGCAGAGGACTGAAAATCCTCGTGTCGTTGGTTCAATTCCGACCGGAGGCACCAAACCCCATCGGATGATTATTCATCCGATGGGGCAACAAAAAATGCGGGCGTAGCTCATTTGGCAGAGCGCCACCTTGCCAAGGTGGAGGTAGCGAGTTCGAATCTCGTCGCCCGCTCCAATATTTTTGCAAAGCAAAAATATTGATGATATCATCAAATTGTATATTTGGCGCCATAGCCAAGTGGTAAGGCAGTGGACTGCAAATCCGCGATTCCCCCAGTTCAAATCTGGGTGGCGCCTCCAAAAAGAAGAGCCGAAAACATTGTGTTTTCGGCTCTTCTTATTATATTTCGTTATTTTTTATTCATTGATATATTCTTGGCTTAATATTACTTGTTTTATGAGAGTGTAATTCTTAACTTCATTAATCAATCTGATTAATGAAGAAAATATAAATATAAAAACAATTAAAGCAATATATGTAGTATAACTATAATTCTTTTTTAGGTAAATCATTGTATTGCCGGATAATTTTTTTATTCCGTAGTGGTTATTTACATTCTTCGCTCCAAACGTGATTAACCAATAGTACCCAATTATAGGGGCAAATAATGCAAAATAGCAGTATTCTTGGTAATAAATATATAGCGGAACGAATAATACTATGCCAGCTAAATATGAAATTGACAAAATCAATATTGCTGTCTTTGTTTTCTTGCGGAACATTTCAATTAATTCAGGCTCTTGTTGCGCAAGTGGATAATAAACTCGTTCATCAACTTTTGTCATAATATTATTCCTCCCATCAGTGGGTTCGATTTAGTTTAAATTATTTGAATACAACTACAAGTTTTCTCTTCCCTAATCATACCATCCGCCTATCCTAAATGCAACGGGGCTGATATATCACGCTCTTTATCATTTAGTCTTGCATTTTTCATACTAGCTGAGTATAATATGGCTATAAACAATTTGGAGGTATGCACGGTGTATACTATTACAAAGGATTCAATTCTTATCGAAGTTTTGGAAAATGCTCCTCAGACCGCTCCGTTTTTCAACGCGATTGGCATGCATTGTCTGACCTGCGTGCTTGCGACTGACGAAACTATTGAGCAGGCCTGCGCCGCACACGGCTTCGATGTTGACGATTTTGTCATGCAGGTCAACAATTACCTGGAAGAGCAGGAAGCCCAGCAGGGTTAAATCGTTTTAAACCATATGCCGTTTCAGTAATTTCGCATCTGCGGAAAGTATTGGAGCGGTATATTGCTATTAGGAGGAATCTTTTTGCAACTTCTTAAGCTCTCGCTAAGGCTCGAAGCCATTGCGAGGCTCATTCCCTCCGTCGGCTCCGTTGCCGATGTAGGCACCGACCACGGATATATCCCCGTGTGGCTCGCGCAGAACGGGCATGAGGGAGCGCTCTTTGCTACCGATATTAATAGCGAGCCGCTTTCGCACGCGAAGCATACGGCGGTAGAATATGGGCTCTCTGACAGAATAGAATTTCACCTTTGCAATGGACTTGCGGCTCTTGACGGCAGCGATACTGTCATTATTGCGGGGATGGGCGGAGAAAATATCGCTGATATCATTTTGGCCGCACCTTGGGTTAAAGAAAAGAACTGCCTGCTTGTGCTTCAGCCGATGTCAAAATCAGCGTATCTCCGTGCTTGGCTTTTCGAAAACGGCTTTGAGGTGCTCTCCGAACAGCTCGTTCAGGACGGAAACATTTACGAAATACTGACAGTTCGAGCCGGAAAAGACGAGCCCTATTCCCCATCTGAGCTTCTAATCGGTCACGCACGCCTTATATCAAACAGCCTGCTTTTCGAAAAAAGACTACGTCAACTTATTAGCAAGACAAAAAGGACTGTTGAGGGGCTTTCCTCATCCGGAAGAGCTGAGGATGCCGAGCGTCTGACGCGAGCACAAGAGGTACTTAATTCGCTGCAAGAGCTGAAATACGGCGGAGCGCCGACGGAAAAATAAGGAGGTCACCATGCCAAAGGTCAAGGATATAGTCAGTTATTTTACGGCGATTGTTCCGCCCGAGATGAAAATGAAATTTGATAATGTCGGCCTGCTCGTCGGACTCTGCGAGGAGGAAATAACAAGGGCTATCGTGGCTCTTGATATTACGGACGACGTCATTAACGAAGCTATCCGGTCTGACGCCCAGCTGATACTTTCGCACCACCCTGTCTTTTTCGAGCTTAAAAAAATCAGTGATGACAGCCTCATTGGTAAAAAGGTCATTAAGATGCTTCAAAACGGCATTTCGGGCTTTTGTCAGCACACCAATTTGGACTGTGTTAACGGCGGCGTCAACGACGCCCTAGCGGAAAAGCTTGGCGTAAGGGTCGAGGGCTTTCTGGACGGACCGCACCTCACGGCAGACGGCAAGGAATACGGCATGGGGCGCTTCGGCTTTCTGCCCTCACCCGTCGAGTTTGAGGACTACCTCTGCGACGTCAAATTCGTTTTGAATTCGTCAGGTGTCAGGTATCACAGCGCGGGCAGGACTGTCAGCAAGGTAGCTCTCTGCGGCGGCTCCGGCGGAGAATATGTTGAAAAAGCGATTGCGCTCGGCTGTGACACTCTCGTAACGGCAGACGTGAAGAATAATCAATTCCTTGCCGCGAAAGAGCTGGGGCTAAACCTAATTGACGCAGACCATTTTTGTACTGAAAACGTCGTTGTTCCCGTTCTTGCGAGTATGCTCAAAAAGGGGTTCCCCGAAATCGATGTTTTAATTTCAAAGTCCTCCGTTCAGCCGGCGAAATTCTACTAATAATAAAGAACTCTTCTTTCCGAATTGAAAGAAGAGTTCTTTTCTATACAAAGGATCTGTCGCATTTTATAACGCAGTTGTGGTTCGGCAGGAGTTTTCCAACCTCATCTGAAATCTGCTTTTTCAGATCCTCGTCACATTTCTTGCAACCATACTGCACCACTATGTCAAACACGAGATTCGTATGCGAGGTTCCCGGGATATAGCGAAAGTCGTGGATAGTTATGCTCTCGTCAATATTCCTGACAACATTTGTCACTATATCTCTCAAGCGTGCCAACTCCTGATCGTTCGTATCGATTGGGTCAAAGTGAATGACCGCTTCACAGCCGAGCTTTTCTTCAAGCACTTTTTCGGCGTCATCGATGACCGCGTGCGCCTCAAATACTTCAATGCTGGACGGCACCTCGGCATGAAGTGAAATCATGAGTCTGCCGGGACCGTAATTGTGCACAACAAGGTCGTGCATACCCGTGATTTGCTCATGCGACATCACAATCTTCTCGATTTCGGTCACCAATTCCTTCGATGGAGGCGTGCCCAAAAGCGGCGCAAGAGTGTCTTTTGCTGAGCTCACACCGGAATAAAGAATGAAGACTGAAACGGCGAGCCCTGCCCAGCTATCGAGGTTGAGCGTCGTATAACGTGAGACGATGAGAGAGACCAAAACCGCGCTTGTTGCAGCAACGTCGCTCAGACTGTCCCTTGTCACAGCGCCTATCGCCGCAGAGTCAATGAGGTTTGCAAGCTTTCTGTTATATAGTGCCATGTAGAGCTTAATGCATATCGACGCCGCGAGGACAACTAATGTTACAGCGTTGAATTCAACTGGAGTCGGTGAAATGATACCTTTAATCGAGCTTTTCGCCAGCTCATAACCCATCAAAAGTATCACAACCGAAACGATGAAGCCGGCAATATACTCAAATCTCCCATGTCCGAACGGATGCTCTGGATCGGCTTTTTTACCCGAAAGCCGAAAACCGACGATAGTAATAACGGAGCTCCCCGCGTCCGAGAGGTTGTTGAAAGCGTCAGCGATTATCGCGACAGAGCCGGATAACAGCGCGACGGTGAGCTTCCCGCCAAAGAGCAGAAGGTTTAAGAGTATCCCCACCAAACCGCTGATAACACCAAATCTTCTTCGCGTCTCAGCACTGTAGGGACCTCCCTGTGTTTTTAGTTTTTGAATCAGATAAAACATCTTATACTCCTAAATGTCCGTTTTTCTTTGCTGTGCGGCGTCTCATCGCCTTGATTACCGCTTTTTCCTCGGTACTCGGCTTGATCGACTCGCAAATCTTCTGAAGAGATTTATTGTAAGTAAAATCGTCCAGACGGTTATTCTTTAAATAGTTGATTGTTAGCTCCGGTTGGTTTACATAACACATAGACACGGCCCAAGCGACCGCCATTTTAACGTAGTAATCCTCGTTTTTAATATCCTCAAAAAGCCTCAGCATTTCAGCAGTATGTTCATCATCAATGTAGTAAATGAGCATCATGACGACGGCAAACCGTATCTCATAGGGCTTGTCAGAGTTTACATAATCCATCAGGAAGGCCCATACTCGCGTTTTGTTGTCCTTCGTGAGTTTGAGCCCTCCGCAAAAGCTGTCGCAGAGCGCCCAGTTCGTGATTTTGGGAATGTAGCGGCGTGCTTCTGTCAAAACGACCTCGATATCTTCCTTGAGCAGTCCGATCACACTTCCCTGCAGAAGTGTTTCCTCATAATATATATCCCTGTTCTGCTCAAAGTATGCCCTCCAGTCGTCCTTTGCCAGCTCCTTAGAAAGCTTCTTCATGTCCGGTGAGCGCACACCGAGGATGTTTTCCGCACCCGGTATCAAAGACGCCATAAACTTTTGATATTTCGGCTCGGCAAACGTATGTAGCTTTTCACGATATCTTTCGTAGATTTCTGCCATCAGCCGTTTTTCCTTTCAAGCTCGAGAAGCAGGGTCTTCGTCTCCAGTCCCCCGCCGTAACCGCCAAGACCTCCGTCTGCCGCGATAACTCTGTGGCAGGGTATTATGATTGTAATCGGGTTATTGTGGTTCGCGCCGCCCACGGCTCTGAAGCCCTTGGGAGAACCCACTCGCTCCGCGATGTCCTTATAGCTTCTCGTTTCGCCGTAAGGAATCTCTAAAAGCTCAGCCCAGGCCTTTTTCTGAAATTTGGTTCCTTGAGCGTCCAGCGGCAAATCAAAGACTTTGCGCTTACCTTCGAAGTATTCCCGTAGCTGCTCTGCCGCATTTTCACTTAGCTTTGAAGGCTTTCCCCCGACCTTTTCATCCGTAAAAAGGACATGACAAATCGCGGTGTCAGTATAGCCTATCTTTAAATTTCCGCAAGGAAACTTGTATACAGCAAAATCTTCGTTTTTCATTAATAGTCCCTCCAAGTGTTCATCAAGTCTTTAATTTATCAAATGAGCGTTCCAATTCTTTAACGAGTTTTTCCCTCGCTTCAGCCTGTGCCTGCTCCATGCTTTTAACGTGCATCTCGGTTGTTATACCCGCCGTCGCTGCTTGATTGATGACCGCGAAAACGGCTTTTTCCATTTCGCCGCCTTCCGAATAGTCCGCTTTCAGAACATAATCGACGCGCCCCTCCAAAAGCAGCTCGTTTACCTTGTCCTTACTGTTTTGATAAACGGCAATTGAGTGTCCGCCGTTCGTGCGGACAAGCTTCATGCACGGCACATCCGTAAGTCCGTCGCCTATATACACCATGTTGCGGAAGGGCACTCTGCGCTTATCTTCCTCCATAAATTCGTTGAGCCCGTCGTTTTCCGTTACATCGAAAACGCCCTTGTTGATGCGAAACAAAAACTGGGTTTTGCTCGTATAGTTCACAGCCATTGCGGGCCAGCAGGGCTCGTCATTTTCGTCGTAGCAATATTCTGCGGCGTATATCTGTTCGAAGTTTTTGGCTATCCGTGTTCCCTCGATTATCTCCTTGAGCCCCGATGATATTATGTAGTGCTCGGCTTTCATCCCACGCTCTTCGGCGTAGGCATTTATACGTCCGAACCAGGATTCAACGCCTTCGAAAAGCTCGACGTCCCTGCCTAGAGCGCGCAGGGTATCTCGAGTGAAAAGAAACTTTCCCTTTGCCTTTTTGAACATGACATACATATAGGCAAGTATCTGATCCATGCGGTTTTCGCGCATAGTTTTGCCGCACTCCGCCCAGAAGTCTTCGGGAGTCATTTTTATACTGGGTATAAAGGCGTACTCCTGCATGTCTTTTGGCGAAAGCGTTTTGTCAAAGTCATACATCAGGGCAAATATCGGTTTTTCGGACATTGTCAGAGCCTCCAATGTTTCAGCGGTTAAATTTTGCCGTCTCTTACAGCGAGCACAAATTCCAGCGGATGCATAATTATCGCCGCCGTTTCCTCCGGCGTTTTTCCCTCGCTGAGGCAGCGTCTTACGATTACCGGCATGGACTCGCCGACTTCAATCAGATGTCCGTCAGGGTCGAATATTTTAATTGACCTCTGCTGCCAGTCATACTTCACGGGCGGATGAACTCTTTCCACATCAGGAAAGGCATTTAGCTTTTCCATAAAGCCTTCAAAATCGTCCACATCAAAATATAGCTCCATATTGTAGCATTTATCATAGGTCGGTTCCTCCGGCAAACGCCCAATCCTCGCAAAGTCCTCCTGCAGGGAAAAGCCGCCGCTCAAGGTAACATTTTCGCCAAAATCGAGAACGACTTCTTGTCCAAACAGGTCTTTATAAAAATTCTTAGATACCTCGATATCCTTAACCGCTATCAGCGGCATCTTAAAATCGACATTCATTCTCATCATCCTCTCAATTTCTGGCTTTAATTATATACTAATCTTTTGCATTATCAAGAACAAAAAGCACAGGGGTTCCCTGTGCTCCGGTTCTATTCAATTACTTTTTAGGTCGCGTCCATATACCTCGGTATAGGTAAGCCTTCCGTCAATGCGATCCGACTTCATTAGCGAGATGCGCGAGACGCTCATCGCTTTCCTCGTTACGTTAAGATTTACGGGACTTCGCGTCTCGAGCTTTCTTGCAATGGTTATATGCGGCTTAAAGGCGCGATCCTCAATATCAAATCCGCTTTTACGCAGCTCGTTCTGAATATTTTCGGCAAGAGCTTTCAGCTTCGGATTATTCTCAATACCGACCCAGTGAAGCTTGCCGAAATTTCCAGCTCCTAATATTGCCATTTCAAAAACCGGAACGACACATCGGTCAATAACGCTACGTATGGTCTGAACATCCTCGGATTCGCCGATAAACGCAAGCGTCAGGTGTAGGTTTTCTGGGCGTGTAAAATTGCCAGAAACCGCCTGAGCGCTAAGCTCTTCAATCGCCGAAAGCAGAGCGAATTTCACTTCGTTCGAAAAATGTACCGCGATAAAAAGGCGCATAGAAGCTCCTCCCACAATGATTTCACGGGAGGAGGCAGTCCTTACTCAGCCGCCACTTTTCCCGTCTTTTTCTTCTTTCGGTGCATGAGCTTATCGATGTAGAATGTGAACACAGCGAACGCGGCCACGATGCTAAGATTCTGGTAAATCGTCGAAAGTGCATTGGAGTTTTCGTGACGGCTTTCACCGTTCATTTTTCTGCCGCCATTGCCGTCAATGAACGCGGCTAAGTCTGCAGAGCTAGATACCTCACCTTCACCGAAAGAATATCCGCTGTTGCCTCTTTCGGAATAGCCTGAAGCAATCGACGCGACCTTGTTAAAATATCCAGTTGAAACGATATTATATGAGCCTAGCGAAAATACAATAATCGCGCAAGCGGTCGCGATGGCTCCCAGCGCTCTTTTCTTCGGGATATTCAGAAGCTTTTTCACTATTGCAACAACCCTGTTCCATGAAAGCCCGATGTGGGTTCCGATGAGCGCAAGAGCAATATATGATACAGCTTTATGCAGGCTCTCGACATTTAAATGTACGTTAATGACGGAAGCAAAAAGCACCTTTGACATCAGTATGCCCGTGACGATTATAACGGCTACAGCGATGAGCAGCAGGGCATCCACTATGTAGGCGACCCTCGTTCTTACAGGCAGCTTAGGGTTAAAAAGCTTCTTCGTGACGCCCTTGAGCCACGCTCTGTTTTGAATCATATGGATTATAATAAAAGCTCCAATGGCAAGCCCGGCGATTTCGTGGAAGGTCATTCCGCCCAGCGCCGTTTTGTTGAAAAGTATCGCAAAAACAATCGCCATGAGTATATCAAGGGCTATTTTAACCTTGTGTTTGTTTTTTGTCTGCATTATACTACATCCCTTCAGCTTTGCATACCGAAAAACTGTTTTCACGCTCTGAACAGTTCGCTCAGTACCGGTTCTGCAATTGGTTCTGTTTTCGTACTTTATCCTCAGTACTTAAAGCTGACTTTAAAATTAAAAACCTCTTTTAATTTAGCGACTAAAGTTATAAAATCAGAACAAAGGATGCCAAGCGGGTTCAAGAATAATTCGGCGGCATAAGGTATACTGATTCAGGTGGTGATGATATTGGAACAAAACGAAGGAATTTTAGCTGTTAGGCGTATGCAAGAGTATATCGATGAGCACATTTCGGAACCGATGACTCTCTCACAGCTTTCAAGGGCGGCGGGCTATTCGCCGTGGCACTGTGATCGTCTCTTCAAGGAGTATTTAGGCAAAGCACCCTTCGAGTATATACGCTCACTACGGCTTTCCAAGGCGGCGCTCGTGCTGAGAGACAGCAAGACGAAGGTCATCGATGTCGCGTTCGATTTCGTTTTCGACTCGCACGAAGGCTTTACAAAGGCCTTTTCAAAGGAGTTCGGGCTGCCCCCGAAAAGCTACTCGATGGTTTCTCCTCCGATACAGCTCTTCATTCCCTATCCCGCCAATGATTATCGCCATACTAAAACTAAGGGAGTCAAACCTATGCAAGAAAATAAGAAACTGATGCCGGTTTTCGTTCAAATCATCGAACGCCCCGAGAGAAAAGTGCTCTTAAAGCGCGGCATCAAAGCTGATGAATACTTCGCATACTGCGAGGACGTCGGCTGCGATATCTGGGGAATGCTGACGAGCGTCAAGGAAGCGCTTTACGAACCCATTGGCATGTGGCTGCCGGTAAGCATGAGGAAGGGTGGTTCCGAGTACGTTCAGGGCGTCGAGCTGCCGCTGGATTACTCAAAGCCCGTTCCCGAGGGCTACGAGCTAACCGAATTACCGCCCTGCAAAATGATGGTTTTTCAGGGACCTCCATTCAAGGATGACGATTTTGAGGAAGCCATCACGGATGTCTGGGAGCTTATCAAGACCTTTGACCCCAAGCTCTACGGCTACGAATGGGCGGAAAACGACGGCCCGAGATTCCAGCTCGCGCCGATGGGCTACCGGGGCTACATCGAGGCAAGACCGGTCAGACACATAAACAACTAAACAGCATACAGGGACAGAGCGTAAGCCTCTGTCCCTGCTTTTTATTTATCAAGGATTCACATCCTTAGAAATGTGTGGTAATATCTTGATATAACATTATGCTTGAATGGAGCTTCGCCTATGGCAAATTATAAAGAAATGACCTGTTCATCGGCTTGCAACAAATTAAAGAGAAGCTTTCCTTTTGCTTATGACATGAATATTTATCGAGGCTGCGAGCACGGCTGCAAGTACTGCTTTGCCATGTATTCGCATCAATACTTAGGCTCCGAACAATACTTCAGTGATATTTATATAAAGACGAATATCGTGGAACAACTTGAAAAGCAGTTATCATCTCCTTCATGGAAAAGGGAGGTCGTAAGTATCGGCGGCGTGACGGACAGTTATCAGCCGATTGAAGCCGAATATAAGCTTATGCCGGACATTCTGCGGCTATTTATTAAGTACAAAACCCCCTGCATCATCTCCACCAAGTCCGACCTCATTCTGAGGGACTATGACCTCATCGCGGAGCTTGCGTCAATCACCTATGTCAATGTCGCGGCGACGATTACCTGTATGGATGAAAACGTCCGCAAAAAAATCGAGCCGGGCGGTGCTCCTTCCCTTAAACGCTTTGAAATGCTTAAGGAATTTTCTAAAACCGAGGCCTGCACTGGCCTTCACGTAATGCCGATTATCCCCTATCTGACCGACACTCGAGAAAACATCGATTCGCTTTATTCTCACGCAAGTGACAGCGCGGTTAAATACGTTTTACCGGGCGTTTTGTACCTCCGCGGAAAGACACGTGGAGCTTTCTTTGATTTTATCCGCAGCGATTTTCCGGATTTATGTAAACCGCTTATCGATCTTTATAAAACCGGCGGCGCTGGTAAAGAATACAAGGATTCGCTATATCCAATGGTGAACGAGCTTCGTTCAAAGTACAAGCTTTCCGGTAGCTACAGCGCTCCTATGAAAGAAAAACTCAAAAAGTCGGAGTGTGAGCAAATATCGCTTTTCGATTAATTTTGCTACCATAGACAACTCGCATTTTCGTGCAGGCAAAGAGAGGACAATTATTCCGTTTCTGTTAAACTCTGATTATAGAAGGTGATGCAATGGATTGGCTTGAAAGACTTAATCAAGCGATTAACTACATGGAGGAGAATCTGAGCGGAGAGATTAGCTATGACCATGCCGCACAGATAGCCTGCTGCTCAACATTCCACTTCCAGCGTATGTTCTCATACATTGCGGGTATTCCGCTCGGTGAATACATACGCCGGAGGAGAATGACCGAGGCGGCGTTCGATTTGCAGCAGAACGGCTTGAAGGTTATCGACGCAGCGCTTAAATACGGCTACGACTCTCCGACTGCTTTTAATCGCGCATTTCAGGGTGTGCACGGCGTTTCCCCTGCCGGATCTCGCTCAGAGGGAGTTTCGCTCAAGGCATATCCACGCATCAGCTTCAAAATATCAATCAGAGGAGATGCCGAAATGAATTACAGAATTGAAACAAAAGAAGCATTCCGAATCGTCGGAGTAAAAAGGGGTTATACGTCTGATGTTGAAGATAACTTCAAGAAAATACCGATGTTTTGGCAGGAAACGCATCAGGCAGGCATAATTCCCAAGCTCTGTGCACTGATGGATTGTCCCCCTTTCGGTGTACTGGGTGTATGCGCCTGCATGGTGGGAAATGAATTTGACTATTTTATTTCTGTCGCATCTGACAAGCCGGTTCCCGAAGGTATGGATGAATACGAAGTCCCTGCCAACACGTGGGCAATCTTTGAGTGTGTCGGTGCGATGCCAAAAGCAATTCAAGAGCTACAGACGCGAATTGTTTCCGAGTGGCTACCTTCTTCCGGTTACGAATATGCCGACGCACCAGATATCGAGATCTATTCAGAAGGAGACATGTCTTCTCCGGACTATAGGAGCGAGGTCTGGCTGCCCGTTACAAAGAAAAAATAATGCAAAAACAGCGAGCCGAAACGGCTCGCTGTTTTTATATCTACTCCCACCTAAAAAACCGTATTGAGACACCGATGCATAAGACGGCAAGCGCTGCCATGACGATGATCGGCAGTAGAACGCCATCCGTTGAAAGTCCGAGGGAAGTGACTTTCAGGAGCTTTATTCCCTGCGTTAGCGGCATGAAATCCGCAACCTTTTGTAAGGCCTTGGGCATGACTTCATAAGGTAGCGTTGTACCAGAAAAAATCAGCATTGGAAAATACAGCACACAGCATAGAAGCTGAGCCGTCTTCACATCCTTTGAAACACCGCCCACAAGCATGCCTATGCTGAACATCGAAAGCATCACGAGCAGATACGCTCCAAGAAACTGGAGCCAAGACCCACCAAAAGAACTGCCGAAGAAAAGCCTTACTGTTATGTAAACCAATAGCAGCGAAACGACAGCATACAGAGTGTAGATTGCGACCTGCACCAATAGTATCATCGTCGGGCTTACAGGCGTGACCTTGAACCTCTTTAGAATTTTTTTGTTTCTGTAATCCGACACGACCAGCGGCAGTCCCATTACGCCTCCTGCACAGACGGCGATTGCCGCGACCGCGCCGAAGGACTGCTCCAAAAAGCTGTAGCTTGCTCCGTCGAAGGCGGGCTTGCTGCCATAGATGATGCCAAGGATGACCATCACAACAATCGGCATACAAATCGCAAAAATTACCATGTCCATGCCGCGAAGCGAAAGCTTCAGCTCCGTTTTAAAGTGTGTTCCAAATGCCTTCATACTCTTTCCCCCACTTCCTCATCAGCCAATTTAAGATAAGCGTCCTCAAATTTCTCACAGCCGCTAGCCGCAACCGCCTCGCTGACTGTTCCGCAAAACACGCTTTCACCGCTTTTCAGTATCATAATCCTGTCGCAGAGAGCCTCCACTTCGTCCATAAAATGCGAGGTCAGAAGTATTGTCATTCCTTTTTGCTTCAGCTCGGAAAGGCACTTCCAGACCTCCCTCCTCGCCCTTGCGTCCAATCCGGTCGTAAGCTCGTCCAGAAACACGACCTCGGGATTCGGGATAAGTGCCAGAACTATGAAAAGCCGCTGCCTCTGCCCTCCTGACAGCTCGCTGACAGGGCATTTGACCTTTTCCGAAAGCCCGAACCGGCGAAGCAGCTCGCCGTAGTCCGCCGCGTTTTTATAAAGCGACGCAGTTTCCTCGCATAGCTCGCATACCAATATTTTTTCCTGGTAGCTGGATTCCTGAAACTGTACTCCTACGCGTTCAAACAGTATCTTCCGGCTGCGGTACGGGTCAAGTCCGAGAACGGTCGCTTCTCCCCTGTCCGCTTTTTTCGTTCCCATAATGCATTCGATTGTCGTTGTTTTTCCTGCCCCATTCGCTCCGAGCAGCCCGAAAACCTGTCCTGGTCCGACCTCAATGCTTACGTTTTCGATTGCCTTAATGCCGTTGTAGGCTTTGCATAGATTTTTTGCTTCGATAGTATTAACCATGTTAATTCCCCCTTTTCAATCAGACTAACCCATCACGTTAAAAACTTCTTGAACGCGGTTGGCATTTTACTGACTTTCTGCATAAATATAACACCCGACCAAAGTCCGGTGTTATAGTGGAGGGTTTTATTTATATAACTTTTTCATCCTGTGAAGTTTTGCGAGCATACCACGCGCGTTTTCTTCCGCATCTCTGAGGGATGTTATAAGTCTGTCGCAAACCGAAACTATATTTTCGTCCTCTTCAGGAGTGTCAATCGTGGCGCGTATGTCAGTTTCCGGATTGCCTGAAACAGCGGAAAGCAACCTCAGTATCGCAGAAAGTGAATAATTCGCGCAGCGCAGCGAACGAATGATTTTGAGCCTGCGAACATCCTCATCTGTATAAACCCGATAGCCGTTTTGCCTGCGCTTGACCGTCAGCAGACCGTTCATCTCCCAGTTTCTGAGGGTGTCTATCGTGATTTCAAGATAATCGGCGACTTCCTGTCTGGTAAGGCAGAGACTCTCTGTCTCCTTATTTTCTTTAGCCAAGTGCCGCTCTGCGATCAGTATCGCTTCCTCCGCATTTTTCTGCTCTCTTTTTATACTGCACAGATATTCCTCCGCAAGACCTATGGCACCGTCAAAATCGCATCTCGCCGAAGTTTTTATGATATCTATCGCTTTTTTCCGAAGTCCATTCTGCAGCACTTCAACCTTGAGCGCCATTCTCGCAAGCTCGAACTGCTCGATATGCAGCGCCGTAAACACGCGGTAACCGTTCGACCTACGTTCGGCCTTCGGGATCAGTTCAAGCTCCTCATACAGCCGTACCGTATTCGGATGTATACCGATAATTTCCGCAACCTGCGCTGTTTTGAATGTTTCCATGCTCTCACCCTCTCATGCTACATTTTAACACAGATTTAAGTCTGGTGTCTATTGGAGGGTATTTTTTTGAAGCTTTCATAAAAGGCACGCCGTTTTTTAATCGGCGTGTTTTTACCATCCTATCGGAGCCACGGTTCGTCCGGGATAACCTTTTTTTCTCTCTCTTTTTTCGGCGGATCTCCCGGTACCGGCATTCCTTGTATCTCCGAGTATGATTCCGCGTCTTCTTCGGAGAGCGGCGGAGTCGGCGTCAGTCCCGTCATCTCCGTCGTGGACATCACCGATCTCAAGTCATAGAAATCCTCATATATCCTATCGTCTATGGGTCTGTGATTTTTGTCAGTATCCATTGACTGCCACCTTCTTTTTTAAGAGTAGCAGTAGTATTCCTCGTAAATCGAAATTTTATCAGTGAAGATGTTTCATCGCCCCTTGTGCTTTTCCTTTTGTTTTTGCTGGCGCAGTTCAAATTTGAACTGCTTCTCATCTTCCCTTCGCTGCTTTGAAATTACCTTCCTCGCAAGCTTTCCCTCTTCCTGCTGCAGTTTCAGCGCCTGTTGTGATTTTGTACCTACCCCGCGCGTTTCGAGCTGTTTACTTATCTCTCGCCGCATACGCTTTGGGTTAATATCGGGTCTGCTTTTTATCTCAGCTTTGATTGCCGGACTGAAGCTCAGGTCGTTAAAGTTATTAAGGAAATATTCATAGACCTCGCTATCCTTCGGCTCCGCGCCGAAGCTTACCTTGCAGACCTCAAGCTCGCCCTCGTAAAAGCGCTCGTATACGCCCACCCAAAACGGTTCGTCATATAACACCGTTAGTCTGCTTTCGTTTTTTTGCATAACAAATGCCCCCTTGTTTTTCAACGGAGAACGGACAACCAAGGAGGCAGGTTACTGACAGATGGGTTCTGTGCCCGGACTACCAACCGGACCGTGTTTTTTTCTCCGCTATATTAATGTACTAATATAATATCTTAAATATCATTCTTTTTCAATGCTTGCGCTCTGTATTTCTTCTTTCACTTTCTTCGTCAACTTTGAAAATACGAGCGAATACGACCTGTCGCAGAGGTCGCGCAGCACGTCGTCCGGTACTTCCCCGTCCAGAAAAATCGAGTTCCAATTTTGCTTATCCATGTAAAAACCAGGTACTATGTCCTGATATTCGTTCCGCAATGCCTCCGCTAGTAGCGGCTCGCACTTAAGCTGTAAAAGCTCGCGACCATCATAGCCTTTGTACTGCATTCCCGGCTGGCAGGTGGCTGCAAACATTTTTCCGCCAACCAGATAGCGGAACCACTCCCATTCTGCCTTATAATCCTTTACGGCGCCCAACTTTGACAGAAGATATTCATCGAGCCAATCGTATTTTGCCATACCATTCTCCCTACACGTTTTTTATTGGTTTACCGTGCCCAACATATATTGTTGTAGCGCCGCTCTTTTTAATTTTTTGCACGCTTTGCCGCATCGTTTCCTCATCCTCAAAAATCCGTGAGCCTGTTGGGCGAAATATATTAAACATTGCGTCACCGACGATAATGTCTCGATCGTCCGTCAAAACTCCGACTGAGCCTTTGGTATGTCCCGGAAGCTCCACAACATGGGCTTTGACGCCGTATTCCGAAAGCTCCTGCCCATCCTCTAGCAGAACATTAGGCTCAAAAACAGAGTATGTAGATTTTTTTAAAACAAACTTTGAAAAGAAAGAGACTACCCTGCCGATAGGTGCTGGTCCAAGCAGCGCACTTTCTTCTCCTCTACCGATTATCGGTACATCCTTTTCGCTCATTGCAATCGGTACATTAAGTCTTTTAGCAAGATATTTTGCGGAGCTGACATGGTCGAAATGTCCATGCGTAAGCAGTATCAGTTTGACATTTTTGTCCTTGATGCGCTCCAAAATCTTCGGTCCGTCCTTATAATTGCAGGTGTCTATCAGAATTGAACCACCCTCACCCGAAAGCAGGTAGCAATTTGCATAGCTTATTCCGATTCTCTCTACCATATTGCAGCCCTCCAAATACGATTCGATATGCAGCACTTATCCGCAAATATAGTACATCAGCAGGCAATAAAAGTCAACGGCGCGAAAGGCTTCCGCCCCCGCGTCGTTGTTATCTGTTATTTGAGGTTTTCAGCAACCTGTTCCCACGCTATAATGAGCTTCTCCAGACTGATGCCGGCATTTGCAGGACTGGTCGAGGGAAGCTTTGTAGCCGGAATTCCAGTCTGCTGCAAGCAGTATGTTTTGTAGTATTTGTATGACGTTCCGCCGTTTGTAAATATTTGCTTTATATCAGTGGCCCCCGTTATAACCCGCAGGTCGTTCGGGATAACATTTTTAATTGAGGCATCGTCCGAACCTTCGATATCGCAGTATGCAATGACATCCCACAGAGCAATCCCGTTATCGAGCAGCAAAGCCGTTTTTTCCTCGATTGTGACAGGCAGAGGACTATCGAAAAGTGCTGACATGACACGCCAGAAGCGGTTTTGAGGATGACCGTAGAAAAAATGCACCTCGCGGGATTTAACCGACGGAAACGAGCCAAGTATCAGGAATTTTGAGTTTTCGTCAAAAATGGGAGGTATCGTATGCTGCAACATGTGTAAATTCCGTTTCCCCGATTATCAGACAAGCTTAATCCAATATCCGCCATTTTGCGGCAGGCTTTCCCACTGCTTATCGCTAACGCCTAAATAAACATATGCAACACCATTTTCATAAAAGACGTCACCGTTCATAAGGTGCGGGGACCAGCCTGTAGAGGTGTTATATGCTGAAGAATTTATTACATGGGTTGGATCGAATTCAAAAAGAAAACTAATTGCCGAGGGATTTTTTTCGAATTCTATAGCATCTGCTTCTGTAAGCCAGGGGGAACCCCACTTAGCTAGATATGTCTTTCCTTCATATACCAAAACTGAACCTTTTGATAAATTAGACAGCGTCATACCCGATTCATATGGGTTGTCTTCGCAATAGGTTATAACCGAAGCCCGCTCTGCTGTCCAACTATCAAGAACCACTTCATGAGTTAGGGGAGTTCCAAAAATTACGTCACCGGAAATCCATTCGCCGCCCGGTCCTGAGCCACCCGAGCCGCCGGGATCGTCGCCCGCTTCAGCGCCGATTGCGCCGTGTACAGAGCAGACTATGCTTCCATCCACGACAGCAAAGATGCCGCCATCGGAGCACCTAAGATTGTTACTATCGGCAAGCAATTCAGGAACTTGGCCGTTAAGCGCCTGAGCAAGCGTTCCATTACCCTCGCCGGTCGCCAGATACGTCTGATAGCTGCGCATAAACTCCAGTCGGCTGGCCTCGCAGGTTCCTTTAGAAGAAAACCCGATATATTGTGTTAAATTCGGCACAACGGCCAACGCCAAAACAGCAGCGATTGAAAAAGCTACTATCAGCTCAAGGAGCGTTATACCCTTATTGTTGTTTTTCATTAATTACTGCCCTCAATTAAGCGACAATGCGTGTAGAAACCTGCTACTTTCAGTTATGCAACGAAATTCTTATATATTAATACCATAAACTACAAATATCATCAATTTCCTTCACATATCTTAGTTCTTCATAATATATTATATACTTCATGTTGTCAATACTGAAACAGGAACAATACATCACTTCACGGAAGGCATCAGCACAGTTTTTCTAGTATTCTCAAATAAAACGTGGCGGGAGCAAGCTCCCGCCACACGCGTAAGTGAAACTGATATCACTCTTGTAAAATAGTTTTAATTTTCGGGCATGATTCCATTTTCCTCGAAAGCGCTTATAAGAGCTGACATATCGGGCTTAATCAAAATCGGCGGCTTTGTCGCCTTGATAGCGTTATCAACGTCCTTGAGTCCGTTGCCCGTTACAATCGAGACAACAGTTGCGTCCTTCGGAATAAGACCCTGTTCGCAGGCCTTCTTGAGTCCTGCGGCTCCGGTGACTCCGGCAGGTTCGCCAAAGACTCCGCAGGTCGTGCCGAGTAGCTTCTGAGCCGCCATAATCTCCTCGTCGGTCACGTTTACTACGATGCCGTTCGACTCAGTTATGGCGTTAAGCGCCTTGTTCGGATTGCGCGGAACACCGACAGCGATGGAATCGGCCAGAGTGTTTTCCTCCATTGGGTACCAGGGCTTCTTTTCAGCTATAGCGCGATTTAACGGGCAGCAGCCTGAAGCCTGAACGGATATAAGCCTCGGAAGCCTGTCGATAAGACCTAGCGCGAATAAATCCTTGAAGCCTTTCCAGACGCCCGCAATAGTGCAGCCGTCGCCAACGGAAAGCGCAACATAGTCGGGGCACTCCCAATTGAGCTGTTCGCCGATTTCGAGCGCTACGGTCTTTTTGCCCTCTGAAAGATAGGGGTTGATGGCGGCATTTCTGTTATACCAGCCCCACTTTTTGATGGCCTCAGCGGATATTTTGAAGGTGTCCTCATAACTGCCGTCAACTGAAACGACATTGGCTCCGAAGGTGATCAGCTGTGCAACCTTGCCCTTCGGCGCGCGGGACGGCACGAAGATATAGGTCTTAAGTCCTGCGGCTGCCGCGTTGCCCGCAAGGGACGACGCCGCATTACCGGTTGAGGAGCAGGCGATTACTGGGGCTTTCGCCTCGATTGCCTTTGCGACCGCCATAGCTGAGGCTCTGTCCTTCAAAGAGGACGTGGGGTTCAAGCCGTCGTCCTTGATAAAAAGCCTTTTGATGCCAAGCATATCCGCAAGCCTCTGAGCCTCGTACATGGGGGACCAGCCCACTCTCAGCGGAGTGTTGGGCGTGTCCTCTTCAACAGGAAGGACCTCGCGATAGCGCCACATGGAATAATCCGTTCTATTCTTTAGAACGTCCTTTGTAAGCTTCGTTTTTATATTTTCGTAGTCGTAAATGATATCGAGAATGCCGCCGCAGGAGCAGTTTTCGAGGTTTGGAACAGCCTCGTACTCTTTGCCGCACTTTACGCAGCGCGCGCAGATAACATTTTTCATAATTGCCTCCGGGAGCGATGTTATTTATTCTTGAGCAGACCTGTTTCCTCGTTAAACTCATTGATGAGCTCGTCAAGCTGTTTAGCCTGACCGTGGATGGATTCCCATGTGTGCTCGGTATCATACCAGAGGGCGTTGATTTCCTCGTAGGTTTTGCCCTGCTGCTCGACCCATGTGTAGTACTTGAGGTTGTGAACTCTCTTGCGCTCTGCATAGGTAAGCTCCAAAAGATTATCCGTGCGGATGCCAAGCATGTGCATGCTGTGATCAACAGCGGCAGCCTTGTCACTGTAAGAGCCATACATATCGTTCAGCTCATTGACTCTGGACGCATACATATCGGCGGAGTCGGTCAGAACGGTTGCGACCACATCATTCTCCGTCAGCTCATAGTACTTTGCCATCTTTATGCAGCACAGGACGTTTGCAATTCCGGAGATGCCGAGCCAGGTAAGCTTTTCTATCAGTTCCTTAGAAAGTCCGAGTTCCTTTGCAAGATATTTCTGGCCTTCGGGACTATTGAAAAGACGAAGGAGTCTCTGGCTGTCTTCATCATCGATTGCAATCGCCATGTCGGTGTTCTTAACATTGTGAATCCAAGGAATATGCTTGTCTCCGATACCTTCAATCCTGTGACCACCGAATCCGTTGTCCAGAACAGTCGGGCACTGGAGAGCCTCGCCAACGGCGAGCTTCAGGTGCGGATACTGCTCCTTGAGGTAGTCGCCGCTTGCCATTGTTCCTGCGGAACCTGATGTGAAGCATGCGCCTGCAAAATGGTCGCCGGGACGCTTGATGCTTTCAAACACATCAGCCAAAGCGTTTCCTGTTACCTGATAGTGCCAGAGGTAGTTGCCCATTTCCTCGAACTGGTTGAAGATCATAACGTCATCGCGTGTATTTTTAAGATCCCAAGTCTTGTCGAAAATCTCCTTGACATTTGACTCGCAGCCCGGAGTTGCGATGACTTCGCCGGCAATCTTGGAAAGCCATTCAAATCTCTCACGGCTCATCTCTGCGGGCAGGATAGCAACGGAGTCGACAGCCAGAAGCTTGGAGTTAAAAGCTCCGCCGCGGCAGTAGTTGCCGGTAGACGGCCAAACGGCTTTTTGACGTGTCGCGTCGAACTGACCTGTGACAAGTCTCGGTGCGAGGCAACCAAAGGAAGCGCCGACCTTGTGGCAGCCGGTGGGGAACCATTTTCCTGCCATGCATACAATACGCGCAGGTACTCCCGTGAGCTCAGGCGGCAGCTCAACATAGTTCGGCACCTTGTTATATAGACCGCCATGCTCCTTAGGCTCGTTTTTCCACGTAATACGGAACAGGTTCAGGGGGTTTACTTCCCATAAGCCTACGTTCTTGAGCTTTTCGCGAACGAATTCCGGTACTTTTTCCGGATTTTTCATTTGTTCGTAAGTAGGAATAATAACATTGTTTTCTTTTGCCTTGCGAATGTTGTTTTTTAGGTTTTCACGGTTAATGCTAAGATCTATCATTTTGTATCCCCCAATTATATTCGAATTTCTAAAGGGTCATCTTTATCTTAATATAGCATGTTCGAGCCTTAATGGCAATGCTATATTAATAATTTTTAGTCGTTCTAAATAATTTTTTGATTTTTTCGTACAGCAGTACTTATAATTTAATCTGGATGCCGTAAAACGACAATATGACTGTGTTGTTCTGTACTGTATGCCCTCGCCGGGAAGCGTTCGCAGAACGCGCATCCGCATAATCTATTGTGCACGCAAAGGGGTTCGGGTATGCTTCTACCGACAAGTGTGTTTTTCTGATTTGGTTATATTAGCCCTATAGTTACTGTGCCAGAGAAAGATATGTAAGCAGCGTGAACTGTTCATTATCAGTTGTAATATTCACGGAGACGTCAGCTACTCTGCAGACAACTTTTCGCATGCCTCAATTGAATTGTCCAGGCTGTTGGCAAAAACGGCGCACAGGTCGACGGCTTCTACTGACAAATCTGCAGGCAGTACCACGAAAAAATCCGCAGTTATTTCTTTCTGCTCCATAATCTGCTGCTTTGCCGCCAGAACTGCATTGACCACATTGTTTTCGCAAAACCGTTGTGAACACTCCATGGCAGGTGACTTTATAAGCTGCCCCAGATATTCTCGCAGCTCCGGCGCCTTTAAAGCTGACATTGCCTGCAGATGATTAGCCATATCATGACAAAGCCGTCTTACCTGAAACTGCTGCTCCTCAAGATTCTGGTAGTACATCTGATTAAACTCAAAGAAGTTTTTTCCTGCTCAAGCTTTTGCTGGCGGGCTAATATACCCAGCGCCCAAAGCAAACCAAACGATGACAAAGTTACAACAGGCAGCAAAATGACATCCTGAATATTCATACCTCTATTTGATCTCCCAGAAGTACTGTTATAAGTGTGGCGGCGAAGGGCGTCAGAGTGAGCACATCCTCAAGCACCCAAAGGCGCGTGGACAGATTATACTCCTGCTTTGGAGCAAATCGTCTGTTTATTGTATTGTGATTCGTGGTAATCCGCAAGGAGACAGTTACCAACGAGTGGGCTTAAATATTTATTGAAAGAAAATTTTAAATACCCCTTGCAATTGATTTTTAATGGATTTATCCTTCTTTTAAGGATATCCTTTAGAACAAAATAAAGGAAACGGATGGTATGAATCAAGAAAGAATCACAGAGCTGGAACAGACGATTTGCCGCGACTACGGTAATATCGTGGGTATGGTCGTGCAGAAAAATGGCAAAGCAGTATATGAGGGGTATTTCAATGGATATACCGCCAAGCGCGCCCTTCATGTGTTTTCGGTGACAAAGAGCGTAGTCAATGCCCTGATTGGCATCGCCGTGGATAAAGGTTATATCAAAAGCGTTGATCAGAAAGTGTTAGAGTTTTTCCCGGATTACACGGTGAAACGTGGCGAAAAAACGTTACAGCTCGTCACAATCTGGGACATCCTGACCATGACCGCACCGTATAAATATAAGTCGGCACCGTACACAAAGTATTTTTCAAGCGAAAGCTGGGTAAAAGCCGCGCTTGACTTGCTGGGCGGCAAAGGTGAAATCGGAGATTTCCGTTATACGCCCCTCATTGGACCAGATATTTTGTCCGGAATCCTGACGAAGGCGACAGGCAGCTCCGTACTCGATTTCGCCCGCGAAAACCTGTTCGCGCCAATGGACATCCACGTTGACCGCAATGTTGTTTTTAACACTAAAGACGAGCAAATTGCCATTATGACGAAGGAAAATAACATCAGCGGCTGGGTCGCCGATCCGCAGGAAATCAATACGGCAGGCTGGGGCCTTTTCCTCACGCCCGCCGAGATGGCAAAGATCGGTCAGCTGTACTTGAACTGCGGAGCATGGAACGGCAAACAGCTCATATCTGCCGAATGGGTGGAGGAAAGCACGAAGGAGCACAGTCACTGGGACGAGCTAGGACTAAAGTACGGCTACCTATGGTGGGTCATCGACGAAAAAGAGCGCAGCTATGCGGCTATGGGCGACGGCGGAAACGTGATCTATGTGAATACGGCGAAAAACCTGGTCGTTGCCATCGCTTCTCTTTTTGTGCCGCGCCCCAGTGACAGAATCGATTTTATCAGAGAAAATCTGGAACCGATGTTTTCGAATGAGGAGTGAATCAGCATGAGTAAATACAACGCCCTGTGGGAATATGTTCAGCAGCGCGGCGAGGAGTCTTTCCGCCTGACCTTTGATGAGATTGGAAGCATCGCCGGCGTACCGCTCGACCACTCCTTTCAGACTTACAAGAAGGAGCTTGCGGCGTATGGGTATCAGGTTGGTAAGATTTCAATGAAGGAAAAGACGGTACTTTTCAGCAAAATGGACTGACCGACAGGGTAATTCAGTCAGAAGTTGAGGAAATGATTATGACATTCGGTTTTTCTATGTGGGGCTGATCTTTTTGATTCTGCTTTTCGTCCCGAACCTGTTCTGGAGAAAGGCCCAAAGACTAGGACAAATACGTTTGCAATGAAAACAAGATTCTGCCGGCGCTGGAACGCATGGGCTAAATTAGGAATTTTGGCAAATCGGCGACGGAAAGACTCCGTCGCCGATCATCTTTTTTTCCCTAATTGCAAAAACCATTAAGTGTGCGCTTGAAAATTCCTAACAATTGCAGTAATAGTGTAATAAAGATTTGAGCATTTGCCGCACTGGACATCTCTACGCTGAAACTGGGACGTTGCAGTAAATCAGTTGACTTAGTAATTTTATATCACACGATCATTTATATGAGATTCCGGGCATAAAATAATCCCTTGAAAACTCAGCTTTTCAAGGGATTCGTGGCGGAAGAGGTGGGATTCGAACCCACGTACCCTTGCGGGTAACCTGATTTCGAGTCAGGGCCGTTATGACCACTTCGATACTCTTCCATGTTAGTAGATTATAGTGCGGCTATACGATAAGCCGCACTATAATCTACTACATTTTTTCAGATATGTCAACCGAAATATATCGGTTATGCGCCTTTGTCAAGGGACGTTTTTCTTGTAATTTGCCGTTCAAGATTAGGCAGTGCATCGGATATAACCTCCGCAATAAGCCCATGCCCTTTTTCATTTGGGTGTATTCCGTCGTTGCAGAGAAAGTCCGAGTAGTTGCGCCTTTCGAGAAAAGCAGATCTTATATCGACGAGCGGAATATTATACTCAGACGCAATATTGCTGACCTGCAAATTGTATGCCTCATGCCACTTGTATATAAACTCTTCGCTGCCACCAAGCCATTGCAAAATTTTGTTCCGATCTAATCCCCTACTGACCCAATTGAAATATTTGTGCTCATCAATCGGAGGAAGATTCAGCATGACAATTTTCTTTCCCATTACGTTAAGTTCATCTATTATCCCGCGGTAGGTTCGCTCGAATACGGCGATCGGTGTTTTGGGCAGATGCTCCCCCTCGGGGTCCTGCGCAATCTGTTCCCAGGTATGGTCGCTGTCATTGCCGCCATACTCAAGAGCAATAATTTCGCAGTTCTGAACGTCCTTGATGTGACGTTCTATCATGCTCTTGCCCTTCAAAATAGTGCAGCCCAACATCGAAAAATTTGATACGTCAAGAGCGGCATTCGCCGTAGACAGTAAATTGGCAAAGCAATCTTTTGTCATGGTGTACCTATTCCTGATTTCATCGATGATGACACCCTTCGAAATCGAGTCTCCGAAAAGACAAATCCTGCTCATTAGAAAATACGCCTCCCAACAATCGCGTGATATGGTTATCATTATTATATTATGTTATATCCGATATGTCAACTAAATATATAACTTACTTGCATTATTATTCCGTGCGCGTTATAATATATTCAATCATATTTTGAGGTGTCTTAGGATGGGTAAAGTCGAAAAATTACGGGAATTGTCTGACCAGCTCAAATTCCCCGACTACAACGGATTTCCTGATATCGAACTTTATATGGACCAGGTGCTGGATTTTCTCTCCCGCAGCAAGACGAGTCTTCGCGATGACGACAGGCTCAGCTCCGCTATGGTCAACAACTACATCAAAGCTGATGTGCTGCCACGCGCCAGAGGGAAAAAATATTCCAGAGAGCATCTTGTCTATCTTTCGATCATCCTGCGACTGAAACAGGTTCTTTCGGTCAAGGACACAGGCTACCTCATAAAGGTTTCTAAGCATCGCAAGACCGATGAGGAATTTTATGAGAGCTTCCGAAGCATGGTTGAAACCTGTGCGACGGCGCTCAGTGAAAGAGCTTTGAACTCTGAAGAGCACCTTCCCGAAATTGCAATGCGGCTTGCGGTTGAAAGCTATTTGTGTAAAATCGCAAGCGAATATATTATAGACAATATTTCGAGTTATCCCGATGACGAGTCCGATAAAAAGCTGTCTAGACCAGACAATACCGAAAACCAGAAATAAAGTAAACGCCCCCTCATTTTTCGAGGGGGCGTTTTTTGTGGATGACTACTATTTTAGCCTTCCGTCATGTACCGCTTGATGTTTTTCCCGTATAAATAATAAACGCGCTCTGGCGGCATCGCAACCGTCCGAACGCAGCATTTGAATTATCTTATATGTGAACCGCAAAGCGCGGAATAATCCTAAGAGACAGTTATCTGTCGCTGGGTACTGTGACGGTGCTTCCGTAAATCATGTCATCAACATCGCTGGTATTAAATTTTCTGCTCATCATATCATCTCCTTTCTAACTTAATCAAATGATACACCTATGTTTGGACATTGTCAATAAAAATCAAACAAATTAAATATAAACTTTTTGTAAAGTATGTCATAAAAATGTCAATAACAACATATGCCGGAGCTTTAATTGCTCCGGCATATATGTAGTTTTACTATCTCTTGCGATGAGGCGCAATGTGCCTTCCTTTTTGCAATCCGCTCTTTGTTTTCTTTTGAATAAACCTTTTGTCAAGCCTATCAAAAACCATAATAAGAGTTTTCATGAGCGGATAAGCAAGCAGAGAAAACACCACAAGGACAAGTATCGACGCGAACGATAGATCTGAAAGTGTAAATAGTGCTTTGAAGAAGATAAGCATAACGGCAAAGGTCACGCACATTGCAGACATAAGGAGTTTCCTGATATTGTTATATGGAATGCACATTCTGTGAAGTGTCATTAGTCCGACGACACCGAGTATGATAGCGCAAATTGTGGACATCTCTTCCATCGGGAAATCAAACGCTAGATAGAACAGGGTGACGCCGACTATTAGAATTATATCCGTGAAGCCTGCGGGCAGAGCGCGGAACATGACATTTCGCAGAAACTTTCCGCGTACCAGATTCTCGTTCGGCTCCATCGCCAGCACAAGGGACGGGATACCAATAGAAATCGTACTGACCAGACTCAGCTGTGACGGTGTCAGCGGATAAGGAAGCGTAAACAAAAGTGTTATAAGCGCCATTACAAATGAGAAAATGTTCTTGACCAGATACAGCACGGCGCTTCGCTCAATATTGTTAATGACTCGACGACCTTCCATAACCACAGACGGCATTGAGGCAAAGTTTGAGTTCAAAAGCACGACATGCGAAACCTGACATGCAACCTCGCTGCCCGAAGCCATTGCGACGCTGCAATCCGCTTCCTTTAGCGCTAGTACATCGTTTACACCGTCGCCCGTCATTGCAACTGTGTGCCCTGCGGCCTTGAGCGCTCTGATGAGTTTTCGTTTCTGATCGGGTGAAACTCTTCCAAAAACTGTGTATTCCTGAGCCGCTTGGCGAATCTTCCTGTCGTCGTCGAGTGTTCGGGCGTCGATAAATTTATCCGCGTTTGCAATACCCGCTCTCTTCGCGACCTCAGAAACCGTTAATGCATTGTCGCCTGAGATGACCTTTATCGTTACGCCCTGCTTTTCGAAATAGGCAAAGGTCTCGGGCGCGTTCTTTCTGATTTTGTTAGCCAGTAGAATAAGAGCAAGCGGAAATATCTTTCCAGTAAGCGCTTCGTCCGATAGCTCGCCGTCGTAAATCGCGAGAAGCAGAACGCGGCAGCCTTTTTTTGAGTAGAAGTCGATTTTGTCACTATATTCATCGTAGCTTTCGCCCAGAATAACTTCCGGAGCACCGAGAATATAGGTTTCGTCCTCGTGGAAAGATACGCCACTGTATTTTTTTACCGAGGTGAATGGCAGGATCTCGCGGGATGACTGGGAGGGTTCTCCCTTAAAATATCTGCGCAGAGCCGCCATGGTGTCATTATCGTCCTGCATTGCAAAAACATAGTCGGACATTATCATTCGAATATCGTCCTCTATGAATCTATCCTTGCAGAGCAGGCAGACGTCCTCGACTATCATTTTGTTTTCGGTTATTGTTCCGGTTTTATCAACGCAGAGGGTATCGACACGCGCAAGCGTTTCGATGCAGTTCATGTCATGGACTATCGTCTTGCGCTGGGCAAGACGGATAACCGCCGCGACAAGTGCAATGCTCGTCAGCAGGTACAGCCCCTCCGGTATCATTCCGACCAGAGCGCCGACTGTTGATACAACGCCGTCAGTAACCGACCTGTCAAGCCATAAAATCTCCTTGACGGCCATGAAAGCGCCTATCGGTATGAGCGCGATGCCTATCCATTTGACAAGGCTGGATAGCGAGCGCATCATTTCGGACTGCTTCTGCCTGTTGTTCTTCTTTGATTCAAGCGTGAGCCGCGAAACATAGGAATCCTTGCCGACTCGTGTAAGCCGTGCCCTTACAGAACCTGAAACGACGAAGCTGCCGCTCATTAGTTCTTCCCCGACGGTTTTTTTAATCTCGTCCGCTTCACCTGTCATCAGAGCTTCGTTCACCTGACACTCGCCCGAAGCAACAACTGCATCCGCAAATATCTGATTTCCCTGTGTGAATACCACTATATCGTCGCGCACCGTGTTTTCGATGTCGACGGTTCGGAAGACCCCGTCGCGCACTACAACGCCCTTTGGTGAATTTATTATACTTAGGCTGTCCAGCTCTTTTTTTGCACGAAGCTCCTGGACAATACCGATGAGAATATTCGCGAGAACCACAGGCATAAAAGTTAGGTTATACCATGAGCCCACCGCAATCACGCAGGCGGCAAGCGCGAAGAAGACTATGTTAAAATATGTCAAAAGGTTGTTGCGGATGATCTGCCCCACTGTTTTAGTCGGCGGCTCTATAGCTGTGTTTCCGTAGCCATTTTGCATCCGCTCACAGGCCTGACTCGTAGTCAGTCCTGTTTCTGGCGATGCGCACAGCTCCGGAATCACTAATCGGGCAGGCATTATCTCATTTTTTCTTTTTGTAGGTGTGCGTAAAGCCATTAGCCCTATCCCCTCGAAATATTCATACTAGATAAGTAGTATCTGCTGAACTCACCGATTTTCGGTTTGTTCACGCGGTAGAAGCCGCGTAACATATTGAAAACGAACATTAAATAATAATACCACATTTCAATTGAATGTGTCGAACATTTTGTAAACTTTTTGGGCATTTCTTCCGCAATTCCGACATAATAAGCGCCGGGCAGAAGCTTAATCACTTCGACCCGGCGTTGATGTATTTTTCTTTAAACTTCATGTCAGCCGACGGCATTTACGAAGTTCATGTAAATCTGCGCGACCTGCGCGCGCGTCGCTGTGCCCTGCGGCAAAAACGTGCCGTCGCCCATGCCATTTATTACTCCGGCCTGCTGAAAGGCATAAACCGCTCTCTTTGCTTCAGCACTTATCGACGAATCGTCCGAGAATGCTGACTTTACGGTAGTTGCCGGAAGCGTTTTTCCGTATGCGACCGAATAATTATACAGAAGCATACACATATGCTCACGGCTGATATTGCTTTCGGCGGCAAAGGTTGTCCCTGCGACTCCGTCCGCTATGCCGGTCAGTGCTGACCATTCGACGTAAGGACTGAAATATTGCCCCGCCGTTAGATCGCTATAGTTCCCGTTATAGACCTTGATGAGGTCTTTTCTGATGTAGCCAGTTACTGCCGCATATTTGACGCCATACCAGTCTCCGCTCACTGAGGTCACCTGAACGACGGTGTTTTTGTTTGATATGATACCCGCTGCCTCCGTGTCCGTGGAAGGACCTGTGCGGATATTTACGCCTGCCCCTGTTACGAGACCTATCCCCGATGTAAGATCCGATGGCAGACCCGCGAAACGTCCCAGAACGGTGACGAACATTCCGCGCGTCATTGTCATATCAGGCGAAAACGTCGTCTCAGCGGTGCCTTTATAAAGTCCCTTTGCGTATACGAAGCTGACAGCGTCACAGAACCACTGACCGGCACTCACGTCCGTAAAAGGTAACTGCGCGGTGGATTTGAAGCTTGCGGCTATGGTATGATCCGTGTTCACATTTGAAAAGGTGTAGCTCGCAACATTGCCGACGGATACTCCGTCAACAAGGACATCGCTCACAGCATATCCGCCGGATGGGCTGATGCTGAAGGTCTTTGAGCCGGTGGCAAGAACAGAGCTTGTACCCGAGGGGCTTATGCTCCCTCCTGTTCCTGCCGAGGCTGTTATCGAGTATTCGACTCCTATGCGGTAAGCCGCTGTCGCCATCTCGCTCTGTTTCATGCCGGGAGCCACAGCAATTGCCTTTATCGTCGTATCCTGCGTGAGCGTAATCGGCGAAGTATAAACCACTCCAGCGCTCGTCGGCTCAGAGCCGTCCAGAGTATAATAAATCGTCGCGCCGTTAATGGAGTTTAGTTTTATCTGCGTGCCGGAGGAAACCAGATTGCCGGAGTTCAGTCCGCTTGCAATAGAGACCGTCGGAGTTGCAAGCTGCGGTACCTTAACCGTATATTCGAGAATCGTGCTGTCCGAGAAATTGCCCGAGACCGCAATCGCGCGCAGCTTAGTAGTATCGTTGACCGTTATCGGAGCGTTGTAGGGCGTGCTTGATACCGTCGGCGTTGAGCCGTTAAGCGTGTAGTATATGGCAGCACCCTGAGTATCTGACGACAGCGCGACGCTTTTTCCGCCAATGAATGAAGTTGTTTGGCTCTTGGGAACCGCCTCTTTTTGACCGACGACAGTTTCGCCGTCGAGCGGAACGGCAGGGTTAGGAGTATATGTAACGCTGTCTCTGTTTGGATTTCTGTAAATGACATAACCGTTACTCAAATAATATGACTGAAAGCTGGCAAGTGACCTTGTCTGCCCTTCTCCGTAATCCGTTACGCGGGTTATCACAGGAGTCTCCTCCATGGTCTGCACTCCGATAATATTACCGAAAATGTCATATATGAGTTTCGATACGAGGACGACGTGACTGCTCTCTTTATTGAGGCAATCCCCCACTTGCAGGCTATATAAGCTCTGATCTCCGACTTTTTCCGCCACATCCGTCAAGGAATATGTGGTTTTTCTCTTTGTCAGCCCCCACGCATAGGAAACGTAACCACTGCAGTCTGTCGAAAAAACCGGTGCAATCTTGTTGTATGTTGAATATGAAGTGTAGAATTTACTTGTGTTGTCCAGCACCGCCGAAGCAAAAGTTCCAATCGAAACGCCGTAGCCTATGTATCCGTTTGAGTTCACCGGCTGTCCGTAAGGAATTCCCGTATATGTTGTTTCGGCCTTGAACGTTCCGTAATAGCCCCATTGGGTTATATCCTCGAGCGGCGTCCACTGTATCTCAGTCAGCTGACGAGCCCGCTTGACGATGTTATTTTGCCCCTCCGAGACCGTAGGTGTGACCGTAGCCACAGGCGTTGTGTCATTCTCCATAAGCGAAACTTTACTCTCGTAAAGACCCGCCTCACGCAGCAGCGCCTTAAAGTCGCACTGGAGTTCGTTGTTGTCGTTATACTCGCTTACCGCGTTTGCATCGTCTGGGTCGAGAACCGAGGCGAGCGAAACAGTCCCGTGAATTTTATAGTCAAGCAAATCGGAGGAAGCCTTGAAGCCGCTAAAAAGCTTATCAAGGCTTACCATGTAATTCTCATTGTCAATCTGCACGGCAAGATAGCCGCTGTCCGTATAGCAGGAGGAGACGCCCCACAGCAACTGCTTATCCTTCGCCCAAAGCGTGTAATTAAAAATGTCGCCAGTCAGACAGAGATTGCCGTACTGCGTTGGGATAAGTCCTCGAACATCGGAAAGTTTGCTGATTATTGCAGGTTTTTTTACCTTCGCGGAATACTCATAGACTTTTCCGCCTGAAAGATACAGGAATGAGCCGTTAATCACGTATAGCTGAGTGATTTCGTTATCAGCTTCGAAAACGCACTCTGTCTTTCCGCCCTGCGCGGGTATGCGCCGCACTTGCTGACCAATCGTGTAATATATGTACTCCTTATACAAATTCAGGTTTTTTGCGTCATCTGCCGAAAGCGCCCTGACCTCTTCCCCGTTTTGTACAAAAATTCCCTCCTGAACGAAATAAAAATCCTCGCCGGACGTGAGCATCACGCCGCCGTTTTGTATGTTCAGGTCGCTGTTTCCCGTTTCCCAGCCGTTTTCGCGCGCAAAGCCGGATGCCGGCAGTATGCACATACACAAAACCGCCGCCATCATTAAACTAATTGTCCTTCGCAGCATTAAAACAGCTCCTTTTTTGCCAACTTGTTTACATAATTATCGGAAGTATAGCATTAATCGACTAATTTTTCAATAGTTAGCGCGCATTTCCTGTAATTTCCTGTAACCAGCAACAAAAAACTGCCGATCAATGACCGGCAGTTTTTTTAAGTGTATAAGTTTTACAGTACGCGGACTTTCAGAACGTCCGGAAGCTTTGCAATGGCTTCTGATATATCGTTCCCGATTTTTTTGTCAGTGTCGATAATCGTGTAAGCGAAATCGCCTCTCTGTTTGCTTATCATATTCGTAGCATTGGCACCCGCTCCGTTCATAAGCTCAAGGAACGAAGAAAGCATATTCGGACCGTGACGGTAGATGACGCACAGTCTACTTTCGCCGCAACGGCTGAGACTTACACATGGGAGATTTACCGAGTTTTTGATGTTGCCGTTAAGCAGATAATCCGAAAGCTGCGTAGCAGCCATGACTGCACAGTTATCCTCGCTCTCAGGCGTAGAAGCGCCAAGGTGCGGAATGGGGATAATGTTCTTCACATTCGCCGTTTTAGCGTTCGGGAAATCGGTCACATAGCGGGCAACCTTGCCGGAAGATACTGCTTCAAGCATATCGTCGTCGCTCACGAGCTCGCCGCGCGCGAGATTTATGATGCGTACGCCGTCCTTCATCTTCGCGAAGGTATCCTTATTGAGCATATGGTGGGTGCTGTCCTTAATATAAGGCACATGAATAGTTATATAGTCGCAGTTGCTGTAAATCGTGTCCAGATCAGGCGCGTTCTTGACACTGCTTGAAAGCATCCACGCGGCTTCCACGGACAGAAACGGATCATAGCCGTAAACCGTCATGCCGAGGTCAATGGCGGCGTTGGCAATCTTCGCGCCAATTGCGCCAAGGCCAACAACGCCGAGGGTTTTGCCCATGATTTCGGGACCTATAAAGCTCGCCTTGCCCTTTTCGACAGCGGCAGGAATCTCGTCTTTCTTGTCAGCAATGCTGCGAACCCAGTCCACCCCGCCGACTACGTCACGCGAAGACATGAGCAGAGCGCAGATAACAAGTTCCTTCACCGCTTCGGCGTTCGCGCCGGGGGTGTTGAAAACGACTATTCCCTTTTCGGCGCAGCCTTTTACAGGGATATTGTTCGTGCCGGCGCCTGCTCTCGCTATGCAGACGAGATTATCGGCGAACTCCATCGCGTTCATATCGGCGCTGCGCACCATAATCGCGTCCGGAGTCTCAATAGCGTCGTCAACGGTAAGGCCGTTCTGCTTTACGATGTCGAGACAGAGATGCGAGATTTTATTGAGAGTTTTTACATTATACATTTTTAGCTTCAAACTCCTTCATGTATTCAACGAGCTTTGCAACGCCTTCCGTTGGCATGGCGTTATAGATGGAAGCTCTCATGCCGCCTGTTTTGCGGTGACCCTTGAGGTTAGTGAAGCCCTTTGCGGCCATGCCCTTGACAAAGGCTTCGTCAAGCTCATCATTGCCGGTGCGGAAGGTGATATTCATGTCGCTTCCGGAGCCCTTTTCGGCGGTAGCCTTGAAGAGCTTGCTCTCGTCGAGGTAGTTATAAAGAAGTGCGGCCTTATCAGCCTTAATCTTCTCCATGCCGGAGACGCCACCCTGCTTGGCAAGCCAGTCAAGAACAAGTCCGAGAACATAGATGTTCCAGCACGGAGGAGTGTTGTACATTGAGTCGTTTTCAATCATGGTTTTATAGCTCATCATGAGCGGAGTGCAGGCCATCTCTTTTCCTGCAAGAGCCTTATCAATTATGACGACCGTAAGCCCAGCGGGAGCCATGTTCTTCTGCGCGCCGGCATAAATGATTCCGTACTTGGAAACATCGACAGGCTTGGAGAGAATGTTTGAGGACATATCGCAGACGAGAGGAACCTTACCCGTCTCGGGGATATACTTCCATTCGGTGCCGAAAATCGTGTTGTTCTCGCAATAATAGAAATACTCAGCCTCGGGGTCGAGCTTAAGGTCGGACTGCTTTGGAATGTAAGTGTGGTTTTTATCTTCAGAGGACGCGGCAACATTAATAGTGCCGTATTTCTTTGCTTCCTTGTATGCTACAGTAGAAAAATTACCTGTGACAGCATAATCAGCCTTGTACTTTCCAAGTTCTGAGAAAAGGTTCATGGGAATCATCGAAAACTGCAGTGAGGCTCCGCCCTGCAAGAACAAAATCTCATGCGTATCCGGAACTGAAAGAGCTGCCTTGAGCTTAGCCTTAACACTAGCGAAGATATCCATGTAAACCTTACTGCGGTGACTCATTTCCATGACAGACATTCCGCTGCCATTAAAGTTGAGTATCTCTTTTCCGGCGATTTCGAGAACTTCGGTTGGCAGTACGGAAGGACCTGCGGAGAAATTGAATACTTCTTCTCTTTTCATTGAATAACCTCCGAGCAATTTTCAAAATTTTTTTCTGATAACCAGAATATTTTTCAGTTTATATTATATTGCCTTATCATAATAAAGTCAAACCGTCATACCTACAAGTATTTTATCTCTAATTTCGGTAATTTCGACGTTTTTAACAATTCCACGTAAGTATTCTCCACTCGCACACACTTGAGTATAGTTTGTAGCGTGTCCCACGGACAAACCGTCTTTCTCTGTTTCAAATAAAACCAAAAGTTTCCTGCCTATGCATGACTTCAGATATTCGTCCTCCATCTCAGACGCGGTTTTCTGGGCATCGCTTGCCCTTTTCGCTTTGACGGCGTTTGTGAGCTGTCCATCCATCGTGGCAGCCTTCGTCCCGGGTCTCTGGGAGTACGGAAAAATGTGCATAGCCGAGAAACCGCATCTTTTGATGAATGCTAGCGTATCTGCGTGATTCTCGTCCGTCTCTCCCGGGAAACCTGCTATGAGGTCGGCTGTCATGCCGCAGTTCGGGAAATATTTGCGGAGAAGCTCAGTCGCTTCAAAAAACCTTGCAGTGTCGTACTTTCGGTTCATACGCTTTAGTGTTTCGTCACAGCCGCTCTGGAGTGAAAGGTGGAAATGGTCGCAGACCTTACCTGTAGCTTTTAGCCTTCGAGCGAAATCCTCAGTGATTACGGTCGGCTCCAGAGAGCCCAAGCGAAGCCGCATATCCCCTGCTTTTTCTGCAATCGCCTCGAGAGCATCAGCAAGGGTACATCTCGGTTCAAGGTCGCGCCCGAAGGAAGCAATCTCGATTCCGGTTATGACCAGTTCTCTGAAGCCTCTCGTCGCCAGTTCCTCCGTCTGCGCTGCGCAGCGCTCCAACGGCAGAGAGCGGACCCTTCCTCTTGTATAGGGTATGATACAGTATGTGCAAAAATTTGCACAGCCGTCCTGTATCTTCAGCATGGCTCTCGTGCGCCCGTCCACTGCGCCGGAGGGCAATTCCTCCATGACACGGCGCTTAAACGGGTCGTCAGTCCATTCGATTTTGTTTTTTTCGTTCAGCGCTCTCTCTATATCATTGGCAAAGCGGTCTTTATCTCCACTGCCATGTACTACGTCCACACCTAATGACGCGACATCTGAGGGCGAAAGCTGAGAAAAACAGCCGCAAACAGCGACAAGCGCACCTGAGTTCTCTCCCTCCAGCTTTCTAATCATTTGGCGGGACTTTCTTCCACTTTCAGCGGTCACGGCGCAAGTGTTGACGATGACGACATCCGCTGTTTCGCCGCCTACCGCTTCCGAAAAGCCGCGGCTATTTAGCATCGTTTCAAGAGCCTGCGTTTCAAATTGATTTACCTTGCACCCGAGGGTCGCAATCTTATATTTCATAGGTTCACCTTGTTTTAAGTCGTTTTTAAGGATATAATAAGTCATTATAATACCGTTTACGCTTTAAGTAAACTAAAGGAATGATCTGCATGACAGTTTATCTTGATAACGCGGCGACAACCAAAGTCTGCACCGAGGCAGCTGACGTTGCTTATAAAATAATGACTGAGGGTTTCGGCAATCCGAGCTCGACTCATAAAATGGGCAGGGACGCAAGGGCTGTTCTCGAGGAGTCTAGAGTAACACTCGCCAAGGCTATCGGCGCGAAGCCCGAAGAGGTCTTTTTCACCTCCTGCGGCTCCGAAAGCGACAATTGGGCGATACTCTCCGGCTCTGATCTCATGAAGCGGCGCGGCAATCACATCATAAGCTCCGAAGTCGAGCACGCAGCCGTACTTCGATCGCTCGATATTCTTGAAAAACGCGGGTTTGAGGTCACACGGCTTAAGCCTGAAAAGGACGGAAGCATTTCAGTAGATTCTGTGATGGACGCTCTGCGCGAGGATACCATTTTAGTCTCCCTGATGCTAGTCAACAACGAAACCGGCGGCATAACCGACATTTCCGAAATCTCGCAGTCCATGAAAATAAGAGGCAGCGCCGCGCTTTTACACACGGACGCCGTACAGGGCTTTTTAAAGGTTCCATTTTCAGCAAAAAGTCTCGGCGCGGATATGATTTCCGTAAGCGGTCATAAAATACACGCGCCGAAAGGCATTGGAGCAATTTATGTCAGGGGCGGTACAAAGGCTTTGAATCTCTCTCCCCTTATAGTCGGCGGAGGGCACGAGTCCGGTAAACGCTCTGGCACCGAGGGTCTTCCGCAAATCGCAGCGTTCGCAAAGGCGGCAGAACTTGGCACCAGCCTTTTCGAAGCGTTCCACCGGAATATGTCAGAACTGAAGGAGCTTGCAATCAGGCGGCTCACAGACGAAAACGAGGGGCTTCAGGTTCTCTCCGGCAAGGCTCCGCATATTCTGAGCATTTCTCTCCCCGGTTACAAAAGCGAGGTCATGATGAACTATCTCGATGGTCTTGGCATCTTCGTTTCGAAAAGCTCCGCCTGCAAAAAAGGTGGCAGGAGCTACGTTCTGGAAGCTCTCGGGCTTCCGAACAAGGTCATCGACGGAACTCTGCGCATCAGTTTCTCCCGATTCTCTACCGAGGATGAGGTTAACGCCCTCTGCAACGGGATTCGAAGCGCGAGGGAAAAGCTGTACCCAGTACTGCACTGAGCCTTGCGCTAAATTAATCTCAATATATACTTCGGCTGCCGCAAAAATCTGCGGCAGCCGTTTTTTTATACCAGTATAGTATACTAGCAGTATTTCTTAATGTTATCGCCGAGGGTTTCGGGATTGACTGTAGCCGTAACCGTAAATTTGATGTTTTCCTTTTCTCCGAAAGCATCAAGCTCGCCAAGAAGCAAAGCGACCTTGTCCATATCAACATCTTCACAGATTTTAAGGATGTTCGCGATGAAAACATGAGAGATATCATAATTGGCGGCATGAAGACCGCTGATAAAGCCTTTAAAAAACTCTATCGACTTAAAACTGTAGTCACTGGCGTGTATAAGGCGTACCGTATGAGGGATGTCAAAAGTGAGATTTTTGTCCTTTTCCAGACAAACGACGCTGCCACTCTCTTCCTCAACGGCCTTTTTGACAAGTTCAACGAGTTTTTGTGTTTTGCCGGTTCCTTTGGAGCCGACGATTAGCTTAACCATGATAAACACCCTCCTAAAAGTTTTTCGTAAAATGTGGTGATTACTATTTAAAACATACTATCATAAGTCCTGCAGAACTTCAATGTTTGTTTTTAAACTATTCCTGTAGATTGTCCGAAAAGCGGGAGTCGAACCCTGTCGAGCTCATCTCCCGCTAAATTACGCTTATTCCTGCCCCAGCAGTTTGAACATATTGCTTTTATATGCCTCAACACCCGGCTGGTTGAAGGGGTTAACACCCGATACGTAGGCGGAAAGCGCACAGCTCATCTCAAAGAAGCATACGAGTGCTGCAAAACCCTCCTCATCCCGCTGCGGTACGCTAAGCGAAATGTTCGGAACTTCACCCTTTATATGTGCAGTAGCAACAGCCTTGGCGACAGTTTTCGAGATATCTCCGAAGTCGCGACCAGCCAGATAATTGAGTTTATCCCTGTCTCCAAGCTCAAATGGCACTTTGAGACTCTGCGAAGCGTTATCAAAGGAAACGACTGTCTCAATTAGCCTTCTCGGTCCGTCCTGGATGTATTGACCCATCGAGTGCAAATCGGCTGAATATTCGACCGATGCAGGGAATATTCCGATTCCGTTTTTGCCTTCACTTTCGCCGAAGAGCTGTTTCCACCACTCCGACATAGAGCGGAACGAAGGCTCAAAGGACGCAAGTATCTCGACTGATCTGCCATTCTGGTACAGGTGCTGTCTGGCTCCCGCATAGAGCCACGCGGGATTTTCGACGGAGCGCAGGTCAAGATCGTGCATCTCCTTGATGGCGCACTGTAAAACTTTTTCGATATCTATACCGGCGACAGCCATCGGAAGAAGCCCGACTGCGGAAAGAACGGAGTACCTGCCCCCAACATCTTCAGGTACGATGAAGCGCTCCCAGCCTTCGCTGACAGCGGTATCGTGGAGGATACCTTTTCTCTCGTCTGTGGTTGCAATGATACGCTTTTTTGCATTTGGTCCGTATTTCTTCTCAAGCAGGCTCTTAAAAACGCGGAATGCAAGCGCAGGCTCAAGCGTCCCTCCGGATTTGGAAATTACATTGACAGTAAAATCACGGTCGCCGATGAGCTCGATAGTTTCGTTTATGGCAGTTGCGGACAGCCCGTTGCCCATGAAGAAAATATCCGGCGTTTCTTTTTTAACAAGATTATAGTTTGGCGAGCGTATAAGCTCAATTGCGGCGCGTGCCCCAAGATAAGATCCGCCGATTCCGATGACGACAAGAACCTTTGAATTTGAACGTATTTTTGAAGCGCAGGTCTGAATAGACCTCATTTCGCCCGAAAACATGCGCGTGGGCAAATCCATCCACCCCGTATATTCTGAGCCCTCGCCCAAGTGCTCAAAAAGCTTTCTGTGTGCATCGGAAATCTTGGAATAATCGGGACCAATAGGTCCAAAAAATTCCTTTGCTCCGGATAAATCAATTTTGACCATCAAACAGTGCCCCTTTTCCCCAGAGGTTTTATTTTCCTTGGGTATTATGTTTTTGTATTTTAATACAATCTGCCGGCTATTACAAGCAATATTTGATGAATTCTTCGTATTTGTGGGATTGGATTGCCATATTTATTCAATTTTTGGGCAACAAGTGGAAATTATTACCCTCCAAACAGTCTGGAAAGCATTCTTCCGTAGAGTCCGAACACTGTCAGCTTATTAACGTTGCTCCCTGCCAGCAGCGGGACACGGGCTAATTCTGTACCATTGGAATAAACAACCATTTCGCCAATAGCCTCTCCCTCAGTAATCGGAGCTTCCAGACTGTCCGGCAAACTGAACTCGTAATTTATCTCTCCAAGCTTGTTTTTTTCCATCAGAAGACCTTCCTCTCCGCCATAAATGGGTTGGACACTTTCTGATGCTCCCATTGAAACGAGTACGGGGGGAAGTGGCTTGGGGCTGCGTAACGGGCACAAGGCATAGTTTGCGAATGCAAAGTTGAGAAGTGTTTTTGCGCTCTCAAAACGCTCGTCAGAGGTCGCGCCGTGCATCACGACGGCAATATATTCTGTGCCCTCCCTCTCGGCTGTCGCCGAAAGACAGTACATAGCAGTCGTTGTGAAGCCGGTCTTTAAACCTGTTGCGCCCTTATAAAAACGAACCAGCTTATTTGTGTTGACGAGCTGCGCCGCACCGTTTCTAAGCGTATCCATCCAAATCGTCGAATAGTTCTTTATCCTGTCGTATTTTAGCAATTCTCTTGACATGAGAGCTATATCATAGGCCGTTGTTAAATGTGTGGGATCGTCGGTAAGTCCCGTGCAGTCGCAAAAATGCGTATCGACCATCCCCAGCTCGGCGGCTCGGGCATTCATTTTTTGAACGAAGCTCTCCTCCGAACCGGATATATGCTCAGCCATAGCTACTGCGCAGTCGTTTGCGGAGACCACAGAAACAGCCTTCAGCATATCGCTAACGCTCATCTGTTCGCCTTCCTCCAGCCATATCTGGCTGCCCCCCATTGAAGCCGCAAAAGAAGAGCAGGTCACGATGTCGGCCTCGGTAAGGCGCCCCGATTCAATTTCCTCCATGACAAGCAGCAGCGTCATTATTTTTGTCACGCTGGCCGGAGCTCTTTTTGTATGTGCATCCTTTTCGTATATCACTTCGCCGGTCGTCTTTTCCATAAGTACTGCTGATGGAACAGGTATCGTTAGGGCACCCTCTCCAACTGGCTCGAGGGCCATGGCTTTGGTTGAAATCAAAGCCGCAATGATAGCCACAATCAATAATCTCTTCATTGTCCGCCTCCAATAATAGCAATGTCCAAGCTCGTGTCTGTAACACTATATGGAAGTACGAAGGGCATTATTCCCGCGCTGATACCCTGTCAAGTTATTTTTTTACTGTTTCATTATTTGCAACACAGTAATTTTTGAGGTTTACTAGAATTATGCATATTCATTACATAATCTGGAATTATTCCTTGAACCTTTAATAATCCGCGTAGAATTATCAATGGTTTTCCACATTTCCAACAGGTTTTTCAACATTGTTATTGCCGCAACATTCTACAAAATATTCATTCTCGGTTTACATAATCATATTTCGTCAGGGAAAATCGTCGATTTATTTAGAAAAACAGCTCTTGACAAATGTCTGTTCGTTTGTTCTAGGAATACATTGAAAAATCAAAAAAGACGCAGAAGTCGAAGCGCCTGCGCCTTTGAATATAAGCTCAATTTACTTACGGTATTTCCTTGTACATCGCGGGTGCATCGGCTTTCTGCGCCGTCTCGGTCAAGGCCAAAACCTCGACCTTCAGCGTTCTTTGTCCGAAGCGAATTTCGATTACGTCCCCAAGCTTTACCTCGTATGAGGCTCTAGCCGTTTTGCCATTCACCGAAACTCTTTCTCCGTCGCAGGCTTCGTTGGCTATGGTGCGGCGCTTTATCAGTCTCGAAACTTTCAGATATTTGTCAAGGCGCATTTTGAACCTTCCTCGTAAAAGCGCAAAGGCGCGGAGATTTCCGCGCCTTGAGTTTGTTATTTGTCAACTGCATCCTTAAATGCTTTGCCCGCTTTGAAAACAGGAACGCGTGATGCAGGAATCTTAATTTCTTCCTTGGTTTTGGGGTTGCGTCCTATACGAGCCTCTCTGCTTTTGACATCAAAAACGCCAAAGCCGACAAGCTGTACTTTTTCGCCCGTTTCAATTGTCTCTTCAACGGTCTGGAACGTGGCGTTTACCGCGCGCTCACTGTCTTTCTTTGACAGACCTGTTTTTTCTGCCACTGCGGCAATAAGTTCTGCTTTGTTCATGGTAATCCTCCTAAATATTATTCATGAGTAATTTGTCAATATATAGATTTTGCGGATATAAGTCTGCAAAAATTCTACTTCTTTTGTTTGCCGGCATTATAAAGGGTGTCAAGCTCTTCAAGGCTCATATCCTTCATTTCCCTGCCGATATTTTGTGCTTCTGCTTCAACATAGTCGAAGCGGCCGATAAATTTATCGCAGCTCTTGTGCAAAGCTGTTTCCGGATCGATATCCAAAAATCTTGCGACGTTGACCGCCGAAAAAAGAAGGTCGCCGAGCTCTTCCTCAATATGGGCTTTATCACCCTCTGCCTGCGCTTGCCGAAGCTCTTGCATCTCCTCATAGAGTTTGTCCATCGCGCCGCTTACATCAGGCCAATCAAACCCGACCTTTTTTGCTTTTTTCTGAATCTTTTCGGCACGCCAAAGTGCCGGTAAGCTCTCCGCCACATCAGTCATGGTCTTTGTGACAGTTACCTGAGACTTCTCCTTGCGCTTGAGCTCGTCCCAGTTTTTTATAACCTCATCGCTGCCGGACACATCGATATTTCCAAAAACATGCGGATGACGAAAAATCAGCTTTTTGCAGGCACCGTCAGCCACATCATCAAGATCGAAAGCACCTTTTTCCTCTTCTATCCTCGTATGGAAAATTATCTGCATCAGAAGATCGCCAAGTTCCTCGCGCAGATGTTCGGGATCATTCTGGTCAATCGCCTCGCAGACCTCATAGGCTTCCTCAAGAAGATTGCGGCGGATGCTTTCGTGCGTCTGTTCGATGTCCCAAGGACAGCCGCCTGGAGAGCGAAGAATTTCTATTATTTTGCGGAAATCCCACACATCATATACATTTTTATACTCAAAATTTACCACACTTTTCACCCTTCCGCAAGTTGAAATTTCACTTATGTGTATATTTCTAAAAATACTTTACATTTTATGTACAGATGTGGCAAATCTCGTCACGATTCGTGAGGATTTTACACCGGTTACATTCTTTCAGCAAAATTCGCGATTTGTTCTGTTACTTGACGTGAAGCAATTTCGCAATTTTTTCTCCCTTGGGGAGAAGTTTCAAATCATCAAGCGTTATAGCTTTTGTTGATATTGTCATGACTCCGTAAACAAGTACCGCAACGGTGACGGAGGCACCCAGAGCCAAAAGGGTTGTCATTCTTCCCGGCTCGGGTCCCGCATTCAAAAGCTCCAGCGCTGCGGGATAAACAATCCAAGCTGCAGCGCCCATTACGGCACAGTTCAGTATTGGCTTGAACAAGGCTTTGCCTAGTTTTGGACGCTCCGGCATGTATTTTATTAAAAACATTAAATTTAATACACACATGATAAAATAGCTGATTAAAGACCCAATTGCAGACCCAAAAATGTTCAGTTCTTTGTTACCGAGGAGCACCCATGTAAAAACGATGTTCAACCCACCGCCTATTAGCATATTGATCATAGGGAGACGCTCAAGGCCTCCTGCCTGCAAAGCGGCTGTGGATATTGCAACGATGCATACGAAAAACGAGGTTATTCCCATTATTGCAAGAAGCGTACCGGCAAGAGCACCATCTTTGCCTAGGCTATTGTAATAGGCGCCATACATTATCGGGGTAGAAAGAACACTCATACCGACAGCCATAGGAAGCGCCAGAATCGTTGTTATTCTGATGGAGGATTCTATCACGGTTCTCGATGCATCTATATTTTTTTGTGCTCTATATCCTGCAATTGCAGGAATTATACTGATAGTAAGTGGAACCAGAAGTGCAGAAGGAAGATTATAAAAGGTGAGGGACATTGAGTATATTCCAAACAGTTCACTGGCCCTGTCTGAAGTAAACCCGACGGCATCCTGCAGCCTGTTATTTATTAGGCCTGTGTTTACTAACGCGATAATGCTTGAAACGCAAGAGCCTAAAGCAATTGGGATGCCTATCTTGATAAAAGTCTTAAGTATATGTCCGCTTCCATCTGAGCTCATGTCAAGTTCATCTCTTGGACGCAGCTGCAAAAGACTTTCTTCATATTTTCTGCGTCTTACTACCGCAGAGCCCATGAAAATGCAGGCTAACAGCGACCCCGCAATAGTTCCGGTCATTGCTCCAGCCGACTGAAGCGTAATGCTTGCGCCCTGTCTTTGCAGCATAAGCGCGATTGAAAGTCCTACCGCTATTTTTCCTGCGACCTCAATGACCTGCGAAACTGCGGTCGGACGCATATCCGAAAATCCCTCTGTGTAGCCTCTGAAAGCTGAGAGTATGCAGACAAGAACAACAGCAGGTGCCAGCGCCGCTACGCTTTGGCTGGCTTTTGGATCTCTAAGCAGCATCGAAAGGTCCACTGGGAACAGATAAAGAACCAGACTTCCGACGGCGCCCAGTACGGCGAATGACAGCAAGGCTGTCTTAAATATTTTCTTGACCTGTACGGGTTTGCCCAGATTGTTGGCCGAAGAAATCATTCTCGCAACAGCAATCGGCAGTCCGGCAGTTGAAAGCGCGAGAAGAACATTGTAAATGTTGTACGCAACATTGAAATGTCCAAAGCCTTCTTTGCCGAGAATGTTGCCGAGAGGGATTTTATAAATTGCTCCGAGAATTTTAATTATAACAACTGAAACCGCCAGAATGGCGGCGCCGTGTAAATAGTTCTGGTTTTTGGATGCTGCCAAAATTGCACCTCCGATAAAGTATTCTACCTTAGTTCTGTATTATATATGCGCCAAATCCTTGATTCTTACCATTTTGGGGATAAGACGGAATCTGCCAGTCAATTAATTCGTCTCAATGTACACCAATCTCGTACAAAAATCAAGAAGAACAGCAGGCTCCTACCGTCTTTCACTAGCTTTTTGTTGCCTTTGCCGGAATAAAACCAATCGTTTCTTGCATTAAAGGCAAATATGAACTATGATTGTTTTACTAAAGTCGTGCCAGATATTTTACATGGGCAAATTTGAAATATCAACACAAATAGTTGACAAACGCAACTATTTCATTAGAATAGTATATTATGTACGCATAAAAGGTTTACAAAGAACAGATAAATAAATGCATAGATTTGGTATCCAAAATCATGCTTATTATTTCTATATATTTGACAGGGGTTTGGTTAATGTACAGTGTTAATAATCTTATCAGAATGTTCTCTTCCGTGCGTCAATCCGTTATCGGGCTTGACAGCGAGAGTTATTCAGTAATATTCGCAAATCCCGCCGCTAGGACTGCTTTTGGATTTGACCCGACAGGCAGTTCAGCAAAAGAGATAATATCCTGTGACATCCTTGAGGAAAACTCTGCCGATTATCTATGCGGCACCACCATCTTAGGCCGTAAAGCCAGCATTTCAGTTGTCAAAGAAACAGGCTTAACATTGCTTTTCATTGACTTCTTAAGTGATGACAAACCGACCCTCGGTATTTCACGGCATATGATCAGCAGCCTAAGAAACAGCGCAATGGGGATTAAAATGTCGGCTGATCGCTGTTTTTCTATTCTTGAAGATGGACAGCTGCCAAGTGAAAAACATGTTTCTGTTCTTTACCACTATTACTACTCTCTTCTGCGTACTTTAATCCAGATTGACAGCGCTGATTTAATTGAGAGAGGAGAGCTGCCGTTTTCGCCCGCATCGGTTGATCTTGTTAAGCTTTGCTCCAATGTGACCAACACGGTGGTAACGCTTTGTGCTGAAACAGGAGTCAATATCAGTTTCACTGCGAATAAAAACGAGCTAATCACAGTCGTAGACCCGGCAAGAATTGAACAGCTGCTTTTAAACCTTTTTGCGAATAGTCTGCAGCACACAGTTTCGGGTGACAGCGTTACGCTGTCGCTAAATTTCACAGGCAGCAGAATCATAATATCATTGGACGATGATGGCGAAGGGATACCGCCGGAGTCTATCTCCGATATCTTTAAATTGCCGGATGACAGCGATGAAAAGGCTCTAAAACGGAAAGGCAACGGCCTCGGTCTTTTCATTGCCCTCGGAATTGCGCAGCAGCACAAAGGTGTTCTTCTGGTAGAAAGCCGCGAAAGCAAGGGAACATGCGTGCGCATAATGCTTCCTGTTGATGAAGATACCGTTCAAAGATTCAATAGTCCTGAAACGACTTATCGACACGACGACGCATCGTTCGTTCTAATGGAGCTTGCGGACGTTCTTCCGAGCGCCAGTTACGGGCCCAAATACGAAGATTAAAATAAGGCTGTTTCAATTTTTCTTGCACAGAATTCTTGAAACAGCCCTTATGCTATTAATCTATTCGATTCCAAAAAAGCGCCTGCCGTTGCAGTTCGTCATCTCAGCCACTTCCTCGGCGCTGATGCCTTTAATTTTCGCAATTGTCTCGACAATGTACGGAAGGTTACTTGAGTCATTGCGCTTTCCCCTGTGCGGAACTGGGGCAAGGTAGGGGCAGTCGGTTTCAATCAGTATCCGGTCATTCGGGCACATTGAGATTACTTCTAGCGCACGACGCGCGTTCTTAAAGGTTATCGCGCCTGTAAAGCCGAGATACCAGCCCATATCTAGAATTTCTCTCGCCATTTCAGCGCTGCCGGAATAACAGTGGAATTCACCCTTAACTTCCGGAAACATTTTTATTATTTCCATGCATTCGGCATGAGCGTCTCTGTCATGTATTACAACAGGCATTTTTAGCTCTCTTGCAAGCTCCATCTGGCGAAGGAACACCTCACGCTGAACATCCCGCTCTGACAGATCGTAAAAATAATCAAGCCCGATTTCACCAATGGCGCGAACCTTAGGCAGAGCGCAGAACTGCCTAATGAGCTTTTCGGAGGCCTCCGAAAAAGTCTTCGCCTCGTGAGGATGCCAGCCGAGCGCGGCATATATACACGGATATTTCTCAGCGAGTTCCAGTGACTCTAAACAGCTCTTATAATCGCTCGACGCATTCATAATGAGCTCCACGCCGCTTTCAAATACCGCTTTTATTGTTTCGTCCCTGTCGGGATCGAAACTTTCGTCCGTATAATGGGCATGAGTGTCAAAATACAATTTAATCTTCCTCCGTTTGAATTCTTCTGTATTCGAGGTACAAAATGTCAGAGCCTACGCTTAAGCCGAATTATAAAGTCCTCTGCTTTCGGATAACGGATATTTACATACTGATAATGCTCTTCCTCTTCCCGCTCTTCACGGGTTTTGAGGGCTATGCAAAGGTTACGTTTTCTAAATATCTGTTTTTCATTATCGCCACCACTCTGTGGCTGGTTATACTGATAATATTCAAGCTCTGTGCCGGAAGAGGGCTCAAAGCAAAAGCGCCGTCCCTAGTCGGGCTGCTTTTATTACTCTATCTTGCTTTATGCGCCTTTTCAGCAATATTCTCTCCCTATATGCCGTCGGCATTGGTCGGAGCGGGGCGTTATGACGGGTTAATAACTACTTTTCTAAGCGTGGGCATTTTCTGGGGAGTCTCGCTTTATGCCCGTCCCAAAAGAATCTATATCTATGCAGCGGCGGCAGCGGTTACAATAAACTGCGTCATCGCGGTGTTGCAGATTCTTGGGCTTAATCCTCTCTGGCTATTCCCCGGAGATTATGATTTTTATGATGCCGGTATAAAATTCACCAGTACATTTTTCGGGACAATTGGAAACGCTGATCTCTTTTCCGCTTATATCTGCCTCATACTGCCTATCGTCAGCGTATATTATATGACAAACGCAAAAAGGTCTCTCGTCCTTTTGTCTGTTGCTGCGCTGCTTGCTTTTTGTCTATTTGTCTGCGATGTTTCAGCCGGAATACTGGCAATCGCTGTTACCGCGCTCATAGCCTCTCCGATAGTAATACGAAACGGCGAACGGCTGCGCCGCGCACTCGAGCTCTTTCTGCTTGCGGCGGTCGCCGCTTTTCTCGCGGTATCTCTGATATTCACGAACGGCTCTTCAGGCGTTGACGTCCGTTTTGTTTTCTCACATTATTCAAAAGTGTTAACAGCTTTGACCGCCGTCGTTACCGTACTGCGTTTCGTACTAAGGAAAAGCGAGTTTAGGCAAACGCAATTGCTGCTCTTCTTTTCGAGTCTCTCTGTTGGGGCAGTCGTTCTGGGACTTTTCGCTGCTTATAACTGGCACGGCACCAACGGCACCTTGTATGAGCTCTCGCAGGTTATGCATGGAAATATTCAGGACAGCTTCGGTTCTTCGCGTATACTGATATGGCGCAAAACGCTCGAGCTCGTACCTGAACACTTGCTTTTTGGGGGCGGTCCAGGCACGTTGGCTTTAAGGCTTGACGTCAATTTTTCTAGATTTGTTGAGGAAACAGGCAACACGCTCTCCTCATCTGTCGACAATGCGCACAACGACTATCTTGGCATACTCGTGAATACCGGTCTCTTGTCCATGATTGTATATCTTATCGCTCAAATTACGAGCTTTGCTAAAGCTGTAAAATCAAATAGCCCCGTTCTTGCTTGTCTTATCTTCGGACTTGCCTGCTACTGGGTACAAGCGTTTTTTGGACTGGGGCTTTTCCTTGTGTCCCCTCTCATGTGGCTTTTCTGGGGGCTTCTTGCTTCAGAGCTTCATCAGAGCAAAAATTGATGCCGGCTGCCGCAAATTCTGCGGCAGCCGTTTTATATTTCACTTTTCTATTAATCGTTTTCCGCTATTTTTCTTCCCATAAGAACGCCCATTACGGACGCCATCATAAGTCCTCGCGTCCAGCCGCTAGAGTCACCCAGACAGTGCAGTCCGACAATATTGGTGTTCAGCTCCTTGTCCATCTTGACCCTGTTCGAATAGAACTTGAGCTCGGGTGAATAGAGAAGTGTTTCCGTGGAGGCAAAGCCCGGAACGACGTGATCAACCGCCTGAATAAAGTTTATAATGTTCATCATCGACCTATAAGGCATCGCCGCGGTTATATCACCCGCAACAGCGTCCTGAAGCGTCGGGCGGACGTTCGACTGCGCTAGCTCCTTTTCCCATGTACGCTTGCCGTCGAGTATGTCCCCGAAGCGCTGAACCATGATGTGTCCCGCTCCGAGCATATTTGTAAGCTCTCCGACCTTTTGCGCATAAGCAATTGGCTGATTGAACGGATAGCTGAAATTGTGCGAGCACAAAATTGCAAGGTTCGTATTGTTGGACTTTCTGTCCTTGTATGAGTGGCCATTAACGACGGCGAGATCGTCGTCGTAATTTTCCTGACTAACGAAGCCGCCGGGGTTTTGGCAGAAGGTGCGCACCTTGTTTTTAAACGGTCTCGGATAGCCAATGAGCTTGGATTCGTACAGAACAGAGTTCACCTGCTCCATGACCTCGTTACGCACCTCTACTCGAACGCCGATATCAACCGTTCCCGGCTGATGTGCGATGGCATTCTCGGCGCAAATCTTCTCAAGCCATTCGGCTCCGCGTCTGCCCGTAGCGATAACTGTCTTTTCCGCAAAAATCTCAAGGCTCTCGCCGCCCTTGTGGATAACTACTCCAAGACACTTATCCCCGTCCAGTATCACATTGTCGCACTCATAGCCGAACATCAGCTCGACGCCGTTTTTTAATAGATACTGCTCAATGCTGTAATATATATCCTGCGCCTTTTCTGTTCCCATGTGTCTTATAGGACAGTCGACGAGCTTGAGTCCCGCCTGAATAGCGCGCTTTCGAATCTCTTTAACTTGTTCATAGTCGCTGACGCCCTCCACCTTCTCATCAGCGCCGAACTCAAGATAAATTTTATCTGCATAGTCGATCAGTTCCTGCGCTTCATTTTCGCCAATGAGCGAAGGCAGGTCGCCACCGACCTCATAGCTGAGTGAAAGCTTACCGTCAGAAAACGCGCCCGCACCCGAGAAGCCGGTCGTTATATGGCAATAAGGCTTGCAGTTGACGCATTCTTTTGTCTGTGCCTTGGGGCAACGGCGCTTTTCAACCGCGACGCCTTTTTCGACCATCACTATTTTCTTTTTTCCATCCTTGCGTATGAGCTCTAGAGCAGTGAAAATTCCTGCGGGGCCTGCGCCAACGATAATTATATCAGTTTTCATATGTTCCTCCGTACCCGATTGATAGGGACAATAATATTGAGAACATCCTTTTATATTGTACCTTCCGCATTATATCACAAGCAATCGTCAAAAATAACGAAAAGCAGACTGTTTTCCTGTGTTTTTTATTTATAAGGTCTTTTCGCTTACCGCATTCGTTAATTATACTAAATTCTGTGCATAATTCTTGTAAAAATCATCGATTTACCTATGCCTAAAAATGTCGCTTTTTATTGACCGCAATAAATCGTTAGTTTAGAATGAAATTGTAAGCACGAAAAGGCTCCACAAAACCATATCAGCCACAACAGTTCGAAATTTGATTTTGAAGGAATGGTGACGAATGAAAAAAGTAGCTGTCATTATGGGCAGCGACAGCGATTTGCCCGTTGTCGAAAAAGCTATCGGTAAGCTTGCGGAATTCGGGGTGCCCTATGAGGTACACGTTTTCTCAGCACACCGTACACCTGCCGAAGCTGCAGATTTTTCTAAGAAAGCGCGGGGACGCGGCTTTTGTGCGATAATTGCGGCTGCCGGCAAGGCGGCACATCTTGCCGGGGCAATTGCAGCAAATACTACCTTACCTGTTATCGGTATACCCATAAAATCTTCTACCTTGGACGGCTTGGATGCTCTCCTCTCAACTGTACAGATGCCCTCCGGCATTCCTGTTGCTACAGTTGCGATCGATGGAGCTGAAAATGCCGCCCTTCTTGCTATTTCGATACTTTCCGTATCAGACAAAGCCCTTGCTACAAAGCTAACTGAGGCAAGAAAGTCAGCCGCTGAAAGTGTTTTGGCGAAGAACAAAGCGGTCGAAGATAAATTCAACAGCTAAGCTAATAATATCACAATACAACACGGGGGGAAAGGTCCAATGGAAAAGACTGTTCAGCTATATGAGGGCAAAGCAAAAAAGGTTTTTGCCACAAGTGACGAGAGCCTTGCCATCGTCTCCTACAAGGATGATGCGACGGCCTTCAACGGCGAAAAAAAAGGCACCATACTCGGCAAGGGCGTAATCAACAACCGTCTCACGAACCGCCTTATGAAGCTTCTCGCGGAAAACGGGATTCCCACGCATTTTGTAGAAGAGGTTTCGGAGCGTGAAACACTCGTCAAAAAAGTCTCCATTGTACCTCTCGAAGTTATAATTCGCAACATTTCCGCTGGCAGCTTCGCAAAACGCTACGGTGTCGAGGAAGGCATCGTTTTCAAAGCTCCCACAATCGAGTTTTCCTATAAGGACGACGCTCTCGGTGACCCGTTAATAAACGATTTCCACGCGCTCGCTCTCGGACTTGCCACACAATCCGATATCGACACGATTAGGACCTATGCCTTCAAAATAAACGATATACTTAAGGCTTTCATGCTTGAGCACGGTATCGAGCTCGTCGATTTCAAGCTCGAATTCGGAAAGCTTCCGGACGGAACGATAGTTCTTGCCGACGAAATAAGCCCCGATACTTGCCGTTTCTGGGACGTCACGACCCACGAAAAGCTGGATAAAGACCGTTTCCGCCGCGATCTAGGAGGAGTTGAGGACGCCTATAACGAGGTTATGAGACGCCTTTTGGGGGATACGAATTAATGAGCAGTCTTCACGAAGAATGCGGTGTTTTCGGCGTTTATTCGAACTCCTTCCGCGATGTTGCGACTACTGCATATTACGGGCTTTTCGCTCTCCAGCACCGCGGTCAGGAAAGCTGCGGCATCGTCGTTAACGACGACGGAGTTTTTACATCCTTCAAAGATATCGGACTTGTGAACGACGTTTTCTCACCGACAGTGATGGATAAGCTCGGCGAGGGAAACATGGCGATTGGTCACTGCCGCTACGGAACGACCGGCAATACGGACCGCAACAACGCACAGCCGCTGCTCGTCAACCACATCAAGGGCAAAATGGCTCTTGGGCACAACGGCAACCTCGTAAATTCCGCGGAGCTGCGTGAGGAGCTTGAGCTTGAGGGCAGTATTTTCCACACGACAACTGACAGCGAGGTCATTTCTTATATAATTACTAAAGAGCGCATATCTTCAGCATCTATCGAAGACGCTCTCAATAAAGCGATGTGCAGACTAAAGGGTGCATATTCCTTAGTTGTAATGTCGCCCACAAAGCTCATCGCGGCCCGCGACGAACACGGCTTTCGCCCACTCTGCTATGGCAGAACGCCCGAAGGAGACTATGTAGTCGCCTCCGAAAGCTGCGCCCTTGCCGCGGCGGGGGCTGTGATGGAGCGCGACCTATATCCTGGCGAAATTATGGTTTTTGATAAAAATGGTGCTCGCTCGATAACAGACCATTGCTCTAAGTGCGAACCGAGCCTCTGCGTATTTGAATATATCTATTTCGCCCGTCCGGACTCCGTAATCGAGGGCAGCAGTGTCCATAACGCAAGACTCCGCGCGGGTACTTTTCTCGCGCTTGAGCATCCGGTTCAGGCGGACGTCGTGGTCGGTGTTCCCGACTCGGGCATCGATGCCGCAATCGGCTTTTCGCGCCAGAGCGGCATTCCTTACGGCATCGGGCTCATAAAAAACCGCTATATTGCCAGAACGTTTATCTCGCCCGGTCAGAAGTCCCGCGAGGACAAGGTTCGTATTAAGCTAAATCCTGTCGCCGCAACGGTCAAGGACAAGCGAGTCGTGCTGATAGACGACTCCATCGTGCGCGGAACAACCTGCGCGAGGATAGTCGGACTCTTGCGTGAAGCTGGCGCGAAGGAAATTCACTTGCGCATCTCCGCTCCACCCTTCCTCAATCCTTGCTACTACGGAACGGACATTGACAGCCGAGACAACCTGATTGCCTGCAATAACACGGTTGAGGAAATCGCGAAGATAGTCGGCGCGGACTCACTGGGTTATTTGGGTGTCGAGAACGTTACGAAGCTTACGGATAATCCCTGTCATACAGGCTACTGCTCCGCCTGCTTCAGCGGCTGCTATCCCACGGAGATACCACAAAAGGCGAACAAAAACCGCTTTGAACAAAAGCTAAGCGAAAGGAGTCAGACGGAATGAAGAGCTTTTCCGAGAGCTATAAGGACGCAGGTGTTGACATCACCGCGGGCTACAAAGCAGTCGAACTTATGAAAAGTCATATTGCGCGAACCCTCGTAGGCTCGAACAGCTCCGACATCGGCGGCTTCGGCGGTCTTTTTGAGCTGGATCTGAAAGGTACACCTAATCCTGTTCTGGTGAGCGGTACGGACGGCGTCGGCACCAAGCTGAAACTCGCTTTTCTCATGAATAAGCACGACACGGTCGGGATAGACTGCGTCGCGATGTGCGTAAACGATATTATCTGTTGCGGAGCAAAGCCGCTTTTCTTCCTTGATTACATTGCCTGCGGTAAAAACGTACCCGAAAAGATAGCTTCTATCGTTTCCGGCGTTGCGGAGGGCTGTGTCCAGTCCGGTTGCGCGCTGATAGGCGGCGAGACCGCCGAGATGCCGGGCTTCTACCCCATTGACGAATACGATTTGGCGGGATTTTCCGTCGGCGTCGTAGATAAGTCTAAGGTGCTTGATAAAAACTCCGTTTCAGAGGGAGACGTAATAATTGCTCTGCCCTCGAGTGGAGTACACTCAAACGGCTTTTCGCTCGTGCGTAAGGTCTTCGATATTGAAAATTGCAACCTAACGGCTCCCGTTGCGGAGCTTGACGGCGCGTCCTTGGGCGAAACACTTCTTACTCCGACGAAAATCTACGTAAAACCTATGCTGGCGCTGTTCGAGGAAGTTAAGGTTAAGGCGGTCTCCCACATTACGGGCGGCGGCTTCTATGAGAACATTCCGCGCAGTCTGCCAAAGGGCTATACGGCGAAGATTGACCGCTCAACTTTACGCATACCGCTGATTTTCAATTATCTTGCAAATACAGGCAATATCCCCGTACGCGATATGTTCAACACCTATAACATGGGTGTCGGCATGAGCGTCGTTGTCGCAAAAGAGGACGAGAGAAGGACGCTGGAGGTTCTCCGGCTACACGGAGAAAATGCCTATGCAATGGGTAAAATCGTAAAGTCCGACGAGGGTGTCATTATATGCTGAAAACGAAAATCGCCGTGCTCGTCTCGGGCGGCGGAACGAATCTTCAGGCGCTCATCGATGCTCAGGAAAAAGGAATGTTGAAAAGCGGCGAAATTACGCTTGTGATTTCGAGCAGCAACACAGCCTTTGCACTTGAACGCGCAAAAAAGTACGGTATTCCGACCGCCACGGTTTCAAAAAAAGCCTGCGCAAATCAAGCTGAGTTTGAACACGAAATTCAGGCCTCACTGATTGGACATGGCGCTCAGCTCGTCGTGCTGGCAGGCTTCATGTCCATACTTTCCGCTGAGTTTGTTGCAAAATGGCCCAAACGTATTATAAATGTCCATCCTTCGCTCATTCCTTCCTTCTGCGGCGAGGGTTTTTACGGGCTGCGCGTACACGAGGCAGCACTCGAATATGGCGTCAAGGTCACAGGCGCGACTGTGCATTTTGTAAACGAGATACCCGACGGCGGCGAAATCATCCTGCAAAAGAGCGAACCTGTCCATAAACACGACACACCGGAAACGCTCCAGAAGCGTGTCATGGAACGCGCCGAGTGGATTATCCTTCCCCGCGCGGCGGAGCTTGTTTCGAAAAATATCCTGAAAGAGGGCTCAGACTATGGCAACTGATATTAACGACATCGGCGAAATTTTGCGCGAAAACGAATACCCCGGGCGCGGCGTTATCATCGGCAAATCTATGGACGGTAAAAATGCGGTTTTTGCGTATTTCATCATGGGAAGAAGCGAGAACAGCCGTAACCGTGTTTTTGTCGAAAACGGCAGCGACCTCGTCATCCACCCCTTTGACTCGAGCAAGGTCGAAGACCCGAGCCTAATAATTTATTCCCCTGTCCGCTCCTTCAGAAAAAAAGTCATCGTCACAAACGGCGACCAAACGGACACGATTTTTGATTTTCTCGCCAATGGCGATACCTTTGAAAACGCGCTTGATACTCGTTGTTTCGAGCCTGACGAGCCGAACTACACTCCGCGCATCAGTGGATTTCTCGATTTTGAAAACGCTTTTAGCTACAAGCTTAGCATTCTGAAAGCCGCGGACGCATCCAGCTCCGGCTGCAATCGCTTTACCTTTTCCTATAGCCCAGTTGACGGAGTCGGGCACTTCATCCACACCTACGCGGGCAACGGCAAGCCCATCCCGAGCTTTTTTGGCGAACCGGAAGTCGTGGGAATAGGTAACGATATCGACGAATACACGAATCTTCTTTGGGATAATCTTGATGCGGACAACAAGGTTTCGCTTTATGTACGGTTCATCGACATCGAAAGCGGTGCTTTTAAGAGCCGCATGATAAACAAGAACGTGTGAGGGGAAAGCGATGAAGGAATTTGAACTCAAATACGGCTGCAACCCCAACCAAAAGCCTGCAAAGATATATATGCGTGACGGAAGCGATCTACCGATAGCGATACTCAACGGACGCCCGGGCTATATAAATTTTCTCGATGCGTTCAACAGCTGGCAACTCGTTAAGGAGCTGTCCGAGGCGACAAAATTGTGCGCCGCGACGAGCTTTAAGCACGTCAGCCCCACGTCTGCCGCTGTTGGAAACAAGCTCTCTTCGGAGCTCAAACGCGCCTGTTTCGTAGACGATATCGATGGGCTGGATGATTCCCCCCTCGCCTGCGCTTACGCGAGGGCACGCGGCACTGACCGTATGTCGAGCTTCGGCGACTGGATAGCCCTCAGTGACACCTGCGACAAAGTCACCGCGAACATTATAAAGCGCGAGGTGTCGGACGGTATAATTGCACCCTTCTATACTCCCGAGGCACTTGAAATTCTCAAAACTAAGAAAAACGGCACATACAACATCGTGCAAATAGATAAAGACTTCGTTCCCGAAGAACAGGAATTGAAGCAGGTTTTCGGCATCACTTTCGAGCAGGGGAGAAACAACTTCAAAATAAACGCCGATTTGCTCAATAACGTAGCAACCGCTAACAGGAACCTTCCCGATTACGCTGTCCGAGATCTGATAATCAGCCTTATAACCTTAAAATACACGCAGTCCAATTCCGTGTGCTTCGCAGTCGACGGACAGGCAATCGGCGTCGGCGCAGGCCAGCAAAGCCGCATCCACTGTACGCGCCTTGCCGGCGGCAAAGCGGATAACTGGCAGCTTAGACAGAGTCCGATGGTTCTGGAACTGCCGTTTCTCCCCGACCTGCCACGCGCGGTGCGCGACAACACGATTGACGTTTATTTATCTGAGGAAGCGGACGATGTGCGCGGCGACGATGTCTGGCATCAGTTCTTCAGCGAGCAGCCGAAAAAGCTCTCGTTTGATGAAAAGCGCCAATATCTCTCGAATATTAAGGGCGTTTCTCTTGGTTCAGACGCGTTCTTCCCTTTTGGCGACAACATCATCAGAGCAAACCGCAGCGGTGTGAGCTTCATTGCCCAGCCCGGAGGTTCTGTCCGCGACGACAATGTAATCAAGGAGTGCGATGATCGAAATATGGTTATGGCGTTTACTGGAATGAGGCTTTTCCATCACTAATTATGTAAACTGAGGTGCGCTATGAAGATAATGGTAATCGGTGGCGGCGGCAGAGAGCACGCCATCATTAAGAAGCTGAAGCAAAGTCCCGGGGTTGACATAATATACGCACTACCCGGCAACGGTGGTATCGCGCAGGACGCTATTTGCGTTGATATCGGCGCGAACAACATTTCGTTGATAGTCGAATTTGCAAATAACACCTCTATAGATTTTGCCGTTGTCGCGCCCGACGATCCGCTGGTTTTAGGCTGTGTCGATGAGCTAGAAAAAGCAGGTATCCCCTGCTTCGGTCCAAACAAAAACGCCGCAATTATCGAGGGAAGCAAGGTTTTCAGCAAGAATCTGATGAAAAAATATGGCATTCCGACAGCATCATACGAGGTTTTTACAGATATGATTAAGGCTCTCGATTACCTTGATAATGCTCCAATTCCGACGGTTATCAAGGCAGATGGGCTTGCTCTCGGCAAAGGCGTAATTATTGCAACGACTCGAGAGAAAGCCAAAGATGCAGTCCGCTCAATGATGGAGGACAAGGTCTTCGGTGAAAGTGGCTCAACTGTCGTAATCGAGGAATTTCTTGAAGGTCCCGAGGTCTCGGTTCTCTCCTTTACGGACGGAAAAACCGTCGTACCGATGGTGTCCAGTATGGATCATAAGCGTGCGCACGATAACGACGAGGGACTTAATACCGGCGGAATGGGGACGATTGCGCCGAACCCTTATTACACCAATGCTATAGCCGCCGAGTGTATGGAAAAGATTTATATCCCCACGATGAATGCGATGAACGCCGAGGAACGCACCTTTAAAGGCTGTCTTTATTTCGGACTTATGTTAACTAGTAAAGGACCGAAAGTCATTGAATACAACTGCCGTTTCGGAGATCCAGAAACGCAGGTCGTGCTGCCTTTGCTGGAGAGCGATTTGGTTGACATAATGTTTGCCACTCGAAACGGTACGCTCGTCGATACTGAAGTCAAGTTCTCAAGCGACGCTGCCTGCTGCGTCATAATGGCCTCCAAGGGTTACCCCGAAAAGTACGAAAAGGGTTTTGAAATTTCTCTGCCCTCGCCCGAACCCGAAGACACTGAAATTTACGTTGCGGGCGCAAAGCTTGAAAATGGAAAGCTTCTGACAAACGGTGGGCGCGTTCTTGGCGTTACGGCAAAGGCTGATACTCTCAAATCCGCAATTGATAAGGCTTATAAAGCGGTAAATCTAGTACATATCAAAAACGCCTTTTACCGCAAGGACATAGGCCAAAAGGCACTGAAAGCATTTGAAAAGGATGTGTGAGCATGGTCTACAGAGTTTACGTTGAAAAGAAGAGCTCCGAAGCGCTTGAGGCTCAGGCACTTTGCGATGATATTCGCAGTTTTTTGGGCGTCATGGGGCTGGAATATCTGCGTATTATCAATCGCTACGACGTGGAGAACATCTCCGAGGAGCTTTTTAAAAACTGTAAGCAAACCGTATTTTCTGAGCCGCAGCTCGACATTGTCTCCGATAAGCTCGAATACACCCAAGACAGCGCCGTTTTTGCGGTTGAGTACCTCCCCGGGCAGTTCGACCAGCGCGCGGATTCCGCCGCACAATGCGTTCAGATTGTGTCACAGGGCGAGCGTCCAATTGTCAGAACGGCGAGGGTCTATGTTCTGAACGGCACACTCGCAAAAGCCGAAATTGACACAATTAAAAACTACGTCATTAACCCCGTTGAGAGCCGCCTTGCCTCGCTCGAGACCTATGAGACACTAAAAACCGAATACGAGATACCGACAGAAGTGGAGATACTAGACGGCTTCCGCGCAATGGACTGCGAAGAAGTGGAGAATTTCATACGAGATAAAGGACTCGCAATGGACGAGGAGGACCTGCGCTTCTGCCAGAAGTATTTTGCCTCCGAGAAGCGTGACCCGACCATCACGGAAATCAAAATGATTGACACCTACTGGTCCGATCACTGCCGCCATACGACCTTCAACACCGTGATAGACAGTGTCAGATTCGAAGATAAAACGCTCCAAAACGCATGGGATAGATACATCGCAACGCGAAACGAACTGAACCGCACAAAACCTGTATCTCTCATGGATATCGGTACGCTTGCCGCAAAACAGCTCAAGGCGCAGGGCAAGCTCGATAAGCTCGACGAGAGCGAGGAAATTAACGCCTGCACGGTCAAGATTGACGTTGAAACCGAAAACGGCACCGAGAAATGGCTACTGCTTTTCAAGAACGAAACCCATAATCATCCGACGGAAATCGAACCCTTCGGCGGAGCGGCGACCTGCATCGGTGGCGCTATACGCGATCCGCTTTCGGGGCGCAGCTATGTCTATGCCGCGATGCGCGTTTCGGGTGCCGCTGACCCCACAAAACCTGTTTCCGGAACGCTTAAAGGCAAGCTACCCCAAAAGAAACTCGTATCAACCGCCGCCGCGGGCTACAGCTCCTACGGCAACCAGATTGGACTTGCCACAGGCATTGTCGACGAGATATATCACCCTGGCTACGCCGCAAAGCATATGGAGGTCGGCGCCGTCATTGGCGCCGCGCCTGAGGAAAACGTCCGCCGCGAAAGACCAAACCCCGGTGATATTGTCATCCTTCTTGGCGGCAGAACAGGACGCGACGGCTGCGGCGGAGCAACAGGCTCCTCCAAAGCGCACAATCTCTCGTCTCTTGGAAACTGCGGCGCAGAGGTTCAGAAGGGCAACGCTCCCGAGGAGCGCAAGCTCCAGCGCCTTTTCCGCAATCCCGAGGCTTCGCGCCTTATTAAGCGCTGTAACGATTTCGGCGCAGGCGGCGTCTCTGTCGCAATCGGCGAGCTTGCGGAGGGCTTAATAATCAATCTCAACGCAATACCGAAGAAATACGAGGGTTTGGATGGCACGGAACTTGCCATTAGCGAGTCGCAGGAGCGCATGGCGGTAGTCGTGGATAAGTATTATGTAAACCGTTTCATGCAGCTTGCCGCCGCCGAAAACCTTGAGGCTACGGTTGTCGCGGAGGTTTCGGAGTTCCCTCGCCTTATTATGTATTGGAACGGCAAAGCAATCGTCAACGTAACGCGCAGGTTTCTTGATAGTAACGGCGCGGAAAAGCACATCGACATTTCACCCGCAGCTCCAAAGAGCTTTGGCAAAGAGCTCCCCGCTGACTTTGAAAGTGGACTTAGCTCCCTGGTCACCGACCTCAACGTCTGCTCAAAACGCGGACTTTCCGAGCGTTTTGACTCTACTATCGGTGCCGGCAGCGTGCTCATGCCCTTCGGCGGCAGATATCAGCAGACCCCGATTCAGGCGATGGTGCACAAGATTTCGCGTGAACATGGCGATACTTCGACCTGCTCTTTCATGTCCTACGGCTATAATCCGAATATAAGTGAGAAAAGTCCTTATCACGGAGCATATCTCGCCGTTGTCGAGTCTGTGTCAAAGCTGGTCGCGTCAGGCGCCTCCTTCGAGGACATTTATCTGAGTTTCCAAGAATATTTTGAAAAGCCTCTGCGCGATGGAAAGCGCTGGGGAAAGCCACTGTCTGCCCTTCTCGGCGCGTTTGAAGCGCAGCTCGACCTAGGAGTCGCGGCAATCGGCGGTAAGGACTCGATGAGCGGAAGCTTTGAAAAGTTGGACGTTCCGCCGACGCTCATTTCTTTCGCAGTCACGACGGACGACGTTAAAAATGTCGCTTCCCCCGAATTCAAGGCAGCCGGTCACAAGGTCTGCCTGCTCTCCCCCATATATGATTCCGCGGGCATTCCGGAAGCCGCTTCACTTAAGGAAAACTTCAGAGAATTGACCGAGCTTCTCCGCAGTGGAAAAGCCTGCGCGGTCTGGACTCCGACCTTCGGCGGAGTCGCCGAGGGTATCTTCAAGATGTGCATAGGAAACGGCCTCGGCTTTGCTTTTGAAGGCAGCGTTTCGCTTGACGACATTTTCGGCTATCGCTATGGCAGCTTCATCCTTGAAATGACTGGCGACGATACCGTCGGCATCGAACTCGGATTCACGACTGAAAAAGCCGAAATCTCTTGGAACGGGAAAGCTGTTTCTTTGTTCGAACTGCAAAGGCCCTATGAGGACAAGCTTGAGAGCGTTTATCCCTGCAACATTAAAACCGAGGATAAATTCACGGTTCCCTACTCGTTTGAAAGAAAAGGCTCTAACCCAAAGCCTCGTATTTCCTTCGCACGACCAAAAGCGATTATCCCAGTATTCCCCGGTACGAACTGCGAATACGACACGGCGAAGGCTCTCGAAAAAGTCGGTGCGGAAGCTGAAATAATCGTGATTAAAAACCTGACACAGTCAGACATTTCCGGCTCAGTGGAGCGCTTCGCGAGGGAATTGAAATCAGCGCAAATGATAGTTATCCCCGGCGGCTTCTCCGGCGGCGACGAACCGGACGGCAGCGCGAAGTTCATCACCTCGTTTTTCAGAAATGCCGCAATTCGCGACGAGGTTGAGGAGTTATTAGGAAAGCGTGACGGGCTGATGCTCGGTATCTGTAACGGTTTTCAGGCTCTTATCAAACTCGGGCTTGTTCCCTATGGACACATTGTAGATACGGACGAAGATTCCTCTACCCTGAGCTACAACACCATCGGGCGTCACCAGTCGAAGCTCGTGCGAACCCGCATCTCCTCGAATCTTTCGCCGTGGCTTCTGAATACAAAAGTTGGTGAAGTTTACACGGTGCCTGTATCGCATGGTGAAGGTCGCTTCTTAGCTTCCGACGAGCTTATCAGAAAGCTTGGAGAGAACGGTCAGATAACAACCCAGTATGTTGATCTTGAAGGCAAGGTCACTCAGGATATACGTTATAACCCCAACGGCAGTGCCTGCGCGATCGAGGGCATCACCTCTCCCGACGGCAGGGTCTTCGGAAAAATGGGGCATTCGGAGCGCATCGCTCAGGGGCTATATAAAAATGTGGACGGCAATTTAGATATCGGGCTTTTCGCCTCCGCAATTCAATACTACAAATAGTCTAGGGCAAACAGCCTGTCCTGTAAGGGCAGTTTTCTCAACCTTTTTTGAAAGCAGTGCCTTTACCTGCGTTGACAATAAGGATACAATGTGTTACAATTTGGTTACGTTCGTAAAATAAGCCTCTTTTCCATACATTAGAAAGGATTGATGATACATGCCAGAAGAAAAAGCAGCGGTACTCGAATATAAGGGTCATCCTCTCCGCCGCAAGGATAACATGATATATTTCGGCAGTATGTCCGATAAATACATCATACTGCTCCAGGTTATTGACTCCAAGAAAGTCAAGGATATGGACGTTGCGACAAAGGTTTCCGTCCAGCTTCAGCTTACAGACCCCGACCTTAAATCGCGTGACCGCGTTGTAAAAAAGAGCGAGAAAGAAAGTCTATATTCCGCGATGGACGTCGCGTCCGTTTGGCTCGACAGAGCTCTCGCACAATAAACCATTGAAATTTCCGGCAAACCACCTTTCGAGGGTTACCATTACCCGGACCGGAATCGCGAAAGGAAACGCATGATTTTTAAGCATCTTAAAACAATCGCAATAGCATCCGTGCTCGTCGGCACACTTGCAGTATCCGCCAATGCCTCTAGCATCGGCGGGGTGATATATCCTCCAAAAGCGCCGAAACTCTTTCCAGCACCCGAATCCTCGCCCATTATGCTTGCGACTTTGTCCGAGTCCTCACACGATGTTGACAGCGCGAAAATTAGCGGAGGCTTGTTAGATCTCAATTTTAAAGATCAGCCTATTATTTTCAGCAACCTAATCGAGCTGAAAAGCGACAATTCCGAGCTTAACTCGGATGAAATCGAGGGTCAAAAAATCGTCGACACCGCAATGCTCTATCTCGGCACTCCCTATGTTTGGGGCGGCACTTCCGAAAAAGGTTTCGACTGCTCGGGCTTTGTCCAATATGTTTATAAGGAGTGCGGCTACACAATCAACCGAACTGCCGCCGATATTTACGAAAACGGTACATACGTCGAAAAAGAAAACCTTGAAATCGGCGATGCTATCTGCTTCTCCTCTCATACCGAGTCAATCGGTCATGTCGGTATCTACATAGGAAACGAGCAGTTTATCCACGCAAGCTCCGGTAGCGGCTGTGTCATTATCAGCGATCTTTCAGAAGACTACTATACGAACCGTTACATCGGTTCAAGACATATCGTATAGTTTTAAGACCTTCCGCGAATTTTTTTTGCGGAAGGTCTTGATTTATATGAACATATAGGGCATTATAGTAAGGATGAAAATACGGCTGATTATTAGCGTCCGCTCGGTCAGGAGGAAATCATGGATCACAACATAGTTCGCAAAACCTGCTACGATGCCGTGGGCATGAAGAATAAAAGTCGAATTGTTTCATTTTCTTCAATATTATACGCTTTGTAATCCAAAATCATTATTTTTTGATTTTGGGTTATTTTTTAGCCTATTTATGCATATTACCCCGCAATTTGTATTTCTGCACAAACAATTATTCTTCAGCGCATTAAATATTATAATATAATTATGCATTATTTGCTTGATTCTTAACTACCTATATTGTATAATATTCATATTGGATGCATATTTATTCGGTGGTGATTAAAATGACTAAGGTTTTTATAGCAGGTTCCGAGGGGACGGCGGGCTTAAGGCTCGCGTCTCGTCTTAAAGAGCGCCCCGACGTGGATCTACTTGAAATTGACAGCAGACTTCGCAAGGAACCAAATGAAATAAAAAAGCTCATAGAAAAATCAGACTTTGTCTTTTTGTGCCTGCCGGACGAGGCAGCGCGCGAAATGGTGGAACTAGCTAAGGACACAAGCGCAAGGCTGATTGACACCTCCACAGCTCACCGCACCTCCGTAGGCTGGGCTTACGGCTTTCCTGAGCTTTCGCATGAACACTCAAGCGCGATAGCTTCCGCGCAATACGTCGCTTCCCCCGGATGCCATGCCAGCGGCTTCATCTCACTTATATACCCTCTTATTTCCTCGGGAATAATTTCGAGTGACTCTCCCCTTTCCTGTGTTTCGCTTACAGGCTACAGTGGCGGCGGGAAAAAAATGATTGCCGAATACGAGAACGCTTCGCGCGATGCGGAACTTGATAGCCCAAAGCTCTATGCAATGGGTCAAAATCATAAGCACCTGCCAGAAATCGTATCCCAGTGTGGGCTTAAAGTCGAACCAATCTTCATGCCTGTTGTCGGGGATTTTTATGCTGGCATGCTCGCAACGATTCCGCTTAATTTCTCCCTGCTAAACGGAAAATATACCATTGAAGAGATACGTGAGGTCTTCAAGGCACACTACAAGGCTCAGAAGCTTATTAAGGTCTTGGACAATGAAGCCTCTTACCTGTTTGCAAACTCACTTGCAGGGCGAGACGACATGGAGATTTTCGTTTCGGGCAATGATGAGCGGATACTGCTCACCTCACGCTTTGATAATTTAGGCAAGGGCGCGGCGGGTGCGGCTATCGAGTGCTTCAATATCATGTGCGGTCTGCCTGCGGAAACGGGACTGTTCCTTGGGTAATAAATAAGATAAATCACGTGGAGGTTAACATAATATGTTGTTTGTTGACGGCGGCGTTTGCGCCCCAAAAGGCTTTTTAGCTTCGGGCATAGGCTGCGGTATCAGGAAAGCCGGAAAAAAGGATCTCGCTCTCATCGTGAGCCAAAAACGGTGCGCGGCTGCGGGAGTATATACAAAGAATCTTGTCAAGGGCGCACCGATTATTGTTACGCAGGAACATATCAAAAACGGCTATGCAAGAGCGGTAATCGTTAACAGCGGTAACGCGAACACCTGCAACGACAACGGCATCGATATAGCTGAGGGAATGTGCGAGCTTGTCGAAAAGTTCACAGGCGTATCTTCCAGTGACGTAGTCGTCGGCTCTACCGGCGTCATCGGGCAAAAGCTCAGTCTTGAACCAATAAGCTGCGGAATGCCCGCGCTCGTCATGGGGCTTGGCAAAAATTCCGAAGATGCAGCGACAGCGATTATGACCACCGACACCGTAAAAAAAGAAGTCGCGGTCAAGTTCGAGCTTGGCGGCAAAACGGTCAAAATGGGCGCTATAGCCAAGGGCAGCGGCATGATACACCCGGACATGGCGACGATGCTCGTTTTTGTAACCACAGACGCCGCGATTAACCCCGAAATGCTTCAAAAGGCGCTGGAATTCAGCATACAGGACAGTTTTAATATGATAAGCGTCGACCGCGACACCTCGACGAACGATACTATGGTTGTCCTCGCCAACGGTATGGCTGAAAACCAAGAGATTATTTCGGAGGGCAAAGATTTTGATGCCTTCAAGGCCGCGCTCTATGAACTGAGTCTCGACTTAAGCCGCCGCATCGCTAAAGACGGCGAAGGCGCAACAAAGCTCCTCGAGTGCGTCGTTACCGGCGCAAAAAGCGCGGAGGACGCGAGAAAGATTGCTAAAAGCGTTATCTGCTCTCCCCTTCTCAAATGCGCAATGTTCGGCTCCGACGCGAACTGGGGACGTGTCCTCTGCGCGATTGGATATGCGGGCGCGGATGTCGACGTTACAAAGGTGGCGGTAGGCTTTAAATCCGAAGCCGGTGAAATCAGGGTGTGCGAAAACGGCGGCGGAATTGAATTCTCCGAGGAAAAAGCCAAGGAAGTTTTATCCTGCGGGGATATAATAATAAATGCTACTCTAGGGGACGGAAACGCAACTGCCACAGCCTTCGGATGTGACCTAACATACGATTACGTCAAAATAAACGGCGACTATCGCAGTTGACATAATATTCCTAAGGAGAGATGGTTTATGGATGAAACATTGACGAACGCGCAGCGGGCGAAGGTACTCATTGAGGCACTTCCCTATATTCAGCGCTACAATAATAAAATAATCGTCGTTAAATACGGCGGAAGCGCAATGGTTAACGAGGAACTCAAGCGCGCCGTGATGGGTGATATTGTTCTGCTCTCGCTCATCGGCGTAAAGGTCGTTTTAGTTCACGGCGGCGGGCCGGAGATTAACGATACTCTGGGGCGCATGGGTATGGAAACGCAGTTCATTGACGGACTCCGCGTGACCGACAAGGACACCGCCGAGGTCGTGCAGATGGTGCTTGCTGGCAAAATCTCCAAGAATCTTGTGAACCTCATCGGCAACATGGGCGGACGCGCAATCGGGCTTTCTGGCATGGACGGACACATGATTGAAGCCGAAATACTGCGAGAAGATCTCGGCTTTGTCGGCGATATCGTGAACATCGATCCGCGTCCGATACTGGATGTGCTCGACAAGGGCTATATCCCCGTTGTCTCGACCATCGGCTATGACAAGAACGGGAACTCCTATAATATAAATGCCGACACTGCGGCAAGCCGTATCGCCGGAACGCTGAAAGCGGAAAGTCTTGTGTCAATGACTGATATTTCGGGACTTTTGCTCGACAAGGACGACCCAAAATCACTCATACCCGTCGTCAATGTCAGCGAAGCACCGCAGCTAATGCGCGAGGGCGTCATTTCGGGCGGCATGATTCCAAAAGTCGAATGCTGCATTGAAGCAATCAGACGCGGTGTTAAAAGGGTATTTATAATCGACGGGCGTGTGCCCCACTCGATACTGATTGAAACTCTCACTGACGAGGGCATCGGCACGATGTTCGTATAAGTTTACATGAAATTGGAGCGTTGATATGGATATAATTGAAATCGATAAGGCTTTTGTCGCTAACACTTATGCAAGGTCGCCTTTAGTGGCAACAAGCGGAAGCGGCGCTGTTATAAGAGATGAAAACGGCAAGGAATTGATTGACCTCGGCAGCGGTATCGGCGTCAACTGCTTCGGTGCCTGTGACGATGAATGGGTAAATGCAGTCGAAACACAGCTGCATAAATTACAACACATCTCGAATCTCTATTATACTGAGCCGCAGACCGAGCTTGCAAAGCTTCTCTGCGAGAAAACCGATATGAAGAAGGTTTTCTTCGGCAATTCTGGCGCTGAGGCGAATGAATGCGCCATAAAATGCGCGAGAAAATATTCCTCCGACAAGTACGGCGCAGGGCGCAGTACGATAATCACACTTGATAACAGCTTCCATGGGCGCACACTTGCGACGCTCTCCGCAACTGGTCAGGATAGCCTGCATGTCCATTTTGCACCCTTCCTTGAGGGATTCAAATATGCACCCGCAAACGACTTCGCGGCACTCGAGACGCTTTGCGACGGCGCGGTCTGCGCGGTGATGCTGGAGATAGTGCAGGGCGAGGGCGGCGTAATTCCGCTCGATAAGGACTATGTCGAAAAGATAGCGAAGCTCTGCACCGACAAAGACATCCTCCTTATTATCGACGAAGTGCAGACGGGAAACGGCAGGACGGGCACGCTCTATGCCTATATGCAATTTGGACTGACTCCTGACATTGTGACTACCGCAAAGGGGCTCGCTGGTGGGCTGCCACTCGGCTGCGCTATGCTTGGCGATAAGGTCAAGGACACAATGACTGCCGGGACGCACGGCTCCACCTTTGGAGGAAACCCCATCTGTGCGGCAGGGGCATTGAATATTCTATCAAGGCTGGACGAAACACTCATGGCTGAAGTCATAAAAAAGGGCGAATACATTAAAGCTGAGCTTTCGTGCGCCAAGGGCGTCAAGTCCGTCACTGGGCTCGGGCTGATGCTCGGCATAGAAACCGAAAGGGACGCCAAAATAATCGCCGCCGAATGTCTTGAGATGGGTATCATCGTTCTAACGGCAAAGACTAAGGTACGGCTGCTGCCGCCGCTTAATATAAAACAGGAAGAACTTGAAAAGGCCATACAGATTTTGAAGGGAGTCATCGCACAATGAAGCATCTTTTGAAACTTTCCGACCTCACTCCGGATGAAATCGTCGGAATACTTAATCTTGCCGATCAGCTAAAATATGAGCATAAAAACGGCATCGAACACCACCACCTCAAAGGAAAAACCTTGGGAATGATTTTTCAGAAAAGCTCGACCCGTACAAGAGTAAGCTTTGAGGTTGGGATGTACCAGCTAGGCGGAAACGCTCTTTTTCTCTCCTCACGCGACCTGCAAATCGGGCGCGGAGAACCGATTAAGGACACCGCCCGCGTACTCTCCCGCTATCTGGACGGCATTATGATACGCACCTTTGAGCAGTCCGAGGTCGAGGCTCTTGCCGAGTACGGATCAATTCCTATCATTAACGGACTTACTGATTACGCCCATCCCTGCCAGGTTCTAGCTGACCTTATGACCATCCGCGAATACAAGCACTCTTTCAAAGGTCTTAAGCTTTGCTTCATCGGCGACGGCAACAACATGGCAAACTCTCTTATGGTTGGCTGCATCAAGATGGGCATGTCCGTTGCGATTGCCTGCCCCGAAAACTATAAGCCGGATGAAGCCCTAATGAAATGGGCGGCTGAAAACGGCGATTTTCTCTGCACAAGCGACGTTCTCCTCGCCGCGAAGGATGCGGATGTCATCTACACTGACGTCTGGGCGTCTATGGGTCAGGAGGACGAATTCGAAAGCCGCTGTACTGTCTTCCAGCGCTTCCAGATAAATGACGAGGTCATGGCGCTCGCAAAGCCGGACGCGATTGTTCAGCACTGCCTGCCCGCCCACCGCGGTGAGGAAATTACGGAAAAGGTATTTGAAGCCCACGCAATTGAGTTGTTTGACGAAGCAGAAAACAGACTCCATGCCCAGAAGGCTGTTTTAGTCAAACTCCTCGGAAATAATTGAGTATATGAGTAAAATTTATTTGATTCTCGAAAATGGTCGGGTCTTTGAGGGTGACTCCTTCGGAGCCGAAGGCGATGTAGTCGGCGAGCTTGTTTTTACAACAGGCGTCGTCGGCTACGTCGAAACGCTGACCGATCCTAGCTATGCCGGTCAAATTATCCTGCATACTTTCCCTGAGATGGGAAACTATGGTATCATCCACGAAGATTACGAGAGCTGGAAGTGCCACGCAAAGGGCGTGGTCGTCCGCAATTGGTGCAAAACGCCCTCGAATTTCCGCAGTGAGGAAACTATCGACGCCTTCCTAAAACATCAGGGAGTCGTCGGCATTTGCGGGTTGGATACGCGCGAAATAACTCAGATTATCCGCGAAACGGGCGTTATGAACGCTCTTATAACGAAAACGAGGCCCGAAGACGTGCCCGAAATAGTGAAAAGCTACACGGTCACCGGTGTCGTTTCCGAAACGAGCACCAAAAGCCCCTATATTGTTGCACCGAAGGGTGAAGTGAAATACAATGTCGCTCTCATCGATTATGGCGCAAAAAGGAACATCATCCGTGAGCTTGCAGAACTTGGCTGCAAGGTCACGGTGTTTCCTTATAATACGAAAGCCTCAGAGATACTTGCCATGAAGCCTGACGGGGTAATGCTTTCTAACGGCGCAGGTGACCCTGCAGAAAACGTCGATTGCATCACTGAAATCAAAGAGCTACTCGGAAAAGTTCCAATTTTCGGAATCTGCCTCGGGCATCAGCTCCTCGCACTCGCGGCAGGTGGAAAAACCGAAAAGCTGCGTTATGGACATCGCGGCGGCAATCAGCCGGTCAAAAATTTGGAAACCGGGCGGGTTTACATAACTTCGCAAAACCACGGCTACGCAGTCATTTCGGACAGCCTTGAAGCCGGCATTGCAGAGCTGAGTTATGTAAACCTGAATGACAACACCTGCGAAGGGCTTGACTATCTCGAGCTGAAAGCGTTCTCGCTCCAGTTTCACCCTGAGGCGCACTGCGGCCCACGGGATATGCGCTTCGCTTTTCGAAAGTTCCTTGACCTTATGGACGGAGGTACAAAATAATGCCTGCTGATAAATCAATCAAAAAAGTACTTGTCATCGGCTCCGGCCCCATAGTCATAGGTCAGGCGGCAGAATTTGACTACGCAGGAAATCAGGCCTGCCGCGTTCTCAAGGAGGCGGGGCTAAATGTTGTACTTGTTAATTCAAACCCCGCGACGATTATGACGGACACCTCGCTTGCTAACGAAATTTATCTTGAGCCGCTCACCTGCGAAACAGTAAAGCGCATTATCGAAAAAGAGCATCCGGACAGCATTTTGGCATCGCTGGGCGGTCAGACGGGGCTCACAATCGCCATGCAGCTCAGCCGTGAAGGCTATCTCGACAAAGTGGGCGTGAGGCTTCTCGGCACCTCGGCGGAAGCTATCGACAAGGCAGAGGATAGGCAGCTTTTTCGCGATACTATGCTCAAAATCGGTCAGCCCATCATTCCCTCGGATGTGGCAAACGACCTTGACCGCTCACTTGCGATTGCAAGCGAGATCGGCTATCCTGTAATCGTCCGCCCCGCGTTTACCCTGGGCGGTGGTGGCGGCGGCGTTGCCTTTAACGAGGAAGAGCTAAGAATATTCGCTCGCAACGGGCTTATGCTCTCCCCAATTACTCAGATACTCGTCGAGCGCTACATCGCGGGCTGGAAGGAAATCGAGTTCGAGGTTCTGCGAGACAGCGCCGGCAACGTCATAGCGGTCTGCTCGATGGAGAATTTTGACCCCGTCGGCGTCCACACGGGTGACAGCATCGTTGTCGCGCCCGCGATGACGCTCTCCGACAGAGAGTATCAGATGCTCCGCTCGGCTTCACTCGACATTATAACCGAGCTTGGCATTGAGGGCGGGTGTAACTGCCAGTTCGCGCTCAACCCCCACAGCTTTGAATATACCGTAATCGAGGTCAATCCCCGCGTTTCCCGCTCCTCAGCCCTAGCCAGTAAGGCTACGGGTTATCCGATAGCCAAGGTCGCGGCGAAAATCGCCCTTGGCTACACGCTCGATGAAATCCGAAACGATGTTACCGGCAAAACGAGCGCCTGCTTTGAGCCGACTGTTGACTATGTTGTCTGCAAGCTACCTAAGTGGCCCTTTGACAAGTTCATAGTTGCCGACCGCACTCTCGGCACGCAGATGAAGGCGACCGGCGAAGTTATGGCGATTGCCTCATGCTTCGAAGCGGCAATCATGAAAGCTGTTCGCGGCGCTGAACTGGGTCTCGACACGCTTAACCCAAAACAGCCGATTACGGTTGACATAATTTCCGAACTACACAAGGTTGACGACAGGCGTCTCTTTACGGTTTTCACCGCACTAAAGCAGGGTGTTAGCGTCGAGATGATAAACGAAATTACGAAAATCGACCCGTGGTTCTTGCATAAGCTCAAAAATCTTGCGGATTTTGAGAATGGGATATCCGAAAAGGGTCTGTCCACAGAAAGCTACAAACAAGGCAAATACTACGGCTACACAGACAAGTCGCTCGAACGAATATCCGGCGGCAAGGTCGGCATGCCCATGAAGCTCTCCTACAAAATGGTCGATACCTGCGCTGCTGAATTCGCGGCGGAAACGCCCTACTTCTATTCGGGCTGTGACGCGCATTGTGAGGCTCGTCCTTTCATCAAGGGAGTCAAGGAGCGTATCATTGTTCTGGGCAGCGGCCCCATCCGCATCGGTCAGGGCATCGAGTTCGACTACAGCTCCGTCCACTGCGTGAAAACGTTAAAAGAGCTGGGGTTTGAGGTTATCATCATCAACAACAACCCCGAGACCGTTTCAACTGACTTTGACACTGCTGACAGGCTTTATTTCGAGCCCCTGACCTTTGAAGACGTTATGCACGTTGTAGACGTTGAAAAGCCCTTCGGTGTTGTAGTCGCCTTCGGCGGACAGACAGCAATCAACCTCACCCACTCGCTAAGCGCCGCAGGCATCAAAATTCTCGGAACTTCGGCGGAGAGCATCGACCTTGCGGAGGATCGCTCCCGCTTCGAGGCGCTCTTAGAAAGCTTCAATATCCGTCGGCCAAAGGGGCTCAGCGCCGTCACTCTGGACGAAGCACTTTCTGCCGCTTCAATCCTCGGCTACCCCGTTTTACTGCGTCCCTCCTATGTCATCGGCGGTCAAAACATGACCATCGCCTACACTGACGAAAACGTGAGCCAATACATGAACATTATCCTCACACAGGGCATCGACAACCCTGTTCTGGTCGATAAATACATGATGGGTACAGAGCTTGAGGTTGACATAATCTGTGACGGTGAGGACGTTCTGATACCGGGCATTATGCAGCACATTGAGCGAGCCGGAATTCACAGCGGCGACAGCATTGCGGTCTATCCTCCCTATAACATCGGCGACAGGATGCTCGCGAATATAATAGATGTCTCGGCAAAACTCGCTCTTTCGATGGGTACTCGCGGACTCGTTAACATTCAGTATCTCATATACGGCGGTGAGCTGTACGTCATTGAGGTTAACCCCCGCGCGTCGCGTACTATTCCGTATATTAGCAAGGTCACGGGCCTGCCGATGGTTGATATTGCAACTCGCCTGATGGTCGGCGAGAGTCTAAAAAACCTGCCTTACGGTAAAGGCCTGTATAAGCAGCCGCCCTATGTGACGGTCAAGGTTCCGGTTTTCTCCTTTGAAAAGTTGCTGGGCGTGAATTCCTCGCTGAGTCCGGAAATGAAGTCCACGGGCGAGGTGCTGGGCATCGGCAAAACGCTTGAGGAAGCGCTCTTCAAGGGGCTTCTGTCGGCGGGCTTTCACCTCGACTCACACTCTAAGAACGGCGACAAGGGCGTCTTTATAAGCGTCAACAAGCAGGACAGGTTTGAAGTCATTGACCTTGCGCGGAAGTTTGATGAGCTTGGCTTCAAGCTCTACGCAACTGAGGGCAACGCACACGAGATTGAGCGTCTAGGAGCCGACGTCACTATCGTCGGAAAGCTATGTGACGAAACAAACGCCCTTACCCTTCTCGAGGACGGAAAAATCTCCTACCTTATCATGACGGGAACGACTGAGCCGAACTATGTAAACGACTATATACGCATCAATCGCCGCGCGCTCCAGCTCTCTATCCCCTGCCTGACTTCCCTCGACACCGCGAACGCGCTTGCGGACATGCTCTCGAGCCGCTATAATGAGCACAACACTGAGCTCGTCGATATCGCGCATATGCGTACCGCGCGCGAGGTACTTCCTTTTGCGAAAATGCAGGGCAGCGGCGATGATTACATTTTCTTCGAAAATTTTGACGGCTCTATATCCTGCCCCGAGTCGCTCAGCACCTCACTCGCCGACCGTCACTTCGGTATAGGCGGCACAGGAGTAGTGCTTATTGAACACTCCGACGTTGCGGACGCAAAGATGCGCATCTTCAACGCGGACGGCTCAGAAAGCGGCATGGCAGGCAACTGCATGCGCTGTGTCGGAAAATATCTACATGATCGCGGCCTCGTTCCTAAAATGGAAATGACCGTTGAGACCGAGAGCGGCATAAAAGAGCTCTCGCTCTATTCCTTCGGCGGTGAAGTCCGCTCCGTTCGCGTCAATATGGGACGCGCCGAGCTTGCACCCTTGTCGATACCCGTTAAGCTCTCAGGAGATAAGGTCATAAACCGAAAAGTCAAGGTCGCCGACGGCGAATATGCGATAAGCTGCGTCAACATGGGCAATCCGCACTGCGTCGTTTTCGTCGACAGGGTTGACCGCGTGAATGTTGCGGAATCAGGGCCCCTCTTTGAAAACGACCCGTTGTTCCCCGAACGCATCAACACAGAATTTGTCCGCGTCGTAAACGGCAACACGCTGAAAATGCGTGTCTGGGAGCGCGGGAACGGCGAGACTCTCGCCTGCGGCACGGGTGCGTGCGCGGCGGTCGTTGCGGCGGTCGAAAACGGCTTCTGTGAAAAGGGTGTGGACGTCACAGTCAAGGTTCGCGGCGGTGAGCTTATCGTTAACTACACGGACGACGCAGTATATCTAACGGGTAATGCAAGCCTCGTATATAACGGAACCGTAGAACTATGAAATTGATTTTAAGCTGATTTTGTGATAGGATAGCCGAAATAGCTATCCTATCATTTTTCGTTGGGAGGCGCGGCTTTGAAAAATATTTTGATTGTTGAGGACGACAGGGCGCTTGCTACGGGCATATGCATAGCCCTAAAGAGCGACGACATCATTCCGCTTTCCTGCCACTCTATAAAGAGCGCAAAGCAGGAGATAGCGAAGATTAGCTTTGATCTTTTCCTGCTCGACCTGAATCTTCCCGACGGCAACGGGCTTGATCTGCTTTATAACCTTAAGGGGCTTGCGCCTGTCATTATCTTGACTGCTAACGACCTTGAAACGGACATTGTCACAGGGCTTGAAAGCGGCGCTGACGACTATATCACAAAGCCCTTCAGTCTTGCCGTACTGCGTGCAAAGGTCAATTCTCAGCTCCGCAAGGCATCGGAGCGCAAATCAGGCAAACTTGAGCTAAGTGGCTGCGTCTTTGATTTCGACAGGCTGGAATACTATAAAAATGGGCAGCCTTTAGAGCTCAGCAAGACAGAGCAGAAGCTACTTAAAATGCTAGTTGAGAACAAGGGCCGCACGCTTGAGCGTGCAATGCTTGTTGACAGAATATGGACGGACGGAGCGGAATTCGTGGACGAAAATGCGCTTTCCGTTACCGTAAAGCGCCTTCGCGATAAACTGGAGGATAATTCTTCAAAACCGGTTTACATAAAAACCATTTACGGCATCGGCTATACCTGGGCGGTGAATTAGAATGGGCACTTTTGATTACATTTGCCTTTCTTTTGCGCTATGCACCGCGGTTATCGCAGTTTGCTCCGTGTTTTATTACCGTCGTAAAACTAAAAGTACGCTTAAATGCGCTTCTAAGATGATTGACGACGCGATTTTGGGCAACTTTTCGGAGAGTGTTTTTGACGAAAGTCTGCTGTCCTCGGTCGAGTCAAAGCTCGCCCAGTATCTAAATTCCTGCTCCGTTTCCTCCAAAAATCTTTCTGCGGAAAAGGACAAGATAAAAGAACTGATTGCCGACATTTCACATCAGACTAAAACACCCGTTTCGAACATCCTTTTATATACGCAGCTCCTTGGCGAACAGGACTTATCAGAAGAAAGCTCTCAGTACGTCTCGAACCTGTCCGAGCAGGCGCAGAAGTTGAGCTTTCTTATTGAGTCGCTCGTAAAGGTTTCAAGACTCGAAACAGGCATAATCTCTCTTAACCCGAAACAATCTGATGTCGCTTCCCTGCTAAGCACCGTTACGTCTCAGATTTCACCGAAAGCGAAGGCGAAGAACATCACCGTAAAGGTCTGTGAAACCACTGAAAAGGCATGCTTTGACCCAAAATGGACGGCGGAGGCAGTCTATAACATTTTAGACAACGCCGTGAAGTATACGCCCTGCGGAGGTTCGATAGAGATTTCCGCTACAGCGTTTGAATTGTTTTGCCGAATTGATATTAAAGACAACGGCATCGGAATCTCCGAGGACGAACATACGAAGATATTTTCAAGATTCTATCGCAGTCCGAAAGTCGCCGAAAGCGAAGGTGTCGGGATCGGGCTCTATCTCGCACGCGAGATTGTTTCTGGTGAAGGCGGTTATATCAGGGTATCCTCCGTTAAGGACGAAGGCTCCGTTTTTTCCATACATCTCCCGAGGGAAGCGTGAAATCTTTCAAAACTGTTATAATTCTCCCCTAAGCTGAAAGAACGTCGTAATATTCATATGATATAGTCCGTATTGTTGGAAATATTCCTGCAATACGGACTTAACTTTGGAGGTTTACAAATGACAATACTTGAAACGCACGAACTTAAAAAAATATATGGAACCGGTGAAACGGCCGTCCACGCACTGGACGGAGTCAATCTGCAAATACAAAGCGGTGAATTCGTCGCAATCGTCGGCACCTCGGGAAGCGGTAAATCGACGCTTCTGCATATGCTCGGAGGGCTGGACAGGCCAACCGACGGCAGCGTTACGGTCGATGGAAAAGATATCTTCACTCTCAAGGACGAGGAACTCACGATTTTCCGCCGCCGCAAGATTGGGTTTGTTTTTCAGAACTATAATCTTGTTCCGGTGCTTAATGTCTATGAAAATATCGTCTTGCCCATACAGCTCGACGGTAAGGAGCCGGACGCCGAATATGTGGATAAAATCATGAAAACTTTAGGGCTTGAATCCAAGCTACGAAATCTGCCGAACAATCTTTCCGGTGGTCAGCAGCAGCGCGTCGCGATAGCCCGCGCTCTGGCCTCGAAGCCCGCGATAATTCTCGCGGACGAGCCGACCGGAAACCTTGACAGCCGAACCAGTCAGGACGTTCTTGGGCTTCTCAAAATTACAAGTCAAAAGTTCAGTCAAACTATTGTAATGATTACCCATAACGAGGAGATTGCTCAGCTTGCCGACCGCATCGTCCGTATCGAGGACGGAAAAATCGTAGGTGGGGCGGTGAGCAAAAATGATTAAGGTCGGCAATAAAAAAGCAATTTCAAACCTTGCAAATAAAAGCTTTAAAGCAAACCGAACACGAAATGTAATTGCGATAATCGCAATTTCCCTGACTGCCCTGCTTTTCACCAGCCTTTTCACAATGGGCATGGGTACTGTTGAGAGCCTTCAACAGGCAACCATGCGACAGGCGGGCGGTGATGGACACGCAGTTTTAAAGTACATAACGGACGAGCAGTTTGACACTGTGAAAGACCATCCGCTTATTAAGGAAATTGCCTATAACCGAACACTTTGTGACAGTGTTGAGAATGAAGAGCTAATAAAAAGACGCGCTGAGTTCTGGTATTATGATGATGTCGGGTTTAAGCTTGGATTCTGCGATCCGACAACAGGTCACCGTCCCGAAGCGGAAAATGAAGTAATTGCCGACACAAAGACACTCGAGCTTCTCGGTGTTCCGCTCGAATTAGGCTCTCCGATAACGCTTGAGCTGAATATCAGGGGTGAAATGATAACTCGTGAATTCGTCCTCTGCGGCTGGTGGGAAAGCGATCCCGTATTTAACATTGGTCAGTTTTTCAGCTCTCGCGCTTATGTTGACGCCCATATAGAGGAACTCGAAAATACCTTTTACACCGACAACTCAATGACAGGCGTAATTTGCGCCTACATGATGTTCAATAACAGTCTCAATTTGGAGAGTAAGCTTGAATCAGTAATTACAGACAGCGGCTTTTCTTCCAACGAGGATAGCCCGAATTATATCTCAAGCAATGTTAACTGGTCATACTTATCAACAAATTTCGGTATGGACGCTCAGACGGCTGTTATACTTGTATCTGGACTTTTACTTATCATTTTTACAGGCTATCTCATAATTTACAACATTTTTCAGATTTCGGTTATACAAGACATCCGCTTCTATGGACTGCTTAAAACCATCGGTACAACAGGAAAACAAATCCGCCGGATAATTCGTCGGCAGGCGCTTGTGTTGTCCGCAATAGGCATACCCATTGGTCTTTTGCTCGGCTTCTTCTGCGGCAAGGCACTTGTACCGTTGCTTATTAGCAACTCCAATTTCGCGGGAAGCGCCGTTTCTGTTTCTCCAGACCCGCTGATATTCGTCGGAGCTGCGCTGTTTGCTTTGATTACGGTTTTCATAAGCACCTTAAAGCCCGGCAGAGTCGCTGCTTCGGTTTCTCCTGTTGAGGCTGTTCGTTTCACCGGCTGTGACGACGCAGGAAGCTTCAAACAGCTTAGAAGCACAAAAGGCGCGAAGGTTTCACAAATGGCGGGCGCAAACATGAGTCGAAACAAAAAACGCACGGTTCTGGTGGTAATAAGCCTTGCCCTCAGTCTGATACTCATGAATGTCATTGTAACCCTTTCACAAAGCATCGACATGGATAAGTATCTGTCGACCTTTAACGACACCGACTTTCTCATCGCCCACGCGGACTATTTCAACAACGACTTCGTCGGGCCTGAAAACGAGCTTTCGGAACAGTTAATAGAAACAGTGCAGGGGCTTGAAGGCTTTGAAGACGGCGGACGTATTTTCGGAGGCAGAACCGAGCTATTTACAGCAAACGATACTGATTTCAACTTGCAATATAATACCGATTCGAATGGGGATCCTTTCTGTGCAGTCTATGGGCTGGAGGATCTTCCTATGCAGCGACTGAAGCTGCTCGACGGTGAGTTCGACCTTGAAAAGCTGAAAAGCGGCAAATACATCCTTGAGGGTGTCCGGCTTGACGACAACAGCAAGCCCGAATGGGACACCGCTCACTTTAAAAACGGTGAGACCGTCACTCTTCACAACTATAAGGGAACCTCCGATGCGTTTGCGGACAGAGAGTATACGACACAGGAATACACTGTATTAGGCCATGTAGCCATAAAGCACTATACCTGCAGCGACCGTACCGGTTGGGAATACAACTTTTATCTGCCTGCCGAGGTTTACAAGCCACTCCTGTCCTCGCCCGCCGTGATGAGCTATGCTTTTAATGTCAAGGACGGCTACAGTACACAGGTTGAGAATTTCCTTGAGAAATACACAGATAGCGTGGAGCCTTTGATGAACTTCGATTCAAAGGCGAAATCCGAGACCTCATTCGAGGGTTTGCGCGACACGGTTCTCTATATCGGCGGCGCTCTGGGCATCATCATCGGAATCATCGGTGTGCTAAACTTTGTTAACGCAGTTCTTACAAGCATTATTACCCGCAGGCGTGAGTTTGCCATGCTCCAAAGCATAGGCATGACCCGAAAGCAGCTTCGGCAAATGCTCTGCTGCGAGGGACTGTATTATGCGCTCTTTACCGGGCTTGCCGTTATTATTTTTGGCATTGTCTGTTCACTGGTAATTGTTCGTGCAATATGCGCGCAGCTTTGGTTTATGAGCTTTAGCTTTGTTTTTTGGCCCCTTGCAGTCTCCTTGCCAATTCTGGCCGTTCTGGGTTTTGTTATCCCTCTGGTTGCATATCGTTCAACTGACACTCAAAGCATTGTCGAGCGTCTGCGCGAGGCGGAATAACAACCTCAAGAAAACATTTACGGAATAGCCTAAAACGTTCCCGAAACGGCGGTCAAAAGTATCCGTCCCCGCATAATGTGTAGAGAATAAACAGTATTCTCACGCTGTGGAAGGGACTGAAAACAATATGAATGACCAACGCATTTTGCGATATTTCCTTGGAGGCAATACCTGCCGCGGCTTCTATTCTTTTTACGACAGCTTCGTATCCTTATCAAACGGGACTTTTCTCTGGATAATCAAAGGCGGTCCGGGCTGCGGGAAATCAAGCTTCATGAAGATGATCGGCAGCGCAGCTGAAAAAGCGGGCCTATACGTTGAATACGCCGTATGCTCGGGCGATCCCTCATCGCTCGACGGCATTTATATCCCCGAACTGAAGACAGCATATACGGACGGCACTGCTCCGCACGTTGCAGATACTCATATGGCCGCCGTAGATTCCGCTTATATTAATCTCGGAACATTTTATGACTACAGTGCCATCTCGGAATACAAAACGGAACTAACGGAGCTTTTTCGTTCCTGTTCCGCCTATTACAAAAAAGCCTACTCCCTGCTTTCTGCCGCAGGACAGCTTCAAACAGGCTGGCAGGACGGGTTTAAAACAGCTTCGGAAACGGAGGCCGCCGAAAAAAGGGCAAGCGGTATCGCCCTTCGTGAATTCGGGAAACGCCGCAAAGAAAAGGGTAAAATAACATATCGCTTTCTCAGCGCGTTGACCTGTCAGGGCCCGGTATCCTTCCCTGAAACCATTACCGAGCTCTGTGATCGCTTCTATATTTTCGAAAACAGGCTGCGTCTGGCCTCTCCCGCCTTGCTGCGCATCGTTCAGGCGGCGCAGGATTCAGGACACGACGTAATCATATGTCCGGATCCTTTGGTTCCCGAAGCGATCGAGGCCGTGCTAGTTCCCTCCCTAAAGCTTTCTTTTCTTAGCTCCGGCTCCGCTCTCGGCGATATTCCCGAAGCTCGGCATATTAGGCTTGATACGCTGACCGACAGCGGACGACTAAAGAATTATAGAGCCGAGCTGCGCCGTTGCGAAAAAATGAAGGATTCGCTGATAAGCGAGGCTTATTCGGCGCTTGGTGAAGCTAAAAGCGTACACGACCGCATCGAGAGCATCTTTAACCCCAATGTTGACTTCGACGGTGTAAGTGCGCTAGCACGCGAGCACATAGCAGCTCTCGGGCTCAGGTAACAGCAAGCACACACTATGATGTCCGGCAACAAAACAAATAAGACGCAGGTACGAGACGTGTACCTGCGTCTTATTTGTTTTAAGGCTTATTATCGGGATTATGCATTTCCTCCATAATCTCGCGGACTATGCTTTCGATGTCCGGAACAATCTCTTTTTCAAGAGAGTTTGCCGTTTTATCGGGTAAAACTTTTTGTACCTTAGCCGGAGCCTTTTTCGGAATCTTTTTCAGGTTCCTTATCGGGTTCTCTTTCGGCTTCTGATTACGTTCGTGCTTCTGAAGGTTTTTCGAGATGCGTTTTTGTGCTCTGCGTTCCTTCCACGTAGCTTCGCGCGCATATCTGTCGTCCCATGCGTCAGTAACCTGGAATTTCAGAATTTTCGCCTTCATTATGAGGTGCTTTGTGAGCCTGACAATTAAAACAATTAAACATATAAGCGGGAACAGGACTAGGAGAAGGACGAACAAATAAAGCCGCGCAACATAGACTTCCGAAACTCTTGCGGCATTCTCCCAATAGGAATATATTATGCCGCTGTTATAGATCGAGCGGTCTCCGAAATCCTTGAATATCTTGAAAATACTCAAAAAACTGTAGCGTGTGCTGTTTTCGACTACGACGCCATTCGCGGTCTTGAAGCTTTCATTAACAAAAGTCTTCGCAAAATTTGATATCGGGTCGGGCATCGCAATTTCATAAGCGTTTATCCCTGTTCCCTCTTTCAGTGAGGAAAGCGTTTCATATGGTATGAACATCACGGGCTCGCCCGAAAAAGCCTTATCCGAAAACTTGTCCGTTTCCCTGCGAACAACACCCGCCACGTAATACGGCTTGTTGTCTATCGTGACCGTCATTCCCGCAAGCTGCTCACCGCCGAAGAGCTTCCACGCGAGCTCATAATCCAGGATTACCCTGTCTTTCATCAGATCATCTTCGCTGAGGTAGCTGCCCGATAAGAGCTCGTAGGGATGGAACAGGAAGAAGTCTCCGCCGACACCGATTACCGTTGCCTCCGATGAATTTCTATCACCTTTGACCGTAAGGCTGTCCGTAGCCGAGTAGCAGTCCGTCCAGTATTCCTCGTCTTCTTTCGGCTCAATACCAGCCTCGATGAGCTTGCTGTCAATGGTTTTTCTGAAGGCCTTGATTGAGTCGGGATTTGTAAGCATATTCACCGGGAAAAAGCAGGATACCTGCGAAAAGCGCTCTTCGCTATCTCCCGCCCAGTAGCCCGAAGCCTGCTGGGAGAGAAGCATACTACTGTAGCTGTTGATTTTTAATAGGCAGACTACGATTAGGATGAGAAGCAGGGCGTTTATAGCAAACAGCAGTATTCTCTTTTTGTTTTTCATCCCCACCCCTCCTCTTTTTTATTCTCTGTTATGTATCGTCCGCCAGACGCACCAAGGTACCCGGCTCAATTGGTTTTGTCGAAGTCGTAATAACGAAATCGCTCGTGGTAAGCCCGCCGGAAACCGCGCTGTTTACATCGTCCGATGCGAGCACCTGAACATCAATACGCGTTGCTTTATATCTGTTTCCAAGAGCACTGTTTTTGGAAACAACTACAAGGACAAATTTGCCGTTGCTGTCCGAACGTATCGAGCTATTCGGGACTATTGTTTCATAGTTTCCGCCTCGCTCACCGAGCGCTATACTGAGTTGAGCTCCGCTTTCAACCTCGCCCTGCAGCTTAAAGTTGAGTATTTTATTAGTCCCCGGGTTCTGCGGGTCGGACTTAATTCCGACTAAGGTCGCTGTAAGCGGCTCGGAGTACCAGTAATTAGTGACCTCCGCAGCGTCGCCCAGCGCAACCTTTTTGCTCTGAGCTGTTGTTACAGAGAAGCTGAGTCCGTAGCCCATATCCGGAACTTCGACTGTCATGAGCACCGCATTAGCCTCAGCTGTTTTGCCGGCAGACACATTTATTGTTGCAACAATGCCGTTGACCTTGCTTTTAACATCGGAGCCTTCTCCGCCGCCCTTAAGGCTGTCCAGCTCCTCTTTTTTGTCATCGATTTGCTTGCGCTGTGCCTCCATATTAAGCTCGTCAAGCGCCTGCTGCTTGCCGCTGTCCTTCTGAGCCTTCTCCAGTGCGTACAGTGCTTCCTCATATGTTGTCTGTCCGGCGTCCACCGCCTTGTCGGCGGTTTCAAAGTCGGTTTTCATCTTCTCCATTTCTGCCAGCCTGTCATCGGCGTCCTTTTTGGCAGTATCCAGAGTCTTCTGCTTCTCCTTGGCCTCCTTGAGCTGCTGTTTAACGGTTTGGTAGTCCCAGCTTCCGCCGCCGTCGCTGACATAGAGGGAATTTAGCTCGGTCTCCAGAAGCGCAATTTTCTGCTCCTGCGTGCTGATAACTGTATAGGCGTCAACGATGCCTCTGATGGTTTGAGGGTTATACTCCAAGTCTGCCGGGCGCGTCCCTGCCAACACCGTAGGCTCGGTCAAGAGTGACCCGTCGCTGTTGATGCAGGGTGCCAGCAACTGTGCCAGAGCTGCCTTGTAGTCTTCCAAAGTGCCTGCCTTCCCTTTATCGATTTCCATCCATGCCTGTGCCCATTCCGTAATGTTATCATACCCAGCTTTAAATGATAGGCTCTTCATATTGTTTAGTAAAGATTTGGCCGCTGAAATCTGCGCGGACTTAACATCAATCTCTGAGGAATTGTCGTTGCCCTCCGTGAGCTTACTAAACCGATCAGTCAACTCCGTCACCTTGTCATTCTGTGCCTCAAGCTCAGCCTCTGCCTTTTTTACTGCAGCCTTGGCGTCCGTAAGCTGCTGGGCCGTGACGGCGTTTGCCGATTTATCTGCCTTGGCCTTGTCCAGCGCCTTCTGCGCCAGCTCGATTGCGCGCTTTTCAGCCGCATAATCGCCGCTGGCACTGGCGTTAATCAGCGACTTTTTATATTCTAGAACAAGCGCGTCCAGCGCCGCCTCTATCTCCTTGACCTGCGTACTGTCGCCTTCCGAGTAGTGCAACAGTATGTCACCCACACTTACCTTGTCCCCCACCTTCACGGGAACGGAGAGAACCTCGCGGGACTGTTCGCTTTTGACCTCGTAGCTTTCATTTGCAGCAACTGTGCCCGTTCCGCGGATTTTTGCGCTTATTGAGCCGGACTGGACATACTGAGCCGCAACTTCGGGGAGTGAGTGCTTCATTATCGTATTGGAAAAGAAGGTCAATACAAGCATGACCGCTAGAAATATTATGGCAGCATTCTTGACCCATCCGCGCTTCTTAACTTTCTGTTCTGTCATAGCTTGATGTCCTTTCGAGTGGTTTACATAATATTTGTATCATTAGTTTCACCTTGCCTAACCCTTAACGGAGCCGGAGTGCGTGATACCCTCAACTAGGGCTTCCTCACCATGCAAGAAAAGGAGCAGTGACGGTATCATATAGATCGTTGCAACCGCGAAGGCAAGTCCGACTTCTTTCGAATTTATCGTCGACAGGAATACGGATAGTGGCTGTTTTTCGGTATCTGGCAGCAGGATTATCGCCTGCTCGACCATGTTCCAGTAATCAATGAAAACCAGAATTGCGATCGAATACAACGCGCTTCTGCATTGCGGCAGGCAGATTTTCGTGAATATCATCCACTCGCCCGCCCCGTCTAGCTTTGCGGCTTCGATTAGCGAATTTGGAATGCGCCGCATGAATTTTGTGAGGAGGAACACGCTGAACGGAGCGAAGGAACCGGGCATGATTATCGACCAGCGCGTGTTAATAATACCAAGCCAGTCGGAAACAAGATAGTTTGGAACAAGAGTCACCTGATAAGGCATCAGCATCAATATGACGTAGAAAAAGAAAAGAAAGTTTTTGACCTTGCCTCGGTATCGGGTGAAGCTGTAGGCCGCCAGAGCCGCAACTACGACCTGTAACAGGACAATGGGAATTACAAGAAATACCGAGTTCCAAAACTTGAGAAGGTAATCCGGACTCTTGATGAGCGCCGTTGCGTACTGGCTGAAGGTCACTTTATCAGGGATGAATTTAAGATTTACTTTATCCGATATGTAGGTTTTTGTTGAACTTGTAGCGTTTTCAAAAACCGCTCCGTAGTTTGCGGAAATTTCAGACTGCGACATGAAGGAATTCGAAATTGTCAGTACGGTCGGCAGCAGAAAGGCTATGGCAAAAAATGCCGCGATCAAAGTTAGAACGCCTCTGCCAAAATAGTGCTTCTTTTTCATCCCTCCACATCCTTTCCGAGCTTGTCCTCAAAGACGAAGAGCAGAGCGATGATGACAACCATGACTAAGGCCATGAGCACTGCCGCCGCGGACAGCTTCTGATAGTCGAGAGCCTTGAATGTGTTGTTCATGAAGTGTTGCAGCATATATAAGCTTTCGACGGGGTATTCTCCTGTGAGCAGATAAACCTCGCGAAAGACCTTAAACGAATTTATGAGCGAAAGTATTGTGACGAAAAGGATAGTTGGCGAAAGGTAACGCACTATAATGTTCTTGAACTTAAACAACGGTGACGCCCCATCCATATCCGCGACTTCAATAAGCTCTTTTGGTATGTTGTTGAGAGCAGCCATAAACAGAATCATATTGTAGCCTAGATTTTTCCACAGAAAAAGCGTAACTACGACAACCTGTGCGTACTGGGACTTGAGCCAGTCTATTTTTTCCATTCCGAACAGTGAAAGAAAGTCATTAAGTGTACCGTTGTTTGAAAAAAGGACCTGCCAAATAAGAACAACAGACGCGACAGGCACCATCATCGGGCTGAGGAAAAAGGTGCGAAACTGACTTTTCAGCGGGATACGGCTTTCAAGCATCTGCGCGAGTAAAAACGACAGAACAACGGCAAGTGGCACCGCAATCAAGGAAAAGACCGCCGTGTTCTTTGCCGCTGTCGTAAAAGCAGAGTTCTTAAACAGCGCAATGAAATTATTTAGAAAAACAAATTCGTGCCGGATTGGGTTATTAATTAGAGAGTAATAGACTATGACAAAAAACGGAACGATGAAAAAGACGCTAACGCCCATTATGCTGGGTGAAATAAACGCAAGATCACGTAAATTGTCCTTTTTGCGTTCATCAAGCCTCTGCCACTTCTGCCGCCACTTCTTTCTCATCACGTCTTCCTCTTTTTCAGCCGGGCGGGGAAATCCCCGCCCGTTTTGCCGTAAATATTATCTCTGTTCGTTTATATAGATAGTCATGCGACTTTGAATAATATCCGCAACCTGATCAGCTGTCTTTTCGCCCGAGAAGAAAAATGCTGATTCTTCGGTTATGATGCTAGTGAGGCTCTCATCGTAAACTGCTGTATGGTCAACGGAATCAATGAGTGCCTTAATCTGATCTGCTTCCGCCTGGGTAATCGCGTAGAAATCGACCACAAGTCCATCGCCCATGCTCATGCCACCGTTAGAAACGGGAACCTTATTTCCGTTTTCATCTGTGGTATATTCCTGCTTCATGGCCTCGGCAAGCATTTTGTCAAAGGCCTTCTGGCTGATCGGATATCCCCAGTTGAGATTTTCCTGATATTCTTCGGAGAGAAGTGTGCGCACGAACTTCCACGCAGCATCTTTGCTCTGACAAGAAGTCGTCATTGCAAGACCGCCGCTTATCATGGCTACGCTCCCGCCCTTGCTGTCTGATGGGAAGCCCTTAAAGGTGATTTCTCCGCCGAACATTGCTTTGTAGTATTGATACGTCTGAAAGTCGCCTGTATTGAATATATCGAAGAGTTGACGCCCGTCCTGCACCAGCGTGGAGGGATCTACCCAATTTCGTCCATCCTGGTCATCATATTTTTCAGGAAAACTCTTTGCAAAGGTGAGCATCTTTTTGAAGTCGTCGGAATTAAAGCTGCATTCGCCTGTCTGCCAGTTCATGTATTTTTCCATATTAAGCATGCAAAGGTACTGAAGTATAGTGTCCCTTGTCATATACTGGCCGAAGGGGCAGTCAGCTTCTGGATGCGCGTTAATTATATCCTGCATCTCATCCATTGTCCAGCCCATCTCTGTTCCGACAAGTGAGGACGCGCCGATTATTGACATTACATTGTAGCCTGATATGAGCGTATAAAGCTTGCTGTCGATCTCAATCGCTTTGATTATTCCCGGCGTAAGATCGTCACGGCTCAGTTCGGAATCACTTTCTATGTACGGATATAAATCCTCAAGCAAGCCCTTGGCAGCGTACTGCTTATACGGTAGATTCGATATATCAATAATATCGGGGATGTTGCCTGAAATAATTTCTGTGTTGAGCTTCGTTATTCCGGCGTTATAGTCATCATCGGTATTGAATTCGGAATAATCAGTGATTTCAATTCTGAAATCGGTATTGGTTTTGTTAAACTTTAATAGTTGCTTTTTAAGATTGTAGTCCAACCACATCGTCGCCAAAGTCAGCGTTGTCTTTGATTTCACTTCGCTTCTCGGCGTTTTGGTCAGCGTTATTATTTCAAAGGCGTTGTTGCCGCTGTCGCTATAGTCCTGAGATATAGCAAAGACATTTCCATCTTCCTGAACCGTGCTGAAGCGGATATTATTGCTGTCAATGTCACAGTTGAGCCAGGTGAGTATCTTTTCATGTGTGGAAGTCGCGAGATCGTAACCGAAGAGCGAAGAGCCGTCCAAATAGCAGAAGTCATATTTGTCTCCGCCGTCGCTTGTGTTATAGACGTTGTTTGGAACAGTATAGTCCTTGCCCCAGGTCTTGGTACTCACATCTATCATTTTCAGAGTCATGCTATAGGATCCGTCCGAACCAGCATCCTTTGCGTTTGTCGTGACACCGACAGTACCGTCCTTAATAAGCATCAGGCTGGAAAGCCAGCCGTCCACGGTAATCTTGAACAAAAAGCTCGCATCAGGTCCGAGGACATATACAGTGCTGCTTCCATCCGAAATATAGACATTGCCTGCCTTGTCGGCCACCATACCGTTTATGTAGAAGCTGCCCCGATATTTCTCTTCCGTATCTTCCGGTGTCTCAACGTACTGACTCAGATCAACGCTCCCAAGCTCCGCTCCGGTATTGGACAGCTTGCGGATGAAGCTCTGTCTATCCTCACCGGCGTAATACTGCCACTTATCACCTGTTTTCTCATCGAAGCCTTCGGGCAGATTGTAAATCGTTTTTGAAACGCTCTCGGAAACCCAAAGGTTCCCCTGTTCATCGACTATCAGCCTGTCGAAGCTTGCATACGAATCCTCGTTGTTTCCGCTTGAAACCGCTTTCGGGGTGTAGTCTGCCAACTTCTGGAAGCCTGTTCCGTCCTTTTTCATCGAGTACAGGAAGTTCTTGTATGTAATGTCGGATGCAGTGGTCTCTTCCGGAACGGGCTGGTTTACAGCTTCGGCAGTGGTTGTAATAGTTCCCGCCGCGGCAGCCTTAATCGTTGTTGAAGATGTCGCTCCTTCGTACTTAGAGTATCCACCGTACATCGCATCGACCTCTTCCTGCGTCGCGGGAGTGCCGTCCGCATGGACAGGCATATTCGCGCTGAAGTAGATCGTATCGCCATAAAGATACGGATTAGATATATCCGTAATTTCTTTGGGTATGCTCGTATATTGCGGGACATATACATACTCGGAAAGCGCCGCTTCGCCTCCTTTTTTTGAACCGCCGCAGGCAGTCAGAAGTCCCGCCAGCATTACAAATGCCAGTAGTGCTGATGCGGCTCTCTTGTAACCATAAAAATTCTTTTTCATTCAATTTCTCCTTATATTCATACACGCTAAGTGTATTGTTCGTAATAGTACACTTGCAATATAGCACTCACAGCAAATATTGTCAATCCGTTAAGTTAATAATGTTCTTATGACAACTTTTTTCATCCCGATTGTGTAAGACGCATAAACCGCAGATATGTTCCATTATTTTGGAAAATTTTTTTCTATTATTTTGCAGATATTCTGATTGGGAACGCGGTATGTTGTTAAATTTCTAGAACATCAGTTTACATAACTATATTTGCAGCTTAATGCATCCATCCTTTTGCGGGTACGTCTTTTCCATGGTTTTTCTTAATTATAATTGAGTTGGATTTGTGCAGGATATTCCTGTATTTCCATAAATATCCTATGTTAATTATGGTAAATAGGTAAACTTTTCATTAACATTGGGATTCAAAGACCTTATTCTGTGAAATCCGTGAATATTTGCTGATTAATATATTATTTTTGTAGATATTCGCTAATATTTAAGCTAATATTAAGCTTGACATAATAAGTTGAAACTGTTACAACTAGCTTGTTGTGACATTATCCTTTTTATCGAAGCAGACAAAAATGCTATATAATCCGCCTTTTACAATCGATGTAGAACTTAAACTATAGCAGCTATACTTAACAGGAGGAATAATGAAAGCTACCTCACACTTCGCAGTGGCACATCTTCTATATGCCTCGCTTCAAAAACGCGGTATTTTCCTAAATCGTACTGCCTTTGTTTACGGCAATATAATGCCCGATCAGACTCCCGCGATGTGGTTTGCTCCCCACTTCGGGAAGGTCTGTGCCCGCAAATCTTCGGAGATTCTGACAGAGCTTTCGAGTAGTCCGGTCATCAATTCCGGTAGAGTCGGCGCGGAGTATTCAAAACAGCTCGGCGTAATGTGTCATTATCTCTGCGATTACTTTTGCTTTGCCCACAATGAAGATTTTCAGGGCGGAGTGAAGCAGCATATGGCCTACGAGATCGAGCTGGATACCTATCTCCGCAAAAACTGTCTGGAAATCCTTGACATGGACGGAGTCTCGCCCATTCAGAGCTTTTCCGGCACTGAAGAACTTATTGCGTATAACGAGACCTCGAAATGCGAATATCTTGATATCGGGTACTCTCTCGAGCGCGACCTTAGCTATGCGTTCGACGCCTGCATTCTATCAATCGTGAACGTAGTTGCAATATCGAAGAGGGTTCCGGCCGCTGCGATGAGCATTGAACTCGATGATTTCGTGACCGCTCTCAAGGGCTACGCAACGGGCGATAATTTAATTTTCAGGATATTTTTCTTTAAATACAGAAACAGCGACCTCTTTTTTCTGCCTGATTTGATGCCCCCCATCGGCGCATATTGAGCGGCACTATGTAATAATAAAATCAGCTGTTTCCCTTTGCGCTATATCAAAACAGAGCCTAAGTGTCTGCTTTCACAGTCACTTAGGCTCTGTTTTTTTCCGGACTGTATTGCTACAGCCCCTTTACTGCTATTATTATGCATGTCCTAAATACTGCTCAAGAATCCACATATAGGCAACTCCAAAGGCTTCCCGCATGGTATAGCTCACCATCATCGCTTTGTTTCCCGTACTAGCGGCGACTCCGACGACGTCCGCACCCAGCTCTCGGGCATAGAACTTAGCGCGGTAAAGGTGGTATTCCTGAGAAAGCACTGCAATCCTATCCGTCGGGTTGTTGCTAAACATGTGGATAATTTCAAGTGAGTTCCTCAGGTTCTCATAGGTCGAGGTGGACTTATCCTCCATGATTATCCGCTCCTCGGGAATCCCATTATCGGTCAGCCAGCGGCGCATACACTCGGCCTCGGAGATATCCTCCCCCGATCCTTGCCCGCCAGAAACGATTACCCTCGTCTCGGGGTAGGCTTCGAGGTAGTCCTTAGCCGCCTCCAGCCTGTACGTCAGTGAGAGTGATGGCTCTGAACCGTTGACGCCTGCTCCAAGAACAATGAGATACGGTGCTTCGGGGTTTTTATCCGTATGTGCAGAGCTTATGACGATTACTTCTATGGCCGCAAAGAGAAGAAGCCCAAAACACACCAGTGTTGTCAAAACTACCTTTAGTGCCTTCGCACCCTTGGCGTGCTTCTTAGCGATATACGAAATCAGCTTGTATAGCGCAACAAGTACTGTTATCGCCGCAAGCGCATGCGCGATGGTTTTGTAGCCGACGGCGTAATAGGAGAGAATCAGAAATACCGCAAACAGCGCTACTTCAACTGCCCAGAACACCCTGTCCTTATGTTTTTTGTTTTCTATCATGTCACCGAACCTTTCAGTCTGAGCAGCTTTGCTCGGATTGCGCCTCCCACTTCGCTAAGAGCGTGTCCAGTTCTTTTTGGGTTTCAGCTTTCTGAACATCGAGCTCCATGAGCTTCTGGAAATCCGAGGAGTTTTCCTCACAAAGCAGCTCGATTTCCTTAAGCCTCTCTTCAAGCCTCGCGATGTCTCGCTCCGTTTTCTGGAGCTGTTTCTCGTTATAGGCCGAAGGATTCTTCCTGAATGACCTGCTGCTGTCCTCTTTGACGTTTTCTTTCGACTTAAAGTTCTGATTTAGTTCGTTTTGCTTTTTCAGGTATTCACGGTATTCGTCAAAACCGCCGCGAAAATCGGTGATTGTTCCATTTTCGAGCGCCCATATGCGAGTTGCGAAACGCTCAATAAAATACCTGTCGTGCGAGACAAACAGGAGCGCCTCGTTGTAATCGTCCACCGCTTCCTCAATCCACTCACGGCTCTGAATATCCAGATGGTTCGTCGGTTCATCGAGGATCAAGAAGTTCACCTCTCCTCGCATCAGCATGCAAAGCCGCAATCGGCTCTGTTCCCCACCCGAGAGAGCCGAAACTGGCTTATAGACATCCTCGCCGGAAAAGCGGAAGCTGGCAAGCCTGTCTCGAGCTCCTTGCGGTGTGCATTTTTCGGAATAAAGCATCGTATCAAGTAAGCTTCTGTTCGGAAAGTCAAATTTAATAATCTGCGGCAGATATGCGGTTTTAACCGACGGACCACGGCGCAACATTCCGCTGTCCGGTACGTCCTCACCGATTATAAGTTTAATCAGAGTCGATTTTCCCGTTCCATTGTCGCCAATGAGAGCGATACGCTCGCAGCCCTCGATGATAAGCTCAAGATTCGAAAATAGCGTCCTTTTCCCAAAGGACTTGCTGACTCCGTCGATTACAAGTACCTCGTCACCCGAGAATTCACGCTCAGCGAATTTAATCTTCATAGCCCTATCCAACTTGGGTCTGTCGGTTTGACGCAGCTTTTCCATGCGCTTTTCCATTGAGAAAGCACGCTTATGCAGCTTATCATTACCCATAAATGCCCAAAGGTGCAGTTTATCCGCCGCCTCCTGAAGCTGGGCTATCTTCGCCTGTTCCTTCTCATATTTCTTAAGCTGTTCCTCATAGCGCCGTTGCTTTTCATCTACATAAAAACTGTAGTTGCCGCTGTAGAACTCAGCTTTGCCGCCCAAAATCTCGACTGTGCGAGTCACGACCCTGTCGAGAAAAAAGCGGTCATGCGAAATCGCGAGTACAGTCCCGCGAAATTTGAGAAGGTATTCCTCCAGCCACTCCGTAGCCTTTAAATCGAGGTGGTTCGTAGGCTCGTCCAGAAGCAGAATATCCGTGTCCTCAAGTATGAGTCGCGCAAGATTGACTCGCGTTTTTTCTCCGCCCGAAAGCTCCGAAAAAAGCTGCTTTCGCATTGTCTCCGATATTTCAAGACCATTTGCAACTCTGTTGCGTTCCGAATCCGCACTGTAGCCGCCTAATCGCTCGTAATCAGCCGCAGCTTTGTCATATTCGCGCAGGATAGCGTCTGAGGTTTCATTCGTCATCCGCGACGCTAGCTCGTTCATTTTTGCCTCGAGCTCGAATATCCTCTCGTGTGCCGATTTGAGCACATTTTCAACTTTGTAGCCTTCGGGATAGACTGGTATTTGGGATATGAGACCCATGCGCCTATCGGAAGGGATGACGACTCTTCCCTCATCCGGACGTACCTCGCCCGTTATTATGCGGAAAAGCGTTGTTTTCCCTGCGCCGTTTTTGCCAAGTATACCGACGCGCTCACCGCAATTTATCTCAAAGCTCAGACCATTTAATATGTTTTTGTCCTGTTCAAAGGCTTTAACCAAGCCTTGTATAGATATTTCTGACATTGATTTCTCCTAAAAATGAAAAGCCGAGCGAGCCGAATCGGCCTCACCCGGCTTAATGGCATGTGAGGCTTATTATTAAGAATCTGCAACAGCCGCTTGCAAAACAGCGTTTGCGACGGGACCTGCGTTTGCGAGCCCTCCGCCGCCTCTTTCGACAACGACCGTGAAGGCAAGCGGATATTCGCTATCGTCAAGATAGCCGACGAACCACGCGTTTGAAGTGCCATCGCCAAGCTCTGCGGTTCCTGTTTTAGCACAGATTTTCAGGTTCGGAAAATTTCCCTGTCCGTAGGCATAGGCCACGTTGTAGGCCATAAGCTCCTGTACCTTCTGTGCCGTATCGGTCTCCATAAGGCGAGTCGAGGCTGAATGAGAGTTCTTCAGAATTACCGGCTCGTTTGCAACACCGTCATTCGCAATTGCGGAAACGAACCTTAACATGGCTATTGGGGATATCAAATCATTATACTGTCCGATACCCATCCAGCTCAGATTGCTGGTTCCGGCTTCTCCTTTTTCGATGTTTCCCGCTGTGGTATCTATACCGCTGACTGAAAGGCTTTTTAAAAAGCCGTATTTGTCAGCATAGTTAAAGATCGTGTCCGCTCCCAGCTCCTGCGAAATTTCCGAAAAGGCGCTGTTACAGGAATTCGCAAGCGCCTGCTCAATGGTCTGCTGTCCATGCACACCCGTGCATTTGACAAAATCGCTGCCGAGAGACACCCCACCCGCACAGGTGAAGGTTCTAGTGTAAAGGTCTGGGATGTTCTCAATTGCCGCTGAGAGAGTAATAAGTTTGAAAACCGAACCCGGTGTATAAGTTGCGCCAAGGCAGCGGTTCATATAAACGCCCTCGTAAGCCGGAGTCGATATATCGGGCGGATTGTTCGGGTCATAGGAGGGTGTACTCACCATGCAGAGTATCTCGCCTGTCTTGTAGTTGGAAACGAGCACGGCACCTTTTCTTCCGGCCAGCGCTTTATAGGCAATTGCGTTCAGGGAGGAATCGACGGACAGCTTAACTTTTCCGCCTTTTCCCGAAATACTTGCCACTCCGTCAATAAAATCGTAGCCCGCGAGCTTTGAGCTGAAAACGCTTATTGCTCCAGTTCCGACATTCCCTGTGTAATCCCCGACAATATGAAAGCAGGATTTACGCACAGTCTCATCGTCCGCATAGGAAAACACTCCTGCATCTGCATGAGCAAGCACAACGCCGTTCCTGTCAACAATCGTTCCCGTGTCAAGAACACCCTCGTCATAAACGCTGCTGTTCGCGCGAAGCATTGCCCAATCCTTGCCATTGGCATAAAGACGGATAGCAAAGATGCACAGACCGAATACGAGCCCGAGTGCAATCAGCATCGAGAAATACGCTCGATTCTTAATCTTTTTCATTTTCTGCGCCCCTTTTTCTCACTGCTTCTGTCAAAAAAATCGCGCTCTTTATCTTCAATTTCTTCGTCTTCTTCATAGGATTCTTCTAGTTCACGCTCAGCAAACTCGTTCCAATCGTGCATTTTGGACGGATCCTTCATTATGAAGCTCGCACTTTTACGCGTATCCGTTGCCTTAATGAACGCCAAAAGTGCCCAGCAGGAGATGAGGCTGGAACCTCCCAGCGAGACGAATGGGAAGGTAACGCCAGTGAACGGCAGAATATCGAGCGAGCCGAACACATTAAGCCCGAGTTGAACCATCATCATTGAGACAGCGGCGCAGCCAGCGATGACATAGAAGGCGGAACGCCCCTGTGAAGCATTGTGAACAGTGTAAGCTGCAAGAATTATAATTGCCGCTACCGCACAGATTGCGATAAGCAAACCGAGTTCCTCGCTCACCATTCCGAACACAAGGTCTGTATCCGCGGCGACGATATTGTGGAGCCAGCCGTGCCCCGCGCCAAGTCCGAAAAGTCCGCCTGAAGACGCCGCCGAAAGCGCTCTCGTCTGCTGAAAACCTGCGCCGTTTACATCCTCCCAGACGCGTCCCCACGTTGCGAAGCGCTGCGCGATATGTGGTTTTATACTGAGTGCCAGGAAGCCCGCGAGTCCGGCGCCTGTAACTGCAAGCAAAACAGTCGCAATATTGCCGCTTCGCATGAAGGAAATGACGAGGAAGGTCGCAAAGAAGACTAACGCCGTTCCGAAATCGCCCATTATTGCGAGCGCTCCGACGCAGACCGCGGAGAACGCGATGAATACAAGCAGGTTTCTGCCTCTGTAGAGTCTGTCCATAGTTGCGGCACCCGCATAAATGTATACAATTTTTACGAATTCCGAGGGCTGGAACGAAAATCCTGCGATATTGAGCCAGTTTTTGGCACCGAACATAGTCGAGCCGAAAACAACGTTAATCGCAAGCAGTCCGACAGCGGCGAAAGCCGCAGGTAATATCATGGTCTTGACCCTTTTCAAGTCTCGCAGCCATGAACCTAGTATTATGAAAAATACTATTCCCACAAGGAGAAGAAGCACCTGCTTGAGCATATTTCCGGGCGTTGAGCTCGCGCACACCGACATTCCTATCGAGCTTAAGAAAAACGCCAGAGCCTCGACCTCGAAGCCCTTCCTGCCGATGGTGCGCATTATAATGAAGTATATCCACATGATTATGCAGAGCGCGATAAACGAAAGCGCAATCTGCGCCCTGTACTTCTCATCGCAGTAATATAGCTGCTGATACATAAGGAGAAACTGAAAAACCGTTACAAAGCGGAACATGGTTCCCGGCGCAATCATTTTGCCCGGAGCAGTTCTGCGCTCGGCTATGATGCCGCGCTCTTCCTCGGTAAGGTTAAAGAAGCGGATTTTTGATTTAGCTATGCTAATAAGGTCTCCGTCCTCGAGCCTTGCGCCCTCTTCAGTGATGATTTTGCCGTTAATCCTAGCTTCGGAGTTATGTCCGATATCGTAGGCTGTCCAGTTACCGTACTCGTCACGTATCAGAACAAGCTGCGTTCCCTCCGCGGTTAGTTCATTGACTACAACGTCCGAGGACCGCGCTTTGCCCACGGTGCACTCCCAGTGGCGGAGCGGAACCCTAGAGCCGTCAGGCAAGTCGAGATAGCCCCAGACTTCCGGCTCGTAGCGTTCGCGGAGCATCGAATAGGCACAGCGCATAAGTATCAAGATTGCGGCAATCGGAAGCATGAAACGCGTGAAGTAAACAACGTACGTCAAAAACGGACTGAACGCTCCCGCATCGGATTGCGCAAAAAATCCGTTTAAGCTTTGAAAAAAGCTCTCCACCGCTGTCACCTCCGTTTCTATATACTTCCATATTAGCCAAATGGTATAATGACCATCACGCGGTCATTATACCATATTGTATCATTATTTGAAATGAAAAGTTCGTTACTTAAGGATAACCCTGTTATAGCTCTTTTTTCCGCGTTTTATAACTACGCCTTCTCCTGAAAGCTCCTCACGCGTGAAGCTCTTGCCGAAATCCTCGACTCTTTCTCCCGCCGCTTCGACTCCGCCCTGCTCGAGTGCACGTCTCGCCTCTGATTTTGAGGGGCAGAGTCCGCTTTTCACAAGCAGTGATATTATGTCAACCGCTCCGTCGACCAGGTCGGCTTCCGTGAACTCTGTCGTCGGGATATTAGCCATGTCTCCCCCGTTTGAAAATAGGGCGCGCGCGGCTACCTGTGCTTTTTCTGCTTCTTCCTCGTTGTGGACGAGCTTTGTCAGCTCATAGGCAAGTATCTCCTTAGCCTCGTTGAGCTTCGCGCCCTCCCATTTGTCCATTTCGTCGATGGTTTCAAGCGGCAGGAAGGTGAGCATACGCAGACATTTCAGCACATCCGCGTCACCGATGTTGCGCCAGTACTGGTAGAAATCGTAAGGCGAGGTCTTGTTGGGGTCGAGCCAAACCGCACCGGACTGGGTCTTGCCCATCTTCTTGCCCTCGGAGTTCATGAGCAGAGTAATCGTCATTGCGTGAGAATCCTTGCCAAGCTTCTTGCGGATAAGCTCAGTGCCGCCAAGCATATTGCTCCACTGGTCATCGCCGCCGAACTGAAGATTGCAGTCGTAGCGCTTGAATAGCTCATAGAAATCATAGCTTTGCATTATCATGTAGTTGAATTCAAGGAAGGACAGACCCTTCTCCATACGCTGCTTGTAGCACTCGGCGCGGAGCATGTTGTTGACCGAGAAGCAGGAGCCGAACTCGCGTAGAAAATCGATGTAGTTGAGCTGTGTGAGCCAATCGGCGTTATTCACCATTATTGCTTTTCCCTCGGAAAAGTCGATGAATTTGCTCATCTGCTTTTTGAAAATCTCGCCGTTTTGCGCAATAGTCTCGAAAGTCATCATCGTGCGCAGGTCGCTGCGTCCCGAGGGGTCGCCAATAAGCGTTGTGCCGCCGCCAATCAGCGCTATAGGCTTATTGCCCGCCATCTGCAAACGCTTCATCAGGCACAGAGCCATAAAGTGCCCGACATGAAGTGAGTTCGCAGTGGGGTCAAAGCCTATATAAAAAGTTGCCTTTCCGTTATTGACAAGCTCTCTGATTTCATCTTCATTCGTGACCTGCGCTATAAGACCGCGCGCTTTCAATTCCTCATAGATTCCCATTTGTTTTTTCCCTTTCAATTATATCATGTATAAGCTCAATGGCTCTCGCCATATATTCCTCGCAGCGCGCCTTGCCGTTCGCCTGAAGAAGTTCGACGCAGCGCAGAGTTTCGAATTCTTCCTTGAACCCTGCCGTAAAAGCTTTTGTAAGTCTCGCAATTTTATCCTTAGCCTCTTTATCGTTGCCGTCATCAAACGGGAAACACAATCCAAGCGTATAAACGCCACCCGAAACCGCTCCGCAGACTTCGCCGCTCCGAAGTCCGCCACCGAAACCGCCCATTGCGGCAAGGGCTGTTTTCTCATCAACACCGCTAAGCTCACGGCACAGATAAGCCACAACCTGCGCACAATTGTAGCCCTTAGAATGGATCTCCGCAACTTTATCTCTGTCAATAGTCATTAACTTTTGCCACTTTCATTTATTTGTTACTCTTAAATCTTTCTGCAGCGTCAAGCTGTTCCCCTGCTGAAATCAGAGTGTTTTCTGTTATATTATCTCCGCCGTGAAGCCTTGCGAGTTCGCGAGCTCTGCCCTCGCGGTCAAGCTCCGTGACGCTCGTATATGTCCTGCCGTCGCGCTCTTCCTTTTCGATAAGGAAATGCGTGTCAGCCATGGCGGCAATCTGCGGCAGATGTGTGACGCAGAGAACCTGCTTATGTCTTGACAGCTCCGAAAGCTTTTCGCCCACGCGAGATGCGGCAACGCCCGAAACACCGGTGTCAATCTCGTCAAAAACCAAAGTCTCAAGTTCGTCCTTCTCCGAAAAGACGTTTTTCATCGCAAGCATGATGCGTGAAAGCTCGCCGCCGGATGCTATCCTGCTAATTGGTCCCGGCTTTTCGCCCTTGTTCGCAGTCATGAGGAATCGAATTGCGTCTCCACCTGTTCCGTCAAAGCCATCCAAGTTGTCTATTGGAGTTATGTCAACCAAGAAGCTGACAGCGGGCATTGAAAGAGCCTTCAGCTCATCTACTATTCTCTTTTCAAGCTCCTGTGCCGCTCTCCGTCTTGCATCGGTGAGTTTTTTTGCTTCACTTGTTACAATCGCCTTTTGCTTTTCGAGCTGGGAAGTGAGTTTTACGAGCCTGTCATCCGAATATTCGATGTCGTCGAGCTGCTTTTTCGATTTTTCTAGCTTCTCTAAAAGTTCTATCTCTCCCCCGCCGTATTTTTTGGAAAGCTTACGCAGCAACGCCAGTCTCGTTTCAATCCTGTCGTATTCCTCGGGAGAAAAATCAAGACCTGACAGAAAATCACGCAGTGTTTCCGCTACGTCGCGTAGCATGAACGAAGCGTCAGTTAGAGTCTTTTCACATTTTGAAAGGTCCGCGCTATATCTTGCCGCGCGTGCGACATCGGTCTTTGCTCCGTCCGTAAGCGAAACCGCACTCTCGTCTCCGCCATAAAGCGTGCCGTATGCCGAATTTATTGCTTCTGTCAGCTTCTCGGCGTTATGCAAAAGCTCGCGCCTCTCGGTCAGCTCTTCTTCCTCGCCCTCGCGAAGCTTTGCTTTTTCAAGCTCTTCGACTATCCCTCGCAATCTATCGGATAGGCGCTCTTTTTCGGCTTCGTCCATCGACAGTCGTTTAATTTCCTTTCTTATTTCGTGATAACGGTCGTAGGCATTTTTATAATTCTCAAAAACAGCCCCGTACCCGCCGTAGCTGTCAAGATACTCTCTATGGCGTTCTTCGTCCAGAAGCTGACGTCCATCGTTCTGTCCATGGATATCCAAAAGCAGCGACGATAGCTCACGCAGCTGTGATGCTGATACCGGCGACCCGCAGACGCGGCAGGAGGATTTCCCGTCCTCCACGATCCTTCGCTGGAGAATGAGTTCGTCCTCTGTCTCAACACCATTGTCGGTCAGCCATCCGTTCGCTTTCCCGCCTGTAAAAACGGCTGTTGCCAGAGCCTTCTCAGCACCTGTACGTACAAGCTCACGTGATGTTCTTGCGCCCATCACAGCCAACAGCGCATCTATAATGATGGATTTGCCAGCGCCGGTTTCTCCCGTCAGCACGTTCAGTCCCTTTGAAAAGCTGATATCCGCGCGTTCGATGACCGCTATATTCTCTATGTGGAGGTCTGAAAGCATATCTTTTCCCCCTGTCAAAAAACCGAAGTTTTAAAGGAGCATTTCGACCTCTCGCTCCAAATTTTCAGCCGCTTCTCTGTCCCTCATCGCGATAAACGCCGTGTCATCTCCGGCAAGCGTACCGATGAGTCCATCGACATCCATGCCGTCCAACGCTGCGCACGCAGCGGAAGCGAGCCCCGGCATCGTTTTAATAACCAATATGTTCTGCGCTACTGCGTAAGAGGTGACGCTCTCGCGAAAGATTTTCTTAAGCCTCAAATCAAAATCCGTGAGCTCCTCGCGCGATCCCGCGATATAGCGATATTTCCCCGCACTGGTGAGTTCCTTCACAAGACGCAGCTCTTTAATGTCTCTAGAAAGAGTTGCCTGTGTACTTTTGACCCCGCTGGCCATAAGCTCATCGATGAGCTGACTTTGCGTTTCCACGTCCTTTGATGCGATGATCTCCAGAATTTTCTCTTGTCTCGCGGACTTCATATTCTTTCCCCCAATTTCTTAAAAGCGATGTCATAGAAGCTCTTGCCGGGAATGTGCGCCATGATCGTGTGATACTGCGACAGCTTAACGTTAAGCTCATCATTTTTTAAAAAAGGTATAAGTTCTCCGCCGTCTATCGAAAGCCAGATGTTTTTCCCTTTGTTTTCGCCGGTTTTTATCGCGACCACCCTGTCAGGTGCGAGTATCATCGGTCTGACCGTTATCACATGCGCGCAAATTGGGGTTAGCATAATATTCTTCGCCGTCGGCTCGGCAAGCGCGCCGCCTGCGGCGAGTGAATACGCTGTCGAGCCCGTCGCTGTCGCGACGATTATCCCGTCGCCAGTGTACTCCATAATTTTACAGCCGTCGCCGTAGGCTGAAAGCTGTATTGTTGTCGCGGTTCCGCAGACCACGGCCTCGTTCAGCGCGACGTCTGAATATACCACTTTACCATCCCGCCAAAGTTCGACGTCCAGCATGACTCTGCTAACTGGCGTAAACTGTCCGTTCGCCGCGGGAAGAATCAGCTCCAACTCGTTTCTCTCGAGCTCTGCCATGAAGCCCTTGTGACCGAGATTGACGCCCAGTATCGGAACTGGATTTTTCACAACGGCTCTCGCTGTTTTAAGTATTGTTCCGTCGCCGCCGAAGCACACGAGCAGCGACGCATTTTTTGCAGCCTCATCGAGCGGCAGGGTATCCTGCAGCGCGGCCAGTGCGCCTTCGCTCTCTTGTGCGTAGACAGGACTGACAACGACCCTGTGTCCCTCTTTTATGAGCATTTCCCTAGCCCTGAGCGTCATTTGAAGTCCGATATCCCTTTCCGGGTTCGGACACAGAACGATGTGTTTTTCGGCGTCAGGCATGGCAATTCCCTTTCTTACTTTTCAAGCTCGCCGTGTGAGGCTGCAACGACGGCTTCAGGGTCAATTATCGAAGCATCAAAGCTTCCTTTTCTCAGTATTGCAAGATATTCGATATTGCCCTCGGGTCCTCTGATTGGCGAATACCCAAGTCCGAGCGGTGTGAGACCCGCAGTCGGTGCAAAATCAAGAAACGTTTGCACAACTTCTATGTGAGTCGATATTTCACGTACGACACCCTTTTTGCCTACCTTCTCACGTCCTGCCTCGAACTGCGGCTTAATAAGACAGATGATATAGGCTCCGTCCTTAATGAGTTCCCGAACGACCGGCAGAACAAGCCGAACGGAGATGAACGATAAATCCATAACCGCTAGGTCGGCTTTTTCTCCGAGCATTTCGGGTGTGACATATCTGATATTGGTGCGCTCCATGTTGATTACGCGCTCGTCACAGCGCAGACTCCATGCGAGCTGCCCGTAGCCGACATCAACCGCAAAAACCTTCTTTGCGCCGTTTTTGAGCAGAACGTCGGTGAAGCCGCCGGTCGATGCTCCGCAATCAATGCAAACCAGTTCTTTCGGGTCGAATTTAAAAATCTTAAGTGCTTTTTCGAGCTTGAGTCCGCCACGGCTGACATAGGGTACAGCATCGCCTTTGAGCTCTACGACGGAATTCTCATCGAACGACATTCCGGGCTTATCCATACGCTGGCCGTTCACGAACACAAGCCCCGACATTATCGAGGTTTTTGCCCTCTCACGACTCTCGGTGAGTCCCCTGTCAAAAACGAGCTGATCGAGTCTCACTTTTTTCATATAGCGTTCTCTCCAGCTGACCTGTCGTCAATATCCGCAAAAAAGCCCTTAGCGGTTTCGGCAATGCTCTGCGCGTCGAGCCCCGCGAGCTTTTCGAGCTCATCAACGCTGCCGTGCTGGACAATACCGTTTCCGAGGTCAAGCGATTTGGCATTTGTGAGCGCAAGTCCCTCCTCCGCAACGGTGGCAAGAAGTCTTGAGCCGACACTTCCGAAGGCGCAGACATCCTCCGCTGTCAACAGTCTACCCGTTTTACGCAGAGAGCGCAGAACGGTTGCGGTATCGAGCGGATTAATTAGGTTCAGTTTAATTACTTCAGCTTCAATGCCCGCACTTTCAAGCATTTTTGCCGCTTCCAGCACGTTATTTATCATTATGCCGTAGGATACAAGCGTAACGTCTTTGCCTTCCCGTAGAACAGTGCTCGGAGCTTTTCCCGCGCTTTGAGTATATTCTCCCTCGCCCCCGCGCGGATAGCGAACTGCGACAGGACCGTCTATGCGGTAGATTGCAAGCTCCAGCATATCGCGGAGCTCCTTATAGCTTGCCGGAGCAAATACTGCCATGTGCGGCACGGAGCATAGGTATGCAACATCAAAAACGCCCTGATGCGTCTCGCCGTCATGTCCGACTATGCCTGCCCTGTCCACAGCAAAAATGACGTGGAGCTTTGAGAGCGAAACATCATGAATCATCATATCGTAACCGCGCTGTAGAAAGCTTGAGTATACGGCGAAAACCGGTATCGCGCCACGGCTTGCAAGCCCTGCCGCCATTGCGACCGCGTGTTCTTCCGCTATACCGACATCGAAAAATCGTTCGGGAAATTCTTTTGAAAAGTCCGAAAGTCCTGTTCCGCCGCACATCGCGGCAGTGATCGCCACAATCTTTTCGTCCTTTTTTGCAAGTTCCGTAAGCTTCGTTCCGAACGCCTCTGAAAAACAGTTGTGCGGGCATTTCTCAACTCCTGATTCAACATCAAAAGCGTCAACGCCGTGATAGTTCTCCGGTTCCTGCTCGGCATAGGTGTAGCCTCTGCCCTTCTGCGTAATGACATGGACGAGCACGGGAGTTTTCAGTTCCTTTGCCCAGCCGATAACGGCTTCGAGTTGTGAAATATCGTGACCGTCGACCGGTCCGAGGTAGTGAAAGCCAAGATCGTCGAAGATGTTCCCTGGCAGCAGACGGCGCTTGAACCATTCCTTCACGGCATGGTTGAAATTATAAAGCGCAGGCATGTGCCCGAATATCTGGCGGTATCTGCGTTTAAAACGAAAGTACGCTGGCTTGACTCTCAGCCCTGCGAGCATTTCCGAAATACCGCCGACATTATTGTCGATGGACATCCCATTGTCGTTGAGTATCACGGTAAGCGGTTCTTTGGACTGACCTGCGTTGCAAAGCCCTTCATAGGCTGTTCCGCCGGTAAGCGCACCGTCCCCGATTACCGCTACAACGCTGTAATCTTCGTGCGCCAGTGTTCTCGCCCTCGCCATACCCAGAGCGACCGAAACAGAGGTTGAAGCATGACCTGCGACTGCCGCGTCATGTATGCTCTCGTTTGGCTTTGGAAAACCCGAAAGACCTCCGAGCTTGCGGAGAGTTTTGAACTCGTATTTGCGTCCTGTCAGAATTTTGTGCACATAGCTCTGATGACCGACGTCGAAAACAAGTCTATCTTTTTCTGTGTCAAATATTCGGTGAAGTGCGAGCGTCAGTTCTACCGCTCCAAGATTTGATGCTAAATGTCCGCCTGTCTTTGAAACATTATCTATTAGGAATCCTCTGATCTCAGAGCCTAAAATGTCAAGCTCTCTTTCGGAGAGCGCTTTTAGGTCCTCGGGAGAATTTACGGACTTTAAAATATCCAATACTTAATTACCTCATAAAAATTGCATACAAGCCGCCGCCTGTATAAATTTCTGCATATGCGTAATACATATCATAACAAAAAACGCCTGCTTTTACAAGTGTAAACAGGCGTTTTTTCAATTATATTCATAATTAAATGAATATTTTCTTATAGTCAGCTGCGCCGTATACTCAGCTCATCCGCAAAATTCATGAGGAAGCTCGGTTCGGGAAAGGCCTCTGACACGGTCTTCTTCGCATACTCCGTAATAATGCCTATCCGCTTCTCACATTCTTCTCTGCCGTGCAGGCTCATAAATGTGGGTTTTTCGGTACGTCTATCGGAACCTATGGGTTTTCCAAGCTCCTCCGCTGTACTTATTTCGTCCAGAATATCATCGCGTATCTGAAACGCGACGCCGATAGCTACGCCATAGATAAGGGCTGCTTCTTTCTGTTTTTCCGTAGCTCCGCCGACGATAGCGCCCATAAGACACGCCGCCGCGAGCAGACTTCCGGTTTTGCGGGACTGAATCTCAGTGAGCTCTTGTTCGCTGAGAGCTTTACCGTTCCCCTCCATGTCGAGCTGCTGTCCACCGCAGACTCCGTCTATCCCTGCAGCATTCGCCAGTGCCTCGGCGCATTCCGCGCGAACGGCAGTGGGAAGCCCTGAACGCAGGATTGTTCCGAACGCCTCAGCCTGCAAGGCATCGCCCGCAAGCATCGCAGTAAACTCACCGAACACTATATGGTTAGTCGGCTTTCCCCTACGAAGTTCATCGTTATCCATGCAGGGAAGGTCGTCGTGTATAAGGGTGTAGGTATGCAGCATTTCGATTGCGACAGCTGCAGGCAATGCTGTTTCGGGGTGTTTCCCCGTAGCTTCACAGAAAGCAAGTACAAGAACCGGACGGATTCGCTTTCCTCCTGCGAGTAGGCTGTAGCGCATGGCTTCAATCAGTCGGTGCTGGGGCATACGCTCGCCGCCTGCAAGTATCTTTTCGATCTCGGCTTCGGCCATTGTCCTAAATGTTTCGTAAGTTGATGGCACAGTTTATTCACCGCCCTCAAAGGGTGCCTCGCAAGGCTCACTGTTTTCACCTTTTTTCAGAGAAACGACTTTCTGCTCCGCCTCGTCGAGCATCTTCGAGCATATGGCGATGAGCGCCGTGCCCTCCTCGAAAAGCTTGAGGGATTCGTTCAAAGGCGCTTCGCCTTTTTCTAGCTGCTTAACTATTGCATCGAGCCTCTCCATCGACTGCTCAAAGCTGAGTTCTGTTTTTGCCATCGGGTAATCCTCCCTTTATCGGCTAAGTATAACTTCGTCGACGGTACATTTCAGAGCGCCGCGGCTGAGACTCACGTTCAGCCTGTCGCCGACGTTAACGCTCTCCGCGTCCGTCACTGAGTTTCCGTCACCATCCGTTGCAATCGAGTAGCCCCTTCCCAGAACCTTCAGCGGACTGAGCGCATCAAGCGACGCGGCGTAACGGATATAAAGATGTTTTTTTGCATTTATAAGTCGTTCATATCGCGAAAGCAGCGCATTTTGCGTGCTGTCCAGTTCGAGCCTTTTCTGGTCGATATACGCCGTGGGATATAGCATTATGGGGCGCGATGCAATATCCTCAATTTTTGCTCTTTTTTCCGAGAGCTTTCTGCGAATCGCATGCATCAGCCGGACTTCCATCGACGAAACAGATTCGCGAAGTTCATTCTCGTCAGGTACGGCAAGCTCGGCGGCATTCGAAGGTGTAGCGGCACGCAAATCCGCAACGTAATCCGCAATTGTGACATCCGGTTCGTGTCCCACGGCAGATATAACGGGTATCTCGGATTCAAATATTGCTCTTGCAACCCGCTCATCGTTAAACGCCCAGAGATCCTCGATTGAGCCTCCGCCGCGCCCAGTGATAATAAGGTCGGCGACATTATATTTGTTGGCATAGCGTATCGCGCCGGTAATTTCGGGCGGAGCTTCAACACCCTGCACTCTGACCGGAAGAACCACGACCTTCGTCATCGGCCAGCGCTTTCCAAGAATGCGTATCATGTCGCGTACCGCGGCGCCAGCGGAGGAGGTTATAATAGCAATGGTCTTCGGGTATTTAGGCAGCGGTTTTTTATGCGAGTCGTCGAAAAGCCCTTCTTTTGAGAGCTTTTCTTTGAGCTGCTCAAACGCAATGTGCAGGTCGCCCATGCCCTCTGGGAACATCTCCGTGCAATAGAGCTGATAAGCCCCATCGCGCGGGAAAACAGTTACACGCCCCACAGCCGTGATATTCATGCCGTTTTCAGGCGTGAAGCGCAGCTTTGAGGCGTTCCCTTTGAACATGACGCAACGAATCGCGCTCTCTGCATCCTTCAGAGTGAAATAGTGATGTCCCGAAGGATAGAGCTTATAGTTTGAGACTTCTCCCTTGACGGCAAGTCCCATAAGCAGATTATCGCCGTCCAGCAAGTCCTTTATGTGATTATTAAGCTGCGATACCGATAAGACGGCGTTTTCCATCTGTCAATTCTCCGTATCGGAAGCGTTCTCCGCAAAATTATCAGCAGAGTCCATCACTGGCAAAACTTCCGTCCCGCGCTCTTCACGCATGAACGAGCCCAGAATGCCGTTAATGAAAGATACAGTGTCCGCATCCTCATAGCCCTTGGAAAGCTCAACTGCCTCGTTAATCGCAACGCTGTCGGGTACATCGTCCACATATAATACTTCGAACAGAGCGGTACGCAGGATCGAAAGCGCGGTCTTCGAAATGCGCGATAGCTTCCAGCCCTTCGAATACTTTTCGATATAGCCGTCCAGCTCTTCTCTGCGTTTCACTGTACCTTCAACGATTTTTCTTATATATTCAAGCTGTTTTTTGCCGGGATACTCGACGAAAAGCTCGTTTTCGACGCTCAGGGTCGCATAGTATTCCTTATCAAAAAAGCTATCCAGCACTTCCTCGACTTTTTCAGTATCATCGGCAAGGCTGAACCCGAGCGAAACGGAAATCTCTCTTGCCACGGTTCTCGTCATCTTTTGTGTTCCTCCGAAGTATGATTAATAAATTGAAATGTCAGTTCAGAACAAATAATTGGAAAGCGGCGGCATCGCTGCTCCGCTTTCCAAAAATCATTACTTGTTTTTTGGGAAGGTTACCCCGCTGACGTGTATGTTCACCGTCGGCGATAGGCCCGTCATGGCTTCGATTGCGCCTGCTACGCTGTTTTGAACTTTTTTCGCCACATCGGTGATGACGCAGCCGAAGGTCACCATTATCAGGACGTCGATGGTAATATGATCGTCCTGCAGAGTCACCTTTACACCCTTTGAAAGGGTCCTTTTGCCAATAAACTCTAATATATCGTTTCCGACAGCGTTTGCAAGTCCATCAACGCCTTCGACCTCTGTGATTGCCGCGCCGACCATTACCGCTATTACGTCTTCCGATATATTAATTTTTCCTTTTTCGGTTTCTGTGGATATATAATTATCAGCCACTTGTGTTCCTCCTTGCTGTCTGATGATTATCATTATACCTTTTTGGGTATTTTACCACAGCCGTCGGAAAAAATAAAGAAAAATCGCGTACTACTCCAACATCTCTCCGGTATCGGTGCTTATGCCGTCCGATTCGCTGTCTTCTATTCCCGTTACTGCGCTGGAGGAACTGCCGTCATCGGCAGCTCCGCTTGTATCGGCAACATCCGTTGTGTCGGCATCCTGGGCAGCAACGGAACTGCCTTTGACTTCGATTATTCTAATCTGAGTAGCCGTAAAGTCAGTTTCAGCAACGATTGCGTCTGTTATTTTCGCAACATCCTCAGCTGCAAGACCCTCTGCGGGCGCTGGAACTGCCAGTGTCACTCCGTCTGCGCTGATGAAGGCAACGCACTCTGCAAAATTCTTGGCAAGCAGAAGATTTTCAATCTGCGTCTCCTGCATAGAATAGTTAGCCATGGCGGAAATTGCGTTCATCGCACCGTCGATGGTTTCCTGAGAGGCGGTTTCGGAAGCCGCGGCAGCCTTCAAAAGATCGAGCGCTTCATCACGCGACTGTTGCCTTGTAAGTCTTGCCTGCGCGAAGTAATCCGAAACTTCTTGAGTCATTCCGCTCTCAGCGGCTGTTTCCTCTCCGGACTTCACGTTTGCAAGCTCCGCATCGGAAAGTTCTGACCCACCAACCATATCATTGTTGTACGACCAGTTAAGATAAACTGCAGCACAGACGCACAGGAGCACCGCTGCTATCGTTATGTATTTTTTTGTTTTGTTCATTGTTCCTCCTCCGTTTTATTCCTATTCCTGCTTGTTTACTTGTTTTCCATACTTAAAACGGTAATCTCGTCCGTACCGAGCCCCGTGTAAGCTGCAACCGCCCTTGAAACCTTGAGCCTTACTTCTGCTGAATCCGCACCGTCGCAGACAATTACTGCGCCAAGATATTCTGGGTTTACATAATATATCTCAACTACCCTCTCCTTACCGTTTTCCGAAACGACCAGCGCTCCCTCCTCTCCTTCGGCAAGCTCGCGTGAGGCGCTGCCCATCACGGAGAGGAGCACGGACACTCTGCCTGCGCCCTTAATTTTTGATAGCTGAGACGCGAGCCTTGATTCCTCATCGGTGATTGAAAAGGCGGGAGCTGTCAGTTCGGTCGTCTTTGTATCCTCTTTTTTGCTGCTGCTACTCGGCCAGAGAATCAGTATCAGCCCCACCGCGAGCACTATAAGCGCATATTTGTTTTTAAAAATTCCGAGAAGTCCCGGCTTCTTTTGTCCATTATCCTTCATAACTGCTCCAATACTGTCGGTCATTCGGAACTCCCAGCTCCGCTTCGATACTGTTTGAAATCAGGTATTTCTCCCTCTCCGGTATGTCCGCTTCCAAGCGGACCTCATAGGGATACCAGCACCCCTCATCACCCCACTTTACCGAAACCTCAACGCTTTGAAGTGGCGCGTTCAGGCTTTCCGCTTTGTCCAATATATATGTTTCCAGTTCGTCCTCTATGATAGTTCTTGAAAGACTGTTTTCCTTTTCTTTGGACTTGCCGATTATTTCATCAGCCTGCTTTCTGTACTGCGAGATATCCATTGACATGTTCGGAATATCCTGCTTCAAAATCGGATTTAGCATCGCAATTATAAGGACAATTCCGCAAAGCAGCTTGAGGACGTTTTTCACCTTGCCTTTCGGTGTCAGCGCTGTAGCTGCCGCGCAAATGAGTGCTGCGCCTGCAATTCCTCTAACCCATTCGCCTGCGAATTCCGTCATATGCCGGTCACCGCCTTCATGCTCGATATAATCGAGAAAAAGAGCATCATACCGCCGCAGCCGACTAGAGCGAGGAGCATTCCGAAGGCCGCGCCGACATCGGAAACAAGCTCTGCCATTCGCTTGTCCGCAAGCGCCTCCGTAAACGCCGCAGTACCCTTATAAACAAGATAGTGTAGTCCCAGAGTCAAGAAGGGCGTGAGACAAATTGCTGCAACTGCCAGAAATCCGAACACTCCGATTGCGTTTCGTATTATGCCGGCCCCCGCCACCAAGGTCTCAGCTGTATCCGAGATGATGCTTCCGACTACCGGAAGGACTGTTCCAAGTGCTGTTTTCGTGAGTCTTGTCGCTACTTCGTCCGCCTTGCCGGAGATTAAGCCTGTCATACCGAGATAGGCGGTGAAAGCCATCATCAGCAGGGTCAGCGCCGTTGTGCAAAGCCATTTGAGAAGTGTCGATACCTTTGCGATATAGTCCTTTGAGAGCAGAGCATTTGCTATTACTGCGGCAAGGTAGAGGCTGATGAGCGGTAATATTATGTTAACCGATATTGTAATTAGCACATCCATAAACAGGGCCGTCGCCGCATATTTTGCCGACGCCGAAGTAAACGCCCCCGCGCTTGCCGCGGCGGAGCACATGACCGGCAGCAACGCCTTTGAAAAATCGGATAGCGAAGTTAGCGTCTCAACGCCCAGACCGATGAACGAATGCACGTTGCTGATTGCTATAGCCGAAACGGCAACTGTTCCGCCGAGCGTTACCATGTCCCGCACTCCGCCTTCGTTCATCGCGGAGGTTGCCGCCGAGCAGAGAACGACTACTATCAGTATTTTCGCGGCGGAGCTCAGAGCGCTTTTAAATATTCCAAAGATACTATCCTTAATCGTATTCAGCACCAACTGAAAGCCTTTGTTTCCCATATCGGTATCTGTGAGCGAAACATCTCTCAATATCTTCTTTGCGTCCTGCGGCAAGGCGTCCGTTACGCTTTCCGTATCCATTACCTCCGACTGTTCGGCGATCTCCGGAGGAATGGGATTAAATTCTTCCGCTGCTGTCGTCTGCTCATCAGTTGTCTCCGCGCAAGCAAAGCCTGTCATTAAAAACGCAAGGAACAGGCAGCAGATAATAATTCGTGCTTTTTTCACGCCAATTCACCTATCATTCGCAGCATTGTTTTGATTAAAGGAAGCGAAACATAGAGCGCACAGACAGCCCCGCAAATCTCTACCGCGGATGCAACCGCCTCCTGTTTCGAATCCTTGCAAATATCGCTTCCTATCCTTGCGGTTATACCGATTCCGACGCACTTGAGAATTGGCGCCGTATATGCGGACGAAAAACCCGATTCCAGTTCAACTAGGTCGAGCACCTCAGTGACCGATGAGAATATTTTCATCGACATCCCGACTACCACCGCGCATATTGTAAGTGCAAGGACAGTCGATATTTCAGGGTTTGTTTTCTTAATAATCAGCATCAATACAGTACCTGTGATGCCGATAACCACGGCTTTGATAATCAAATCCATGGTTAGAGACCGAAGAGGCTTTTTATGAGCGTGAACAAATCGCTAATCTGCTGCACGACGAGCGCTAGAACTACGACGAGCGCCGCAAGCGTCACCATTAGCGCCTGATCGTCGCGTCCAGAACGGGACAGAAGTATATTTAGTACGGCTACAAGAATTCCGACGGCGGCAATTTTAAATATGAGGTCAATGTCCATAGTGTCCTCCCATATGTTATCTTAAAGCGTTATATAAGCACGGCTGCGAGCATAAGTCCAAAGGTCAGTCCCAGACCTGTAAAAAGCTTTGCACCCTCTCTCGCTTTGTCCGAGCTCATTTTTAATTCAATTTCCAGATGCTCCGCACAGACCGCGATTGCGTCAGACTGCTCCGTTTCTGAATATCTGCCGAGATAAGACCCAACTCTTGAAAGCTCCTGTCGCTGTCTCTGCGAAAGGGATATTGTTTGGTCATTCATAACGCAGCCGCTCCACAAATCGGCGAGACTTTCTGCCCCGAAGCTGTCCATCTTTGTGCAAAGCGTTTCGAAAAATGAGTGGAGCTTGGTATTGGGCAGACTGCGTAGCTCCGCAAATATTTCGGGTATCGGCACAGCTCCGTTTTTTAGCTCTGCGCTCATAAAGCGAAGAGCGTCCAACGCACCGGTGAGACAGCTTTGCCTAAAAAAAAGCTTCCTTGCCTGTCCGATACCAAAAAGCGTGCAGGCGAAGACGAGAAATAGAGCACCGATTGTTCTCACGTTAAGTCCTCCACCGTATATCTCCTCCTGCCCTTAATATTTTCTATTATCACGGCTCTGGTAAAAATTCGTTTATCCAGCAATTTTCTGTACAGTGCTCGCTCGGTCAGATCCGAAATGCCTGTCCCATGCGCCGTTGCGAGAAGCGACACCCCACAGTTTGCTGCCGTTTCCGCGGCCTCGATATCATCGGGCGACGTTATCTCGTCAAAAGCGATGAGCTGAGGAGCCATTGAACGGAGAAGAAGAAAGATGCCTTCGCCCTTCGGCGCTCCCGATAAAACGTCTGTCCTTAGTCCGACATCAAAGCAGGGCTGTCCCTCAAAGGTGCCTGCGACCTCACTGCGTTCGTCAACAAGCGAAATTCTTGTCCCACTATCGGACATGAGTCGTACAAGCTCCCGAAGAAGAGTCGTCTTTCCCGCTCCCGGGGGTGAAACTATGAGAGTGGATTTAAAGCCGCCAGTCGTCAAAGCTTCATACACCTCATCACCACAACCTCGCTTTTCCCTCGGTATTCGAACGCAGAGCGAGGAGAGCCGCCTCATGCTCGAAATCTTGTTTCCCTCTGTGACGGCGGTCCCGCAAAGTCCAACTCGGCAGCCGCCCTCCGCCGTTACAAAGCCCTGCCTTATACTGTCGGCATATGTATGAGCCGATGCGCGAGTCGCGATTTCGAGCACGAGCTGCAGCTCCGAAGCCGTTATCTTGTGCATAGGTAAAATTTCAACTTCGTCTCCGGAAACGACCAGCGTCGGCGCTCTCCCCACGCGGAGCCTGATTTCCTCGGCCCTGTCCGTTGCGCCATCCGGCAGGTTTAAAACCTCCGTGCGAAGGCAGGGCGGCAGGAGCCTTGCGGCTCTTATAAATTCCTGTATCGTGTTTGTCATTCATTTACCCCCGTGAGGTGAGACATATCGTTCCGGCTCTCCTCACCTCAATCTTATTTGACTTGTCCGCGCAATATGCAGGCAAAAATAAGTTTTTACTTTCCATAAGGGCATAAAAAAGACCCGACGGCAAAAGCCGTCGGGTCCTGATTGTTAAATTAGGTATAGTTATTTGATTTTCCTGCACTCGAGATAATACCTCTTATCGCGCGCGGGGCCGATTGAAAAGCTTTTTGCGGGGAAAACTCCGCTCTCTATGATTGAGGGGAAAAGCTCATTTTTATCCATTGCGGGCAGAAGAAGTCCTGCACACTCTGGGCGTCCGGCCATTTCAAGGGTCGTATCGTCGTCGTGGATGTAGTCGAGTCTTCCGCCATGGGTCTTGATATATTCAACACAGAAACGCTGGCAAAGGGCGATGAGGTTTCCGATTGTATGCCCCTTGATGATAATTTCCTTGGTTTCTCCTCCGCAGGCAAGTGTGATTTTGTGCGAAGATTTCCCTTCGCCTTTTTCTCCGCTGAAGAAGCTCTCCGCCTCGTCAAAATAGCTTTTTGGGTCAGTATCAAACAGCACTCTATGAATAGGTTCAAAGGTTATTGAAGTGTCATGGATGTTAACAAGTTCGGAAAGTCCGAAGCGTGCCGGATGATTCACTCTCTCTTCGGGCGTCAGGCTTTCTCTGATTTCTTCCCAGCAGAGACGGGCAGTTGCAAGACTGTGGTTGCCGTCCCCCATCGCAATGACTATTGGAGCCTTGCCGCTCAGAGCATAGCGTTTTTCGAGGTATTCGGTCTCAGCTAACTTTACAAGCGCTCCCTGTACCCTATCTGCGGCTTCGCCGGAGACGCGCCTTCCCGTAATGTGTCCGCCGTCATCTATTAAATCAAAATCATAGAGCTTTTCGCCATCGTCCAAATCCTTGAAAACTGTGTTCTCTGGGTCGTCGACAAATACGATGATGTGCGGAAGCTCAAGGCATGCGCCCTCGCGAATCTTAACGCGCGGCGGCAGACGGGACTCAACCGTACCTTCCGTAGCGTGGACGGGCGAAACGGAATCTCTTCTGTAGTCATACGTTTCAAGGTCAATTAATCCGACCAGTCCGCGCCGTGTGTTTCCAACATTCAACTCGCGTTCGACATATATATAAGACTTTTCTACGGTTTTGAATAAGTCTTCCTCGAGATATTTTTTCATTGTATGGTTTATTTTTTCCGTCTCTGTGAGCGTGTCCTTCGTCTCCAGATACGCCTCTGGCAAAATAAGCCGCAATGTCGAGGGCGCGTCTCCGACCTTTTCGGAAAGCGCATCCCAATATTCGGGCTGCGATGTATATTGGTCGCAGGCGATGACGCTCCATAGTCCCATATCCGCGTTTTTCGGCAGCAGAATATCGCCGGGAATAAACAATTTGTCCATATTAAGAACCTCCAATAAAAGAAACTTATTTGATATTACCAAATTCGCGCCGCTTTGACAAGAGCAATTCCTTTTATTAAATTTTTAACATAATTGCAACTGACAAAATAACTTTTAATACGATACATTTCGTGGTATCATCTTTTTAACTGACAAAAAGGAGCTTTATGCCCATATGGAAAACGTACTTACAGTAAAGAGCGAGCTCATCGCAAAATATATTCCGCAGAAAGGTATCGTCACTGAAAACTGTGACATAGTGGTTGACATAATACTTAACAACTACGAATTCCTGCCCCGCCCAGATGCGGAGAACGACCCCTCGCACAAGCAGATAATCCCATATGTCACGGTCTGCCGAGGCGACGAGGTCTTCGTCACACGCAGGCTCAAAAAGGGCAATGAAACTCGTTTGCACGGACTTCTGTCCATCGGTGTCGGTGGACACATCAACCCAGAAACGGACGGTCATGGCGATGATGTTCTGTTCCGCGGCATGAAGCGCGAGATTGAGGAAGAGGTCAAAATCGAATGCATGGGAAAGATGACTCCCCGCGGCATGATTAATGACGATTTGACCGAGGTCGGGTCCGTGCATCTCGGACTTTCCTTTACGCTTGAAGTAACGGGCGAGGTCTCAGTTCTTGAAACCGAAAAGCTTGAGGGCTTTTGGGTCAAACGAGGCGAGCTTCCCGCTCTTTCCGACCAAATGGAAACGTGGTCGCAGTTCGTGACGCAAGCACTTTGCGAATAATTAGCTAAAAAATGCAGACACTTATTCTGAGGTGACTGCATGAATATGTTTACAGAACCGCCGGAGATACCTTTGGGTCTTGGTATGTCGCTTATTAAGCATCCTCCTGCTATGGAAAAATACACGCATTTGACTGCCGGGCAGAAGCGGGCGATGATTGCGAGAACCCACAGCATCGTTTCAACTTCGGAAATGGATGCTTTTGTCCAGTCCTTCATCATCGAATAAAAAGAGAGCACTTAGTGCTCTCTTTTTATTCGATTTTGTTTACCGCTTACCCTTGTCGTAAATCTCACCCAAGGCGCGCGGTGCGCGGTTCGATGACGAGAAGAATACGAGCAAAAGAAGCGTAAGTACATAGGGCAGAATCATTATAATATCCGAAAAGGCACTTGAGAGTCCAAGAATCTGCGCGAGCTTATACCCAGCCGAACGAGCAAAGCCGAACAAAAGACACGCACCGAGCGTGGGTCCAATCTTCCAGTTTCCGAATATCAGAGCCGCGATTGCAAGGAAGCCGTAGCCGGCGTAAATACTGGGTGAAAAAGTTGAAGAGATCGAATACGCAAAGCAGATACCGCCGACACCCGACATCGCGCCGGAGATCATAACTGCGATAAAGCGTATCTTTGAAACATCGGCGCCGGCAGCATCGACCGCGTGCGGATTATCGCCGCAAGCACGCAGACGCAGTCCGAAGCGGCTCCTGTACAGTAGATAGGTCATAAACAGAGCAATAATGATGATTATCGGAATGTAGTAGTAAACGTCCGTGAAGAATGCACCGAGCACAGGTATCTTCGAGATTCCCGGAACGGTAAATGTGTGGCAGACGCCGAGCATGAATTTGTTGGTAGGCTTGCCGAGAAGAACCGTATTGATCTGGCTCGTGAAGAAAGCGGTCAGCGCTACTGCTAGGATGTTGATAACAACACCGCTTATAACTTGATTTGCTTTGAATGGTATGCACAGCAGTGCATGGAGCATTGCGAATAGGGCTCCGCCAATCGCCGCAAATATCAGTGCAACGAAGAACATCGGAATTTCAAGCGAGCCCACGTTGCCGCCGGTCATCACCATAACGACTGCCGCGCCAAAAAAGGCACCAAAGCCCAAAAAGCCCTCTAGCGCGAGGTTCGTGATACCGCTGCGTTCGCTGTAAATTCCACCGATTGCTATAATGAACAGAGGCAGTGCAAAGGCCATGCCCTGAATGATGATTGAACTCATGCCTTTTCGCCTCCTTCTCCATCGATTTTTTGTTCAGCCTTGAGCTTCAGGTCTGACAGTTCCTCCCTCGCCTGTGCAACCTTATAACGTATATAGGCTCCGCAGGCCGAGAACAGAAGGATTAGACCCGTTATTACCTGCGCTATCTCCTGCGGTATGTTCATAATGGAGCTCATGTAGTTGCTGCCCTTGGAAATGATAGTTATAAGAAGCGACGAGAACAGTATTCCAATCGGATGCATGTTACCGAGCAGGCATACCGCAATCGAGTCAAAGCCGACCGCGGTGAGAGTTCGCGGCATGATGCTGTTGTAATATCCAAGATAGAGCGTGACGCCTGCAAGTCCCGCAAGCGCACCGGAGATTGCCATGGAGGTAACAACGCTTCTTCCCACGTTGATGCCCGAATATTTTGCAGCACTTTTATTGAGACCGACGATCTTGAGCTCATATCCGAGACGGGTACGGTTCAAAAGGAACAAAACCAGTATCGCAATCGGTATTGTAAGCAAAAATGCAAGCGGAATGTCCATTTTGAGCCCGAACGCAGGAACATCCACAAGCGTGAGTCTTCCTGCGGTGATGGGATTTGACTGGCGCGAAACTGGGTTTACATAATATGAATTAATGAAGTAGCTGATGACATATTGAAAGATATAGTTCAGCATGATTGAGGTGACAACCTCGTTAATGTTGAAGCGATGCTTGAGCCAGCCTATAAACGCACCGGCTGCCCCGCCACAGAGAACTCCGATTACGAGTACGAGGGGCATTGCGATGGCGGGAGGAAGATGTGAATAACCAACCGTTATGGTGGCTATAAAGCCAGCGACGAGCATCTGTCCCGAAACGCCTATGTTAAATAGTCCTGTTTTAAGAGCCACCGCAACTGCGAGTGCCGCAAATATCATCGGCGTAAGCGAGTTCATCATGCTCATGAAATCTGTCAGGATGCTTTTCTTCGCCGCGTATTCGGGTTTCGGTATAATACCGCTACCCTGAAGGAAGCTTACAAAAGCCGTAATTGGATTTTTACCGAATAGCAGTATTACTATCGCTCCGGCAAGAATGCTCAGGATGATTGCAAAAAGCGGTATGGAGATGGACTGGCGTCTATCGTCGCCAATCACGCTCAAAAAACCGCGGTTAATGGGGTTAATAGTGGCCTTTTTTTCTTTTTTCATACCGCTTTTACCCCCATCATATATTCGCCAACCTGAATGGCAGTCAGTGTTTCGGCAGGGGCCATGTTCAGCATCTCACCGTTATATATTACGCCAATAGTGTCTGCAAGACCGATTATTTCGTCGAGCTCCAGCGAAATGAGAAGGATGGCTCTTCCCTCGTCGCGCTGAGCAAGTATCTGCTTATGTATGTTCTCAATTGCGCCGATATCTAGTCCGCGAGTCGGCTGAACGAAAATCATAAGCTCGCTAGAAAGCTCAATTTCTCTCGCGATAATAGCCTTCTGCTGGTTTCCTCCGGACATTGAGCGAACGGTAGTCGTGATTCCCTGTCCGCTCCTGATGTCATATTCTTCTATAAGTTTTTTACCGTTCTCGTCGAAGGCTTCTTCCTGCAAAACGCCTTTTTTGCAGAACGGCTCCTTAAAATATTTCTTGAGCGCCAGGTTATCGGAAAGCGAGAAATCAAGAACAAGACCAACCGCCTGCCTGTCCTCCGGTATATAAGAGATGCCCGTCAGAGTACGCTCCCGAACGCTCATAGCTGTTATATCCTTGCCGTCGAGTAATATCTTCCCGCTGCTCGAGGGCAGAAGTCCCGATATCGCGTCCGCAACCTCAGTCTGACCGTTGCCGGATACGCCGGCGATTGCAAATATCTCACCCTTTTTTATTGAAAAGGATACGTTTTTAACGACCGTAAGCCCGTCCTGATTTTTCACGGTAAGGCCTTCAACATTCAGCACTTCTTTTCCAAAGTTCGCCGGCTTTTTGTCTGTCGTGAAGCTGACCTCGCGCCCTACCATCATATTTGCCATAGCTTTTGTAGAGGTCGAGGCTACGTCCATAACTCCGACAAGCTTGCCTCTGCAAAGTACCGCGCAGCGATCGGCGACATTTTTGATTTCCTCAAGCTTATGGGTAATTAGTATGATCGTTTTGCCAGAATCCCGCAATCCACGGATAATATCAAGCAAAAAGTCGATTTCCTGAGGTGTAAGAACGGCCGTGGGTTCATCGAATATAAGTATCTCTGCCTCACGGTAAAGCATCTTAAGTATTTCTACGCGCTGACGAGTAGACACGTTTATATCTTCAATCTTTTTTCGTGGGTCGACTTCCAAACCGTAACGCTTTGAAAGCTCGGAAATCTTTTTATCGGAGCCCTTGATATCAACCGCCGGAAGAAAACCGAGAATTCTTGCTCTAGGCTCCTGCCCCAGCACGATGTTCTCAGTTATCGTGTAGTTCTCGACGAGCTTGAAGTGCTGATGCACCATTCCAATATTAAGCTGCGTAGCATGTGCCGGTGAGGTGATATGGACCTTTTCCCCTCTGATGAGGATTTCCCCCTCGTCTGGCTCATACATGCCAAACAGCATGCTCATCAAAGTAGATTTTCCCGCTCCGTTTTCGCCTAAAAGCGCAAATATCTCTCCCTTTTTGACGGAAATCGAAACGTCGTCATTAGCGACGATACCAGGAAAGCGCTTTGTAATATGGCGCATTTCAACAACATATTCGTCCATGGATGGCTTTCTCCTTTGTCTGCGGCAATAATCGGTCAAATGTATTTTTATTTTACTCGTTTTTAAGCAAAGTGTCAAAATAAATTATGCTGATTTCATGACCGTTTTTTGTGTTCAGCCGGAAGTCATGCAGATATAAAAACCGGTACGAAACGAAATAATTCGTCCCATACCGGTTTCTGCTTTTTCAGTTGAACTTAGTTAAAGTTCTCCCTAGTCCTCAGTTATTACGCAAGTCCGACAAAGTTGTCGACTGTTGTCTCGCTGAAGTTTGCGGGAGGAACGATTTTACCTGTCTTGACAAGCTCATAAGCATCGCTCAAAGCCTTGAGTGTAGCTTCGCTGAGCTGCTGACGGCCTTCTGCTGCGACATAGCCTGTGGAATCGGTATCAGCAAACAGAGTGTAGTTGCCACCCTTGAAGGTGCCATCCGCAATTGCGTTGAGCTGACGCTCGACGTTTACAGCCATATTCTTGAGGCCGGAGGTGAGAACGATGTTAGCATTGCCGTTTGCGCCGTCGTCATACTGGTCAACATCGCAGCCGATAACTTTGACGTCTTTTGCTTCCTTGACTGCAGTGAAAACACCGTTGCCGGAGTTGCCCGCTGCGACGAAGAGAATATCAACGCCCGCTGCGATAAGTGCATTTCCTACAACCTTGCCTGTGTCGGGATCGTTGAAGTTGCCGATGTAGTTGCCGCCGACATTGGCACCTGTTACGTCAGTGCCTGCATAGGATGCGATTTCAACGCACTCGGCCTTTGCGCCGAGCTTTGCAACAGCGTACTTAACGCCTGCTTCAAAGCCGTACTGATAGTTTACGTTGGAGGGATAAGCGATGCCGTTCACAACAGCGACCTTGCCGGTCTTGGTTTCAAGAGCAGCAGTGATTCCTGCGAAGAAGCCGCTCTCCTGCTCGCCGAACTGCATGGCATAAATGTTGGAAACTTCGATTGTTGCAACTCCTGTTGCATCAGCGGGGTCTGTGGGATAAGAGTCAACAAGGATAAACATCTTGTCGGGGTTTTCCTGTGCGATCGTCGAGATGCCGCCAAACTGGAAGCCAGGGCAAACTATGACGTCATAGTCAGCGACGACTTCGGCTACTGCATTGACAGCGTTAGCCATGTCGGGCTCCTGAACAGGAGTGACGGTTGCATCGGGATGAGAAGCAATGAACGCCTTGATTCCGTCGTAGTTGTTCTGGTTGAAGGAACCGTCATCAACGCCGGAGGGGCTAGTTACGATAGCGATTTTGAGTCCGGTTGCCTCTGCCGCCGGGGATTCAGACGCAGCGGGAGTGTCGGTTGCGGATACGGGCTTTTTGGCTGTGCATGCTGCAAGACTCAGCACCATTACGATTGCAAGGGAAAGTGCAAGAAACTTTTTCATTTTTTACCTCCATTATGTCCATAGTATAATATGGTAAGACCTACTGTATTTGAGCCAAATATCTAAACTCAAATATTATTAATATTATAGTATATATTTGTATGGTTTGCAAGCAAAATGCACTATATAATGTAAAGTCTTTAATCATTTTTCCTATCTAAAATCAAAACCAACTTTGAAAGCATGACTGGCCAAGGCCTTGTCCCAGTCCCTGAGAGGATGGAGCTCGATAGGCGGAAGCTCAAACACTCCGCGTGATAAAAGTCTGAGCGCGGGTTCGAAAGGACCGCATCTGCTCCCGACTATTTTGACTTCATTCACAACAACAGCCGATAGGTTCGTTTCTGTTTTGCCTGCATAAGTGCTTTTAAGAATGATAGTCCCTCTGCTCCGAACAAGCCTCATCGCATTTTCGATGCCGGTCGGAGAGCCGGCGGCGTCCACGACCATTTCAAAGCGCCTGTCACAGGCAGTTGTAGTCTTCGCAAAGCTTTCAAAACGGTGCAGCTTTTCCTCATGCTTGCCTAAAACAGTAATCTCCGCGCCTGTCAGCGCGAGTACCTGCGCGATGAGGTAGGAAAGCCTTCCGTCGCCTATTACACAAATCTCCTCAGAGGGTCGAATGTGCACCGAGTCCGGTATTTCGAGCGCCGCGGCAAGTGGCTCCGCGAAAACCGCATGCTCGTCCGGCACATTGTCCGGCACAACGCTCAGGGAGCGCGTCGCAATCGCCATGTAGGGCGCAAAGCAGCCGTCTTTTCGCGCAATTCCTATGCATTTTCTGCTTTCACAGTGCTTTTCCCTGCCGGTTTTACAGTAGATACACTCGCCGCAGCCCTCGTTGATTTCCCCGACTACTCGTTTTCCAATTAATCTGGGATCATTCGACTTTTCAACAATACCGACAAATTCGTGCCCGAGTACGCCCGAAAAGTCCGGCTTGTAGCCTTTCATTATCTCTCTATCCGTGTTGCATATCGCGGCAAGAGAAATGCGAATTAGGCTTTCGTGCGCCTGTGGCTCAGGTATCGGGAGATCTTGTCTGAGCACCGCTTTCCCGTCATTAAAATACAAACCCTGCATAACAGCACCTCACCTTATCATAACGGACAACTTGTTACTCCGTGTTTTTGTCCGTGTTTCTTGCGTTATTATGATAGCACAGAACCTTTCACAAATCCACACTTGACTTGCGCGAACGATGCTGTAATACTATAAAAAGATTATTGAGTTTCTGAAAGGACACAGCTTATGGATATGCGTGAAGTAATCGTCGAGGCAGGAAAAAAGCTGATTAACGAAGGGTTCACAGTTGAAACCTGGGGTAATATCAGCGTGCGCGACGAAAATGGTTTGGTTTACATAACTCCGAGCGGCATGGACTATGAAACTTGTACGGTAGACGATATAGTAATTTTGACAATAGATAAACAACTAGTTTCGGGGAAACGACGTCCCTCAATTGAAATCGACCTTCATTTAGAGGTATATCGCGCAAGACCCGAGGTCAGAGCGGTCGTTCACACTCACCCGATCAGCTCGACAGTTTTCTCTTGCATGGGTGAGAGCATCCCACTTATACTTGACGAAGCGGCGCAGGCGCTGGGCGACGAGGTCAGGACGGCTCCGTATGCTCTGCCGGGTACAATCGAGCTTGCGAAAAACTGCGTTAAGGCTCTTGGGGAAAAATCGAACGCCTGTCTTTTGCAGTCGCACGGAGCGGTCTGCGTGGGCTGTGACATAAAAGGTGCGTTCAAGGTCGCAAAAGTCCTTGAAATGACGGCAGAAATCTATTATCGCATTCGCACTGTTGGCGGAAGCTTTATACCAATCTCCGACGACAACATTAAAGCCATGCAGGAATATGTCGCTTGTAAGTACGGTCAGCCTAAATAAGGAGGATTCTATGGAAACACTCAAATGCATTGAGACCCGAAGAAGCATACGCAAGTATTTAAACAAGCCAATTGAGCATGAACTTATCGAAAAGCTTGTTTCGGAAGCTCAGAACGCCCCCACTTGGAAAAACTCGCAGACAACGCGCTTTACTGCCGTAACGGACAGAACAGTCCTTAACGAGATATGCTCAGCTCTGCCCTCTTTCAATTCGGCTGTTGTCGGTCAATGTCCGCTGCTCATTGCTGTTTCTGCTGTCACAAAACGCAGCGGCTTCGAGCGGGACGGCACGCCCACAACCATTCTTGGCGAAGCCTACACATATTTTGATTGTGGGGCAACGGTTCAGACCTTTTGTCTAGCTGCTAACGATTTCGGCGTCGGAACCGTTATCCTTGGCATTTTCGAACCCGCAAAAATCAGAACTCTGCTGGATATCCCCGAAAGCGAAGACCTTGTCGTTCTTGTTGCCTGCGGTTACACGGAAACCGAAGCTCCCGCGCCGCAGCGTCGTCCGCTTTATGATGTTCTTAGGATAATCTGAAAGGTTCGCGCTTTACATTGTCTGTACTTCAAATAAAATGAAAGAGCGAAGCGAACTCCATGTTCACTTCGCTCTTTCCGCACATTTCGCCTTGAAAAACAAGGTTCTTTAACACTCTACCGATTTGTATCGTGAAATTGCATAGCCGCAGCACTGGTTTGCTTTAAAGAATTGCTGTATTATACAAATTTCTCTTTATTTTGTCAAAAACCTGTGGTATTATACATCTGGCTGATTTGGGGTCAGCGAACATTTTGAAAGAGGGACAAAATATGGATTCAAAGTTAAGGGAGAAATACGGTCTGCCGGTGGCTATCGCAATGGTAGTCGGCATCGTAATCGGCAGTGGCGTATTCTTTAAGGCAGAAAAGATTCTCAACGTCACCGGCGGTGACCAGAAGCTCGGCATCCTCGCATGGCTGATAGGTGGAGCAATAATGGTCGTCTGTGCCTATACCTTTGCGATAATGGCGACACGTTACAGCTATGTAAACGGTTTGGTCGATTATGCTGAAGTAACCTGCGGAAGCAAATACGCATATCTGCTCGGCTGGTTTATGTCCACAATTTACTATCCAACTCTTACAAGCGTCTTGGCATGGGTCAGCGCACGTTTCACCTGCGTCCTGCTTGGCTGGGATATAACCGGAGGTTCCTGCCTTGCGATTGCCGCATTTTATATGTGCGCAAGTTACGCAATAAACGCTCTTTCGCCTGTTCTGGCAGGCAAGTTTCAAGTCACCGCAACGGTCATTAAGGTCGTCCCGCTACTCCTTATGGGTGTTGTCGGTCTGATAGTCGGTCTTACGAACGGCCTGACAGTTCAGAACTTCACGAATGTTGTCGCTCCCGTAACAAGCACAGGCAAGGCTCTGTTCACGGCTGTCGTTGCAACTGCTTTCGCTTATGAGGGCTGGATAATCGCAACAAGTATCAACGCTGAGCTTAAGGACGCAAAGAAAAATCTTCCTAAAGCTCTGACGATTGGAACGATTGCTGTCATTATCATCTATATCCTATACTACGTCGGTCTAACAGGTGGAGTAACTAACGAAGTTATGATGAAGGGCGGCCAGGACGGCGCGAAGATTGCTTTTGAAACCATCTTCTCAAAGGCCGGCGGCACGCTTCTGTTTGTATTTGTTATCATCTCCTGCCTCGGAACTCTCAACGGTCTGATGCTCGGCAATACGCGCGGAATGTATTCTCTTGCGGTCAGAAATGAAGGCCCCAAACCCGAAATGTTCAAGCAGGTCGATCCGATAACAAATATGCCCACGAACTCCTCCATACTTGGACTTTTCCTCTGCGGCTTCTGGCTCCTTTATTTCTACGGAGCAAACCTTGTTGAGGTCCCCTGGTTCGGAAAGTTCTCGTTTGATACTTCGGAGCTTCCGATTGTGACGATTTACTTCTCCTATATTCCAATTTTCATTGCAATGATGATTAAGGAAAAAGAACTCAGCGCTTTCAAGCGTATAATCATGCCATTCCTTGCAATTTGTGGCTGCGTGTTCATGGTCTTTGCCGCTTGCTACACCTACAAGTTCACAGTTCTTTATTATCTTGCCATTTTTGCTGTTATCATGCTCATCGGCGTATTCTTCATAAAGAAGAAGGAAACCGTAAAATAAGTTTTAGCATGTAAAAAAGCCTCCGCTGAAAAGCGGAGGTTTTTTATACGAAGAACCGTTCCGGTGATGGCAGAGTACCACCGGGACGGTTCTTGTTGTGCAAGTATATATCAACAGGCATAGCCTGCAGATAAATATTATTCTTCGGGAACCTTTATTTCTTTAATATAAAAATCCCTGCCACTGAGGATATCGAAGTCCTTGCTATGACATTTCGAGCATGCGCCGCTGCTTTTCAAGACATTAAACACTGTTCCACAGTCCCTGCACATTGCGTTGCCGGGCATAATCTCAATCTCGAGCTTTGTTTTTTCCATGAACGTGCTGTCAATCGCGGCAGGATAGCACTCTTCGATGTACTTTGGCACCACCGGAGAAAGCTCTCCGATCTGAAGAACAATCGTATCAACATGGGTGAAGCACTGTTCTTTGGCAAGCTCATCAACCACCCGTACAATCTCCATTACGATTCCAAGCTCATGCATAGATTATACCTGCCTGTCTTTTCATTTGCAATATATTTTAGTCCTTTTTTGAGAAAGTATCCTTCACTTTTCTAACGGCAATTTTGCCCTCGCGCTTTATCATCGTCTTAAGCACTATGGGTTTGAGCTTTTCGAAGGAAACGCCTTCGCCGTCAAATACCTTTTCGAGTTTTATCGCATCGAATTTGCACTTTGTTGTGCACTGACCGCAGCCGACACACATATATTCATCGACAATTGCAGCTCCGCAGCCGAGGCAACGCTCGGTTTCTTTCTTCATCTGCTCCTCGGTGAAGGTTGCACGATTGTCCTTGAAGGACTTAGTGCTTTCAGGGTTGTGACCCGCAGCCTGACGAGGTGTGTTATCATAGCCGCTTATGATAAGGGCTGATTTATCAAGTGATATATACTCGTGTCTGTCACGTCCGAAGGTCAGATCCTGACCGGGCTGTACGAAGCGGTGGAGAGAAATTGCTGCCTGCTTGCCGGCGGCGATTGCGTCGATGGCAAACTTCGGTCCTGTGAAGACATCACCGCCGACAAAGACGTCCGCCTGTGCGGTCTGGTATGTAAAGCCGTCCGCAAGCGCGACATTTCCGCGTCCAAGCTCGACCTTCGAGCCTTCGAGCAGCTTGCCCCAGTCTATGGACTGTCCGACGGAGAGAAGAACGTAATCCGCCGCGACGGTGATGGTTTCGTTCTCGTCATACTTGGGCGCAAACTTGTCGTTATCGAACACGGATACGCACTTCTTAAATTCTACTCCGGTCACCTTGCCGTTTTCGACTACGATGCGTTTCGGGCCCCAGCCGTTGTTTATCGCAATGTTCTCGGAGCTCGCTTCCTCTATTTCGTCGGGAAGCGCAGGCATTTCGGAGGCACTTTCAAGACAATACATACCGACCGTCTCAGCGTTTTCGCGGACCGCTGTTCTCGCAACATCAATTGCGACATTGCCGCCGCCGATGACGACGACCTTACCGGAGAGCTTCGTCTCGTTTCCGAGGTTTACGTTACGCAGGAAATCAATGCCGGCGATAACACCTTCCGCGTCCTCGCCTTCAATACCGAGCTTGCGTCCCGCCTGTGCGCCGATTGCGAGATAGAAGCCCTTGTAGCCCTGCGCGCGCAGCTCGTCAAGGGTTACATCGACACCAACCTCAACGCCGATTTTGAACTCAACACCCATCTCGCGGAGAATTTCAATTTCGGCTGTTATAACGTCCTTTTCTAGTCTGAACGAGGGAATTCCGAGCGTCAGCATACCGCCGAGCTTCTCGTGCTTTTCGAATACGGTGATGGAATAGCCGTCCAGCGCGAGATAGTATGCGCAGCTAAGTCCCGCTGGGCCAGCTCCAACGATTGCGATTTTCTTATCTGAGTAGTTATGGCGCTTTTTAGGAACGAAACGCACGTCGTTTCTCAGTTCCTGATCGGCGATGAACTTTTTGATTTCATCGATTGCGATAGGTGCATCGATCTCGCCGCGCGTGCATTCGGATTCGCAGGCGTGAGGACAGATGCGTCCGCAGACAGCCGGGAACGGGTTTTCTTTCTTAATGAGTTCAAGCGCTTCTGTGTATTTGCCCTGAGCGGCAAGCCTTATGTAGCCCTGTACAGCGATATGTGCGGGACAGGTGGACTTGCAGGGGGAAGTTCCTGAATCGACAACATTCTTACGGTTGATTCGGTAATCTTTATTCCACTTGCTCTCTTCCCATTTGTAATCGCGCGGAGTAATCTTCGTGGTGATGTCCGAAACAACGCGGCTCTTTGAGCAAAGCTTCTGCCCAAGTTGGATTGCGTTCATTGGGCAGTTTTCTGCACACTGTCCGCAGGCAACGCAGTTTTCCTTGTCTACTTTTGCGACAAAGTTAGAACGGGACATATCGTTGTTTTTAAACATTGTACTCGTGCGGAGCGCAAAGCAGCCGCAGCCGCAACAGTTACAAATTGCGTGAGTCTTTCCCGAACCGTCGGTGTTCGGTATCTGATGCATTAGGCCGTTTTCTTCGGCTTTTTTAATAATTTCGTCTGCTTCCTGACGAGTTATCTCGCGGCCGCGTCCAGTACGGATATAGTACTCGGCGGCATGGTCGAGCTGAATGCACATATCTTCTTTAAGATGACCGCAACCCTCGCCCATGATTTCTCTCGCCGTACGGCAGGAGCAGTTTGAAACGGAATATCTGTGGGCATCATCGAGATACTTGGAGATTTCTTCATAGGAGCAGGTACGGGAGTTTCCGTCGATTGCCTTCTCGATGGGAATAACTCTCATAAGACCAATGCCAACCGGGAAAGCTCCGGAGGACTTCGGTCCGCGGATTCGACCGTATGCTTCAAAAGCCTCTGCAATCTGAGGATATTTGTAGGGGTTTGTCGGATGGTTTGCCATCATTTCCATGATGCCGGGAATCCACGAATCGTACCAATATACGTCTACGCCATCAATGGTGTTGATAAAGCATACGCCCGCGTCGGAAAGCTCAGCCAAGCAGCGCTTTGTTGTTTCGAGGTCCTTGCCGCTGGCCTTTGCAATCTCCTCCGCAGACTTGCGTACGCGGAAATCCATACCCATGGCGACTTCAGCCATTTCATCCGTAACTACCGGTTCAAGTATCATATATTCCGGGTCATCCCATGTGTAGGATGCCGTCATGCCTGACTTTTGGCCATTCTTCTTGTTGCCGACCTTGTTTGCAAATTCCAAAACCTTTTGTTTGTGTTCCATTCTTCTCTACCTCTCCATAAAATCACGAAAACCTCACGGTTTCGCTAAAATACCTGTTGGCCATTACAGTATCCGTGGCTTGGTATGTTTACCACACCACAATCTGTATGATTCTTCTGTTAATAACATAACACTATGGGCGGCCAGTGTCAACAAATCCTGTAATTTGCTAAACAATTTCAGCATTATAACTTGCATTCGCATATCTTCTTATGGTATAATACACACGTGGTATGTGGTTGTACCACTTTTATTCGGAGGTATGACAAATGGAATTTTCAAGACTGAACGCCCCTTCACTAAAAGAGCTGTTCATTGAGCATCTGGAGAAGATGATTTTATCCGGAAAACTGGTTATCGGGGAAAAGCTCCCTTCCGAAAGAGAGCTTGCCGAGTCCATGCATATAAGTAGAAGCGTCGTTAACGCGGGTCTTGCGGAAATTGCGGATAAAGGTTTTTTGGAGATTATCCCCCGCAGCGGCACCTATGTCGCTGACTATCATAAAAAGGGCAAGCTAGACACCTTGGTTTCCATCATGAAATTTAACGGCGGAACACTGCCGGATGCCGACATTCTTTCGATACTCCAAATACGCAAGGTGCTGACGGCGCTCGCACTTGATCTCGCGATGCCCAGAATTACCGACGATGAGGTCAAGCAGCTTTTCAAACATTCTGCCCTGCTTGACAAAACAAATGACAGCACTAGAGCGGCGGAGCTTGTCTTTGAATTTGACCATCTGCTCTGCGGTTTTTCCGGTAACACGCTTTTGCCGCTTATATTCTATTCGTTTAAAGCTCCGAATACGACCCTGTTCGAAAGGTTCTTCAGGCTTTACGGCTTTGACGCTATGCGTAGACGCACGGATGCTCTTTGCCACGCAATACGCGCGCGAGACCTTGTTACTGCTAAAGAAGTCCTTGCACGCTCAATCGAAGAAACAATTTCAGGCAGTACGAGGATATATAGATAAGCATGCAAGAAAAAGCTGCCGCTTAGGAAATAGTCCTAAGCGGCAGCTTTATTATCATTTTTCATGAAAACATAGCCTATTAATCGTGCTCTTGAGTATTCTTTTGCAAAGGATTATTTGCTCTATTTCAACGTATTCGTTCGGCTTGTGTGCCATCTCAAGTCTGCCCGGACCGAATGAAACACAGTTGTAATTATTAAGCGCCACGGCGGCAACCGCGGTGTCTGTATAGCCGGGGAAAAGCTCCAGCTTCGCATCCTGTCCGCATACTTTTCGATAGGCTTCAAAAAGCGCAGTGCAGAGCTCCGAATCGCTAATACCGTAAACGTAGGGGCGATTGCCTGTGCACTCCCAAGAAAGCCTAATTCCCGTAAACCTCGCTTCTGCGCGGCTCTTTGCTTTTATCATCAGCGCTTCAATATCTTTTTCGCCGTACGGCGGCACAGTGCGGATGTCTAGAGTTATCTTGCAGAGGTCGGGCACGACATAGGGTTGATATCCGCCGGAAATTTGCCCGAAAGTCACCGTCGTGGCCCCCATTTCGGGGTGCTCCGGCAAGCTCGTTATCAGTCCGCGAATCTCACTGATGAATTCGGCTGCCGCGGCAATTGCGTCAACACCCTTCCACGGCGTCGACGCGTGGGCGGTCACGCCCTGCACCTGTACATGATACCAGATGCGGCCCTTATGGCATACCGAAACGGCAAGGCCGGTCGGCTCCAAGTCCATCATAAGGCTGCCCTCGGGTATTAGCCCTTCGCGAAGAACTGCTTGAATACCATTCATGTCTGCCTCTTCATCCACGGTCGCGATGAAGTATATCGTGCGTTCGGGTTTCGTCCCCTCTTCCCAGAGTTCCTCAAAAGATGACAGCGCACAGGCAAACCCCGACTTCATATCACAGGCTCCACGCCCGTAAATTCGCCCGTTCTTCTCTTCCGCTGCGAACGGAGCCGCTGTCCAGCCGTCTCCAACAACGACGGTATCCATGTGGCATATCATTACAAGCGGTGGCTTTTGCGAGTTTCCCTCGATTTTCGCAATGATGTTGAAACGTCCCGGAAGCACCTGCTGCTTTCGCACCGGAACCCCTCGGGTTTCAAGACGCTCATATATGTAATCACCGAGCCTGCCCTCTTCCACTCCGGGATTGCAGCTCTCGATTTTTACGAGCTTTTTTGTCAGTTCAACCGGATCTGTCATATAAGCCTCCTGCACCTGTTTACCGAACAAATTCCAAAGACAGCTTCCGGCTGGTACCGACCGCTGTCTTGTGATTTTTTATCTTGTGCCATTAATGGCAAAATCCATCAAATACTTGCCGTAATCGGACATTTGAATCTTTTCCGCTACCGAAAGAAGTTTCTCACAGGAAATCAGCCCCGTTTTATAGGCGACCTCCTCAAGACAGCCAATTTCCTCTCCGGTATTGTTCTTATAGTCCCTTATAGCGCAGGCGGCATCCAGCAAAGAGCTGGAATTGCCTGTGTCAAACCAAGTGACATCTTTATCGAGCGGTACGACTTGAAGCTCGCCCATTTCGAGATATGCACTGTTTACTGAGGTTATCTCAAGCTCTCCCCTTGCGGACGGTTCAATTTTTTTTGCAATCTCAATGACTCTGTTGTCATAAAAATAGAGTCCGGGAATGATATAGTTTGATTTTGGATGCTGCGGTTTTTCCTCAATGCTGATGACTTTTCCGGTACTGTCGAATTCTACAACACCAAAGGGTCTGGGATCATCCATATAGCAGCCGAATACTGTAGCTCCGACTTTGCTCCGACTTGCTTCCATCAGCTTCTCGTGCAGGTTTTTACCGAAAAAGATATTGTCCCCTAAGGCGAGGCAGGAGCTATCGTCACCAATGAAGTCGGCACCTAAAATGAATGCGTCGGCTATGCCTCTTCTCTCAAACTGTCTGATATAAGTTATTTTCGCCCCGAAACTGTCGCCATTTCCGAGGAGATGCTCAAATTGCGGCTGATCGTCAGGCGGTACTATTATTAGAATATCTGTAATCCCCATTTCGAGAAGCAGGGAAAGCGGATAATAAATCATCGGTTTATCGTAAACAGGCAAAAGCGGCTTGCATACTGAATGTGTTATCGGGTATAGGCGGGTGCCTTTGCCCGCTGCAAGAATTATTCCTTTCATTTTGACCTCCGAAATCGCAAATAGCGGAATTTCAGTCTGAGTATATCACAACAGCTGAATAGTTCAAGTTATTATAATAAGCTTCGAGACGCTTGCTACACTAATACATATTACGTTCTAAGGCAGGTATTCGATTCTATCGATACCTGCCTTTAAAATTCTCTTATTTCGCGGCGTTCATGGCGAGGTAGGCATTTATAAAGCCGTCAAGGTCGCCGTCCATAACGGCGTTAATATTGCCGTTTTCATAGTTCGTGCGATGATCCTTCGCAAGCGTGTAAGGCATGAAAACATAGGAACGGATCTGGCTGCCCCACTCAATCTTCATCTGAACACCCTTGATGTCCTCCACCTTCTCAAGATGCTGGCGCTCCTTGATTTCTGCAAGACGGGCCCTGAGCATACTCATCGCATATTCACGGTTTTGGTGCTGGCTGCGTTCCGTCTGGCATGAAACGACCACTCCAGAGGGAATGTGCGTGATGCGTATGGCGCTTTCTGTTTTGTTGATGTGCTGACCGCCTGCGCCTGATGCTCTATAGGTATCAACCCTAAGATCCTCAGTACGGATTTCAATATCCGCTTCGTCGGTTATCGCCGGCATGACCTCGATTGCCGCAAAGCTCGTATGACGGCGGCCGGATGCATCGAAGGGCGAGATGCGCACAAGTCGGTGAATACCGTTCTCGCTTTTTAAAAAGCCGTAAGCGTTTTCTCCCTCGATTGAAATGGTTGCGCTCTTGATACCCGCTTCATCGCCATCCAGATAGTCCAGTGTTTTACAGGTGAAGCCGTGTCTATCCGCCCAGTGCTGATACATACGGAAAAGCATCTGCGTCCAATCCTGCGCCTCCGTCCCGCCCGCACCCGCGTGGAAGGACAAAATTGCGCCTAGTGCGTCATACTCGCCAATCAGGAGCGTCGAAAGCCTAGCCTCCTGAAGCTTTTTTTCAAAGGTGGCGTAGCCACGAACCAGCTCGTCCAGCATCGATTCGTCATTTTCCTCAAGAGCCATCTCGCAGATTGTATAGAGGTCATCAAAGGCGTCCTGCATCTTCTTGAAGCCTTCGTACTTGGCTTTTAGCTGCTTTGTTCTTTTTAAAATCTTCTGCGAGTTTTCAAGGTCTTCCCAGAAACCTTCTTCTTCCGCATGCCTTTCAAGCTCGGCAATCTCTCTTAGCGCATCCTCAAGTTTGAGTGCGACACCCAAGTCGTCGAGCGTTGGCTTTATATTGTTAAGTTTGACTTTGTACTCTTCGAATTCAAGCATATAAATATTTCATTCCCCTTGCAATATGTACCACATAGTATAAACAATTATTGCCTCCTTGTAAATAGTATCTGTCATGCAAAACGATTTTCGGTTTGTGCGGCACTCATTTTTGCCTTGTTAATCTGACGCTGTGGGAAAAAACGGTGAAATAAATTCAAAAAGTTTCTGTTTGGACTTTTATTTAGTTTTTAGATTTGTTATAATGCTCTTGATAAGTAGTGGGCGCTTTAGCGTCCTAGAGAAAACAAAAAGAGAGGACGATAAAAGTGATTTCACACGGCAAAGAAATCAAGGTTTTCGCCGGGAACTCGAATCCAGTTCTTGCAACGGGAATATGCAAAAAACTCGACCAGGAGCTGGGAAAATCGGTAGCAACGGCATTTTCGGACGGAGAGATATCTATATCTATCAATGAGCCCGTCCGTGGAGCCGATGTTTTCATCGTACAATCCACCTGCGGCCCGGTTAATAACAACCTGATGGAAATGCTCATCATGATAGACGCAATGCGCAGAGCTTCCGCCGGACGTATCACGGCAGTTATGCCGTATTTCGGATATGGCCGTCAGGACAGAAAAACTAAGAGCCGCGACCCCATTTCAGCAAAACTTGTAGCCAACCTCATCACAGAAGCTGGCGCGGACAGGGTTCTCACCATGGACCTCCACGCCTCCCAAATTCAGGGCTTTTTCGATATACCCGTGGACAACCTCATGGGCAGCCCGCTATTTGCCAATTACTACATCAACAAGTTCGGCGCCAATAATCCCGACTGCATCGTTGTATCTCCCGATGTCGGAAGCGTTGCCAGAGCAAGAAAATTCTCTCAAAAGATCGGAATGAACTTTGCAATCGTCGATAAACGCCGCGAAAAAGCGAACAGCTCCGAAGTCATGAACATAATCGGTGAGGTTAGAGGCAAAACCGTCATCATGCTCGACGATATGGTTGACACCGCGGGAAGCCTCTGCGGCGCTGCAAAAGCTCTCATAGACATAGGCGGAGCAAAAGAGATTTTTGCCTGCGCGTCCCACGGCGTCCTCTCCGGACCCGCGATTGAGCGCATTGAAGAAAGCTACATCAAGGAGCTCGTTCTGCTCGATACGATTCCCTACCCTGTTAAGAAAAAATGCAAGAAGATAAAATACCTCTCCGTCGATTCCCTCTTTGCTGAGGCAATCGGCCGCATTTATGAGGAAGTTTCAATATCCTCACTGTTCGACTAATATTTTGTTTTGTCTGATATATTCTGTTTGACGGCATAAGATTGTCCATAGGCTCCGTTTTCAAGCGAGCCGTTTAATGTGCTTTGTTTGGTCAGGCGGCGAAAGGACACATATAGTTATGCTTTTTAAGAATTCGTCCGGCGGCGCTAGTTGGATGGTCGTTTTCCTCGGGAACCCGGGACCGCGATATACGGGTTCCCGCCATAACGTCGGTTTTCTCGCTGCAGACAAACTGGAAAAGCTCGAAAACATAAAAATCAGCAAGCTTCGCTTTAACGCGCTAACTGCTCTTTGCACACTAGGCGGTGAAAAAGTGCTGGTAATGAAGCCTCAGACCTACATGAATCTTTCCGGTAACGCCGTGGCTCCCGCCGCGGCTTACTACAAAATACCCGCCGAGCACGTAATCATCGTCTGTGACGACATCGCTCTTCCCGTCGGAAAGCTGCGCATCCGCACTAAGGGCTCGTCAGGCGGACATAATGGGCTAAAAAGCATCATTTCCGCCTTAGGAACCGAAGAATTCCCTCGAGTCAAAATCGGAGTCGGTGCGCCTCCAAAAAACGAGACCGAGGAAGATATGATAAACTGGGTCTTAGGGATTTTTCACGGTAGCGAAGCAGCCACGATTGCGGAAATGTGCGAAACTGCCGCAAAGGCCTGTCCCGTCATTATCTCTGGCGGCGCGGACAAAGCTATGAATATCTACAATTGACAGCGGGAGCATACTCCCGCTGTTTTAATAACAGACTCCGCGTCACCGCTTTATAAATCAGTACAAAGGTTGTGAGACCATGACCAAAAAACAAGTCGATATTTTTTCCGAGAGTTTTGCCGCAGGGATTTGCTCCCGTGCCGGCGATTATCTCGGTGCTCAAATAACTCAGGACGGCACTGTTTTTCGCGTCTGGGCACCGAGTGCCTTGAAAGTTTCCGTAGTAGGCGATTTCAACGGCTGGACGCTCGACGCAGCGCCCATGAAAAGCATCGGAGGCGGTATTTGGGAAACCGAAATCACGGAGGTTCCCGTCCTGTCATCGTATAAATTCGCGGTTTCCGCAAAGGACGGGCAGACTCTCTGGAAATCGGACCCCTATGGGACTTATTCGGAGCTTCGCCCCTCCACTGCGTCAAAGCTGTATGAACTTGACGGCTATAATTGGGGCGACGATAAATGGCTAGAGCATCGTCGGACCCACAAAGTCTATAACACCCCCCTGAGTATTTATGAGATTCATCCCGGTTCGTGGAAACGCCACGAAGACGGAGAATTCTTGAGCTACCGCGAACTCAGTGAGGAGCTTATACCCTATATCATAGAACTGGGTTTCACACACATCGAGCTTATGCCGGTGACAGAATTTCCGTACGACGGCTCCTGGGGTTACCAGTGTACGGGCTACTTTGCCGCAACTTCAAGATATGGAACTCCGCACGACCTTATGAGCTTCATTGACTCTTGCCATAAGGCAGGTATTGGAGTGATCATGGACTGGGTTCCCGCACATTTCCCAAAGGATCCGCACGGTCTGGTCGAATTTGACGGCACGAGGCTCTATGAGGATTTAGACCCACTCATGGCGGAGCATCCTAGCTGGGGCACTCGCATATTTGACTTTGCCAAGGGCGGGGTTCGGAGCTTTTTAATCTCCTCCGCACTGTTCTGGCTTGAAAAATATCACATCGACGGTTTACGAGTTGACGCCGTTGCCTCTATGCTCTACCTTGATTACGACAGAAAAAAGGGGAAATGGAAACCGAACAAATTCGGCGGCAGAGAAAACCTGAACGCAGTTGAATTCATTAGAAACCTTAACGAGGCCTGCTTTGCTTTTGACGACAGCATCATGATGATTGCAGAGGAAAGCACAGCTTGGCCGCTCGTTACGGCTCCAACCGATATAGGAGGATTGGGCTTCAACCTCAAATGGAACATGGGCTGGATGAATGACAACCTTCGCTATCTGAAAACAGACCCTTATTTCCGAGCTGGCTGTCACCAAGACCTCACCTTTTCGCTAATGTACGCCTTTTCGGAGAATTATGTTTTGCCGCTTTCGCACGACGAGGTCGTGCATATGAAGGGCTCGCTCATGGGTAAGGCTCCCGGCACCCTAGAGCAGAAATTCGCAGGCGTTCGGGCTTTCTGGGCCTATATGCTCGCGCATCCCGGAAAAAAACTGCTGTTTATGGGTGCAGAGCTCGGACAACTCAGTGAATGGAACTTCGAGTCCTCGCTTCCGTGGGAGCTGCTTGAAAAGCCGGAAAACTCTGCGCTGAATTTCTTCTTCAAGGAGATCAATAAGTTCTACCGCTCAAGTCGTCCGCTCTGGGACATTGATTTTGACGACCGCGGGTTTAAGTGGATTTGCGCAGACGAGAGCATGAAGAACATCATCGGCTTCATCAGGAAGGATCATACCGGGCGCGAGCTTGTTTTCGTCTGCAATTTTTCGGGTGTTGCTGTCCGTGATTTTCGTCTTGGCGTTTCCGGTCCCGGAAAATATATGGTTTTGCTCTCGACAAACGAGAGCAGATTCGGCGGAAGCGGCGAACTTCATGAGGGCAAATATTTTATTGTCGAGAAAACGCCACAACACGGTCTATCTCACTCGATTTCAATGTATATTCCTCCACTTACCGCAGTATTCATGCATAGAACTAGAGCTTGATTCCCACTTTTCAGCAATAGTTCCTTGATAACACAGCGACGCAACATAGTACAGTATCAATCAGAATCGGAGGCTCGCGTATGAAAAAGGAGTGTATCGCAATGCTGCTCGCAGGAGGACAGGGTTCAAGACTCTACTCTTTAACGAGCAGAGCTGCAAAGCCCATCATGCCCTTCGGCGGCAAATATCGGATAATCGATTTCCCTCTCTCAAACTGTGCGAATTCAGGCATCAACGTCGTCGGCGTACTTACACAATATCAGCCGTTGCAGCTTAACAGCTACATCGGCAGCGGACAGCCCTGGGATATGGACATTTCCCGAGGCGGCGTCTATATACTTCCGCCCTACCAGAGCGCCGGCTCTAAAGGCGAATGGTTTTCAGGTACCGCGAATGCCATTTATCAGAACATCGCTTTCGCGGATTTGTGGGAACCCGAATATGTGCTCATACTAAGCGGCGACCATATATATAAAATGGATTATGCCGATATGCTCGAACAGCACAAAGAGCACGGAGCGGACTGCACAATAGCTGTTATACAGGTGCCGTTGGAAGAAGCCTCACGTTTCGGTATTATGTCAACCGACGAAAAAGGGTTCGTCACCAAATTTGCTGAAAAACCTAAAGAGCCTGAAAGTGATCTCGCCTCTATGGGCATTTATATATTCACATGGCAGAAGCTCAAGAAGTACCTCATTGAGGACGAACAGAACCCGCAGTCTGAAAAGGACTTTGGGAAAAACATTATTCCCAATATGCTCAATTCCGGCGAAAAGCTCTGGGCCTATTCCTTTAACGGCTACTGGCGTGATGTCGGAACGATAGACAGCCTTTGGGAATCGAACATGGATATGCTTGCGCCCGCTTTAATCGACTTATACGACCGCTCGTGGCCTATAAGGAGCAGAAGCCCCATCAAGCCCCCGCACTACATCGGCGAAAATGCCGAAATACGCCACAGTATCGTAACCGAAGGCTGCGATATTCGAGGAACGGTCTCAAACTCTGTTTTGAGCAGCGGTGTTTCTGTCGGCGAGGGCGCTGTGGTCAATTACAGCATTCTGATGCCTGGCTGCGAAATCGGAAAAAACGCAATTGTGGAGTATTCGATAATCGGCGAAAACGCCGTCATAGGCGAAGGTGCCGCCGTCGGCTCCCCTCCGAATGGGATGTCCGATATTAAAATCACGACCTGCGGCCCCGACTCGGCAGTAAATGCAAGCGCCCGAGTTGAAGCCGGCGCAATGATATACTCGGATAGGAGGGGTAAATAATGGCGGACTTGCACGGACTTATCTATGCTTTCCATTCCTCGCCGGCTCTTGGCGACCTTGTTATGCCGCGCACCAGCGCCTCCCTTCCCTTCTGCTCGCGTTACAGACTCATAGATTTCGCTCTGTCATCAATGGCCAACGCTGGTGTTCGTGGCGTCGGTGTAATCATGCAGCGCGATTATCAGTCGCTTCTCGACCACATGGGAAGCGGAAAGGACTGGGATCTCAGCCGTTTGAGCGGCGGTCTTAGGCTTCTCCCCCCTTTTGGCATGCATGGCAGCAGCCTCGGCGAATATAAGGGTGGCATGGAGGCTCTTTCTGCTGTCAGGGCCTATATAAATGATATTAAACAGAATTATGTTGTAATTTTTCGCGGTGATTTAGCCGCCAACATCGACCTTAAAGACGTTTTTGATGCTCACCTCAGCTCCGGCTGCCAAATTACGGCAGTCTGTGCAGAAAATGCCTGCAAAGGCGGCGGAGATATTCGCTTTATCCCCGACACACAAGGCAATTCAAAGAAAATGCTATTTTCAAATTTCAATGAAAATGGGGCTTTATCTACTACTGAGGTTTATGTAATAAATAAATCTCTCCTTGTTAATCTCGTCGATTGGTGCCATTCCAACGGAAAACTCCATTTTCACCGTGACGCTCTGACCCACTATCTGAATGAGGGCGGGACAGTCGGGCTTTATGTCCACAAGGGCTATACTGCCCGTATCTGCTCCGTTTCTGATTATTACAGTGCAAATATGGATATGCTCAAGGCCGAGTACAGAAATGACCTTTTTAACGACGATAACCCGATCTATACAAAGGGCCGCAGCAGCGTTTCCACCTATTACGGCGAAGATGCTTTTTCTAGGAACTCGCTCGTTGCGGACGGCTGCTATATCGAGGGCGAGCTTACAAACTGTGTTCTGTTTCGCGGCGTCCGCGTCAAAAAGGGTGCAAAGCTCAAAGACTGCGTCATTATGCAGGATTCGGTCGTAGGCGAAAACGTTTCGCTAAGCCATGTAATAGCAGACAAATATACCGTATTCTCGGATGGACTGGCGCTTTCCGGCAGTCACGTTCTTCCGATAATCGTCCCGAAATGTAAAATCATATGATGGAACCAGAATCCGGAATTCTGAAGGGAGACGTTAATATGAATGTCCTATACGCAGTTAGTGAGGCTGTTCCTTTCGTGAAAACAGGCGGTCTTGCGGATGTCGCCGGTTCTCTCCCGAAAGCCCTCCGTGCAGAAGGCGTGGACGCACGCGTAATACTTCCGCTTTACAGCTCCATCGGGGAAAAATGGCGGCTGAAGATGAACTTCTGTTTTTATACTTTTATCAATCTCGCATGGCGAAGGCAGTACTGCGGCGTGTTCAAACTGGAGTACTACGGAGTTATCTGGTACTTTGTCGATAACGAATATTACTTCAAGCGTGACAATATTTACGGCTGCTATGACGACGGAGAACGATTTGCCTTCTTCTCAAAGGCAGTAATCGATATTCTACCTCTCTTGGACTGGAAGCCCGACGTCATAAACTGCAACGACTGGCAGACTGCACTTATTCCGCTCTATATCAGTCAGGACAGATCCGGTTATTTTAACGGCATCAAAACGGTTTATACAATCCACAACATTGAATATCAGGGACGTTTCGGCAAGGAGTGTCTCACAGACATTTTTGGACTTTCAGATTCGCTCTATCTCGATGGTATTCTGCGCTATGAAAATGACCTGAATCTCATGAAGGGCGCAATCTATAAAGCTGACCACATTACGACTGTGAGTCCCAGCTATGCGTCGGAGCTTCGTGACCCATTTTTCGCGAGTGGTCTGCACAGAGTTATTGAGGACAATGTCTATAAATTGACCGGTATCCTAAACGGGCTCGACACTGAGAGATACGACCCAATGACGGACAGCTATCTCGCAACAAACTATGGGCCGGATGATCCGGACGGAAAAGCAGACTGTAAGTCCGAGCTTTGCCGTGAGCTCGGACTCGAAGAAAGCGATACACCGATTATAGGCTGCATATCGAGACTCGTCGGACACAAGGGCTTCGACCTCGTTGAAGCGGCACTTGACAGGATTATCTCGCGGGGTGTAAGATTCGTCATCCTCGGAACCGGTGATGAGAAATTTGAAAGCTTCTTTATAGATGCTGAAAATCGGTATAAAGGCAAGGTCTCGGCGAACATCATGTATTCTGAAAAGCGCGCTTCTCTGGTATACGCGGGAGCGGACATGATGCTAATTCCCTCAAAAAGTGAGCCCTGCGGGCTTACTCAGATGATTGCAATGCGCTATGGGTCAGTTCCAATTGTCCGTGAAGTCGGAGGGCTGAAGGACAGCGTCCGACCCTATCCGAACGAGGATTCGACCGGCTTTACCTTCCTCTGGTACTCAGCCGATGATATGGTGCAGGCGGTAGACTTTGCAATCGATACTTGGTATGAAAAAGATAAGTGGCGTGAGCTTATGGCAAGGGACATGGTTGAATACCTATCCTGGAGCCGCTCCGCAAAAGAATATATAAAGATATATGAGTCTCTGATTTAGATAATATACACAGAGATTTATCCGCAACAGACAGGGAAAGGATGCTAATATGACCCCAATCAGCAAAAATGAGCTGAAGGCTGCAATCGAAGATAAGCTGGAAGCTCATTACGGGAAAAAGGCGCTGGAAGCAACGCCTTCCGAATTCTTCTGCGCTTGCGCAGCGCTTCTGCGCGAAATGACCTCCCGCAATCTCGTTCACGGTGTGCGGAAGGAAACAAGACACATGCACTATCTTTCGATGGAATTTCTAATGGGCCGGTCGCTTGCCAAGAACGCCTTCAATCTCGGCATACTTGACGAGCTATATAGCGCCTTGCGAGAAATGGGCGTGGAGCCCGCGGATGTCTTTGAGTCCGAACCGGACGCCGGACTCGGAAACGGCGGTTTAGGCAGGCTCGCCGCATGCTATATGGACAGCATGGCAACTCTTGGACTCCCCGCGACAGGGTATTCCCTCTGCTACGAGCTGGGCATGTTTTGCCAGAAGATAATCGATTTCAAGCAGGTCGAAGTTGCCGACAGCTGGACGGTTTCAGCAGACAGTTGGCTTGTCCCCAGTTATGAGGACGCTGTCGAAGTCCGCTTTGGCGGAAAGTGCGAGGAAAAATGGGACTATAACGGCAAGTGCCAAACAGCAGTCAAGGATTACACCTCTGTACTAGCAGTTCCTCGTGACATGCTGATTTCAGGATATGCAACCGACTGTGTTAATACGTTGAGGCTGTGGGACGCAAGGTCTCCGAAATCTCTAGATATGCGTTTATTTTCCGGCGGCGAATACCTGAAATCGATGGAACAGCGCACCATGGCCGAGGTCATTACAAAGGTGCTCTACCCCGCTGATGACAACACCGAGGGCAAGATACTCCGCATAAAACAGCAGTATTTCTTCGTATCCGCCACTGCTCAGTCCGTTGTTAAAAAGCATCGTCAAAAATACGGCAGTATTCGCAATTTCCCGGAGCATCACGTTTTTCAGATTAACGACACCCATCCGACGATGATAATTCCCGAGCTCATGCGAATCTTCATGGACGAGGACGGTTTGGGTTGGGAAGAAGCACTTGATCTAGTTTCAAACTGCGTAGCCTATACGAACCACACGGTAATGACCGAAGCGCTGGAGAGCTGGCCGCAAGAGCTTATTGAGTCGCAGCTTCCACGCATATGGCAAATTATCCGAGAGATAGATACTCGCCACAGAAAATATCTTGAAGAGAGATTTCGTGGTAACGATGAAGCTATCCTCCGCAACCTTATTGTCAGCAGCGGCAAGGTACGTATGGCGAATATTTGCCTTGCGTCGTGCTTCAGAGTCAACGGCGTTTCCGCTATGCACAGCGAAATCCTCAAGCACGACCTCTTCCGCGATATATATTCGCAGAATCCAGAAAAATTTACTAACGTTACAAACGGCATCGACCACAGACGCTGGCTCACACAAATTAATCCGGGACTGCACAATCTTATCACAGAGCTTCTCGAGTCTGACGCTTATCTTCTACATCCTGAACAAATAGCAAAGCTAGAAAACTTTGCATCAGATGCAAATGTTCTTCATCGCCTTGAACAGATTAAGCGGGACAACAAAAACAGGCTTTGCCAATATATAAAAGATGATAATAACATTGTCATTAATCCTGACGCCGTTTTCGATGTACAGATCAAGCGTCTGCACGAATACAAACGCCAGCTTCTCTGCGCGATGTTGATTATGGAGCTTCAGCAGAGAATTCACGATAATCCGAACGCCGAATTTTTACCGCGATGCTTTATCTTCGGAGCGAAGGCGGCAAGCAGCTATAAGGCGGCGAAGCGCATTATCAGCCTTCTGTGCTCACTTGCAGACGAAGTGAACTCCGACCCCCTTTGCAATGGAAAGCTTCAGGTCGTTTTTCTCGAAAACTATCGCGTTTCAGTGGCGGAAAAGCTCATGCCTGCGGCGCAAGTCTCGGAGCAGATTTCAACTGCCGGCAAGGAGGCAAGCGGTACAGGTAACATGAAACTGATGATGAACGGAGCAATAACGATTGGAACGCTCGACGGCGCGAACGTTGAGATGCACGAGCATCTTGGCGACGAAAACATGTTCCTTTTCGGTCTACGTGCAGACGAGATTGCGGCTATGAAAGCTCGCGGCTATGACCCCCTTGCTATTTACAATAAGAGCGAGCGAATAAGGCTTGTAATGAACCATATGACCCGAGGCTTCCCGAACGGAGAGAGCTTTTCCGACCTAGTTTCAAAGCTCGTCTATGGCGGCGATGAATATATGCTTCTCGCCGATTTTGATAGTTATATATCTGCTCACGACAACTTGTACGCTGTTATGTCCGATAAAGATAAGCGCTCCGCAATTTCACTTCGCAACATTGCGCGAAGCGGCGTTTTCGCTGCTGACCGTGCAGTTTCGGAATACGCTAAAAACATTTGGGGCTTCTAAAGCTTAAAACGAAAAATCCGCAGACAAACGTCTGCGGATTTTTTATTGCCTTGCGACCTATTATAACGCGTTTTTTAAACTCGTCCGCATATACTTCAAATATGAAAACTGTATATGCGGACGAGATGTTTCTTCTCAATCTAATCATCAATTACTTAATTATTCTGGCTACGGCAAAGCTCTGCGCCCTGCCGCTAAAAAGGCTTCGTTTTGCAATCTCCGCCACAGTTGGCGCGCTGTATTCCGTTTCACTGCTTTTTGCAGCATTACAGTTCCTTGCGTCACCGGTTATGAAGCTTGCGCTCGGTTTTTTGATGACTATCATTTCGTTCGGTGTTGAAGGAAAGCTCATCAAGCCTTTTCTGGCGTTTCTTGCGGTCTCAGCGGCCTTTGGAGGGGCCGTATATGCGGCTTCGCTACTGGCAGGGCAAAATCTTGGTGACGGATTATACATAAACGCCTCAATGCGCGTCCTTGCGCTCTCCTTTGCAGCGTGCTACTTTGTCCTAACCATCGTCTTTAAACGCTTCGCGAAAAGGCGCTCACGCGAAATTCGAAGCGTCAAAGTGACACTCTGCGGCAGGACAGCCGAGTTTAAAGCGCTTCGCGATACCGGCAATGAACTATATGATCCCCTTAGCGGACTTCCCGTCATGGTCGTCGGCGTAAACGAGGCGGGCAAGCTCCTTCCGGAGCAGCTTCTCAACGCACTAAAGACAGGAGTTCCCGAATTTATTCAAGCTCTGGGAAATGAGGACGGTCTCTGTGTAAGATTCCGCCTAGTACCATATTCCGCAGTAGGCGTAAAAGTTGCACTTCTTCCTGTCTTCAGACCGGACGCGCTGTTGGTGGACGGGTTTGAGGCAAAAAACACTCTGGTGGGGTTCTGTCCCACGATTCTATGCGGTAACAGCGAATATTCCGCCGTAATTTAGATATATACCGCCATATTGCGGCAACAGTGGAGATTATGGTAACACAGGAGGTTTATATGGAGGAACAAAAGTCTTTAGGTTTATACACAAAGATTTACCTTGCGCTTGTGGGCGCACTTGCAAAAATCGGACTGGCACTGCCCCCGGGAATTCACTATATAGGCGGGAGTGATATCTTGCCTCCTCCCCTGTCCAAGAACGAGGAGCGCAAAGCGATTGAAGCGCTTGAGAGCGGAGATGAAGCGGCAAAGAAAACGCTAATTGAGCACAATCTGCGCCTCGTCGTATATATAGCGCGGCGATTTGAGAATACGGGCGTCGGGCTGGAGGATCTCATTTCAATCGGCACTATTGGACTTATCAAAGCTATCAATACCTTTATTTCAGAAAAAAAGATAAAACTTGCGACCTATGCTTCCCGCTGCGTGGAAAACGAAATTTTAATGTATCTGCGAAAAATCAGCGCACTGAAAACCGAAGTCTCCCTCGATGAGCCCCTCAACACCGACTGGGACGGAAACGAGCTCCTGCTCTCGGACGTTTTGGGTACTGATGGAGACGAGGTTTCTCGACCTCTTGAGGATGACGCTGACAAAACACTGCTCATGAACGCGGTAGACGGGCTGGAGGAGCGCGAACGCACGATTATCGTAATGCGCTTTGGCCTGGGTGGTTCGACTGAGTACACACAAAAAGAGGTCGCGGATATTATGGGTATCTCCCAATCATACATAAGCCGACTGGAAAAACGCATAATTGTCAGACTGCGCCGCGAGATAATCCGTCAATCACGCTAATGAGCTAATACAAAGGCTGCACCAATTGGTGCAGCCTTTTAACTATGAGCCAATCATATATAGCTTTGCAAGCCCGCCGTCCGCTGTTTCACGATAGTTCCGGTTCAAGTCCCTTCCTGTGTCGTACATTGTTTTTATTACAAGGTCAAGTGATATTTTCCGAGTAAAAGCCATGAAATTTGCCAGCGTCACGGCGTTTATAGATCTCATGGCGGCAACCGCGTTGCGCTCAATACAGGGAATCTGCACAAGCCCGAAAATCGGATCACAGGTAAGTCCCAGGTGGTGCTCAATGGCAATCTCAGCCGAATATTCGATCTGGTCGACACCCATTACGAAGAGTTCTCCAAGGGCTGCCGCCGCCATTGCACAGGCTGTGCCGACCTCCGCCTGGCAACCGCATTCCGCGCCGCTGATCGAGGCATTTGTCTTTACGAGCAGACCAATTATGCCACCCACAGCAAGCGCATCAAGAATTCTTTCGTCCTTATATCCCTTTTCATCCTTATAATATTTGAGAACCGCGGGCATCACTCCACATGAGCCGCAGGTAGGCGCTGTCACAATTCTTCCGCCGTCCGCGTTCTGCTCGCTGACCGCGAAAGCGTAGGAACAGACCATTCTTGTTTCATAGGTCGCTTTACTCTCGTCCATATGCCGTTGGTTATATAGTTGCTGCGCGCGCCTTTCTACCTTCAGTCCGCCCTGTAGAACGCCCGTTTTTGAAAGTCCCTCCAGAACAGCCTGCTGCATTGTGTCCCATATCTCGGCAAGGTAGGTGAAAATCTCATCGCCTTCCATGCGTCTGACATAATCGCTCAGCCTAATATTGTGCTCCTTGCAGTATTGCGAAATTTCCGTAAAAGAATTCTGTTCATAGACCTCTGGATTCTCCTCGGCAGTACCACCCTCGGCAAGAATATCTCCGCCGCCAATACTGAAATAACGTTTTGCAAGTATTTCCTTTCCATTCGAAAGCCCGACAAAATCCATTGTATTTTGGTGCGGAAGCCCTTCTGTTTTCTTATCGAATATGATTTCAACCTGCTTTGGAGCGAGGGCGTTTTTAATTGCTTCATCAGTCTTGTGCCCTTTGCCGGTTTTCGCAAGCGAACCGAAAAGCGTGACTTCAAAGCTATCAGCGTCTGGGCAAAGAGCGAAAAACTCTCTTGCGGCTTTTTCCGGTCCCATCGTGTGGGAGCTGGAAGGGCCGCGTCCGATCTTATATACCTGGCGTATCGATTTCATACTTTCTCCTCAACGGAATATTGTTCAACTTTACGGTAAAACAGCTACAGCCTCGGCTACCCTTACACCGTCAACGGCAGCAGAGGTAATGCCGCCTGCATAGCCCGCGCCTTCTCCACAGGGAAAAATCCCCTTGACGGCTGTCTGATAGTCATCCCCGCGAAGGATGCGTACCGGAGACGACGAACGTGTCTCGATTCCTGTCATCAGCGCATTGGGATCGGCAAAGCTTCGAAGGCTTCTGTCGAAAATCGGTATCGCTGCGGACAGCGTGTCCGAAACATAATCGGGCAGGCAGTTATGCAGGTCTGAGGGCGTAACACCCGGCCTATAGGTCGGTTCCACATCACCGATCTTTTTCGTGGCCCTTTTCGCCAAGAAGTCTCCCAGCGTTTGAATCGGAGCGCGATAATTTCCTCCTCCGAGAGTATAGGCTTTGTTTTCCCATATTTCCTGAAATCTCATTCCGCCCAGAGGATGCTTTGATTGGAAGTCAGAGGGGTTTACTCCGACGAGAAGTCCGGCATTTATATTTTCGCCGTCACGCGCGCGGAGGCTCATTCCGTTAGTCACAAGTCTTTCCGCTTCCGAAGCAGCCGCCACAACCTCTCCACCCGGGCATACGCAGAACGTGAAAGCACTTCGTCCGTTCGGCAGGTGACAGGCAAGCTTGTAGTCTGCAGGAGGAAGCATTTCCGCAAAGCCGCCGTACTGCGAAACCGATATAGCCTCCTGCTTATGTTCAATGCGTACACCGATTGCAAACGCCTTCTGCTCCATTGGTATTCCCGCGCCGCAGAGCATCTCAAATGTGTCGCGGGCCGAATGTCCCGGTGCAAGAATTAGCGCGTCACAGGGCATTTCATATGTTCCGTCTTTAGTCTCAATGGTAATGCCTATCAGTTCTTTTTCCTTAATGCTCAGTTCACTTAGCTTACTTTCAAACCGAATGTCACAACCGCGCGAAATGAGCTCCTGACGAATATTTTTTACTACGTCCCTCAATACGTCCGTTCCGACGTGCGGTCTGTTCGACCAGATGATATCCTCAGGTGCGCCGTGCTCAACAAAGGTTTCAAACACATGCGATATTCGCGGGTCGTTCGTTCCGGTGGAAAGCTTACCGTCTGAGAAGGTTCCGGCCCCGCCCTCACCGAACTGCACATTTGAATTCAGAGAAAGGCTGCCGGTTTTCCAAAATCTCTCCACGTCCTCTGTGCGTTCCGTCACATTTCGGCCTCGTTCGAGGATTATCGGCTTCAGTCCGGCGCGAGCCAGCTGAAGCGCTGCGAATAGTCCTGCAGGGCCCATCCCAACAACGACCGGTGGTAGCTGGCTCTCTCTTTTGACCTCTGGAAAAACGTAGTCCTGCGGCGCAAATAGTTCTAAATGCCTGTTGTTTGCTTTTGTTACAAGGCTTTCCTCATTTTCTGCGGAGAGCGTGACGGAGCAGACGTAGTGCACCTCGCTCTTTTTTCTCGCGTCAACGGATAGACGTGCAAGACGCAGATTGCTGATGTCCTCCGACGGCAATCCCAGTGCGACTGCCGCTTTCTGTATCAAATCGCTTTCGCTGTAATCAACAGGTATTTTTATGTTAGTAATCTTAATCAAAATTCAGTGCTCCCAACTTAATATATGCAAACTATACTATACCACAGTGAGGCAGTAATATCTATCTTCGTTGCACGCTTTTCTTGAATCTCAGTGTTCCATGTTCCATTATTAGACAATTTCGTATTAATTATATGGGTAGTCATTTCATATGTCAATCGAAGAAAGCGCCAAAAAGCTCCCGGAAACAAATTCCGAGAGCTTTCGGTAATGCTGATAATCAGCCTATTTTTGAAAATATCTTGTCGAAGAATTTACCTATGCTTTCAAAGAAAGACTTCATAGACTCCGAGATTTCCTTCATCTTTGACTGAGCCGCTGCGAGCTTTTTAACAGTCTCCTGCATCTGCTCAACCTTGGCTTTGAGTTGTTCGGGGTCGAGCTTTTCCAAAGAGCGGCAGAGCGATAGAAGCTGGTCGACCTGACCGTCGCTTACGGAAATGTTGTTCTCCTCGGCAATCTTCTTTACCTCGGCTCTGACCTCATCGTCAGTCATGTTGACAGTCTGCGTTAGAACTTTTTTTAGCTCGTTAACGATTGTAACTGCGTCGTAGTTTCCAATCTGATCAGCGAGGTCAGCGGTCACAACAAGCTCCTGCGTTCCGGCAAGCTTTGCGATTTCGTCGAGCTTCTCGCCTGTAATATCCTCATATGCCTTGTAAACACCTGTGAGTGCGGCGGTGCCGGAAATGCCGGCGACAGGGCTTGTCACGATGAGCTTTGCGTTTTCAATGCCGGCGGTGACGAGGGCGTTGGCATACATTTCTTTTGTGCACCAGCTAATATTTGTAACGCTAATGTCAAGTCCGTCCCCATCGCCGAGAACTTCAATATAAACAGATGATATGGATTTTGTTCCGATGATCGTGTCATCCACAAGACCGTCCAGATATTCCCTCTCCTCGCCGTTCGTGACGGTAAGCTCGGTTACGCTGCCCGCTTCAATCCCAAAGGTTTTATATACGGCGGTCTTCTGCTCTGAGGATATGTCTGCTCCAACTACGGCGCGGGCATCGCCTTTTTCAAGTGCAAAGGCGGACGTCATTCCAAAAAGCGTGAAGACTGCAAGCAGTATCGAAATTATTTTTTTCATCGTTCATTCCTTTCATTACAATTAATAACTCTACTTATTCTAACCCAAACAAAATTAAAGTTCAACCGTTTCACATATAAATAAAACATACCTATTAAGACGCTCAATAATCGCAAATGTTTCGCTAGCCCCATTTAGCGATATGCCGAACTATTTTCCAGTATATTCTTTGATCGGAGAAATTAGATGCAAAACCTTACAGAAATCGTCTCACAATTTAACAGCTCTTTAAACGGCTTGGTCTGGGGATTGCCGATGATGGCGCTCATCATCGGTTCGGGTCTGTATTTCAGCATTCGCACAGGCTTCCCTCAGCTCCGAAAATTTGGCTACGCAATGAAAAACACCATCGGCAAGGCGTTCAGCTATGGAAAAATCAAGGACAAGGGCGCAGTCTCACCTTTTCAAGCGGTCACAACTGCGCTCGCCGGAACCATGGGGACAGGCAACATTGCGGGCGTCGCGGGAGCTATTGCGCTCGGCGGTCCCGGAGCAATCTTTTGGATGTGGGTATCCGCATTTTTCGGTATGACGACAAAATATGCTGAGATTGTTCTCGCAGTCAAGTTCCGCAAGCGAAACAGTGAGGGCGACTGGGTTGGCGGTCCGATGTATTACATAACGGGTGGTTTGGGAAAAGGCTTCAAATGGCTCGCCGTTTTGTTTTCAATATTCGGCGCAATCGCGGCTCTCGGAATTGGGAACATGGTTCAGGTGAACACCGCGGCGAATGCGCTAGTTGCGTTGGCTCACGAATTCAGTACAGACCCTGTCATGTCTGGTGACGCTATTGATATGACGCTTCGTTTGGCAGTTGGGCTCATCATTTCGATAATTGCGGCCCTGGTTCTCCTCGGCGGTATAAAGCGAATTGGCTCAGTGACTGAAAAAATCATTCCCGCAATTAGTATTTTATATATCATCGGCGCGGTTTTTATTATCTTTTTGAATATCGGAAAAATCACCTCCGTCCTTGAGGCGATTGTGGTCGGAGCTTTTGCCCCAGATGCCGTTCTGGGCGGCGCCTTCGGAGTCGGCATCGTACAGTCCATGCGCTACGGAATCGGACGAGGAGTCTTTTCAAATGAAGCGGGGCTCGGTTCCTCTCCGATTGCTCACGCCGCAACGAGTGAGACCGATCCCGTAAAACAGGGGCTTTTCGGGATATTCGAAGTGTTTGCGGACACTATCGTAGTGTGTACACTCACTGCACTTGTAATCCTCATGAGTGGAGTCTCCGTGTCCTTCGGTCACGCCGCCAGCGCAGAGCTTACAATTTCCGCTTTCGCGACGGCCTTTGGAGGAAAAACCGCCGGGGTCTTCATTGCAATCGAAACCGCTTTTTTTGCAATTTCGACAATACTCAGCTGGTCAATTTACGGCTGCCGCTGTGCGGAGTACTTATTTGGTACACGCGCAATCTCAACCTACAAGGTCGTATATATCGTCTTTATTATAATCGGGGCAGGTCTGCAAATGGGGCTTGCGTGGGAAATCGCCGACACTCTTAACGGGTTAATGGCGATTCCGAATCTAATTGCCATCCTTGCCCTCTCCGGTTATGTCCTCAAGGCTACTAAAGAGCATTTCAGAAAATAAAAAAGCCGCCGCGAAAATCGCGGCAGCTTTTGAATTCTTTGGGAAATCTTATTTGATTTCGACCTTTGCGCCTGCGGCTTCGATCTGAGCCTTAAGCGTAGCAGCCTCTTCCTTGTTGACGCCTTCCTTAATCTTTGCGGGAACGCCTTCAACAAGAGCCTTAGCTTCTGCAAGTCCAAGACCTGTGATAGCGCGGACTTCCTTGATAACCTTAATCTTCTCTGCGCCGAAATCGGTCATTACGACATCGAACTCGGTCTGCTCTTCAACAACTGCTGCAACTGCTGCACCTGCTGCGGGAGCTGCCGCTGCTGCGGATACGCCGAAGGTCTCCTCAAGTGCGTGTACGAGTTCAGAAAGTTCAAGAACGGAGAGAATCTTAATCTCTTCGATCATAGCGGTTACTTTTTCGCTTGCCATTATTATTTCCTCCTAAATGTAATTGTTTTTTCGCCCGTTCCGGATTATTCGGCTGCGGGTTCTGCAGCAACTTCGGCTGCGGGTTCGGCTACGGGCTCTGCAGCAACTTCCGCTGCGGCTTCAACAGTGGGTTCGGCAACGACTTCAACTGCGGGTGCAGCTTGTTCGATAGAGCCGCCCTTCTGTTCGAGTATCTGACCAACGACGATAGCCAGACTTGTGATGGGAGCGAGCATCGTTCCGAGAACCTTCGCATACAGCGCTTCTTTTGAAGGCAGCGCAGATATTTCGGACATTTCGGAAAGGGAAAGAACCTTGCCGTCCATGAAGCCAGCTTTGACGTTGAACTTGTCACCCATTTTCTTAGCATAATCTGTGATTACGCGGAAAGGAGCGATAGGGTCACCCGTGCTGGTTGCGAGAGAGGTCGTTCCGTTGAGGATTGCACCCATTTCGGAGAGGCCGAGCTCATCAACAGCGCGGTGGCAAAGGGTATTCTTGATAACGGAATACTCGACACCGTTCTTGCGTAGCTCATTACGAAGCTCAGAGTCCTGAAAGACGGTGATGCCTTTGTAATCTACAAAAACACCTGCACTTGCACTTTTGATTCTTTCAACGAGTCCAGCGACGATTTCCTGCTTCTCACCTAGAACCTTTGCATTTGGCATTAATTTTCACCTCCGTGGCTTAAATTGCTGCGCTCAAAAAAAATAAGTCCTTGCACATAATAGCACAAAGACAGAAAGCAACTAAATAATATAGTGGCCGTCCTCGGCAGGACTTACGGATAAATCCACCTGCTGTCTTTGGAGCGCTAAGTTATAGTATCAGCAAATAGTACGCTTGTCAATAAAATATTCTGTTTTTTGAACTAAATAATATAGGGCAGCAAGAAAGGGCGGCAAAATCTTGCCGCCCTAAGTCAATATTTCAGATTTTACTCCGACATTCTGAACAGTATTGTCGCGACCTGCGCACGTGTCGCCGTGGACTGCGGCGAAAGCTCCGTTGCGGTAACGCCGCCCACATACTTCTTTTCAACAGTCCAACACAGTGCACTCTGTGCCCACGTTGACACGGACGCAGCGTCCGTGAAGGTTTCAAGAGTACCGCTTGTCGCGGGCGAGCCCGAATGACGATATAAAATCGTCGCCAGCTGCTCTCGGCTTATCGCCGAGGTCGGGTCAAATGCACCAGCAAAGCCCTGAACGATGCCCTTCTCGTTTGCCCAGTACACCGCCTTCGAGTACCACTGCTCGTCAGGCACATCGCTGAAGGTTCCGGCGGTCGTTGGCTCAGGCGAGCCCGCAATACGCCAGAGCACAGTCACAACCATGGCTCTCGACATTTCAGAGTTCGGTGAGAAGATTCTATCCGCAGTACCGTTCATTATATTGCCGTCGCCGACATACTTGACAGCAGAATAAAACCAGTCGTATTTCGTAACGTCATCAAACTTTTCGGGATTTATGACCGTCACGGGTATTGAGACAGTGGTGTCCCCTGCTTTTACATCAATAGTCCCAGTCGCATCCTTCGCTCCGGCGGTAAAGGTACCGTCAGCGCCTATGGTTCCGATATCTCCGCTCACGGACCATGTATAGCAATTATCCTGTGAGATAAGCGAAACATGATTTTTCATCGCGGCCGCTGTGAGTGATGTTGTGCTCTCGGTCGATACCGATAGTGCGCTCAACGTTTTGCCGTTCGCTTCGTTTTTAATTTTGATGCTGTCCGGCGTCTTTACAACATTCACCTGCACGGACGCACTTGTGAGACCGCTTGCCGAAGCCGTAACACTTCCGCTGCCAGCCGTCTGCGCTGTGAACTTTCCGTCTGCCGCAATCGTACCCACACCGCCTACGACAGCGAGGTTTACATAACTTCCCACACTGGCCGCATAGCCGTTGTCGTCTGCCGCCTTGATTGCAAATGAAGTCGTAGCGCCCGAAAGAATATCCGTTGAAAGCGGATAGAGCGCGAGCCTTGTCGCTGTACCTGTCGGCTTCGCCTCTGTGACGAGCATTATGTAATCAGTGACCGATCGCTGGTAGCCATCCGAAGGGCTGTTTATCTGTGAAGCCGAGCTATCGCCCAAATAAATCGCATTCAAGCTCGTCGAGCCGCCGCCATCCATTATAGTAGCCTCGACGCAGCCAAGCTCGAGCATTCTGTTTGCAAGCTTTGCGATTGAAACTCCGACGCTTGAACCCGTCTGGCGTCCGTCAATTGTATAGAACACTAGCGTACCATCCGCCTTTATGCCGACCGCGGTGCGAGGATTCAGGTCGTTGGTGGATAGTCCACTCTCCACCACGCCGTTCGTAACGAGTTTATATAGCGAGCCTATCGCATATGTAACATTTGCCCATTCTGTCGGCGAAGATACATTGAGCGTTACCGTATTACCTGCACCAAGGCTTGCAATTGCAGCTTTCAGAGCTTCCGTTGCATTGGAAGAAACGCTCAGTAGAACCTTGCCCGCAGGGATGGTTACCGCTCCGCCTGTGGTTATTATGCTCTCAACGGTCAGCGTCAAAGAGCAGTTCATGGTCACAGGGCCGCTCACGGAACAGACAATATCGGCGCCTTCGCCGGTGTTTTTGGTTGCTGCGGCATAATCATCTGTATACACAACGGCTCCGCCGTCACGCCGGGTCTTATTAATTGAGTCAAAGCCGTATTCCGTGCCGGCTATATTGACACCGACACTGATATCCGGTTTTCCGAAAATCGTGCTGCCATCATCAAAAAAGCCCACTGCCCAGTGGTCCGCATCCGATGAAAGAAGCTCACCCTCCTGAACGACAATTCCCAAAGGCTCATTATTTGCAACAACAAAATAATCTCCGTTTATTCCTGCAATAACGTGTTTCCCCTGCTTTTCGAGCAAAGCCGCCATCGTTGCAAAGTTTCCGTAATTGCAGATCTTCGAACCGGAAACTACTACAGGTTTTACTGCGGAGTCAGGTGAACATTCTATGTAGTTCTCCGTTTGATAATCAGAGCCTGTCCAGTATACGCCTTTGGAAAGCTCCATACCGGCTCCAAGATATGTATCGTGCCCTTTTATCAGCTCTCCAAGTACCGCCGCGAGCACACCTGTCGCAAAAACGAGGGTGAATGCCGAAATAATTGCGACAGTTCGTATTAATTTTTTATTGCGCATAGTTTTTTCCTTTCCCGGGTCTGAGCCGAAAGAAAAAGCTCTCCTTGCTATTTTCTGATATTGTTTTTTACAAGTCTTTCATAACGCTCAAGAACATCGTTAATTAACCCGTCCCACCCTTTCGGCAAAGTACACTTCGCCATTTCACCGACTAAGTGCAGCTTTTCTTTGTCCATAATTGCAAGTTCCATAATGTGGGCAAGATCCCATTCATCGTCCTCGCATAGAAAGCCGTTTATATTGTCTTTTATCACTTCTGCCGCGCTGCTTTCGCGAACAACGACAGACGGAGTCCCGAAAGTTGCAGCTTCAAGGACGACAAGCCCTGCCGTATCATACAGCGACGGAAACACGAACAAATCCGCACACTGATAAAGTCCCGCAAGCATGGAGTTATCCGAAATGTGACCAGTATACACCATTTTGTCGTCGAGATTTAGATACGATGCCCTTTTTTTGATTTCATCCGCGTGCGGGCCCATTCCGGCAAGGACTAGCTTGAACGGAAATGCCCTTCTTTTTATTTCCGCCGCAGCGAGCAGTATTCTTTCAATGTTTTTCTTCCAGTCCTGCTGTCCGACGAACAGAAAAACGGTTTCTTCGCCGAGTCCAAACGCTTCAGCGGCCTTCTGCCTGTCATTTGGGTCGACGACAGGTGCATCCGTCCCGTTTGGCATAATGATTATTCGCTTTTTATAGCCATAGCCATGCAGGGTGTCGGCGGCCGATTCACTTACTGTCCAGACCTCGTCGCACTTATCATAGAAATCAACGACCAGCTTTACTCCAACCTCTGCAATCATGTTCATGCCGGTAGCATCGAAAATATCGTCCTTGTATTTGGAGTGGAAAGTTCCGACAAGCGGAATGCCGCGCTTTTGGGCGAATTTAATTGCAGATTGTCCGGCTGTCACAGGGCTGTGGGCATGGATTATATCCAAATTAATTCTGTTCATTCGGGCTTGGAAATGAGTGTCCATCAACGGAACGCCAATCTTGTATTGACGGTTTCTGATTTTAATACTCTGATAATCCACCAAATCAAATTTGTAGCCGCCTCGGTAGCCCATATTTGTCATGGGCGCAATGACGTAGCTTTCATGTCCTTTTTCGGCAATGTTATTTGCATAGTTATATACTACTCTTCCGACACCGTCGACTATTGGCAGAAACGAGTCTGAAAACTGAGCTATTCGCATAAAGTCCTCCCCAGACTTATGTTTCGATCTAAATATGTTTTTGCTATTTAGACGAAAAAATACATGTCTTTTGTTCCGCATAAAAAAAAGTTTCGGCAAACGGAGCGACATTCCGTTTGCCGATTACTTATGGGATGAGGAGAAAACGAAAAAGTTCAACTGTCTCTTGCATCTTTATAATAACAAACAGTTGTTACAAAAAAAACTGGATTCATGTTTCAAAAGTATTAAATAAAAAATTATTTTCAACAAATTTCGTTTTTTCTCGTTTTCTCAGGCCGCGGAATATTATTTATTATATGTATGTTCGCAGATCTCTTTGATAACGCGCTGTATTTCCTTCAGGTCATCAAAGGTTTCGGGTTTTCGTCGCGGGTCCCGCAGCAGAGCCGCAGGGTGATAGAGCGCAGTCATTTTTATTCCGTTTTTCTCTGTCCACTGACCGTGCTCAACGGAAATTTTAAAATCCTCCCGGATAATCGCCATAGCGGAAATTCTTCCCAAACAGACGATTATTTTTGGATTAATAAGCCTCGTCTGCTCTCTGAGCCACGTAATGCATTCGTCTTTTTCAATTCCAAGGGGGTCGCGGTTATGGGGCGGACGGCACTTGACCATGTTGGCGATATAAATATTTGTCCTGTCAAGGTCGATAATCGAGAGCATATCGTCAAGGAGCTTGCCAGCGCGTCCGACAAAGGGCTGTCCCGACAGGTCCTCCTGTTCGCCGGGACCCTCACCGATAAAAAGAACCTCCGCTTTTTCGTTTCCTGCTCCGAAGACGACGTTGGTTCGGGTCTCCCAGAGTGCGCATCTTTTGCAATTATTGCAGCTTTCTTTCAAAGAAGCCCAGTCCATAGGCAGCTGATCCTCCGATTTTCTTCATAATGCTATGGGCAGGGAGATTCGTGTTGCACTCTCCCTGCCCTATAATAACATAATGCAGTCAAAATAGAAATTGTCTATTATGGACAAAAAACCGCTCACGCCAGCATCTGTTCCGTCTTAACAAGCGGAAGATGTATGCTGATTCTTGTGCCGATATCCTCGCGGCTCACGACCTCGAAATAGCCGCTGTGTCTGTCGACTATCCATTTTGCAATCGAAAGTCCCAGTCCCGTTCCTCCCTGCTGTCTGTTTCTTGCGGGGTCGGAGCGGTAGAACCTGTCGAAGATGTGCGACATATCCTGCCCCGCAATGCCGATTCCATTATCCTGAACGATTATTGTCGGCGCCCCGCTCTTGTCGATGATTGCCTTGAGACTTATGGTTTCGCCCTCCGGCGTGTATTTCGCGGCGTTGTCAACGAGTATCCTAGTCGCCTGCTTTAGCATCGCGGTATCGCCGTAGGCCGTGACCTCGTCCCTTGCCGAGATGTCCCATTTGTGATTCTGATCGATCATCAGCGACTCTTCATAGACCTCTCGAATCATATCTGAGAGAGAAAACCTTTCATAGGTCAGCTTTGTTTTACCGCTGTCACCTCTTGCGAGGAACAAAAGCTGTTCAACAAGCTTATTCATGTTGTCTGTCTCGGTCTTAATCGCCGCAATGGATTCATCCAGAATCTTCTCGTCCTTTTTGCCCCAGCGGTCGAGCATGTCCGTATAGCCTTTTACGACAGCAATCGGGGTGCGCAGCTCATGAGACGCGTCTGAAACAAAGCGAATCTGCTGACTGTAGCTTTCCCTCGTGCGTTTTATTAGGCTGTTAATTGCATCCTCCAGCCCTTGGAGGTCCTTGTCTCCTGTCCGTAGCTCGGCGTCGGGTACATCTCCCTTGAAGCTATCAATCGCGCTTTCGAGGTTGTGTATCTGCCTTTCGTCATAGCTGTCCGCTCCGGGAGGAGGACCCTTACGCATAGAAATCGGGTCGGGTTCGCTTGAGAGCTTGAGCGCCGTCTGCGCCATGTTATAAAGCGGCTGGAGCTGCTTTGAAATCTGGGCCTTTGAAATAGGCCTAGCTATAAACATGATTATTCCGTTTAATAGCGATATAAATATCAACCCGACTATCGCGAGATAGAAATACGCTGTTGCGTCAATTGTTTCGGGAACCTTCGACACGATATGAATAACATATTTCACAGAGGGAAGAAAGAATATTTTTGAAGTTTCGAACTGTATATGCCGCGTAACATCTCCCCAGAGTGTGAAGGGGTTATAAGTTCCCGCATACGCACTGTCGTTTATGTAGCAGAAGCCCGCTACTAAAAGAATCAGCGTAAAAAGCCCCGAAAAAAACAGAGCCGTCTTTATTCTTCTGATTTGGAGATCCTGAAGTCTCGTCGTGGTAGAGCTCACCTTATCGGGCTTCTTCTTCGGCTCGGCGGTATTTGTTGTATTTTTCATTTGGCTTCGTCCTTTATCACATACCCGATACCGCGGACGGTGCGTATCATATTTATCCCATAAACATCGTCGATCTTTCCACGCAGATAGCGCACATATACATCGACCACGTTCGTTTCTCCCATATAGTCATAGCCCCAGACCCGCTCAAGGAAGGTTTCTCGTGTTAGAACGATGTTTTTGTTGAGAAGCATCAGTTCCAGCATTGTGAATTCGCGCTTAGTGAGGTCAATTGCTTCTCCGTTATATTCAACTGTGTGGCTCGCGCTGTCGAGCGTCAGCCTATCCCATGTCAGCAGCTTCCTATTCTCAGTGCTTTCGCTGCTTTCCTTGTTTCTAATCAGCACGCGGATTCGCGCCAGAAGCTCTTCAATTGCGAAAGGCTTCGTAACATAATCGTTGGCACCCATATCAAGTCCCGAAACCTTGTCCATGACGGCGTCTCTCGCCGTGAGCATGATAACGGGGACTTCCGAGCTTTNNCGAGCTTTTTCTAAGGCGTCTTATGACCTCAAGCCCGTTCAGCCCCGGGAGCATGATATCGAGCAGAATCATTGCAAAGCCGCCTTCGAGCGCGAGGTCAAGACCCTCGCGCCCGTCTGCGGATTTTGCTACTTCGTAACCCTCATGAGTAAGCTCCAGCTCCAGAAAGCGGGCGATCTTTTCCTCGTCTTCGATTATCAGTATTCTTGAAGCCATAGAGTTTCTCCTTCGATATCCGGTTTCACGGAACTACGGGTTTATTGAAATTAGTTGCCCTTGTTGAACTCGCTCTTGATGTTATCGGCTATATCGGTCGCCTTGCCCATCGCGTTATTTACGCTGTCACGGCCAAGCTCATTGCCTGAAAAGGAATAGCGGCAGCCAAGGAAGAGGCCAACGACCATAAGCGGAATAACGACCCAGAAGCAGAACACAAGTAGAATTACGAACGCCGTAACGGGCAGCTCGATAATCTTATCATTCTTTCTGTGTACCAGCAGGCAGTTATGGTTACCCTTGTCGAAAACATCCTTCAGGAAGTCGCCGAAGCTTTTGGCGGACTTTTTGAAGTTCTCTCCGGTTTCGCAGTTGTCTCTGTACTGTCTGTGCTGATGATGATGCCGACCGTTTGTGTTGCTGTCGGACTGTTGTTCCTGCTTAGTTTCGTTTGTTTCGTTGCTCGTTGAATACTGTGAGGTTTTTACTCCCTGTACTCTTCCTTCAGTCTCGAGCCTGATTATCGCCTCAAGGATATCCCAATCGGTTTTCTCAAGCATTGCTTTTGCTTCGCTGTAGCTCACACCAGTCTTCTCAACCAGCTTCTCTACGAGTTCTAAATTCTGTGACATTTTTTATTCCTCCGTATCTTTTGTTGTGGCTTCATTATCGGACCGAAAGATTAAAACTCAAGCCTACAAAAGATTAAAACATCATTAGAAAAGACCTTTTATTTCTTAATGTGGCACATATTTCGCGCCAACGTATTTTATTGAAGTTATTTTATCATTAAATACGCGGTCTTACAATCGCAAATAAACAAACGAAACAGCTTAAATATAAATAGCGCGGGGTACCTGTAGGTCCCCGCGCTCTGAAACAATTATAATTTCAAGCTGCTTTGCTCAGCTTACCTCTGTGAACCCAGAGAAGTCCGGGAAGTTAATGTAAACGCCGCTTCCTGTGGCGTTAATTATCTCCTCCGATGTATCGGTCAGACTCAGCGGCATTATGGAGCCTTCTGAATTATACAGGAAGGTACAGGCATACTCTTTCTTGAACGATGATATAATTCCGCCTCCGCCCACAACAATTGTAAAATTACATTTACTGATCGAATGATTCATTACTTTCGACGGGTCAAGGCCAAGACTCCAGTAACTATTTGAAAGACTTAAATAATCGAAGTCGTCGGCATAGGTCATTACATACTGCGTACCCGCGAAGGTCTGTGAAACCGTGATTGACTTCACCTGATAAAGTGCCGGCATAAGACTTGAAGGCCCACTTGAAAACATACTATCCATCAGGCTTTCCGTAAGCTCTTCTTTTGTCTTTTCAGTGTCGTTTTTATAATAGTAATAACCGTCTTTTATCCATTCGCCTATGGTGGACGTGGTGCTGCCGTCATTGAAGTTACTTATAAATTCCATCTGGAAATCATTACTTGTCGCTATATACTTATACGAATTTTGCACGCTTCCAGTAAAGCTTCCAGAGTTTTTTGTATTTGTTAACAGGAAAGACCGATTGGTCGTCGAAGCACCGGCCGTAAAACTGTTAAATTTATCATAAACAGCGATATAGTCGCGGTAGTTTTTTATCTTGGTCAGGAGAGCCGACGCGCTTGTCTGTGTAACTGCTCCGTCTTTTACCAGCTTTTCCAGAAGCGAGGTATCTGTGCCGTTAAGGCTTGCCGCCAGCGCCCGATAAGAGATTGCAACAGCGTGGTCTCTTAGGAAAGTATCCTCCACCATATAGGTGTCATAGAAACCGAGATATTCCGCCAGGTCCTCTGCCTCGTCAAATGTAAAATCGCCTTCGGTGTCGTTATACCCCAGAGCGCGCAGGACAAAGGTGCAGTACATCTTGGCGGTACATTGTCCGTTAGCTCCGAAAACTGTGTCCGACACGCCTTTGGCAAGATTATTTGTGTACAGCCACGATATGTAAGGTTTTGCCCAGTCAGGAACGTCCGTAAAAGGATTGGATGTTGTTCCGGCGGAGTACTCAGTCTTCGCCACATTCTCTGTTCCAAGCAGACGAACCAGCATGACGGCTGCTTCTGTGCGTGTAGGTGCGCGGTCAAGATCAAACCCTGCTTGTGTGCCTTGAAACAGTCCTAAAGTTTTCAGCTCCTGTGCAACGTCGTCATAATCTGATGCGAACGCCGCAGTCGCAAACAGGCAGGCTAATACTAAGGCAAGTAGTAATAGTCGATATATTTTCTTCATAAGTTCAATCTCCTTTTAGCATCTTAACTAAATTATGCCAGAATACTTACGCCATGTAAAGTAATATGTTAAATTATGGCATATTTTATAAATAAATATAAAACTCCTGCCGCAATATGACGGAAACCTCTACGCTATATTAATATAGAAGACATGGTGCATTCTGCTAGCTCTTCACCTGCTTGCGCTTAATATATTCAAATCGCTCTTGATATAAGAGGAAATGTCATATATAATTTAAAATTGACAGCAATCCAATAATATAAAAATATATATCGGAGGCAATAAGCTATGTCTGAACCCATTTATAAACGCAGATTTGGTGACCGTATTGACGGGCGTCTGCTCCGTACATATCCCCCATACAACAAGTTTACCCCTTTTATCATGAAGAGACGTTCGGACTCGACAAACTATTTTTCAGACAGCATCGAGGTCACGGAAATTGATCGCTGGCTTCGCGAGAAGCGTACAGAGGGCTACAAGGGTTTGGGCATACTGCATCTGTTTCTAGCTTCTTATGTCAGAACTGTCGCTTATCGTCCCGCGCTGAACCGTTTTGTTTCCGGTCAGCATGTTTTTGCCCGCAACTATGTCGAGGTTCTTATGACGGTCAAAAAGGCCTTCTCCGACAATGCCGAGGAAACCACTATTAAGGTGAAATTCCTGCCATCCGACACAATCTTCGATATTTATCGCAAGATTAGCGAACAAATAGATGAAGTCAAGGCGAATGTTGAGGATAATGGAACGGACAAATTTGTCAGAACCTTTGCAAATCTTCCTCGTATCCTTCTCAACACTGTCGTAGGTTTCCTTAAGATGCTCGATTATTTTGGATGGTTACCTCAGTCGCTCCTTGATATCAGTCCCTTCCATGGCTCGATGATCATCACCGACCTCGGGTCACTAGGCATTCCTCCAGTTCACCACCATATTTATGACTTCGGAAACCTGCCTGTTTTCGTAGCCTTCGGGGCAAAGCGCCACACTGTCGAGCTTGACGCTTCGGCCCATCCGGTTGAAAGAAAATACGTCGATTACAGCGTTTCTGTAGACGAGCGTACCTGCGACGGCTTTTATATGGCAGGCTCCTTCAAATATCTCAAATATTACATGAAGAATCCCCGTCTGCTCGAAGCTCCCCCCGAAAAGGTAATTCAGGATATATTCTGATTCTTATTCGAATAACAAAAAGGCTGAAGCTTTTCGCTTCAGCCTTTTTGTTAAAACTTATTCATACAGCTCGGTATGTGAGCTATAGCAGAAATATGTCCATCCAAGATGTTTGTCATATACTGCCGTGTGAGTCCCGCTGCCCTGCTTGAAATTTGCTTGAAAAACGACAGAGGGTGCGAGCTGCCTTTCCCCGTTGAGGAGCCGAATTGCGCAGCGAACACAACGTTCGGTCGGAAGCAAGTCGTTAAAATAGTCACTGCTTGAGCCGTAGTATTGACCTGGCTGTTCCAGGACTTCCTTTATCGTGTCCGGAAATTCGGGGCTTTCCACCCTGTTCAAAACCACCTCTCCAACGAACATCTTCCATTCATCGCTCAGCCATTCTGAGCCTGCCTCAGCGTAAATGATTTTGGAAATCAGCATAAGATCTTCAAAAGTATAGGTCTCGGAATTCATATCAAGAGCTGAGATCTTCTCATCTCGAGTCTGTTGCGCCGCGAGACCCGCATCATAATCTCCAGTCACTGCGGCCTGTATCATCACCTCGGAATAATCTACATCCACCGAGAACGTTCTTACGGTTGCATCACTGTCATCATAAGCTGCCTGAGCATAACCGCTTAAAATGACGGTCAATGCAATCACAGGCAATATTGTTAATAATTTTTTCATAGATAACCTCCTTAAAATCATTTGCTGTTTAATTGCGGGGTCGAAACTATGCGATCCGGTTTCGAATCGTATGCGCAATTATAGCTTCATATTTGATTCGAATAATGTCGCTTTGCGCCTCACATAACGCAAGTTTTATGACATACCAATCATCTGCTATAATTTCCCACTTTAAGCCATAAACAGCTTAGATATTAAGACATTGTGTCCCACTTTCGTTAGTATTTGTGCCTATTTCCATTAAACACTTTGCCCATGCTAGCAAAAGATTTTGAATAAATCAACAATTGATATTTATTTAACGTAAATTTTAGTAGTATTTACAGATACTTTTGTTACTATTTTGTTGCCATTTGTAAATAATGCACTTTTTTTGCAAGGACGCCTGCAAAACTTTCGTCCAACAGAAATACCAAAAATAATACAAAATAGTTGGCGTTTACATAAATTAACGCACCCAAACCTAATGCTCACTTAAAAGTGACAGCCAAAGGGTCGGGTGCGCTCATATTACCTTATTTTATTGTCGGAAATGAGAATTAGCTTTCGCTAAAAGTGAACTCACTTGCGAAGTGCTGAATGTCGTCAACAAAGCCTTGAATGATATAGCGCTCCCCGCTATGTCCGCCTCTTATCTCGAGTGTATCGCCGAGCTTTGTCTCTTTACTAAAGTTCACAACATAGTCTCTGACTTCCCTGCTCTGATATTCGGAAGGCAGGAAATCGGTCGCAATCTTTGTGTAAGTAGTGTTATTAAGATGATAATTACAATCCAAATCGGTGTAATAAACAGGTCTGCAGCCAATGATGGGCAGTGGCGTTTCCGAAATGACTTTTTTACACTCTGGGCTCTCCGCTGCTTCGCTGAAGCTTTTGACATTAGGAATTGGATGATCTCCCGTATCGAGCACCCTATGATCACTCAAATCAATCAGAACCCAAGTGCCGGAAATCGATGCAATCAATCCACCCTCGGGTGACATTATTTCGCAGTCACGAAAAAAGAATTTGCCCTCCGCTTTCCGGAACCACGTTCTGAAGATTAATGTTTCGTTGACAACGGGAGTTCTATTGAATCTTATGCTCATGCGAGTTATTAGAAATATTTTTCCTCTGCTCACGAGAGCTTCATGAGTTCTTCCCTTTGACTGGCTTTCGTCTCCGGCAATCTCTGAAAAGAGTCCCAATATATAATGAAGAAAAACTCTCCTTTCGGTGTTGCAGTCCGAATAATTTAGAGTTATCTCTCTTTTGTAGTATGTTCCATCAAACCATCTGTCCGGCATCGTAGTCCTCCGATTTTCTTTATATAATAGTAGAGATGCTCTTAAAAGGCAAATTCACAGCCAAAGCGGTGCGTTCCGTTCGCGCTTCCCTGAATTGCAAAGCCGTTTACGGTTTCTGTCCCCGTAAGTTCCAACGTTTCGCCAAGCTTCGTTTCAATAAAGAAGTTAATCGAAAACTCCTTCATCTCCTTGCCCCTAATTGCATCCGGCAAAAAATCAACGGCGATCCTCGCATAAACGGCGTTGTTGACGTGCCCGTTTCCATCCAAATCTGTATAAAACACAGGCCTTTTTCCCAAAAGCGGCAAAGCTTCGATTTTTCTGAGCTTTTCACATTCCGGAGCGTCAGATTTCCGAGTTTCAAGCTGTCTATCACCCACTGTGAGAGCGCTAGGGCGCAGAATCTCTCTTGTTGTTATGTCAACCAGAAACCAATCGCTTGACCCTGAGCATAGAAGTTCACCTGTTTCTGTCGTGATTTCATAATCACGGAAGAAATACGGGCCCTTGACGCCTCTTTCCCAAGTGGTCGCGACTACATTCTCAATGTGATCGGGCAGCCTAGAAAATTTCAGCCTCATGCGCGATAAGAGCATCGCCTGTCCGCTTTTTGCCAGAAGCTCATAACCCACACCGCGTCTTTCATAGTCCTCTCCGGAAAGCTCGGATAGAAGCTTCATCATAGAATAGAGGCTCGCCTTTTTTCTGCTGTCACAGTCCCCGAACCTGAAGAGGAACTTTCTGTTGAAATATACGCCGTTATACCACTCTTCGGACATAGGATTCGCCTCCCTGTCGTTTTTTGAAACTTCGAAAGTAATTATAGCCTCAAAATTGGAAAAGCTCAAGTTATTCGGCAGTAATTTATGAAATTAATGAGATTTATTAGCATTTTTTATTTGTAATTTGAATTCAAAGGTGTATAATGCATAGGGTTTAAAACTACATGGGAGGAAACTTATCATGCTTACAGAAATAGTCAAGAAACTTAAAAATGACCGTAAAAAAATAGTCTTCACAGAAGGCGAAGATCTTCGTATCCTTGAAGCAGCCAGCCGCCTCGCTGCCGACGGTATAATGGACGTCCTGCTCTGCGGAAACCCCGAAAAGGTTAGAGCTGCTGCCAAGGCCGGCGGGTTCAATATCGACGGCATGGAGATTGCAGACCCCGCAAGCTATCCAGAGATGGACAAAATGGTTGAGACTATGTTCGAGCTTCGCAAGGGCAAGACGCCAGTCGAAGAGTGCCGTGACAGCCTTTCAAAGGGCAATTATTTTGGCACGATGCTCGTCAAGATGGGCAAGGCAGACGGTTTGCTCGGCGGTGCGACTTACTCCACCGCGGACACAGTTCGCCCCGCTCTCCAGATAGTCAAGACCAAACCCGGCGCGCATCTCGTAAGTTCCTGCTTTATTCTCGTCCGTGGCGATGAAAAGCTCGCAATGGGCGACTGCGCAATCAATATTGACTATCCCGACAGCACCGACAAGGACGGCAACGTCACGCTAAAAGGCAGCGACAAGCTCGCGGAGGTCGTCATTGAAACCGCCAGAACAGCAAAGATATTCGGTATCGACCCGAAGGTCGCTGTACTCAGCTTCTCCACAAAGGGCTCCGGCAAGGGCGGCACAGTCCAGCTCTCGCGCGATGCAACGGAAAAGGCGAAGGAACTTGCTCCCGAGCTTGCTATCGATGGTGAGCTTCAGTTTGACGCAGCCGTTTCCCCCGTTGTCGCTGCGACCAAATGTAAGGGCTCTCCCGTTGCGGGACAGGCCAACACCTTCATCTTCCCGAACATTGAGGCCGGCAACATTGGCTACAAGATAGCTCAGCGTCTCGGCGGCTTCGAAGCCTACGGTCCCATCCTTCAGGGTTTGAACGCCCCGATAAACGATCTTTCCCGCGGCTGCACTGCGGACGAGGTCTATTCGATGGCGATAATTACTCTCGGCACAATGTAAGCTTTTTCGGGAGCACTCTCTTTGAGTGATTTCCTTGACATTCCTAATATTTTGTGTATAATAGGATAGCTTGTCATATTAAGATAAGCTATCCTTGCCCCTTTTCTAAGGGGGCCATTAGTCCAGAAGGAGGTGCTAAAATGGCAAAAACATCTGAAAAATACGAGCTGATGTACATTATCAATCCTACCCTCGGCGAGGAAGATACAGCAGCAATCGTAGAAAAATTCAAGGCGCTTGTCGAGCAGCACGGAACTGTTGATGAGATGGAACTTATAGGTAAGCGCAGGCTTGCTTATGAGATCAACGATCTTACCGACGGTTACTATGTACTCGTCAAGTTTTCTTCGACTCCTGATTTACCGGCGGAGTTGGACCGTATCCTTGGTATTTCCGACGGCGTGATTCGCAGCCTTATTACCGTTCGTTGCGAATAGGAGGCCGTTTATGCTGAACCACAGTACGCTAATGGGTCGTTTGACCCGTGATCCCGAACTTCGCTACACGCCTTCGGGCACGCCGGTTGCCTCATTCACCCTTGCCGTTGATCGCGATTTCGCGCCCAAGGACAGCGGAGAAAAGCAGACAGACTTCATCGACATCGTCGCATGGCGTCAGACCGGCGAGTTCGTGTCCAAGTATTTTACTAAGGGCAGCATGGCGGTTGTAAGCGGTCGTCTTCAAATCCACGAGTGGCAGGACAAGGAAGGCAACAAACGCAGAAGCGCTGAGATTGTTGCCGACAATGTCTATTTTGGAGACAGCAAACGTCGCGAAGGTTCGGATTCCAGCACTCATAATAGCAGCGCTCCCCGTTCCAATGAAGGTGACTTCAAAGGCTCTGCATTTTCAGAGCTTGACAACGGTGACGGCGACCTGCCTTTCTAGCTCCAAAAACACAATAATACCAACGATAGGAGGAAAAAGCCTTGGCATATGATAATAGAGATGGTAGAGACAACAGAGACAGCAGAGATAAAATGAATAAAAATCATAAGCGCAAAAAGGTATGTCAGTTTTGCATCGATAGAAACGAGCATATAGACTACAAGGATACTGTGAAGCTTCGCCGCTTCCTCTCCGAGCGCGGAAAGATTTTGCCCCGCCGCACAACCGGAACCTGCGCCGCACATCAGCGCGAGCTTACGGAGTCGATCAAGAGGGCTCGTCAAATTGCTCTTCTGCCTTATGTAATGGAATAACTTCATTAAAAACAATTAACGGACAGTCTTTTTAAGACTGTCCGTTTTTTCACTATTCCCAATCCTTCCAGATTTCGGGGCAGAAGCCGACTGTTGCTTTTTTCCCGTTGCGTACTATCGGGGTCTTTATGAGCGACGGATTCTCAAACAGCTTTTGAACCTTGTCTGCATCGTAGGCCAGATACTTGAGAATCTCTGCGTCCTTCGCTTTTTCGTCTATGAGCGAATTTAGCCCGACATTCGAAATCACGCTTTCAAGCTCCCTCGGGCTCATCCCGAAGCGCGGCAGATCGATGCTCTGGAATTTAATCTTGCGCTCCTTAAAATAGCGCTCGGCCTTCTTTGTGTCAAAGCACTTTGATTTTCCGAAAATTTGTATGTTCATAGCACTCTCTCCAATACGTCGAAAAGATTGTTATAGAAAATATCACGTACAAGGTCTTCCGAATAGTTGCGCCCCAGCATGGCGTTATATATCTTGCCATAGTCCTCAATTCCGGCAACACCCTTCGGCGGGCAATCGATGCCGTCGAGATCTCCGCCGAGACAAACGGCCTTTTCGCCGCCGAGTGCAAGAAAATGCTCGATGTGGCGCATTATATCGTTGATTCCTGCATCGCTGCTCTCGTTGAGGAAATCAGGGCATAGATTGATCCCCGCGACACCATGGAGCGATACAAGGGCTTTAAACTGCTCATCCGTCAGGTTGCGCGCATTGTCGCAGACTGCTTTCGAGTTTGAATGTCCCGCGATTATCGGTCTTTTCGTGATTTCAGCGACATCCCAAAATGTGCGCTCGGAGGCATGCGAAAGGTCAACCGCGACCCCAAGCTCCTGCATCCGTTTCACATAATCCGCTCCTTGCCTCGTCAGACCGCTCTTCGTCGGTCCATTCGCCGCTCCGCATAGGGCGTTGTCAAAGTTCCAGCAGAGGTTAATGAAACGTACTCCCCTGCCGCAAGCCGCCTCCAAACGCTTCAAATCACAGCCCACCAGCTCCGCTCCTTCGATTGCTATGAACGCGGCGACTTTTCCGTCCTTCGCCGCCGTCTCCGCGTCATCGGAGCTTTTACAGTGAGTGAGGATGTCGGCGTTTTTATCGAACTCCGAAAGCATATATTTTAGTAGCTCGTCGCAGCGCGGAACAAGCACCTCCGCAGGCCAGTCCTTGGAATAGTCGATGTTTTTCCAATCAACATTTTCGGGCCATGGCCGCGTAAAAATCGCAAAAATCTGAGCATAGGGCGCAAACAAGCCGCCCCGTTCCAAATCCACATGTAGGGAGTTTCGGCGCAGTCCACAGCCGTGGGCTTTCGCTTCCAATATCGTGTCACAGTGCGCGTCGAAAACAGGTATGTTCATATGGCAACCTCATTATTTTAATGCTGTCAGTTTACCGCAAAAATGCGGTTTCCGCAAGTATTATATCAGAGGTCAAGAAAGACCCGCAGACTAGAAAGCGCCGCCCATCGCTGTATAAGATACAGCAGGGCGGCGCTGACGATGTAAGCAAAAAGCTATTTTGTATTAACGGACTTGGCCGTTACCTTGTTTATTTATACAGACGCTTGTCTTAACCTATAAAGTCGTGTTAAATCCGCTTTTTGCAATGCGGGGCTTTATTGACCTCTGATTATACTTCCATTATAACGGGCAGTATCATGGGACTGCGCTTCGTCGTCTTATAAAGATAGCCGGAAAGATTTGTTTTAACCTTTGTTTTGATCGTCGCCCAGTCGGTAATGTGCTGGTTTTCGCAGGAATCAAGCGTTTCAAGCGTTACTCTCTTTAGTTCCTCAAGAAGCACATCGGACTCTTTGACATAGACGAAGCCGCGAGTCACGATGTCAGGCCCTGAAATGAGACTTGCGTCCTCGGAAGAGAGAGTCATAACAACGACTACCATGCCGTCCTGTGCAAGATGCCGCCTGTCGCGCAGAACGACGCTTCCGACATCTCCGACACCGGTCCCGTCCACAAGCACCTTTCCCGACTGAACTGTTCCTCCGAGTTTTATATCTTTTCTTGTGACTTCGACAATTCTGCCAATATCGCCTATGACGATATTTTTCGGATCAATACCCATGCTTTTTGCAAGCTCCGCGTGGGTGCGAAGATGGCGCTGCTCACCATGAAGCGGCATAAAATATCTGGGCTTTGTGAGAGCGAGCATCATTTTAAGCTCTTCCCTGCAGGCATGACCGGAAACGTGCAGCTCCTCGAGCCTATCATAGATGACCTCCGCGCCCTTCATAAACAGCTCGTTAATTACGCGGCTAATCGTTTTTTCGTTGCCGGGGATTGCCGACGCGGAGATGATGACTCTGTCTCCTGCGTTAATTTCAACCTGACGGTGTCCGGAAAAGGCCATGCGGTAAAGGGCGGACATGTTCTCGCCCTGACTGCCGGTCGTAATGATTACCAGCTTATTTTTGGGCAGCGTATTTATCTGGTTAATATCAATCAGGGTGTCTTTCGGCACCTCCATATAGCCCAGCTCCATTGCGACGCGCATAATGTTTTCCATGCTCCGCCCCGTGATTGCGACCTTGCGGTTGTTCTTTGCGGCACTGTTAATTATCTGCTGAACCCTGTGAACATTTGAGGCAAAGGTGGTCACGATAATGCGCTTGTCACAGTCCTTGAAGAGTGCGTCGAAGCGTACTCCGACCTTTTTCTCCGACTCGGAATAACCGGGCTTTTCGACATTCGTGGAGTCGGAGAGGAGCATGAGAACTCCCTCTTTTCCAATCTCTCCGAGCCTTGTGAGGTCAATCATCTCGCCCTCAATCGGTGTGGCGTCAATTTTAAAGTCACCCGTGTGGATGAGCGTGCCGATAGGCGTTTTAATTGCGAGAGCAACAGCGTCTGCGATGCTGTGGTTTACGTGGATTAGCTCAATGTTGAAGCAGCCTGCCTTGAAATGCTCTCCCGCTTCAAGCGTTGTTATCTTGACTTTTTCTTTCAGTCCATGTTCCTCAAGCTTCAGTTCGATAAGACCCGCAGTGAGCCTCGTCGTAAAGAGCGGAGCATTGATTTCGCGCATGAGAAACGGCAGGCCTCCGATATGGTCTTCGTGTCCGTGTGTGAGGATGATAGCTCTAATTTTGTTCTGGTTCTGAACAAGATAGCTGAAATCGGGTATGACAATGTCAACCCCGTACATCTCCTCATCAGGAAAGCCGAGACCGCAGTCGACAACGATAATATCGTCACCGTACTCGTAGACGGTGAGATTCTTACCAATCTCGTTAAGGCCTCCGAGTGAAATTATTTTCAGTTTTGATGCCATAGTAAAAAACTTTCTCCTTCTTAAATAGAATTATGTAATGATTTATAATCGATTATAGTCCATTATGGGCGCAAAAATAACGGACGCCCGATATTCAATTATATCCACCCTGCTCCGCGGATATAATCTGTTACGTCCCTTGTTTGCCTTAATGAATTGTAACCGTATAATAAGTACTTTCGTACCTAAATCCAAATTAGTTTGCCCAATTGTGAGCTTTGTATAATAATAATATCACTATTTTGTAGATATTGCAAGAATTATTGCTCATCCTACATTTCTCGTCTACCCTCGAGTGCGCGTGAAAGTGTGGCGTCATCCGCGTATTCAAGGTTCGAGCCAACAGGAATGCCGTAGGCAAGACGGGATACCTTAACACTGAACGGCTTGACAAGGCGCGATATATACATCGCCGTCGTATCTCCCTCGGTATCGGGGTTTGTCGCCATTATAACCTCACGCACTTCCCCCTCCGCGACACGGGTGATAAGCTCTGATATTTTAAGGTCATCCGGACCTATATGATTCATTGGCGACATCACGCCGTGCAAAACGTGGTAAAGTCCCTTATATTCACGGCTCCGCTCAAAGGAAAGCACATCCCTCGGTTCCGCAACGACGCATATTACACTTCTTTCACGGCGGCTGTCACTGCAGACGGAGCAGATTTCTCCGTCTGTAAGGTTCTGGCAAACGGGACAGCAGTGTACGCTTGTTTTAGCGTCCATAATGGCGAGCGCAAAGCTCTCCGCCTCACCATCCGGCAGCGAAAGGACGTGGAACGCAAGCCGCTGAGCGCTCTTCTTGCCGATACCAGGCAGGGCGGCGAACTTATCAATGAGGGTTTCCAGTGAGGGCGGGAAAAATGACATTTTTCAAAAGCTCCTTGTGATTATAATCGAATTATATTATAAAAATTGTCGCAACGCGCCAAAGGCCTTACGCGTTTCTGATTGTTTCAATCGCTGATTTTCTATTCTCTTGTCCGAAAATCGCGTTGCCTGCAACCAGCACGTTTGCGCCTGCTTCCTTGATGAGCTTAGAGGTAATGGGGTCAATTCCTCCGTCCACCTCAAGTTCACAGGAGGGATTCATATTGTTTATCATCTGCCTGACCGTCGCAATCTTAGGAAGCTGATCGTTCATAAACGACTGCCCGCCGAAGCCCGGCTCGACCGTCATAACTAAAACGAGATCGAGATTTAATATATATGGCAGCAAAGTAACCGCCGGAGTCTTGGGTTTTATGCTCAACCCGACCTTTTTTCCGCAAAGTTTGATGGCGCTAATCGCTTCGAAAATGTCCTGTGGCTGACACGCCTCAAGATGGAAGGTCACCAAATCAGCGCCGGCATCGCAAAAAGCCTTGACATAGCGCTGGGGTCTGTCAATCATGAGGTGCACATCTAAAAACATATCCGTCGCCTTCCGAAGGGATTTCACCACGGGTATGCCAATACTGATGTTCGGGACAAAATTTCCGTCCATTACATCAATATGAAGATATTCTGCTCCTGCGCTTTTTACATCGTTAATATCATTTATTAGTGCCGAAAAGTCGGCGGAAAGGATTGAAGGTGCAATTTTTATCATTTTATCCAGCTCCCGAAAGCTTGCCCGGGCGTAACAGAAGCGCCTCGAGCGGCATAAGATTTGATAGTCGATCCCCGCGGGTTCGGCTTTGATATACGGGGGCGGCAAGCGCCAGCTTACCGTCCCCGGCGGACTTAATAATTTTAAATACATAATGACATCAATGTATATCGGTTTCATGGGTACAATTAGATTAGTATTAATAACCAATATACATTTATTATAACGCAGTGGACAAGCGCTTGCAAGAAGAATACATAGTCTTCCAAAGTAACTTACCCTGTTAGGCACCCTATATGCATAATTTGGGTTGTAATACCCCCGTAAAAGCTGTATAATATAAAATCTGAAAGGTGGCGTGAACCATGATTTTAGACGATTATCTGGATTCGCTCAAGGGCAAAAGCATAGCTGTTGTCGGTTACGGCGTCAGCAACGCTCCGCTTACTGAGCTGTTATTAGCACACGGTCTGGACGTTACCGTATGCGATAAGCGAAGCGTTGAGCAGTTTGAGAACTTTATGACTCTTACTAAGCGCGGTGCGAAGCTGCGTCTTGGCGATAAATATCTTGAAGACTTATATGAGGATGTTATTTTCCGCACTCCCGGACTGCACCCATTTACTCCCCAGCTCCAGAATGCGGTAAAGCAAGGCAGCATCCTCACTTCCGAAATGGAGGCCTTTTTCTCCGTGTGTCCCTGCCGCACCATAGCGGTAACAGGGAGTGACGGAAAAACCACGACCTCCACGCTGATTGCTACGCTTCTGAGAGAATCTGGGCATACTGTTTTTCTGGGCGGCAATATAGGAATGCCGCTTTTGAACAAGGTGCCCGAGATGAAGCCGGAGGATTTTGCCGTTTTAGAGCTGAGTTCCTTCCAGCTGCACAGTATGAAGTGCAAGCCTAATGTGGCCGTTATTACGAACATCTCCCCTAACCACCTTGATGTTCACCCGAATCTTGAAGACTATGTCAATGCAAAAAAGAGCATTTTTATTAATCAAGATGAAAATGATCGTCTGGTGCTAAACGCGGATGACCCCTATACACCCGAATTCTTAAAGGATGCAAAAGCCGATAAGTGCTTTTTCAGCCATCTTCACTCGGTGCAGAGCGGCTGCTTCACAGTTGACGAGCTTATTTATTCGGCAAAGAACTACGAGGTTCATGAAATAATGCCGCCAGCCGGCATTCTCATTCCCGGGCTCCACAATGTCGATAACTACATGACAGCATATGCCGCGACCGAGGGCTACATCACAGACAGCGTCTTCCGCAAGGTTGCACGAACCTTCCCCGGCGTTCCGCATCGCATAGAGCTTGTGCGCGAGCGGTGCGGCGTAAAATACTATAACGATTCCATAGCCTCCAGCCCCACGCGAACGATTGCGGGACTTCGCTGTTTTACCAAGGTCAAACCTATACTTATCGCGGGCGGACACGACAAGCACATCCCCTTTGATGATCTCGGAACTGAGATTGTTGCGCAAGTGAAAGCTCTATATTTAACGGGCGAAACCGCCGAACGGATAAGGGAAACTGTTTTGAACACTCCAGGATATAACCGTCTGACTCTTCCTATATATATTATCGATGACTTCCGCGAGGCTGTACTTTCAGCCGCCGACAGCGCTGTTGAAGGCGATGTTGTCATTTTGTCTCCCGCCTGTTCGTCCTTTGATAAATTCAAAAACTTTGTTGAACGCGGAAACACCTTCCGCAGTATAGTCCTCGGTATGGAGTAACAGTTTTTCGATTGGAGTTTAATAATGCTTCTTAAGGAATTAATAACTGACCTTTGCGGACTTTCCGCTCCCTCAGGCTTTGAGGAGAGGGCTTTTGCGCGCGCGAAGGAGCTACTATCCCCCTATGTTGATGAGATTAAGACCGACGCTCTCGGAAACCTCATCGCCCTGAAAAGATGCGGAAAAGAGGGCGCAAAAACATTGATGTTCGACGCCCATATGGACGAGATCGGTCTCATAGTGACCGGTATCGAAAAAGGCTTCCTGCGCTTTGCAAATATCGGAGGAATCGACCCGCGTATGCTTCCGGCAAGGGAAATCAAGGTTTTGACCGAATCGCCTATATTCGGCGTTATCGACACAATGCCACCCCACGCGCTTTCCGAAGAGGAAATGGATAAGACCATTGACGCAAAAAAACTTTTCATTGACATCGGAATGTGTGACGAGGAAGCAAAAAAGCGCGTGCCGCTCGGGACACCCGCAGTTTTCGCCGGCGGCGTAGACGAGCTCAATGAAAACGTACTATGCGGAAAATCGCTGGATGACCGTTCCTGTGTCGCAATTATCATTAAGACCATGGAGCTGCTTTCCGAAAAGGACTTAATTGTCGATATATGCTGCCTTTTCAGCACTCAGGAGGAACTTGGAACACGCGGAGCGATTACGGGAGCCTATGGGGCGCAGCCCGATTACGCTATCGCGCTTGATGTGACCTTTGCTTCGACTCCCGACTCCAAAAAGAGCGAAGTCCTTGAAATGCGCAAGGGTCCTGCAATTGGCGTCGGTCCCAGTATGAACCGGAATATCACAAATATGCTTATCGAAACGGCAAAGGAAAAGAACATCCCTTATCAGCTCGAAATTATGGGCGGCGATTCGGGCACGAACGGCTGGGTAATTCAGGTCTGCAGAGAGGGCATAGTCACGGGCATCGTGTCGCTGCCTATCAGATATATGCACTCGCCCGTAGAAACAATGGATATTTCGGACGCGGAAGCGATTGTCAATCTGCTCACCGAATTCACGCTGAAGCTGGGCGACGATGGGATAGCATAAAGCGCGCCGTCGAGATAAGCTGTGCGATGCTTGCACCGATTCAATAATTATACCGATTTGTGCGTTTAGCGCACAGGAGGCACTTTAATATGCTAGATACACTAAAAACTCTTTGCTACCTGAGCGGAGCTTCCGGCAGTGAGGATGAGGTTCGCGACTATATTTTAGAGAGGGTCATGCCGTATTCTGATGGTATAACGACAGACAGCATGGGAAACCTCATCGTTCATAAAAAAGGCAAAAAGCCAAACTCCAGTAAGATACTCATCTGCGCCCACATGGACGAGGTCGGTATCATTATAACCGGCATCGATGACGACGGTTATCTGCACTTTGATTTCCTCGGCAGTGTCGACAGACGCGTCGTCATCGGTAAGCAGATTTATATCGGTAAAGACAGGGTGCGCGGCGTGATTGGTATCAAGGCCTATCACCACGTATCAAAGGATGCAGAAAAATCCGTCCCAAAGCGTGACGAGCTATATATTGATATCGGCGCAAGGTCTAAGGAAGAGGTAAAAGAGCTTGTTTCCTTAGGTGATGCCGGAGTTTTTGATGACAGCGTGATGGAGTTCGGCGAGGGTTACCTCAAGGCTAAGGCTATTGATGACCGTGTCGGCTGTGCGGCGATGATAAAGCTTCTCGAAAGCGAGCTCCCCTGCGACTGCACTTTTGCCTTCACCGTTCAGGAGGAAGTCGGCACGCGCGGAGCGAAGATTGTTTCAGCGCGAGTAAATCCCGATATCGCGATTGTGCTAGAAGGAACTACAGCCGCTGATCTGCCGGAAGTCCCCGAAGGCAAGCGCATCTGTGCTCTTGGAGATGGCATTGTCATTCCCTTCATGGATAAAGGAACGGTATATAGCCGAGGACTGTATAAAATGGTCACAGAGCTTGCCGATGCAAACGGCATTAAGTGGCAGACAAAAACCATGATTGCAGGCGGAACGGACGCGTCTGCTATCCAGCGCAGTGGGAATGGCGTTGATACGATTGCGATTTCCGCTCCTATGCGCAACATACATTCCCCTTCTTGTATTGCAAAAATCTCTGACTTTGAAAGTATGCCTCGCCTAGTTAGGCTACTGCTCGAGACGCTCTCCGAATAATATAAAAAGGACATCCACTAATGAGTTTAAAAGAAATATCCCCCGATGTCAGGGCGCTCTCGACGATTGTCGAGAACAATCTGCGCGATGTTTTCGCAGGGTTTGACAGCGTTTCCGAGGCCTGTACACTCAAGGTCATGTCTGCCTTTCAGGAATTCCGCGTGTCGGAAGCCTGTTTCGCTGGAACGACGGGTTACGGCTATAATGACCTCGGACGGGACACTCTCGACAAGATATATGCCCGCGCTTTCGGCGCCGAAAGCGCGCTTGTCCGCATCGGATTTGTAAACGGAACGCACGCAATTGCTACCGCGCTTTTTGCTGTCTGCAAGCCGGGCGACACGCTATTATCCGTGACCGGAACTCCCTATGACACCCTCCAATGCACAATCGGAATCGCTGGTGACGGGGACGGTTCGCTCAAATTCTACGGCATTGATTACGCTCAGGTTGATCTGCTTTCAAATGGTGACCCAGACATTCAAGGGATAAAACGTGCCGCAATGAACCCCAAGGTCAAAGCAGTTATGATACAGCGCTCCCGCGGGTACGCCCTGCGTCGCGCTTTCGGAATCGACGATATTGAGAGCATAGTCAAAGCCGTGCGCGAGGTAAATTCTACGGCAAATATCCTCGTTGATAACTGCTACGGTGAATTTACCGAGATTCGCGAGCCAACGGATGTCGGAGTCGATCTTATTGCGGGCTCACTAATAAAAAATCCTGGCGGCGGACTTGCACCTACCGGCGGCTACATAGCGGGCAGAGCGGATCTTGTCGAGCGCGCCGCCATTCGCATGACCACGGCTGGCATCGGCGGTGAATGCGGAAGCACACTCGGAAATAATCGTTTGTTATATCAGGGTTTTTTTATGGCTCCGCACATCGTGGCTCAGGCGCTCAAAACTGCTGCCTTCTGCGCGGGAATGATGGAGCGTCTTGGGTTCAAGACATCTCCTAGCGCGATAGAGTCAAGGCATGATATTATCCAGATGATCGAATTCGGCAGTGCCGATAAGCTCCTTAAGTTCTGTACAGGTATTCAGCACGGTTCACCGGTTGATTCCTATGTCACTCCTGTACCTTGGGAAATGCCTGGCTATGAGGACGAGGTTGTCATGGCGGCAGGCGCCTTTATTCAGGGCTCTTCGATTGAACTGTCCTGTGACGGACCTATGCGCGAGCCTTATCTCGGCTTCATGCAGGGCGGGCTCACCTTTGAGTCCGGCAAGCTCGGCGTTATGCTCGCAGCAAGTGAAATTTCAAAATCTAATTAATTATGAAACTGTTTAAAGGCTTTTTTTAGAGCTCTGTACATATAAATGGCATAGGGGGTATCCTTATGCCATTTATTAGAAAACGAGCACCCTTAAAACGTCCCTCAGGTCGAAGACCCATAATACGGAGGAAATCCACACAGGAAAAAGCTGCTCTTTTTTCTCTCTTTGTAATTCTGTCTATGTCCATCGCAATCGCTCTTGTTGGAAACTATTTGAAAAACATCTCAAGTCAGATGGCGCTTTCAGATGCTTCCGATATGATTACCGCCACAATCAATAACAAGATAAACGAAAAAATGAGTGAAGGCCAATACACATACGACTATTTTGTTTCTCTTCAGACGGACAATACTGGAAAAATCACAGCACTTTCTGCGAATATGGCGCGTATCAACACTTTGTCATCCGAAATTCTACAGGAAGTCATCGCCGCGACAAACAGCGGCCAACTGAATGAGGATATTCCTCTCGGCAACCTATTAGGCTCCAATCTTCTTCTGGGCAGAGGTCCAAAGATTCCGGTCAAAATCACAATGCTCACAAGCTCTTTCGCCGATTTTCGAAATGAGATTGAATCCGCCGGAATAAATCAGGTTAAGCACCAGATCATACTGGAAGTCACGGTTCAGATTGACGTTATGATGCCGTGGGAAGTTATGTCAACCGAGGTCGTAAGTGAAGTTCTCATTGCCGAGACTGTTCTCGTCGGCGACGTACCTGACGCCTACCTCACCTTAAATCAGCCGTAGAAACGGAGTATTACTATGGATACAAACGCAGAAATTGAAAAACTGAGAGAAGATTTGAGGCACCACAGCAAGGCCTATTACGACGAGGATGCCCCAGTCATCTCTGATTTTGAGTACGACGCAATGATGCGCCGTTTAATTGAGCTTGAGGAGCAGTTTCCTGAGCTCAAATCCTCAGATTCGCCTACACAAAGAGTCGGTGGCAAGGCGTCTCTTCAGTTTTCATCTGTGCGACACGCTGTTCCGCTTGAGAGCCTGAACGATGTATTTTCTTTTGAAGAACTTGACTCTTTCATAACTCGAACAAATGATGCGCTCGGCTCTTCTCCCATCTATGTCACAGAACCGAAAATCGACGGGCTTTCTGTAGCGATTGAATACATCGACGGAAAGATGTTTCGCGGCGCGACAAGAGGCGACGGAGTCACCGGCGAAGATGTTACGGAAAATCTTCGCTCTATCCGCAGTCTGCCGAAGGAAATTAAAAACGCGCCGCCGCGCCTTATAGTTCGAGGCGAGGTCTACATGTCGCGCGACACGTTTAGTGAACTAAACGCAGAACGCGAGATAAACGGCGAGAAGCTTTTTGCCAACCCGCGCAACGCGGCCGCAGGTTCGCTCCGCCAGCTCGACAGTAAAATTTCGGCAAGCCGCAGACTCGATATCATTATTTTTAACATCCAACTCGCCGAAGGCAGAAACTTTCAAACTCACGTCGAAACGCTTGACGCGCTTCGAGAGATGGGCTTTCCCGTCGTGCCCTGCAAGGTCTGCACTAACGCCTCTGAGTGCCGTGTGCAGATTGAATGGCTGGGTGAAAACCGCGAAAGTCTCCCCTACGATATTGACGGCGCCGTAATTAAAATAAACTCACTTTCTGATCGTGTAACTCTCGGCAGCACCTCCAAAGCACCCCGATGGGCTGCAGCATATAAGTACCCTCCCGAGAAAAAAGAGACTGTGGTGCAGGACATCACCGTTCAAGTCGGACGAACGGGAGTGCTCACTCCGAAGGCTGTCGTCGCGCCCGTGCGTCTCGCCGGAACAACAGTCACGAACGCAACATTACACAATCAAGATAATATTTCAAAGTTAGATATCCGCATCGGAGATATCGTGCTGATTCAGAAGGCCGGAGAGATTATTCCGGAAATACTTGAGGTCATACGCGATAAGCGCCCAGCGGATACGGTACCGTTTAAAATTCCTGAATTATGCCCCGCCTGTGGAGCGAGCGTTATACGCGATGAAGAAGAGTCCGCAATCCGCTGCATGAACGTAGAATGCCCTGCACAGCGTCTACGTAATATAGCGCATTTTGCCTCGCGTGACGCGATGGACATTGAAGGTCTGGGCATTTCGGTTGCGGAACTACTGATAAACAAAAACCTAATCTCCACTCCCGCCGACCTATATTATCTTACAGTCGAGCAGGTTGCTTCTACAAAGCAAAAAGGCGGTACCTTTGCAAATAACTTAGTGAACGCTATTGAGAAGAGCAAGGGAAACGGCATGGCACGCCTTCTAAGCGCTTTTGGCATAAGGCAAGTCGGGCAAAAGGCGGCGAAGGTGCTCGCCATGCACTATCAAAATCTGGACGAGCTTTGCCTGGCCTCGGTCGAGGAACTGACGAATATCCCCGACATCGGCCCTGTAACCTCATCCTATCTCGTGCAGTGGCTTAATGACCCCCATTCGATGCACCAGCTGGAACTTCTCCGTAAGGCCGGCGTGAGCTTCGAAAGCCGCGAGACGCGTCTCGATGATCGCTTTGCGGGTAAGACCTTCGTGTTCACGGGCTCGCTCGTATCTTTTACTCGCGATGAGGCCGAGGCTCTGGTTGAGAGCTTTGGCGGAAAGTCCTCCGGCTCTGTTTCCAAAAAGACAAGCTATGTCGTTGCGGGAGAGGAAGCGGGCTCAAAGCTAACGAAAGCGCAAACCCTCGGAGTTCCAATCCTCACGGAGGAAGAATTCAGAAACATGATTGCACCGAACGAATAACATCTCTTATCTTGCAATAGTGCTTATGAGTGATATAATGACTGCACTACGAACTTATACAATTTGAAAAAATATATCGTGCCACTTTGCGGCATTGATATAATAAAAGGGCTATGAAATTAAAAGTATTCTTGGCGGTTTTCGCCTGCAAACTCACAATTAAATTACTGCGGCTTTTAGGTCGCGGCGGCACAGCGATTCCCGGTAAAATTGCACTCCGAATTTGCCCCGACTTGCTATTTCAACTCGCGAAGGACGTTAAATGCGTTGTTGTGACTGGTACGAACGGCAAGACAACTTCCTCACGCATCATTGAGGAAATCTACGTTAAAGCGGAGGCATCCTATTTTGCCAACCGCTCCGGCGCAAATCTTATTAATGGAATAACGTCCATTTTCATTGAGAATTCGACTCTCACAGGTAAACCGAAGAAGGAAAACGCAGTTATCGAATGCGACGAAGCCGCCTCAAAAGAGGTTTGCAGGCTTATAAACCCCGCCGTCGTGCTCGTGACCAATGTGTTCCGCGACCAGCTTGACCGCTACGGTGAGGTATCCGGCACTTTGGAAAACATCCTCATCGGCATCAAAAATTCTCCTAGAGCCGTTGTATGCCTAAATTCGGACTGTTCACTCACGGCGTCTATTGCGGAGCAGATTCCGAACAGGGTCATCTTTTACGGCGTAGATGTCCCGATATACAAAAACCCTGTCTCCGAAGTCTCAGACGCGCCGCACTGCATAAAGTGCAAGCACGAATACGAATATAGCTATCGCACCTTCGGGCATCTCGGCGGCTTCTGCTGTCCTGACTGTGGTTACAAGCGCCCCGAACCGCAAGTCTCGGTCACTGATATTCTTTCGACTGAGCTTTCCTTTACAAAAGTTCGCGTACAGGTTTTTGGAGAGGACGACGTAATTACGATAAACCTTCCCGGCGGCTACAATATCTACAATGCCGTCGGCGCTCTTGCTGTTTCCGAAGCTGTCGGTTTCAGACGAATGCTTGCAAAGGATGCAATTGCGAGCTTCACCTGCGGGTTTGGGCGAATGGAGGAATTCGATCTCGGAGGACATTCGGCACGAATTATACTAGTCAAAAACCCTGCCGGCGCAAATCAGGTGCTAAATTACCTCGCAGGACTTTCCGCAGAGACGGTTTTCGTTTGCTGTCTGAACGACAATTCGGCGGACGGTAAGGACGTGTCTTGGGTTTGGGACGCAAACTTTGAAAAACTTGCCGACATGAGCGAGCTGATACCTGAAATCTACGTTTCCGGCATACGCTCGGGCGACATGGCAGTTCGCCTAAAATACGCCGGCATCGACGAGGATAAGCTTCGCATCTTTGACGATTACGATGAACTCATAGACGCGATGAAAAACCAGTCCCTGCCTGTCATCATCATGCCTACATACACGGCGATGATGGATCTTCGCGCAAAAATGAGCACCGCTTTTGGCGGCAAAGAATTCTGGGAATAGGGGGGATAAGACATGAAACTAAGTATCTGCCACCTTTATCCCGATGTTTTGAACCTATACGGCGATACCGGCAACATCATTTGCCTAAAAAAACGCCTTGAGTGGCGCGGAATAGACACCGAAGTTACTCTGCTCCCCATCGGTGCGAACGCGGATTTATCGCGGTTTGACCTCTTTTTCATCGGCGGCGGTCAGGATTTTGAGCAGGAAGTGCTCCTCACAGACCTTCATGGAGGCAAGGATAAGGAAATACTCGCGGCAGTCGAGGACGAGAAGGTTTTCCTCTGCATCTGCGGCGGTTATCAGATGATGGGTCAGTACTATCTCACTCATACCGGTCAGCAGTGCGATTATATCGGCGCTTTGAAACTCCATACCGTCGGCTCTGATGTTCGCATGATAGGGAACTATATGTTCAAGTGCGCTGAGGAAAGCAGCGGCTCGACTATAGTCGGATTTGAAAACCACAGCGGTAGGACCTATCTCGGCGAGGGCGTTTCTCCGCTCGGAACGGTTCTTCACGGCTTCGGCAACAACGGCGAGGACCATACCGAAGGGGCGCGTTTTAAAAACGTTTTTGGCGCCTACTGCCACGGACCAATGCTGCCGAAAAATCCCGAATTTGCCGACCTCATTCTTCAAACCGCGCTTTCACGCCGTTATCCTGGAACAGTCCTTCCCCCGCTTGGCGACGGGCTTGAAATAAATGCTCACGACCATATGGCAGACAGGATGGAAAAACAGTAAAACAAAAATTCAGCCGGAGGAAATCCCCCGGCTGAATTCTTTATAGATTAATAACGGCTTGCGTGTACTTCCCTGCTTCGCGTTTCCTTTGCCATCTTGAGGTGCGGAGCCCACTTATATACGGCAAAATAGTAGATAATTCCGAGAGGCACACCCGTGAACACATCCAAAATCGAATGCTGTTTTATATACACCGTTGAAAGACTGATGCTTATCGCGAGTATAATAATGAACAGCTTGAACCACAGTTTCCGGACGCTCTTGCTTTCCAGCAATGCGAACATCGCTCCCATTGTTCCTACTACGTGGAGGCTCGGCAAAACGTTTGTATTGGTATCGCGGCTATAGGTCCATTTGACAACATCAATTAGTATGTTGGATCTGTCAAAGGAAGTTGGTCGAAGGTTCTGCCCGTTGGGAAGGAATGCGTAAAACAAAACAATCAGCAAAAATCCTGCGCCTATGTATATCATGTAGTTTTTGAAGCCTTCGGGGTCCTTGGCAAACAGATAAAAGCCTGTTCCAAGCATCAGAGGATACCAGCTGAAATAAGGTATCACGAACCATTCGCAGAAGGGTATAAGGTCATCCAGCGGTACATAAGACACGAAGTAATCAGAGGTTATATTTCTCTCTTCGAGCAGGAAAATTGCCATATATATCGGGATAAACAGCATGTATTTCGCATGCTCGTATTTTCTAAAGTTAATTCTTTTAATTAACGATTTTAACATAAAATCAGCCCTGTTCCTAGTCCCACGCGTAAGCCTTGTTTCGTGCGAGACCTTATTTTCATACTATTATGGTGCATCAGGCTAATGCTAGCCGTCAGCATGAATAAAAACCTCTAAAATGCTAAAGTCCCTGCATTTTTGAGGCTTTTGTCTTATGGAGCGGGTGATGGGAATCGAACCCACGTATCCAGCTTGGGAAGCTGGTGTTCTGCCATTGAACTACACCCGCGCATTTTCGCTGTGCCTGTTATTTTACCACTGAGTACCGATATATGCAAGTGCTTTTTATCGTGTTAACTGCACAAGAATTAAAATCAGCGATCGACCCGAATCGGCGAAATTATTGTTTATAATCAAGTTCCTATAACGCTAATATTTTGCAAAATTCGCCATTCTATGGTAATATAATCATAGTATTATAGAAAATTCAGCAGGATTCTGGCGGCATATTTGTGGAGAGAAGGGATTGTATTGGCAGAGCTTACATGCGACATACGGTTTCTCAAGGGCATAGGTCAGACGCGCGCGAATGCCCTTGCAAAGATGGGCATCACGACACTTCGCGATCTTATCTGCTATTTCCCGCGTACCTACGAGGACAGAACGCAAACCGTTCCGATAGCTGCTCTTCAATCCGGTACTCCCGCCTGCGTTCACGCTCTTGTCGCAACGGAGCCCACACTCAGCCGCGTGCGCCGCGGGATGGAGCTTGTAAAGCTCCGCATCGCGGATGACAGCGGATCTATGGACCTTACATATTTCAACCAAAGCTATGTTCGCGAACAGCTCAAAAAGGGCCGTTCCTATGTATTTTTCGGCAAGGTGACAGTCGAAGGCTTGCATCGTACGATGTTAAATCCTCTTTTCGAGGCCGAAGATGCCCCTTCTTCGCTTACGGGTCGCATAGTCCCTGTTTATCGCTTGACCTCCGGTATCTCACAGAAGATGCTCATTTCCGCTGTCAGGCGAGGACTTGACGAATGCGCAAATGTCCTTCCCGATGCATTGCCGGATTCCGTTGCGGAAAAAGCCGAGCTTTGCAAGGTTCCCTTCGCCTATGAGAACATCCACTTCCCCGCCGATTTCGGAGCTTTGGAGCTTGCGCGCAGGCGACTGATATTCGAAGAGCTCTTCGTTTTATCCTGCGCTCTATCAAAAATGAAGCGCTCGCGCTCCAAGAAAAGCGGCGTCATCATTTCGACACCGTTAGTGGAAAGGTTTTATAGCGGGCTCCCCTTCCTGCTCACGAATGCCCAGAAACGCGCAATTTCGGACTGCACAAGGGATATGAGCTCGGGGACAGCGATGAACCGCCTTATTCAGGGCGACGTGGGTAGTGGAAAGACAATTATTGCCGCAGCCTCAATCTGGTGCGCGCATGAGGGAGGGCTGCAAAGTGCTTTCATGGCACCGACGGAGATACTGGCGAACCAGCATTTCCAGACCTTTTCGGAACTGCTCACCCCCCTCGGAATAAAAGTCGTTAAGCTAACCGGCTCCATGACCGCAAAGCAGAAAAAAGAGGCTCTGATTCTTATCAGAGAGGGCGAAGCAGACCTCGTGGTAGGCACGCATGCGCTTATCAGCGACAGCGTTGAATTTTCTATGCTTGCTCTCGTCATTACTGACGAACAGCACCGCTTCGGTGTCGATCAGCGCGCTGCCCTTATTGCAAAGGGCGAAAGTCCTCACACACTCGTTATGTCCGCAACGCCCATTCCCCGCACGCTCGCGCTCATCATATACGGTGACCTTGATGTATCCATAATTGATGAGCTTCCTCCCGGCAGGCAGAAGGTGGACACCTTCGTAGTAAATGAAGAAATGCGAGAGCGCATTAACAGCTTCATGCGCAAGCAAGTTTCGGACGGCAGGCAGGTCTTCGTCGTCTGTCCCGCAATCGACGAGAACGAGGATCGTCCACAGGAATTAAAAAACGCGAACGAGTATTCTGCCGAGCTTCAGGAAAAGGTCTTCCCTGACCTGCATATTGGCTGTATCCACGGAAAAATGAAGCCCGCCGAGAAGGACAAAACCATGCAAGCCTTCGTTGACGGAGGCATTGACATTCTCGTATCAACAACGGTGATTGAGGTCGGCGTCGATGTTCCGAACGCGTCACTGATGGTCGTTGAAAACGCTGAGCGCTTTGGCTTAAGTCAGCTCCACCAGCTTCGCGGAAGAGTTGGGCGCGGGAAGCATAAAAGCTATTGCGTACTGTTTTCGGATTCGGACAGTGAAATCTCGAAGTCACGGCTTAATGTCATGGAGCAGACCACCGACGGATTCAAAATTTCTGAGGAGGACCTCAAGCTACGCGGCCCCGGCGACTTCTTCGGTTCGCGCCAGCATGGCCTTCCTGAAATGCATATCGCCGACCTCGGTATGGACATGAAGGTCTTGTCGGACGCACAAACCGCCGCTCAGGAGCTTCTGAAGTCTGACCCAGAATTGACGAAGCCGGAAAACGAGAGACTACGAAAACGTATAAATGAGCTCTTTGAAATTAGCGAGGGCATTTTAAACTAATCGAGCTAGACTTAGCTTCGTATATTCGACAACTGAAAATGGAATTTTGCCCCCCTCGCCGCATATATTTTTATATACGGCAAAGGGGGCAAGCTATCTGTGGCAAAGAAAAAACTCATGCGGGACACTGCTATCCTGACAGGCTCCTCGCTTGCCATGCGGTGCATCGCCCTCGTTTTTCAGGTGTGGCTGGTCTCCCGGATCGGCGCTGCGGGCGTCGGACTTTACGGACTTGTCGGCTCAGTCGGTTTTCTAGCTGCAACTGTGGCGATTTCCGGCATACGTTTTGCCTCGACCCGGCTAATCTCTGAGGAACTGGGGCTGGAGCGCGTGGGCGGAGTCGGAAAAGCAATGCGGCTATGTTTGGCCTATAGCCTTTTCTTCGGCGCCGCCTCTGCGCTTATACTATATCTCAGCGCCGAACGTATTGGCTTTCTTTGGGTCGGGGACGCGAGAACAGTACTTTCACTGCGCATAATGTCCCTGAGCCTGCCGTTCATCTCGCTTTCGTCGGTCATGTACGGCTATTTTACCGCAAGCGGACGCATCTTTAAGGCAGCCATTATCAATGTCGTCGAGCAGCTCATAAGAATCGGGCTGGTGGTAATTTTTCTCGATCTCGCGCCGGCAGGAGACCTAGAAAAATGCTGTGCCGCGGTCTGCTCAGGGAATACAGCAGCGGAGGTCTGCTCGTTTGCGCTCATGCTGATTGTCTTTTTATTTGACCGCAGAAAACACGGCAAAAAGGCTGAGGACTCTCCTCGTCTACCCGCGCGTATGCTCAGCATCGCCGTTCCCCTCGCCCTTTCCGCCTATGCTCGAAGCTCACTTTCGACACTCGAGCAGCTCCTCGTCCCACGAGGTCTGAAAAAAGCCGGCTACACCGCGAACGGTGCTCTCGCAGGCTACGGCACTATCCAGGGCATGGTTTTCCCGATTATCTTTTTTCCCTCATGCATTATAACCGCTCTCGCGGAGCTCATTGTCCCGGAACTTACCGCGGCTCAGGTCTCCGGTAAGAAGGATGAAATATCCCGGACCGTTTCCGCTCTACTTCGGAAATCCCTCGGCTTTTCACTTTTCATAGGCCTAATGCTTTTCATCCTCTCAGAAACGCTAGGGAAAGTAATTTACAAGAGCGTGGATGCGGGATATTACTTAAGAATCTTTGCCCTTCTGGTGCCTGTCATGTATATGGATATGGTCACAGACGGCTGCCTCAAGGGTCTGGGTCAGCATCTTTGGTCGATGGGTTTCAACATTATGGACGCCCTTATTGGGGTATTTCTGGTTTATACCATTCTGCCACACTTCGCACTAAACGGATATATTGGCATCATCTTCTTTGAAGAAGTCTTCAACTTTTCGCTCAGCATCTGGCGACTTAGCCGTGTTACGAAGATTAGGCTTTTCCCCCCGCCAAAAATAAAATGCCGGGAGTAGGTTCATTGTTCCTATCCCGGCATTTATATCATTTATACAGAGCAACAAACTCTTCGAGAGTCAGTCCCTTTTGCGTAATATAGGCAGCCGCTTCCTTGCCGACATATCGAAAATGCCACGGTTCGTACATAACACCCGTCACGTCCGTTTTGTTCTTAGGATAGCGAAGGATAAAACCGTATTCCGCACTGTGCGCCGCCATCCATATTGCCAGCGGCGTATTTTCTATGGACTCATTCATATACTCATAATACTTGTCCACAATATCGCAGGCAAGCCCGAGCTGGTGTTCACTTGTCCCCGGATAGGCAACGATTGTTTTCGCTTTTTCTGTCGCCGCTTCCGGGCTTCCTTCGGAGGAAAGGTATTCGTTGACCTTTTTGTTAAACAGATACTCCTGCGTATCGTAGCTGCGATATGATGATGTTATGTAAACTGTAAGCCCCTCCACCTTCGCCGCGGCAATGAATTCCTTTAGTGAATCTGCCGCACGCGAATCGAAATATTGCCCGTCCAGAACGGCAGACATATCGGGTTTATAGTCAGAAGCAAGCAAGTTATCCTTGTTAACAAGAGTATATTCCCATAAGCTTATATCAATATCCGGTTTGTCCGCATAAGGATCAAGCGAGGGCGTCGGAGTAGGTGTCGGCGTTGGTGTAGGAGTCGGTGTCTCGGACGCAATCGGCGAGGGCGATGGTGAGGGTCCGGGCGCAGAAAACCCAAGCTGTCTCCCGATTATCAGCGCGCCGAGCACCACGAGGAGCAGTATCAATATGAGCGCACCGAAAACCTTCTTAAAAAGCATAAAGCTCCCTTCCAATGCGGCAATTATCTATGCGTACGAGCCGTCATTAATTGAATTTTAGCTGATAGTTTCCCGCAGAATATATATGTTATTCAATATTCTAGCATATTCCTCCAACTAAGGCAAGAAGCGTATGTGAATACTTTGCTAGCCAATTATGTAAACCGTAAGTATGCGTAATATTTTTATAAGAAGCGATAACCCAGCTTTCAACGACATAGAGACTGTATTTGTTGTAGGACGAATTTTATGATACTCCTAAGTCTTAAGCAATCAAACTGAGGGGGAAACCTATTCAATAATAAATAAGCGATACGAAACAATAACAGGAGTCAAAGACGGAAATTACGCCTTGAAATATTGCGCAAACCATTTATAGCTCAATAATAAAAAGCTCATCTTCGCGTTCTCGCAAAGATGAGCTTTGAGTGCGTTCACCCATACTTGATATTTCGTCATAGGTCCCTATGTTCTGCTCTATTGAGTGTAAGAGGAAAAGGAATACACGGATAATGAGCTACATACTTCAAAAAGAAATTTATAGCTGTTGGACCGACATCCTGCGTGCTAGGCCGAGCATTACTATTTGATGTTCTTCGCCGCCAAACTTTGAAGAAATCTCCTCTTGTGCTTGCAGTTTATTCCCGAATCATTCTGATTTCCGCCTTAAACAGATCGCCGTCAACAGACAGGGAGAAGCTGCCTTTCTGAAGCTCTACGAGGCTTCTGGCAATATTCAGTCCAAGCCCACTGCCTTCTGTACTACGGGAGCTATCCCCTCGCACAAAGCGTTCCATAAGCTCAACAGCAGAAATATTGAGTGGGTCCTTGGAGATGTTCTTAACTGAAATTGCCACACGGTTTTCTTCTGTCCTTGCGTTAATGTATACGCGGGTACCGGATTGTGCATACTTGCAGACGTTATTCAGCAAATTATCGAGAACTCGCCACAAAAGTCTGCCGTCAGCCATGACGGACATCTCCGGATTTTCAATAGTAACGACAGGTTCAATTTTGCCTGCAGCCAGCCGCTCCGCATATTCGCCAACAGATTGCTGTACGATTTCCTGTACACTGGTCGGGACAAGGACAACACTCATATTGCCGGTAGAAGCCTTGCTTGCCTCGACCAGATCCTCAGTAAGCTTCTTAAGCCGTTTAGACTGACGGTCAAGCACTTCAATATACTCTACTTCCTGTTCCTCAGTATGAGGCTTCTGAAGCAAGTCAACGTAGTTGATAATGCTTGTCAGCGGTGTCTTGATATCATGGGACACATTTGTAATAAGTTCGGTTTTTAGTCGTTCAGACTTCATGCGCTGATCAACGGCTATCGCCATACCCGTACCAACGGAATTCAGATTCTCACCATGCTTCTTGAAATCCCAGAACATCTTAGAGGTATCGACTTTTTTTTCAAAGTCGCCTTTTGAAAGCAGCTCGCCCGCTTTCTGCAGCTTTCTCAGGTTTATGACTGAAATCAAGACTGCGGGAACAACAATTATTGTCTCAATCAGCCAGAATGCAACCACACCGCCATTTTCAGAAAACATAGCTGCTATGAAATTTGCAAATACCAAAGCAATCAGGATTAGGCAGGTTTTCCATATCAAGGGCAGGTTTCTGCAGACATAACGTATACCGTGGAATAGCTTGCAAATTATGCGGCAGCAAAAACAAAGCACATAGAAAATAATTGTGTTTCGCCACCACTTTCCAACCTTGACGCGAGTTGCGAAGCTCATCGTGCAGAGCAGGAAGAGCAAAAAGTCAACCAGCATGTAAACAGCGGCAATAATAATGGTTTCAAAATCCTCGAAAGAGTTGCCGTCAACAAACAGAACTTCAATTGCAATAAAACCAATAATAATTCCTATCAGCAGATCAAACGGAATTTTATCAAATGGATTGAGAACTGCTTTTGCAATACCCTTTCTGTGTCCGGCGGCACAATATAGGAACACGAGAAGTGCAAAGAACAATATAAGACCAAGAACAGCAAATACAATCGCGGCATAGCGCCAGGTGTATGCAAGGTGGATTAGACTCAGTTTCAGCTGCAAGCCGTCTGTCTGTTGGGCTACATACTCATCGTCTGCATACAGTTCGACTGTATAGGTCACCTGCTTCTCTTCCGGAATTGCTTCTTCCATAGCAAATTGATCAGTGCTTATTCTCTCGCTTAAGCCGTCATAATAGTCCAAGGTTGTATTGATGTCATAGTTCGCGGCCAGTAACAGACCGGCATTATCTTGAATTTGATAATAGATTTTGCTATCGGCATAGCTGCTGCCATCGAGCTTGCCTTCGTAGTATTCTTTTGCTATTTGATTAGCGGTAACGTTGAGATCGAAGGCATTCTGCAAGGACGTTGTAAATACGCTGACGTTGTAGTACTCATTCGATGAAGGATTGACATCTTCAAAATAGTCGCCGGGGCAAAGCGAGGTTACAACGGAATAAGGAAGCTTCTGTCCGTCGTAATTAGTCGCAACAACTTCCTCCGCCTCATTTTTTACGGTATAGTACAGATGATCAGCTTTACATACAGCGGAAATATCTATTCCTTCATAAACCTGCGCGCCAACGCCACTGGCTTCGCCGTACAATTTACTCTCAACCTGTTCTTCCCGAATCGCGGCTTCTGTCTTTTCATAGCCGCCCAGATAAGTCATTGCGCCTACAACGCATCCCATTCCAACCGTACTAAGCGCAATCAGGAAAATCAGGAAAATTGCTATGATTTTTGCGAGTAAGCTATGTGTTAACTTGTTCATTTGCGCTCACTGCCTCCTATTTTATAGCCTTGACCCCAGACGACTTTAATGTATCTGGGTTCCGAAGGGTTTATTTCAAGTTTCTCGCGAAGGTGCCGAATATGGACGGCTACCGCGCCTTCTGAGCCGAGAGCCACATCGTTCCAAACAAGCTCATAAATCTGAGCAGACGAATAAACCTTGTCCGGATGCTCCATCAACAGCTTTAAAATGCTGAATTCAATGGGCGTCAGAGAAACTGGTTCTCCATCTACAGTAACATTCTTGCTGTTGTCGTCAAGTTCAATGCCGCCAATGGTAATTGTATCGGGCCTCTTTGCCTGACCGCCCAGCGCTGTATAACGTCTGAGTTGGCTGCGTACTCTTGCCTGAACTTCAACAGGATCAAACGGTTTCGTTATGTAGTCATCAGCGCCAATATTCAGACCAAGCACTTTGTCACTGCTCTCACTTTTTGCTGTCAGCAGAATGATCGGGATATTGTACTCCTCACGCAATTTGACAGTCGCAGCAATGCCATCAAGTTCCGGCATCATTATATCCATCAAGATTAACTGCACATCTTGGCTCTTCACAATGTCAATGGCCTGCTGTCCGGTATGCGCCTCTAAAAGATTGTAGTTCTCGAAAGACAGATATATCTTCAATGCCGAGACAATATCTTTTTCGTCATCGCAAATCAGGATGTTAATCATACTCTTCACCTCTCATACCTATTGTAACAGATATCACCATTAAGAGAATAGTGTCGAAATGTTTAAGATTGTTTTAAAGTGAACATTTTATAATCAAAAATTTCTAAAAGCCGAAGCATCACCTTGAAACTGAGGTCCGACGTCATCACGACATCGGACCTCAGTTTCTTTGTATGTTTTTTATATCGTTCATCAGAAATAGCAATGTCTTGACGGATCAATGAAAATAAGCATTTTGCCTATTTAACAAAGCATAATGATTCTAAACATCATGGCTATAAACAGTAAAAAGAAAAAGGCCTTGTCCGAGGCCAAGACCTTTTTATCTGCTTACAGAAATTCTCTGTAATATTTTTAAAAGCATATTTTTGTAATCATATTTTTTGTCGCTTAGATCTTCCTCAAAGAACATTATTGTTGCTTTACTTATATTTAAAGCTTTACTATACTTGTCTATGATTTCAATGGAGGGCGATTCTTTCTTACCATTTTCTAAATCTGCTATATATGACGCCGAGATGCCGGTTTTTTCTGAGAGCTCTTTTATTGATAAGTCATTAGAAATCCTTAATAATCTGAGTACCTCACATATCGTTTTTTTGTCCTCACTATTTTTGTTAAACAAGATTTAGTTCCGCCTTTCGTTTTACATTTTTCTAACGTGGAGAGAGTTTGTCTAATAGCCATATAATAAATACAATGATGTCCTGAAGAACATGATGTTCGATCAACCATTTAACTGTTAAAACCAGCCTGTCCCATCTATGTATACGTCTCATCCTTTTAGCTTTTTTTGATAGTCGTTTCATAAGCATCCTCCTTTAATCACTATGTGATTAATGTCACCTACCTCTCTTACTTGACCCCAAACGATACTATGGATAACGTATCCTGCAGCTAATACAAAGATTATTAAGGAAAAGAGCATGTCTCATAATTAATAATAGACTCTCATTGCCGATCACCTCTATAGTAAATTATATTCGCTGTGGCTGAGAATTATGTCTAAAGCGGTAAAATGGTTTTATATTTTTTTCTAATATTAAACCCATATCAAGAGTGAACAGCTTGACAGTAATATTTTATGAGCATTCAGGCAACTATAATTACAAGAAGGAGACAAATTATGAAATATTATCTTAATCTAGGCCATTTTGCTAAGTGTAATTTATAGGAGAGCCTAATGAATAATGACCATGTGCTTCAGATATCAATGTTCGTTTTAATAGCAAAACTGATTAAAAACATAATAGTTTTTGCTGATATCTATCGCTGTATTTTACGGACTTTTATCATTGTGGCAAGTATTTGCTGCTTTGGATACTGCATCCTTCAATGTAAGAGGACTCGGTTGCAATAATTGAAAAAAGTTTCCAGCGTGTCCGATTAGGATACGCTGGAAACTTTATAAAAGGGATAACTTAGTCCTATAACTGACTACTAATAAGCATAATAATTGCTTGTCCGTTTCATCGATAATGTGCAGCTCGCGTCATGCTTAAAAACTGATTAATTGTGTTTTTATTACATTTGCAAACGTTCCATTCAGGGAGGCCATAAAAGTGTTATGAACAGTCTCGGCAGGAATTATTTTTCCATTAAAGCTAAGGTTCTTTGTGGCACAAGCATCATGCAATAAGGTTACCTTAATGTCGAAATCCTTACATGCCCTCGTTGTTGTATCTATGCACATATGGCTCATCATACCGCAGATAACAAGGTCATTTATATTATTATTCTTCAAAATATCTAAAAGATTTGTTTCAAAAAAGCTGTTTGGCGTATGTTTTATCACAAGAAATTCGCTTTCAAGCGGCGTTAAATTCTTATGAATCATAACGCCATCCGTATTTGGCATAAAAAAGGTCGCTTCCTCACGATTATTTATATGCTGAACATGAATAACAGGGAGGTTTCTTTGCCGAAACATCATCAAAACTTTTTCAATATTCTGCAAAGCTCCCATTGAATTGTGGAGTTCGGATTTACCGCCTCCAAAATAATCGTTTTGAACATCTATAATTAGTAGTGCTCTCACAGGTGCTCCTCCTTCATATAATTATCAGAATATGGATAAGGGATGTTTGTTTTTCAACAAACTGAACTGCAAATCATGCTATAGTGACTTTTACAATTACACATAACGAGATACATGTCATCTCGTTATGTCAGCATAGGTTATTTTTCTTTTGTGACGACTTTGAATGGCTTATCATCGATAACGGGATATCACCTCGCACCCATTATAGCCAAAAGCTTACCTGTGCCATTTAGCAACGGTAAGCTTTATCCAATCTCTATTTACCATTCACTAGTTTAGTCCAAACTTTAATGTCACGCGACAGGTGTGCTTTTTATTCGATTTCGTTATTCCACGGTCACGCTTTTGGCGAGGTTGCGCGGCTTATCGATGTCACAGCCGCGATACACCGCAATGTAATATGCGAATAGCTGCAGCGGCAGGACGGCAAGCGAGGGCAGAAGCACCTCGTGCGTATCGGGGATGGTAATCATATCGTCGGCTGCTGATGCGACCTTATCCTTTAGTCTTTCAGTCGTGATGCCCATAACATGAGCTCCGCGAGCCTTGACTTCGAGAGCGTTTGAAAGAGTCTTCTCTACAAGTCGTCCGTAGGTTGCCACAGCGATGACAAGAGTTCCTTCGATGACTAGTGAAATCGTGCCGTGCTTGAGCTCGCCTGCGGCGTACGCCTCCGAATGTATGTACGAAATTTCCTTGAGCTTTAAAGAGCCCTCAAGCGAGAGTGCATAGTCGATGTTACGCCCGATAAAGAACAAATCCTCGTTATTAAAGTGCTGATAAGCAAGATACTGGATGCTCGCCTTATCGTCGAGTATCTTTCTAATATTTTCGGGAACGGCCTCAAGCTCGGTGAGTATAGTGTCGTATTCGCTCTTGGAAATGGTTTCTCGGCAATCCGCAATGTAGAGCGCTAGGAGTACAGTGACGGCGAGCTGAGTGCTGTATGCCTTCGTCGTGGCAACTGCAATCTCTGGTCCCGCTTTTGTATAGATGACTCTGTCCGCACTCTTCGCGATAGAGCTTCCTTCGACGTTGACGATTGCGAGCGTCGTTGCTCCAAGGCGCTTTGCCTCACACTGAGCCTCAAGAGTGTCCGCCGTTTCGCCTGATTGACTGATGCTTATAACGAGAGTTTTATCTGTCACAATCGGGTCGCAGTAGCGGAATTCGGAAGCCAGCACGACCTCAACAGGTATGCGTGCGAGCTTTTCAATGTTGTATTTCGCGATAACTCCCACATGCGAAGCCGAGCCGCAGGCGATAATAACAATTCTTTCAAGTTCTTTTATGTAGTCCTTGTTAAGATACCCGGATAGGTCGGCTTTCCCATCTTTGATGTAGGGCGCGATGGTGCGGCTGACAGCTTCGGGCTGTTCCATAATTTCTTTGAACATATAGTGTTCGTAGCCGCATTTATCGGCAGCTGAAACATCCCAATCTACGATGTATTTGTCTTTTTTGATTTCATCGAGGAAGGGCGTATAGAACTTTATGCCGTCCTTGCACACAACCGCGATATCGTCGTCATCGAGATAAGAGACAGTTTTTGTGTGGCTAATGACCGCCGTGACATCGGACGCAAAGAAGTTTTCTCCTTCGCCATAAGCCACAATCAGCGGCGCGTGGCTTTTCACAGCGACAAGAGTTTCAGGGTCGTCGGAGCAGACGATGCCGAGAGCGTAGCTCCCCTCGAGCTCGCGGACGGCACGGGCGACCGCATCAAGAATGTCGCCTTTATAGTAAAAGTCGATGAGCTGGGCGGCGACTTCGGTGTCCGTCTCGGACTGAAAAACCCTACCGCGGTTTATAAGCATTTCTTTAAGCGGAGCAAAATTTTCGATTATTCCGTTATGCACTATCGCGATGCGTCCGTTTTCGCTGACGTGCGGGTGCGAATTCACGTCCGAGGGCTTGCCGTGGGTCGCCCAGCGTGTGTGCCCGATACCGACGCAGCCGGAAACGGTCTTTCCGTCGTCGCATTTTTCGCGGAGCACCGCAAGCCTTCCCATAGCTTTGACTATATCTATTCTCTCGCCGTCATTTACTGCAATTCCGGCAGAATCATATCCTCTGTATTCTAACCTTTGCAGACCGTCCAATAGTATCGGGGCTGCCTGACGGCTGCCTGTATATCCGACTATTCCGCACATATATATGACCTCCTGTTAAGTTCGGCTGACGCCGTTTTTACGTATTTTAACGGCGCAGGTTTAAACAAACTATAATACTCCAACAACACGCTCGACTGCCTGCTTGGTCGCTTCCGCGTCACCGAAGCCGGTCAGCCGTATAAAGCCCTCGCCCTCCGGTCCGAAGCCCGCACCGGGCGTTGTAACGACATTTGCTTCACGCAGCAGCTTATCAAAGAAATCCCAGGAGGGCATACCATCCGGCGTTCTTGCCCAGATATAGGGCGAGTTCACTCCGCCGTGAACAGCAAGACCGGCGTCCTCTAGTCCTTTTTTTATAACGCGCGCGTTATTCATATAATAAGCGATAATTTCGCGGTATTCCTTCTCTCCCTGTTCCGAAAACACCGCTTCGGCTCCACGCTGCACAATATAGGAAGTACCATTAAATTTTGTTGACTGACGGCGCATCCAAACGTCGTTGAGGCTCTCGCCGCCGCGCTTCAGAGCCTTTGGTATGACCGTGTAGCCACATCGTGTTCCTGTAAAACCGGCTGTTTTGGAAAAGCTGTTGAATTCGATCGCGCATTCCTCTGCGCCGCCTATTTCATAAATCGAGCGCGGCAAACCGGAATCCGAGATATACTCTCTGTACGCCGCGTCATACATGATGACGGCGTCGTTCCTGCGGGCATAGTCCACCCAGATTCTTAGCTGTTCCTTAGTCGCCACAGCACCTGTGGGATTGTTCGGAAAGCAGAGATAAATTATGTCCGGTGTCCTTACTGGGAGCTCAGGAATAAAGCCGTTTTGTTCGTTGCAGGGCAGATAGACGATATTCGTCCAGCGCTTGCCGTCCCAGTCACCGGCTCTTCCTGACATCGCGTTAGCGTCCACATATACGGGATATACGGGGTCGCACACGGCGACGACGTTGTCCTCTGCAAAAATGTCTCCGATATTTCCGCAATCGCTTTTTGCACCGTCCGAAACGAATATCTCATCAGCTCTGATGGGAGCACCGAATGGCGCGTAATCGTGCCTAACTATCGCTTCGCGCAAAAATTCATAGCCCTCGTAGGGACCGTAACCCATGAAGGTGCTCTTATCCGCCATATCGTCAACCGCCCTGTGCATCGCGGAGATTACCACATTGCTCAGCGGCTTGGTAACGTCGCCTATTCCGAGCTTAATAAGCTTCTTTTCCGGATTTGCGGTGGTGTATTCCGCAGTTCTTCTTGCTATTTCAGCAAACAGATAGCTGCCCTGCAGTTTCGAAAAATTTTCGTTCATCTTGACCATTTTATGAAACGCTCCTCAGATTCAAATATATAACTCTCCGTCGAAGACCATGATTGCGGGACCCGTCAAATAGAGCTTGTTGTTATCCCTGTTCCACTCGACGAATAATTCACCGCCGCGCAGACGGACGGTTGCCGAATTTCCCGTGTGTCCGTTAAGCGCCGAGGCTACCGCTGACGCCGTAGCTCCCGTGCCGCAGGCGAGAGTCTCACCGCTGCCGCGCTCCCAGACACGCATCTTTATCGTATTCTTGTCGATGACCTCGACGAATTCTGTGTTTACGCGTTCGGGAAAAAGCGGATGGTTTTCAAATTTCGGTCCGATGCTCTTGAGATCTAGAGCATCAACATCTTTAACAAACACTACCGCGTGGGGGTTCCCTACCGAAAGGGCGGTGACAAAGTATTCCGTGTCGCCCACAATGACGGAGCGATTTACAAAATTTCTCCCATGCTCGGCAATGGGGATATATTGCGGGCGAAACTCGGGCGAGCCCATATCAACACGGACGGATTTTACGATACCGTCCTCAGCGTTCAGATCAAGCGTTTTTATCCCGCCGCCTGTCTCGATTTTGAGCATCGTTTTGTCGGTCAAACCCTTTTCATACACATATTTTCCAACACAGCGGATGCCGTTGCCGCACATCTGGGCAGAGCTTCCATCCGCGTTATACATATCCATTTTATAATCGGCAATTTCCGAGGGGCAAATGCAGATGAGCCCATCACTCCCGACACCGAAATTACGATTTGATACGAGCCTTGAGAACTCGGGTCTGTCGAGAATTTGCTCATCGAAGCAGTTTACATACACATAGTCATTGCCGCAGCCGTGCATCTTTGTGAATTTCAAATCGGTCACCTCCTGCTTTCAAATGCAGAAATTAATTCGATTACATCATATTTTACGCCCCGCAGGAAACGCTAATGTACGGGGGTGCATATTTTGGGTATTGTTTATTTAAGGACTTTGATTATCTATGTCGCGCTCATTTTCGCGATGAGACTGATGGGAAAACGTCAGCTCGGTGAAATTGAGCTTTCGGAGCTCGTTATAACCGTTCTTATTTCCGATATTGCGGCGCATCCTTTGCAGGACATTGGGATACCGCTTATGAACGGCATCCTTCCCATTGTTATTCTGCTCTGCTGCGAATTGATAATCTCAGGCGTGATAGTGAAAAGCAATCTAGCTAAAGAGTTAATCTGTGGAAAGCCGTGTTTTATAATCGTAAACGGCGTCATCGATCAGAAGGAAATGAGAAAGAACCGCCTGACGCCGGACGAGCTGGCCGAGGAGCTGCGCGGCCAGAGCGTGCTGGACATCAGCATGATAAAATACGCAATATTGGAAACGGACGGAAGGCTGAACATAGTTCTCTTTCCGTCCGAACGTCCCGTTACCGCGGGTCAGATGAGCATTGCAGCGGATGACAGCGGTTATCCCGTTGTAATAATCAACAACGGGCAGGTGGTTCGGAAGAACCTCCAAATATGCGGAAAAGACGAAAGATGGCTGCAAAAGGAGCTCTCCGCGAGAAAAGTTAGTGATCCTAAAGAGGTTTTTCTAATGTCGGTTAACAACGCCGGACAGATATATTTTGCTAAAGCGGAGGGCAAAAAATGATACGTGAAATAATAGCCGTTTCGCTGCTGTTCGCTCTACTCGCGCTCTCACTCTTCAATGTAAAATACATTGAAAACAAGACCGATATTCTCGCAAACGAGATTGAGCAGGCGCACGAGCTGTATCAAAACGGCGACAATGAAGGCGCCGCCTCTCACGTCGAGGAATCGCTGAACAATTGGCTGAGCTGGGAATCCTATTCGCATATTATGCTTCGACACAGTGAAATCGACATAATTACAGGCGCATACTTTGCACTGCTCGAGGAACTGGAAGGTGATGCAAAAGTAACCGGCGCATCGTTCGATGCGCTGATAGAAACTCTTAACGATATTGCAAAAAAGGAGCGTATAACTTTAGGCTCACTGCTATAGTACTCTGTAAATGTTATAGAATACTAGTTCTTCTTGTCTATGAGCTTCTGAAGCTCCTCAAAGAAGGTGTTGACATCCTTGAACTGGCGATATACTGAGGCAAAACGGACATAGGCGACCTCGTCTACAGTCTTGAGCTTACTCATGACCATTTCGCCGATCTCAACAGTTGAAACCTCGCGCTCGAGCGAGTTCTGCAGCTCCTGTTCAATTTCGTCCGCAATTTTTTCAAGTGCCTGAAGCGAGACAGGACGCTTTTCGCAAGCTCTGAGCATTCCGTTCATGATCTTAATCTTGTCGAAGGTTTGACGTGAGCCATCACGCTTAACTACAACGAGCGGCAGACGCTCCATTATCTCATAAGTTGTAAATCTCTTCTGGCAGGCAAGGCACTCCCTGCGGCGGCGGATTGTTGCTCCCTCTTCCGCGGGACGCGAGTCGATAACTTTGCTTTCGGCATAGCCGCAAAACGGACATCTCATAACAGTTCTCCTCAAAAACAGTATTTTTTTCTTCGCCCTGTTACTCTTTCATATTGCTCTTTATTTTGGTATTTTAACACATTTTTGTTGCCAGTGCTACACATATTTGTGTTCTCGTAGCTATATTCACACTTTATTTACTATATATGGTTATTACGACGAATTTTAGTACGATAATAGGCGGTACTTGTACGTTCAGCCGAAATCGTTCAAAGGCAATTTCAGGAATTCCTCCCTCGTCATCAGAACATTTAAAACGTCCAGCATCGCGTTAGGGGAGAGCTTTGCGGGCAGGTTAAGCTTCTTCAAAAGTGCCAGCCTTTTTGCGTTGCTGTCCTTTCCTCCGGAGAGTCCCACTTCAAAAAGGTCCGTCTTCGTGATGAGTTCGGCAGGTTCTGCCCCCGCCACTTCGTTGATGGAAACGCCCGCATTCTTTAAAGCCGTTTCAATCACCTCACGGCTCATACCCTCAACACCGAGCTTGCCCTCCTTCGAAGGAATGCTCTTTCGCCTTTCCTTACCCACGATATCGGGTATGTAGGCGTGCTTGATATATTTGGGGTCAATCGCACCCTTTAAGAAATTTCTTATGACAAATCCAGCTCCGTCGCTGTCCGTAAGCACAACAAGTCCCCTCGTTTCCGCGAGACGGCGGAAAAGAGCGAGTTTTTGCCTGTCGGAAAAGATACCGAAGCCCTCTGTTTCGATTATAGTGCCGTCGATGATTTGACTCAGTGTATTTTTATCATAGCGTCCCTCAACTATGATGACCTCTTTAACGCTAATCATTTTTTATCACCCACTGCGACTCGGAGCAGCAGCTCTTTCAAAATGTTCTCGTCGTCCTCGGAGGAGCTCTTCATCCGGTAATCGCTCTCCGCACAAAGCTCTACTGCTCTTTTTAGCTGTGCGGTCTTAAAGCCGGCGGCGGACTTCAAAAGCTTATCCGCGAGAAAGGAGTAGCTGATTCCGCAGCTTTCCATAACAAAATCGCGGCCCAGTCCCCTGTCCAGCGCGACACGCGCCGTGTAAAGCCGTCTCATCTGAAAGCCTATCATCGCAAGGATTTTAATCGGATGCTCGCCGGACTGCAAAAGCTCCGCCATAAGATAAGCCGCCCTGTCGTAGTCCTTTTCTGAAAGCCTGTCCGTCATTTCGAAAACGCTCGCTTCGGGTATACGCTGTGCTGTCCTGTCGATGTCCGCTGATGTTACGGTATCGCTCTTTGCGTAGCCCGCGATTTTATCAATCTCTGGTATCAGTCTTGTCATCAGCTCGCCTGAGGTGAAAATGAGCTTTTCGCACTCAGCCCTTCCGATATTTTTGCCAATAGCCGCAAAGCGGCGCGAAATCCAATTAATCAGAAGGCTCTGCGGCTGTGTGGTAAATTCGATTGCGCTGCCGAGCTTTTTTATCGTCTTAACCGCTGTAAGCCTTCCGTCGGGCTCATAGCCTATCGGCAGCAGAAGCACAACCGTCGAGTATTCGGGAATATCAGAAACTATGCTTTTGAGCCTTTCCGCATCCTCGTCCTTGACGGAATTGATTTCAAAATCGTGCACCTCGATGAGCGTTCGCTCACCCATAAACGGCACAGCGTCCACTGCCTCGGTCAGCTTCTGCAAATTGAGAGATACGCCAGTCAGCCTGTGATGGTTGAAATCGGCGCTGCCGCCGTCGAGACAGAGCTTCTTCAACTCCTCAAAAAAGCTTTCACGCAGATAATCCTCCGCTCCCCAGAGCAGATATAGTCTTTCAGGGCCCTTGTCCCGAAGCTCGCGCAGGACGGCACCGTAGTCTGTCTTTTTGTCCTTATCGTTCTTTGCCACGAAATCGCCCTCCTTATCCGTCTATGTTGAAAATAATATTGCCTTCTTCGTCTGTTCTGAATATTCGCATGCCCGCTTCTTCGAACCGTGAAAGCGCTTCTTCGGTCGGATGCCCATATGTATTGTAACCGCAGGAGACCGCCGCATATTCCGCGTTTAGCGCAGTTAAAAGCGCAGCAGAGCTTGAGGTCTTCGAGCCGTGATGCCCCGCGATGAAAAGCTCGGCATCCGGCAGTTCGTGAGCGGCGATGAACTCCTCTTCCTCCGAAATTCCGGCGTCCCCGCTGACAAGAATATCAAAATCTTCAATACTTGCGAGAAATATAAGCGATGGCTCATTCTGGCTGAAGGTCGGATAAACACTTATTTTCAAATCAGCGGCATTCACCTCCGCGTCTCGAATTATTATGTAAACCTCTATGCCGAGCTTTTCGGCAAGCTCAAGTATCTTTCCGTGCAAGGCCTTGTCATATGAGCCATCAGGAATGGCAAGCCGCTTAACATCGACTCGGCTCATGAGGCGCATCACGCCGTTTACATGGTCGTCGTCGAAATGCGTGAGCATTAAGATATCAACCGTACTCCTTCCGCTCCCTAAAAGCAGACCCGCAACGGTGTCTCCGGCGTTCATGTTCTTGCCCTTTCCGCCGCAATCGATAACTACAGTAGCATCACCATCCGTAAAAATAAGGCTTTGCCCCTGGCCGACGTCAACGACCGTGATGCTGCCGTCATCGTCCCTTATGCAGAACTGCGAAACAAGTATCACGCAGCACAGCGAGATGACTGCAAGGCAGACCGGAATCGCAGGACGGAAGCCTTCTTTTCTGCGAAACACATAGCAGCAAATAACTATTATGTAAACCAGTGCGAGCCACCAGCCAAAAAAGTTCCCTCGCGTGTATACAGCGGCATATGGAACCGAGGCGGCAACACCAACCAGTGCAATGATATACCTTGCAAGCAGACTTGTCAAAGCGCCAAGCAGTCCTCCGGCCGGCAGCCAGATAAAGCCGAGAACGCAGGAGATATAGCCCAGAATGAAGGCTGCGGAAATTGCCCAGAAAATGAGGACGTTAACAAGGATTCCGATAAGTGAAACGTAGCCGAAATAGAAGGCAGCGACAGGCGTTGTAAAGACGAGCGCCCCCAGCGTTGCGGCGAAGGCGGCGCCGGCGCCCGTAAGGAACTTTCGAAGTGCTTTTTTCGGGAGGCTGTCCGTCTTCCCGTTTTTGGCTTTCACTTTAAGCTGCATCGACTTATAAATCTTTGGGGTTATTAGTATCATGCCCAGCATCGCGGCAAACGAAAGCTGCAGACTAATTGACGCACAAGCGGCAGGGTTTATCATAAGGAGCAGCGCTAGTATCGCTGTAAGCGAGGTCAGCCCATCGTTTTCTCTTCGAATAAGCGGGGCAATGAGCACCGTTGTTATCATGAACGCCGCTCTGACGACCGAAGGTGTTGCCCCCGCGAATGGAACGAAAATCCATACTATCGGTATCGCAACTAGCGAGGCGAGCTTTTTTCGACGCACAATCAATTGTATGAAGCCCACAAGGAAGGCTACGTTCATACCTGACACCGCGACGACGTGCAAAATTCCCGACTCTGCCATATTTGCATAGAGCACCGTGTCCTCATATAGCAGGCTCGTGTCGCCTGTCAAAAGCGCGGTCATGAGCGGTGCGGTTTTCTGGGGAAATACTTTTAACGAGATGTCCTTTATGTTTTTGGCAAGAGTCTTTGGGAAATACATAAATGAAAAGTCACTTTTATCAGTGACCTTAATCTCACCGTTCGGATAGCAGAGAAGGTATACGTCTTTCGCGTTGTAACCGCTGAAGGCTTCGCCGTAGCGCTCGTCGGCAGACTTGAATCGAACGTACGCTTCAATGTTGTCCCCGGGCAAAACCCCATCAATTTCGTCACCGTAAGCATAGAGCAAGGTTGTGAGGTGCGGAGAATCGTCTCCTGTGATCCTGACTGTTACAGTCGAATAGTTCTCGCGTATCTCGGGATAGTCCGTGACCCTTGCGGTCACTAATTTTTCTGTTCCCGAAATTTCATCTGCAGGCACGGCTTTATACAAATATGAAACATAGCTCACTGAGAAGCCGACTGCGGCGGAAAGAAATATCAGCAGTACTCGCGTACGCGTATCGCCTTTTAAAAACAGGGCCGATAACGAGAGCAAGGCACAAAGCGCGGCACAGGCGAAATATAAGCTGGGCGGTATGAGATAATGTGAGACAAAAACCGCGACAGAAAAAGCAGCCGCCGCAGTCGCGAGTTTTCGCATATTCTATCCCTCCCCTTCCCCGATTTATTAAAAACGGCGGACATTTCTGCCCGCCGTCAGGCGTTTATTCATCGCTTGCCGAAAACGTATCTTTCTAGGGTATTGCTTTTTACACCAGCGTTTCTCCGAGAGGTTTTCCGGCAAGCACGTGGAAGTGAATGTGCGGAACTGTCTGTCCCGCGTTTTCGCCGCAATTATTGATGACGCGGAAGCCATTTTCAAGCTTCTTCTGCACCGCGAGTTTCGCGATAACTTCGAAGCAGTGGGCAACAATGTCCGAATTCACGGGCGTTATATCAGCCGCTGACTTTATGTGTTCTTTGGGAACCACCAGAAAATGGACCGGTGCCTGCGGGTGTATATCGCGGAACGCCACAACCTTGTCGTCCTCATAAATCTTGTCGGAGGGGATTTCTCCAGCGGCTATTTTGCAGAAAATACAGTCTGTCATTTTAATCCTCCTTTAGCATAACGCGTAGAAAAGCTTAATCCTTGACTTTATCGTTCACATAGTTATCAATCGTTGCTAGCGCATTATCGAGCATGAGCTCGTCCTTCGCGCCGCCCATCGCGCGCTCTGGCTTTCCGCCGCCGCTGCCGCCTGTTATCGCGGTAACGTGCTTTATCAAATCGCCGGCACGGATGCCCTTTTTAATCGCGGCGTCTCCGCAGACGGAGAGAAGACTTATCTTGTCCCCATTTACTGAAGCCAGCACGACAACTATGCTCTCGTCCTTGTCGCGGAGCATATCGCCCATCAGCCGCAGATCGTCCGCTGACAGCTCGGGGAAAATTCCCGTAATGATTTTTAGTCCCTTGACGGTCTTTGCGCCGAACATAACTCTGTCGGCCTCCGCCTTGATCTGCTGTGCCTGCATCTTTTCAACCAGCTTGCGGGCGCTCTTTGCTTCCTGAATGAACTGGGCGAATTTATCTTCCAGCTCATTCGGGTTCGTTTTCAGAGTCTCGGCAATGCGGCGCAGAATCTCGGAGCCCTCGCGCATTTCGTCCATCACGAGCTCGCCGACAACGGCTTCAATGCGTCTAACACCGGACGCGACCGAAAATTCGCTCTTTATACGGAAGGGACCGACCTTCGCGGTGTTATCCAGATGCGTTCCACCACAAAGCTCGACGGAATAGCCCTCACCCATGTTGACAACGCGAACAAATTCTCCGTATTTCTCGGAAAACAACGCCATCGCGCCCATTTTCTTAGCATCGGCTATTGCCATTTCCTTAATGTCGATAGTGTAGCCCTCGAGTATCGCGCGGTTAACGTACTTCTCGACAAGCTTCAGCTCATCCTCGGCAATTGCGGAAAAATGCGTGAAATCGAAGCGGAGCTTATCGGGCTCAACAAGTGAGCCAGCCTGCTCGACATGGTCGCCGAGAACTGTTCGCAGTGCCGTATGCATAAGGTGTGTCGCGGAGTGAGCGCGCATGATTGCGCGGCGGCGCTCCACATCTATCCTCGCTGTCACGGTGTCCTCAACGGCAATTTGTCCGCTTCTCATAACGCCGTGGTGCATGTATTTTCCGGCTTTGTTTTTCTGAACATCAGTAACTTCAAAATCACCGTACATAGTCTTTATTGAACCGTAATCGGCGGTCTGTCCGCCCATTTCGGCATACATTGGCGTTTTGTCAAGAACTATAATGGCCTCGTCGCCCTCATGCGCCTTTGCGGAAAGCTCCTCGCCTACGACAATGGCAAGCACTTTTGCCTCGTCCTCAATGCGGTCATATCCGACAAACTTCGTGGGCGTAGTGTCAAGCCCGAGGTCTATTCCCGCCCATGCAAGGTCGCCCAGAGCGGCTCTCGCTTCTCTCGCCCGGACTCTCTGCTCCTGCATGCACTCGTCAAAGACCTTGCGGTCAATTTTGAGTCCCTGCTCCTCGGCTATCTCCGCTGTGAGGTCAACGGGGAAACCGTAGGTGTCGTAAAGCTTGAAAGCGTCAGCTCCGCTGAACTGAGTCTCGCCTTTTTTCTTATGCTCATCGAGCATATCGGAAACGATTTTCATGCCCGCGTCGATGGTCTTGGAGAAGTTTTCTTCTTCGATTTTTATCACGCGGGTGATATAGTCCTGTTTCTGAGAAAGCTCGGGATAGGCGATTTTGTTCTCTTTGATAACAGTTTCGCAGACCTCAAAGAGGAAGGGCTCGTTGACGCCCAGAAGCTTGCCGTGGCGTGCGGCGCGGCGCAAAAGTCTGCGCAGAACGTAGCCGCGACCCTCGTTTGAGGGCAGTACGCCGTCACAAATCATCATGGTTCCACTTCGGATGTGGTCGGTAATAACGCGCAAAGAAGTGTCAACATTTTTTGACTGACCGTAGCTTGCACCGGTTATCTCGCTTACTTTGTTCGTGATGCTCATAAGCGTATCGACGTCGAAAAGTGAATCAACGCCCTGACACACGACGGCAAGGCGCTCAAGTCCCATGCCGGTGTCGATATTCTTCTGTGCTAGCTCAACATAATGACCCTGTCCGTCGTTACTGAACTGGCTAAACACGTTGTTCCAAATCTCGATAAAGCGGTCGCATTCACATCCGACCTTGCAGTCGGGCTTTCCGCAGCCATATTTCTCGCCACGGTCGAAATATATCTCCGAGCACGGTCCGCACGGACCGGAGCCATGCTCCCAGAAGTTGTCTGCCTTGCCGAGTTTTGTGATTTTTGCCTCGGGGATACCGATTTCGTCACGCCAGATTGCGAAGGCATCGTCGTCCTCCAGATAAACGGAGGGATAGAGTCTTTCGGGATCAATGCCAAGCCACTGCGGTGAGGTGAGAAACTCCCAGCTCCACGCGATGGCTTCATGCTTGAAGTAATCACCAAAGGAGAAGTTGCCGAGCATCTCAAAATATGTGCCGTGACGAGAGGTGTGGCCGATGTTTTCAATGTCGCCGGTGCGGATGCACTTCTGACAGGTACAAACGCGCTTGCGCGGTGGTTCCTGATCGCCCGTAAACCACGGCTTCATCGGAGCCATGCCTGAATTTATTAACAGCAGCGAAGCGTCGTTCTGCGGTATAAGAGAAAAACTGGGCAGGCGCAGATGTCCCTTGCTTTCAAAGAATGAAAGGAATTTCTCTCGAAGTTCGTTAAGTCCGAATTTTTCCATGCTCTTGCTTTCCTCCAAATATTGCTCTCTACAAAAAAATGCTCTCGTCCCCTGTGATTTAGGGGCGAAAGCATGGCTTCGCGGTACCACCCTAATTTACCCCGAAAATCGGAGTATCTTATGCTGTCTTATATCGGGGACAGACCGCCCGCTCTCACGGGTCGCTCAAAAGTGGCTGCGAAAAGTGCCTGTGAGGAGCTTTCACCGTTCTCCCTCTCTTTGCACGGCTGCTTAACGCTGACTTTTTCATAGCGATTATTACAATATGACTGATAAATTTTATCAGTTTTGAGAGTGCTTGTCAACATACTGTTTGTTAGCGAAAATGCCTTTTACCTATACATTTTACCCTAATTCTCACGAAATAACGAAGAGCGATGTTTCTCGGCTCGTCGTTTACAGGCTGTGCATTTCCAGTCGCTTTTTACGAACAAAAACGTAGTATCCGGCGCAAATCAAAATGCTTGATAGAGTGGAAATCGGAACGGCAAGACCGATTGTGAAAAGATCCGTGTTCGGAAGTCGGCTCAGGTAATATGAAATGGGTATCCTCACGGCAAACGAGGACAGCAGTCCCTGAATCAGCACAAAGTTTGTTTTTCCAATCCCGTTGAAGTAGCCTAGAAAGCAAAACACGAAAGGAACGAGCAAAAATTCAGCTGAAGTACCGCGCATGTAGCTCTGTGCGGCAGCAATGACAATTGGGTCGTTTTCAAAAAAGCCTGCGAGAACATCTCCCGCGAAGAATGTAAGCGAAAACGTAACAATGCCAAAAGCAAAGGACGCTATCATACCCGCGCCAAGGCCCTTGATTGCTCTATCCTCCTGCTTTGCGCCGACGTTCTGAGCGACAAAGGCAGAAAGCGCATACATAAACGAAATAGGCACAAGTGCAAGAAAGACGAACAGCTTTTCCGAAATCCCGATGCTTGCCGAGGCAACGAGTCCCAGCGAATTCATTATTGCGATTATGATGAGAAAAGAAAAGCTGATACAAAAGTCCTGCAGCGCTATCGGGCCTCCGATTTTAAGTATGCGAAACGATGCACCTTTTGAACTGAGCAGCTTTTTTTTTGTAATTTCGAACGGAAGTCTGTCTTTTCTGATTTTGTATATTGAAAATACAACACTCACAGCCTGCGCTAATACTGTTGCGATTGCCGCACCCGTAGCGTCGAGTTTAAATACTCCGCAAAGCACGAGGTCACCGACTATGTTAGTAACGCATGCGATTGAAATGAATAAAAGCGGGGATTTCGAATCTCCCAAGCCGCGAAACAGTGCGCTTATCACGTTGTAGGCCGTTATGAATATCAGTCCCGAGCCGCATATGCGGACATATTGGACCGTTTTTTCAGCCGCTTCGGCAGGAACCTTCATCAGAACAACGATTTGAGGCGCAAGCACTGCCATAATGACCGAAATGACTAATCCCACAATAAAAAACAACTTGATGGCTCCGCCGACTGTTTCTGCGGCGCTTTCATCGTCCTTCGAGCCCACGAAACGACCTATCAACACCGTTACGCCCATCGAGAGCCCAATTATCACTTGTATGATGGACTGCATTATCTGACTGCCGTTCGCAACAGCGGAAACGCTCGTCGTATTGCCGAATTTTCCGACAACGATGAGGTCGACAGCTCCGTAAAGAGCCTGAAGCAGTATTGTCAGCATGAGTGGTATTGCAAATTTTAAAAGCGGTGAAAATATTCTCCCTTGTAGAATTGTGTCCTTGCCGATTGGCATAAAAACTCCTTGAGAAGCCTTAGCTTCTATGTTTCATAATAGCTTTCGTCGTTTGCCTTTTCCTCGCAGGCGCGCATTGCATCAAGAGTCTTCGAAAGCAGCGTTTCAAGCTCCCATCCAAGCAGCTCCGCTCCCCTTTCGATTACCTCACGGCTGCAGCCGGCGGCAAACTTTTTGTCCTTGAATTTCTTTTTCAGCGAAGAGAGCTCCATGTCCTGAGTGCTCTTTGATGGGCGCATGAGCGCGGCGGCCCCTATTAGCCCTGTCAGCTCGTCCGATGCGAACAGTATCTTTTCCATGTGATGCTCCGGAACTATATCGACGCATATTCCATAGCCGTGGCTTGCTACGGCGTGTATTATTTTTTCATCTAGTCCCTTTTCGCGCATGATTTCCTGTACCTTAACACAGTGCTCTTCGGGATATAGCTCAAAATCGAGATCGTGGAGCATACCAACAATCTCCCAGAAATCGGCATCATTCGCATAGCCCTCCATCTCCGCAAAATAGCGCATGCAAAGCGCGACTGTCTGTGAGTGCTTCAGATGGAAAGGGTCCTTGTTATATTCCTTGAGCAGCTCCCAAGCCTGCTTTTTATTGAGCTCTGTCATATCTTATCCCTCCGGAAAGCATAATTATATCAGAAGAGTATAACACAGAGCAGTAAGAGAATCAATTGAAAATAAAAAAGTGACAGGAAAACACCTGCCACTTTAAGTAAAATCTAATTTCAGTCTCCGAAGAAAATGCCTATATCTCTTGCCGTCTGAATCAGCGGATGGTCCGTCGGCAGAAACTTTGTCCTGCTCGCTGAATCCACGAGAGGAACAGAAACTATCTCCCCACCTTGAATACCGACCATGTAGCCGTACTTCTTTTCCAAAATGAGCCTTGCAGCTGCTGTGCCGAACTGTGTTGCCAGTACTCGGTCATAAGGGCAGGGTGGGCCGCCCCTCTGGTAATGTCCCGGTACGGTGACGCGCGTCTCCTGTCCGGTAAAGCTTTCGAGTTCACTTGCGATGCTGTAGGATATGGTCGAATGCTTCATGGATTCCTTAACTGCTCTGCGCTCGTCCTCGGTAAGAACCGCGTCGTTAACGGAAACCGCACCCTCTGCAACGGCAAGTATCGTATAGTTGCTCCCGTGCTTCCTTCGCCATTCAATAGCTTCGGCTATTTTTGCCATGTCATACGGAATCTCGGGTATGAGTACGACGTCTGCGCCGCTCGCTATGCCGGAAATAAGCGTGAGCCAGCCCGCATCACGGCCCATCAGCTCAACTACGAAAACACGGCTGTGGGAGCTTGCAGTGGAATGTATATAATCAATGACGTTTGTTGCTATGTCAACTGCACTCTGGAAACCGAAGGTCGTGTCTGTTCCCCAGATATCGTTATCAATGGTTTTCGGCAGTGTAATTATGTTCATGCCCGCATCCATCAGAAGCTTCGCACTTTTCTGGGTTCCGTTACCACCCATCACGACAAGGCAGTCTAGATTGAGGCGATTATAGGTGTCCAGCATCGCGGGCATAGTATCGTTGCCTGCGTCGTCCACAATGGCCTTTCCCGGTATAAACTTCTGGCGGGAGGTTCCGAGTATCGTTCCACCTTGAGTTAATATTCCGGAGAAGTCCTTTGCCTCCATATATTTGTAGTCGCCCTCTATAAGTCCGCGGTAGCCGTCGTACATACCGAAAATCTCAACGTTGTCTATGTGCTGAAAGAGTGCTTTTCCCACGCCGCGTATAGCCGCGTTCAAGCCCTGACAGTCGCCGCCGCTCGTAACGATTCCTATCTTTGTACTGCGTTTCATTCCTTCATCTCCCCGTATGTTTGTGCCACATATTACAAATGTATCATACATCGTCAAAAATGGAATGTCAATAAAAGTTCCGCGATAAGCGTAATGCCTACCGCGGAACTTTTTGGAATTTATTTCAGAAGTCCCTGCTCCATCATTGCCTTGACCTTGATGGGCAGACCATAGAGGTTTATGAAGCCTTCCGCGTCCTTCTGGTTATAGTCGCTTGCACCGAAGGTTGCTATGTCTTCGGAATACAATGAATATGGTGAAGTTACCGATGAGTTAATCATATTGCCCTTATAGAGCTTGAGTTTGACAACTCCAGTCACATTCTCCTGCGTCACATCGACGAAAGCGTCAAGCGCTTTTTTCAGCGGCGTAAACCACTGACCGTTATAAACGAGCTCCGCGTAAGTGACAGAGAGCTGCTCCTTGAGGTGCGCCGTCGCCTTGTCAAGACAGAGCGTTTCGAGCACCTGGTGCGCGTAATAGAGTATCGTACCGCCCGGAGTCTCATATACGCCGCGGCACTTCATGCCGACAAGCCTGTTTTCAACGATGTCGATAAGGCCTATGCCGTTTTCGCCGCCAATTTTATTGAGCTTCCAGATGATGTCCGAAACCTTCATTTTTTCGCCGTCGAGAGCTACGGGAGTGCCCTTAATGAACTCAAGCTCAACATAGGTCGGCTTGTCAGGAGCCATTTCGGGTGAAACGCCCATTTCGAGGAAGCCGGGTTTGTTGTAAAGCGGTTCGTTTGCGGGGTCTTCGAGGTCAAGTCCCTCATGGCTAAGGTGCCACATGTTCTTGTCCTTGGAATAGTTCGTCTCGCGGTTGATCTTTAGAGGAATGTTATGCGCCTCGGCGTATTCGATCTCCTCTTCACGGCTCTGGATGCTCCACTCCCTCCACGGGGCGATAATCTTCATCTGAGGAGCGAGCGCCTTTACTGCAAGTTCAAAACGCACCTGATCGTTGCCCTTGCCGGTGCAGCCGTGGCATATTGCGTCCGCCCCCTCTTTGAGCGCAATCTCAACCAGTCCCTTTGCGATGCAGGGACGCGCTGTTGAGGTGCCGAGTAGGTAGGTCTCGTATTTTGCGCCAGCCTTCATCGCGGGAACAATGTAATTTTCGGCGTAATCGTCGATTAGATCGAGAATGTAGAGCTTGCTCGCGCCCGTTTTGAGAGCCTTTTCCTCAAGTCCTTCAAGCTCGTCGGTCTGACCGACATTGCCGGAAACAGCTATGACTTCGCAGCCATAGTTTTCCTTTAGCCAAGGGATAATTATCGATGTATCAAGCCCGCCCGAATAGGCAAGTACGCATTTTTTAATTTCACTCATTATGAATTCCTCCGGATATTTATTCAGCTTAACTGCATTATATCATCAGCTATATAAAATATCAATAGTAATTATGCAACAATATCCGCTATATTCTGAATATTATTTATAAATATCGATGAGAAGTGGATTTTACACGAATATTAATGAATAATTGCATTTGCGGATAAAACGTGCTAATATATGCGCATATAATTTACAGAGCAGAAAGAAGAGATTAATAGTGTCCATAGAAAGAGCACGCGAATACCTGCGCGGCTGCGGAGTTGAGGACAGGGTTCAGGAATTCACCGTTTCGAGTGCAACGGTCGAGCTTGCGGCCGAGGCTCTTGGTGTTGAACCCGCGCGAATTGCAAAAACACTGTCGTTTAAAAGCGGCGAGGGCGCGATTCTTGTCGTTGCCGCCGGCGACGCGAGAATCAACAACCAGAAATTTAAAGAAAAGTTCAACATGAAGGCGAAAATGCTCACGCCGGAAGAGGTCGAGGCGCTTATAGGTCATGCGGTCGGCGGAGTCTGCCCATTCGGTATCAACGGCGGCGTTCCCGTCTATATTGACGAATCCGTCCTGCGTTTTGAAACCGTTTTTCCCGCTGTCGGCAGCTCGAGCAGCGCTGTCGAGCTGACTTGCGATGAGCTTTATAAATACTCCTCCGCTCTCGAATGGGTGGAGGTCTGCAAAATTCCGGAGAACGAGGAATGACAAAGTGCTTTCTTTGTCCGAGAAACTGCGGCTCTGACCGTGAAAACGGTGAGCGCGGCTTCTGCGGTCTTGGCGCCCTGCCCGTTGTGGCGAGAGCCGCGGCGCATTTCGGTGAGGAGCCCTGCATAACCGGTTGCGGCGGCAGCGGAACGGTGTTTTTCTCCGGCTGCAATATGCACTGCGTTTTCTGCCAGAACCGCGAAATCAGTTTTGAGGGACACGGCAAAGAAATCAGCGTTACACGGCTTGCCGAGATATTCTCGGAACTTGAGGATAGTGGCGTCCACAACCTGAACCTAGTTACCGCAACACACTTTGCGGATAAGGTGGTCGAAGCTCTGAAGCTCGCCAAGCCGAAAATTCCTGTTGTGTGGAATTCCACCGGCTATGAGAGCGTTGAAACGCTAAAAATGCTAGAGGGCTTTGTACAGGTCTATATGCCGGACCTAAAATACAGCTCCTCCGATGCTGCCCTCCGCTATTCTGGCGCGAGGAATTATCCGTTTGTCGCGAAGCAAGCCATACTTGAAATGTACCGCCAGACGGGGCCTTTCGTCATGGACGACGAGGGGCTTCTGAAAAGCGGCGTGCTGATAAGGCATCTTATCTTACCCGACAGGCTTGACGACACGTTTGACGTTATTGATTGGGTGACCGAGTGCTTTCCGAAAAACGCCGTGCTTTTCAGCCTTATGAGCCAGTTTGTTCCCCTTGCGGATAAAGAAAAATATCCAGAGCTTGACAGATTGCTTACAAAGGAAGAATATGAAAGAGCGCAGAGCTATCTTTCCCTGTCAGGCATTAAAAACGGGTATTTTCAGGAACTCTCGTCGGCAACTGACGAGCTTATACCTGATTTTGACCTGACCGGAGTATAATTAATATTAGGAGGCGGCATTATGGCACTCGAAGTAGGACAAAAATTTACAAAGGAAATGATTGTAACCGATAAGCACGTGGTTTCCGCTATTTCAGACTCCATCAAATTCGACGTTCTGGCGACTCCCTTCTTGGTTGCGCTCATCGAGGACACCTGCAACAGCAGCGTTTTGCCACATCTCGACAAGGGCTACGTGAGCGTCGGCGTCCATGTCGATGTTTTCCACACCGCAGCGACCCCCATCGGTCACAAGGTCTGGGTTGAAAGCGAAATTACCGAAATAGATGGGCGTAAGATTACCTTTAATGTAAACGCCTTCGACGATGTGAACGGCGATGTCGGCTTCGGAACACACGAACGATTTATCGTTAATTTCGAACGTTTTTCGAAGAAAAGCTGAGATATTTCCAAAATCTGTCCGTCACGGGCGTACACTTTGGAAATATATTGTACAATTTTTCGGTTGACAAGTGCGGTATCTCTGGTTATAATAAGCGCAATAAGATAAAAGCTATGAGAAGGAATATTAAGCGCCGAGCGAAATTCAGAGAGAAGTCGTTAGCTGCGAGACTTCATGAACGGAGCGCCGAAGCCGCCTTTGAGCTGTGGACGGAAAGCATTATGCAAGTACGCTCCAACGGGTCTCCGCCGTTACAGGGAGCTCGGTATTCGAAAGTTTTTCAAGTATCGTATGAGTGCGGGAGTACTTCCCGAATTTAGGTGGTAACACGGACATTAGTTCGCCCTAAGCATAATAATATGCTTAGGGCGTTTATTTTTTGTGGGAGGATGACTATGAAAGAAATATCTAAATCAAAGAAGCTGAGCAATGTTGCCTACGACGTACGCGGTCCCGTGCTCGACGCCGCAAATGCAATGGAAGCGCAAGGCAAGAAGATAATGAAGCTCAACATTGGAAACCCCGGTGCCTTCAAATTTGAGGCCCCAGACTGCATTCTCGACGCAATTTCTTCGAATCTGGTCGCTTCCGAGGCTTACTGCGACTCAAAGGGCCTGCTTTCGGCGCGTGAGGCTATCGCGGCATATAACAAGAAAAAGGGCATCGAGGGCGTCACTGTAAACGACATTTACACGGGCAACGGAGTTTCCGAGCTTATTTCCCTGTGTATGCTGGCGCTGCTCGACACGGGCGACGAAATCCTCATTCCCTCTCCCGATTATCCTCTCTGGACCGGTGCCTCATCTCTCGCCGGCGGAACCGTCGTGCATTATATTTGCGACGAAAAGAGCGGCTGGATGCCTGATATCGCGGACATGAGGAAAAGAATCACGCCAAAAACCAAGGCCATCGTAGTAATTAATCCGAATAACCCCACAGGCGCATTTTACGACGTGGATGTCCTTCAACAGATTGTTGATCTCGCCCGCGAGTTCAGCCTTATGATTTTTGCTGACGAGATATACGACCGCCTTCTCATGGACGGCAAAACGCACACCTCCATCGCCGCCCTCGCGCCCGATCTTTTCGTCGTGACCTTTAACGGTCTTTCAAAATCGCACCTCATCTGCGGCTACCGTGCCGGCTGGATGAGCCTTTCGGGCAACAAGGACTGCGCTAAGAGCTACATCGAGGGGCTGAACACACTTTCCTCCATGCGTCTGTGTGCCAATGTTCCCGCTCAGCAGACGATTAAGCCCGCGCTTGATAACCTTCACGCGACTGATTATCTGCTCCAGCCCGGCGGAAGGATATACGAGCAGCGCAAGGCAATCTGCGAGGCTCTGGATAAAATCGACTGCATCAGCTATGTCAAACCTCAAGCTGCCTTCTATATCTTTCCAAAAATTGATGCAAAACGCTTTAACATTACAAGCGATGAGCAGTTCGCGCTTGATTTCCTACGCGAAAAACAGGTGCTTCTCGTTCACGGCACCGGCTTCCACTGGCCCGAGCCCGACCACTTTAGAATAGTATATCTGCCTGAGGTAAACGCTCTGTACGAGTCGATGCAAAAGCTCGACGATTTTCTCAAAACTTATAGACAGGCATAATAAAAAGGACGTTTCCGAAACCGGAAACGTCCTTTTTCTAGTCTACTTTACGCTTGTATAGCTGCGCGGCAAGCGCAATCGATCCTAAGTTTAACAAAAGAGTTGCAAGCACCGCTCCTGCCAGGAGTATGCCAAGCTGGGCGTTACTCGGAAAAACGCTCAAAACTTTTTCCATTCCGGATAAACAAACAATGCTGAACATTACAAGTATAAATATCAGAAACAGGCGGCCTTTTTCTACTCCCAGACCAATCAGGAGCGGAAGGCTGAATGCTCCAAGCGCGAGCCCGATGCAAGCTATTAGCAGAAGCTGCGGGAAAAACTCCGCTGTCAGCTCTGCTCCGCCAAAAATTCCGCCTAACGCCCGCGCTGCGATGGCGATTATAACGGACGAGAGAACCATAATGTAGCCGATTAAATATTTGCTTACAACCATTTCAGTTGCCGAATACGGCATCATTGCGGCGAGCTTATCCCACTTCGAGCGCTCGTCAAAAGCGAGTGCCGTCATCGGCATCATTGTTGAGTAAATAACCGCAAAGCTCAGCATGGACAAATTAGGAATACAGGACATTATAACAATGAACAGCAGATAAAGCTTCGTCTGCTTTGTGAGCATGATTAGGTCCTTATAAAGCAGTCCTTTCATTCTATTTGTCCTCCTTTGCGATATACAGGATTATATCCTCAATGCTCGCACGCTCTATTGCGATAGCTCCCGAAACAGCGTCCCTTATGACAAGCGCCTCGACACCATAATCAGTGACCTTTTTGCCTTTGACCGCGCTTCTCGGTATTACATCAAAATCAGCTTTTGACAAGCGAACTACGCCGTATTTATCAAGCAGTCTGTCCTTTTCCTCGCAGAAGACCAGCTTGCCTTTATGGATGAAAGCTATATAATCGCAGATTTTTTCAAGATCGCTGACTATGTGCGAGGAAAGCAAAACAGAATGCGTTTCATCTCGCGTGAAGTCATTGAAAATGTCAAGTATCTCGTCTCGCACCATGGGGTCAAGTCCGCTCGTAGCTTCGTCCAGAATGAGGAGCTTAGAATTATGCGAAAGCGCAACAGCAATGGCAAGTTTCATTTTCATTCCGCGCGAAAAGTCCTTAAATTGCTTCTTGATGGGAAGCGAAAATTTTCCTAAATAATCATAGAAACAATTTTCATCCCAGTTGCCGTAAGTGTTTTTCATTACGATGTTAACGTCCTTCGCGTTCAGCACCAAAGGAAAATACGCTTCGTCGAGCACTACGCCGATTTCTTCCTTGAGCTTTCGAAAATCACTGCTCTTATTGTCTGTTCCCAAAACGGTAACCTGTCCCGCGTCGCTTTTCACCGTGTTCATTATTAGCTCCATTGTGGTGCTTTTACCCGCTCCGTTTTCGCCCACAAGTCCCATGATGCAGCCCGACGGCAGAACAAGGTCAATGCTGTCAAGTTTAAAATCGTCGTAAGTCTTGCAAAGACCTTTCGTTTCAATTGCATTCATTTATTAGCCCTCTTTTTTGATAAGATTATAAATTTCATAGATTTCTCCGTCACTTAGATTACAGTTGGCGGCGAGTCCGGAAACAATTTTTAAGTGTTCCTCAATCTCCTTTAGCCTCTCCTCGCGGATAACCTCCACGTTTTTTTCGGCTACGAAGCAACCCTTCGCGGCAACGGTGTATATATAACCGGCTTTTTCAAGCTCTTCATAAGCGCGTTTGGTGGTGATGACACTGATTCTTAAATCCTTTGCCAGTACACGGATAGATGGGAGCGCGTCGCCCTCCTTCAGTCTGCCGGATATGATGTTGTTCTTTATCTGCGTAAAAATCTGCTCGTAAATCGGCTGGCCGCTCGCGTTGCTGATAATGACGTCCAATGCCTCACCTCCGCATTATTACTGTATATACCCTTTATGCACAGTATAACCACACTATTCATTTTTGTCAAGGAAAAATCCTCCGAATTTTTCCGGAGGATTTTTTGATTCTATAGGGTTATTTTACAACACTATTTTTCGATGTAGACCGGCAGTGGTGCGCGGCTCGGGGCCGGGTCATTTGAAGGTTCCTCCTGAGGAAGCTCTGGGCTTGCCTTCTGCGGCAGGAACAAAACTAGCGCGATTCCAGCGAGCATGACAATCGTTGTGCATATGCCGCCTTCGATACCGAAAAGATCTCCTGAGATGAGTCCCTTGCCGGTAACGAACGAAGTTCCGAAAACCGAGGTACTCTGAGCGGAGCCGCTGACAGAAATACCAAAAACATTTCCCTGGAAAAAGTTCCAAGCCGAATGTATCGCGCAGGCACCCCAAAGGTCATCCGTCCGCAGGATATAGACTGCGGCAAAAACTCCAAAGAGCACGAGATTGAAAACGGCGAGAGGCGTAATGCCGGGATTTGCGAGGTGCATTATGGCGAAGGCAAGCGAACTTATCATCACAGCCCATGTGACAGGCACCTTATTTGCACAGGAAACCATGAAATAACCGCGGAAGCAGACTTCCTCACTCATACCCTGTACAAGATAGCCGGCGAGAAAAAGCACAATATAGAAAACGGACACTCCCGAATTCAAGCCCGTAAATTTCGCTCCGCCCAGCAGAACCGCGAGCGAGACAGTCGCTGTTATCATGACGATTCCGATGAGGTAGCCAAAACCATAGTTCTTCGCCATTCCTTTTTTGCGAACACCCATTGACGCAAAAGACCTGCCCTCAATACCGCGGCAATAGACAAATACGAGGAAGGTTACGAGCGCCGTAGCGAAAAGGCTTACAACTCCGAACCACTGCGGCAGGTTTTTCATGTATTCGGCGACAGAGGACATAATACCTTCAAGGCTCAGGGTCATATCTGCTGGGGACATCTTACTGAGAAGCTCACTGGTCATTGACAGCCCCAGCGGTACGCCTATTATCAGTCCCGCCGCTGCCTGTGTTGCAAATATGACGACTATGAAAATGAGAATCTGCAAAACGATGTGAGGCTTATGCTTTGCCTTTTTCGCTTCATAAAGCATAGTGTTGTTTCTTATGTTCATCATATAAATCTCCTCTATTTAACAAATCAGGCTCGGCATATTACCGAGCCTGATTATACAATATAATCCTCTGTCTTTCAAGCCTAGCGCTATTCGAGGTTGAGCTTGTTTTTGAGGAAGTAATGACTGAGAATGAAGAATGCTGCGCATATTGCAACCGAGAATACTAAATATGTCCAGTAATAGGGCTGCATCGCACCAAAAACTACATTATACACTGAAAGAGCATCTTGAGTATTCCATGGGATACCATCGAAGCTTTCGGCAGTTACCACCATGCTGGTGCCGAGGCAATAGCTTAGAATCGTTGAAAGAATACTGACAGCTATGTTGATTACAAAATAGAATCCGATGCTCGCAAGAATCTTGTGCTTCTGGGAAACTATTCCGCCGATAATGAGTGCGAGATATACATGCAGGATGCTACTCACTGTGCTGACTATAACAAACAAAGTAACCTCAAGGATGGGCCAGACAAGTCTTCCGCCGATGGTACTAAAAGCTTCATGGAAGAATTTTCCCATTTGGCGGTACGCTTCCGTGTTCACGAACGTATCTTGACCGGTCCCGAACAAGACGAATATGTTGAGGCTGATAAAGATGACTACACTGCTGATAATTGTCCAGAGCATTGCGGTTATGAGCTTCGACCAAAGAATCTCGGACGTTGTCACTGGAAGCGTGAAGGTCAGATAGCCCTCGCTGCACATAAGGTTTTTATAAAAGCGCTGGAAGATTATGAATGCAACTAGTATTGAGGCCGCGATTATCGCAAGCACCATTATTCCGCTCATGAAGCCCGTAATCAGCCTCAGAAGTCCTACCAGACCGTCATTGTTCGAATAGTCGAGTCTGAAATTAATCGCAAAGCCAATCGTCGCAAGTATCGTTGCACCCAAAACGGCAATCTGAGTCGGGAGCAACACTCTTGACAGTGAGTTGAAGTCGTGTTTTATTAATTTTCCTAGCATCTGAACACCTCCCTGAAGTACTGGTCGATAGATTTACCCAGATCCTCGCGGAGAGAGTCCGTTGAGGCATAGGAAACCAGCTGTCCATTCTGAATGAAGATGAATTCGTCCAGAATCTTTTCAACGTCGGCAATAAGGTGGGTGGAAATAAGGACTGTTGAGTCCTCGTTATAGTTCTTTAAAATCGTTCCGAGGATATAGTCGCGGGCCGCGGGGTCAACTCCGCCGATAGGCTCATCGAGCAGATATAGTCTAGCGCGGCGGGACATAACCAGAACCAGCTGAACCTTTTCCCTAGTACCCTTTGAAAGCGTTTTCATTCTTGCGTTTGCAGGAACTTGTAGAGCCTGCAGCATTGAAATCGCCCTGTCATAATCAAAGTCTGCATAGAAGTCCTGAAAAAACCGGATACATTCCATAACAGTCATCCAGTCCGGCAGATAGGTACGTTCGGGCAGATACGACACCAAAGTCTTGCTCTCAATACCGGGTTCAAACCCGCAGACGCGGATGTTGCCTTCGGTTGGTGTCAGAAGCCCGCAAGCGAGCTTAATCAAAGTTGTCTTGCCGCTGCCGTTTGGTCCCAGAAGTCCTATAATCTTTCCTGTCGGCAGGCTGATGCTGAGATTGTGCAGAGCAGGATTCGTGCCGAAGTATTTTGAAAGCCCTGTGCACTCAAGCGTCGCTTCGCTCATCTGTCATTACCTCCCCGTTCTTAGCTTCTTCAAGAAGGCGGATAGTCTGATCATTCGTGTAGCCCAGAGCCGCCATGCTTCTCAGAAATTCCACGGCTAAAAATTCACCGCGTTTTTTTCTCGCCATTTCAATAATGCTCCCCTCTTGTGTAACATATTTGCCCGTATTGCGCTGAGTTTCGATAAGTCCCACGCTCTCAAGCTCCGAAAGAGCTTTCTGAATTGTGTTGGGATTTACGGCTGCAATCACCGCGAACTCACGCACGCTGGGCAGCTTTTCGCCCATTTTAAACGATCCGGTCAATATTCCCGAAACGATCTGATCGGAGACCTGAACATATATGGGCTTTTCGTTAGAAAATTCCCAAGCCAAATCATCACTACCTTTCAACTTTGCTTTTGATGTGTGTTAGTTTACTAGTACACTACGGCAATAATACACTCGACTTGTTTGTTTGTCAATAGTTTGGCAGCAAAATTATTATAAAAGTTTCCAATAATTTGTTATGTTAACCTATTCGGCTGGTATTCACCAGTATTTCTAGTTATTACTAATCACATCTATTATTATGTCTACCTTTCTAGGTCGCTGACGTACCGAATGCTCCGGAAATCGGGTCACGGAACAAGCCTAAGTGCGGAGACACAAAGGTAAAAATAATGATACAGGCAATTAAAAGAATCACCCCGAGAATAGCCAATGTTCTCGAAAACCGAGAAGTATATTTGTTTGTCTGTAGCATTTTATAGCTATATCGGTAGGAAACGAATGCCGCCACGAAGAAAAGTATTATATCTACAATTGGAATATGCTCTCCTATTATCCCCGAATAGGTATAGAACACCGTGATTATAAGTGCCATTCCGAGCAAAATCGAGAGAAGGCGTACGGGAACAAAGTTGTCCTTCTTCCTGCCGTAGATGAAGTATTCAGCTACACCGAGAAGGAGCATTGGCACCGAAAGCAGCTTCAAGTGCTCCCAGACGCTTTCATTTACAGCGCTGAATGCTCCGACAATCGCGTTTTCGCCCGACCATTTATACGTGAAGTGGAGCGCAGTCCCGATAACGATGGTAATAATAAAACCCACGATCTGCGTATTTTTCAGCTTCAAAACGATCCCCCCTTAGAAGATAAATAATTTATATCAATGCATATAAGGCTCAACGCATTATTATGACATAAATCTATTTTTGCATAGAGGCGTTCTTATATTCAAAACAAATACAAAAAACAGCACGTCGGAATACCGACGTGCTGCCAAAAAAACGAAATTAAGCTTTCCATATAGTCGACTATTTCTCCTGACGGTGAGACTCGTCAACCAGAAAACTTAGTACGTAATTATTGCTTAGCCAATGCCCTTTGCGTTGCAAGCATCGATGAACTCAACGATCTTTGCTTCGGGGATCTTAGCAGCGGGGGTCTTAGCGATCTTGCCAAGTGTAAAGCCCTTTGCCATCTTCATCATGGGGTTCTTGGTGGTGCCGGGGATGATTTCATCCATAACTGCACATGCTTCGGGATTGCTGAGGATGTCGCCTACGATTGTATCCATGCTGTATGCCATAATAATGACCTCCATATAAATTTAAAAAATATGTCCCTCTGCCGTATGTAACCTGCAATAAAAGTGCCGTCAGGATCACCCGAAATGCAGTCAAAACGGTTTCGCAGACCGCCGGACAGTTTTGTGACCAGCCGTAGCCAAGAATGCTTCTCGACCTATAGAGAGGTTATCACGGCAGCCATAAAGTGTCAATTGTGCAAAAGCACAAAATAAATCCAGATTCAGGGTAATCTTGCACAAGCTCTTCATTTTGAGACTATTTTGCCACACAATAAGACACATATCAATAGAAGCTTGTTCAATTACGGAACAATATTGGCACAATAACCTATGCAACATTTTTTAGAATTAGCGAACTGCATTCTCAAAGAGACGATATCAGCTTCTAATATATCTTAAATTAGTTCTTTACCTTTTTCGCTTTTTTTGATATTATATTGCCGAAATCCGCGAGGCTTAACCCCCCCTGGGGCTTGCGCGGGTCGTATAATATGCTATATTTTTAATAGCAGCTGAAAAATGTCAAAGTTTAGCTCTGAAACACACTATTATGGGGGAAAATCATATGCATATGGCTGATGCTCTGCTATCGCCCGCAGTCGGCGGCGCGATGTATGCAGCAAGCGCTGTTACGGCAATCTACTCGGTTAAAAAGGTCAAGGAAGATTTCAGTCCAAAAAAGGTTCCCGTCATGGGCGTCATGGGCGCATTCGTTTTTGCGGCTCAGATGATTAACTTTTCAATTCCCGGAACAGGCTCAAGCGGTCATATCTGCGGCGGTATTCTTTTAGCGGCACTTCTCGGTCCTTATGCCGCGTTTTTATCAATGATCGCGATACTTCTGATTCAGTGTCTGCTATTCGCCGACGGGGGAATTCTTGCACTTGGGTGCAACATATGGAATATGGCTTTTTACGCCTGTTTCTTCGGATATTTCTGTCTCTATAAGCCCATCATTAAAAATGGGATGTCAAGAGCGAAGATAGTTCTCGCTTCCGTTTTGGGCTGTGTCCTAAGTCTGCAGCTCGGCGCTTTCAGCGTTGCTCTCGAAACAACTATCTCTGGAATTTCTGAGCTTCCCTTCAGCGTTTTTGTCGCTGCTATGCAGCCGATACATCTGGCTATCGGCACTATCGAAGGCCTCATTACTGCAGCTGTACTTATATTCGTATTTGAGACTAGACCTGAGCTGCTGAATGCCGAAGCAACGGAAAACAAATTCTCTCTTAAAAAAGTTCTTGTTATAATGGGTATCGTCGTTGTTCTGGTCGGAGGCGCCCTTTCCTTGGTAGCTTCAAGCAATCCCGACGGGCTTGAGTGGTCCATCGGTCAGGTAACGGGAAAAGACGAGTTGGACACAGACGTCAGCGTACATGCGGCTCTTGCGGACGTTCAGGAAAAAACTGCCGTCCTGCCCGACTATTCGTTTGGAAATGATAACATTGCGGGAACCAGCTTCTCCGGAATAGTCGGTTCCGGTTTGGTTGCCGGCCTTTGTATCCTTCTGGCCGTGATATTTGGTGTTTATAAAAAGAAAAAGAAAGCAGATGTGGAGAAAACTTAAATGGGTAAACTTTCGGACGCAATATATGAAGTCCATTATATGGACACAATTGCGGGCATCGACTCCCCCATTCACCGCGTCCATCCTCTTGTTAAGCTTATAGTAACAGTCGCCTACATCTGGTTCACAGTTTCATTTAATAAATATGACGTAACGGGATTGATCACTATGGTGGTCTATCCCGTTGCGCTTTTTTCACTTTCTGGCATATCATTCGGACACAGCATAAAAAAACTGAGGGTAATTCTACCCTTCGTAATATTGATGGGTATTCTAAATCCGTTTTTTAACCGTGAGCCGCTTTTTCTGCTTTATGGAATCACAATCACGGAGGGGATGGTGTCAGGACTTACTCTGTTAATCAAGGGAATACTGACGGTTCTCGGCGGCTATCTTCTGATTTCAACGACAAGAATCGAGGCCATCTGCTATGCTCTCAATCTTCTGCGCGTACCGGAGATACTGGTCACTCAGATACTTCTCACTTATCGCTATATAACCGTCCTTCTGAGCGAAGCAAACCACATCTTTGAGGCATATTCTCTCCGCGCACCTTCCCAGAAAGGCATACACTATAAAGTCTGGGGCTCGCTGATAGGTCAGCTTCTTTTCCGCAGCATCGACCGCGCGACCGGTCTTTACGACGCAATGGTACTTCGCGGCTACAACGGGAATTTCAGGCACAGCCAGCTTCCGAAAGCCCGATGGCAGGATTCTGCCTATCTTTTGGTGTGGATGGCCGCTTTCGCCGTCCTCCGATATACTAGCCTGACAGCTTTGATAGGCAGTCTGTTCGTCCGATAAAAAAAGGAGCTATACTATGAGCCATCATCACATCATTTGCAGCAACGTCTCCTTCTCTTACGATAAAAGTTTTGAAATACTCCATGAAATTAGCTTTACGGCCGGTCATGATGACGCAATCGGGCTCATCGGAGCTAACGGCGTGGGTAAATCCACTCTTCTGCGCATACTTGTCGGGCTCGAAATGGAATTTACGGGTGAAGTAAGCATCGGTGAGATCAAGGTCACGAAGAAGACCCTTCCTCGTGTGCGTGAAAAGATTGGATATGTGTTTCAGGATTCGGAAAACCAGCTCTTCATGCCCACAGTTTATGAGGACATTGCCTTTGCGCCGAGAAACTACGGTCTGGATTCCGACCAGGTCGAGGAGAGGGTACGTCACGCGCTTGACCTTATCGACATCGATTATCTTAAAAACAAGCAGCCCTATAAAATGTCGGGAGGCGAAAAAAAGCTCGCAGCTATCGCGACTATACTTGCAATGACACCGGACGTAATCCTTATGGACGAGCCAACAATAGCTCTCGACCCGCGGAACAGGCGCAGGCTAATTAACATTCTCAATAACCTCGACCACATCAAGATAATTGCTTCACACGATCTGGACATGGTGCTGGAAACCTGCAACAGAGTTATTCTTATGTCCGAGGGAAAGATAATCGCAGACGGCGAAACACGTGAGATACTGACGAATAGAGAGCTTCTGGAGGCTAACGGGCTCGAGCTGCCTTTCTGTCTTCAGGGCGAAACAGGAGTCTCATATAAGCCCAGCGTTCCGCATACGCATATTCACCTGTGAATTAAAAAAGCTCAGAGCCGTTTATAATTATGTCGGACACATAACATATATAAGTGTCTTGCTACTCTAATAAATCGTCATTCGGAGGTCGCTATGTCTTTTGCTGAAATGTCCGCAAACTCATTCTCCGAAGTCCTTGCCTCCAGCGAGCCCGTTCCGGGCGGAGGCGGAGCTTCCGCTCTTATTGGCGCACTCGGCGCCGCACTTGCCTCAATGGTCGCGAACCTCACGACCGGAAAGAAAAAATACGCCGAATTCGAGTCGGATATACAGCGTATTATTGCGAGAGCCGCGGAGCTGCGCAAAGCTCTTCTGCCCCTCATTGACGAGGACGCAAAGTGCTTTGAACCGCTATCTCGCGCCTACGGTCTTCCTAAGGATGACCCAAATCGCGATGCTGTTATGGAAGACGCGCTCAAACTTGCCTGTACTGCTCCCCTAGCTATAATGAAAACGGCAGCAGAAACAATCGAGCTTCACGCTGAGCTTGCCGTTAAAGGCAGTACACTCATGATTTCGGACGTCGGAGTCGGCGTTCTGTGCTGTAAAACCGCGCTTATGGGAGCAAGTCTCAGCATTTTGATTAATGTCCGTCTTATGAAAGACCGAGAATATTCGGACGTTCTTAGAGCCGAGACCGACACTCTTCTTGAAAAATATTGCCCGCTTTCTGACAAAGTTTACACTCAGGTTCTCGAAAAGCTTAACTGAAAGGACGTGCCCAAAATGGCGATTGAACTCAAAGGCGCGCCTGTTGCAGCCGCTATAAACGAACGCACTCAGAAGGAATTAAGCGCCCTTAATGAGCTCGGAATTATGCCCACACTTGCTATCGTGCGAGTCGGTGACCGAGAGGACGATTTGGCCTATGAAAACGGTGCTGTTAAGCGCTGTGAAAAGGTCGGCGTCGCAGTCACGCGCGTCACTCTACCGGAAAGCACCACGCAGGACGAGCTTTTGAATAAAATATATGAACTAAATAATGATACTGCTGTACACGGAGTACTCATCCTATTGCCGCTGCCAAAGCATCTCGACGGAGAGGCCGTACGCCGCACGCTGTCACCCGATAAGGATGTGGACGGGATAACTGACGGCTCGCTAGCCGGTGTCTTTACAGGCAGCGGAGAGGGCTTTTCCCCCTGCACAGCACAGGCCTGTATTGAGATTCTCGACCATTACGGAATTGACTGTAAAGGCAAAAGAGCCGTAGTTATCGGACGAAGTCTCGTAGTCGGAAAGCCGGTTTCGATGCTGCTCATGGCAAAAAACGCGACTGTAACCATCTGTCACACTAAAACTGCCGATATGCCCTCTGTTACAAAAAACGCCGAGATTCTAATTGCCGCCGCCGGAAAGGCAAGAGCAATCGGTGCCGAATACCTCTCGGAAAGTCAAGTTGTCATAGACGTCGGCATAAACTTTCAGGACGGCGTTATGTGCGGCGATGTGGATTTTGATGCAGCTTTGCCCATAGTTTCGGCAATAACACCGGTACCCGGAGGGGTCGGGACGGTTACGACCTCCGTTCTCGTCAGTCACGTTGTCGAAGCGGCAAAGCGGCAGAACGTAAAATGATTTCTCAACGATAAAATGGACGCGATTGTAAATAATCGCGTCCATTTTTATTAATACTTCTTCGCTTTGATGACCTTCAGCCGGACAAATTCCTCGCGTTCCTTTTCCTCAAGATTTTGGCTAATCCGCGAAATGTCCATATCGAGGTTTGGAATAACGATGTTGTGCAGAGCGTTGGCTCTTTTTTGCGCCTTCTTGATAAAATACGCAAGCCTATAAATGCTGTTTTCAAGCTCCGCCATTTCAAGCGTCAACTCTTTGACCTTGGTAAATTTCTTATAAGCATCGTCGAGCGCGGAGGTTGTGCTCAGAAAGCCATAGGGCAGAATACTCGTATCAGTCGGCGTTGAAGTAACGGTCGGCAGCTCAACGCCCATGACGCTGCGGTATCGCACGCGAACCGAGTCGTCATTTGGCATGGCGGCGGCGACTTCCTCGGCTCCGCCCATTGAGATGGTCGCAAGGCGAATGGCAATATATGCCTCGCTGAAGGTCGCATCAATGCGGCTCTGCAGCTCTGTTGCACTGTCGATGAGCGACATCATCTCGTGTATAAGGATGTTGCGCTTTTTGTCCATCAAATCAAAGCCGTTTTCCGCAAGCGAGCGCGAGCGCTTCACGGCAATGAGATTGCCTTTTGTCGGCGGCAGATTTGCCATTTACCGGTCCCCTCCCCGATACAAATTCATAAGTGAAACTACTTATTTTACGCCTCTGTAGTATTTGTCGAGCAGCTTATCGGATACACGTCCGAGCTCGCTTCTCGGCAGCATGTACAGAAGCTGCCAGCCCAAATCCAAGGTCTGGTCAAGAGTTCTGTTTTCTCTCATTCCCTGAGCGACGAAATTATTTTCAAAGCGCTTACCAAACTCTACATATAGCTTATCGATATCCGAAAGCTCGTCTTCACCGATGACGGAGGCAAGGCTTCTCGCGTCCGCGACTGCGCTGTACGAGGCAAAAAGCTGGTTTGAAAGATCCGCGTGGTCCTCGCGTGTATAGCCCTCGCCTGTACCGTCCTTCATTAGACGGGAAAGGGACGGGAGAATTGCTACTGGCGGATAAATGCCCTTCTGCTCCAAATCGCGCGAAAGAACTATCTGCCCCTCCGTGATGTAGCCCGTAAGGTCAGGTATCGGGTGGCTTATATCGTCGTTTGGCATTGTGAGTATCGGCACCTGCGTGACGCTGCCTTTTTGCCCATATATCATGCCCGCGCGCTCATAGACTGACGCAAGGTCGGAGTACATGTAGCTCGGGAAGCCTTTTCTGGACGGGATTTCGCCCTTCGAGGATGAAAATTCGCGTAGAGCTTCGCAGTAGCTGGCCATATCCGTAAGGATAACGAGAACATGATAGCCATGATGGAAAGCAAGATATTCCGCAGCGGTCAGCGCACAGCGCGGGGCGAGAATTCTCTCGATGATGGGGTCTGACGCCATGTTTAGATACATGACGACTCTGCCGAGAGCACCGGACTCCTGAAAATCTTTTTTGAAGAATTCCGCAGTATCGTTCTTGACGCCCATCGCGCAGAACACGATAGCAAACTGCTCATCGGTATCCATCGTGTGCGCCTGACGGACGATCTGAGCGGCAAGCTCGTTGTGGCTCATGCCCGCACCGGAGAATATCGGCAGCTTCTGTCCCCTTATCAGGGTCGAGGTCGCGTCAATCGAAGAAATTCCGGTCATTATGCAGCTTCGCGGATACATGCGGCGGACAGGGTTTATCGCCGAACCGTTTATATCGCGGAGTTCATCCGGAAAAACCTCGCGAAGTCCGTCAAGCGGCTTTCCCGAGCCGTCGAATATACGCCCTAGTATTTCTTTAGAAAGGGGCAGAGTTATAGGCTTTCCGGTAAAGTGCGTGTTGACACGCTCCATATCGATGCCGGTCGTGCCCTCAAAGACCTGAAGGACGACTCTTTCGCCGTCAATCCTGATAACACGCCCGTAGCGTCTCTCCCCGCTTCCCAGAGTTATCTCCGCAAGTTCATCGTAAGCGACGCCTGAAACGCCCTCCAGTGCGATGAGGGAGCCCTGCATTTCTGATAGTCCAGTATATTCAATTCTCAAGGTCTGTCACCTTCTTCTATTCGTTTCTTGCAAGAACCTTTGAGACAGCGTCGTCCACAAGTGTTATGAAGTATTCCTTTGTCTGACCTTCGCCCAAATCAAACTTCATTTTGTACATAGCGCTGAAAATGCCTGTTTCGGTCAGCTGATTGAGAGGAATGCTCAAAGCGATAAGCTTTCTTGACTCTTCATATAGGTAGAGCATGACTTCGAGCATTACCATCTGCTTTTCAGGGGGCATATAGGTATCCGTCTTATGGAAGGCGTTCTGCTGCAAGTAGCCCTGACGTATCGCCTTCGCGGTTTCAATAATGAGCTTCTGGTCGTCAGGCAGGACGTCCGAACCGATGAGCTTAACAATTTCCATCAGCGAGGATTCCTTGCCCAGAATGTCGATAATCTGCTGACGCATTTTCGTAAAGCCGTGTCCGAAATTATCCTCATACCAATCTTTAACATCCAAAAAGTATTCCGAATATGAAGTCGTCCAGTTTATAGACGGAAAGTGTCTGGCATAAGCAAGACTTCGGTCAAGCGCCCAGAAGGTACGGATAAACCGCTTGGTGTTCTGGGTTACAGGCTCGGAGAAATCACCGCCCTGCGGAGATACAGCGCCGATAACTGTGACGGAACCTTCAAGTCCCGAAAGTGTCTCCATATAGCCCGCGCGCTCATAAAAGCCCGCTAGACGAGAGGGCAGATAAGCGGGGAAGCTCTCCTCCGCAGGCATCTCCTCAAGACGTCCCGAAATCTCGCGCAGAGCCTCAGCCCAGCGGGAGGTTGAGTCCGCCATAAGCGCGACATGGTAGCCCATATCACGGTAGTATTCTGCAATTGTCATGCCCGTGTAAATCGACGCTTCGCGTGCCGCGACAGGCATGTTCGAGGTGTTCGCGATAAGAATCGTGCGCTCCATGAGCAAATGTCCCGTTTTCGGGTCCTTGAGCTCCGCGAATTCGTCGAGCACCTGTGTCATCTCGTTGCCGCGCTCGCCACAGCCGAGATAGACAATTATATCGGCGTCCGACCACTTTGCAAGCTGGTGCTGAACCATCGTTTTACCCGCGCCGAAGGGGCCGGGTATCGCGGCGCAGCCGCCCTTTCCAACAGGGAAAAGCGTATCAATGACGCGCTGACCGGTCACGAGCGGTCTTGTTATGGGAAGCCTTTTTGCGCAGGGACGAGAGCGCCTGATTGGCCATTCCTGTGCAAGCGTAAGCGGGGTCTTTTTACCGCGACCATCGACAACATTGGCAATAACGTCCGTCACCTTATACTGTCCGTCCGGCTTAACATCCGCAAATTTCCCAAAAACTTCGGGAGGAATCATGCAGCGGTGTTCAACGGCGACAGATTCCTGAGTACGGGCGAAAATCATTCCGCCCTTGGCGTCTCCGCCTTCCCTCGCCTCAATCTTAACGTCCCAGAGCTTTTCGGTATCGAGTGCGGGTAAGGTGATGCCCTTTGTAATAAAATTGCCCGCTAAATCGGCGATTGCACGCAAAGGTCTTGCAATGCCGTCGTATATATTAGAAAGCATACCCGGGCCAAGAAGTACAGTCATCGGTTTTCCTGTCGGGAAAATCGGCTGTCCCTTGGTAAGCCCCGCGCTTGATTCATAGATCTGAACGACAGTCGTTTCGCCGTTTGCGCTGACAACCTCACCCGGGATTTTATCTTCTCCCACATAGATGAGACTCATCATCGGCAGAGATCTGCCGCCGCGCACGGTTATGACGGGCCCATTCACCCCATAAACATAATAGCTGTTTGTATCCATTTTATAGAATCCTCCGTTTGGAGATAATTCTTCGACGCGCCGAAGTTTGATGATGAATCTCTGTGAAAAGCCCTATGGCTATTCGTCCATTTTCAGACCTGCGATTTCCGAGAAGTGACCTATCTTATCGCCAAGCGCGGTATCGAAGCTCATGTCAATTCGCTGACCCTTGGAATGGCAAACCACCCGCAGTCCGCCGAGCGTGAAAACTCCCTCGGTGAAAGCAAGGCTGACCCCTGAAGTTGATTTAAGTAGCTCATCTGCATACTGCATATCCTCAGGTCGCAGGAAAACCTCCACAGACAAGCCGTAGCCTAAATAGTCTATGGCTTTCTTGAGAAGTGCATGCAAATGCGGAAGGTATGCGTCAGAAGCAGTGAAGTCGTTAATCCTGTCTATCACCTGTTTATACATTTCGTTAGCCAAAGCTTCGCGGTATTCAAGAATGGTATGCTTGTTGCTGTTGAGCTTAGCCGAAATCCTTCTCTCCTCACTTGCCTTTACTTCCGCAATCGAAGATTTTTGGTATCTTTCGGCTTCGGCTGCAATCGCAGCCTCGGCATCCTTTATCATAGCGTCCTGCCTTGCTCGAAGCTCGAAGGTTATCTTGTTTGCCTCGTTCATAGCTTCCGCTATTATGGTATCTGTAAAAGCCTCAAGCTTTTTATCTGTATCCTGAATCGGCATGGTATCACACCTCCATGTGCATGAGAAATAAGCGCGGAAATCCTGTCAGATCTTAATCCCTATGGCTTCTCTGATGAGTCCTGTTATAGAGTCCTTGGCGCGGGACGAGCCCGCTATTCCCGGTATGACAACGAGCAGCGGATTCAAAGAACTAAGCCTAAGCCTCTTCACCGTTTCGGGTATCATCGCGGCGCAGTTCTCGGTTATAAGAAGAACGGCAATCTGCGGGTTCTGTTCGACTTCATTCACGCATACCTCGGCTTCCTTCCGGTCGGCAGCGAGCTTTCCTTCGATCCCCGAAAGCCGCAGACCCGTCAGTACATCAGGCTCATCGGCAACGGCAAACATACGCATAGTTTAATTCTCCCGAAAGTTTAGTCTTAAAGACTTGAAATTATCATGAATGCGATGAGCAGTCCGTAAAGAGCAATACCTTCCGCAAGGCCGACAAAGATGAGGGACTTGCCGAAAATGCTGTCGTTTTCAGAAATCGCACCAAGTGCTGCAGACGATGATGCTCCGACAGCAATGCCGCCGCCGATGCCTGAAAGACCGACTGCGAGAGCCGCTCCGATATAACCAAGGCCTTTTGCCAGACCGTCGCTCGCCGCAGAGGCCGTCGTTGTAGCCGCCTCAGCCGCTTCAGCGGACTGCGAGAAACAGAAAACACAGCCTATGACAAGAAGCCCGAAAAAGCAACATAGATTTGTGATAAGCGGGGTCTTGCTTTTTTTACCGTGCTTCGCACGGAAGTATATGATTGCGAGAGGAAGCGCAACAGCTACAAGCATTGCGACGGCGATGAAAAAAATTTCCATAATGACTGCCTCCAGAATTTAAGTTTTTTATTTCTAAATCATACCGCTCATTGCTCGGCGGCCTTATAGTCTATTGTCTTCGGGCTAAATTTTACGCCACCGCCCTCATAGAAGCGTCCAAACATCTCGTAGTATTCGAGACGAAGGACCTGTATGCAGACCAGCATCGCTTCAAGTCCCGTAACAAAGATATTTCCGAATATTAAGCCTCCGATACTGTGTCCTCCCCCGGGGTCAGCCGACAGCAGATACACAACCATCATCATTCCGGCATGGCTGATAGCGAACGCTCCGACACGCAGGAACGAAACGGTGTTGGATACATAGGCCAGTAGCGTTTCGAACATCTCGAAGAATCCTTCGATAAAGAACATCCCTACAGACTCAGGCAGCCATTCCTTTTCGCCCTTAATCAGGTTAGTAATCGGAGTCGCAGCAAAAATCAGGAGCAGCGGTATAGCGATCACACAGATAGTAAAAGGCACCGTAAATATGTTTATGTCCAAAACGACCTTTAATACCGCCGCGACTGCAATTCCTATATAGAACACAAACCCTGCAACACCGTTTGGTGAGAAGAAAATCTTCTTGATGTCGTTTTGCCTAATGCCGTTAATAATATTCATTATCATGCAAATCATCAGCAGTCCAGCACCTAAAACAACTGCGACCAGCAGAATCTTGATTGTATTGCCGTCTTCAAGGACTTTAAAGCCCCAAGGAAGCAGTTCCTCGTTCCCGAAAACACTGCCGTAGACAAAGCCGCAGGCCGTCGCTGACAGTCCGCAGAGTGCTACTATACGCCCAAGCCAGACTTTTTTAAATTTCCAGAGCAGGAAGCCGACAACAGCAAGAACAAGGCCTTGACCTACATCTCCGAACATTATTCCGAAAATCGCCGTGTAGCTGAGCGCCATGAAAAGGCGTGGGTCTAGTTCGCCGGTGGCGGGCAGACCGTACATTTCAAGGAAGGGCTGATAGATATCCGCAAGGAAACCCTTTTTGAATTTGACGGGAGGCGGATTTTCCTTGATTTCTCTCGGATCAGTCAGGAAACAGGCAAAACCCTCAAGGGATTCGCACTCCTTGACATAAGCCTCTGATATTTTTCTGGGTATCCATCCGATTATATAAAATTTCCCGTGACGACGTCCGGCATATGTCAGAACATCAAAGGAATCGCTTTCATATTTCAGCCATGAATAACAAAGTAGAAGTTTTTCGCTTTCAGTCTGCTTAATTGATGCGAGCTCTTCATCAAGCACCTTGATGCGCTCATTGGCGTCGGTCAATTCTTTTTCGATACGCTTCATGACTTCGTTCGCAGTATCCCCGTCACTTCCCTGCACGTTTATCCTGATTCTCTCGAAGCCCATCGACAAAAAGATTGCTTCGATTTTTCCATAAGCCTCGGGCAGTGCGAAATACGCTCCGTAGGCCCAGTGATCGTCCTTGCCCGAGGTTAAAAAATACACGTCGGGTCGTTCATCTATAATTTTGAGGCAATCTTTGAAAGACTCAATCGGCAGTCTGCCGAAATGGAACTTCAAATATTTCATCGTAAACAAATCATGGAGTTCCACGTTGAACGTGGAGAAATGCGAGAGCTGCTCATTAATGACCTCGTTATTCTTGACGAGGAGAGTTTTTGCGTCCCGCTCCGCCTTCATGTCCGAAACCTTGGAGAATAGATTGTTTAAATAATCCGTTGCATCGCCTAGCGCCTGTGCGGACTTCGTAAAGTCCCTGTAATCAAGTTCAAAACCCAAGGTTTTCACGATTTCCCTTGACTTGACGAGCAAATCCGAATACGGGTTCACGGCGTCAAAAGGAACGAGCTCCTTCACGCTCTGCAAAATCTTGATTGCGTTTTCGGGGTGGAATTCTCTGTCAACAACGAGGCTCTGTACCGCAGTATTGACCATTCGTTCCGGTCCGGAGAGCGTTACCATGGTCATCGCTTCTACCGACATCGTTTTAGACCTCCTTTTTTCATGCTATGCAAAGAGTCAGATAACATTTTTCGGGTCAACGCCGACGCTTACAGCCTCGATGACCCTACTAAGCTTCTTGCACTCAAGTTCTTTTAAAACCAAATATGCCTGAGGAACGCTCACATCCGCACCGGCGGTTCTGAGAAGTTTCCGACAGAACTTTTCCATCGAATTATAAAAGATGCTCTCGATTCTACCCGTGTCCGCTCCCTCGAGATGCTTTCCGAACGGCGACCTGCGTAGTATATCCAGCGTTTCGGCCTCACTTTTTGCTTCAAGCAGCGCATTTATCAGTTCCGGCTTCAGATGATAGGTTATCGGAATTAACAGACCGTCCGCCTCATCAAGCGAGGAGCGGAAGCTCCGCTGAATCCTGATGATGCCGGTGATATTGATAAGATCGGCCTCCAGGCCCAGAGTATCCTTAAGCTTTTCTCTGCCAATTCCCTTGTACTGTCTGGAAAGATAAGAAAAGATCGCCTTGTAATACGCGTTTTCCAGAGCAACGCCCGCTTCCCAGTAACTCGGTTTTCCGGTTTCGGGGTTCAGCTTAAGCCCTGCAAGCGGCTTATAATAAATACTGTCTTTGACAGCGTTCAGTATTTCTGTAAAATATCTGCTGTGCTCAAGCGCGTCAATATCTACGGAGCTGTTTTTCTTCATATAATCCGTTAGTTCGAGAGTTTTCGGCAACGGCGAAACAGAGCTTTTCTCTTTCAGCGCTTCGAGTATGAAGTCATATTCGGCGCGATACAGAAAGAATCGGAGATACTTTTTGTCCTCAATTTGAAGGAATTTATAGAGCTTTTCATAATCCTCATAAACCATTCTGTGAACAGCCATCTCCAGCATCTTTGTGGTCGGCGTCGGCGGAATTTCGGACATGACTTTGCTCCAGCCCTTATGACTTCGCATAATCGCGCATATCTCGGAAACGCTCTTGCATTCGCAAAGCCTGCGCCAGTCTTCGTCCTTGAGCATCTTTCCATACATCGCCATGACCTTTGCAAAAACAGCACCGTATTCCATCTGCTGCTTAAGCATCGGCATCCACCGCCAGTTTGAATATTTTTTGAACGATGGTCTCCCGTTCTTTATCGTAGAAGGCTTTGAGCGTGGCAAGCTCAGTTTCAAGTTTTTTATCCAGTTCAACAATCTCTGCGTCGGCACGGGCCGCCTCGGCGTTTTTGGCCTGTGCAATTACCTTTTCCGCCTTTTCAAAAAACTGCTTTCGCAGCACCTCGATATGTTCATTAACATAGCTGTCAAAGCACTCTTTAAGTTTGCTTGCCTCGTCGGAAATGGCGCGCGCGTTACCTTCAGCTTCAACAATTTTATTGAGAATCTCTACCGTGGTCATACTAACCCCTCATTTCTGCTATGCTGCACTTATATTATCACTGTAATTTAGAAAAGCAAATGGAATTAATATACGAATTATTCAACAATATTCTATGTTAATTTTCCATATTTGCAGATTAATTAAGAAATTGACATTATATGCGCAAAATTTAAATTTGGTCATTTGCATAACGAAGAAAATGGTTTATAATGGGGCTGGCTTTTATAGCCATTTAACTTATAATATCATATATCTTAGCATTTTCGAAAGGAATAAGCCATGAAATATATTCTTGTGATAGGCGACGGTATGGCGGACAATCCCGTTCCTGAGCTGAAAAACCGCACGCCTCTCGAGGTCTCCAAGAAACCATATATCGACAAGCTTGCCGAGCACGGTATTCTCGGCAGCGTTCTTAACGTGCCCGAGGGCTTTCCTCCCGGGAGCGACACCGCGATAATGTCCATCTTCGGCTGTGACCCTCACTTCTGCTACTCCGGTAGAGCACCGCTCGAGGTTGCCGCTCAGGGTATTTCCCTTTCCATCGGTGACGCTGCCTACCGCTGCAACAATGTTACATTAACTGACGATGAGAATGTCCCCTTCGAGAGCAAGCTCATTGTTTCACACTCCGGAGGAGGTCTATGCGAAAAACAGGGCGTTGAGCTTGTCGAATACCTTTTTGCTCACCCCGAGTTCAAAGCGCTATCGGACAAAGCCGGAATGTGCGTCTACCCCACTGAATCCTACCGTCACATCGCTGTGCAGAAGCAGGTTGATATCAAAGGGCTGGAGCTTGCTCCTCCGCACGATCATATAGGAGAACTCGTTTCGAACTATCTCCCGAAGGGCTGCGAAAACGCCGCAGTTCTGACAGAGCTTATGAAAAAGGCGAACGAGCTTTTGCAGAACCATCCGTTCAACGTGTCGCGCAGAGAAGAAGGTAAGCTCCCCGGTAACGCAATCTGGTTCTGGGCCGAGGGCACAGCGGCAAAGCTTCCGAACTTTAAAGCGCAGTATGGCAAAACCGGCGCTGTCGTTTCCGCCGTTCCCCTCTGTCACGGAATTGCAAGACTTACGGGACTCGACGTAATAATGGTTGAGGGAGCGACGGGCGAGGTTGAAACAAACTACGAGGGTAAGGTTGCGGCGACTATAGACGCGCTCAATACTCACGACTTTGTAGCCGTTCATCTTGAAGGACCCGATGAGTGTACTCATTGCGGAGATCTTAAGGGCAAAATACAGGCCATCGAATGGCTCGACAGCCGCGTAGTCGAACCCTTGTGCGAGTCACTTAAGGCGAAGGGAGAAGCTTTCCGTATGTTAATCCTGAGCGACCACAAAACTCTGACAAGTAATCGCCAACATGACGGAGATCCTGTTCCATATATTATATATGACAGTAGCAAAGATACACAAGTGGGACTTTCGTATTCCGAGGCAAACGGGCTTCGCGGCGCTTTCTTATCAGCCGGAATCGAGCTCATGCCTACGCTTTTCGAACTCAAATAATTGGAGACCTTATTATATTCTGACGAAGGGAGTGTTTGTTTATAGAAACGATACTGGAAAAAGCCTATGCGAAACTAAACATTTCGCTGGACGTCATCTCAAAGCGGCCTGACGGCTATCACGATATGCGCATGGTCATGCAGTCCGTTTCGCTATGCGATGATGTGGCCGTCTCACTTCGTGATGATGGCGCCGTCAATGTTTGCACAAACCTTCACTTTCTGCCGTCCGACGATCGGAACATAGCAGTGAAAGCTGCCAAAGCCTTTTTCTCGAAGCTTGGCAGAAAAGATGTGGGCGCTGACATTAGTATATTCAAGCGCGTCCCCGTTTGCGCTGGCATGGGGGGAGGCTCGGCGGACGGGGCAGCGGTTCTCCGCGCTCTCAACATACTTATGGGTAAGCCCTTTTCCCGAGTCGAGCTTGAAAGTCTGGGCGCGACGCTTGGCTCGGATATCCCCTTCTGCGTTTCAGGCGGAACCTCTCTTGCCGAAGGAAGGGGCGAAGCACTTTCCGAACTGCCGCCTTTTCCAAACTGCCTCTTTGTCATAGTCAAGCCGAAGTTTTCCGTTTCAACTCCGGAGCTTTTTTCAAAAATCGACCTGGTTTCGGTTAAGTATCACCCCGATACACAAGGACTTGTTACTTCGCTTAAAAGCGGCGACCTCAAGGGCGTTTGCCGAAGAATGTATAACGTATTTGAAGACGTTCTGCCGACTAAGCCGAACGATATTCCGAAAATCAAGAGTTTTCTGCTTGACAGCGGAGCTCTCGGCGCTGTGATGACAGGAACCGGCTCCGCCGTTTTTGGCATTTTCGATGATGAAAATAAGGCAAGGCACTCTTTTAATCTGCTTTCCGAGCGCTACAGAGAAGTTTTTATTGCCGAACCGCAGGGGCTTATATCAATCTGATCCGAATTTCCAAAACGATTGTATAATAATATAACAAGCTGTCGATAATATGTATAATCTTAACAGCAAGGCGGCTTCTTAATATTTCATGTTTGAGCAATACCACACCTGAAATATTTCACAACAGCGAAATTAGGTTTTCAGCGACTTTCGCGAATTGGATTTTTTACTGTTACCGCCTTTCTGTTCAATACATAAAGGCGGTTTAGTTTATGAAACAGCATCTCAAAATATGGGAAATATCTTTATTAGTAGCTTTGTGCATCACCTTATGTACGGGGCTTTTCGCAAAAGCGGAGCAAGGCCGGCTCTCGGGTGAGCTAATTCGGCTCCATGTCATAGCAAATTCGGACAGTACAGGCGATCAGTCCGTGAAGCTCAAAGTCCGCGATAACGTGCTCGAGGTCCTGACGCCTATGCTCGATGGAGCTACGGATGTTGTGGAAGCAGAAAGCATCATCAAAAATTCACTCCCACAGCTCTGCAGGGTGTCTGAAACAATCCTCATGAACAACGGGAAATACTATTCCGCTAAAGCGGAGATTTGCCTCGAAACTTACCCTACCCGCAATTATGATGGCTTTGCTCTGCCTGCCGGTGAATATATTTCTCTAAAAATTATTCTCGGCGAGGGCATTGGGCATAACTGGTGGTGCGTTGTTTTTCCGCCGCTGTGCATGACCTCTGTCGAAGATGAAGATACATTCACAGGCCTTTCTAATGAGACCGAAAAGCTGATAACAACCGACGGTAACCAGTACCGTGTAAAATTCCGGATAATTGAATTGTATGAGGAACTTAAGCAGTCATTTAGCTAAGAATAGGCTCTAAAGCATTATAATTGATCCCGTCTGAGGCGTATTAGGCTCTCCTCTTTCAAACTTGACAAAGGTGACATGGAGTGCTAAAATATCCCTAATCTCCGTGAGGGAGTAGTCAGCGCTTTTAAGCGGTTCAAGTCAACATACATGGCGGTTAATCCGCCTGGCTTGTATTAAATGACCAGACTCATGGATAGGCGTCGCCTGTCCATGAGTCTTTTTTGTAAGAAGCGACGTCACCCGGTTTCAACTATTAATATGGAGGCAAATTAATGAAGTATTACTGCAGCGAGGTCGACGATGTCCTGGTCGAAGTGAAAAGCTCGCGAAACGGTCTTGACCCGGCGGAAGCTGAAAGAAGACTTGTAGAGAACGGCAAGAACAAGCTTGCCGAAGGAAAAAAGGACTCGCTGCTGAAGCGTTTCTTTAAGCAGATGGCTGACCCGATGATTATCATACTGTTGGTGGCAGCGGCCATCAGCGGCGTTTTAGCCGTTGTTGAGGGAGAAAGCTTCGCTGACGTTATTATCATCCTCTTTGTTGTAATCGTCAACGCAGTGTTGGGTGTTTATCAGGAGAACAAGGCCGAGAAAGCTCTTGAAGCCTTGCAGGAAATGGCTTCGGCCACCAGCAAGATCCTCAGAAACGGACGTATAAGCGTCATAAAAAGTGAGGATATAGTTGTCGGCGATGTGGTTGTGCTTGAAGCAGGCGACGCCGTTCCCGCAGATGGTCGAATCATCGAATCAAACAGTCTCAAAATTGAAGAGGCTGCTCTTACAGGCGAGTCGGTGCCTGTGGACAAGTTTATAAACATCCTTAATCTAGGCGAAACAAAAGATGTTCCTCTCGGAGACCGTAAAAACATGATTTATATGGGCAGCACAGTTGTTTACGGACGTGGACTTGCTGTCATAACCAGCACCGGAATGGGCACCGAGATGGGCAAGATTGCCGAAGCAATTTCTCAGGCCGAAGAGGGTCAAACCCCGCTTCAAATAAAACTATCTCAGCTTTCTAAAATTCTCACCTTTTTGGTACTTGGAATATGCGTTGTCATCTTCGCCATTCAGCTTCTCCGCGACGGCTTTGCAACCGATACAGTACTTAATTCCTTCATGATTGCGGTTTCACTTGCTGTCGCCGCTATACCTGAGGGACTGGCGGCTGTTGTTACCGTTGTCCTCTCAATTGGCGTAACCAACATGAGCAAACGCAACGCTATTATTCGACGTCTCACGGCAGTTGAAACCCTTGGCTGCGCTCAGATAATTTGCTCAGATAAGACCGGTACTCTCACCCAGAACAAAATGACGGTAGTTGAATACTACGGCGAAAATCAAAAAATGCTTGCCACCGCAATGGCACTATGCTGTGACGCACAGCTCAATTCAGACGGCACAGTAACCGGCGAACCGACCGAAAACGCACTTGTCTATTGGGCAAACTCCTTGGGACTTCCAAAATATGACCTTGTTGAGGATGAGCCGAGAATCGGCGAAGCACCTTTCGATAGCGTACGCAAGATGATGAGTACCGTTCACAAAACGGAAACCGCTATCATCCAGTATACAAAGGGCGCTCCCGACGAGGTTCTGCGCGTCTGCTCCACTTATCTCAAGGACGGCAAAGTGGCTGAGATGACTGATGAAGCAAGAGCTGGAATTCTTGCCGAAAACAAAAGGATGGCTAACAAGGCTCTTCGCGTTCTTGCTGCAGCGCTTAAACCGCATGAAACCGAGCCAAAAAACTATGCTCCTGAGGATCTGGAAAACGGTCTTTGTTTCGTCGGACTCACCGGTATGATTGACCCGGTCCGTCCCGAGGTTCGTGACGCTATTGACGAATGCCGCACTGCCGGCATAAGAGCCATAATGATAACCGGTGACCACATTGATACGGCAAGTGCTATAGCCAGAGAACTTGGTATTCTTACCGGCGATGCTGTTGCAGTTACTGGCGCTCAGATTTCTGAAATGGACGATGCAGAGTTTGAGCGACGCTTCCGCGATATTTCCGTCTACGCCCGTGTTCAGCCCGAGCACAAGGTTCGAATCGTAAATGCCTGGCGCAAAGCGGGCTATGTCACCGCAATGACGGGCGACGGCGTTAACGACGCTCCCAGCATCAAGAATGCCGATATCGGCGTGGGTATGGGCATCACAGGAACCGACGTTACAAAGAATGTGGCCGACATGGTTCTTGCCGATGACAACTTCGCAACAATAGTCGGAGCTGTCGAGGAAGGTCGAAGAATCTATGACAACATCCGCAAGGCTATCCAGTTCCTGCTCGGCTCCAACATGAGTGAAGTCATTAGTATCTTTGTTGCAACGCTGATGGGCTTTACCATACTTGCTCCCGTGCATTTGCTTTGGATTAACCTTGTTACCGACTGCTTCCCCGCACTTGCATTGGGTATGGAAAAAGCAGAACCTAACTTAATGCACCGCAAGCCCCGCGCCTCCAAGTCAGGAATTTTCTCAGGCGGTCTTGGAGTGGATGTCGCATATCAGGGCATATTGGTATCCATTCTTACCCTGGCAGCCTTTTTCATAGGCCATTTTATGGAAACCGGCAACTGGGCAATCACCAACAGTGCAGACGGCACAACAATGGCCTTCCTCACACTGTCCATGGCAGAAATCTGCCACAGCTTTAACATGAGAAGCCAGCGCGGCAGCATCTTCTCTCTCAAAGGAAGAAACAAAACGCTTAGCATCGCAGCCATCGGAAGCCTTCTTGCAACAACACTCGTCATCGAGGTTCCGTTGCTTGCAAACGCTTTCGGCTTTACTCCCATCAGCATTAAGGAGTACCTTGTTGCCCTTGCTCTGGCAGTCTGCATTATCCCCGCCGTTGAGCTGGTGAAGCTTTTCCAAAGAAAGTATGCAGCTTCTAAGCTTGCGTAGTCTCAAATAATTGCAATCAAGAAAAAATTGCTCACCTTAAGGTGGGCAATTTTTCTTGACATTTGAAAATTTAGTGATATTATTCTGATATCACATTCATATGCTCCATCCGGAGATAGAATTAATTTTAGGAGGAAATTATATGGAAAAAACTGAACTTTTTACTGAGCAAAAAAAACTCAAAGCACCTAATGGTATGGCCGTACTCATAATAAACACTCTGGTCATCATAGCCAGCATCTTCGGGGTCATTATTGGTGCTGGAAAAGGTGAAGCCGGAAGCGGTCTAGGTATTTTACTTGCTGTCGCCTCATCTGTTTTAGGTTTTATCGTTTGCCCTATTCTGTACGCCGGTTTGAAAGTACTTAAGCCTAACGAAGCGCTTGTCCTGACTCTTTTCGGTAAATACCACGGCACACTTGAGGGCGCTGGCTTCTATTTTGTGAATCCCTTCGTCTCAGCCGTCAATCCCACCAAGGTCACAACCGCCGAAGCTGCTCAGAAGCAAAAGCAGCATACCGACAAGACCGAGAAAACCGACACAGCCGCAGGCAAGGCCGTTTCCCTCAAGGTCATGACACTCAATAACGACCGTCAAAAGGTCAATGACAAGCTCGGTAACCCCATCGAGATTGGCGTCGTAGTTATCTGGCGCGTAGTTAATGCCGCCAAAGCCGTTTTCAATGTCGACAATTACATAGAGTTCCTATCAATTCAGGCAGACAGTTCACTTCGCAATATCGTCAGGCTCTATCCCTATGACATATGGAACGAGGACGAATCCGCCGACGAGCTCTCCTTGCGTGGTAGCAGTCAGGAAGTCGCAAAAAAGCTTCGTGACGAGCTGCAGACAAAGGTCGGAGACGCTGGACTTGAAATCGTCGAAACCCGTATAACGCATCTAGCCTACTCCCCCGAGATTGCCGCCGCGATGCTCCAGCGTCAGCAGGCGAGCGCAATCATCGACGCGCGGAAGCTTATCGTCGAGGGCGCTGTCGGCATGGTGCAGATGGCTCTTACAAAGCTGAGTGAAAATCATATTGTAGAACTTGACGACGAGCGCAAGGCTCAGATGGTATCGAACCTTCTCGTTGTGCTCTGCGGCAACAAGGAAGCCCAGCCGATAGTCAACAGCGGATCAATCTATTAAGCATTATGGATAAGAACGAAAAATCAAAAAAGCAGGTTCCCCTGCGGCTTTCGCCCTCTCTTTATAACAAGCTCGCGGCATGGGCGGAAGATGATTTTCGCTCTGTGAACGGGCAGATTGAGTTTCTTCTGACCGAGAGCGTCAAAAAGCGCTACGGTAAGAACGCCTTGACCGATGACGAAGGAGATAAGGGATAATAGTCCGCTGTCACGATACCCGACAATGTAAAAAAAAACGCCGCACCCAAAGAGGGTGCGGCGTTTAAAATTATACTATTAATTCTGATTGTCCAGCACGGCTTGCGCCTTAGCGGAGTCATCTGACACTATGTAGAACACATAGAGTCCGTTCTTTGTGACAATCGCGTCGTCAAGCTTCGGCGGCTCTTTCGGCGCATAGGATTCATAAATCGCTTTCTGCGTCTCGGTTCTTTTCTCCGCGTTAGCCTTCAGCTTAGTTGCGGCTTCCTCGTTGGCGCATTTGAAGAGCGCAATCTCTTCGGTCGTCGCACCGGTTGAGCAGTACACCACACATTCAGTCACGTCAGCGTCCTCGAAACCGTAGAACGATTCGGCGATAACCTTTGTTATAGGACTCAGAAAGTCTGAAAAAGCTCCGCTTTCCTGAAGCTGTGCGGCAATAGCTTTCAAATCATATTCGGTCGGCTTGGCCTTCTGAGTGCAACCCGAAAAAGCTCCAACGGTAATACAAAATGCCAGCAGGATCAAACTCAGCCTTTTCATAAAATTACCCCTTTTTTTCTTTAAGCGTAATGTGTCTTAACGTAATCTAGCCAAGTTTGATAAACTTTTGCGGAGAAATGAACGCCGTCCGTTGTTTCACTTGAGGGTAAAAATCCGTCCGTGCCTGCGAGTGCTGACACTAAATCCATATAGTAGCAGCTCTTGTCAGCGGCAAGCTGGCGGAGCGCTGTGTTATATTCGGTAATGCGAGTCATGTTGAACGTACTACTGCTGTTCGATTTTGCTTCGCTTACAGGGGTAATACCCATGATATAAATGTCACAATCAGGCTGTGCGGCGATTATTGTATCGAGCATAGGGCTGTAATAATCAATAAAAGTCTGAACATCAAATCCGATTTCGTTGATACCCAGAAGTATGTATATTTTGCCGTACGGCTTTTGAATTAGTCCGTCCACAGGTGTGCCGGAATTGCCGTTATCAAGCGTAATGCAGGCCTTACTCGTCGCGCCGACTACAGTCATGCTCGTTGCGGCATAATAATCACAGGTCGTAAGCCCAGAGAATAGGCGAAAGCCGTCCATCAATGAGTTACCCATAAACGCGGCGTCCGCGAAATATGAATCATCCACCGCATCGCGTGCCGCCAGATCGGGACCTGTAACAACAGGTTCAGTTGGTGATGGCGAGGGAGCCGCGCTCTGAGCGGCAGGATCCGCAGCAATGGAAGGAGGCACCGCCGTCTCCTCCGACGACACGGAAGAGGGCTCTGGTGACTGCGCTTCTTGAGTCGCCTCGGACTTTTTACCGAAATAGACCAAGAGAACCACCAAGGCTATAAGAACGGTAAAAAAAACGACCTGTATTCCTTTGTTTTTATTATTTGAACGAGTCACGGTTTATGCAGGCCCCTTTATGTAAATGTCACATTATGTCTACCTTGTCAACTAAATATATTATAGACAGACGCTTTTCAATATGCAAGAATTATTTTGCATATTTTCGACTTTTATTTTGACCTATTTCGGGGAAAAAAGCGGAAGCAGTTTTTTGCCCCCGCTCAGACCAATTTAATAGAATTATTTGCCAATAAGTACAGCTAATTCAAGGCTGTTCTGGCTCGTCCGGTTCTTCCTGCTCGTCCGGCAGAACGTCCGGTGCTCTGATCATCATTATGCACATAACATAGAACATCGTCAATGGCAGCAAGGTTTGGAATACCCAGTGACAAGCATCGTACTCGTTAAAACCTTAGTCTCGGAAACGATTGACCCTTTTATTGTTTAATGATATAATTCTTCGAATAACTGATTTTATCAGGCATAATTTTGCGAGGGTTAGCTATGTGGATATCGGACAAATGGAAAGACTATGAACTTATCGACTGCTCGAACGGTCAGCGGCTTGAGCGCTGGGGCAGCCAGATACTAGTGCGTCCGGATCCTCAGGCGATTTGGGAAACGCCGCAGACGAATCCGGCGTGGATGAGACCTTCGGCAAAATACAGCCGCAGCTCCGAGGGCGGCGGTCACTGGGAAAAGAGCAATCTTCCCGAGAGCTGGAATGTTCGATACTCAGATCTTACCTTCAACATAAAACCCATGAACTTTAAGCACACGGGCATCTTTCCCGAGCAGGCGACGAACTGGGACTTCGCGATGAACACAATTAAAAAAACCGAACGGCCAATCAGCGTTCTGAACCTCTTCGCCTATACGGGCGCCGCAACTCTTGCCTGCGCCAAAGCGGGCGCTTCAGTCTGTCATGTAGACGCGGCAAAGGGTATGGTTTCCTGGGCAAAGGAAAACGCTGTCACCTCCGGTCTTGCGGGCACTCCGATACGCTGGATAGTTGACGACTGCGCCAAATTCGTTGAGCGCGAGATACGCCGCGGCAAGCGCTACGACGCAATAATCATGGATCCTCCCTCTTACGGGCGCGGCCCCAGCGGAGAGATATGGAAGCTCGAGGAGAATCTTTGGGACTTCGTCTGCCTTTGTGCCGGCGCTCTTTCGGACGAGCCTCTTTTTGTCATCATCAATTCCTATACAACGGGGCTCTCCCCTTCCGTACTCACATATATCTCCGAAAGCATTTTCACAAAGAAATTCGGCGGTCACAGCGAAAGCCGCGAACTAGGGCTCCCCGTTTCGGAAACAGGACTTGTCCTACCCTGCGGAGCTAGCTGCCGCTGGCTGGCAAAATAAAGGAAAAGATAAAACTATGAGTTCAATCATCCAAGTCAAAGACGTCGTATTTCGTTATGAGGGCGAAGAAGAGCCCGTTCTGAACAAAACGACGCTCGAAATAGAGCAAGGCGCTTTCGTCGTTATTCTAGGTCACAACGGCTCGGGAAAATCGACGCTCGCAAAGCACTTGAACGGCATCCTGACTCCCGACGAGGGCAGCATTTTTGTAGATGGCATGGATACGCGGGACTATGAAAAGCTCCTCGATATCAGACGCACCGTGGGCATGGTATTCCAGAATCCCGATAACCAGATGGTTGCATCTGTCGTTGAAGACGACGTTGCATTTGCACCCGAAAACTTGGGGCTACCGCCTGACGAAATTCGCGCCCGCGTGGACGAAGCATTAAAGCTCGTTGATATGTACGAATATCGTCTGCATGCTCCGCATCTGCTCTCCGGCGGTCAGAAGCAGCGTGTCGCGATTGCAGGCGTCATCGCTATGCGTCCGCGCTGTATCGTGCTGGATGAGCCGACAGCGATGCTCGACCCCGCGGGGCGGCACGAGGTCATAGGCACAATTAAGCGGCTCTGCCGTATGAACGGCATCACGATAGTTCTTATTACCCACCATATGAACGAGGCAATCGATGCTGACCGTGTTTTTGTTATGTCGAATGGCAAGGTAGTGAGCGAAGGCACCCCGAAAGAAGTTTTTTCAAATGTCGAGTCGCTGAAAGCCGAAGGGCTGACAGTTCCCGATACGGCGGAGCTTCTGTATGAGCTGAAGCTCGCGGGCTTTGAGTTTCCTGCGGGCACGCTTACCGTCGAGGAATGTGCGCGGGCAATCTCCTCCGCTTTAAAATAAATACCCGTACACGGGGGAGTTGAACCCCCTTCGATAACAAAGGAAAAGATATAATGCCAATCATAAAGACAGAAGCGTTAACGCACGTTTACAGCAAAGGTAGTCCCTTTGAAAGCGTTGCGCTCGAAAATATAAATATAGAGATTGCTCAGGGGGAATTTGTGGGGCTCATCGGACACACCGGTTCGGGGAAGTCCACCTTCGTCCAGCACCTGAACGGACTTTTGCTTCCGACGAACGGCCGGGTTCTCATGGACGGAGCCGATATAAATTCGTCCAAGAAGCTTCGTCACGAGATTCGCTTCAAGGTCGGACTTGTTTTCCAATACCCCGAATATCAGCTTTTCGAGGAAACTGTATATAAAGATATCTCCTTCGGGCCGAGAAACATGAAGCTTTCAAAACAGGAGATTGATGAGCGAGTCCGAGAGGCGGCCGGTTTTGTCGGAGTGCCCGAATCGCTCTTTGAGAAATCTCCGCTCGAAATTTCCGGCGGACAGAAGCGCAGGGTCGCAATTGCCGGCGTCATTGCCATGCGTCCGGACGTGCTCATTTTGGACGAGCCCACGGCTGGTCTCGACCCCGAGGGCTGCGAAAGTATTTTGAATAACATCTCCGATTACCGCAGGGCGACCGGAGCGACGATTATCCTCGTTTCGCACAGCATGGAGGACATTGCAAAGATTTCCGAAAGACTCATTGTTTTCGACGGCGGCCATATCGTCATGGATGACAGCCCCATGGAGGTTTTCTCACAGGCGGACAGGCTCCGCAGTATCGGGCTTGATGTGCCTGTCGTAACTGACATAGCAACGCGGCTTCGGGAGCTTTCTATTTATGTTCCCGAGTGCTGCTACACCGTTTCTCAACTTCGAGACGCGATACTTTCCCTCAAAAAGGGGGGCTCGTCATGCTGAAGGATATAACACTAGGTCAGTATTTTCCCGGAAACAGCTTTATCCACAGGCTCGACCCGCGCACGAAGCTCATGTGTACAATTGTATACATCGCAGCGCTTTTCGTTGCGAAATCCTATGTGACTTACGGGATACTTCTGCTCATGCTCTGTCTTTCCGTGGCAGTCTCCAGAATCAAGCCATCCGCGCTTTTAAAGGGGCTCAAGCCGCTTGCGCTGATAATTGTCTTTACCGCTATACTTAACCTTTTTTATATCAAGGGCGGCAAAGAGCTTGTCAGCTTCTGGGTTCTGTCGATAACTACCGAGGGTATTAAAACGGCGTTATTTATGGTGTTCCGCATAATGATGCTCATTACCGGCACCTTTCTTCTTACCTACACCACGACTCCGATGGCGCTGACGGACGGGCTGGAGATTATCCTGAACCCGCTCAAGAAGATTCACGTCCCCGTGCATGAGTTTGCGATGATGATGAGTATAGCTCTTAGGTTTATCCCCACACTCATCGAAGAGGCGGACAAAATTACGAACGCGCAAAAGGCACGCGGCGCTGATTTTGAGACCGGAAAGCTGACCGAGCGAGCCAAGGCGCTTTTGCCCCTTCTGGTTCCGCTTTTCGTCAGTGCTTTCCGCCGTGCAGACGAGCTTGCAATCGCCATGGAGTCCCGCTGCTATCACGGCGGCGAAGGGCGCACCCGCATGAAAAAGCTCAGCATGAAAGCGTCCGACTTCATAACGATTTTCGCGTCACTTGTCTTTCTGACAGGCATAATCGTTCTTGTGCAATTCGGATTCTGAGAGGACGGCAGATTATGAGAAATATCGCTCTGCGTCTTTCTTATGACGGGACGAGTTACCACGGCTGGCAGGTTCAGAAATATGATATAACTGTTGCCGAAACTCTTGAACAGGCGCTCACGAAAATTTGTGATCACCCAGTCAAGGTGGTCGGCTGCGGAAGAACGGACGCCGGAGTTCACGCCCTGCGTTACTGTGCAAATTTCAAAACTGAGTGCTCCATACCGACCGACCGCATCCCCCTCGCCGTAAACGCGCTTCTGCCCTACGATATTGCGGCAACGGATGCAGTCGAAGCGCCTGAAGATTTTAATTCGATTCAGTCGTGTATTAAAAAAGAGTACGTCTACAAGCTTCACAATTCACGCATCCGCGACCCGTTTTTAACGAGCCGCGCCTACTTCTTCCCCTCCCATCTTGATGCCGAGCGCATGAAGGCAGCGGCGAAATTCTTTGAGGGAACGCATGATTTCAAAGCCGTGCGGAGCGTCGGGACAGAAACCAAGACTACTGTTCGAACCGTTTACTGGTGCGAATTAGAAAAAGAAGGCGACATGATATCAATGCGTATTTGCGCCGATGGCTTTCTTTACAACATGGTTCGCGCTATAATGGGTACTGTCGTCTACGCCGGACTCAGAAAAATCGAACCCGAAGATATTCCCGCTCTTCTAGACGGCGGTGACCGCCGACTTGCGGGGCCGACTATGCCCCCTCAGGGACTTTATATGTCCCGCGTTTGGTATGACGGTGCCGTAGGCGAAATGATGAAATGGTAAACTTGTAAACAATTACTATTAACAAATAATCTATATATATTTCAGATAATATGCTATAATGACGCCGTAAATGGCTGTCAGGCAGAGGAACGCTTGGAGTATTATTATGGTGAGTGACAAACGCACAAAACAGAATAGCACCCGCAGAATACTTGCCGTGATTCTGACCCTCCTTGTCCTGATACTCGCGGTCATAGTTTTTCTTTACAAGGATCGGTTCGCTCCGTCCTCCCTGTCAAAGAGTTCTGAATACCTCGCCGACATGGTCTCGTCTAACGAACCCTTTACATATGAAACCGGCTCACAGCAAATGTTCGCTCTGATGGGCAGCAGCCTTGCCGTTGCGTCCTCCACAGGTCTTCAGCTTCTTGACAAGGACGGTAACACTGTTTCCCGCGAAGTTTTTTCAATGACAAATCCCACGGTCTGCGGCAGCAACAATACCTGTGCATTTTATGACGTGGGCGGCTATTCCCTCCGTATCTACAAGGACGGAGAATTCAAAAATATGGATCGCGATTCCGCGATTACCTCCGTTTCTGTCAACAGCTCCGGCTATTATGCCGTTGCGGGAGAGGATCCCGGATATAAGGGCAGCGTGAAGGTCTACAATTCGGCTCTTGAACCTGTTTACGAGTGGTATTCGGGTTCCGGATATATAATCGACGCCGCCGTTTCGCCGGATAGCACAATGCTCGCCGTGCTCTGCGTAGAGTCCTCCGGCAGCATTGTTCATATTTTCAAAATGGACAGCGAGGACGAATACGCTTCCGCCTCCGTACCGGATGAGCTTGCGTTCAAGCTCAGCTTCGAAGCGGGTGGCAATTTCTGCACTATTTCCGAAAAATCTATGCACTTTTTCAGCTCAAACGGTAAAGAGCTTTCAAGTTATGATTTTGGCGACCATTACCTTGCCGACTACGAGCTCAATGAAAACTGTTGGGCAGTCGTACTGAGCAAGTACGTTTCGGGAAGCGACGTGACGCTCTTGAGTTTCGAGAGCAGCGGCAAGCAGGGCGGCTCATCCTCACTTTCCTCCGAACCTGTGGCACTTGCCTCGCAGGGAGGTAAGCTGCTTGTTCTCGGTTCATCCGATATTGCTCTATATTCCCGCGATCTTCGCCTTCAAAAACAGAACCATGTCGTTCCGGGCTTTGTTTCGGCCGTTCTACTTCCAAGGGACAGTGTGCTTCTTCTTTCCTCTCATTACGGAGAAAAATGCGAATTCAGCTAATGGACGCTCCCTCTTCACTTGACAGGTGGTCAAAGTAAAAAAAAGTACGGACGAATTATGAGTCCGCGCAAGGTGAGGTATGGTATGAGATTTGTATTTGAGGCGCTTCTGCTATTAATAATTGCTTTCTGTGCATGGAACGGCTATAAAAAGGGTCTTGTAATGTGCATAGGAACCATACTTGCAATAATAATATCTCTATATGTGGGTGATCTTCTTGGCGACACGTTCTCTTCAGCAGTGCAGCCGGTGCTTCGTCCTTTTGTAAGTGGATATATGGACGGCACAGAAGGTATAATAACCGAAAATGCAAATGAGCTCCTGGGTACCGCCAACGCCGGTCTTTCTGTTGACGAAGCACTTGCAGTGAATCCGGAGATTAGGCACGATCTCTGCGTCAAAAGCTACGAAAGGATCGGCATCTACAGCTCCGTTGCGGAAAAAATGGCGGAAGAGGCAATTGCTCTATCGGAGGAAAACGGTGAATCTCTCTCTAAATCAATTGTGGATGCGATGTGCCATAATATTTCCTACTGTCTTATTTTCATCTTATTTTTCCTGCTTTCTGTGATAATTATTACGGTAATAGGAAATCTCTTCAATCTCAGCTTCACAATTCCGGGAAAAGATAAGCTCAACAGAATTGGCGGCGCCATAGCAGGTGCCGTTACCGGAATTCTAATTAGTATGACTATTACATGGGTGCTCAAGTTCTGCGGTGCGGCACTGCCCGAGGAAGAAATGCGCCGCACCCTTCTAACCGCCCTGTTTTTAAAAATCAATCTGTTATCCGCGGTTCTGACGATATAATCGCCAAAAAAGCCGCTAACCTTTTCAAGGAGAATTAATTTTATGCAGCCTACCGTTTGCGCTCGTTGTAAAAAGAATATGGCCGTTATTTTCATATCCAAGATTGAAAACGGAGAGACCGTCAACGAAGGTCTCTGCCTTAAGTGCGCTCGTGAGCTCCATATCAAGCCCGTTGATGATATTATGGCCAAGATGGGTATATCCGACGAGGATCTTGATACGATTACGAATGAAATGTCCGCGGTCATCGGAGGAACAGATGCTTCTTCCGAGCCCGAAAACGTCGACTTGCCGGACGATGAATCCGGAAAAACAGCGACCTTCCCCTATCTCAACAGGCTTTTCGGAGCTGACAGTATGTTTAATCCCATAAACTCGGCATTTCCCCAGCCGCCGCAGCCTTATGAGAACCGCTCTTCCAAAAGCGACACTAAGGAGCCGTTTGTTCGGAACAACGCAAAGCTTAAATTTTTGAACAATTACTGCATCAATCTCACTGAGCGCGCAAGCGAAGGTCTATTAGACAATATGATCGGGCGCGAAGAAGAGCTTGAGCGCGTCATTCAGATATTGAACCGCCGCCAGAAAAACAACCCCTGTCTCATCGGCGAACCGGGCGTCGGTAAAACCGCCATCGCGGAGGGGCTTGCTCAGCGCATCAATGACGGGAAAGTGCCTTATAAGCTCCGTGATAAGGAAGTCATGCTTCTCGACCTCACTGCTCTCGTCGCCGGAACACAGTTCCGCGGTCAGTTTGAAAGCCGCATGAAGGGGCTTATCGAAGAGATACGCAAGCAGGGCAACATCATCCTTGTCATTGACGAGGTGCATAACATAGTCGGCGCAGGCGACGCCGAAGGTAGCATGAACGCCGCGAACATACTGAAGCCTGCTCTTTCGAGAGGCGAGATTCAGGTCATCGGCGCAACCACCTTTACAGAATACCGCAAGCACATCGAAAAGGATTCCGCGCTTGAACGCCGTTTCCAGCCTGTAATTGTCGCCGAGCCCTCAATCGAGGACAGCGTCAAGATAATCAAGGGCATCGCGCATTACTACGAAGAATATCACGGCGTTGCGATACCGGAAGAGATGAGCCGCAGAGCAGTTATAATGAGCGAGCGCTATATTACAGACCGCTACCTACCCGATAAGGCCATCGACCTCATCGATGAGGCCTGTTCGGACGTTAACCTAAAAAGTCCCTCCATTGAGCGTATGTCTGCCATAACCAAGGAGCTTGCTGACCTTGACAAGGAGCGTGAACTTCTTCTTTCAGACAGCGGGAATGACGGCAACTTTGCAAGACTCGCCGAAATTCGCAGTCATTGCCTGCAGCTCACCGATGAGCAAATGCGCCTGCGCGCAAAGGGCAAGCCCGCTCTTACGGAAGAAAACCTAGCTCGTGTCATTGAGCTTTGGACGAAAATCCCCGCGAGCAGCATACGCGAAGACGAATTTGAAAAGCTCTCGGAGCTTCACTCACGCCTTAAAGCTCACATCATCGGTCAGGATGAAGCGGTTGACACCATATGCGCTGCAATTAAGCGCAATCGTATCGGGCTATCAGCTAAGCATAAGCCCGTCAGCTTCATCTTCGTCGGAAGCACAGGTGTCGGCAAAACGGAGCTCGTTAAGCGTCTGGCGGAGGACCTGTTTAACACACCCGAATCGCTCATCCGTTTGGATATGTCCGAATTTATGGAAAAGCACTCCGTTTCACGCATCATCGGCTCGCCCCCGGGCTATGTCGGTTATGACGAGGCCGGTCAGCTCACAGAGAAAATACGTCGCAAGCCTTATTCTGTAGTTCTCTTTGACGAGATAGAAAAGGCTCATCCCGACGTTATGAACGTACTTTTGCAGATACTTGACGACGGTCGCATCACTGACGCGCAGGGTAGAACGGTAAACTTTGAAAACACCGTTATAATCATGACTACAAATGCCGGCAGTGACAGAAGAGACGGTAAGGTCGGCTTCGGCGGTTCCGTTTCCGATCTGGGCAAGGACAGAGCGATGAAAGCCCTTAAGGACTTCCTGCGTCCCGAATTTATTAACCGTATCGACGAAATTGTCTGCTTCAACAGCCTTTCCGAGGAAAACTTCCGCGGTATCGCAAAGCTCATGCTTGAGGAGCTGCGAGCGGCCATGACCGAAAAGAGCGTCGCGCTCACCTATGACGATGCGCTTATCGAATACCTCGCCAAAAAGAGCTATTCCCTCACCTACGGCGCTCGAAACCTGCGCCGTCTTATCCAGAAGGAAATTGAGGACGCTATGGCGACTGAGATCGTCGACCGCTTCCAAGGTAGAGTGTCCAGAATCGTAATTACGACCGAGGACGATAAGCCGAAGATTACCGCAATCTAAAATCTCACAAAAAAGAGCTCGGCTTTGAAAGCCGAGCTCTTATGATTTCATTCAGTATTTCTCTATTTGTAATAGTCCAACGCCGCAAGGTCTGTTATTATCGCGGCACACGAGCCGTCGTCCAGTGCCTTGAAGCAGGCCTCGGTTCCGCCCGGCACCTTGACGGTATATTCCGGTTTCTCCGAAAGTGACTTGCTGCTTTGCAAAAGAGCGTTGAAATACCCGTTCTCGCTCAAAGTCAGCGTCTTTCCTTTTAGACCTGCTGCACTCCGAACTCCCGAGGAGCGAAGTGATGCGAGAACTATTGTGTTTTTCAAATAGACAGGCGACTGGTAAATGTCGGTGTCGCCCTCGTCATAGGCAAAGCCGCCCCAGACGCAGTCCACATTGCCGGAGTTCAGTTCCACAACCGCCTGCGAAACATCGATAGGCAGGAATTTTGCCTTCCAGCCAAGCTGCTTACAGACTTCCCTAGCGAGATCGACATCAAAACCCGTTGCCATGCCCCCATTCGTTTTTCCGGAAAAGGGTAAACGTCCTTCGTCATAGCCTATATTAAATGTACGCGTTTCAAACTCCTCGTCAAGCTTGTCCAGAGCTTTCTCGTCACCCTTGAGCAGCGAAACATCTTCTCCAAACCACTTTAGAGACAGCTCCGAGACCTTGCCCGAGGCCTGAAGGACCTTGAGCGCTGCTATGACTGTGTCTCCTGCTTTGTCATCAAGCCTGAATGCGACGCAAAATTCCTGCTGCGTGAGCTTGTCGGCAACGCGATATTTGTTGTTGCCGCCGATTCCGCAGCCGGTTATTGATATTAGTAACAGTATTGAGAGTTCAAACGCAATAACGCGTATTTTTTTCTTCATATTCACCTACACCATCGGATAATTTGACATTATGCGACATTTTATATATCTGTAATATAATATTATAGCCCTTTACACATTTCAAGTGGTTTTTGTAAACTCTTGCAACTAAAAAACAGGAGGAACTTTTGTAAGTTCCTCCATGCCGAAGACCACAACGCCCGCAACGCAAAAAGCATGGCATCAGATTTTCGTTTTTACTGTTCTTCCGAATATCTTGCCAGAAACTGCTTCGTACGCTCTTCTTTGGGATTAACCAGAACCTCCTCAGGCGAGCCTTGTTCGACGATGACTCCGCCGTCCATGAAAATGACCCTGTCAGCAACCGCTCGCGCGAAAGCCATTTCATGCGTCACTATGACCATCGTCATATGCTCCTCGGCAAGCTTTCGTATCACCTTGAGCACCTCGCCCGTTAGCTCAGGATCGAGCGCACTCGTCGGCTCATCGAAAAATAAAATCTGCGGCTCCATAGCGAGAGCGCGAACGATTGAAACTCGTTGCTGCTGCCCGCCTGAGAGCTGACAGGGATAATAGTTTTCCTTATCCTCGAGTCCCATTTTTATGAGCAACTCCCTTGCTTTTTTATAAGCCTCGGCCTTGCTGCGTTTGGAGACATTAATGGGCGCATCTGTTACGTTTTTCATGACCGTGTAGTGCGGGAACAGATTAAAGTTCTGGAAGACCAGTCCGAAATATGAGCGTATTTGCTTGAGTTCAGCTTTTGAAGCATACTCCGCCCTGCCGTTCACACCGGTATCCGCGGCTTTCTCTCCGAGATAGCTAAGATAGCCGGAGTCCAGCGTTTCAAGCAGCGTAGCACAGCGCAGGAGCGTCGATTTTCCACTGCCGGAAGGACCGATAATTGCAAGCACTTCGCCCCGATTTACCGTGAGGGAGATGTCTTTGAGCACTTCAAGCTCATCGAAGCTCTTTTTGGCGTTTCGAACGTCCAGAATAATGTTTTCGTTCATTTCTCTCCCTCCCTACTGGTAATATGAGACGCTTTTTTCAGCTTTTTCCATCGCAAGCGCAACAATGAGGTTAAACACATAGTAGAAAACTGCGGCGCCTACAAAGGGCATCACTGAGCTCTCCTTGGCGGCAATCTGCTTTGCAACAGTGAACATCTCCGCGTAAGCGACGACGAAGGCAAGCGATGTGTCCTTTACAAGTGTGATAACTTCATTTGTTACAGACGGTAAAATGCGTTTAAACATTTGCGGCATTATTATCTTGAAAAAGGTCTGAGCTTTGCTGTAGCCTAAAACTTCTGCTGCCTCATACTGTCCTTTTGACATCGATTCAATACCGCCGCGGTATATTTCCGCAAAATATGCTGCATAGTTAATTACAAATGCAATTATGACAGCATAGAAATTATATGCCAGAGATATTTTTATGCCGAAGATAAACCATGGTCCGAAATAGACAACCATAAGCTGAAGCATAAGCGGCGTTCCACGCATAATGGAGATATAGATTTTCACTATTAGCTGCACCGGCTTAAAGCCTGCGATCTTACGTAGGAATCCGCTTTTACACTCCCCCAGACAGGTAAAGGGCGTCCATTTGGACATACGCCCGAATGCTACCAGAAGCCCCAGTGGAAGTGAAAACACTAGGGTCAGTCCAAAAATTGTCACGCTTCGCAGCATGCCCTCGCTAAGTCTTAACAGCATTGCGGCTATGTCCAATACTTTATCCTCCGTTTTAAGCAGTAAAGGGAGCTAGAACAGGTAAAGCGGGCGGAAATATTTTCCGCCCACGCTTTATCTGAATATATAGTTCTCGAATCTCTAAATTTCTTATTTGCCTATGCAGACAGCCTCGTCAAGTTTCCATGTCTTTGCGATTTCGATGAATTTTCCGTCCGCGACCATTTCATCCAGAGTCTTCTGAACCTGATCGCGAAGCTCTTTGTTGCCGAGCTTGAAGCCAACGCCGTATTGCTCAATTGAGATAGGCTCTTCCAGCATTATGTACTTATCTCCGCGCTGAGCGATCTCATACTGCGCAACGCCGATGTCAAGTGCAATAGCATCCGCCGCGCCGGATTCGAGCGACATGAATGCTGTAAGATAATCGGGAACTTCCGTAAGGCTAGCAAAGCTCTTTGCAAGAGCAAGGTTTTTTTCATTGGTTTCGTCAGTGAGTGAAGCGAGAGCCGAAGAATCTGCCTGAACGAGAACGTTCTTGCCAGCGAGTCCCGCGAGGTCTGTGATTCCGGAATCTGCCGCTACAACTATAACCTGAGAGTTATCGACATAAGCCTCGGTCCATTCGTATTTATCTTCACGTCCGTTAATTGTAAAACCGTTCCAGATGCAGTCTATAGTTCCGCTTTCAAGCTCCATGTCCTTGCTGTCCCAGTCGATGGGCTTTTTAATGAGCTCCCAGCCGTTTCTTGCGCAGACTTCTGCGGCTAAATCAAGATCGAAGCCGACATATTCGCCGTTATCGTCGGTATAGCCATAGGGTGGAAAGCTAGCGTCAAAGCCGACTGTGAACACGGTGCGCTCTGCCGGAGCGGATGCTGCTGCGCTTGCGTTGGGGGCTTCGCTCTCGGCTGTCGGCTTTGTGCCGCAGCCTGACAGAAGTCCAACGCACATTGCCATTGCAAGCAGTAGGACTATAACAGTTTTAATGTTTTTCATTTCATTTCCTCCAATATTATGGGTGTTGCATGTCGCAAAAACATTGTACCACATTAGTGAGATAAAGCAAGCGCAATTAGCAAAATGCCTGTGCATTTTTTGCACAGAGCCATATTCCCATATTTTTATTGCTAAACTCTCCATTTTCAGTGCGTTTTTTACATTTTGTTAATCTATTTATATAATCCACTGGTATAATGTATTTAATAATATATAATGTTTTCAAGCAAACATCATATTTTATTATATCTATATATCATAACGCCGCTTTGCGGCTATGGTATAAAAAATATAACATATTCGGAAGGACGTGTTTTCATGTCTAAAAAAGCCTTAATCATAGAAGACGACGCTAATATTGCGGAGCTCTTACGCCTGTATCTCGAAAAGGACGGTTTCGACATCATTAAAGCTTCGGACGGAGGAACGGGAGTCCGTTACGCTCTTACCGAAAACCCCGACGTGATTCTTCTCGACATCATGCTGCCCGTTCTGGATGGCTGGCAGGTATGCCGGAAGGTTCGCGAAACATCTAAAACTCCCATCATAATGCTGACCGCCAAGGGCGAGACCTTTGACAAGGTGAACGGTCTCGAAATGGGTGCCGACGACTACATAGTCAAGCCTTTCGAGGTTAAGGAGCTTCTTGCCCGCATCCACGCAGTTATGCGCAGAACGGAACCGGAAGAAAAATCCGGCGAGAGGAAGCTCACCTTTGAAAAGCTAATAATTAACCTTGATTCCTATGAACTCATTGTCGATGGAAAAAAGGTCGAGACTCCTCCGAAAGAAATGGAGCTTTTGTTCCACTTAGCCTCGACTCCAAACAGGGTCTACACCCGCAATCAGCTTCTGGACGAGGTTTGGGGCTTTGATTATTTCGGCGATTCCCGCACTGTTGACGTCCATGTGAAGCGTCTTCGTGAAAAGCTCGAGGGAGTTTCCGAGCAGTGGACGCTCAAGACCGTCTGGGGCGTGGGCTATAAGTTCGAGCTTGACGAAAAAGTATAATAGATAAAGACGAAACGGCCGACGAAGGCCGTTTTGCGCCTTGAGGAGAGATAGACGATTGAAAAGCATATACTTTAAAAACTTTGTAATGACGGCTATGCTAGTCGTTATCAGCTTCTTCGTTCTGGGAACGTCCATAGTCATACTCGGGCGCTCTTTTGCTCTCAATCAAAAGCGCGACAGCATTGAGCTGGGCGCAACTGAGGTCTCGAAGGCCGCTTCCGCTTTTTTGGAGGAGAACAGCGACCTTAACGCCTGGTATCTTCGTCTTATAATTAGCTCTCTTGCAAAGAGCACCGGAAACGAAATCTTTATTACCGACACTCATGGTGCTATTGTTTCAAGCTCCGATATGGACATCGTTTCCCCCTACATCGGCAAACAGATAAGCAATAGCATAATGGAAGAGCTGTATAGGAACGGCAAGTTCCAAAAACTCACCACGCTGGAGAATCTATATAATAACCGACCTTATTATATCGTAGCGTTGCCGGTAACGGTCGATAACAACATGGTGGCGGCATATGTTTTTGTCGGTTCGGACTGCACAGAGATTATCGCCGCGTGGGGTACTGCGTCCACGGTCTTTGTGTCAACGGCACTTATAGTCATGCTGCTCGCTGTCATTCTATCCTATTACAACTCCAAGCGCCAGTCAGAGCCTCTTTTAGAGATGGCATCTGCCGCCAGACGCTTTGCACACGGCGATTTTTCCGCCCGCGTTGCGGACGAGGGCCGTGAGGACGAGATTGGAGAGCTCACCGAGTCCTTTAACTTGATGGCTGAATCTCTGGAAAAGTCCGAACATCTTAGAAGCGAATTTATCGCAAACATTTCACATGAGCTTAAAACCCCTATGACTACGATCGCCGGCTTTGCAGACGGCATACTGGACGGTACCATCCCGAAGGACGACCAGGACAAATACCTCGCCACGATTTCAAGCGAGACTAAGCGTCTTTCCCGTCTTGTGAGGCAGATGCTGCAAATGAGTAAGATTCAATCCGTCGACACGGTTGCGCTACTTGCCCGAAGCTTCGACCTTTCCGAGGTCATTATGCGCACCCTCATTAACTTTGAGAATAAGATTACGCAGCGCGGACTCGATGTTGACTGCCAGCTTCCCGAAGAGAGTATCATCGTCCGCGGCGATGAGGATTCCATCACGCAGGTAGTCTATAATCTGCTTGATAACGCAATAAAGTTTTCGGAAAAAGGCTCCACTCTCAGAATTTCGCTTTGGAAGCAGAACAACAAGGCTTTTGTTTCAATTAAGAACCACGGCGAGACAATAGCGCCTTCGGAGCTTCCCTTTGTCTTTGACAGGTTCCACAAAACCGATAAATCGAGAAGTCTTGACCGCGACGGCGTAGGGCTTGGACTTTCAATCGTTAAGACCATTCTCAATAACCATAATGAGGATATAACGGTCACAAGCCGTGACGGTGTAACGGACTTCATGTTCACCGTCAGGATGAAATAAAAAACCATTCCAAATTAATGTATAAGTTCATAAACTTTTCACATTATATTCATAACGAGTACAAAAGTGTGTTTTATCATAAAGACATGCTCAAGGAGAAAGAAATGAATGTCAACTCTTTGAACTCCAACTAAGATTCTTTTCTCCCCTCTATAATATAATCCTCTCTCAAGCAGCTAAGCTCCGGGTAAAACCGGGGCTTTCTGTTATCCAGCGGAGCACGGAAGTCTATCGCCGCAAAAAAACAGGCTCCGTATCACCTGAAGTGCACCCCAAATGTTAGACGGTATGATATGCACTGAACCAAGAAAAACGGACATTGTAAGATAGCCCCCAATTGTAGGATAATAACTACGATT